>NZ_FWYD01000005.1 GCF_900176485.1 Primorskyibacter flagellatus
CCATCGTCGTCTCCTTCTGAATACTCAGAACGAAACTCGCCGTTGGCTCAGTGCAACGGAACCGCAGAAATCAATGGGACGGGGACGGCGCATACGATGTATGTGCGTGAGGGCAGCCGCGCCCGGTCGGGGCGCGGCCCGTTGAGGTGATCACCTGGCATTGCGGAATCGCGCGAGAAGCTCGCTCGCGCGCGCGCCATGCCAACGTGTCATATCGGAGGCAGACATATTTCTCTCGCGGCTGATTCGATCGAGCGCTGACGGCGCCTGGCCCTCCAGAGCGCCGTGGATATCGCGCAGCGCGGCTTCCACGGCATCGGCCTCCGGAAAGGCGGCTGACAGGGCCACATGCAGGCCGCAGAGCGCTTCGAACCCGCTCGGGTCGTCGAATGCGTCGAGCAGGTCACAGAGGCTCGCGCCGTGCCGACTTAGATATGCCTCTGTCGAAGCAGCCGCGTTGTAACGGGCCTGATCTGTGTCCAGGGTGGTGGTGTTGAGCATGATGGTCTTCCTTTTGCATGCATGAACGGTGCTGGTGCTGCTTGATTCATCGGCGTAATGGTTCCTGCATCGCGGGGGAGAGATCTGGGTGTGGTTGGCTCCTTTGCCTGGTTTCATTGGCTGGTCGGGTTTTGATAACGAGGATATTGGTCGTTTTTCCCCCACACGAAGAAGAAATCTGCGGTCGACCAAGAGTTATTTCGCCGGGCCGCAGTGCCCACACCGCCGCATAGCGTGCGCGGCGATGTGGGGAGTGTATCAGGCCGCGCAGTCATCTGACGCGGGGACCAGTCCAGCACCGCGCAGTGCATCGTCGAGCCCATCGGCAAGCAGGCAGATTTCGGGCACGATCGGATCGCAGGGATCCGGCATCGCAAAGCATCCGGCATCATCCCAGTCGTCGCTATCGACATGCTCGAGAAATAGAAGGCCGCGCAACTCAAAAAGCAGGCGGCGCGTCAGCGGCCCCGGCTGGTTGATTCCGTCGCGGATCGCATTGATGAGCCTGGCGCCGCGCCGATCTGCCAACAAGACAGCGGTATGGCCGAGCGCCTCGTGGTGGGTCGATAGAAACGCACGAAGCGCGATCTCGCCGACATCGGTGGAGTGGACACTGGCATTCGGGGTGATTTTTCTGTGAAACATGGTGCCTCCCTTTGGTGAAAGTGGTGCCGGGTTTCGTCCCGGCGGGTCATGAGCTTCGGAGGGTCATGTCATCGCCAACTGCCGATCTGCGCGCTGCACGATGAAGGCGCGCAGATCAGGAGGTGGCGGGGTCTGTCTTGGCTCCTTTCGTCAAATGTTCTTCTCGATGGTGTCGGCTTTCACGAATGACATTGGCCGAAGGGCGAAATGACGAAGCATTTTTCAAAAATTTTTCTGGTTGAGCCTTCAGAAGCTTGGGACCAGCGCCATCCTGGCAGTACCGGGTAGTAATTGGGCGTTTGATTCGGTTGTAGCAAATGGCTATTTCGAAGCTGAAAAGCGGGCTGGCTGCCAAAAGTAAGCGTTCGGCGCCACAGCGGAACTTCAGCCCTTAACGCGCCGTGGTTGCCTAAACTGTACACGCGGCTGGGATAAAATCTGGAACATGGTAGACACCCCGTTATGAATAACAGTCTTACTAAAATCGGCCACTGGATCTCCGATAAGCTCATCGGGATAGCGGAAGCGCTGCGCCTGAGAACCGCGTCGCCCGTATCTTCGCGACCCACCCTCTTTCTCGATCGATGATGATTTCCGCGAGCGATTGCTTGCCACCGATATCTCGGACGACGAGAAGCGGGCGCTCATCGGTTTGATGGACTTGAGCGTTCTTCCGAGCCTCCCCGAGCGTGCCAACCTTGTCGGACCGATCCTGTTGCGGACAAATGGCGCGCTGCCTTCACTCACGCCTGATATCGTCAAGGCAATTGTCGTGAACACTGAGCCAGCAGGCACACAGGTCCAGCTACTCAATCTCCTCCACGAAACGCTCGATAAAAACGATGTTCGTGAGCTTTTGGGACAGCTTCCGTCCCCATATTCGGAAATTCAAACCGGATATGCACGTCCCATGCTCAAGAGGACGAATGAAAACAGCGAACTTGTCAGATGGTTGGATGAGCGCGACATCATCTCTTCGGTAGGAAAGCCATTCTGGTCGAACGATATCACGGTTAATCTATATCGGTCATAAGGTGATCACCCATGCCGCCGACCCTTTCGCGCTCCCTCTTGCACCCGCGTCTCGACAATGCGAGCCCTACCAAAGAAGTGGCGATGACCGGTGAGCTGGCAGGCTTTGACCTCGGAGAGTGGCTTGAGGAGTATGCTGACATCGAGACCGCCGTAGCGGCGACTATTAAGAAGCACAATGATGCCTTCACGAGCTTTGCTGCAATGCAAAAGGACGCCTTCACCAAAATCGAAGCACACGTCTTGGCGACGAACCAAGTCGATTGGGACCGCCTTCAGAAGGATGTGCGAGACGCTGAGGCTGAGCAGGTAACAGCACGAGCAGAAGAGAAGGGAATTGCCGACCGTCAACTGGAACTTCGCAACGATCTGCATGACGGTGGCGTTGGCGCGGACAAGATGAACGAACTCATTTGGGCCTACCTGGGGCACAAAGAGCTTCGCCTTGTTGCCGAGGATGGCGGATACAAAATCCTGCGACCAAGCGGGAAACCGGCAACAGAGCTGGGCGAAGGGGAGCACACAGCGGTTTCATTTTGATATTTTCTGACCCAATTGGCCGCTGAAGGTCGCAAGCTCGAAGACCTCGTGCTGGTAATCGACGACCCGATTTCGAGCCTTGACACGGCAGCACGAACCTATGCTTATAGCTTGATGACCCGCATGACCAAGAAATGTGCCCAAGTCATTGTTATCACTCACAACACGAGCTTCATGAACATGGTGAAGCGTGAGTTTCAAAATCTCCAGAAACGGAACGAAACCAAGAAAGTAACCTCGCTCCTGTCGCTCGATTGTCGAAGCTTCGGTAATGGGGACGACCGCGTTACATCGCTTGCGCCGATGCACGAGCTGTTGGTGAAGTATGACAGTGAGTACCACTACTTTTTCAGCATGGTTCAGGACGCGGCACAGAAGAAGACGACGGACTATGTTTTCTTGCTGCCGAACGCGACCCGCAAGCTCCTCGAGATGTTCGCGACCTTCTGTTCCCCAGGACAATCCAACTTCGCAGGCGCACTTGGGGACCACCACGAAGCGGTGAAAGACAAGCTCGATGTGCGGGCGCTCGAACGCCTCGTTCAAATAGAGTCCCACGGCACATTAGAAGGGCTTGGAACCCTGCCGGACCTCACTCTGGAGGAAGCTATCCGCGCAGCAGATGCAGGCATCAACTTCATCAAAGAAGTTGGAATGGACCACTATAAAAAAATGTGCGTAGTCTGCAGCTGAAACCAGTCCTGCCATTAAAATAAGGAAGAATAAGTCATGATAACCGTGATTGATCTATTCTGGCAAGTCGTGGAGGATGCAGTGAAACATTCTCCTCCGAGCCACCCGCACCCGGCAAATCTGGCATGGCATCGAGAGAACATCTTTGGTCAAATGGCTTCTGAAGACCTCGCTCCTTGGGAATAAACCTGCCAGTATGAAAAACGTAATTTCCCGAGGCATATCGAAAGCCCTTGCCCGCGGTCGACCACAGCAGCCTGAAAAACCAAAGGCTGATCCACCGACCAATAAAGGTATTCAAATGCCGCGGGACCAATCCGAAATCTTGTCGCGCTGTCTGTCGATTGATTTAGAGGTCGATCCCAAAGAAGCCCGGATATTCGCCTTCGCCGCCGTGCCGGAAGGTGAAGGAAAGGGGATCGTTCATCGGAAAGGTGACCCGAGGGTTGCGCTTGAAAATCTCGACTTGTTCTGCGCGGGGTTCGCGCATGTCATTGGGCACAATGTTCTGCGCCACGACTTGCCGCATCTCATGGCGGTTTCGCCGCGCTTCGCAAAGCTCGCGGACGGACCGATCGACACGCTGTGGCTAAACCCTTTGGCTTTTCCGCGCAATCCTTATCACCGTCTGGTCAAACACTACCATGATGGGCGGCTTCAAAGTGGTCACGTCAACGGTCCCGAGTTTGACGCGCGTCTTGTATTCGAAGTCCTTCGTAACCAGATCGACGCCTTTTTATCGCTGAACACGTCGTCGCCAGAGATGATGCTGGCCTATCACTGGCTATGTTGCCGAGGGCCAGGGAGCGACGGGTTCGATCGGTTGTTCAGCGATGTGCGTGGGGCGTCCATCCCGACCGAAGCTGAAGCGCACGGGGCTCTTCGGGCGCTGCTTAAAGAGGCAGCCTGCGGTGCGCGGGTGGAGGCTGTGCTCGAGCGGCTTCAGGACACTGGGCTGGGCTGGCCGATGGCATATGCTCTTGCCTGGATTTCGGTGGCTGGCGGGGATTCTGTCATGCCGCCCTGGGTGCGGGCGCAGTTCCGGGACGCAGCACGGCTCGTCAAAGACCTGAGAGACACGAATTGTCGTGATCCGCACTGTGACTATTGCGCAGAGCACAACGATCCCACCCGTGCCCTCGAACGCTGGTTCGGCTTTCCGAGTTTTCGCCCGGAACCGGTTGACGAGGACGGACGTCCGCTTCAGGAAAAGATCGTGGCGACGGCCATGGACGGCGACGACCTGCTGGGCATTCTGCCGACGGGCACGGGCAAATCCATCTGCTATCAGATCCCCGCGCTGTCTCGGTTCTACAAGACCGGGGCCTTGACCGTCGTCATATCGCCGCTCGTGGCGCTGATGGCAGACCAGGTTCAGGGCTTGGTGCGGGCCGGAATTTCCTCGGCGGTTACGGTTAACGGGCTATTGTCTTTGCCCGAGCGTCAGGATGCGCTCGACAAGGTTCGGCTTGGGGATGCAGCGATCCTGTTGATCTCGCCCGAACAACTGCGCAGCACAACAGTTCGGTCCGTTCTGGCACAGCGAGAGATAGGGTTGTGGGTGCTGGACGAGGCGCATTGCGTGTCCAAATGGGGCCAAGATTTCCGACCCGACTATCGATATGTTTCGCGGTTCATAAAGGAAAGCTCAGACGACGAACCTGCTCCGGTGCTTTGCTTGACGGCAACGGCAAAACCGGACGTCGTGCAGGACATCCGCAGTCATTTCAAAGAGCGGTTGGGGGCTGAGCTGGCCTTGATCGATGGTGGCGCATCGCGGTCGAACCTGAGCTTCCAAGTGCTGCCAACGCAGCGCGCGACCAAGATGACCGATATCCTCGACACAATCGAGGCCCAGCTTCCGCGCGAGGGCGTGGCGGGGGCGGTCGTCTATTGTGCGACCCGAAACGCCACCGAGCGCGTGGCGGAGTTCTTGAAACAACAGGGCATCGCTGCCGAACGGTATCATGCGGGCCTGAGCGCCGATGACAAGCGTGAGATCCAGGAGGACTTCCGTGTCGGCAATCTGCGCGTGATCGCGGCCACCAACGCTTTTGGTATGGGGGTCGACAAGCCGGACATCCGTCTGGTGGTTCACGGGGACGTGCCGGGGTCGCTGGAAAACTACCTGCAGGAGGCAGGGCGCGCCGGGCGGGACCGCGAGCCTGCAAATTGCGTCCTTCTCTATAACACCGAAGACGTCGATCGTCAGTTCAGCCTCAGCGCGCGGTCACGGCTTGCGCGGCACGAAATCGGTGCGATTCTGAAAGCGCTTCGGCGCCTTGATGCAAGGACCGGAAAAGGCGGTGAGATCGTTTCTACGCCGGGGGAGATTGTCCACGAGGAAAAAGACCGGGATTTCCAGCGAGACAGCAATACCGACGATACGCGGGTAAAAACGGCCGTTGCCTGGCTGGAAGAGGCGCATCTTCTGAACCGCGAGGAAAACCGGGTGCAGGTCTTTCCCGCCTCGCTCCGGATAAGGAGCATGCAGGAGGTCCGCGAGATCCTTGCCTCCGCCGAGATCACCGAGCGGCGCCGCCAGGATCTGGCCGCTATCGTGCAGCACATCATCAACGCGCCGCAAGAAGAGGGCATCACCACGGACGAGCTTTGCGGGGTCAGTGGGCTCACGGTGTCGGGCGTGCGCAAGGCCTTGGCGGATCTCGAGGCCCTGGGGATCGCAAAGGATGATACAAACATCACAATCTTCGTGCATGTGCGTATCAAGAATGCCTCGCCGAAACGGTTCGAGGCGGCATCCCGCTTGGAAGCCGACCTGATCGCGATCATGAGAGAGCAAGCGCCAGACGCGGAGATCGGCGAGGCTTGGCCGTGTCATCTGGCCTCGGTGGCGCAGGCCCTGCGAGAGCAGGGACACGCCTCCGTGCGGCCTGATATTGTCGAGGGGTTGCTCCGCGGGATTTCGCAGGATGGCCGCGACATGGATGGCGGCAAAGGCAATATCGGCCTGCGCAAGGCCTCTAAAGGCAGTCTCATGGTGCGACTGCAAAGATCATGGGCGGTAATCGAGCAGACCGCTCAGCTGCGCCGGCAGGCGGCGGAACGTTTGGTTTCATACTTGATCGACAAGGTTCAGGTCGGCCTGCAGGGGAAAGACATTCCTGTCGAGACCACGCTTGGCGACCTTCTTGCTGCAATTAACAGCGACGCGCTCTTGCGTGCGTCAGTGAATGACCCGTCGAAGCTGATGGACCGCGCGCTTTTGTGGCTGCATGAACAGCAGGTCGTAACTCTGGGTAAGGGGCTGTCCATATTCCGCTCGGCCATGACGTTGCACATCAATCCAAAAGGGGGCAGCTTTACCGCCCAGCACTTTGCGCCGCTGGAAGATCACTACAGCGAACAGACCGTCCAGACCCACGTGATGGCTGCCTATGCGACCAAAGGCATCGACGATATCGATCAGGCGCAGCGGCTCGCGTATGACTATTTCGCATTGGACCAGTCCGACTTCATGAAAGCCTGGATGTCAGGCAAAATGTCGGAGTTCAGACGGCAGGCGACGCCCCGGTCCTATGCCGAGATCGTCGACAATCTGGGGAATACGACACAAGAGCAGATCGTGCGTGACGACCGCGAACAGACCAATGTGCTTGTGCTCGCGGGGCCGGGATCGGGCAAGACACGCGTTCTGGTCCATCGTCTCGCGTATCTGGTGAGGATCAAGCGCGAAGATCCAAACGGTATATTGGTGCTCGCCTACAATCGTCACGCGGCCGCCGAGATCCGGGAACGCTTGCGTCTACTGATTGGTGAAGATGCTCGCTTCGTGACGGTCTTGACCATCCATGCCTTGGCCATGCGGCTGGTTGGCGCGAGTTTCGCTGGACGGGCAGGGGCCGATGAGCCCGACTTCAAGACGCTTCTGACCGATGCGGCACGTCTCTTGCGTGGCGACGGGCTGGACAAGGCCGAGGCTGAAGCCTTGCGAGAGACCTTGATCCAGGGGTTCCGCTGGATTCTCGTGGACGAATATCAGGACGTGGGGCCCGAGGAATACGCCTTGATCGCGGCGGTGGCGGGTCGCAGCATCGACGATCCGGATCAACGGATCAGCCTGTTCGCGGTTGGCGATGACGACCAGAACATTTATGCTTTTGCCGGTGCATCGGTGCGCCACATCCGGCAATTTGAACAGGATTATTCAGCCAGGCCGATCTTTCTGACCGACAATTACCGCTCGTCGAAGCACATCATCAGTGCAGCGAACGCGGTGATCGAAGGATCTCGGGAACGTATGAAAACAGGGCACGGGATTACCGTCGACCAATCGCGGCAAAGGGACCCGGCCGGGGGGATAATGGAAAGCCTCGATCCGGTTGCTCAGGGGCGGGTCCAGATTCTGGGCTGCCCGGCCGGAGTCGACGCTCAGGCCCTTGCGGCGGTGGGCGAGATGATCCGCCTGTCCAAACTGATCCCGGATTGGAGCTGGAAGGGCGCGGCCATCATTTCTCGTGATTGGCGCAAGCTTTTGCCGGTCCGCGACTTTGCCGAGGCGCATGGAATTCCTGTCGAAATGGCGAACGAGAACTTGCCCAGTTTGTGGCGCACCCGTGAGATGCAGGTGTTTATCGGCGGCCTGCGCGAGAGGCGCGGGGCCTTGGTCAGCTTGGCCGATCTGACCGAAACCCTGAACGCGATACCCACCAGCCGTTGGACTGACCGGATCGGCGAGGGACTTGGCCAGCTTGCGCGCGAAGTTGACGGCAAGTCGCTCCCGACCCCTGACGTGATCGAATGGTTTGCTGAATGGTCGAAGGATTCATGGGGCGAGCAGCGCGGCCTCAAATTGTTGACGGCGCACCGCGCCAAGGGCCTCGAATTCGACGACGTCGTGATCATGGATGGCGGCTGGGAGCGGCCCTCGCGAAACGAAGATCAGGACGCACCGAGGCGATTGTTCTATGTCGCCATGACACGTGCGCGGCGCAATTTGATCGTCATGAGCAACGACAATCACGAATACCTTCCCACCGTGTCGTCTTCCGTGGTCACGCGGCATGTGGAGGCAGACTTAGCGACGGTTCCCGGCCCACGCCGGTTTTTTCAATCGCCCGAAATGAAAATGGTCGACCTGTCATACGCAGGGCGCCAAGGTGATCGGCACGTCGTTCATAACGCGATCGCCGAAGCACAGGTCGGCGCGCCAGTCAGGCTCTCCTGTGTCGGGGATCGCTGGCAGATCGAAGACATCCGAGGGCGAGCCCTGGGGCGGATGTCAAAAGCGTTCGCTCCGCCGATCGGCACGAAATTCGTCACAGGCGAAATCGCGGCCATCATACATTGGCGCAAAGAGGATTCCGATGAGCGTTTTCATCATTTGCTGAAACGCGCTGATTGGGAAGTTGTTGTGCCTGAGATCGTTTTTGAAGAGCTCAAGAGGGCTTCCGAAAGGGTTATCGGGAGAGATCAGAAAGGCAAATAGTTGATAAAGCGGTCGTTCGCCGCACTTACGATAAATGACCGACATGCCGCACCGAGCCCCACGGACCCGGTGGAGAAGTCCACATCGTCGATATCCTTGGTCCGGCTGGGATAGGACTGCACCCCGCCGAAGCCGCGGAAGTTCTCCATCTTCTCGCGGGTCTGGTTCCCCATGAGGTACTGCATCGCGTGGAAGATCGGCGAGGCATGAGGCTTTACCGCTACCCGGTCCTCGGGCCTCAGCGCCGAGAAGTAGAGCGCCGTCATGATCGACACCACGGAGGCAGATGATGCCTGGTGCCCACCGACCTTGATCCCGTCGACCTTGGGCCGCACGTGGTTGGCGTGATGGATCATCCAATGCGATAGCCACAGAAGGCGCTGCTCGATGGTCTTCAGGTGAGTGACGTCAATGGACATGGTAGGGTCTCTCGGTCAGATGGTATAGTTTGGATTTTTCATTTGAAACCACAAGTAATACTTGGGGCTACTCTAATCGGTAAAGGTAGCAGAGCAACCGAAGATTGCGGTACCGTGCTGGAGGGCGGCGAGCCCTGCGGCAGTGCCATTCATGCGCACCTTCAGCCGACCCCCTGAAACAGCCACCGCCCCAACCATCGGCGCATTTCCCCCATAGATCGCACCAAGACCCCACGCGGCTTCCTCCTTGGGAGGTTTTCCAACGCGGGTCGTGGTCGCGCGAGTGCGCAGCGTATCGCAGCGACCCGCATCAGAAAACCTTCACCATTCCAAGCCTTCACCATAAGGCCAACCGCTGTGGTGCGGCCTCTCCAGACCAGTCGTTCGATGCGACCGCAAAGAGCGGTATATGGTAGCAATGCAGACTTACTTGAGCCTGTAGCGCCTGCTGACCTATGCAAATCCAGCTCACGACATTCGGGGTTAGAGCCAGAATAAATGACGATTCATTGGAAAGGCCGTTGTGTAAGCTGCCTTGCAGCTTACAAATGGAACAAGTTAAAACTTCCCAGGAAGGATCAGGCAGTGACCATTCCACCAGGATTCCTTGACCGCTTACGGGCCAATCTTCCACTTTCAGACGTAATCGCTCCAACTGTCAAATGGGATACACGGAAAAGTAACTTTGACAAAGGCGACCTTTGGGCGCCTTGTCCCTTTCATAAAGAGAAAAGCGCAAGCTTTCACTTGGATGATCGCAAAGGTTTTTACTATTGTTTCGGTTGCCATGCGAAAGGCGATGCCATTTCTTTTTTTCGTGAGACTAAGAATATTAGCTTTATGGCATCAGTCCGACGCTTGGCGTTTCTTGTGGAAATGGACGCAGAGTTAGATGCAGCAATGAACCCACCCCAAACTTTGCCGCCAATTCTCGTGGCAAAAGAAGTTATAGTGGAATGCTTCGAGAAGGAGCACTTTATGGAAATTGGATTACTCACGGGCTGGACCAGTTATATCCAAGGCCATGACAGACTACTGCGCAGTCTGAGTTGGAGTGATCCTGATTATCCGGGAAACGTTTTGGATATGCTTGTGGTAATGAAAAATCGCAATGACGGTTCTCTGGAGAAAGTTCAAACGTATGTCATGCAAAAATTTAGCAATGTAGCCACTGCAACGTCGCAAGTCGCCGCCTTTTCAAATACGCAACAGATAATAGGTTACACCTATGAACCACCAAGGAACGATGTAATTGGTGTAATGATGCCTTTTGGAGGCTTTTCTGAGGTTTACGATGCCATTAAAACGGCTTGTGCCTCAACCTCACTCAAAGCAAAGCGTGCAGATGAGATGTGGGGTCATTCCATTTTAATGAAGGATATTTTGGAATTGGTGAATCATTCGGCTGTCGTGGTTTGCGACCTTACAGGCAGAAACCCAAACGTGTTCTATGAAATGGGGCTTGCGCATGCCTGGGGTCGCCCTGTCATCCCGATTACGCAAAACAAGGAAGATATACCGTCGGATCTTCTGGCCCATAGATATCTGACCTATCTGAATAACTCAGAGTGGAGGAAAGCATTTAGTAAGCAGTTAGCAGAACGGCTTTCTACTATACTCGGTTAGCCAGATGTTATTTAATTCCAACCAAAAATCAGCAAGCGAGCCCGTGCGAAAACTCGAGCCCATTGTAGGTACCGTCGTCTTCGCTCCATTTCAGACATTCGAGAACGATCTATGAAAGCTTGGAGGCTGGTTGGTACCTTTTATCGCCAACGCTCAGGCGAATATCGAACCATCTACTAAAAGACGGTCGTAATCTTGCGCTCCAGTGCCGGTTAATGGTTGGTAGGCGCCCGTCGATACCGTGCCTTCACATGCTCTGCGGTCTGTTCAATGCTGGGGTAGACGGTTGTCGCGTTGATATTGAGAGCATCAAGCTGATCGAGGATGATCTGCTTACCAGTAACCGTAATTCGTGATATCTCCAAGCCGTCTTGGCCGGTGTCGGGCAGCATCGCACCATGACCGTACAAAAGGAACGCGCCCGACTGTGGCTTTATGCGGTTGTTGGTATGCTTAGCCTTCACGCAAATAATCGAACCCAAATGGTCTGGATCGATCCGAGGCTCGAAGAAGCCTTTCTCAGACTTGATGTGATGAAGCAGCTTACCTGCGACTTCGCTTTCGTTGAATGCGTCGACATCCAGAGCGAGGTCAATTTCATCTTTTTGCTCATAGCTGAGGTTTGATAGATTTGAGAGGCAACTAACAGTGTCGGCGTCGTAATACTTAATCTTCACCTCCGGAACCCCGAAAATGATCACTTCGCCTGGAATATCCATCGATTCCTGCTTTCCGTAGCAAGCGAAAAACAAGGCAATCAAAGGATTGCTCGAGATATCAAGTAGTCGTGTGGGTAGCCCGAAATGCTGCATGCGGACGAGGCTATCAAAGCAATACTGATCACTCTGAAATTCTTCATAATGAGCGATGAGCAGTTCCTTGTTGAGGCGATCCTCGCTCGGCAAGTACTGCCAACTGCCATCAGGCCACTTCCGCAACACAGACGGAGTTAACTCGAAGTTCGCATCCTCGTGACCACGATAGAAGATTTCCGTGTTATTTAGCAGCGGCAACCCCTGCAAGGCCGCGAGAAAACCCTCCACGTTGTCGATAGTGGCAATAATGTTCTTCTTGCGCTCCGGTGGCGGCGCGGCTGGGGCAATTTGCTCGGCAGCCAATAATGCGGATACTTCTTGGACAAGTTCCGGCTTACGTTTGGCAAGGGCCTCAAGAATCGGTTTTGCTTCACCTTCCCGTACCGCCCAGTGTGTGCGGTAGAGTTGGAATCCATCGGCCTGAAATGCCTCAGTTGCATCATTCACATCAGAAAAAGTGACGTCGCCGAACTCGACGATAGGTTCGAAGTCTGCCACTATCTCTCTGCGATCGGCCCGCGCATTCACAAGCCTACCGAAGCGCACGTGCATCGTTGCACCGCCCTTTGCTCCTGATACTTCGCTGCACAAAAAAGTCGGTAACGTCATAAGGAAAGCGAGCGCCTCGTCGCCAAGGCTCTCCAGCCCATTTGCGAGTTCCGTTGGCGTGTACTCAAACATGCGACCGCGGCTCATGCCGACTTGTGCTACTCCATCTACCAGGTCGACGTTACCAAACGATATGTAATTGAAGTTGTCGGCCATCACCCCGCCTTTGCCTTTCGCCTCGTTATCATCAGAGATCATGCCCAGATTGGCACGGGCTACAAGAGCTTACCGAAGGGATGAGGGGGCAAACGGGCAACCCACGGACTTAAACCGGCTCTCTGTCCAAGTCGCAGCAAATGACTGCTCTCCTGAAGCATCTGTGTTGCTGATCAAGTGGATTTTGGGTTCCACTCTCGGCTTTCTGCGACCAGCGTGTTTGCGAGAACAATCAGTTTGCGCATGACAGCGACAAGCCTCAGAATCGAGACCACAGAAGCATTCCACCGCCAGCGTCAGCCACCCAAGGGTCGCACGGTACACTCGGCATTACTCTCCAAAAATTGGGGAATTCCATTCTATCCATCCCAACGGACACCGCTTAAACCCGAAAGGAATCTTGGATATAAGAAAGAAATGCTGCAGACGGTTCCGGCTCCTGAGCTCCGACACCTGCAACCCCTCTGTCAAAAGTGAGAACATCCGCAGATCGGCATTTGCTTAAATAAAATCGGAGCTCCTCACCTATTGCATGAACTGCATCTGGATTAGCTGTTCCCACACCTACCGGCACGGGATAATTGCAGCGCATATCGCTTGCATGGATAATGCAAATTGCCCAAAGGCCCGGCTGGAAAATGATTTCGATAGATTGAGGTAACGTGTTCCCGGCGAGCGCCACGCAAGCATCGAAGGGGAAATTGCCAGAACTCTGACCGCGTTTCGTGTCATACATATTCTGAAAAGCACGACGCTGACTATCTTCTACGCGAGGCAACATCACTACGCCCGATTTGCCGCCACAAAAGCGGCTTCGAATGTTATCAACCATGTCGTAAAGTGACGGCGCGGCCCGCCACGCCGTAAAGTCAGGCGGAGACCAAAAAATCGGCGGATGTTCTTCCGGAATCTGTGCGGATGGAATCTGCTCTATAAGCGACTGAATTGCGCTCCTTGCGCACATTGCGGAAGAACGAGATACTAGGACTGCAGGCTGTATTTCTTCAGGGATCATGATCCCGCCTTGACCTATAGTTGTAATCCACTGCGAGGGATACGAACCAAGGTTCTCAAGCTGCGTCGCCAAGAATCCCTTATCCCAGACCTCGCACCAATCTGCAGCCAGTTCTTGATCATTTGGCAAACTAAATGACTGCAATCCATTTCGCACGGCATTCTGAAGGTCTTCCTTCCTGCCCTTACTCACTCCGGCGCCGACGTCTTGGAAATCCGGATAGTAAGCTCGGCCCCCAGCAGCAGCCACAATGGGGATGGAGATTGTGCTATCCGAGGCCCCAGGCTAACAGCGTTTAGAACCATCGCTAATTGCTTGCGCCGGTCGCTGTCCTGCTTAGCCAACCCGTCGCGCCACATTGGAAATTGATCCACAAACGCGTCTTTCGCGCTATTCTCGGATTGAGATGCACGTTCTTTATTTAGGATTTCTATTTCTGGAAGCCACGGAAATACGCGGCTGCGCGCAGCATTGGTGAAAGCACAAAGTTCAAAGGTGACCGTAGCAGTCTCTCTGACCGTTTTTAGCTGAGGATCTTCTTCATCGATAATCTTCCTTCCAAAGTCAGTGATCTCGATCTTCCCCCTGGGGTAGCTGCCGCCAGCTCAGAATCAATGAGCTCCATAACGAGAGAATCCGTTTCCGAGGGGGAAAACCCAAGAAAGTCCCCAATTTCACTTGGTTTGGCCAAGTCTAGGACATCCAAGAGCTTCAGGGCATACTCAAGAGCCAGCGAAACCCTGTCTGGTTCACGAAGAGCGATATCTAATCGGAACGCCCGCGCAGGTAGCCGGAAAGAAACTTCCCCTACTATGTCGATGTCGTTTGGCTCAATCTTCATGACACACTCTCATCATAGGCTGCCTATTCCGCCGCGAGTGATGTATTAGGCAGCCCATGTACGCGACCATCCATTTCTATTAAGCGAAACGTATCACTTAGCTTCGACTTTCCGGACCTGAACATATCCGAAGATCCGAAAATAACCAACCTCTCCATAGCTCTACTCAGCGCCACATTGATACGATTCTCGTTGTCAACGAACCCGCTTTGACCGAATTCATTGCTCCTAACCAATGATAGCAAAATAATCCTGTTCTCCTTTCCTTGATAACTATCAACAGTTCCGATTTTAACTCGTCTCATTAGCCTTTCAGAGATACCCGAAGATGCTATTCTATTTGCAAGCAGATCTCGTTGAGCTCCGTACATGCAAATGACCCCGACCAGCGGTTCTTCTTCGCGAAGTGTGCGAACTACCTCATCCAAAAAAACGGAATCCCTCGAGAGCTCCTCAAGGCACTGCACTATGGCATCGGCTTCACTTTCGTTTGTATAGCTTGTTCCTTTCCGCATCTCACGAGCTGATGCTCCGCCAACATCGACCCAGGTAACTTCCTCGTCAAAGGGCCATTTCAAGGACCGATATATCTCAGGAGGAGCTGATCTACCTGTTTCGAGCCCAACATCTGAGTAAAAAATCTTAGAAACCAAATCTCCGATCTTTGGAGCCATGCGGTATTGCGTTTTTAGGGACCGAGCCACTTTACGGCCATATTCAGATCGAAACGCCCGAGCGAAGTCGCTTTCCAAAATGAAGTTTTCGTCAATTTGAATGGTTCTCGACACGTGATCCAAGACTTCCCGCGGAATTTGTGGCAATAGTTGCTTCTGGTCTCCAACGAGAAGCACCCGATGAGCTGATTGCATGGCAACCATCAATTCGCCAGCTGTCGCTCGAGCCGCCTCGTCAATAACTACTAAATCGAATCTTCGACCCTTTATATTTAGCTTGCCATCGCCGAGACCGACGCACGTTCCGCAAACGAGCGCTCTTGACCCAACAAAGAATTGTTCGAGATTTCGTCGATTATTAGTAAGCGCATTCCCCCAATCGTCGGCCAAAGCCGCCGCCCGCAGCAACCGATGTGTTGCATCTCTGTCCCGAACATCAAACTGCTGCATGAGGTGCGACAGACCTGCTTTCTGAACGGATGCCGCGGTCATGTTAAACAGATCGTCACCCAACTCAACGCTGTGAACTTCACACTGCCTAAACAAAGCTTTTTGCAATTGGTCTCTTCTTCTTTGCACAGCATCCCGGTCATCACCGTCCAAATCTCCAAGTGCCATGCTTTCGAGCGCCTTGGCAGTCCTAATGGGCCCGTCATACAACGCAATTAAGTTCTCGGAAAATGCCTGCTTCATACCGAGTCGCCTCGCGACACCTAAGAGGCGGCCAACTCTTTCGGCTGAGAACTCACTGAGCATTCGATGCTGAATAATCTCGACATGTGATCGGCGCAAACCATCAGAGACTTTTGACGGATCATTCGCGACCCTAAGGACCTCTATACCGTCTTGCTCGTTCGAAGCGATTGAAAGAATTTTTTCAGCAGCGCCATTTACTGCCTCGTGGCTTTGTGATGCGAAGGTGCGGTCATCCTGATCTTGAGCGGGATTGAAACGCTTTGGCAGATGGCGTCTTACGACGATCAGGTCAGACGGCGCAATTCCAAGGTCACTTTGCCGACAATCTTGGCGGTCAACGGCATTCGACGATCACGTCGTGCAAAGATGGAACGCTCCGGGTGCGGAAGGTATGACGGCCGCCATGCGGTTGGGTGCCTGGTATCGCGGTCTTCTTAGGCAGAAAGGCGCGTTGGCTGAAGCACTTCTGTCCCGGTGCCTCATCGTTGTCAGCACAGTGTGCGGTGACGCATACAAGACCAATCGTCATAAAGATGGCTCTACTTGGGTGAGCGCGGCTCAGGCTGGAGATATTCTGGGCATTCGGAGCGAGAGGGTTGTCGAGGCAGTTCGAGACGGAGCGATGATTGGGGCGCAGGGAAGGTCAGGCACCGGTCACCTCCATACGATTGTCAGAATGCAAGATATTGAAGAGGTCCACGAGCTACGAGCACGATCCGGGACCAAGGAAAAGGTCCGCAGCATCCTCGGTGTTTCGCGAAAACAATTCCAGCTTATGGAGGAGGCGAGGTTCTTCGGTGCCGGGTGCAGGATGTCGGCTCACCCTTGCGTCGATGGCGATTACGACCTCGAGAACATCTGTGCTGCGGTAGATGAAATCCGGCAGGTGGCCCATGGCGAAAGTGCCGGAGCAGATGGTTTGGTGGCCTTTCGCAAGGTCAATCTGCGAAGGACGACTGATCGGACCGGGATTCTGAAGATCTACCGTCTCATAGCCGACCAGAAACTTCGAGCGGTGACGTTCCCTGAGGGTGACGGCCTCGGCGACGCGCTCTTCGACGCGGCAGAGATCGACCGCGTTCTTCAAGATCATGGCGGCGCACGGTTATGGACCGCTGGAGACGTTGCCGAGTTCTCGGGATGGAAGCCCGAATGTGTTACCGGATGGTGCGAGAAGGGCTTGCTTCAGGCGACCAGAGGAAAGCGAGGTTCTTTCAACGTCTGGCAGATCACTCAGGAAGGCCTCTCCCGGTTCCGCCGTGAATTCCAGGTGGTCTCGGACCTTGCGAAGGAAGGCAAGACTACCTCACGAAAGCTGCTCGCATCACTCGCAGATCGCGGGATCTCCTCTGTCGGGTCGCAGCCGGTAGGGACATCATCCCGTGGGCATCTGATCCGAACCGGTGACATTACCCGGATGATTGCGTTTCCGACAACCTGATCGATCCAGTCGCGCACTATCTGAAAGCCGCCAGGGGATGCCTTGGCGGCTCTCGGCGTTTCGGAGCGCTGGACTGCTGTCCGGATTTTGCGTATCCTAATACAGGATGATCGCCGACACGAAGCGGCATGCAGGACGCGCAATATTGTAGGCAAATCGCGCAAGACTATGGGCGAACAGTGCGCAAACTATTGGGCCAGCGCTGGCGATTTTCTCCAATGATTAAATGCAGAGCGCGCACGTCAACGCGGTATCCTACAGCCAGTCTCGGCAGCATGCTTTGCATGCGCCTGCCGGGCAATGGTCGAAACGTTCTTCAAAACCATCAAAGCCGAGCTGATCTGGCCAAGATTTTTTCCTGCACTGCAGCAAACGCGAAAGGCCTGACAAAAAAGGCGCTTGCGCCGTATTTACGGGCTGACTTCTTGCGCTCGCAACACGGTGTTTTTCAATGGAAGCTGTTCCTTGTGCGTATTCGCAGCGTCAGAAATGCCGCGTGAGTGAGAGTTTGGTGCCGATGTGCAGCGGAAGGAACGACCATTCATGCTGGCCGCAGCAAGGATCAGCTTTTGAGTTTACAGATCGCGGACTTGACAGGCCTTCGCTGCAACTGCGCCAATATCCGGTTCGGCGAACCGTTCAACGAACGGCGTTTCTCGACGCTGCCGGGTACGCAACGATTGAGGGATCAACCGGCCCGTCGTGCGGCTTCGGGATCGGATGAGCCGCCTTGGGGAACCAACGAGCGCACCAGATCGGTCATCTCCAGTATTCCAACCTGTTTGCCGTCCTTCATCACACGGTAACGGTTGGTCGTATCGCCGCCCGACCTTTCGATTAACGATTCCAGGTTATCATCGTGATCGACTTCGCCGCTGATTTCGCCCATCTCTTCGGTCGTTTTGCGCATGACCGAACGCACACGCAAAACGCGGGCGCGGTTGATGTCGCTGACAAAGTCTTCGATGTAGGGGTCGCACGGGTTCAAAAGGATATGTTGCGGTTCCCCCTGCTGGACGATGAACCCGTCTTTGAGGATCACCAGATGGTCGGCCAGCTTTAGGGATTCATCCAGATCGTGGGTGATGAACACCACGGTTTTTTGCAACTCGGCCTGCAATTCGATCAGCAGGTTTTGCATGTCGGTGCGGATCAGCGGGTCAAGTGCCGAGAACGCCTCGTCCATCAGCATGATGTCGGAATTACTGGTCAATGCGCGGGCGATGCCCACACGCTGTTGCATCCCGCCCGAAAGCTGATGGGGATACTGTTCGCCTTGTCCCTCAAGCCCGACACGGGCCAGCCATTTGCGCGCTTCGTCTTCGTATTTCTTCTTGCTTTTGCCTTCGATTGAAGGGGCAAGGCCCGTGTTTTCCAGAACTGTGCGATGCGGAAACAGTGCGAATTTCTGGAACACCATCGACATCCGGTGTTGCCGCAGGTCGCGCAACTGCTTGTCGCTGTAGGAAAGAATGTCGTCGCCGTCCACCAGCACTTCGCCGGCGGTCGGGTCGATCAGACGATTCAGGTGCCGGATCAGGGTCGATTTCCCCGACCCCGACAACCCCATGATGACTGTTGTCTTGCCCGCAGGCATATCGACATTGATGTCGTTCAGGCCCAGAACGTGGTTATGTTCCGCCAGCAAGTCGGTCTTGCCCATCCCGTTCTTCACATGCTCAAGCGCCATCTCCGGGTCATTTCCGAAGATTTTGTAAAGGTTCCGGATTTTGATTTTGATATCGTCTGACATGTCCGTTCCCTTATTTCGGCTGGCTGGAATTGATGCGGGCAAGTGCTGCTTTGGTCACCCGGTCAAGGATGATTGCAAGCAGAACAATTCCCAGACCCGAAAGCAGGCCGACGCCCAGTTCCAGACTGCGGATACCGCGCAGGACAAGCACGCCAAGGCCCGGTGCGGATACCAGCGATGCGATGACAACCATCGCAAGGCTCATCATGATGGTCTGGTTGACCCCGGCCATGATATTGGGCAAGGCCAGCGGAATTTGGACCCCGAACAGTTTTTGACGGCTGGTCATCCCAAAGGCGTCCGCGGCCTCGATTACGTCCTGGTCAACAAGGCGAATACCAAGGTCGGTCAGGCGCACCACGGGCACGATGGCGTAAAGAATGATCGCGATGCCGTATAGCTTTGGTTCCGTCACCGAAAACAGGAAAATCAGCGGGATCAAATAGACAAAGGGTGGTAGGGTTTGCAGCATGTCGAGGATCGGGATCATGATCCGTTGCGTGCGGTCACTTCGCGACATTGCAATGCCTATCGGCACCCCCAACAGCACGCAAATGAAGGCACAGACGAAAATGATCGCCAGCGTCTGCATGGTGTAGTCATAGTAGTCGACGAATGCGAGAAATCCAAAACACAGCGCGACAAGCCCGACCAGTTTCCGCGACCGGCCAACCGCATAGGTGATCAGCATCAGCAGCGGGATCATGATCCACCACGGCACAGCCTGCATCACCCACAGCATTTCGTTCAGCGCCCAGCTAAGCGGTTGGGTCAATGGATCGACAACCACCTTTAGACTGTCCTTGATGTTCAGGAACCCGCTTTCCAGACCTGTGGTCAGGTCGCGCGATTGCGGAATCGCGTCGCAGGCGTCATGCAGATTGTCGAGCGACGGGAATGGCGTGTCCCATGCCGAAACCTCGACCGCGTCGCCAGTGGTTTTGCCGAGCAAGTCAGCCATCGACATCGGGCCGCTGCTGCCATTCTCGCCACCGTCACCGCCATCGCACCAGTCCCGCAGGCCCAGCTTGTCGAATATGAAATCGTAAGTTGCCATCCGTCCCTCGTCCGGGGGCATTTCGCGGCCCCTCATGGTTCAGTTATCCAGCATTTGGAATGCAACGAGCCGGCGCGTTATGTACCGGATCGTCGTAATTTGTGATCGTGCCCTACTCGGCCAGAAGCTTGGACAGGCGCTGACGGGCATCATCGTTCAGCCAGTCAGCCCACTCGTCCTTGTTGTTCTGTAGGAAATACACGGCCGCCTCTTCGGTCGACGCGTTGTTTTCGCCCTGCCAAGCCAGAAGCGCGCTCATCTCATCGGTCGAAAAGCTGATGTTGGAGATCAGTTTGGCCACTTCGGGTTCACGTTCGGTAAAGCTGGTCGTGGCGACCGTATAGACAAGGCTGGGCGGATAGGCTGTTTTCTGAGGATTGCCGAAATCCGGGTCAAGATTGCTTTCGTGAAGCTCGGCGTTGGCCTCACCGATATCGACCATCGTCATGTCGAAACGGCCCATGATTGCCGTTGGCTCCCAGTAGTAACCGAACCACGGCTCTTTGGCCTCATAGGCGGCGGCGAGCGATGCAGCGAGAGTCTGGCCGGAACCGTGGTCGAAAATCTCGATCCCCGCGTCCTCGACGCCATAGGCCCGCGCGATGTTGTGGTTGATGATATTGCACACCCAGCCGCCATCGGGGCAGTTGTTGAAACGGTTGCCGACCAGTTCGGGGTTATCCAAGATCCCTTGAATCGTTTTCAACTCGGGATGTTCGTCGGCCAGATATGTCGGAATCCACCATGCCTCGATGCCGCCGGGGTCCAGAACCTGTGCCATGTCTTCGATCACGCCTTCGGCCTTCAGCTTATCATAAGCCTCTCCAGCCGAGTTTACCCAAAGTTCGGTGACGATGTCGGGTTCTTCGTTTTCCGCCAGCGAGGTCAGCGCCGGGATGGTATCCGAGGGCACACGGGTCACGGTACAGCCGTAGCCCTGCTCCATCAGAAAGGTCGAAATTTCGGTGGTGATGATCGCCGAGGCGAATGTCATCTCGGTGATCGAAACCTCGCCGCAATCGGCAAGCGCGGCGGCGGGAAAGGCGGCGCTGATAAGGGACGCAATAACAGTCTTTTTCATGTTAGGTCTCTTTTTCTTGCTTTTTGTCATAAGAATTGGGCGGGACCACAATGGTCCCGCCCGATTTCGGATCACTTCAACAGTGCCGAAAGCTTCTCACGCGCGTCGTCATTGATCCACTCTTTCCAGATGTCGGCGTTATTGCTCAGGAAGTAGACGGCCGCCTCTTCACTGCTGGCGTTGTTCTCGTCCATCCATGCCAGAAGGCCGCTCATCTGGTCGGTCTTGAACTGGACGTTGGACATCATCTCGGAAATCTCGGGGTGAGAGGCCTGAAAGTCCTTGGTCACAACGGTCAGGATCGGAGCGGTCGCAAATTCGGTCACGGCAGCATCCGGGGAATCCGCGTTCGCATTGGCTTTCTGAGCCGCCTCGTTCTCTTCACCCAAGCTGACCTTGGTCATGTCGAACTTGCCCAGCGGCGTGGTTGGGCCCCAGTAGTAACCGAACCACGGCTTTTCGCTTTGAACTGCCGCTGCCATCGACGTGGCCAGCGTTTCGCCCGATCCGTGGTTGAACACCTCGATGCCCGAACCTTCCAGATCCATCGCGCGGATCAGGTTGTCGTTGACGATCCGGCAGCCCCAGCCATCAGGACAGTTGTTGAACATGCCGCCGACCAAATCTGGGTTCGCCATGACACCTTCGATGGTTTTCAGTTCGGGGTGCGCCTCGGCCAGATATGTCGGAATCCACCAGCCTTCGACACCGCCGGGCTCAAGAACAGACGTCAATTCGACGATCTTGCCGTCGGCCTTGATCTTCTTATAGGCGTCACCGGCCGAGTTCGGCCAAAGTTCCGGCACGATATCGGGTTCGTTGTTTTCCGACAGCGACGTGACGGCGGGCGTGGTGTCGGACGGTACGACGGTGACATCGCAGCCATAGCCTTGCTCCAGCAGGAAATTGGACACCGCAACCACGACACCGGCCGAGGCCCAGTTCATCTCGGCGATGGTGATTTCACCGCAATCCTCTTGTGCCATGGCCGCTCCGGGGGCGATGACGGCTGCAAGGGCAGCGCTAAGAATATAGCGTTTCATATTGGACACTCCTGTTTGTTAATTCAGTTTGGCGACCGCAAGGACGTCGCAGTTTGCCAGCAAAGCATCGTTATGGGTGCCATCATCAGGTCTCCCTCTGCATGACGCAGGGGCCCCAACTCTTGTTGTTTGCCTGATAAGAAGATGGTCTGGTCCAACGCTTTTTGCTTCTACCAGAACCTACTACAGCAGCGTAAATTTGCAACCCGACTGCCAATCCGCGCCAGTCGGGATGCCATCCGATGCTAGAACACATGCCCGTCCATGAAGCGGATTGAACACCAGATTCACCAATGGCTTCATCCAAGGCGTCACTAAAATTTGCAGTTATGAGCCGTGCATGTATTCCCATCAACGCCACGGAAAGAGGTGATTCCGGAAATCTGAACAGCCAAGATTAGAGGATTTTCCGCGCAACAGTGGTCCGCGCAACAGTGACATGATGCTGCGAGCGAGGAGAAGACCCTGATCGCGCTGGCACGGGTTTTGAAGTCCACCCGAACCAGATCAAACGGTGAAGCGACCAGTTTCTTGAGCGCGCGCGGGGTGTTTGATGATGGCCTGAAAGCCAGGCCGGAACCGGAGTTCGACGCTACGCCAGCAATCGCTACAGCGTTCCATCCCGTTTCGCCGGAAAGATGTGTCGCAGCGCGCCTATGCGGGCCGGATCGTGCTGGTGTCAGGCCCGCATGTCGCGACACCTGCGCCTTCAAGCACGGGCCGCAGCCGCCATACATCGCCCTGTCAGCGACCTTGGCGAGGTTGCTACGGGTGCAGACTTGCAACGCCGAGATACAGAAGGGTCAGCACGCAGGGCGTTCTCAGCCGATGATAAGCTGCGGAAAGGCGGCGATCAGTACCAGCACTGTCAACATCACCGCGACATAAGGCAGGGCACCTGCGAAAATCGACTCTAGGCGCACGTTGCTGTCACCGAGTGTTGAATGCACTGTAAAGATCGATATCCCGAATGGCGGCGTAAGCAGACCGACCTCGACGGCGATAACAGTGATGATGCCGAACTGGATCAGATCGTAGCCGAGGCTCTGCGCAATTGGGGCCGCGATGGGCACCACGATCAAGAGGATCGAGCTGCTGTCGAGGATCATGCCCAAGAGCAGCACCAACACTACATAGACTACGAGGAAACCCACCGGGCCAAAGCCGCTGTCGGTGACAAAGGTTCCGATGGCCGACGGAATTCCAGCCACGGCCAGCATCTGGCTGTAGAATCCCGCAGCAACCAGCAGCGCCAGGATGCCTACTGAGATCGTGCCGGTCTCGCTCAAAACGGCCCAGCAGCGCCGCAGGTCGAGGCTGCGGCGCAACACCGCAATCACAAGTGCGGCAAAGGCGCCGACGCCGCCGGCCTCGGTGGGGGTGAAAAAGCCGCTGTAGAGCCCGCCCAGCACGAAGGTGACCAGCACGATGATGGGGGTGATCTTGCGCAGGATCTCAGGCAGCGTCATCTGCGGATAGCTCTCTCGGTCCTGCCGGCCCGGGGCGTCCTGCTTGGCAAAGACCAGCCCCGGCGTGAATTTCGCCGCGAACAGGATCCACAGAACGAAGCCGCCAGCCAGCAGTGCGCCTGGCACGAGGCCGGCAATGAACATCCGCCCGATGGATTGCTCGGCCAGTACGCCATAGATGATCAGCAGCAGGCTCGGCGGGATCAACATGCCCAGCACCGAACTGCCGGCAACCGTCCCGGCGGAAAAGGATGGGGCATAGCCGTGGCGGGTCATCTCCGGCACCGCGACCTTGGTAAACACCGCTGCCGAGGCGATCGATACACCGGTGACGGCGGCAAAGACGGTATTTGCCGCCACCGTGGCGATGCCCAGCCCGCCCAGCAGACGCCGCAGCCCGGCTTCGGCCACATCGAAGGTGTCCTTGCCGACATTCGAGATGCTGACCAGATGGCCCATCAGCACGAACAGGGGAATGGTGGCAAAGAGATAGCTGGCCACGCCATTATAGGTGGCGATCGACATCAGCCGCATCGACAGGTCGAAGTTGTCGCGCATGATCCAGACGCCGGCGAAGGCCACGACCATCAGCGCGATGGCGATCCTCATCCCGAGCAGGACCAAGGCAAAGAGCACGCCTATGAGGATCAATCCGATAGTGATATTGCTCATGGCAGCGGCCTCCGGGGCATACGGATTTTCGCGGCGCAGTCCGCGGCAACGACGATGAAGGCAAGGCTCGTGGCGGCCCCGCCGATCACCACCAGCAGGTGAAAGGGCACGGTCGGCAGCGTCCAGACCCCGCGCACTCCGAAGAAGTCCGAACTGACCCAGGCGTCATGGGTGTCGGGCAAGGCGGCGATTGCCACCAGCGCGAAAATCCCCGCCCCGGCCAGCGCGAACAGGGTGTCCAGCAGATGAAGGGCGCGCGGCGACAGCCGCTCGATCCCGCGCAATAGGAAATCCGACCGGATCAGCGTGCCGTTCAGCGCCGCTGGGGGCAGCAGCAGAAAGACAATGGCTCCGACCGAGCGGGCCGAAATTTCGGCCACGCCGATGATCGGCGCGGCCAAGAGGTTGCGGCTGATCACGTCGGCGACGATCAGCATCATGATCCCGAAGATCCACAGGGTGCCGACCGCCGCCATGGCGTTCAGGGTCAAGGCCAGCCCGCGCCGCAGCGCAGGCAGGCCGGGAACGGATGATGTGGCGCGTTGCATGCGGTCTCCCTCGTGACGCTCGTTCGGTTGTGGCGGCGGGCTCAGAGCCCGGCGGACCAATCCCGCGCCGGGGTGATGCCGCGGGTCTCGAGTTCGGCAAAATAGGCCTCGAGCACCGTGGCCGCCGGAGCGCCATTGGCATCCAGCCAAGGTTTGGTGACATTCGGCAGCGCGGCTGCCCAGCGTGCGCGCTCGGCGCTGGCCATCTCGGTCACCTGTAGTCCGGCGGCTTTCATCTCGGTCATCGCTTCGGTCGCCCGCTTGGTGATATACTCCCCATGGGCGCGCGAGGTGATCCGCCCGGCCTCTTTCAGGGCCGCCTGTACAGGCGCGGGCGCACGGTCGAAAAAGCGTTTGTTCACGGCGATGCCGCCGAAATACATCGACCCGAAGCCCACCCGCGACAGATGTGGCGCCACCTCGTAGACCCGGGTCGGCTGGATGCCGGTGGCAAACGACAGCGTTCCCTCGGACACACCGGTCTGAATATCGGTGTAATAGGTGGTCAGCGCGCCATCGACCGGCGAACAGCCGGTGCCCGCCAGCCAGTTGGCCGAGGTGCCCGGCGCATTCAGGCGGCGGTTGGCGATGTCATCAACCGAGGTGATCGGGAAGGTTGCATAAACATCGTAGCTGTCGGTCACCAGCGAGGACAGGTGCACCATGTTCTGATCGGTCCAGCCGGCGCGCAGCTCGGGCAGCTCTTCGGTCAGCTTGTCGAAAATGTCGATGGTGACATTGTGGTCGGCATTGGCGAAGGGCGTAAAATAGGTCACGTTCTGGAGCGGCATGGCCGAGCCTTCCCAGACCGTGCCCACCATGCCGACATCGACAATGCCGTCACGCACCGCCGCGCGCGTGTCCTTGAACTTGTAGAGCGTGCCGCCGTAATTCTCGTTCCAGCTCACAGTATAGTCGCCACCGGCATCCGCCAGCAGCTTGTCCAGCGCCGGTTGCAGGGCGTTCTGCATGGCGTAGACCCAGATATTGTTGGTCGGGTGGCTCGATCCGATCTGGATCGAGATATTTTCAGCCGCGATGCTGCGCGTGTTCAGGAACGGCATGGCAAGCGCCGCCGATGTGGTGGCCAGAAAGGCTCTGCGTGTTGTGGTCATTGGTGTCCTCCTCCCAAGGATGTGTCTTGTTCTGCGCAGTGTCCCGCAGCGCATGCTGCTACCGCCCTGCGCGCGCGGTTCATACCGGTCCGGCGGTTTCCGGTACCGCCAGAATCTCGGACAGGTTGGTGAAAAAGGCGTCGGTCAGCTTCTGCGCCGTGGATTTGATAAGCCGACTGCCGAGCGCGGCCAGCTTGCCGCCCACCGCGACATCCGCGTCATACCGCAGGCGCACGCCCGCGCCTTCGGGTGTCAGCGTGACCTGTGCCGCCCCCTTGGCAAATCCGGCAATCCCGCCCGAGCCCTTGCCGGACAGCGTACAGGAGTGCCCCGGCACGATGTCGCTGAGCACCACGTCGCCCTTGAATCGGGCCGAGACGGGGCCGACCTTCAGCTTCACCACAGCGGCGAATTCGGTATCACTGGTCTGATCGAGGCTTTCACAGCCCGGAATGGCCGCGGCCAGCACCTCCCGGTCGAAGAGCGCGGCCCAGACGGTCATCGGGTCGGCGTCGAGAAACTGCTCTCCTTCGAGCTTCATGGGGCGGTCCTTTCCTTTAGAGCTGCATCAAGCGCATCAAGTATGCGCAGCGGGGTCATCGGGGTCTGGGTGAGACAAGCACCGAAGGGGCGCAGGGCGTCGTTCACCGCGTTCATCGCGGCGGCCCCGGCGGCGGCAGTGCCGGCTTCTCCGACGCCCTTGGCACCCAGGATGGTGTCCTGCGTCGGCGTCTCTATATGGGCGATCTCGATATCCGGCATCTCCACCGCCATCGGGACGAGGTAATCGGCCAGCGAGCCATTGGTCAGCTGCCCGTCCACGTCATACTGGCATTCCTCGAAGAAGGCAGGGCCGAGCCCCTGCACCACGCCACCGCGGATCTGTTCGTCGACCAGCAGCGGGTTGATGATGCGGCCGCAGTCCTCGACCACCCAGTGCTTCAACAGCTTCACGAGCCCGGTTTCCGTATCCACCTCGACGAGGCTTCCCTGAATGCCGTTGGTGAAATCGAACGGATACCCCACGGGCGCGAAGTGGTGCGCCACGGTCAGGGAATGGTCGACCCCGTGGGGCAGCGTGTCGGGACGGTAGGTGGCGATCCGGCCGATTTCCTCCAGCGCGATGCGCGGTGCGCCGCTGGCGGCATCGACCACGGCACCCCCGGCCAACCGCAAGGTTGCCGGGTCGGCCTGCACCAGAGCACCGGCCAGCGTCAGGATGCGGTCACGCAGTTGCCGTCCCGCACGCAGCGCGGTTTCGCCGCCGATACCGGCACCGCGGCAGGCCCAGTTGGCACCGCCGCTTGGCGTGGTCGCGGTATCGCCGGTGGTGACACTCACCCGCTCGGGGGCAACACCAAGCTGGTCGGCCACGACCTGCGCGATGATCGTTTCAGTGCCCTGCCCCTGTTCGGTCACGGAGATCGCGCAATGGATGTCACCCGAGGGCAGCATCCGCACCACCGCCCCGTCTTGCGCCGAGATCCGCGCCCCGCCGATGCCGTAGAAGGTCGCGCCGGGGTTGGTGATCTCGACGAAAGAGGCGATGCCGAAGCCGCGATAGATGCCGCGGGTGCGCAGGGCAGCCTGTTCGACGCGCAGTGCGTCGGGGTCCATCATCTCGCGTAGGCGGGCAAGACAAGCCTGATGCGACAGCTTCTCGAACTGGTAGCCGGTTGCCGAGACATGCGGATATGCGTCGTCGGCGATGAGGTTGCGGGCGCGGATCTCGAACGGGTCGCAGCCGGTGGCCTCTGCCGCGCGCTCGACCAGCGCCTCGGTGACGGCACAGGCGATCGGATGGCCCACCGCGCGGTACTGGCTGGTCTGCACCTTGTTCTGAAAGGCGACCGAGAGCTTCCCGCGATAGTCGGGCATCCGGTAGGGCGCGCCCATCAGACGGATCACCTGATTGCCCTCGGCGGCACTGGTGCGCGGATAGGCCGAGACCGCGCCGATCCGGGTCAGGTCGTCGACCTCCATCGCAAGGATTGTGCCATCCGCCGCCACCGCCATCCGGCCGTGCACGTCATGGTCGCGCGCGTGGATGTCCGAGACAAAGCTTTCCAGCCGGTCCGCCACATAGCGCACCGGCCGCCCGAGGATCAGGCTGGCGGCGACGGCACCCATCTCTTCGTTGTAGACATGCAGCTTCATCCCGAAGGAGCCGCCCACATCCGGCGCGATGACCCGGACCTTGCCTTCCGGCAGCCCGAAATGCCGAGCGTAGACATCCTGAAACTGATAGGGGGTCTGGGTGCCGTGATGCACCGTCAGCGCCCCGCTGGCGGGATCGTAATCCGCCACCACCGCGCGCGGCTCGAGGGTCACCGCGGTATGTCGCCCGAAGGTGAACGCGGCCTCGACCACATGCGCCGCCTCTGCAAAGGCCCGGTCCACATCCGGCGTTTCGAGCAGCGTCTCGTAGCACAGGTTGCTGTCGGCGGCCTCATTGGCCCGCGGGGCACCGGGCAGCAGCACCGGGGCGCCGCCGGTCACCGGCTCCGCGTCCTCGATATCCACCAGAACCTGATCGGCGGCATCCTCGGCCTCGGCTCGGCTGTGCGCCAGGATCATCGCGACCGGGTGACCGGCCCAGAGCACCTCGTCCTCGGCGAGAATGTTCATCGGCGGGCTCTGCATTCCCGCGAAGTGATCCAATGTGCCGACCCAAGGCTGGCAGCGGGGGTTCAGATCCGCAGCGGTAAAGATCCGCAGGACGCCGGGGCAAAGCGACGCCGCCTCGGTGTCGATATCGAGGATCCGGCCCTTGGCCATGGGGCTGCGCACGAAGACCGCGTGCAGCATCCGCGGCAGCGCAAGATCACTGACAAAGCGCCCGCGCCCGGCAAGATGGCGGCGGGCGTTTTCGCGGCGCTGGGGCTGGCCGATATGCAGGGTCATTCCGCCGCCTCCGTATTTGCCGACGCGGCCTGTGCCGACTCTGTCGCCGCGGCCCGCGCTCTGCCGGTGGCGGCGATGGCATCGACAATCGCCTCGTAGCCGGTGCAGCGGCAGTAATTTCCCGAGAGCGCGTCGCGGATCTCGTCGCGCGAGGGTGCCGCGTTGCGCGCCAGCAGCGCCTGCGCGCTCATCAGCATGCCGCTGGTGCAATAGCCGCATTGCAGCGCGTTGCGGTCGTGGAAATTCTCCTGAAGGTCGGCGACCGCCCCGGTTTCGGTCAGCCCTTCGACGGTCTCGACCGTGCCGCCCTCGGCCTGTACCGCCAGCACGAGGCAGGCATGTACCGGCGCGCCGTCGAGCAGCACCAGACAGGCACCACAGGCACCCATCTCGCAGCCCAGATGGGTGCCTGTGAGGCCCAGATCATCGCGCAGGAAATCCGCAAGGCTGCTGCGCGGCGTCACTGCCTCTTGCACCGGAGTGCCGTTGACTTTGGTGTTCACGAGGACCTTCATGGCCGGGTCTCCATCTGGTTCAGAACCCGCCCCAGAAGGACGCGTGCAAGCTGCAGGCGACGGTGAGCGGGAAAGCCCGGATCATCCGGCGGATCGAGGTCTTCGGCCAGGCTGGCCTGAGCGCGTGCAACGCTCTCGCGCGACAGCGGCGCGCCGATCAGCGCCGCCTGCGCCGCCTTGGCCCGCACCGGAGTGAACCCCACCGAGAAAAACGCGATCGAGGCATCGACAATCATGCCTTTCTCCAAATCGGCCTGGGCCGCGGCACCGACCATGGCGTAATCGCCCCGGCGCCGCGCAATCTCGTCAAAGGCAAAGACACGGCTGGCGGGCGGCAGGGGGACGTGTACCGCGGTCAGGATCTCGCCAGGGGCGAGAGCGGTCTCGTAGAGATCGAGGAAGAACTCATCGGCCGGGACATGTCTGCTGCCTTCGGGGCCGATGATCTCGATCTCAGCGCGCAGGGCCAGCACCGCCGCGGGAAACTCCGACGCCGGATCGGCCAGCGCCAGATTGCCGCCGAGGGTGCCACGGTTGCGGATCGCGGGATGCGCCACATGCGGCGCGGCCAGCGCGAGTAGCGGCGCATGGCGCGCGACAAGCGGGTTGTCCATCACCTCGGCGTGGCGGGTCATTGCGCCGATGCGCAGCGCGTTGTCCTGCGCCACGACACCGTGAAGATCAGCAATCCCAGAGATGTCGATTAGCCGGGAAGGTGCCTGAAGGCGCAGCGCCATGGACGGCACCACACTGTGCCCTCCCGACAGGTAGACCGCATCACCCTCGACTTCTGAATGGAGTTGCCAAGCCTCTTCCGGGCTGCGCGCACGCAGGTATTCGAACGCTGGTAGTTTCACTTCCCCCCCCCTCTCCGGTCGAAAGCTCCCTGAACATAAATGACCGATTGGTCACTTATCTAAAGCACCGCGCTGAACGCAGGTCAAGAGAAAATGACCACTTGGTTACTTTTTTGAATTCCGCTATCATTCCATCAAAAAGGGGGCCGCAAGATGTCAGACTCAAAGTCCAATACCGGGCGTCCGCGCCGCAAAAACATGCGCGCCGCAGAGCGCGAAAAACTGATCGTTGAGGAGGCTGTCCGGTTCTTCGCGGAATCCGGCTTCGAGGGCCAGACGCGCGAGCTTGCCAAGCGGATGGGGATCTCGCACGCGGTGATCTATCGCCACTTCGACAGCAAGGATGCGCTGATCGAGCGGGTCTACGATCACGTCTATCTGAAGCGCTGGAACCCGGAATGGGAGCAACTGATTCTCGACCGTGATCGCCCGCTGCAGGAGCGGTTGACACAGTTCTACGTCGCCTATGCCGACCGGGTCTTCGATTATGACTGGGTCCGGATATTCGTGTCTTCGGGACTGAAATCCTATGGGTTAACCGAACGCTATCTCGGCATCATCCGGACAAAGATCATCGAGCCCGCAGCACTGGAGCTACGCGAATCTCGTGGCGGGCCTGAAGCCCTGCCCCCATCAGATACCCCCCCTGCGGATGAGATCGAGCTCTTCTGGGGCTTGCACGGGGCGGTATTTTACATCGCCATCCGGAAATACGTCTACAACATTCCACTCGAGATCAACGTGGAGGCGACCGTGCGGGCGACCGTGGCGAATTTCTTCGAAGGCGCGCTTCACGGCACCCGCCAGGCAAACATGCAGGCGTTCTGATTAGTGGAAACGCGCGCAGCTGACGCCCTTCGGGCACAACGGTCCGTCAATTGGAATCTTTCAAGATTTCGCAGAAGGGCAGTGTCCGTGAAACGGAGCTTGAGACCGACTGACCTTCCCCTTTCTATGGTCTGACGTGCCCCTGGATTTGTTAACGATTTGCCTCTTAGGGCCTGATCCCGTTCCATCACTTGCGCAGTATTGCCTGAGCTGAGGCACCGGACCCGTGCACATGGAACGCATTCTTCGTCAGACCGCGCCCAACGGTGACATTCTCCCGCATGACCGTCCTTCTTTGTGCATTCCTGCGGACCCACCTTGCCAGATTGATGCCGTCACATCATCAAGGCCAATTTTCCTTCGGGACGATGTAATGACAGTTCACATTGAGCTTGTGTGGCATTTACAACATCTTACGGTGATCGGGCCGCATCACTATCAAACCACGCTCAGGCCATGCAACGATGGAGCTCTGTTTATAGACCGTATCTTAGTTCCAGAATGTGGATCAAAATGTCTCCAACATTAAAGCAGCTTGAAATTCTAAAGGCGGTCGTAACCACAGGTTCGATCAGCCAGGCTGCACGCTTGGTGGGGCTTTCTCAACCGACGCTGTCACAGCAGATTGCCAAGATGGAAAAATCTCTGGACACTCAATTGTTCGTGCGCGGGCGAAGCTCGGTGTTTCATCTGACGGCCCCGGGGGAATATTGGTATCAGTTTGCCGTCGATATTCTCGAGCGACATGCTTCTGCCGAGATTTTTCATGACACGCATTTTAAACAAGACCGCATTCAACTGCGTTTCAGCTCGCCCTACGCGCTTCGTCTTTGGTTCTTTAACAAAGTGGCAGAATTGGCGGTTTCGGACCCAAAAATAGGCGGCTTGGAATTTGTCGGCAGCCGAAACTCTTCCGATGTTTTGGACATGCTTTCCATGCATCAGATCAATTGCGGTATTGTGAACGACGCCTTCTTGAAAAGTAGGAATTCCAACCTTCACGTCACGAGGGTTTTCAGCGATCGCACCGTCTGGTTGGTGCCCGAGGCAATCCCGCACGAGGTGATTCAATCCGTTATGAGTACCTGTAAAGCCCCGGAAGAGCCGAACTATGTCGCCTTGAAACGCTACGTGGACTTGGGCACATTGGCACCGTGGAGAGATCACACTCAGGGATGGTTTCGCAGCCATCTGCCGCTTGCGATGCCGTTTTTTCGTTGCCCCGAAAATGTGGGTGCTGCGCGGCTTGTTGCGGCGGGTTTGGCCACGGCCCATGTGCCTTTGTCGTTGACTATACGTCTTCCCCAAGAGTTGCGCAGCCGTGTCCGCATGTATGAAATTGACGGTGCCCGGTTCAACGTTAGCTTTGTTGCCCCCAAACATTATCAATCCATCCCAGCATTTGTCGCGTTTCAAAAACGGCTGTGCGAAGACGTAAGAAGCGAGTTTGAAGGCGAAAGGCAGCTGGCCGACCTTAAGCGTGTCTCGATGACTGGTCCTTGTGCAGCGGCTGTTGGGCCTTCCATCGTGCCCGCTGCTGAGTAAGCAGATGCAATTCCTGCTATTGTGTTTTCTTATGTAAGTTTAGGTTTCGCAGGTCTCTGAGATGTGATTGTTGATTGTGAGAGATTTTCTCAGTGGAGGGAATATCGTGGCGATACTATGCCGATAGCGGCGATTTCGGTTGAGAACCTCACGAAACAACTTGGCTCCCGAAATGTTCTCAAAGGGATCAACCTTACCATTGGGCAGGGGCAGCGCGCCGCCTTGCTGGGGCCGAACGGTGCCGGCAAGACTACTCTTGTCAATATCTTGTGCGGGCTGACATCGCCCGATTCTGGCAAAGCCATCGTGGCGGGGCATGATGTTGTGCGCCAGACTATGGTGGCACGCGCGCAAATTGGCGTAGTTTTTCAGGATAGCAGTCTGGATACTCGGCTGAGTGTGGCAGAAAATCTGGAATTTCATGGGCTTGTCTATGGAATGTCGCGCAAGGCGCGCAGGGCGCAGATCGAAGTGATGCTCAACCTTGTCGAGCTGTCAGATTGGCGCAACACGGTCGTGCGCAGTTTGTCAGGCGGAATGAAGCGGCGACTTGAGATTGCCCGCGCCCTACTGCATAGGCCGCGCATCCTTTTCTTGGATGAACCGACCACCGGGCTGGACACTCAAACACGGGATCGGATTTGGCATTATTTGGATCGACTAAGCCGCGACACAGGCCTTACGGTACTGGTCACGACCCATTACACCGAAGAGGTCGAACATTTCGATCAGGTGTCCATCATCGATCACGGTCAAATCATCGCGAACGGTGCCCCTTTTGATCTCAAGGCAAAGCATGGCACGACCCGTCTTTTGGTGAAACCGCGCAACAAAGAGGCAATGGGCAGGATCACGGGCGTCTGGCCAAAGGCACAAACCGCCGATAACACCCTGTCTATTCCCATTTCAAAGAACAGCGAGATTGATCAGTTTCTGGCAGCCTTTGGCCGCGATGTCAGCAGCTTGGAAGTCGAAAGCGCAACATTGGCCAGTGTTTTCTTGTCTTTGACGGGTCGCGAGCTGCGGGATCGTGTTGAGCGTGCAAACGAGAAAGGGCGCGCCTCGTGACTGCCTTGCTTCAAATCGAGCGCGCCGCTAGTCGGGCTTGGTCGGGCTGTCTACGGTTGAAGCCATGTATCCCGGTAAATTGTCAGGTGGTATGAAGCAGCGGTTGGCCTTGGCTGTCGAGGCACCGATCATCCGGAGGGATGAGCCTCTCATCAGCCTGGATGTACAATCGTGCGAATTGATGCAGGAAGAAATAATACGGCTCACCACAGCGCTCTGCCCAACTGTCCTGTGTGGCAAGCACAGTGTTGATGAGGGGCTGATCCTTGGGGATCGTTTGGTTCTGACGTCACCGCGCCCCGGTCGGTTTCACGAAGATGCTTTGTTGCCTTTTGCGGCTGATCAATCCATCACACAGCTTCAGGCGCACTCAGAATTTCACACATTGCGCAATCAAATATGCGGCCAGCTGCGTGAGACTGTTCTGAACGATTCCAGTTCCGACTTCTTCGGACGCAGAGAGAATGGGGTGTTACAGCATTGATTTGGCTACGCGGAATGTATGGAATCTGGTTGCGCGAAGTTGTGCGCGCGCTGCGTGACCGCGGTCAGATCATCGGGGGGGTGTCGCGCCCCTTGATTTGGTTGTTGGTGCTGGGGATCGGGTTGAACCCGTATTTTCGCGGCGAAGTCTATGGTGAAGTTCGGGTCGTTCTGCCGTATACCTATGTGCAGTTTCTGTTTCCTGCGGTGATTGTCCTCAACATTATGTACACATCGATCCTGTTCGCGGTGTCTGTCATATGGGACCGGCAATTTGGGTTTTTGCGGGAAATTCTAGTGTCGCCCCTGCCGACCCCTTTGATCCTGTTGGCCAAGATTCTGGGTGGCAGCACAATTGCCACCGTGCATGGGTCGATCGTTTTGATTCTTGCGCGATTTGCGGATATTTCGCTGATGCCGGGGCAGATTGCGTTGGCCCTGCTGGCAATGTTCTGCCTTAGTTTCACTTTGACCGCATTTGGCGTGATCCTTGCCAACCGGGTGCGTAATTTCGAGGGGTTCGGTGTGTTCTCCAACACTCTGATCCTGCCGCTGTATTTTACCTCAAGCTCTGTTTTTCCGCTTGATCCAAGTCTTAGTCGAACACAATCAATCATAGTTTATCCTGAATGGTTGGTTGCGGCGATGCGCATCAATCCGATTACTTATGCGGTGGATTTCCTGCGTGGCATATTGATCGGATTCAATCAGTTTCCTGCCCACATCGGACCAACACTTATCCTTTTGCTTGGGTTGGTCTTTTTTCAGGTGGCATTATTCGAATTTCGCCGCACCTGATGGCACCGCGTTTTCACAGCCCGTTCCGGTGGCGTCCTGTGGTGATAAACGTTGCGGTGGTGTCGCTATTGATGTTCGGGCTATCCTACGTTCCTGCGGATACATCCTTGTCAGAGATACAAAGGCGCGGCACGTTGCGCGTGTGTATTCCGCCAAGCCGTCCCCCCTTGGTCACCGGCGATCCAACATATCCCGGATTTGATGTGGCGCTGATGCTGGAGTTGAGCGAAAGCATGGGGATCACATTGAAAACGCGGGTCGTTTCGGCGATGGGGGCCGATTTCAATCCGCGCAACTGGCGGCTGAGCCGAAGTCAGTGCGATGTGATCGCAGGCGGTATCGTGGATTCAGAGGAAACCCGTGGGTTTTTGCAGACGCTTCCCACAGATGTCCAAATGGGCTGGGGCGTTATCCGGCCTAATACCCTAGTGCCAGAGCCGAGAGAGAGCGTTGCTGTTCTGCCTGCTCCAGGGTTGGATCGCTTGGCGCTAAGCCAGATTTTGCGAGCCGAAAAGGCTGATGTCGTGCTGGTCCGTGACGAGGCAGCTTTGATAGCAGCACTTACAACGGGGCGCGCGCGGATCGGATTGGCCGATAAGGGGATCGCAGATCGGTTGGCCCAAGATCGCACTGACCTGACCTCCGGGTGGTTCAAGGCTGAAGGTGTCACGCGGCAGTCCTTTGCGCTTGGGTTCTGGAAGGGCGATGTCGAGTTGCGCCGCGCCTTCGCACATGCCCTTTCCGATATGGACGAGGACGGACGACTGGACGACCTCAGATCAGAATATGGTCTGCCCGCCGCTGACTGAGTGCCGACTATCCGAAAAACCAATGTATCATATTCACATCACGGCATTGTCACCATGCGGAGCGTGATTCATGATAGGCCAACGACCTTCCGGCAACGGGAAGTCGGCATTTCCAGAACGCTCTCGTTCTGGCGTTCTTCTGTCGAGGACATTGGTTGATGATATGGAGGACCAATTGAATACAACACGATCTTGTAAGCTGGTAATCTGCGCTTTGATTGCAGCAATCGTCCCCATAGTGGCCAATGCGGCAGGCTTCACCCAGGAACAGGCGGACAGGGGCAAAGCACTCTATGGGGCGCAATGCTCTCAATGCCACGGCACTGACCTAGAAGGTAAAGAAGCCCCAGCTCTGAGCGCGGAAACCATGCAAAACTTCAGCACGGCAGGAGGGCTGTATGATATGATCTCGGTGTCAATGCCGCCCCAAGCCCCCGGAGAACTGCCCGAGGATCAATACCTCGCAATTATGGCCTATATTCTTGCCCATAACGGCGCGCAGCCGGGCGAAGATGCGTTGGTTGTGGACTATGAGGTCTTGGACTCCATCGACCTTGTCGCAGTGACATCTGTTGCGGCAACCACCAACGTTTCTGAAGCCACCAATGCGGATTCAGCCGTTTCAGTGCCGCAAGCGTACACTTGGGGAAAGCCACTGCCGGGCAGCGATATGTTCGCAGGTTCTTCGGACGGGGAGGCGACGGGGAATGGAGTGCCACAGGCGTATACCTGGGGCAATGAACTGCCAAGCGTTGAGCAGTAAGAATTTCCGACATTGCCTGACGTGATGTGAAACAAATCAAACGACTCTGGGAAGGTATTCCATGCAATTCTATCTGAAGCCGTCGATCCTTACGCTGAGCGCCGGACTGGCGTTTGCCAGCCCCGTTTTCGCGCAAGACGATGAGCGCGTTTACTCGCCCGTCACCGACGAAATGATTATGAACCCGCCAGCCGGCGATTGGCTGATGTGGCGCGGCACGATTGATAACCACGGTTACAGCAATCTGGACACGATCAACAAAGATACTGTTGCCGATCTTGAGCTTGCCTGGGCTTGGCCGATGGCCGACGTTGGTTTGCAACAGACCACCGCGCTGGAACACGATGGCATCATGTTCATCAACACCAACAATTCGATCGTTCAGGCGCTAGATGCCAAAAGCGGCGATTTGTTGTGGGAATACCGCCACGCGCTGGCCGAAGTTCCCAAAAGCTGGGGCTACCTGAATTATCAGTCACGTCGACAGAAAAACTCTATAGCGCTGTATGAAGACAAGGTTTATCTGACCACCGTAGACGCCAAGATTGTTGCGCTGGAAGCGACCACTGGCAAAACTGTTTGGGAAACCCAAGCGTTCGATAACTCCAAAGGTTACAGCTACACTGTTGGCCCGCTGGTTGTGAACGGCAAAGTAATCTCGGCGATTTCGGGTTGCTCCATTGCGGGTACGGCGGGTGGTTGTTTCATCGCTGCGCATGACGCGGAAACCGGTGAAGAACTGTGGCGTTTCAACACGCTGGACGATCCGAACAATCCCGCCCAGGGCGAAAGCTGGGGGGATGTGCCGCCAGAAAACCGCTGGGGTGGCACACCTTGGGCGGTTGGGTCCTATGATCCTGAAACGAATATGACCTTCTGGGGCGTGGGGATGCCGGCACCATATGCCGAACTGGTTCGTGGTTCGGGCGACGGTGACGTTCTTTATACCAACTCGACCTTGGCGCTGGATGCAGATTCCGGCGAATTGAAGTGGTACTTCCAGCACTTGCCACGCGACAACTGGGATCTCGACAGCCCGTTTGAGCGTGTACTGGTTGATCAGGAAGTCGACGGCAAAAAGCACAAGATGGTTGTGTCCGTTCCGGGTAAAAACGGTATCGCTTTTGCGTTGGATCGGGACACAGGAGAATACCTGTGGTCGCTTGAAACCGTTTACCAGAATGTTGTGACCAAGATTGACGACGACGGCAAAGTTCACATCAACGAAGATCTCGTGTCCTCAGCGGTCGGTGAGTCCCACTTGGCCTGCGTATCGGTTTCCGGTGGCAAGCTGTGGCAGGCAGGTGCTTACTCGCCGCGTACTGGCAGCTTTTATGTGCCTTTGACCGAAGCATGTAACACCACGACACCCATTCAGACCGAATTTACCGCTGGTAACTCCACCGGTTCATTGAAATTCGGTCCGCGAGTTCTGCCCGAAGGTATCGATCAGGCCGGTCTTGTGGATGCCATTTCGGTTAACCCAGAGCAAGGCACCCATGCCTGGCAGCACCGTCAGCGGACAATCCCAACGTCGTCAGTGATTGCGACGGCGGGCGGTCTAGTGTTCGGTGGCGACGCTGGGCGCTATATCAAAGCGTGGGATGATACCACAGGTGAGGTTCTTTGGAGCCAGCGCCTGAACGCGCCTATCGGCGGTTCGCCTTCCACATTCGAAGTGGACGGAGAACAGTATCTCGTTGTTCCAACAGGATATAGCGCAGCTGCATCAAGCGCAGCGTCGATGTTTCCAGAAGTGCCGCTACCAAGTGGTGCAGGCAACTCGATTTTCGTGTTCAAACTGCCAAAGTCGGACGGCTAAGGTATCACCTCGACACGACCTACGAGAGAGAAAGGTGCCGTTCTGGCTCCTTTCTCACGTTTGAACCGGAGAAATTGAGATGATTTTTCGTTCTCTCTTGGCTTTGGTATTTGCGTTGAATTGCGTGCCAGCGCGGGGACAAGATGCGCCACAGATGTATCTTGATAACACGCGCAAGATCCAAGGTGACAAAATCCGGGTTTGTGTGGATGATGCCGCCGTTGGGGCACCATTTGATCGGGCGGTGGCCGAGGAAATCGGCAAGGCACTGTTTCTTGATGTGGTGTTCGATCAATCTCCGGGTGGATTTCCAATCAGTGGTGGTGGGTTTCTTGAAGAGCTCCAAATCCGGATGAACAAGAACTGCGACCTCGTTATGGGGATGTCTCTGCAGACTGGAAACCTCTATCCCGATTGGGTCAGCCCGACCCGTGTTTATGCCACGGTGCCCTATGTCTTGGCGGTGTTGGACCCCAGATATGAAACCCTTGCGGATATTCCAAAAGAGCACTTTATCGGAACTGCATTGGGATCGTCCGGCGAATGGGCGTTTATCACCGCGATGGGCCAACGCCCAGAGGGGCAGCGGTGGAAGCGACTTCCTTATGCCGACAAATCGTTGATGCTCAGGCGCCTGCGCGACGGGCAACTTTCAGGAATGTTGTTGTGGCAGCCAATGTTGCAGCAGCTGTTGGCAGAGGAACCCGGCGGGGGGGATGTCAAAATTATCGCGCCTGATCCAATACAGGTGGCGACAGTGCGTGTCGGTGGGTTGGTTTCATCGCGCGACAGCTTCCTGCGCAATCAGATCGATTCAGCGATTGATGCCTTGATTCAGGACGAAACCATAGCGGCACTTATGGATGAATTCGGTTTTGCGGGCATGCCCGGAGGGTGAAAAACCGTCATCGGGTAAATGATAGTCCCGAAAGAAGGCCTTGCAGCCAGGCGGGGTCAAACACGCTTAACATGATGGCGATCAACACGAGGGTGGCAGGCCATTCCAGGGTTCGGAACCGGGGCACCCAGGCTTGCTTCATGGCCAGTACGATCTGCGCTCCGGGCAAGCCTGGCCAGGGAAGCAAGCACAGGATTGCTGAACCAACAGAAATATCCTGTATTTGATTGAACAGAATATTCAAAAACTGGCCCAAGCTTGGGTTTAATTCTCTATAGGCTAGGGGGCGCAACAGATCGATCAACGGGATGATGGCTAAAAGGCATGCGCTGGCGATCAGCGGTGCCAACGCCTGCCGTACACGCGCCCATATGTTTGCCGCGCCATGTGACGGCACCACAACCCAACCAGCGCGAAACAAAATAGCCATTAGCAGGCCCCAAGCCGCCAAAGAGCCGCCATTATACGATCTATTGCCACCAATATGGTTAACGACCCGGAGGACAAAAAGATAGACGCTGGAAAACAGCATATAAGCCAGACCTCTTGTCACGATTTGCTGTAATGTAAGATCGTTAAGGAAAGTCATAAATGCGCCCGTGTTGATTGCATGCTTCGTTTACATGCCGGCAACTTGAAACCAGAAGCAAGACACCTGCGCAAAGTGTCTGACATGTGTGAATCGGCATGCAAGATTGACCCAGTTGGGTGAATTATGAGCGCGTAAAATTGACCCACCTGCTATTTATGAAAAGCGTGTCGAAGATCCGGCGGTGGCTATTGGTTGAGGGGCGCAGCATCCGGTCTGTTGCGCGGGCGACGGGATTTTCGCGGAACACGATCAGGAAGTATCTGAAGGATGACGGCCCGCCGAGCTACCAGCGTCAGGTGCGGTCGGTTCGGCACAAACTGTGCAACGGGTTTGATCTTCGTATGCGTCCGGTCTGGCTCTTCTGGCGGTTCACGACTCGGCTCCTGCAAGCTCGCAGAGGATCTGCCATTCCATTGGCGTAACGGGCTGCACGGACAGGCGCGAATTCTTGACCAGCACCATATCGGCCAGACGCGGATCTTGCTTGATCTCGTCCAGGGTTACGGCGCGCGGCAGTGATTTCACCGCCTTGATGTCCACACATTCCCAACGGTCATCCTCCGTGGTGCTGTCAGGGTGGGCTTCGGCGATCACCTCGACAATGCCGACCAGCGCCCGCTCTTTCTGGCTGTGGTAGAAAAACCCGCGATCCCCCACCGCCATCTCGCGCATGAAGTTGCGCGCCTGATAGTTCCGCACGCCGTCCCATTCCTCGCCCGTATCGCCCTTGGCCAGTTGGTCATCCCAGCCCCATGTCGATGGCTCTGATTTGAACAGCCAGTATCTCATGCGATCACCCGGTTCCATTGGATCAGGTCGACGGATTCAAACAGGTCAGCGGCGGCATATGGATCGCCGGCGGCCCAGGATTTTGCCGCGTCCATGTCAGGCACGTCCAGAATGACAAGCGAGCCGGTCATCTCTCCCGCATCGTCAAGCAGCGGGCCCGCCTGCGTCACGACACCCGTCGCGTCGATGTAGTCGAGATGCTTTTGGCGGTTGTCCTTGCGGGTTTGCAGGGCACCGGGTTTGTCGCGGGCGATCAGGGCAACAAGCATGTCCTATTCCTCTTTAAGCGGCCGGGACAGCAGGTCGTCCATGGCCTTGTGTAAATCCGTGCCGTCCAGCAGTCGAACAACGGTTTGCGTGATCGGCATGTCTATGCCGTGGGTCTTTGCCTGGTCCAGCGTTGCACGCGCCGTCGCGGCTCCTTCCACAGTGACGCCCTTGTCGAAGCTTTCGCCGCGTCCCAGAGTCAGGCCCAGCCTGAAGTTCCGCGAAAGCTCTGACGTGCAGGTCAGTGCAAGATCGCCGAGTCCGGACAGGCCTGCAAGCGTTTCCGCGCGCGCGCCCATGTGATGCGCCATTCGCTGCATTTCGGCAAAACCGCGCGTCAGCAAGGCGGCGCGGGCACTGTCGCCCAGCCCGGCTCCGATTGCGGCGCCACATGCGATCGCCATGACGTTCTTCAATGCGCCGCCCAGCTCTGCCCCTAGCGTATCCGAGATGTAGTACACCCTGATATTGGCGGTCGATAGCTTGTGTTGCAGCGCCGTTCCCACCAACGGGTCGGCGCAGGCCAGGGTCAGGGCTGTGGGCAGCCCTTTCGCAATGTCCTGCGCGAAACTGGGGCCGGTCAGAATTGCCGCCGGGTTGGGTTTCAGCGATGAGATCAGCCGCACAGGGCCAAGCCCGGTGGCAAGTTCAATCCCCTTGCAACACGCGACCAGGGGCAGATGGGGCGGCAGGTCCAGCCCGCGCAGCACGTCGCGCAATCTCTGCATGGGTACGGCCAGAAGCAGAACCTCGCACCCCAGCGCCTCTGCCAGATCGGCGGTCGGGTGCAATGTGTCGGGATAGGCGGCATCGGGCAGATAGCGCGGGTTTCGTCGCTGCCTGGCCTGCTCGGCCATGTCATCGGCAGACCGACCCCAAAGCTGCACGGTCGTACGCCCCGACGCGATAGAGATTGCAAGCGCGGTCCCGAAGGCGCCCGCGCCAAGGATACCGACGCTCATGCCTTGGCCCCTTTGCGTCCGCTGCCCACAAGCGGCGCGGCAAGCTTGTCCAGCGGCCAACGCGGACGGGCGGCCAGCGTCATGTCGTCCTCATGGCCCGCAAGGAACAGCTCCAGCCCGGCATAGGCAATCATCGCGGCATTGTCGGTACACAAGCGTAGCGGCGGCGCGACAAACTGCACGTCGCGTTCCGCACAAAGCGTCTCTAATCCGGCGCGTATCGCCTGATTTGCCGCAACGCCGCCCGCAATGGCGAAGGCCGGCACCGCTGGCGCTTCGGTCAGATACAGATCCAATGCGCGGCGCGCCTTTTCGGTCATCACATCACAGATCGCTGCCTGAAACCCGGCACAAATGTCGGCACGATCTGCCTGCCTCAGCCCACCTTCGGCAGCAACAAGCTGATCCCTTTGGCGCAGCAATGCGGTTTTCAGGCCCGAGAAAGACATGTCGCAGCCCGGTCGGTCCAGCAAGGGCCGGGGAAAGGCAAATCGCTTTGGGTCGCCGTCGCGCGCTGATTTCTCAACCGAGGGTCCACCGGGTTGCGGCAACGCCAGCAAGCGGGCGGTTTTGTCGAATGCCTCGCCCGGCGCATCGTCAATCGTACCGCCCAAACGGGAAAAGCTATCTGGCCCGCGCACGATCAGGAACTGGCAGTGCCCACCGGAAACCAAAAGCATCAGGTAGGGATAGGCCAGCCCGTCTGTCAGCCGAGGTGTCAGCGCGTGGCCTGCAAGATGGTTCACGCCGACAAGCGGCCTGCCCAAGCCCGCCGACAGACCCTTGGCCAGCATTACGCCCGACAAGACGCCGCCAATCAGCCCCGGCCCGGCGGTCACGGCGATGGCGTCAATATCGGTCAGGGACACGTCCGCTTCGCTCAGCGCGTCGGTCACGCAGCCATCCAGCTTGACCGCATGGGCGCGCGCAGCGATTTCCGGCACCACACCGCCGAAATCACGATGCAGCGCCTCTTGTCCCATGACCACAGACGACAGGATTCGCGCAGGCTTGCCCGGCTCATGCCGCAGAACAGCGGCCGCCGTATCATCGCAGCTGCTTTCAATTCCAAGGATGGTCAGACGGTCTGTCATATGCCTAGCCGTTGCTTGCACGCCAAATGGCAGGTAACACTCTGGTCTGTTTCTCACAATCCCGGTGTTTGCATGTCCCGGCACCAGCCTGTTCTTTTGATGACAAGACCCGAGCCGGACTCGCGCGCTTTCGCCGACACTCTTCGGGGTTGCTTCGATGTGGTCATTTCGCCGCTATTCGACGTGCAGGTCGCTGAAAACCTGCCGCACATTGCCTCGGATTGCGGGGTGATCTTCACCTCAATCAACGGTGTGAGAGCATGGCAGGCGCTTGGCGGCCAGGTTCATCAGCCTTGTTTTGCGGTCGGCGAGGCGACCGGCCGTGCGGCGCGGGCCCTTGGCTTTGATCCCATCTGCGCGCAGGGAACGGCGGCAGACATGATTCCCATGATAATACGGGCGGCCCCGACTGTGCCGCTGGTTCATGCGCGGGGCAGACATGCACGGGGGGGTGTCGCAGACGCGCTTGTTGCAGCCGGGATAGACACGCAAGCGGTGGTTCTTTACGATCAGAAAGCGATGTCTCTGAACAAGGATGCGATCTCAGTGTTGTGTGGCAACCGACCGGTGATTGCGCCTTTGTTTTCGCCACGATCCGCGACGCTGTTTCAAGCGCAGGCCGTAATTGCGGCACCCGTGGCCGTCGTCGCAATGAGCGATGCAGTCGCGGAATCCTTGGAACAGATCGCAGTCCAAAGGGTTGATATTGCGGCGCATCCAAGCGCGGATTCCATGCGCCGCACGGTGCAGAGACTGTTGGACGCAGACAGGTGGGTTGAGGGGAGGGAAGACGCACAGTAAGCTAAACTGTGCAACTCCCTTTTGGGAAACGTGAATCGAAAAGGTGGCAACACGTGGCAGACGATGAAAAATCGGGCGGGTCGGACAAGATCAATAAATCTTCGGACGTCGACGAAATAAAGGATGCCGCCGTGGTGGAGGACGCCTCCACCGGGTCAGAGCCACCAGTTGATGAGGATTTGGCTGAAGGGGCCTCGGCGGTAGAAGCCGTTCCCGGAGACGAAGCCGCAGACGCCGCCGAACTGACGGATGCCGAGGTGGTCGAGGGCGACGATGGCGTTGCTGCCGTGGAAGCCGTGCCCGACGCGGATGAAGACCTTGGCGAGGTCGAACTGACCGATAATGACTTTGACCGGTCCGAAGGCGCGTTCGACGAAGACCCTCTGGAAGAGCCGGATGACACCTACGATCCCACGCCTTTCGAAGCCCCCGAACCCCCGCAGGCCGAAGGGTTTGCAGGCGCGTCGAGCCAGGCTGGCCCTGCGACCGATACGTCTTACGCCGACACGTCGGCGCCCGTGCCTCAGGTCACGCAGACCATCGTGAAGAAAGCGGGTTTCTTGCCGCTGCTGTTGGGTGGTGTCGCTGCCGCGATCATCGGTTTTGTCGCAGCGCGATATGTGGTGCCGGACGGCTGGCCCTTTCCGGGTGTGCAAACGGCTGAAGATCCGTTTGTCGTCGATACGCTGGCGACGCTGGAAGCGCATGGCGCGGCGATTGCCGATCTGGATACGCGAACCGCTGCGGTGGAGCAAAGCGTAAGCGGAATTGACGTGGATGCCCTGTCATCCCAGGCCAGCGACGCCGCTGCGACCGCGAATGACGCCAGCCAGCGGCTTGACGGGCTGACCGGCAATGTGGAGGCACTGGACGGACGTTTGACCGCCCTGGAAAAACGTCCTGTCGAGGAAAGCGTCTCTCCTGAAGCGATTGAGGCCTATGAACGCGAACTTGACGCGATGCGCGCCGCCATACAGACGCAGCGCGAAGAGATCGAATCCATGCTGGCGGATGCCACTGAAATGGAAGAATCTGCCAATCAGACCGCGCAGCTGACACAGGCGCGCGCGGCCTTGGCGCAAATTTCCAGCGCTTTGACAGACGGGACGCCCTTCGCCGATGCGGCGGCGCAATTGCGGCAGTCTACCGGCAGCATTCCGGAGGCATTGTCCTCGGTCGCGGACGAAGGTGTGGCAACGCAGGCAGAACTGGCCGACCAATTCCCCGGAGCCTCTCGTGCAGCCCTGTCAGCGGCGCGCAACGCGGGTGCCGCCGATGAGGGCGGCGGCCGTTTCAGCAGCTTCCTGCGTGAACAATTGGGTGCGCGGTCTGTCGTGCCGAAGGAAGGCAACGATGCCGACGCGATCCTGTCACGCGCCGAGGCCGCACAGCGCGACGGCGATCTTGACGCAGCGCTCACCGAAATAGAGGCCCTGCCAGACCCCGCGCGCGACGCGTTGTCCGTATGGACTGCGCGGGCGCAAGCGCGTCGTGATGCGTTGGCCGCCCTTGCGGCTGCCTCGCAGGAACTGAACACCCAGTAAGGAACCCGGAATGCTTTGGTCGCTCATCAAGATACTGATCTTCGTCGCCATTGTGGCGGCACTGACCCTCGGGGCGGGTTATCTTCTGGAAACCGACGGTGGTATTCAGATCACCGCCGGGGGTGAGGAATACACACTCGGCCCGCTGCAATCGGTGATCGGCGCGCTGCTGGTCATTCTGGCCGTCTGGGTGCTTCTAAAGCTTTTCTCGCTACTGATCGCCACGCTGCGCTTTCTCAACGGCGATGAAACCGCGATTTCGCGCTATTTTGACCGTAACCGGGAACGTAAAGGGTTTCAGGCGCTCAGCGAAGGCATGATGGCGCTGGCCTCGGGCGAGGGGCGGCTGGCAATGGCCAAGGCCTCCAAGGCGGAGCGCTATTTGCAAAAACCCGAACTGACCGATCTTATCACGGCGCAGGCCGCCGAAATGAGCGGGGATCGTGCGAAGGCCGAGCAGGTCTACAAGAAGCTGATACAAAACGATGCCACGCGCTTTGTTGGCGTGCGCGGAATTATGAAGCAGAAACTGGCGGCGGGCGAAACTGATGTTGCGTTGAAGCTGGCGGAACGCGCGTTCGCCATCAAGCCGCAGCACGAAGAGACGCAAGACGTTCTGTTGCAGCTTCAGGCGCAGAAGGAAGACTGGTCAGGCGCGCGCAAAACACTGAATGCAAAGCTGAAATCTGGCACGATGCCGCGCGATGTCCACAAACGACGTGATGCGGTTCTGGCGCTGTCCGAGGCCAAGGACGTATTGGAAGAAGGCAAGACAATTGACGCACGCGTGGCCGCCATCGAGGCCAACCGCCTGTCGCCGGACCTTATCCCTGCGGCAGTTCTGGCGGCACAGGGCTATATCGAACAAGGCAAGCCGCGTTATGCGGTGCGTGTGCTCAAGAAAGCCTGGGAAGTGCGCCCGCATCCCGAAGTCGCCGGAGCGTTCGCGGCCATCGTGCCGGACGAAACACCTCAGGAGCGTCTGAAACGGTTTCAACAACTGGTTAAGCTGCAACCGGACCACCGCGAGACCAAACTGCTGATGGCGGAGTTGTACATCGCCGCCGAGGATTTCCCCGCTGCGCGTCGAGCCTTGGGCAATCTGCACGAAATCGACGCGGATGCGCGGGTGCTGACGATCATGGCCGCGATCGAGCGCGGCGAAGGTGCCAGCGATACCGTCGTCAAGGGCTGGTTGGCCAAGGCCGTCACGGCACCTCGTGGGCCGCAATGGGTTTGTGACAATTGTCATTCCATTCACACCAATTGGGCACCGGTCTGTGCGAATTGCCAAAGCTTTGACACCCTGTCATGGACCGTACCGCATGAGTCTCAGATGGCTGCACCAACGGGCGTTGGTATGCTGCCGTTGATCGTCGGTGCCTTGGACGACAAAACCGAAGAGCCGCCGGAGGCAGACGTGATTGAAACCCCAGCGGAACCAGAAGAGGCAGAGATCGTTGAGCCGGAAAGCGTCGGGGCCCAGCCGGGCCCGGAAACCGGGGCACCGCCGTCCGAAGTGCTTGAAGAAGGTCGGCGGTAGCGCAGGCTTTTTTTAAACGTAGCGACGGACACATCGACGAATTTTGAAACGACAGGGCAAGAGATTGCGATGCTGCCAGCCCCGAACCTGCGCCATGTCTGCGATCTTGAGGTGCGGTTGGACCCGATCAAGGAGATGGGCGCAGGCCGAGCCGGCCGGCGTCGGATCATTCCGATCGTGGGCGGACGTGTCACCGGGCCGGAACTTTGTGGCCGGATTCTGAACCTGGGGGCCGATTGGCAGACGATCTTTGGCGATGGGCTGGCAGAGCTTGATACCAGATATGCGCTCGAAACGGATGACGGTGCATTCATTGAGATTGTCAATTTCGGTTTCCGTCACGGGCCAGAGGATGTGATCCGCAAACTTGCGGCTGGTGATCCGGTGCCACAGGACAGCTATTACATGCGCACCCATGCACGGCTGGAAACTGGCCATCCGGACTATGCCTGGGTGAACCGTACGCTTTTTGTGGGCACCGGTGCGCGGCTAAAATCGGCTGTAAAGGTTTCACTTTTCGCGATTGAGTAATAGGCGCATTTACTGTGCGGCGTAGGCCGGTGCGCTGACCGGATCAGCGTATTCCGACCTTGTCATTCGCGAAACTGTACAAGTCTCCACGTCAGGCTCGGGGCGCGCCGTAGTAAAGCATTGCGACATGCGTGGCCTCCGCGAAGAACAGCCAGCGCTCCAGCATCAAACCGATTCCGGCGGCCATGACCGCGAATAGATACGGCAATAACATTGGCAGATCGGCCAAAATCCCTAGCGAAATCAACGTCAGCGGTACTGCAACCAGGCAGAGTAAACCAAGCCATCGCAACCGCAGCGCATGACGTCGGGCGACGTCATAGCCCATCTCGCGCATGACGTAATTCGGCCGCGTGTGCGGCGGATCGATTTGGCGAATGCCCTTTGTACCCATCCCCAGCGCTTGCGCGGCGGTGTACGTCCCGTCATCAGAGTCGATATGCCGATAATAGACGAGTTTCAGCACCAACGCGACGCCTAGCGCCAACAGGGTTGCCGCGCCCTGCCAGTGGTTTTGGCCGCCGAGTATTGATGTCATAAGCCCCATCAGCAACCCGCCCGAAGCGGCACCAAGAGCCAGATAGATGACCGGGACCAGCGTCAGGTTCCACTCCTTGATGGTGCGCAAGGATGCGTAAATCATGCCGGTACACCAAACCGTCGCGACCGCGCCCAATGCGCAAAGCAAGGCCAGAAACGGCTCTGCCCCGGTTGTTATCTTCAAGAGCGACAGAAGGCCCAGCAAGCCGACGGGCAGATAGGTGGCCAGCGCTGCCACGCCTTCGCGCGACAGCCATGAGGACCGCCATTGGGACAGCGCGCGCCATGCCCGTTCCGGGTGGCCAAGGTGAAAGGTCGAAGCCAGTAGCCCAACGGTGATCAGTGCAACCGCCAGCGCGAAGGTGAAGAAGAATGACCAGTGCGTATGCGACATATCTCCGGCCATCAAAGCAATCGAGACCCAGAACAGCAGGCCGTAGCCCGCGCCCGAGGAAGTGGTGAAAAGGATGACGGAATAGGCAGGATGCATGTGTCGCGCCCCTCAGCGGCTGAGCGCCCGGTCGGCCCAGGCAAAGAGTTTTTCGATGGGCGCACCGGTGGTCTTGGTGGGCGTCGTTGGCACCGCGGGCGCGTGATCGGACCCCTTGCGCGGCGGCAGGTATTTGTTGACCGGCTTGTAGCCGAACTCTTCCAGCAGGTTGAATCCGCCGCGATCCTCAACCGTTTGCGACACGGCGCTCGCCGGATCACCCAGGTCGCCGAAGGCGCGCGCGCCGGTCGGGCAAGCGCGGACACAGGCGGGCTGACGGTCCTCTTCGGGCAGGGTTTCGTTATAGATCCGGTCAACACACAGCGTGCATTTCTTCATCACGCCGTCATCCTGATCGTATTCCCGCGCGCCGTATGGGCAGGCCCAGCTACATAGCTTGCAGCCGATGCAGGTGTCCGGGTTGACCAGAACGATGCCATCCTCGGCGCGTTTGAAACTGGCCCCGGTCGGGCAGACGGTCACACAGGCCGCATCTTCGCAATGCAGGCAGGAGCGCGGGAAATGCACCGTGCCTTTCCAGTGGTCGTTGTCGATCTCGTAGCTGTGCACCCGGTTCAGCCAAGCGCCGTCCGGCTCGGCCCCGTAAGGGTCGAAATCCGACAAAGGCGCGGAATAGCCGCTGGTGTTCCATTCCTTGCAGGACGTCACGCAAGCGTGGCAGCCCACGCAGATATCCAGATCAATGACGAGGCCGAGTTTTTTACCCGTTTTCTCCGGAAGGCAGGTCATGTCGTCTCCTTCCGAAATTGTACCCCGAAGGCAAGCTTTTCGGGCGAGGGCGGTTGGCTGTCATGGCCCAAAGGCTCAAACATTGGTTCCGTCGCGCCGGTACTCTCTGCCTTTGCTATTGCCACACGCAGATCGAACCATGCGGCCTGCCCTGTGATCGGGTCGGAGTTGGAGTAGCGGTAGCCTCCGCCACCCTTGGGAAGCAGTTCCGAAATCAGGTGGTTGAGCAGGAAGCCTTCGGTATTCTCAGGCGCGTCCTCATCCAGCCCCCAAGCGCCCTCGCGCTTGCCGATGGCGTTCCAGGTCCAGACGGTGTGCGGGTTGACGCCCTCCATCAGACGGATCTGGCATTTCACACGGCCCAGATGCGAAGACAGCCAAACCCAGTCATCGTCTGTCGCGCCGATAGAGGTGCCGACACTGGTGTGGACATACAGCCGGTTCGCGGCCGTGATCTGACGCAGCCACGCATTCTGCGACCCCCAGGAATGGTACATATGCATGGGGCGTTGAGTGATGGCGTTCAGCGGATAGGCACCCGTGTCGATCATCGTGCCTTCAAGCGGTTCGTACCAGAATGGCAGCGGATCAAAAAAGCGGGTTATGCGGTCGCGCGCCCGCTCTGGCGGTTGGCGGTCGCCATGACCCAGCGCGGAAAGGCGGAACTTTTGCAACGGTTCGGAATATAGTTGAAAGATCGTCGGCTCGGCGGACATGCGGATGCCCTTGGTGATCCCCCAATCCAGATAGCCGCGATTGGCATGTTTGAAATAGGCATGCTCGGGCGCAAGGTGATGGGCGTGGAATGCGCCATTCCTGACGTATTCTTTCAGCTGATCGGGGTTGGGTGCGCCGGTGCCGAAGCTTGTCCCATCCTCGCCGCGCCAGCCCGCCAGCGGCCCGACACCGGGTTTGCGCTGGTGATTGACGATATAGTCGGCATAGCCGCCGGGAAACTTCGCGCTGCCGTCCTCGTTTGTAAAAGCGGGAAACTTCAGCCGGTGGGCAAGGTCGATCAGCACCTCTTGGAACCCGCGCACGTCACGATCTGGCGGCACCACGGGATGACGGATCGCATCGGCCACCATATCCGGTTCCGAAATGGGCCGGTCCAGCAGGCTGATGCAGTCCCAGCGTTCCAGATAGGTGGTGTCTGGCAGGATCAGATCGGCGTATGGCACGGTTTCGGAGTAATAGGCGTCTGAATAGATGATCCTGGGGATCACATAGTCGTCGTTTTCGTCCTTGGCGGTCAGCGCGTCCAGCGTGCCGGGTACGTTCATGGACGAATTCCACGCCATATTCGCCATATACATGAACAGCACGTCGATGCCGTAGGGGTCTTTCTGTGCCGCGTTGTTGATGACCATATGCATCAACCCATGCGCCGACATCGGAGCGTCCCAGCTAAACCCCTTGTCCAGCCGTGACGGGTTGCCTTCGCCGTCCAGCAGCAGATGTTCCGGGCCGTGCGGAAAACCCAGATGCGGCCCGCCCAGAGGCATTTCGGGCTTGATATCGCCCGCCGCGCCATGCGGCAGCAGGTTGGGCGGGGTCTGTTTGGGGTAGGGCGGCTTGTAGCGGAACCCACCGGGGCAATCGATGCTGCCCAGCAGGATTTGCAGGATATGGATCATCCGGCAGGTCTGAAACCCGTTGGAATGGGCAGAAATCCCGCGCATCGCGTGCATCGAGATTGGCCGTCCGATCATGGTCTCGTGCCTGCGCCCGGCCCAATCCGTCCAGGGCTGGTCCAGCACGATTTCTTCCTTGAAAGCCACATGCGCGAGTTCGGCGGCGATCCGGCGGATCTCCTCAGCGTCCAGCCCGGTGGGGGCTGCGACCGTTTCGGGCGCATAATCATCCGACAGGTAGCGTTCCGCCATCAGTTCGAACACCGGGCGGGCGATGCGACCATCGGGCAGGGTGCGGGTGCCGGTCAGCGCGGGCTGGATGTCGGCGGCCTTGCCGTTGCCATAGGCCTCCGTCGCCTTGTCCCAGACCAACGGGTTGCCATCGGCGTCCCGCGCAAACAGCCCGTCCCGATCGGTGCCGGGCGCGTCGATCACCAGCCAGGGCGCGTTGGTGTAGCGCACAAGGTAGTCGAGGTCGATCTGCTGGGTGCGGAACAACTCGTGTATCAGCGCGCCCACGAACAGCCCGTCCGTGCCGGGACGCAGCCCGACCCACTCATCAGCCACGGCGTTATAGCCGGTGCGTACCGGGTTCACCGACACGACCTTGGCGCCGCGCGCTTTCAGCTTGCCGATGCCGATCTTGATCGGGTTACTGGCATGATCCTCGGCCACGCCGAACAGCATGAAATATTTGGTCAGATCCCAGTCAGGATCGCCAAATTCCCAGAACGCCCCGCCAAAGGTATAAAGCCCCCCAGCCGCCATGTTGACCGAGCAGAACCCGCCATGGGCCGCGAAATTGGGCGTGCCGTATTGCATCGCCCAGAACCCGGTCAGCGATTGGCTTTGATCGCGCCCGGTGAAGAAGGCCAGCCGCTTGGGATCGCTCTTGCGCACCGTGCCCAGCCACTCGGTCGCGATCTCCAGTGCTTCGTCCCAACTGATTTCTTCGAACTGGCCGGACCCGCGCGGTCCGACCCGCTTCATCGGCGCGCGCAACCGCGCGGGCGAGTAGTGCTGCATGATGCCGGCGCTGCCCTTGCCACACAGCACGCCCTTGTTGACGGGATGATCTCGGTTGCCGTCGATATAGCGCACCTGCGGTTTGCCGTCCGGCCCGTCCTTGAGATGCACATTGATCCCGCAACGGCAGGCGCACATGTAACAGGTCGTCTGTTCAATACGGTCACCCACAGGTTCGGAAAGCGGGATCTGGGGTTCGCGGAACATGTATATCTTTCGGCAGGACAGAAGTTGCACGATTCTTCTGCGAGCTTACACAAACTTTGCAAAGCCGAACAATGCTTTGCGATTTCAGTGGTCTGGCGTGGCACCGCCTATGGCAGCCGTCAGTTTGTGCGATGCGGTCAGCACTGCGACACTTAACCGTTCAATCTCTTCCGGCGTGACCCGTGTCGTGGGGCCAGAGACCGAAATGCCGGCGATTGCTTCGTCATGGATGTCGAACACCGGGGCCGCGATGCAGCGCATACCAAGATTGCGTTCCTCGCCGTCAATGGCGTAGCCGCGCGCCCGTGTGGTTGCGAGGTCCGCAATCAAGGCGGAACGCTCTGTCAGTGTATATTCGGTAAATTTCTCAAGCGGGCCGCGGTCCAGAAATCTGTTGATCCGATGATCGTCCATCTGGGACAGCAGGGCTTTGCCGATGCCGGATGCGTGCAGACGCGACAGCGTGCCGGGCGGAAAAAACGCGCGAATGCTTGCGTTCGTCTCTACCTGACTGACAAAAAGCACATTGCCGTTTTGTTCGATACCCAGATTGGCCGTTTCGCCAGTCGCCTCCATCAGTTGGCGCAGAAGGGGTCTGGCCCGATCAACAAGGCTGGTCCGCTTCAAGAAGCGCGCACCGATCAAAAAGGCGCGCGGTCCGATGTGCCAGACCTGATCGGCCTGATCAAACTCTACCAGCCCCCGGACCTCAAGCGTTACCAGAATGCGATAGACCGTCGCCGGAGACTGCTCGAGATCGCCTGCCAGGGCTGACAAGGTCTTGCCTTGTGCTTCGCTCAGAAACTCGAAGACTTCCATGGCCCTGTCCAGCGACTTGATGGTGTTTTGCGCCGTCTTGTCATTCCAATCACGCGGGCGTCCACGGGTCTTTCTGGATGGATGCGCGTCATTCTTCTGTAATTCCATAAGATGAGTTCTTTTTAATATGAAAGATAATTTTACGATATGAAAAAAGTAACCATCTGACAAGGAAGAATTATTTTAACTATTGTAGAAATGAAATGACTTTTCAAAAAAGTTTCGTCCTGCATGGGGGCACGATATGTTGAGCTCAGCCTCAGAAGGAGACGATCATGAGCTTCCAGAACCCAGTATTCATTCCCGGTCCTACAAACATGCCCGAAGCGGTTCGCCAGGCGTGCTATATGCCGACGATTGACCACCGGTCGCCAACGTTTGGCAAGATCCTGCATCCGTGTCTGGATGGTGTCCGGAAGGTCCTGAAATCCGACAGCGCCAAGATCTACATCTTCCCGTCGACCGGAACCGGCGGCTGGGAAACGGCGCTCAGCAACACGCTTAACAAGGGGGACAAGGTGCTGGCCGCGCGGAACGGCATGTTCAGCCACCGTTGGATCGACATGTGCCAGCGCCACGGACTGGACGTGCATGTGGTCGAGACACCATGGGGCGAAGGTCTGCCCGCCGACAAGTACGAAGAGATCCTGAAGGCTGACAAGTCTCATGAGATCAAGGTGGTTCTGGCCACGCATAACGAAACCGCCACAGGCGTGAAGTCCGATATTGCCGCCGTGCGCAAGGCGCTCGACGCTGCGGGCCACCCTGCAATGCTGTTTGTCGATGGAGTCAGTTCCATCGCGTCCATGGATTTTCGGTTTGACGAATGGGGCGTCGATGTTGCCGTGACCGGCAGCCAAAAGGGCTTCATGCTGCCCGCTGGCCTGGCGATTGTCGGCTTCTCGGACAAAGCCGTGCAAGCAACCAAATCTGCAACATTGCCGCGCACATTCTTCGACATCAACGACATGCAGAAGGGTTATGACAACAACGCGTTCCCCTACACCCCGCCTGTCGGGTTGATGAACGGTCTGAAACTGTCTCTCGACATGCTGCTGGATGAAGGCATCGAAAACGTGTTCGCGCGCCATCACCGCATTGCCGAAGGTGTCCGCAAGGCCATCGGTGCATGGGGGCTGGAACTGTGCGCAGCTTCGCCCGACGTGTATTCCGACACTGTATCTGCCATCCGCACGCCGGAAGGGTTCAATGCCACTGACATCGTGACCGTCGCCGCAAACGACTACGGGATGGCGTTTGGCGTTGGTCTGGGCGAAGTTGCCGGCAAGGTTTTCCGTATCGGCCATCTGGGCAGCCTGACCGATGCGATGATGCTGTCGGGCCTTGGCGTCGCGGAAATGGTGATGGTTGATTTGGGTCTGGATGTGAAGCTTGGCTCGGGTGTTGCGGCAGCGCAGGAATACTACCGCCGCGACCTGAAAAACGGCAGCAAGGCGGCCGCATAATGTCTGGTGAGATGTATATCCCTACCTATCAGGACATGCTTGATGCGCATGAGCGCATCAAGCCCTATATCCGCGAGACACCGGTGCGGACCTCGGCCTATCTGAACGAGCTGAGCGGGGCAGAGTTGTTCTTCAAGTGCGAGAACTTTCAGGAACCGGGCGCTTTCAAAGTGCGCGGTGCCAGCAATGCGGTGTTCGGACTGGACGAGGAGCAAGCGAAAAAGGGTGTCGCCACCCATTCATCTGGCAACCATGCCTCGTGCCTCAGCTACGCCGCGATGAAGCGTGGCATTCCCTGCAATGTCGTCATGCCGCGCACCGCGCCGCAGGCCAAGAAGGACACCGTCAAACGTTATGGCGGAAACATCACGGAATGCGATCCCTCGACCTCTTCGCGTGAAGAGACGTTTGCCAAGGTGCAGGCGGAAACCGGCGGTGATTTCGTGCATCCCTACAATGACCCACGGGTGATCGCGGGTCAGGGCACCTGCGCGCGTGAGTTCATGGAACAGACCGGCGGCCTCGATATGGTTGTGGCGCCGATTGGTGGTGGCGGCATGATTTCGGGCACCTGTCTGACCTTGTCACATCAGGCACCCGAAACGCAGATCATCGCCGCAGAGCCAGAGCAGGCAGACGATGCCTATCGCAGCTTCAAGGCCGGGCACATCATCGCTGATGATGCGCCAAAGACCATCGCGGATGGATTGCTGGTTCCGCTGAAAGACCTGACCTGGCACTTTGTGTCAAATCACGTCACGGACATCCTGACGGCGTCGGAAGAGGAAATCATCGACGCGATGAAGCTGACATGGAAGCATCTGCGCATCGTCATGGAGGCCAGTTCTTCCGTGCCGTTGGCCACGATCCTCAAGAACAAGGACCGGTTCGCTGGAAAGCGCGTCGGCATCATCATCACAGGCGGCAATGTCGATCTCGACAAGCTGCCGTGGCTTAAATGAACACGCTAAGGGAGCACATAAAATGAACGCACCTGCCAAATTCGACGATTACGAAGTCGGTTTCGACATCCCCGCCGTCCCCGGCATGGATGAAAAAGAGATCCAGACGCCCTGTCTGATCCTCGATCTGGACGCGCTGGAATACAACATCAAGAAGATGGGCGATTATGCCAAGGCACACGGCATGCGCCACCGCGCGCATGGCAAGATGCACAAATCCGTCGATGTGCTGAAGTTGCAGATGGAACTGGGCGGGGCCGTTGGTGTCTGCTGCCAGAAAGTCTCTGAAGCTGAAGTGTTCGCCCGCGCCGGCATCAAGGAAATCCTTGTTTCCAACCAGGTTCGCGACCCGGCCAAGATCGACCGCCTGGCACAGTTGCCCAAGATCAGCGGCGGCGAAATCATCGTATGCGTCGATGATCTTGCCAACATCTCGGATCTGTCCGAAGCCGCGCAAAAGCACGGCACCGATCTTGGTGTTTTCATCGAAATCGACTGCGGCGCGGGCCGCTGCGGCGTGACAACAACCGAAGCCGTCGTCGAAATCGGCAAGGCGGTGCGCGATGCCCATAACCTGACATTCCGCGGCATTCAGGCCTATCAGGGCGCGATGCAGCACATGGACAGCTTCGAGGATCGTCAGCAAAAGCTCGACACGGCTATTGCTCAGGTCAAGGATGCCGTCGAAGGCCTCAGGGCCGAGGGTATCGAGTGTGACCTCATTTCAGGCGGCGGCACAGGCTCTTACTACTTCGAGAGCAATTCGGGCGTCTACAATGAGCTTCAGTGTGGGTCATACGCGTTCATGGACGCGGATTACGGCCGTATCCTGGACAAGGACGGCAAGCGCATTGATGACGGCGAATGGAAAAATGCGTTCTTCATCCTGACAAGCGTGATGAGCCACGCCAAGGAAGACAAGGCGATCGTGGATGCCGGTCTCAAGGCACAGTCGATGGATAGCGGCCTGCCGTTCATCTACGGCCGTGACGATGTGGAATACGTCAAATGCTCGGACGAACACGGTGTTGTTGCCGATCCCAAGGGCGTGCTGAAGGTCAATGACAAGCTGAAGCTCGTCCCCGGCCACTGCGACCCGACCGCCAACGTGCACGACTGGTATGTCGGCGTTCGCAACGGCAAGGTCGAGACCGTCTGGCCCGTCTCTGCACGCGGCAAAGCCTACTGATCGCACCATCTCGGCCGCGCATCTTGCGGCCGTATGCCACAAAAAACGTCTGCGCGCGCGGCACCTGTCGGTGCGCGTGGACGCATGAACCCAGAAGGATGTGACACGATGCTGATCGTTCCCGAACGCGAAATTGCCAATCTGATGACCCGCTCTGCCGCATTTGATGCTGTAGAAAGTGTCTTTGCTGCCATGGCGTCAAAAAACGCCTATAACTTCCCAGTCATTCGCGAAGCGATTGGTCACGAAGACGCGCTTTATGGCTTCAAAGGCGGGTTCGACAAACAGGGAATGACGCTTGGCCTCAAGGCCGGAGGGTACTGGCCCAACAACCTTGAAAAGCATGGGGTGATCAATCACCAGTCCACGATTTTCCTGTTCGATCCGGACACCGGCATGGTCAAGGCGATGGTGGGTGGCAACCTGCTGACAGCCCTGCGTACGGCGGCTGCGTCGTCGGTCTCGATCAAGCATCTTGCCCGCAAGGATGCCAAGGTCATGGGCATGGTCGGTGCCGGTCATCAGGCGACATTCCAATTGCGCGCAGCACTTGAGCAGCGCCCCTTCGAAAAGGTCATCGGTTGGAACTATCACCCTGAAATGCTGCCCAACATCGAAAAGGTCGCGAACGAAGCGGGTGTTCCCTTCGAGGCGGTCGAGCTGGATGGCATGGTCGAGGCCGACGTGGTGATCTCCATCACCTCGACGTTCGAGCCGACCGTCATGGCCAAGCACATTTCGCCGGGTACACACATCGCCTGCATGGGAACCGACACCAAGGGTAAGCAGGAAGTCGAGGCCGCGCTGCTGGGCAAGGCCACCGTCTTTACCGATGAGGTCGCGCAATCCATCACCATCGGCGAAGCGCAACACGCGATCTATAACCACATGATCCGTCCGGAGAACATCGTTCAGATCGGCGAAGTCATCAACGGCACGCATAAGGGCCGGACATCGGATGACGAGATCACGCTGTTCGACGGCACAGGCGTCGGTTTGCAGGATCTGGCCGTCGCGGCCAGCGTCGTGGAACTGGCCGTGAAGAACGGTGTCGCCATAGAGGTTGATTTTTGATGCCGGTCGGTCGCCTTCGGTCCGGATGTGCTGACGGCGACCAACTGAAGTTGCGAATACAGGAGGTGATAGCTTTCGCCAGTTTGAAAAATGCAGCAGTCGGCAACCGGGTGACAATACCAAACGCCGATGAAAAAACGCCGCGCAATTCAGGAATGTGCAGTTGCCGCCACGCTGCATGACATCGGAGAAGGAGGGTGAGATCTGGCCGAAGCGCCTTTCAATGATCTTCTCAGGTGCAAAAGAAAACCCGTTCGGCAAGGGTGACGCCCTTGCAGTGACCAAGGCGCAGGTTTTCAATCATGTCGTGGACAAACAGTACGCCAATCGTGTGAAACCAGCGGAGTAGAACATGCGGATCGTCATTAATGGCTTTGGACGAATAGGGCGCACGATCCTGCGCCAGATTATGACCGACCCCGGCCATGCAGATATCGAGGTTGCGCTGATCAACGACATAGCGCCGCTTGAGACCTGTGCATACCTGTTGAAATACGACAGCACGTTCGGGCCGCTTCCCGACACCGTCGAGGAGGAAGACGGCGCATTGACGATCGGGCAGAGCCGCATCGCGTTTTCGACCTCGGCCGATATTGGGGCGTGCGACTTGACGGATGTCGACGTGGTTCTGGAATGCACCGGCCGCATCACATCACGGGACATGGCCGAACGTGGCCTGCGGGCAGGTGCCAAAGCGGTGCTGATTTCCGGCCCATCCGATCATTCGGATACGACGATTGTCCTGGGCGCCAATGACGAGACGCTGGGACGTTCGATGATCATCTCGAACTCTTCGTGCACGACAAATGCCATCGCGCCGTTGCTGCGCGCGATTGATGCGAAGCTGGGGATCGAACAGGCGCATGTCACGACGATCCATTGCTACACCGCCAGCCAGCCGATGGTCGACACGCCACGCGCCGGTCTGGCGCGCAGCCGGGCAGGGGCTGAATCCATGGTGCCCACAACCACAAGTGCCGCGAAGGAGCTGACGCAGATCCTGCCCGGTATCGGTGCCCGCACCAGTATTGCGGCCGTGCGGGTTCCATGTCTGAGCGTATCGGCGATAGACGCGACCATTCAGCTTTCATCCCCGGCAGCCGCGTCGGCAACCGAGACCCTGAAGAAGATCGCCAATGAAAGCCGCGTGATCGGAGCGACGGACGATGCGTGCGTGTCCCGTGACCTTCGCGCGCGTCCGGAATCGCTGATACTGGCCCTTCCTGAAACGATGGCCACGGGCGAACGTCAACTGCGGCTCTTTGGTTGGTACGACAATGAATGGGGCTTTTCCGCGCGGATGATCGATATGGCACGCAGGCTCGCGTCTCGGTCGAATAGGCCGGGCTGACGGCGGCGAAGCCCAAGATAGACAGAGGGACGAAAGACAGGCGACGCTTGCATGCACCGAAGTCCGGATGCCGCGCGAAAGATGCGTCCGATACAGCGGTGCGAGGCCGTCGCGCGTACAGAAATTGAGATCAATCCCAAGGATTGGTCGTGGAGAATTTGTCGGCGCATCCGCAGGCTGCCGAGCCATTCGAAATCGCTCGAAACGAGTTTCTCAGCTGAGGCTGAAAAAACAGGGTCGATGGCAAGCTGTCGGGTCAAACTGAAAATCACGCCAGAGTGCAGGTCTGGAATTAAGGAGGAGGAACGAACAAATGACTGATGCAACCATCAATCCGTCGTCGGTTGATGCCGTAAACGAGAAGATCCCACCGGCGAAGCTATTCACCTTGGGGTTACAGCATGTGCTTGTCATGTATGCGGGCGCAATTGCCGTTCCGCTGATCGTGGGCCGCGTGTTGAAGCTGAACCCTGAACAGGTGGCTTTCCTGATCTCTGCCGACCTCTTCGTCTGTGGCGTCGTGACCATCATTCAATCGCTTGGGGCGTCGAAATGGTTCGGTATCAAGCTGCCGGTCATGATGGGCGTTACATTTGCCAGCGTTGGTCCGATGGTGTCCATCGGCATCGCCAATCCGGGCGTTGACGGCGCGCGTATGATCTTTGGTTCGATCATCGGGGCGGGCATAGTCGCGATGCTGCTGGCCCCGACGGTCAGCCGCATGTTAAGGTTCTTTCCGCCGGTCGTGACAGGAACAATCATTCTTGTGATCGGCGTCACCCTGATGCGTGTCGGCATCAACTGGATCTTCGGTCTGCCAGTTGGTCCGACCGCACCGCAACTGGTTGCGCCAGAGCACACTGCATGGCTTGAAGGGCTTCGCGCCGCTGGCGTCACCGAAATTCCGGACGGGCTGACACTAGGCGCGACCCAAGAAAACGACAACTATGCGACGCTGCCGAACATGGCAATTTCGGGCATCGTTCTGTTGACGATCATTCTGATCATGAAGTTTTTCACCGGTTTCCTGGCCAATATCTCGGTCCTGTGCGGGATTGTCGTTGGGGCTATTCTGGCCGCGTCGATGGGCTACATGCATTTCTCCAGTGTCGGTGAAGCTCATTGGTTCGCTCTGATCACACCGTTGCGTTGGGGCGTCCCGATCTTTGATCCGATCATGATCCTGACCATGACGCTGGTGATGATCGTCGTGATGATCGAATCCACCGGCATGTTCCTTGCGCTCGGTGAAATGTGCAACAAGAAGATCGAACGCCCGTCGCTTTCGGCCGGTCTGCGTACCGACGGACTGGGCACGGTCATTGGCGGTCTGTTCAACACTTTCCCGTACACCTCGTTCAGCCAGAACGTGGGCCTTGTCGGTGTCACCGGCATCCGCTCTCGCTATGTCTGTGTCATGGGTGGCGCGATCATGATCGTGTTGGGCCTTGTGCCCAAGATGGGTGCCCTGGTCGAGGCGCTTCCGGTTTCCGTTCTTGGCGGTGCTGGTCTGGTGATGTTCGGCATGGTTGCCGCAACTGGCGTGCGTATCCTGGGTGCGGTTGATTTCAAGACGAACCGCTATAACGGTCTGATCGTGGCAATCTCGCTGGGTCTGGGAATGATTCCACTGATCGCGCCTGAATTCTCCATGCATCTGCCACATGAGATCGAACCGTTGATCGACTCTGGCATCCTGCTGGCAGCAATTTCCGCGGTGTTTTTGAACATCGTCTTCAACGGTGCAAAAGCGATCACCGAAGATGAATTGCGTCAAACAGCGATGCAGTCGGACGGCGGCCACTAAGCGCTTCCAACAGATCAAAAGAACCGCGAACGGGGCCTTCGTGGCCCCGTTTGCACGTCTGGACCCACAAATCTACCAAGTTTCAAATTCATGCGGTCAAGGATCTTGCTCACCGCAAAACAACCCCAGTTTGTGGGCAATGCCCGCTTGCATACGCCCTCGGCCCGGCGGCACACCCCTCACCTTCGGTGCTTTCGTCGATTTTAGAGGGGCTTTGCTGGTCCCAATGCCTTGGGCGCATCGCTCCGCCGCAAGCCATTGCGGTTGAGGAAGATAGGCCACCCAGAATGTGCCTTTCATCGCCCACGGCGCGTCGTGGCTTTTTTGGAAAATGGGGCGTGTCCGCTCCACCTGCGCTTATGTGGAACAGGAAAGATTGCTGCTCATCACTGATGTCAGCGTGGGGACCAACCACCCGAGTTCAAAAGCCTCAAATCAAACAATGGGCATACCACACAAGCCTACGTTGTTTTTTTGAGGATTCTCGCGTAAGCTAGATATTATTTAGTGATTTCTGTACATTGACTTAAAAGAAAATCGGATACCGTTATGGTGGAAAATACTATTTCCTCAACCTCGCTCTTTGTCAGCTACTGTCATCGTGATGCCAGACATCGGCCGCGCTTCAATTCCAGCCGCATGGGAGAGTTGCTTGCCGATGTAAGATATGAGCTTGGTGCCGACGGATCCGACAGCCGTTACCAACTGGTCAAGGACACCGAAGGTGCGCTTCGAACCGGTGACTGGATCGACGACAAGATTGCCGAAGAAATCGCCAAATCCGATATCGGGCTGGTGTTCCTGTCTGAGAATTATTGCCGCTCCAGCAGTTGCGAAAAGGAACTGCGCACCTTCATCAAGCTTGGCAAAAGCCTGATCCTTGTGGAACTGGACGATCATTGGACCACATCTGACGACCATCCGATGGTCGCACTTCGGGATGAGTTGCGCGGCTTGCTTTCGATCCGGTTCTGGGCGGAACAAGCGGGCAAATCCGTGCGCTTTGGTCATCCCTTGCCGCAGACGGCGACCGGGCTGGCGCAAGAAGGGTATCGACAACAGTTGCAACGCTTGGTCGATGACATCAAGACCATGTCAAACAGCGTTACCGACAGGCAGGCTACCGCAGCGCCGAACCAGATTGCGCCAAGTGACGACAGCTTGGTGAAAATCGTTCTGGCCGCGTCCACCAGCGATACCAAGACTGAAACCGACCGGCTGGAACGGGTCTATCTGGATGCTGGTTTTGGTGTCACACGTCTGGACCGCGTTTCCGAGGATCTGAATGCCGCAGCCATCCGCGACCATCTGAACGCCGCGCATATCTTTGTTCAGGTGATTGGCGCGATCCCCGGCCGCCGCGTTGCGGATTACAAGGGCCTGCCCAGCAGTGTGGCACAGCATGGCATCGCAAAAGAAGTCGGGATAGAAGCCGCCGTCTGGATGCCCCGAGGCTTTGATCTGGCCGAATGCGGCGAGGATTATGCCGAGTTTCTGCGTACTGTGGTAAGCCACAGATCCAGTTTTGAAGATTTCGAGGCCTATAGTGTGAAGCTGGCCCGCAAAAAAGAAGAAGTGATCCAATCCGACCTTCGCCGCGAAGAAATCTTTCAGTCTGTTCCGGGGGAATTCCCTCCGCTTGTGTCGATTGACGCGGCCCGATCCGATGCGGTTCTGCGCGACAAGATCGGCGCGGCCTTGGACAAGCACGTTCTGGTCGATTACGTCGATTACAACGCAAGTATGGAAGCGCTGTCAGAATCCGTGCGCGACAACGACGCTATCGTGCTTGTCTATGGCGACCAGATCGAAGGTCAGAAACGGGCACGCGCGCATTTTCGGTTTTTCCGACGCTGGCGAAAGGCCGTGTGGAACGAGGAACAACAAAGGTTCGAAATTGCCTTTGGCAATGCCGCACCGGAAGATGCCACCCCCTGCCCCAGCGGGCCGGGCATCCATGTCATCCGGATTTCGTCAGATATTGACGAGGTGTCGATGGGCGCGTTCCTGTCTTCGCTTGGCGTGCAACCCGCACAATGAGTGACGCGATGGATCAACCCGCAGAAAGCTTGACGCCCTATCCGGGATTGCGGTCGTTTCTGCGATCAGAGTTCGATATTTTCTACGGACGCGACGACCATGTGTCCGACATGCTCGACAAACTGGCCAAGAACCAATTCCTTTGTGTTACCGGCCCGTCCGGATGCGGGAAATCGTCGCTGGCGCGGACAGGCCTGTTCAACGCGCTGGAGGCCGGATTTCTTGGGGATCGTGGGTCTGACTGGATCTATTGCGATCTGTATCCGGAAACCGATCCGCTGGACCGGCTCGCGTCGGCACTGGCAAAGGCGATCGTCACCGGGGAAAGCGGTCGCGGCACCCCTGATCCGAACGACGAACAGGTGCCGGTTGTCGAAGAGTTGCGCAACCTGTTCCTGAACCACATCGAAAGGCGGTCCAGCAATCTCAATGAGGCGCTGGACGGGATCACCTTGCTGGAAGGTCGGCCCATTGTCATCCTCGTCGATCAGTTCGAAGAGATCTTTCGCTATGCGCAGGACGACCCGCACGAAGCATCGCGCTTTGTCGATGTGTTGCTCAAGACGACGGCGGCGCTTCGGGACGTCTATGTCGTCATCACCATCCGCACTGACGAGTTGGAGAAATGCTCGCGCTATTCCGGTCTGACAAGCGCGATCAACCACAGCCAGTTTCTGACGCCAACGCTGGACAGGTTCCAGATGCAAGAGGCGATCGAAGGCCCGATCTCGCTGTTTGGCGGCACGATAGAGCCAGAACTGGCCGTCTGGTTGCTGAACGGGTTGGAAGAGCAGTTGGACAAGCTGCCGCTTATGCAGCACGCGCTTCGGTTGCTGTATATTGATGCGCGACGCAAGCAGCCCGAGGGCCATGTCACCATCGGCCTGTCGGACTTCTTCCGCGCCTTCGATATTCCCGAGACCCCCGGTCAGTCGCGCAGCGGCGGGCATGACGCGTTGCGCATGTCGCTGTCGCACCGGCTGGACAAGATCTACAACAGACTGTCCAGCCACGATCAGAAGATCACGCGCGGGCTGTTTTGTGCGTTGACGACACTGAACAGCCGGGGCCGGGATATTCGTCGTCCGATCAAACTGGGAGAGGCGGCCGCGACGCTCGATTGCAGTTTTGACGAATTGGTCGCGGTGATTTCGGCCTTCAAGGACGGCACCGAAAGCTATTTGCGCGTCGCCGGAGAATTTGACGGCATAGACCCCGACGACACCGTGGACGTGACCCATGAATGCGTGCTGCGCCTCTGGCAGCCGCTGCGCGACACATGGTTGCCCGAGGAAAGCGCCTCTGCGTCGAATATCCGCTTCCTTGCGCGGCTTGCCTATGACCGGGAGACGACAGCGCGCGGCGGCCTGTGGGACCGGCTGATCGGCAGCGGTTTGCTGCGGAAGAATGCGCGTAAACGCCATTCGGAATGGTGGGCGACGAGACGGCCGAACGCGGCTTGGGCGGAACGGCATCTGGCGCATCTGAACTGGGTGGATGACAGCGGAACGCTCAGCCCCAGGGATGTGTTTGAACGTGTGCGCGGGTTCGTCCGGAAATCTGAACGCTATGCGGTCTATGAAAAGGCCACGTTGTTCGGTGTGACCGCGCTCGCGTTGCTTGTCGGGGCGGTGATCGTCGTTGAACGGGCAGGCGACCGACGGGCACTGGCACAGGCCGAGCTGGAAAGCCTGCAAAAATCCGAAGAACTGGCGCAGGCAAAGCTGTTACTTGCTGAACAAAAGGCGCAGCAGGAAGAAGCGGATGCCTGGGCCACGAAACAGGAAGCCGCACGGCAAACTTTGTCGGCGGTCCAACCCACGTCTTATGCGCAAGACCCGTTTGACGTTGCATTTCGTGCGGCATCGGCGCTGGATTATGCCATAGAAGTCAATCTGGACCCCGCATCACTGGATTTTGGACAAAGACAGCTTCGCCAGTCGCTGACCTATATTCACGAACTTCGGCGCTTCGGTCACGGGCCTGGTGCGGTCAATGCGGTTTATGCCGCGTCATTCCTTGACGGTGGTACGCAGATCGTCACGCTGACCGAAGGGTTGGAATTGTTCGTCTGGGATCGCTACGATAATTCTAAGCCCATTCGTGTCGTTCCACTTGCGCAATCGCTCAGCCGTGGCGATGGCCTACAGGGCAGGTCAATGGCGGTCGCGGCAGATGGCGCTATCGCTGTCGGTACGCAGCGCGGCGCGGTTCTTCTGGTCGAAAGCCTGACAAATGGGGGCGCGCCGCCCACCGTGACAGAGCTTTACGCCGGACCCGCAGAATGGGGCTATGCCACGATCTCGAAACTGGATTTCTCGGCGGATGGAAGGTTCTTGATTGGCGGATCCCTGACCGGCCATATTCACGTCTGGCAACGATTGGCGACGGGGCGCTGGGGGCACCACAGGATATTCACATCGCGCAATCTGGTCGCGAGAGGAGACGGCGAAACACTCGACCTGGCCGATGGGTCGGAATATGCCCCCCCGTCGGCCAGAATTTGGTCGGTTGCTTTTTCACCTGACGGGGTGGTTGCTGCATTTGGCCGTCAGGACGGTATCGTCTGTCTGATGACACCTGATGGGCTGGCGACGACCTGTTCCAATGAAGGCCATTCGCAGGCGGTCAAAGGCCTGAGCTTTGCACCCGACGGAAATATTCTCGCGTCGGGGGGCAATGATGACGCCGTGCGTCTTTGGAGATTGTCGCGGCCAGCCGGCGACACAAGCGGCTTGCCCGCGGTTTCTCTGTCTGATGGCAGGCTCTGGCAGGATTCGGACATTTGGGACCTCAGTTTCAACAACCAAGGCAGCCTGCTTGCGGCGACATCCTGGGACGGCACGACTTTTCTGTACCGCACCGATGAGTGGCGTCCGTTGACGATTTTGCGCAGCCACCAAAGGGCCCCCCGGACGGTGGAATTCGCGCCGGAAAACAGCGAGGTTCTGACCGCTGCGCTGGACAACACGGCCCGCATCTGGACGCCTTTTGCGTCACGCCTGACTGATTATTCGCTTAGCGGGCGGGTATCGGGCAATTCCGCGCAAGTGCAGTCACTTGCCATGGGGCCGGAAGGCAAATGGGTGGGGTATACCGACCGGACGACGATCTGGTCCAAGGCAAAAAACGACAAGGCGACACCGATCTACGTTGCCTCGGAAGCCGATGCGAGTCCGCAAATGCTGGCCAGCTCTCAGGCAAGCGACGTGATGATGGCCAGCATGTACGCGCCCGCCGTCAGGACGTTCCGGCGAACCGCCACTGGCGAATGGACGGACCTGGAAACGCGGCTGACAGGTGACGCGCTGAACTTTCGCAAGCGCGGCAGAAAACTGGCAATGTCCGACGATGGTCAACGGTTTGCGGTGGATGTGGGCGGATCTGACGGTGAGTGGATTCTGGTTTGCGAAACGGGGTCCGATGCTTGCGGAAGCGCCAAATCCGATCATATTGCTCTCGTGCGCTTTCAGGCCGAGGTGGAAACCAGCCGGTCCGAGGGGCACGCGTGCCGAAGACCGGCCTTTCCGACATCGCTCGCACTGTCGCCCGATGGCGCACGGTTGGCCGTCGGAGGGAGTGATTGCAATATCCGTCTATACGATCTGGACGTGGAAACCGGCGCGGGCACGCTGGCAAAGCTCGCCCAGTACCATGTCGGAAACATCACGGCGCTGGATTTTTCATCCGACGGCAGTTTTGTCGTGGCGGGATCCGCTGATTGGCAAGGCAGCGTCTGGTGGCCCGAAACGGATACGATACGTCTGCTGCAAGAGCACCGTTCCAAGCTGACCGGTGCCCGCGCCTTGCCGACGGGCGAATTCGTAGCCACGATATCCAATGATGAACATCTGATCATCTGGGATACTGCAACCGGCGCGCCACAGGCTGACTATCAGAGCTTTACCGAAACCTTGAACGCACTCGACGTTCGCGGCACGGATGACGGGATCAAGCTGGCTGTCGGCACGCGTGGCGGCAATGTTGTCGTGCAGCAGTTTTTTGTGGCACCACAGAAGTTTCTGGATTTCGCACGAACGACGCTTGATGCAATTACGGGCAACGACAAATGACGCCACGCGAGGACAATTCCTTTGTCGCCGTTTCTAGGTCAGTTTCGGAATAACCATCGAAAACGTCGTGACCCCGTCCACGCAACTGACATCCAGCTGGCCATTATGCGCCTTGGCAATGGATGCGGCGATATGCAGACCCAACCCAAGACCCTCGCCCTTGGCGTGGATACCGCGGTTGAACGGCTTGAACAGCGCGCTCCGAAGTCCGTCGGGGATCGGTTCTCCCCTGTTGGCCACCGATATCTGAACGCCCGACTCCACGTCCTTGGCGACAACATGGATCGGATGCTCTTCCGTGCCGTGCTGTACCGCGTTCGCCAGCATATTCGACACGGCCTGACCGATGCGCTGCGCATCCGAACTGATGGTCTCGTCGAAGTTCATGGTCAATTCGACCCGGTGGTTCGGGGACGCCGCCCGCACCTCGTCGACGACGTGGCGGATCGCTTCCGCAAGCGGTGCGTTCGGAATGATCTCTGCACGAATGCCACCGCCCAGCCGGGCCTTGGCATGCAGCATCATGTTCTCTGTCAATTCCTGCATCCGGTGGACGGATTGAGTCATCAACGGCAACAAAACCGCAACTTTTTCGGGTTCCGGGTGCCGAACGAGTTGTCGCAGACCTGCTCTGAGGGCGGCGATCGGATTGCGCAAGTCGTGGCCGAGAACGGCAAGGAATTCTTCCTGTAGCTTGCCCATTTCCTTTTCGTGATCGACCAACTGCTCTTGCGCTTCCAGGCGCTCTTCGGTTTCCAGACTGCGGCCGATGACGTCGGCAAACATCTTCAACATGGCCAAAACCCTGGGGTGCCGAAGCTTCCGCGGTTCGGTATCAATCGCGCAAAGCGTCCCAAAGAAAGAGTCATCGCTGCGAAAGATCGGAATCGAGGCGTAGCTTACAATTCCGAACTCTTGCGCAATGGGATGTCCCGCATAGACCTCGTCAGTGCTCACATCCTCAAATACGATCCTTTCCGATGTGTCGCGGACCATTCTGCAAAAGGTAGAGCGTATGTTGATCTCGTCTCCAGCTTGCAGGCCGAAGTTGATTTCGTCCACGGTACGACACGCAACCCAGCGGTCCTGAGTCACGCGTGCAACCGCAGCAAACCGAGTGCCGGTCGCCAGCATGACGGTTTCCAGGATGACGCCAATCGTTTCACTGCTGAGAATTGTTTCTATTTCAGCCTGAAAGTCGTGCTGTCCCTCCAAAAACGCGCGGTGGTTTTGAAGTTCGGTAGTCGCCTGTTGATCCATGGCACAGTTTTCCGTCTTTGCATCTTCCCAGTGTAAAAAGGCGCGATAATGCCGTCCAGTAACTTCACGATGCAAAGCAACCATCTGGGCTGGCTGCTAATCATGCGACAGAAAGAATACCAGCGAAAAAACATAAGGTTACGTCATATGACACACATATCGCGGGGCCATCGACCAGCCATTGCGGGACGCTACCCAGCGTAGGGCCCGTATTTTGGTGCCTGGTGCCAGTCCCATGCGGTTTTTATGATCATTTCGATATCCGGCATCTCGGGCGTCCAGCCCAACAGGGTTTTCGCACGACTGCTGTCGGCCACCAGCGTCGCGGCGTCTCCTTCACGTCTTGGCTTGATACGATAGGGAATTTTCCGGCCCGTGACTTTTTCGGCCGCCTCCAGCACTTCCATGATCGTGAAACCATTGCCATTGCCGAGATTGAAGTCATGCGCACCCGGATTTGCATCCATGTAATCCAGAGCTGCCAGATGAGCCGACGCAATATCGTTGACGTGGATATAGTCGCGTGTGCAGGTGCCATCGCGCGTGTCGTAATCGTTGCCGTTAATATCGAGCATGTCCCGCTCACCAAGGGCCGCCAGCAGGATATTGGGGACCAGATGGGTTTCGGGTTCATGCGCTTCGCCGATCTCGCCGGATGGGTCGGCACCGGCGGCGTTGAAGTACCGAAAGCAGACAGAGCGGATACCGAAGGCGTGACCGTAATCCGCCAGCACCTGTTCCATCATCAGCTTGGTGCGTCCGTATGGGTTGAGCGAGTTCTGGGGGTGGCTTTCGGCGATCAACGCGGTTTGCGGGTTTCCGAAGGTCGCGGCGGTGGAGGAGAACACGATACGGTCCACATCGGCTTTGCGCATCGCGTCCAGCAGGTTCAGCGTGCCGACCACGTTATTGCGGTAGTAGATATCCGGTGCCACCACCGACTCGCCCACGGCGATCAGCGCGGCAAAGTGATAAACCGCGTCAAACCTGTGCTCAGCGAACAGTCGGGCCAGTGCGTCCGTGTTCAGAAGATCCCCTTCGATCAGCGGCACCGTCGAAGGTACGGACGCGGCATTGCCCTGCGACAGGTTATCGAAAACGACAACATCATAGCTTCGCTCAACCAGCTGCCGCACCATGTGAGAGCCGATGTACCCCGCGCCGCCGCAAACAAGTATTTTGGATTTCAACTTGATGATCCTCTTAATCTTGCCCGGCCGGCTGGTTAGGTAGAGCACGCCACGTCCGTCTTTCTGACGCAGCTACCCTCAGTTATCCGCAAGAAACTAATAGGCATGGGTCACGCCGAAACTCAAGCAAAGGCCGTTGTCGGGGCGGATCAGTAACCTTGTGAAAACACCTCCGGTGGTCAGCAACTGAAGACAGGACCGCTGCCTTTCACCGTCGGCCCGAGCCGCGACCGGAAACTTCTGTCCCAGAGATTTCCGTCAGCCCAGCCAAGTCCGATAGTCGCTGACCAGCAGGTGCTTGGGGTCCACATCTTCGTCGATCCTGGCGAAACGGCCAATCGGTTCGCGAAAAATATTGTCCGTCTCGTCGTCATTGACGGTCGAGACTTCGCCGACAAGCACATCGCCGCCTTCCCCCCAGAAGGCATGCCAGTCTCCGGGCATCAGGGTGACGCTTTCCCCCGGCGCAAGGGACAGCTTTTCGCCGGGGGCGTAATCGCGCCGGATACCATCGCAGAAGACAGTGCCACCCTTGTCCTGCGCGAACCCGCCTTGATCGTCAGACCCGAACAGTTCGATGACAAGCGTCGCGCCGCCGCGGTTGATGATATCCTCGGCCTTGATGACATGCGTGTGCATCGGGCTAAGCTGATCCTGTCGCGAAATCAGCAGTTTTTCAGCGTAGCACATGCCGCCGCCACGTTGCAGGTCCGCAAGCCGCCCATTGCGCAGCGTGAACAGGAACAGGCCCATCCTGTCGAAATCGCCTGCTCCGTAATCGGTAATATCCCAACCGCAGCGGGCGTCGATGACATTGCGGGCCGCGTCCTTGCGGGCCTTGAATTCTTCGGGTGTCCAATAGGCGAAGGGCGGAAGGACAAACCCGTATTGCCGGATCATGTCATCCGCCGCCATCAGGATTTCGTTTATGCGTGAACGCTTCATGCTGCGACCCCATCAGTGTCAGAAATTTCAATCGACCTCCGCCGCCGTCCGGATGAAAAGCGCAGCATCATTTCTGATACCGTGCCATCGTAAGCCCATCGAAGGAGATCTCGGGCGTCTTGCCCAGCACCACGTCAGCCACGGCACGGCTGGAGCCACAAGCCATGGTCCAGCCCAGGGTGCCGTGCCCCGTGTTCAGGAAAAGGTTGTTATATTGCGTCGGCCCCAGAACCGGCGTGCCGTCGGGCGTCATCGGGCGCAGGCCGGTCCAGCCTTCGGCCTTTGAAATGTCGCCGCCCTTTGGGAACAGATCGCCGATCACATGTTTCACGGTGTCCGTGGCGTGTGGGCCAAGACGGTCGGAGTAACCTGCGATCTCGGCCGTGCCCGCCACCCTGATGCGGTCGCCCAGCCGGGTGATCGCAACCTTGTGGGTTTCGTCCATGATCGTGGATTGCGGCGCAAACGCATCATCGGTGACGGGCAGCGTGACCGAGTAGCCCTTGACCGGATAGACGGGCAGCTTGATGCCGATTGGGTTCAGCACGTTCACAGCGTAGCTGCCCATGGCACAGACATAGGCATCCCCGGTGATGCGCCCCGCGATTTCTGTGTCCACGCCTGCGACCTTGCCATCCTCGATCGCGATGGATTTGATCGACTGACCGTATTGAAACTCGACCCCCATCTCGACGCATTTTTCCGTCAATGCGATGGTGAACATTCGGCAATCGCCGGTGCGGTCGGCGGTCAGGCGCAGGCCGCCCACAAACTTGTTGCGCACCTCTGCCAGTGCCGGTTCGACTTCGATGCAGGCGTCGCGGCCAAGCACCTCGTAGGGGGAATCGTATTCGGCCAGAATGTCCTGATCGGCCTTGGACGCCTTCATCTGCTTGGCGGTCCGAAACAACTGCAAGGTGCCTTGCGCGCGACCGTCATAGTCGATCCCGGTCTCGGCGATCAGATCAGGCATGACATCACGTGAGTAGCTGGACACGCGCACCATGCGACCCTTGTTGATGCGATAGCTTTCCTCATTGCAGTTCCGGACCATCTGCACGCACCATTTCCACATGGTCGGGCTGATAAGCGGCCAGATGAACAGCGGACGGCGTTTCATGAACATCCATTTGACGGCTTTCATCGGAATGCCGGGGGCGGCCCATGGCGACGTCATGCCATAGCTCAGCTGGCCCGCGTTGGCATAGCTGGTCTCCAGCCCCGGTCCGGACTGACGGTCGATGACCACCACTTCCGCACCCTGTTTGGCAAGGTAATACGCGGTGGTGACGCCGATGACGCCCGCGCCCAAAATGACGACTCTCATGGGAAATGCCTTCCAATTGCGTTCGAGGCACGATGCGACGGAACGGTGCGGGGTGCAAGGCAAGTGGGAAATCTGCGCACGGCAAACACCGACACATGCAGAAAATCATGGGCACTAGGTTCGGAGCCAGAGGGGAGAACCCTTGCCAGAGCGGCAGGACAACTCGGAATCCGAGCATGGGATTTCTTTACGGGCTAGCTGAGCCGGAAATCGCTTGTCTCGCATCTTGGGGGAATGGAGGCAGTATTCCCTGACTTCCATCCTCCTGCTCTATATTGATCGCACTGCCTGGACAAAGAAGCGACTCGACGCCGGCTAAACTCTGTAATCGGCAGGGTCGCGCACGTTACGTCCGGCGCGCCTCTTGCTGGATTGCGGAAAGGCATCCTTGGTCCAATGCGGCTGACAGGACCTGTTCGATATGCGCCCGCCAATCCGAATCCTCGCCAAGACGTTGGGGGATGAGGTTTGGCAGGATATGCACGGCATCGGATATGGCGCTTGCGCTGCGCGGCACATCGCTAAGGGCAGCGGTGATTTCAACCTCGCGCGGATCGCGCAAATCATGCGCGGTGCCATCGTCCAGGCGGCCAAGACAGAACCGCATCCACATCGCCGTAGCAAATGCAAAAGGACGCAGGTCGCTTCCGGTATCCAGAGCGACAAGCGCGGGCTGAAAGATGCGCTGTGGCAATTTCTGCGAGCCATCCATCGCGATCTGATAGGTTTCGTGTGCAATCGCCGGGTTGCGAAACCGCTGCGCCAAGGCTGCGGCATAGTCCGCGACATCAATGCCCGGCAAAGGTTGCAACAAATCACCGGCGGCCTTCAGGTGCCTTTTTACAAGCTGGGCAATCGCCGGGTCCGCCATCACGTCCCGCACATAGCGCCGCCCGGCCAGAAAACCCGTATAGGCAAGCATTGAGTGGCTGCCGTTCAGCATTGTCAGTTTCATTTTCTCATAAGGTGCCACGTCCGATACGAAAAGCGCGCCGCCCTCTTCCCATTGCGGTCTGCCGGAGGGGAAATGATCTTCGATCACCCATTGGATAAACGGTTCGGTTTCGACCGTCGCCTGATCCTCGCAGCCGGTTTGACGAAGGGCCTCGGCGCGGGTTTCGTCAGTCGAAGCGGGGGTGATCCGATCCACCATCGAGGACGGGAACGCGATATTCTGTGCGATCCAATCGCTCAGCTCCGCATCCCCGGACAGCTTTGCAAAGCCGATCACACCATCGCGCAGCAACGCGCCGTTTTCAGGAAGGTTATCACAAGACAGCACTGTGAATGGCACATGCCCCGCCTGTCGGCGTTGCTTGATAGCGGCGGTCAACAATCCCAGAACACCGGCGGGGGCATCCGGTTGCGCCAGATCCGCCTTGACGGCCGGGTGGGCAGCGTCTGGTCCCCGCGCTTGACGGTCGATGCCATAGCCTTTCTCGGTCACGGTAAGTGTCACGACACGAATAGACGGATCGCAAAGCGCATCCAGCGTGGCGGCGGGATTGGCCGCGATGACTTTCTGGACCGCGCCCACGATACGGGCTTTGGTTCCGTTTTCGTCCCGTTCGATCAGGGTATACAGGCCATTTTGAGGGTTCAGTTCCTTCGCAATCGCCGTCGAACGCAGACTGACGCCAATAATCCGCCAATCACCGCCCTGCCGGGCCAAAGCGTCATCGGTCATCACCGCTTGGTGGGCGCGGTGAAATGCGCCAACCCCAAGATGCACAATGCCCGCGCCATGCGCCTCCGGTGAGTAGCCGGGGCCTTCGGCGGGTCCATTGAGCAGGGTGATGTCAGTCAGGCGCGGTGCATTCATTGTGCCAACCCCAGTTCCGGGTGCTTTGGCGCCAGCATACCGGTAAAATCATTTTCAGGGCGTGCGCCAAGTGAGCCAAAACAAGGCGTCATCCCGCTTATAGGGAAGATCGCCCGCACCGACAATGTCCTGACTATCGGCTTTGATCGATATGGTTCGCAGCAGACTCGACAGTGAAGCCAGTAGACGTCGGCATGTCAAACCGAAGGCCGATGCCCGCGACGATTCAACCCCAGCCGTCCAATGATGCGGCAATTCCGCAAATTGCAGGCCAACGCCTCGGTCGGGTCAGTTTCTGGCCGGGTGTGCCTCAGTTGCTGATCACGCCCTTCTTCAGAAGGATGTTGCCATATAGCCGTGTCTCGCCGGTCTGCACGATTGCAAAGGCGGATTTGGCGCGGTCATAAAACCGAAAGCGTTCCAGCCTGTGCAAAGTCGCGGGAATATCGGCGGTATCGGTGATGATCGTCTGAAACGCGGCGACGACAGGTGGCACGGCGTCGGGATCATCGACGACTTGCATGACATGCGCGGGGTTTTGGACGAAACTGTCCAGCGGCAGCACGGTCAGGACCGCTTTTAGAACGTCGGTGGCGGTCACCCCGTCAAGACGATGACAGCGACAGCCCAAGGCCGTCGCCGGAAAGTTCGCATCCGCGATGACGATCTCATCGCCGTGGCCCATGGCGCGGAGACTGTGAAGAAGGTCAGGCGACAGGATGGGCGGAATGTTGCGAAGCATCTATGCGTCCTCCGGCAAAGGGGCTTCCGGGTGGATCAGCCCCTGCGATTTCAGATCGGCCCACAGGGCGGAGGGTATGGGCGTTTCGAATATTTCGATGTTCTGGCGCACCTCGTCGGGCGTAGACGCACCGGGTATCACGGTCTTTACGGCTTCATGGGCCAACGGAAATTGAAGAGCGGCGGCAATCAGCGGTGTCTCATGGGCGGTGCAGACCTCGCTTAGTCTGCGGACTCGCTGCAGTACGTCCTCGGGTGCGGGCGCGTAGTCATATCTTGCGCCTTCTACCGCGCCGGTCGCAAGGATCCCAGAATTGTACGGCCCGCCCAGAATGATCCCCACATCCCGCTTGGTGCAAAGTGGCAGAAAACTGTCAAGCGGGTCCTGCTCCAGCAGCGTATAGCGTCCGGCCAGCAGAAATCCGTCAAAATCCGCCTCGCCCAGCAGGCGTTCGCAAATCTGCCATGTGTTCACACCCGCCCCGATGGCCGCGATTTGGTCCGCATCGCGCAACTCGGCGAGGGCACGGTAACCGCCTTGATTGAAAAGTTCGCGTAGTTTGTCCTCGCTGCCTTCAGCGCCATGCGTGCCCGCGTCGATGTCGTGCAGGAACAGGATATCAATCCGGTCGGTGCCAAGCCGCGCGACACTGTCTTCATAGCTGCGCATGACGCCGTCATAGGTGTAATCGAAGACGATCCGCTTTTGCGGCACATCGACAAATGCCTCGGGGGTGACATCCTCGGGCGCACAATCGTGCAGAACCCGGCCGACCTTGGTCGACAGCGTCAGCGCGCTGACATCGAAGCGGGACAAAGCTTCTGCAAACCGCATTTCCGACCGACCCAGGCCGTATTGCGGTGCCGTGTCAAAATATCGGATGCCTGCGTCCCAGGCCGCATCAAGCGTGGCTTGGGCCGTCTCATCCGCGATCCTGCGATAGAGGTTTCCCAAGGGAGCCCCCCCGAACCCAAGCTGTGTCAGATTGAGCGGGGATTTTGTGCGGTGGTTGAGAACGTTGGTTCGAGACAATTTCATCAGAGATCTTTTCAGTTGGGGCGAAAAAATTCAGGGTGCAGACGCTCAAGCGGTTCTATCCGGCTTATCAGTTGTCTCAGATGACCCGTCATGGCGGATCGTACCGCGTTCACATCCTGCGCTTTGATCGCTTTGAGGATCGCCATATGTTCTGTCACGGTTTCGGAGGGGCGACCGCGTTCCGGCAAGATCAACATACGCGCGCGTTGAAGTTGAAGCGACATCTGACCTGCGGCAAGGGCAACCTTGGGAAATCCGGTAAAGCCGAGGATCAGTTCATGGAATGTCAGATCGGCCTCGAAGAAGCCCTGAAAATCCTCATCCTCGACCAGCAAGGTTTGCAATCGCAGGTTTCTTGAAAGTTGTTTGAGCTGTTCAGCAGTGCGTATTTCGGCAACCCGCGCAACGGCGGCCACCTCGACGGCCTCCCGCAGGAAGCTGTCCTCGCGCAACCCGGCCATCGAAAATTGCGATACGCGGGTTGCCGATTGTGGAATGATGTCCACCAGACCGTCCGAAGACAGCCGCCCCAACGCTTCTGACACCGGAGATCGGGACACGCCAAGCTGTTCGCACAGGGCACCTTTGCGCAAGACCGCGCCGGGCTTTAGCGTCATGTCCAGAATGCGGTTGCGCAGCGCAACATAGACACGCTGACCCAGCGGACCTTCCAATTCGGTGATATCTAGCGTGACCATGGGTGCGGGTATTTCCATATTCCTGAACTGACATGTTAGTTGACAGGTAGTGCAAGTCAAGCTACGCCATAGGGTAACGACGCGGCCAAGCAATCAGCCAGAGGAACGCATCTATGAGCCAGCGGTCACGCTTGCTAACCCTACATCCGCAGGACAATGTTGCGATTGCATTGGACGATCTGTCCGCCGGTCAGACAGACGGCACCGCGGGGCCTGCGCTTTTGCAACCGGTCAAGCAGGGGCACAAAGTTGCGGTTGCGGCGATTGCGGCGGGCCAAAACGTCCTTCGTTACGGTCAGATCATCGGTCAGGCGACTGCCGATATTGCTGTTGGCGAGCATGTGCATGTCCAAAACCTTGGGATGGGGGAACATTCCCGCGATTACGCATATGCCAGCGAGGCGGCCACGCTTGATGCAGTGCCTGATACCCGAACGTTCGAGGGCTATCACCGCGCCGACGGGCGCGTGGGCACGCGAAACTACCTTGGTATTCTGACATCGGTGAATTGTTCCGGCTCCGTCGCCAAATTCATCGCGGAAGCCGCCGAAAAATCCGGCCTGCTTGATGCCTATCCGAATATCGACGGCATCGTTCCCATAACGCATGGTACCGGTTGCGGCATGTCTGGCGAGAACGAGGGCTATGACACGCTGTTCCGTACCCTTTCGGGCTATGCGCAGCATCCCAATTTCGGCGGCATTCTGCTGATCGGACTTGGATGCGAAGTGATGCAGGTTTCGGCCCTTGTGGGGGGACGACCGATCCGCGCGGACGGCGCGCTGCGCTATATGACCATTCAGCACGAAGGCGGCACCCGCAAGACGATCGAGAAGGGTCTTGCAGAGCTGCACGGCATCGCAGATCTGGCCAACAAGGCCACCCGGAAACCGGCACCGGTATCCGAACTGATGGTCGGGATGCAATGCGGCGGCTCGGACGGCTATTCCGGCATCACCGCAAATCCCGCGCTGGGCGTTGCCTCGGACTTGTTGGTGCGCCACGGCGGTACAACGATCCTGTCGGAAACCTCTGAAATCTACGGTGCCGAACACTTGCTGACCCGTCGCGCGGTGTCGGTCGAAGTGGGCGAAAAGCTGATCGACCGCGTGCGGTGGTGGGAAGATTACACCGCCCGAAATCTCGGCGAGATGGACAACAACCCCAGTCCCGGTAACAAGCGCGGTGGCCTGACCACGATCCTTGAAAAATCACTTGGGGCCGTTGCAAAAAGCGGCAGCGCGCCTCTGACGGATGTGTATCTGTTTGGCGAGAAGATCGAGAAAAAAGGTTTTGTCTTCATGGATAGCCCCGGATTTGATCCCTGCTCCGTCACTGGTCAGATTGCCTCTGGTGCAAACCTGATTGTCTTTACGACCGGGCGGGGATCCGTCTCAGGATATATGCCGACGCCGTGCATCAAGATCGCCACGAATTCGGAAATGTATCGCCGCATGAAAGATGACATGGACGTAAACTGCGGCGATATTATCAGTGAAGGCGTCAGCCTGAAGGACAAGGGCCGCGACATTTTTGAGATGTTTATCCGCATCGCTTCGGGCGAGCAGACCAAAAGCGAAGAGCTGGGATTTGGCGGGGTCGAGTTTGTCCCTTGGCAGATCGGGGCGGTCATGTGACCATGAGATCGAAATGATGCTCAACGACGCCATTTTCCTGACAGCCAAGACGGACCGGGGCACGGATGTTGCGCTGCACGCTGGTTTTATGCAGGGCCACGCAAAAACAGACCTTTTTGTGTCTCGGATGATCGGGCGTTTGGCTTCGGGAAACTCTCGGACCTCAACCGACATGTATGCGTCGCGCGGCAAAAATTGCTGTGGCACCCGGCACCCTTTTCCGGACCAAGACGAGGCAACGATCTAGCGCGAACGACTGGCTTGGGAGGGCTACAAGACGTGAGTTATCTGGTCGAAATGAAGGGCATCGAGAAGCGCTTTCCCGGCGTTCACGCGCTCAAGTCCGTGCAATTCTCTTTGAAGCCGGGAGAAGTTCACGCCCTGATGGGCGAGAACGGGGCTGGCAAATCGACCTTGATGAAAATCATGTCGGGCATTTACGCCCGCGACGGCGGCGAGATGTTCGTCGATGGCAACCCTGTCACCCCCGACAGCCCGCGCGCGGCCCAGGACCTTGGAATAGGCATCATTCATCAAGAGCTGAGCTTGATGAATGACCTCACTGCCGCACAAAATGTGCTGATCGGGCGAGAGCCGCGCCGCAGTTTCGGCAGGCTCGACGAAGCGGCGCTGAACAAGAAGACGGCAGAGATCTTCGCCTCGCTTCAACTGGCCATGGATCCGCGCACGCAGGTCAGCACCCAGACCATCGCCCGTCAACAACTGATAGAGATTGCCAAGGCGCTGTCCTATAATCCGCGCGTGCTGATCATGGATGAACCGACAGCCGCGCTGAATGACGCTGAAATCGCTGAATTGTTCAAGGTGATCGAAAGGCTCAAGGCCGATGGGGTGGGCATCGTTTATATCAGCCACCGCATGGACGAGATCAAACGCATCGCCGACCGCGTGACCATCCTGCGCGATGGTGCCTATATCGACACGGTGGATGCAGCCGACACACCGCTTTCGAAAATCATCCAACTTATGGTTGGCCGGGAAGTGACGCAGAATGCGCCGGTTTTTCCTGACACGTCACAAAGCCCTGTCGCGCTTGAGGTGCGCAACCTGTCGCGCGGCAAAGATGTGCGCGATGTCAGCTTTGATGTCCGCAAAGGCGAAATTCTGGGCTTTGCGGGCCTGATGGGCGCGGGGCGCACCGAAGTGGCGCGGATCATCTTTGGGGCCGATCCGCGCGATGCGGGCGAGATCCTGGTCGGCGGCCAACCGGTGAATATTCGCACGCCTCATGCGGCCGTCGACGCGGGCATCGGGTATCTGTCCGAGGATCGCAAACATTTCGGTCTTGCCGTCGACATGACCGTCCGCGCCAATATCGCAATGGCCAATATGGACCAATTCACCAACCGCGCAGGCGTTTTGGATGAAGCTGCGATGAAACGCATTGCGGTGAAGTATATCGAGCGCCTTGGTATCCGCACACCCTCGGACATGCAGGACGTGCGGCTTCTGTCTGGTGGCAACCAGCAGAAAGTCGTGATCGCCAAATGGCTGCTGCGCGACTGCGACGTTCTGATTTTTGACGAACCGACGCGCGGCATTGATGTGGGCGCAAAATCGGAAATCTACGCATTGCTGGAGGATCTTGCGGCACAGGGCCGCGCGATCATCGTGATCTCGTCGGAATTGCCCGAGGTCATGCGCCTTTCTCACCGCATTGCCGTGATGTGCGAAGGGCGGTTGACCGGCATTCTGCCGGGCGGCGCAAATACCACACAGGAAGATATCATGGAACTGGCCACGCAGCGCGAGAGCGCGTTGGTCGGCGCGGAGGAGACACGATGACCAGCACCACGACCACAGTCAACACGCCCAGATCGACCTTGGCGCGCATCATCGCGGCAGGCACCCACCAACGTGTGCTCGCCTTTGCCAGTCTGATCGTGTTGCTGATCGGGTTCTCCATCGCGTCGCCCAACTTTATGCAGGCGTCGAACATGATCGCGATTCTGCAAGCAACCTCCGTCAATGGGGTGCTGGCTGTCGCAGTCACTTTGGTCATCATCACCGGCGGCATCGACCTGTCGGTTGGCACCATGATGACGTTCTGCGCCGTCATAACCGGCGTGGTTCTGACCTATGCGGGAATGCCGCTCTTGCTGGGTGTCGTTGCGGCCATCGCAACGGGTGCGCTTGCCGGTTCACTGTCCGGGACGTTCGTGGCGAAGATGAAAATTCCGCCGTTTATTGCGACGCTCGGCATGATGCTGATCCTCAAGGGTCTGAGCCTTGTGATTTCAGGCACCCGCCCGATCTATTTCAACGACACGCCGGGGTTCAGCGAAATCTCTCGCGGATCGCTGATTGGCAACCTGATCCCTGCGCTACCAATCCCGAATGGCGTGCTGATCCTGTTCATCGTTGCTGCGTTAACCGCCTATATCCTGAATCGCACCGTTCTGGGCCGCTACTGCTTTGCGCTTGGGTCCAACGAGGAATCGGTCCGCCTGTCGGGCGTGAACACTGATCGCTGGAAGATCGCCATTTACGCGTTGGCGGGTGCCATTGTCGGCATCGCCGGCCTGCTTATTGCGTCGCGTCTGAACTCTGCACAACCTGCTTTGGGTCTGGGATACGAGCTGGAAGCGATTGCGGCGGTCGTGATCGGCGGCACATCGCTGTCCGGCGGGCGCGGCTCGATCCTTGGTTCGTTGATCGGCGCGTTGATCATGGCGGTGTTGACCAACGGCCTGCGGGTTCTGTCCGTCGCGCAGGAATGGCAAACCGTCGTTACCGGAGCGATCATCATTCTGGCGGTTTATGCCGATATGATGCGCCGCAAGAAGTCCAACTGACATCAGCATCACCAAGAAAGCCGGCCACCAACCCAAAAAACAGGCCGGAACAACCGACAACCGAGGAGGAAACCACATGTTGTCACGTCGCACACTCGTCGGCGCACTAAGCGCCACACTCGCCCTGGGGGCCGCCCCAACGGTCTTCGCGCAGGACGGGGAAACCTACATTCCGCTGATCTCCAAAGGGTTCCAGCACCAGTTCTGGCAGGCCGTGAAACAGGGTGCCGATCAGGCTGCCGAGGAATTCGGCGTCCGGATCACATTCGAAGGCCCCGATAACGAAACGATGGTGGACCGTCAGATCGACATGCTGGCCGCCGCCCTGGCCAACAACCCCGCCGCCATCGGTTTTGCCGCGCTTGACAGTCAGGCGGCCATTCCACTGCTGAAACAGGCCGCCGATGCAGGCATTCCGGTCATCGCATTCGACAGTGGCGTTGACAGCGACATCCCGGCCTCGACAGCAACCACCGACAACGTCGCGGCGGCATCGCTTGCCGCTGACAAGATGGCGGAACTGATTGGCGGGGCGGGCAAGGTCGCCGTGATTGCGCATGACCAGACCAGCCGCACCGGCATTGATCGTCGCGACGGGTTTCTGAACCAGATTGCTGCGGCCTATCCGGATATCGAAGTTGTCAGCGTGCAATACGGCGCGGGCGATCAGCTTCAATCGACAGAAGTCGCCAAGGCGATCCTGACGGCTAACCCCGATCTGAACGGCATGTTCGGCACCAACGAAGGCTCTGCCATCGGTGTTGTGAACGCCGTGCGCGAGATGGGCAGCGAAGGCATCACGATCATCGGCTACGATTCCGGCAAAGCCCAGACCGACGCGATCCGCGACGGGCTGATGGCTGGCGCGATCACGCAGAACCCGGTCGGGATCGGATATGAAACCGTGAAAGCCGCGATTGCTGCCATAAATGGCGAGGAACTTCCCGCGATCATCGACACAGGCTTTTACTACTACGACCAGTCGAACATTGACGACGACGAGATCCAGGCCGTCCTGTACGATTGAGTTATCCGCACTGCGGTCCAGGCTTATCTTGGGCCGCAGAACCACCTTCCGGTGTAATGTCGCGGCGCATGGAGTTGCCGTAAATCCGCAAAGGAGCGGATCGCCGGGATGAAGCGACCACCGTAATCGGGCGCGCACTGCCCGCGTTCCGAAATCTGCTGACCACCGTCTTGTCAAAGACCCGCAAACGGCCTCTACAGCACGATATTCGCAAAGCTCTCCACTTCTACGACGGGACGCGGACTTGCTCCGACAGCTTCGCTTTCGCTGACACGCCGCGCCAGAGGATCAACGTCCCGCAACGGGCCAAAGTCCAGACGGCTCATGGATTCGAGATCCTTGATACGCACCTGAAAGGTCTTGTAGGCACCGAATTCGAAACCGCCGACGGCCTCCACCCGGCCCTGATCGCTAAGCAATTGCTGGATGACTTCGACCTGACTGAGAACATAGGCGGTTGCGTGAAGTCGCAGGATTCCATCGCTGCCATCATCTTCGGCCAGCATCGTCACCAGTTTGAAGAATTTCAACGGCACCACCGCCCCGGTGTCTTTCAGCATGGGTTCGTCGCCGGACAGGATCGGACCGGTAAAAACGCAGGCCCGAAAACCATGGGTGCGGACACTGGACATGATGTAGTTTTCCAGTCCCAACCACTGCGCATTGCTGCGATTGAACGCCCGGTGTTGCGGGGCGGCGACGGGGTAGTGGAAACTGTCATCGTTCGAGCGTTTTGCCTGCGCGTCATCCGCACCCCAATTGGTGGCGGCGCGTCGGATCAGATGCCCCCGGTCGATATCGACATGATCGTAATCCTCCTTGCCCAGCTGAACCTCGGCCGGAATGCGCAGGTCGGCATACCATTTGTCGCTGCCGCGCTTTTGCGGGCGGGTTTGTTCGCCGTCGATGTTCAGTGCCGCAAGGATCGGCGTCTTGAACGTACCGGAATACAGCACGCCGAAATTCTGATAGCGCAGTTCGTGCGGTCGGCAGGCCGTGGCGTCTGAAGGGGCGGAAAGGCCAAAGCCCTGCGGCACTGTGGGCAGCGGCACGGCGGCGACCTGTAGAAAATCGGGGTCATAGCCCTCGCGGCCTTCGAAATGCGCGGCATCATGGCTGCCGTCGCGACGTTCTGTCTGGGCAATATCGAAACCGGGCACCGAGTTCGGCGTCGCGCCGTCCAGCAGGGCATTGATCGTACTGATCCGCACCGCCGAATTGCCAACCCCGAATGTGCCTGCATAATGCAGCCCCACCGCCTTGCCGCTGTCCAGAGAGATCACTGGAGACCCGGAATTGCCCCCCAACGTCGTGCAATCATGGCGCAGGATAGTCATGCCGCCATCCTCGATCAGAAAACCCGGCGAGAACCGTTTCACATCGTAGAGATTGCGGAAATAATTCGCCATTTGCGTGGGATCGTTGCGCAGGGAATCCTTCGCCGGATAGCCGATGACAGCCACGGTTTCGCCGTGTTGCGCGTCCGTATCCGCGCGGTCGATGGGCGCAGGGCTGAATGGGGCACCATCGGCGGGCAGGGCGATCCGGGCAATCGCCACGTCAGCGGCGGCATCTTCGGCGATATAGGTGAATTTTTCGATGTCGAACAGCCGCGTGGGGTCCGGGTCGGCATCCACCTCTTCAAGGAAATCAATTCGCGCGCCGTATCTGGCAGCGCCGGGGGCGAACAGGAACACGCCATCGCCCAGAAAGCTGCGGCGGGCGACCAGCTTGGCGACATGCCGGTTGGTCACGATCAGCAGGTGCGTATCGGTCTTGTCGATCACCCAGCCCGTGCCGCCCCAGCTATAGTCGTGATTGATGAACTCAATCCGCCCTACAGAGGCGACCGCAGCTTCGACCTTGCTGATCTTTAGGTCAATATCGGCCGCAAAATCGGTGCTGAGCGAGGTTTTCCCTTCGACCTTGCCGCCACGCACGATCAGCGGGGGGCGGCCGACAGCGCGGATTATCGCCTCCAGCAGCGGTGGCTTGCCGCCGACACTTTCCAGCTTGTCAATCTGTGTATTCATCAGTTCCGACGCGCGGTCGGCGGTCAGCCCCAGCTCTTGCAGGATTGCCGGATTGGCATCAATCAGCGCGCGCGATGCGTCGATCATGCCGGCATTTCCCATCGACTCGAGGCGGTGCAGGCTCTGGCGAGTACTATCAGTCATGGCGGTAATCCTTCTGCTGAAATACGACCGGGGCGGCGCTGGCCTTATTGAAAATACGCAAGGCGCGCGTCTTTGTCCGGTAGGGTTGCGATGGCGGGGCGGAAGACGGCCGGAACACGACTGCCGATCAGATAGCGCATGCGTCCGGGAATATCTTTCAGGGCGGAAACCTTTGAAAACGGTGCGCTTAAACGGCGGGTCAATGTGTCCGTGCCTTCGCTGGTGTTACTGTCCAGCGGATCAGCCCAGAAGGACAGCATTCTTCCGGCCCTCGTGGTGCCGGCGCGGTCAGCCAGCGATGCGATGCGCAATTCTGTCACCGCGCCCCAGTCTCGGCCGGGTGCCCAGTCTTTTGGCGGTGCGCTGTCATACGCCCAATAGCCGGCCGTGGTCTGTTGCCAGCGGCTGAGCGCGCGGGCGAGGGTGGGCAGATCCGGAATCGGGTGGAAGAAACTGTACCCTTCAGCCCAATCGGCCGTCATGCCAAGCGAGCGGATGAGGGCCAGAATATCCAGCGGACGGTCGCCTGCCTGCGAGATGGCATGGTCCAGACCTTCCAGCGCTGGCCCGAATAAATCAGCGGCTTCGCGGATCCCGCCGGCCAGCGTCCGCAGATCATCCAGCAGGCGCCCCTTGCCTGCAACCTGCATCTCGGAGGCAAGCGCGAACAGCCGGTCATAATACGGGTTGATCGGCGCAATCGCCAAGGCATAACGACCATCAGCGGCCTTTCTGTCCGATAGGTCAACCGGGGCCATTTTCAGACCACAGTCGCCGCGGATGCTGTCGGCGAGGCGCAGACGTTCCTGCGACAGCTCAATCCTGCCGTTACGCAGATAGGGGGCCAGTGTTCCAAGCGCCTCTTGCTGCCCCTCTACCGTTACACCTGCGGCGAGCAATGCGAAGTCCAGCGCCGCACCCTGCAAGCCGATACGGTTAGAACTGCGCATGACGTTCACGGCGCAATCGCGAAAGGTCTCGTCGTGCAGCCATTCCACCAGTTTGCCGAACTTGAATTCGGCAAGGATCTCCAGCGCGATCCGCCCTTCAAGCTGTGGGTTGCCCTTGGCAAGCTCTGGCAAGGCCGCTTCCGGCAGCAACTCGAACAGCTCGCGCGCCTTGGACCAGTGCCCGGTCAGCCATTGATGGCAGAGAATCAACACGCCGACTTCGCTGGTGGGGGCATATTCGCCGGGCAGGCCTTCGCGCAGAATATGCGTGGCCTCGCGCCGTTCACCCTGTTCCAAGATGGCGCGCAGATCCATCACAGCACGCGGGTCGGGGCGTCCAGCAAAGCCGCGCCCCTTTACGACACGCGCCCGGCCAGTCGCTGAACGCGGATCAATCCGCACCAGTTTGGGCTGGGATCCCGCATCAGGAGCAGCCAGACCGGCGGCATCATAGCCGCGCGAGTCCAGATCATCAGCCACGAGGACCTGTGTGGCCGACCGCTGCCCGCGGGCGTGGCGGATGTGGTCCTGTGCCTCAATGGGCAGTTCGTTCAGCAGCCGGTCCGGAAAGCGATCCGCGAGCCCCGGCTCAATCTCTGGCGGTGCCTCGCCGATACGCATCAACTGGGCCGCATGGTACAGATGTTGAACCGGGTCGCGCCCGGCAAAATAATCCCGTGCCGCCCGGTTCACGGCGGCGGTGTCTTCGGGGTTGTCGCGATAGATATGTTCCAGAACCTCCTGCCGCAGATCTGCTTTTGGCACCAACCGACCACGTCCGGTGTTCGTCACCAACCAGGGCTGCAAGGCGAGCTCTGCAATCAGATCTGACGCAGCGCTGCGAAGATCGCCCAGACCCAGTGCCGGGGCCAGAATATTGACCAGCGTCTCGACCGTGAGTTCATGCAACACCAACCCTTCATTGGCAATCCGGCGCAGGTGTTCGGGAAGGCGCGCGCGGATCACCCTGTGAACAAATCCGCGATCCAGACCCTTCAGATGCGCCTGCCCCAGCACTTGCGCCGCATCGGCAGCACTTTGCGATTTCACGACAGAGATCAACAACCGCAAGCGAAGAGGGTTACCTTTCGCTTCGTTGATGATGTCGGGCCAGACCTCCTCGGGGATGCTTTTCTGGTGCAGCACCTCGCGGATCAAAACCGTCTCGACCTTTGTCAGCGGCAGATGCCCGCCGTTGCGGGGGTCGCTTTCGGTAAAGATCGGCGCGCGCCCGGCCGAGATCACGGCAATATCGATGCGGCCCGTATCGGCAAAGCGGTCCAGCTCTTCCATCAGCGTTTCTACATATGTCGCGCCTTGCGCCTGTAACACCTCCAGCGTGTCCAAAAGGATAATCAGGCGCCGCCCGGCCTGTTCCACGACGTCGATCATCGCATGCAACAGTTCACGCGGGATGAGGTCTGCGGTGTCATGGCCCGTGCGCGTGACCCGTTCGGAATGCGCCATTCTAAGGCTGCGAAAATAGGCGGCCTTTTGTGGTAGTGCCTCCCCGATCTGGCGTGAAATTTCGTCATACACGGTTCCGCCCGCCCCGATCTGAAGCGAGGACCTGTCGAAATCCAGCCGCACTAGGATCAGATCGGGCTGCGCCCCGGCGATCTGGACGATGCGCTCCAGCAGGAAGGATTTGCCGATGCCGGGAATGCCCATGATATGCAGGCTGCACAGAGGAGGCTTTGATTGCGGCGCGGCGATCCATGCTTCAATCGCGTTCAGTTCTTCCGTGCGGCCGATGAACTCATCGCCCAGAACGGCGTCTGTCTGGCGACTTCGGCGCACGGCGTTCAATCGACTGCGCAGGCCGACCAAATGCTCGTGGCCCGGAGCCTTGCTTCCGGCGTGTTCCAGCGTGATGACGATTTCGGACAGGGCATTTTCATCGCGTGAGGTGGTGATCATGTCTTTCAACAGGACAGGATCATAGAGTCCGCTGCCGTTCAAAGCGGCGGCGATGTCGGTCTCGGGCTGTGCGCCGGTGTTTTCATAGCCGTCCAGCGCCCGTTCCCGCGTCGATGCGCGCAGCAACCATTGCACCGGGCTGCCCGGCGATGTGGTCTCTACCGTGCAATGCGCATGCAGCAACGAGATCAGCCGGGCGCGCTGCACCTTGTCGCCGTAGTCTTCCGGGCTCAATACGTCTTTCAACAAGGCGCGTGGTTCAAACGGGCCGCGCAATGCGGCTGCGCGCAGGACCTGAACCTTCAATGTGTCAAGTGCTTGGGTCATGCCGCAATCCCCAGAAAGGCTTTGATCTGCTGGCGCAGCTGAGTGGTGACCGTCCCAAGATCGCTGCCGCTGAATTCCCCGGTCGCATCCGCCACGAGCCCTTGCAATGATCTGTCGGTCATCTCGTTCAGACGCGGCAGAAGCAGGTCGGATTCTGGCGAGAGCGAGGTTATCATCGCGTTGATCGTAGCCTCAACATCGCCGCGCGTGAATGGTCCAAGCTCTTCCAGCAGCAATCCGGCGCGGCGGGCTGTCTCTGCCTCCATCACATTGCCAAATCGCAAGGGCGCAAGGCGGTAAGTCTCATACCCGGCCAGGATCAGGCGCAGATTGGTCTGGGTCGGAAGGTGGCGCGCGATATGTTCGAATTGCACCTGGGCCTCGGGCGACAGCCCGTTGGGCGGATTGTCGAAGAAAAACCACCAGGTTTGACCGTCCTTCATCGCCTGCTCCTGCAAAGCCCGGATCAACGTGCTGGCGCGGCTGTCCTGCTCGGCCACGCCGGTCGCCTCGCCTGACGACGTGCCGCCGGACGCCGTGCTTGCGTGCTCCGCACCCAGCGCCAGCACTGCGAGATCGGACAGCAGATCAGTGGTCCGCAGTGTCGGGCTTATCCGTATGCAGCGATGTGGTGGATGAGCGTCGGGGCTGCCGTGTTGGATCAGATATGCCTGAAGCATGTCAAAGCTGAACCCAAGCCCGCTGATAGAACTGGTATCTTCGCGCCGGATCCAGACACCGCGCAGGCGTGACTCTGGCTTGTCAACCATCGCCGCCAGTGCCGTTATGAATTGTCTCCGACCGATGATAAGCGGCCCTTCGATATTGCGGTCCAGCGACCACAGGGTGCGCAGCTTGCTGTTCTGCGCGATCAACTCCCGGAATTTCGGCTCTTGGCAGAACCTTTCAAAAGGCACGAGACGGCGGACATTTTTCCAGCGCCCCTGATGAATGCCCAGAAAATTGAAATTGCGGTCAAATCCGGGTCCGCCGGATGACCCCCCCTCGGTATCAATATCATGCGGCAGGCGGCTGACCCCCGGCCCGTCCCTGCGTATGCTGCCAGATATAAAGCCGGACTCGCGCCCGTCTGGGTAATGAACCAGGGTAAACAGCTCTGGTCCGAAGAAATCCGGCGGTGTGCAATCGGTGTCGATACGCCCATAGACCTGACCCAGCGGCATGAACACCCGCAGAAGGGCGACGTCCACATGCGTGTCCGCAACGCCGTTCGGAGGCAGGTCTCCATCTATCTCGCCCTCGAAATAGGGCCATTTCTGCACGCAGCTTGCCGGATAATGGATGCCGTCGGATGCGATGATGCCCAGTCGCGGCGGTGGCGTATTGTCGGGGCGCTGGGCGTAGAAACGGTCCAGCACATGCGAGGCCGTCAAAACAAGGTTCGGTGCCACGAATGCGCCTGACCCTTCGGGCGTGTTATCGAGTGCGATGCGGCAGCGAAACGCCTCTGCCCGTGGGGCGAAAGCGCCCAAAGCGTCAAAATCGAAATCCCTGTTCGGTGGTTCGCCAATCTCGATCCGGGTGAAGCGCGCGATATTCTCCGCAAAGATCCGGTTGCGTTTGCGCGGCATCGGGTCGGCACCACGGGCGCGCAGATAGCTGATGAAATGCGGCACTTTGCCAAACTGATGCAGGGTCGCCAGCAGCACATCGGCAAGGTCCTCGTCGTCCTCTTCCTCGACCCCGAGGGCAATCGCATCAAGGCTTAACGGAGCATCCGGGCTGGGAAAGAGGGCGGTCAGGGCGCGACGAATGGTTGCCTCGTGCAGCGCCAGCGCCTTGCGCATTTTCCCCACCGTCAGCATCGTCGGTCAACCGGTGCCGATAAGCGCGGCCAGCGCCGGTTTGTCCGTCACCGCCTGTTGCAAGCCCACGGTCGCCATATCCTGCGGCAACAGGGCTTCGGTGCCGCCGTCACTTTCGGCAATCCGGGCGCGGGCGCCGCGACGATAGCTGAGCCACAGTATTTCTGGCGCATATTCGGCAAGCTCGGGCGTCACTTCGGTCGCCGCTTCGCTGCTTTGTCCGGCCAGATGTTCGACGAGCACATTCAGCGTGGTCGTGGCATCGCTGTCTGGCGGGGCAGGGCTTTCGGTGCCTGTCGGCAGGGGTGCATCCAACAGCCGTTTCGCGTCGATGATCCCCGCGCCCAGATCGCGCGCTCCATTCCATTCGGGCGGCTTGGTCATGCCGTGGGTCGCACAATGCACCCACATCGCCTGAACCGTGGTGCCAGCCGCGTTCGCCTTGTCCAGCAAAGCCAGCCTGCCACCATGCCGCGCCACCCAAAGCGCGGCGAGGCCAGCGGTCATGGAGGAAGCAAGCGTGGTTCCCTGACTGGAGCGGATACCCGCATCAGGGTCCGATGCCTTGTTTTTTGCCGCGCCCCAGACATGTTCCCCATATGCGGCGAAGGTGACCTCTCGGCCACGGCCGGATTTCCTCCATGGCCGATTGTCAGGTTGCAGGGCCGCCACGGCGGTGCAGATCCCCATCGGTGCGTAGGCCGCGGGAAACACTACGGCCGGATAGCAATTTCCTGCTGCACAAACGACGACCGTCCCGGCGGCCACTGCATTGCGCATGGCCTGCTCTGTCGAGGCGACGCGGGTCGGCCCGCCAAGCGCCATTATGATCACATCTGCGCGTTCATTCACCGCATGGGTGACCGCGGCGGCAATGCGGCGTTGGGTAAAGTCGATCACCGAACGCACCGTCCGGATCGGCAACACCTTGGCGGCTGGCGCGGTTCCCGTGACACCACCCGGCGAGGTCGTGTTGCCCTGCATGTCGGCATCACCGCGCGAGGCAATAACCGAGGCGACCAGCGTTCCGTGTCCGGGGTTCTTCAGAAAACCACCGGAAAATCGGTCGCGGGCATCGCCATCTGATTCGACGAAATTCCACTGGCCTTGGGTTTCGATCACGTCATACAACTCGTTATGGCCGGTATATCCGGTGTCGATTGCCGCCACTTTGACGCCGCTTCCGCGGGTGTGTGCCCAAGCCAACGGTGTACGGATCCTGGCGTGATGCCAGCCGAAAGGGCGCGAATTATCCCGCGGGGTTTCGCAAAAACCGAACAACCCCTCGGTTCCGACATGCACCGCACCATACAGGCTATCCGGCAAAACGGGATTGGCTTCGGCTGCCTGCATCTCGGATCGCAGGGCGCGGGCAAAGGCGAAAACCTCGCGCTCCTGTCCATGCGGGTCAATCTCTGGGAAGGTGATAAAGAAAAAACGGTCGCCGTCTGCATCAAACGCGGCTTCCGCCCGTGCGTTTACCTCTGGCAAGGCGTTTGAAAGGCGGGTCTGAACCTCAGCTTGCGACAGGGGTGCGTCATACACCAGTTCAATGTGCAAAGGGTCGCGGTCATCGCTGGCCGGTGTGGAAATCAGGGCGGCATATTCCGATTTAACCATTGTTGAATACTCCTTCGGCAAAAATGCTTTTAGCGGTTATTATAATGGGTTGTCGGCCTGAAGCGTAGTCCGGCAGCGCGAGTGCAAGCACGTTGCGCGCTGGCGTCCGACGGCGCAAGCGCAGTCTTGGACATGAAAACTGTCATCGTAATTCCTAAAACAATTTGATCCGCACGAAGCCAGCGAAATAGCCGGTTAGCATCAATAGTAGCACAGTATTGGATCGCCGTGAATTGTTGTGACATTGGCCAACTCTGCCAACCGATGATGCGACATCGTATTGCCAACGAAGTGCGTGCGACTGAGCATCAGAAGTAGCTTTTTACCAGACCCCCGGCGATCAGTGACCAGCCATTGGCGATCACGAAGAAGGCAAGTTTGAACGGGAGTGAGACGATAGCAGGCGGCACCATCATCATCCCCATCGACATCAGCACGGCGGCCACGACCAGATCAATGATCAGGAAGGGCAAAAATACAAGAAAGCCGATCTGGAATGCGCGGGCGATCTCGGAAAGAAGAAAGCTGGGAACAAGGACGGAAAACGGTGCATTCGTGGGCGTGAAACGTGCGCCTTCGGTTTCGCGCAGTTCAGCCATGGCCGCAAATGTTTGATCATCCATCCTGTTTGACATGAACGCACGGAACGGTTCAGAGCCACGGCTGAGCGCCTCTGACAGCTCTATCTGTTCCGCCAACAAGGGTTCGATGGCCACGGTCCAGGCTTCGGTGAAGACCGGCTCCATCACGAAATAGGTCAGAAAAAGGGCCAGACTGACGATCAGCATGTTTGGTGGCGATTGCTGAAGCCCGACAGCTTGGCGCAGGATCGCCAGCACCGTCACGATGAACGGAAAGCAGGTCACCATGATCAGTATGCCAGGTGCCAGTCCCAGCACCGTGACGATCGCGATCAATTGCAGGCTTGTCGCGGTCAGCGATTCACCCCCGCCAAGGTCCAGCGACAATTGCTGCGCGCTTGCAGGCAGCGCAACGATGCACAACAGCGCAGTCAGGACTGGAAGGAGGCTGCGGACCATCAGGTGAGACTGGACTGAAGGTCGGCGATCTCGATGATGCGGACGGCAAGGCGGCCTGTTTCATCCCCTTCGACCATCTCCAAAGATCCGACGCCGATCAGCTTGTCGCCAACGTAAAGTTCCACCGGGTCGCTTACCAGTTTGTCCAATACCAGGACGGATTGTTCCTCCAGTCCCAGTAAATCGCGCACCAAAGGTCGCGCCTTGCCGACGCTGATTGAGATTTCGATCGGAATGCGGGTCAGCATGCTTTGCTGATCGCTTGGTGTCGGGGTTTGCGTGGTAATACTGTCAACCATTGACCACCTCCTTGCGGTTATCTTGCATAAAGCCTTGCAGGGCTTCCTGGATGTTGTTCAGAACGGCCGCCAAATCGACGCGGCGTTCGATCTGACCAAAGCGTATATCGGCCTGTCCTTCAGCCAGTTGGGAATCATCGGTAAGCGTCACGGGCATTTTGAAGTCGCCACTCAGCAAAGGCGCAATCGCTGCACGGTTTCCGGGGGCAACGACGATCTCTACTGATTGCGCCGATTGCGTCAGCGTCAGATCCTTCAGCATTTCCACCACATGCAGACCAAGTGCATCGCGTGCCAGTTTCGGCAGCAGGGACTCGACCATATCATTGAGCAGCGGCGCCATACTTTCGACGACCTGCGAATAGGCCTCGTGATAGGTGAAGGACAGATCCTGCAAGTTCTGGGCCAAGTCGCTTGAAATTCGGGATTGGTCTTCGGATTGCGTCTTGATCGCATCGTCCCAGCCGGCCTTGTAGCCCTGTTCGAAAGAGTCCAGCCGCATCGCCTCGCATTCGTCTTCGTTCATCTGGATCAATGTCCCGGCGCTTCCTGCCCCGATTCCGAAATCTTCCAGCAAGTCGGCAAGTGCCTTCATGTGGCAGGTTCCTTTTCATCAAGCCATGTCCGAAGGACTTCGACGGTTTCTTCGCGCCGTTCCGCGATCAGCCCGCGCAGACGGTCAACTGGGTCATCACCGGTTGCGTGACTTTCAATGCTCTCGGCGGGGTTTCTTTCGACCAGTTTCATGCTGCCGAAGTCGCCGTTCCCATCTTCGATCTCCCCGGTCAATGCAGTCATTGATGCATCCTGGGCAGTGGCCGCGTCAGGCGCGGGCAGAGCGTTCGGAACTGGCCGCGACAGGACCGGGCGCACGACGAAAAGGCCCAAAATCAGAGCGACAATCGCCAATACCGCCATCTGCACAAGCCGCATCGGCTGCAAATCCCAGTTTATCCAGCGCTGTGGCAAAGCTTCGGTCCCGATGACGTTGCGCGGCTCGAAGGCCATGGACCGTATCGTGATGTCGTCGCCGCGGCTTTCCTCGTATCCCACGGCCGAGGCGACCAAGGCGCGCAACGCCTCGATTTCCGCTTCGGGCAACGGGGCGAAGACTTGATTGCCGTTGGCATCGGTGGAAATCGTGCCATTGACCAGAACCGCGACCGTCAGCCGCTTGACCGCGCCGGGCACACGGGTGATTTCGCGCCGGGTTTCGGACACCTCGTAGTTCACCCGTTCGCGCGTTTCCGAATTTCGGCTCTTGGAGGAATCGTTGCCGCCGGCTTCACCATCAGGCAGGTTCGAAGCGACGGTTACGTTGCCACCGCCCTGATCTTCTTCCTCCGTAGAGACTTCTTCGCTGTCCGTGCTGATGACCACTCGGGATTCGGGATCGAAATGGCGTTCCGTAATCAATTCACTTTCCGTCACCGTATCGACGCTGACTTCCACCACGGCATTGCCCTGACCAACGCGGGCCTCCACCAGCCGTTGTACCCGGCTACGAAGCATTTCGCCCTTGTCTTCAGCGGTTTTTGAAGAATTCAGCTCATCATCTCCGGCCACCAGTTTTCCCTGTCCGTCAATCACAGCGACATCGTCGGGCTGAAGGCCGGGCACGGCAGAGGCGATCAGATAGCGAAACGCCCGCGCTTGGGCCGCACCCAATGCGGCACCGCCGCTTGTGATCGACAGCGATGCAGACGGTTTGAGATCGCGTTGGAACGGGTTGGATCCGGCATTGGCGATATGCACGCGGGCGGAACTGACGGCGGGGCTGGCGAGGATGGTGCGTGCCAACTCGCCTTCTTTCGCCCGCCAATAGGCGGCATCGAACATCTGTGACGTCGTGCCGAATCCCGACAGGCTGTCCAACAGTTCATATCCTTGTGTGCCGTTTGCGGGCAGGCCTTCGCTTGCCAAGGTCATGCGCAGTTCATCGCGCCGCCCCGTTTCGACAAAAATAGAGCTTCCGCGCACTTCGTAAGCGGCGTTGCGCTGTTCGAGGGCTGTAATCACCTCGCCTGCGGCAACCGGCTCCAGTCCGGCATAGAGAAGGTCCATCGACGGTGTCGTTGCCATGCGAGACAATCCAAGAATGGCTGCAAAAATCGCAAATGTTGCCCCTGCGATGAAGATTTTCCTACGCAGATCCAACGCGTTCCACATGGTTATGAGCTGCTGCACAGTATCCTCCGTTCGTCAGGCGTTCTGCCCGGATAACGGCATGTTTGGCGCAACAGCCTTAACAATCGGTTAGTCCCTGCACGTCTATAAGCGGACAAGACAAACACAGGAGGTTTCTATGACTGATGCGGCGATGCCCGAGGATGAACTCGCGCCGAAAGGTTCAAAAATGCCGCTGATTCTTGGGCTTGTCCTTGCTCTTGCTGGGGGCGGCGGCGGCTTTATTGCGGCAAAGATGGGACTGATACCCGGTGTTGGTCATAGCCCGGTGGCCGAAACGGTGCCCGAGGACATGCATGTGCCCGACAGCCTTCCCGACGTCGCCTTTCTTGCGATGGAGCCGATGATCATCTCGATCGGTGAAGGAAGTGAGCGGTCACATGTCCGGTTCTCTGCCCAGCTGGAAGTGCCCGCCGCCTATCAGTCCGAAGTGGAGTTCCTGCTGCCTCGGATTATCAACGTGCTCAACAGCTATCTGCGCGCGCTTGATTTGAAGGATTTTGAACAGCCCGCAGCACTGCCCAAGCTCCGCGGTCAGATGCTGCGCCGCGTTCAGCTTGTTGTTGGTGATGAGCGTGTGAACGACATTCTCGTCATGGAATTTTTGGTCAATTAAGGAGCCTGAGATGGAATATATCGCGGATATCTTGCTTGTGTCCGGTGCTCTGGGTGCCGGGTTCTATTGTTTCATTCTTGCCCGGCGACTGAGCCGGTTCAACGACCTTGAAGGTGGTGTCGGTGGTGCGGTTGCGGTGCTTTCGATGCAGGTTGACGACCTGAAGAAGACGCTTGAGACCGCGCAAACTGCTGCCACCGCGTCGGAAGGATCGCTGAAGGATCTGACCTCGCGCGCGGATGATGTGGCCCGCCGGTTGGAAATGCTGGTCGCCTCCATGCACGATCTGCCGTCCGGACATGGCAAAACCAATGGTGAGGCTGTTTCGAACGAACCGTTCTTCGTGCGTCACAATCACTCCGGGACAGCGAAATGAGTAAGGTAAAAAATACAACGCCACGGCGTCGCAAAGGGCGGGGCACGCTGTCGATCATCGCGGGGTTGCTGCTCGCCTCGGGCATCATTCGTCTTGGCACGCACGCGACATCGGCATTTGCGTTCCAGTCGGCACCAGAGGTCGCATCGACGCCCATCGAAGAACCTCAGGTTTGTCCTGATAATGCCGAGCTTGAAGAGGTGATTTCCGCTCTCAAACGAAGAGAGGAAAAGCTGGACGCCCGGGAAAAAGAGATCGCGCGTCGATCTGAGACGCTTGAAATTCAGCAGGCAGAAGCAGAGGCAAGGATTGCATCTGCGAAAGCTGAAGAAGAGAAATTGCGGCTGACGATGGCGGCGGCGTCCTCGGCGGCGGAGGACGACGTTTCGCAACTCACCAAGGTTTATGCCAACATGAAGCCCAAGCAGGCAGCGGGCCTGTTCGAAGAAATGGATCCGGAATTTGCGGCGGGTTTCCTGGGGCGGATGGCACCCGGTGCCGCCGCACAAGTCATGGCGGGAATGACACCAAAAGCCGCATATGCGATTAGCGTTGTGCTTGCTGGGCGCAATATCGGTGCCGGTTCAAAGTAGAAAGCGGCCCGCGTTAAACTGTCTCCGTCTGGTGATCGGTTAATCCAGAGAAACGAGGATTTTCGCGATTTTCGTCGGATCGTATTTGGCCTCTTCTACGGTGCAAAGTGGCAGCCGATGGCATTGGATGCCGGTCTGGCGCGTAACCTCGTTGCAGTCTGCTTCGGGTACGGAGCGGTCACAGATAACGTGCGATATCAAACGAGTCGGTCGAGTATCTGCACCGGCATCCGCTCGCAGGGGGGTGATGAGGGCCAACACTTGATCGCTAAGTCTGTGACCCAAAGCTTCGGGATCCGCGCCGAGGCTTGGCAGGTAGATTTTCGGAGCGCGCCGCTGTGCGATCGCGTTTCCGACGCCGCCGGGCAGAAGGTTGGTGACAACGCTGGAATAAAGGCTGCCGGGTGGATAGCAGATCACGTCTGCCTGCTCGATCAGGGTGCGATTGCGCTTTGGCAGTTCCACATCACTGGCGGTCAATTCAGACGTTCCGTCACTTAAAAAACAGCGAGCAATCGGGCTGTCGATCGGTGGTGCTTCTTTTCCGCTGATCAGCCGCTGGCTGATAATCTTGCGTCCATCGGACAGTTCGACACCGAGTTGCAGGTTTTCATCCACCACCGCGCGCACGGTGCCGCGCACGTCAACCATCTTGGACATCAAAAACAGCACAGGTTCCAGCGCACGCCCATTGCTCAGATAGCCGCCCGCAAGGATCAGGTTGCCGACGCTGGCGTTGCGATAATTGAAATCTTCGGGAACCGCTTTGCCGAAACTGTCCAGAAAAGTTTGGATCAACTGGCGCATCGGTTTGGCGATCGCCGAAATCAGCGGATGCTGTCCGGCGATCATCTGCGCGACTTCGGACCTGAGTTCACCTTGGGGCGCGGTTTTTGATAGACGATGGCTGAACAGGGCATAGACATCGGGCTGACCAAGAACGGATTCGTCCGCCAGCGCCATCAGCCGACTGCGCAAATCTCCGACGGCAGGCATGTCAAAGGCCTTTCTCAGGATCTGCGAGCTTCCACCGCTGTCAAACGGTGTGATGAGATGCATGGAGTTGAACGTGTAGCGTTTAAGCTGGCGCGATATGTCGTTCAACGCGCTTCCGCCGCTGAAAAACAGGATGCGCGGCCCCAGATGCGGGGCGCTTTGCGCGCGCGCGACCCGCAGATCGTCTGGCAGGCTTTGGTCCCGCTCAATCCTGATCGTGGTCATGGCGATGAGTTCCAGGCAGGCAAAAGAAGCGACTCCATCGTCAAAGGTTTAGAAAACCGTGCGCTGAGATCTTTCATAGCTATTTTGGCCTATCTCGTCATCCGCTAGACGCAACAGATCAGATGGGCAGGACTATGGGCGATCTGCATCTAATGAATACCGGTCACCGGGGATACATCGCCGCGTGTGGCAATCTCGGACAAGGTCAACGATACCGCGCCGGAGAGTGCAAACCCGGTGGCAAGATATAAGATCGTGCCGTCATAGAACGCCCCAAGACAGAGCGTGAAAGCGGTTGCGACAAGGCTGGACCCCGACGCAATCAGTGACGCCCCAAGTCCGGCGACCTGGCCCAATGACCGCATTGCCATGGCGTTCAGGTTTCCGAAAAGCACTCCGATTGCGAAGAAGCCCACGAAACCAAGCCCCATGAAGACCGCAAGCGGCGGTCGCCCCCCGGACAGCCACGAAGCGACAAGCATCAACAGGCCCGCTGCGGTCAAGCCGACAAAACCTGCGCGTGCCATCCGGTCCATTCCGAACCGCAGGACGAGCGTTCCATTGCAGAACGCCGCCAGCCCGGTTGCTGCGGCGAAGATTGCAAAGAAGATCGGAAACCCCGTGGTAATGCCGTATGCGTCATGGAACAGATCGACGGACGTGCTTAGAAACAGCAACTGCGCCCCGAAAACCAATCCCGTGGCGACGATGATTAGCGAGACCCTGCGACATGCCAGAATGCGTCCGGTGTTCCGCAGCAGTTTTCCTGCCGTAATCGACACACGCCGTTGCGGCAACAGCGTCTCTGGCTGACGGACGACCAGCCACACTGCCAGCACAAATGCCAAGACAAGATAGCCGCCGAAGATTGATCGCCATCCGCCCGCCAGAAGGATTGCTTGCCCCAGAAAGGGCGCCACCATCGGGACCAAGATGAGCAAGGTGAACATGAAGGACATCACCCGCGCCATCGCGTCACCTTCGTATTGATCGCGGATCATCGCGCGCGTCGCGATCTTTGGCCCTGCCACCCCGGCGCCCTGAAGAAATCTGCCAAGGACAAGCGTCTCTATCGACCCGGCGAGCAGGGCGATGATCGTCCCTGCGACATAGACTGACAGCCCGAGCAAGAGAGCTTTCTTGCGACCAATCGAGTCGGATAGCGGGCCGAGGACCAGCTCGCCGAATACCATTCCGAATATGAACAGCGATATGACGTGGTGCGTTGACAGTGGCGGCGACAGACCAAGATCCGCCTCGATCGCACGCAAGCCGGGAAGTACCGCGTCGATGCTGATCGCAGTCAGCGACGTCAGCATCGCATAAAGAATGATGCGCTCGCGATGAGCCGCGTCGGGTTGGATCTGTTCACTCATGCAGGGCGCAATCCACCAGCATCTTTCAATGCTATATTCCGTAGTCGAAAGAGCCCAGCGAGGGAACGGTGAATATTTTGCAACAGGGCCGCTCAAAACGCGTTTGTCGATAGTTCGCTTGTTACGGTGTGGCAGGCAATAGGGCGTTGGCGGTCTCACCCAGTTGAAGTTTCCACGATTCCGCGGCGGTGCCATCAAGGTTCAGATGTCCCGCCATAAGCGCCAACCGGTCACGATCAACGCCTTTGGCCGTACAGAAGCGGTCTTGCAAATAATAAGGTGGGATCGCCTGATACCATAGCCGGGCCCGCACACTTGCAGGGCGTGACGCCAGTCCGGCCAAAGGCACTGCAAAGCTTACACTGTCGCTGCCCGCGCTGGTGCCATCCTCGGGGATCGCATAATCCGGGTCGTTACCTACGGCGGTAAAGCCCGCATCCTGCGCCATATCGGTGCCCGCGCCAAGCGCATGAGAAATCTCGACCCGCTTGGCCTCTGGCAGATAGCCAAAGGGTGGCAGGCGGTTGTCCTTCACCTCGGCGCAGATCGACAGGAACGACGTCGTCAACTGTCCCGCCGGTTCCGCATCATGCCCGCAGATCGCGCCCGGTGCTGGGGTTGAGACAAGCTCCTGATAGATCTGCGCCTGCGATTGCGCTGTGACCTTCTGGTAGTGCGGTTGGTGCACGCGTTGTTCCGGCGCGATCCGGGTCGCGCAATCGGGGGTCCACCATTCCTCGCCCGCGATCGGCGCGCCAGCGCCATCCACGATCCGCCCCAAACGATCCGTCGCGCCCGAGGCCCAAAGCACGCGACCGCGCGTGTCCAACACCTCGAAGCTCAGAAACGCCCGGCGAAATCCAACGCCCGAGGGCAGCTTGTGCCCGGCAAGATTGGTCACCGTAACTGTCGTTGACAGCGTGTCATTGCTTAGCTGGGGCGTGGTCAAAGTCACCTGCGCGGTGTGGTCCTGAGCCTGATCCAGCATTGCCTGTTCGGTGGCAATCAATGAATCGACGCCTTTTGCCACCAACATCGGATCTTGGGTGCGAATGCCCAGAAGATCAGGAAACTGTTGTGCCATCTTGATGAAAAACACGTTCAACCCAACCAGCACATGACGCGCAAACCCTTCGCGTTCCGGCAGGTCGATCTTGTCCGGTGCGCGGGTAAACTCTGCTGCGGAGAAATTGGAAAACTCCTGAATCGAGGCAATCTTGCTGACGGTCGGCGTGCCGTCCGCTTCGGTCGAGGGCATGTGACAGTCCTGGCAGGACTGTTCCCTATCACCCGGTCCGAACGGCAGATCACCGTCTACAGTCCAGCCAGTGCGATAGCCGCTGAAGGCCCATTCGGGGTATGTCAGCTGTTCGTAGGTGCGGGTCAGGATCTTTCCTTCCTCCATCACCGGCAGATGCACCGTGTGACACGTCCCGCACATCTCGGAACTGCCAATGGTGTCACTATGCTGCGGGATGACGCCCAATGCGGCCTCCATCGGGGCGGTTTTCACGTCCTTGAACGGCCCGAAAACCTTTTTCGGCTCGGCCACGAAGAACGATCCGGTGAAGGAGCGCGCAAACCCGTCCTCATCAGGGTTGAGCAGGTCACGCCGTTCGACCACACAGGCATTGCGGCTCGCCGCCTCGTTGAGGGCATCGGCCTCGGCACCCAGTTCCATCCGGTGACAGGCCAGACAAGAGATGCCGTCCCGCGCCAGCGCCCCGAAAGACGCTATCCCGCCAGAGACCGGCGTTGCATTGACCATGTCCCGGCCAAACGCGCCACAGCTGTCGCCCGCCGCCACATTGTCGATGCCGAACTGCCGCTGGCCCATGATCCCGTGGCAGCCCAGACAGGTATCCTCGACCATCGCGGCACTTTCGGCGTGAAAGCTTTGTGTCTCGCTGGCGAGTTGCGCAAAGAAGATCGGGTCGCGCCCGGCAAGCCCCATTGGCGATGTTGCCCAAGTTCCGTATGGCGAGTTGTTTTGCAGCAGTCCCGCATGGTCGCCCGTCGCCGGTATGGCCATGTCGAATTGCAACCCGGTGCTGCCCGCATCATGGCAGCCAAGACACTGGTCCGAGGTCAGGAACATGCCGTGATCCGAAGGCGCATCAGCTGGCGCCCAGACGGTATCATATGTCTGCGAAGGCATTGGTGGCACATCCGCCCGGTCGGGCATGTCCTGCCCGGCCAGATAAGCTTCGATGAACGCCGCACTGGCGGAATAGTGCGGTTCCCCCAGCCGCAAACCGTCGGCATCGGGGAGCACAACATTCAGGTGATGAGGCTGCGCAGGCGTGCTGGCACCAAGCCGGTGTTGGCTGAGAAACGCAAGCGGTGTGCCCGGCTCGCCTTCCATATTGACGGGGGACGCAAAGGTGAAATTGTCCAGCGCCGAGGCGTGGCAGTTTGTGCAATATTGCCCGAACCCCATATAGGGCAGGCGGTTTGTCGCTGGATCGGCAGGGTAGTCCGGCGTCCAGCCGGCCCAGCCATACCAGCCCCAGAACCAGCCATCGCGGCTGGCCTCTGGCGCGCGGACCATCACCGCTGCGCCGGATGTAGGCAACAAATGCGTCAGGTCCGACCCGGCGCAAAGTGCTGCGGGCGCGGGGAACATCTCTTTCACAAGGATCGCCCCGGCGGGCATGGGGGTGGCCGGTTCGGTTGGTGCTTCGGACGACCGGTTTTCACGGATCCATTGTGCGGCCTCTGGCGAGTACCAGATCACCACCGGCGCGTGGGTGCCGTGATATTCCCCGTCACCTGAACCGTCCGTCAATGACACGGTAAACGGGCCGGTGTCGCGCACATCCTTGTCAGGCACCCACCCGGCAGCCGTGTCCCGGTGGCAGAAATTGCCAAGAAATTTGTCGAGCGTGGCCTCGTATTCAGCCAGCGGCACAGATCCCGGCGACTGCATTTTTGGCAGCAAGGCGTGACACGCATCAGTATCGCTGGGCAGTAGGGGGCTGGCTTGGAGCGCAGGACAAGTGTCCGCAGCAAAGGCCTGTCCGGCGGTAAGCGCAAGGCCAAGCGTTGCAGCGAGGGTTCGTCTCGACTTTGTGCGGCGCGGCAGTGTGGTCATCGGGAACCCTCTTTTGATTGGCGATCCTTGCTTTCCTTAGGGTAAGCTAAAAATCCAAAAGAGTGTTAGAGAAAGATTGGTAAACCGGGTCCGCTGGGTCGCGCGCAGTCACGAAGACGCTTGGTGTCCTGCTCATGGCGTTGCCAAGCGGCGTCCATCGTCAAGAACGCGACGCGCAAAAAAAACGCCCGGAGGCCTGTGCCGTCCGGGCGTCTTGTGCGTCATTCCCTAGCGTTTGGTACGTCGGGGCGGTTCGGTTCCGCCCTTTCGCGATTGCGATCCGGGGCCGGATTTGCGCGGCCCTGCGGTTGCTTTGCCCGGCGGCGTGAACCGCTTGGAGCTGTCGCGCGCATCACTGGCAGCGCGCACTGGCTTGCCGCCTGGTTTGCCACCGCCGGGCTTCCCACCGAAGGGTTTGCCACCAGAGGGTTTACCGCCCGAGGGTTTGCCACCAGAAGGTTTACCGCCAAAGGACTTGCCGGTGGACGGTTTGCCACCACCCGGTTTGCCGCCGCGCGCGTCAGGTTTCCCGCCACGGGCTGGCGTATGCTTGGCCTTTGCAGGGCCGTGCGCCGCCGTGTAATCTGGGCGCGGCGAGGCGTCCGGTGCTGCACTGTCTGTGGCTGGTCGGGGGGCCGCCGTGGGCTTGGGTGAAACCGATGCCTCGGCATTCGCGGGCGCGGCACCTGCTGATGCCGGGCGCGGCGCTGCATTGGTCCGTGGTTTACGCTCGCCGCGCGCTGCGTCGGAGCGGTTGCCGCCATGTGCGCCTTTCGGGGCAGGCCGAGCTCCACGATTCGGTCCGCCTCTTTGCGGTGCAATATCGGGGGCGCGGTCCAACTGACGCGCTGTGATACCTTCTTCAAGCAAGCCGTCCGGACCCAGAGCCGAGACAAAACCGGCGGTGCTGGCCTTTGTCAGTTCCACGAAGGTTTCGGAATCCTGTACCCGGATCGCGCCGATCGCGGATTTATCAATATTCCCGGCCCGGCAGAGCAGCGGCAGTAGCCAACGTGCTTCGGCCCGGTCCTTGTTGCCGACCGACAAGGCAAACCATTGGCTCGGTCCAAATGCCTTGTGTTCGCGCGCGGGGGCTTTGGTGTCGGGCGGCAAAAGCTCTTCCGGCGCGGACCGCTTGTCACGATAAAGCCGCAGATAGGCGGCGGCGATCGCCTCTGGCGTGTGAAGCGCCAGAAGCTTGGCAGCAAATGCACCCTGCTCCTCGGTGACGGGTTCGCCCCATGCTGGATCGTTCAGCAGGCGTTCTTCGTCGCGCTTCAGAATGTCGTCAGCGGAAGGCGCGGTGACCCATTCCGCATTGATTTTTGCCCATTTAAGCAACCTTTCGGCCTTCTTGGCGGCTTTAGCCGGCACGATCAGCGCGGAAATGCCCTTGCGCCCGGCGCGGCCCGTGCGGCCCGAACGGTGCAGCAGGCTTTCGGTGTTCGTCGGCAGATCGGCATGGATGACGAGGTTGAGGTTAGGCAGGTCGATGCCCCGCGCCGCGACATCCGTGGCAACGCAGATCCGCGCTCGTCCGTCCCGCATCGCTTGCAGCGCGTGGGTCCGTTCGGTCTGGCTTAGCTCTCCGGACAGGCTGACCACGGCGAAACCGCGATTGGCCAGCCGTGCGGTCAGGTGGCTGACGGCGGCGCGGGTGTTGGCGAAGACGATGGCGCTTTCAGTGTCGTGAAACCGGAGCATGTTGAAGATCGCATGCTCGCTGTCCGACTGGGCGACGCGAACCGCCTGATATTCAATATCGGTATGTTGCTTCGCTCCGCCAAGCGTGCTGATACGACGGGCATCGCGTTGAAACTGTTTTGCCAGCGTGGCGATCATCGGCGGCACCGTCGCCGAGAACATCAGCGTGCGCCGGTCTTCCGGTGCTTCGCCCAGCATGAATTCCAGATCTTCGCGAAAGCCCAAATCCAGCATCTCGTCCGCCTCGTCCAGCACGATTGCGCGCAAGCCGGTCATATCCAGCGAACCGCGCTGGATATGGTCGCGCAGCCGCCCCGGCGTTCCGACGACGATATGCGCGCCGCGATCCAGCGCCCGCCGTTCGTCGCGCATGTCCATGCCGCCGACGCAAGAGGTGACGCGCCCGCCGGTCTTTGCAAACAGCCAGCTGAGTTCGCGCATCACCTGAAACGCCAATTCGCGTGTCGGGGCCACGACCAGTGCCAGCGGGGCTGCCGCAGGTCCGAAACGCTCTGCCTCTTCAAGGATGGTCGGCGCGATGGCAAGGCCAAAGCCCACCGTCTTGCCGGATCCGGTCTGTGCAGAGACCAGTAGGTCAGAGCCGGTCAGGTCGGGGTCGGTGACAGCTTCTTGAACGGGTGTAAGTTTGTCATAGCCACGCTCGGCGAGCGCTTCGGAGAGGGGAGGGATCATGCAGGGTTTCCGTAGGTCAGGGGCGCATTCCGCCCGATTGCCCGGCCAATGCCGCGCGAGATCAGCGTCTTTAACGACGATTGTGTGGGAAGTACATCGCGAATCCCCCAAGTGCCGTGCGTTTCCCTGTGTCATGGGGATTAGAGCCACAGTTGTCGGATTTGATGCAGCTGACACCTGCGTTGCCGGGATGCGCGTTTGACGTACTAAAGCGGAGTCCCACGCCGAACACCTTCAGACGGGCATGCGAGTGTGACGAACAGTGTTTGTGCAGCCTGTTCGTGGGAAGTGTGCCACGGTCTGCCGTCCTTGCTCAACGCGGTCTTGCTCAGCCAACCGGCTGATGAGAAAATGAAAAGCGGCGCTTCAGTCATCTGAAACGCCGCCTCTTGTCAGGTCAGTGGTGCCTCGGCCTTAAGCCAGATCGAAGCGGTCGGCATTCATCACCTTTGTCCACGCGGTGACGAAGTCTTTGACGAATGCCTCTTTGCGATCGGCGCTGGCATAGACCTCGGACAGGGCGCGCAGTTGCGAATTTGACCCGAAGACCAGATCGACTCGGGTGGCGGTCCATTTCGGTGCGCCGGTCGCCCGGTCATGACCTTCGAACAGCTGGTCCGAGTCGCCGACCGGCTTCCACTCGGTCCCCATGTCCAGCAGGTTCACGAAGAAATCGTTGCTCAGCACTTCGGGACGATCTGTGAAGACACCCGCCTGATTGCCACCGTGATTAGCATTCAGCACCCTCAGGCCGCCAATCAGCACCGTCATCTCTGGTGCGGTGAGCGTCAGCAACTGCGCGCGGTCGATCAGCAGCTTTTCGGTCGGGACTTTGTAATCGACCTGCTTGTAGTTGCGGAAGCCATCGACAATGGGCTCCAGCACATCAAAGCTGTCAACATCGGTCTGTTCCTGCGATGCATCTGTCCGTCCCGGCGCAAATGGCACTTCGATGTCGTGACCACCGGCCTTGGCGGCCTTTTCGATCCCGACAGACCCACCCAGCACGATCAGATCCGCCAGAGACACGGCCTTGCCGCCGCGCGCCGCGTCGTTGAACGCGGACTGGATGCCCTCGTAGATGCCCAGCACCTTTGCCAGCTGCTCCGGCTGGTTCGCGTCCCAGTCCTTTTGCGGGGCAAGACGGATGCGTGCACCATTGGCACCGCCCCGCTTGTCCGATCCGCGGAAGGTCGAGGCAGACGCCCAGGCCGTTGACACTAGTTCGGGAATGCCGAGGCCGGAGTCAGCGATCTTCGACTTCAGATCAGCAATATCCGCGGCGTCGATCACAGCGTGGTCGGCCTCGGGGATGGGATCCATCCAGATCGGCTCTTCTCTGGGGACTTCCTTGCCAAGATAGCGCACTTTCGGTCCCATGTCGCGGTGGGTCAGCTTGAACCACGCGCGGGCAAAGGCATCGGCGAACTGGTCGGGGTTTTCATGGAAGCGGCGCGAGATTTTCGCATATTCCGGGTCCATTTTCATCGCCATGTCGGCGGTGGTCATCATCAGGTTGACCGTCTCGCCGGAACCATCTACCTGCGGGGCCATATCCTCGGGGCGGATGTCCTTGGGCTGCCATTGTTTGGCACCGGCGGGGCTTTCAGTCAGTTCCCATTCGTAGCCGAAAAGCACATCGAAATAGCTGTTGTCCCACTTGGTCGGCGTTGGCGTCCACGGCCCTTCCAGACCAGACGTCGTGGTGTGCTTGCCCTTGCCGGACTCAAACCCGTTGAGCCAGCCAAGACCCATCGCCTCCATCAAACCGGCTTCGGGTTCAACGCCGACCAGTGCGGGATCGCCTGCGCCGTGGGTTTTGCCGAAAGTGTGGCCGCCAGCCGTCAGCGCCACGGTTTCCTCATCGTTCATCGCCATGCGGGCAAAGGTTTCACGGATGTCCTTGGCGGAGGCCAAAGGATCGGGGTTGCCGTCCGGGCCTTCGGGATTGACGTAGATCAGACCCATTTGCACAGCGGCCAGCGGGTTTTCCAACTCCCGTTCGCCGGAATAGCGGCTGCCGGGCTTGTCAGACGTGGCCAGCCATTCTTCCTCGGTGCCCCAGTAGATGTCTTCCTCGGGTTCCCAGATATCAACGCGACCGCCTCCGAAACCGAAGGTTTTGCCGCCCATCGATTCAATCGCGACGTTGCCTGTGAGAACGAACAGATCCGCCCAGGAAATGCTGTCGCCGTATTTCTGCTTGATCGGCCACAGAAGACGGCGCGCCTTGTCGAGGTTGCCATTGTCAGGCCAGGAGTTCAGCGGCGCAAAGCGCTGTGAGCCGGAGGAGGACCCGCCGCGTCCGTCACCCGTCCGGTAGGTGCCCGCGCTGTGCCATGCCATACGAATGAAGAACGGGCCGTAATGGCCGTAATCGGCGGGCCACCAATCCTGCGAATCCGTCATCAACGCGTGCAGGTCTTGCTTCAGCGCATCCAGATCCAGCGTCTTGAAGGCCTTTGCGTAGTCAAAGCCCTCGCCCATCGGGCTCGACAGCGGTGTATTCTGATGCAGGATCTTAAGGTTCAGCTGGTTTGGCCACCAGTCGCGGTTTGATCGCACGCCGAAGCTGGTGTTGAGCGCGCCGCCATGCACAACCGGACAGCCGCCGCTCTGCGTCACATCATTTCCGTCCATGATTTTCTCCCTGAATTATGAGTTGGCGAAGGTATAGCAATGCTATGTCATTAACATAAGTTGAAAATTTGGATCGCTATGATAGTTTAAGATTATGAAGAACCTGACGCTGAAACAGTTGCGCTATTTCGAGGCCTTGCTCCGGCACGCGCATTTCGGCCGTGCCGCCGACGCTTGCGGCATCTCGCAGCCCGCCTTGTCTGTGCAGATCAAGGATCTCGAAGAGGATCTTGGCACCGCGCTTTTCGAGCGGGGGCCGCGTCAGGTGCGTCCGACCAGTTTTGGAATAGAGTTCGCAAGGCAGGTTCGGGATATTCTGCGCGCGGTGGATGAATTGGGAGAGCTTGCGCGCGCCTCCCGTGATCGTCTGGTGGGCCGGATGCGGATCGGGGTGATCCCGACAATCGCGCCCTATCTGTTGCCAACGCTGCTTCGGGAGCTTTCGCAGGAATATGGCGATCTGGATATTCATATTCGCGAGACGATGACCTCGCGGCTGGTGCAGGAATTGCTGGAAGGGCGCATTGACACCGCGATTGTCGCCCTACCAGTGTCAGAGCCGTCTTTGCCCGAAATCCCGTTGTTTTCAGAGAATTTCGTATTGATCCGGCCACCTCACGAGGTGCCTGAGCCGATACCGGACGCGGAAGCATTGCGGGATATGCGGCTCTTGTTGCTGGAAGAGGGGCACTGTTTCCGGGATCAGGCGCTGTCTTTTTGCCGGATGAACGCTGCATTGCCGCGTGACGGTCTGGATGGAAGCTCTCTTGCGACGCTGGTGCAGATGGTCGGGGCCGGAATCGGGGTGACGCTGATCCCGGAGATGGCGGTGCCGGTCGAGACGCGGGCCGCGACGGTTACGGTCAGCCGTTTCAGGTCGCCCGAGCCGTCGCGCACGATTGGCATGATCTGGCGAAAGACCAGCCCGCTCGCGGCAGAGTTGCGCGGCATCGCCGCGGTGGTGCGCCGGTCGGCTGAGACAATGAAGCAGGCGAACGATTCGCAGGCCTAGCCAAAAGGCGCCGTGTCAGGCACGGCGCGGGGTCGCCCTGTTGCCAGGCAGGCGCAGACTATCGGGCGTCGGCGCGAGAGGCATGTCAGCGGCGCAGTGCCGTCAGGATCTGGTCGGACAGGGCCGTGACGGACTGGCTGGTGGCCCGCGCAATGCCGGTTGGCGTCGTCTCGGGCATTGGGGTCGAGATGTCGAACCGCGAGATCCGTTCCCGGACAACCTTGTTGAAAGAGGAGACGGCATATTGCCCGGTCAGGTCAAACGTGCCGTCGGCGCGGGCGACCATTGCCGTCACGCGCACATGGACCGAAATGTCGGGGCTGTCTTCCAGCGGCCAGGGCTCTGCGGCGACGGTAGCGTTGCTGGCGCGGCCCATTTGATCGGCAAGCGCAAGGGTCACGGCCCGCACGGGATCGTCCGCCCAGGCTGCGCTTTTGACAGGCATCAGGGCACCATCCGCATCTTCCAGAAGAATGTCAGAGCCTTCCGCATATGTTGGCAATGACACCTGCCGAACCTCGATGGTCGAGACAGCAAGTCTGGTCTGTCCCGTCACGTCCGGCGGATCAATCAGATAGCGCGGCTCGGCCCCCGCGCAGGCGGAGACAAGCAGGACGACGAGGGGGAGCATGCGGAACATGGGACTACCTTCCAAACAGCAAGGAATTCGGGTTGCGCTCCAGCGCGCGGGCGAGTTTCGAGACGGCAGCAGCGGCTTGGCGCACTTCGCGCAGGGCGGCGACAGTTTCGCGGTTGAAGCTGGATTCATTGCTATACCCGGCCAGCGTGCCTTCGGCTTGGCGCACCAGACGTGCCAGCCGGTCGGAAAGCGCTGGCAGGGATTCCACCGCCGTTGCGACGGCTTTGGCTGCATCGCTGGCAGAGGCGAGCGTTGCATTGGCATTCTCGACAATGCCGCCTTCGCGCAGTTGCGAAAGCGCGGCCTGTGCCTCTTGCAGCGCACCGGTCAGGGCCGCGGGCAGGGCGCGCATGTCCTCGCTGTCAACCAACTTGTCCGCCCCATCAAGGAAGGACGCGGCGGAGGTCATCAATTGTTCAACCTCAAGCGAGTTGGCCTTTGCGGTCAGGGCGCGCAAGTCGTCGATCAGCGCGGGCACGTCGGACCCCGCTTCTGACAGTTCGGCGCTGAGGCCTGAGAAATCCTCTGCGGCGACCTCGGCAGCATTCAGGGCGGCGACAAGCTGACCCACCGCATCGGCGGTCTGAAGATCCTCTGTCACCTTCGTCAGCCCGGCAATCGTGCTGCGCAATTCGCCCACCGTATCGCGCAGCTCTTGCGGGATGGCTTGCGTCGCCTCGCTGCCGATCAACCCGCGCGCATCCTCGATCAGCGCAAGGATGGCGTCCGGTGCGGTGCGCGTGCCTTCTGCGGCCGCGACAGCCTCGATCGACGCCATAAGCGAGATGGCCTGTTCCATCACCTCTTCGACAGGCAGATCATTGACCCGTTGCAAGAGACCTTCGGCCGTGGCGGTCACATCAGGCAAGTCCGATTGGATTGAGGGCAGCACCGGAAACTCGCCATTGAATATCCCAAGCGTGGCCTCAGGCGCATCGGGGGCATCGACCAGATCGACGACCAGCGTATTGCTGAAGATGCTTTTCGCCGCCAGTTGCGCCCGCAACCCGTCCCTTACCGCGCCGGCCAGAAATGCGAGCGTTTCGGCTTGCCGCACGTCCTTTTGCAAGCCCATGGATTGCGGATCTATCGAAATTGTCACGCGAAGCTTGACCGTCTGGCCGCCGGGCGTGTCCTGGATGAACGCGCCGATGGCACTGACCACACCAACCCGCAAACCGCGATATTGCACGGGCGACCCTGCGGACAGGCCACTGACGGATTCGTCAAACTCCACCGTCAGCTTGACCGCATTGTCGATCACGTCGCTGAACACGCTTTCGCGGGCCGATTTTTCGCTTTCAAACAGGTCAAATACCTGATCATCGTCGATGGTGGTCCCGCCGGAAAATACCGTGTCGAAGGAAATGCCGCCGGTGACCAGCGACGCCAAAGAGTCCACAGACAGATCCAGCCCGCCAGCCCCTAATGAAACCGAAAACCCTGAAACGTCCCAGAACCGCGTGGCGCTGTTGATGCGCCGGTCATGCGGGGCCTCGACAAAGCCTTCAACCACCACACCATCGCCGCTGTCCAACAAGCGCGGTGCTTCTATGCTGCCAACCTCTATGCCTCGGTAAAAGATGGGTGAGCCGGCCGATAACCGGCTGCCGTCAGATGCGCGGATTGTCAGGCGTGTGCCTTCCTTGCCTGGCAACACAAGCGGTGCCTTGTTGGTCCCCTCGAAAGAAGACGCGGCCACACCAGGTTCAGGCGTGAAGGAGGCTTCGATATAGACACCGGACAGAACCGTCGACAGGCCCGAGATCCCGCGCGCGGAAACCTCCGGACGCACGACCCAGAATTGCGCGTCCACGGGCAGGTTGTCGGCGACGTTCTGGTCAACACGGGCCGCGACGATCACACTTTCCATATCTGGTGAAAACCGCACGTTTTCGACCAGCCCGACCGAAACATCGCGATAACGCACAACGGTTTCATCGGCGGTGACACCCGCCGCGTTGGTAAAACGGATCTCGATCAGAGTGCCTCTGGCGGCCCAGCTTTGCCAGGCGATGAACAGCGTGACCGCCAAAGCGGCAATCGGCACCAGCCAGACAAAGGACAGGTTCCGCCAAAAAGATTTTCTGGGCGGGCTCATCTCCATTTCCGCGGGGCGGGGGTGGCTCATGCGGGATTACCTTTGTTGGCGTCCCAGATCAGACGCGGGTCAAAGCTTTGTGCGGACATCATTGTAAATGCAACCGAAAGTGCAAAACTTACAGCCGCAATGCCCGGATTGATGCTTGCCGCGAAATCCAGTTGCACAAGTGCCGCAAGAATTGCGACAACAAAGACGTCGATCATCGACCAGCGCCCGACAAACTCCACCACCTCATACAGCACATGCCTGCGGTGATCGCTTAGCTTGACCCTGTGCCGGATACTGAGCGCGAGATAGGCGATGGCAATGAACTTGCCCACGGGAATGACGATACTGGCGAAGAATACGATCAGCGCAATTCCGACAGAGCCATGGTGGATAAGGTCAATCACGCCTCCAAGAATAGTGCTGTCGGTCGTCTTGCCAAGCGATGACGTTCGCAGCATCGGATATATGTTTGCAGGCACATAAACGACCAAGCCCGCAAAAAACCAGGCCCAGACCTTTTGCAGGCTGGCTTCGTCGCGGCTTTGCAGGACGCTGCCACACCGGATGCATCGTGCCTCACCCGGCGTTTGAACACGACCGCATTGCGTGCATCCGATCAGACCCGCAGCGCGCGCGGTCAGGACGGGCGGCGCTGTTCGAGTGTTTTCCAAACCGTTACCCTACACATGAAATTGTCTTTCAACACGGTCACGATGACCAGTGCGACGAAGGCCCAGAATGCCGGGCCGATGGACAGATGCGCCAGCCCTGCAACCTTGACCAGCGCCACGGCGACTCCGACGATGAACACCTCCGCCATCGCCCAGGGGCGCAGCGCTTCGGCAATCCGAAAAGCTCGCGAAGCGTGGCGTGCGGGTGTCCAGCCAAAGGCCATCGGTGCCAGTACATAGATCAGCGAAACGAAGCGCGTGACCGGCAAGATCACGATCAATGCAGCCATTGCCAGCGTCAGTGGGGCGGTCATGCCGGTTGAGAATGCCATGACGGTGTCCAATAGCGAGCTGCGCTGTATCCGCCCTGCGGCGTGCAGTTCGAGGAAGGGAAAGAAAATTGCCGCGATCATCAGGATCAGCGCTGCGGCGGCCAGCATCACGATCCGTGTCAGCGCCAACTGGCGTGGCGATTCCAGAACCGTGTGGCAGCGGACGCAGCGCGAGGTGGACCCGATGGGAAGATCGGCATCCAGGTGCAAGGCATCGCATTGTGGACAGGCGATCAGCTTTGCCGGATCTGGCAAATCATCAGCAACTGTCACATCGGTTACGTTTGGCATCATCCGCCTAACCTAGTGCGCCCACGGCAGAGTGAAAAGCACAACTCGTTTTAGTGACGCGCGACCAAATAGAGTGTGACACAATGGTTTTGGCCGATTTGACGGGCAGCCTGTTCGCGATCTGGCGAGGCTATGTCGGACCGGACACAACGCGCAGCTTCGGGAGCATGCTGGTTATTCTGCTTATGGTGGTGATTGGCGCTATGGTAACGATATAAGACGCGATGACCGGTACAAAGCCGTTCATCCCCGCTCAAACCCACCTGCAAAACATGATGGCTGCCGCGTCCAAGGCGACCACGGCCACATCTGCGATCGCGCGCTTGCTTGATCCGGATCGCCGGCTTCTTTGGCAGGGTGCGCTTTTCATCCTCGGCACCTATATCTTTCTGGACGGCGGCGCGCGGGGTGCTGTCCTGTCAACGTGCGGGCAGCGACAGCTCATCTATGATCAATTCAGAGACTTCTCGCACCAGCCGGTCCGGTTCCTTCAGGCCAAGCCCCATGTAAAGATCGGAACAAAGATCGCGGGGCAGTTCGATGTTGCGGACCACAGTGTCAGCCATCTTTGTCTTGGTGATCGACGCCGGCACAAGTGCAACGCCCAGCCCCTCGTTCACCAGCGACATGATCGTATGACTTTGGGAGACCGAATAGCGGGTCGCCGGGCTGATCCCGCGCGCCGAAAAAAACCCCTGAACCACGTCGAAAAGAAACCCACCACGTTCCGTCGAGAACCCGATAAACGGCGCATCATTGAGGTCTTCTGCGCAAAGGTCCGGTTTGGTTGCGAAAGGGTGGTCGCGTGGCACGACCAACACGAACCCCTCGCTCCATACTTTGTGAATATCCAGCCCTGTCTGCCGTTGGGGCAGGCGAAACAAACCGATTTCGACACCCCCGGAATGCAACGCTTCGATAATCTCGAATGTCATCATCTCGCCGGGTATCAACTGAACTCCGGGCAAATCTCTCTCCACACGCCCAAGTATTCTGGGGATGACCTCGATGCAGGCAGAGGGCACGAAGCCCAACACCAAAGATCCGCTTTCGCCGCGTGCTGACTGCCGCGCAAAAAGAGCGGCGCTTTCAGCCCGTTTCAGAATGTCTACGGCGTCTCCCAGAAACCGGCGCCCAGCAGCCGTAAGTCTGACCGACCGATTGTTGCGATCCAGCAGCCGCACGCCGACGGCATGTTCCAGCAGGCTGATATGACGAGACAAGGGCGGCTGGGTCATGTTCAGCCGGGCCGCCGCGCGGCGAAAGTTCAGCTCTTTTGCGACGGCAACAAAAGACCGAAGGTGGTTTAGCTCGAAGAGTTTTCCGTCCATTTCCGTGCCCCGGATGCCGCTGTGCCGTTGTGTTTCATTTTAGCAGGTGTAAACTATGAAGCATCAATTTTCTTAGATAAAATGTGGTGCTAGATCTGTGAGTGAACAAATTGAACAGCTTGTTATTGTCGCGGATGATCTGACTGGTGCGCTGGACATGGCAGCGCCATTTTGTGCCCCCGATTCATCGGTCGTAGTCGCCACGCGGCCAGAGGCATTTGCAGATGCCCTGGCGCGCAATGCTGATGTTACTGCGGTGTCTACCCGGACGCGAGATGTTGATCCTGATGCAGCAAGCCGATGCGTGGCGTCAATTATTGGACAGATCCCGCCCGGCAGCCGCATCCTCAAGAAAGTTGATTCGCGCCTGAAGGGACAGATTGCGGCAGAATTGTCGGCGCTGCCGTCCGGCAGGTTGCTCGTGCTGCCCGCAATTCCAGAGTTTGGCAGGATCGTACAGGCAGAAGAGTTGCGGGGTTTCGGCGTGCCAACCCCAATTCAAGTACGCGACAGGTTGGGTCCGCGCGGGGCGCAGGCACAGATCCCCGATACGGTCAGTCAGGCAGAGATGCGGGCGGCGTTCAACGCGGCTGACGATTGCGCAGTGTTGGTGGGGGCACGCGGTCTGGCGCAAGCGATGGCCGACACAGCCGGGATCATGCAGAGTCGGCCTGATCCGCTGACGGGTCGGATCGGTGTTGCCGTCGGCTCCACCGATCCGATCACCGTGGAACAGGTGGCGGAGCTTACGGATGCGACGCATCTGCTGGCACCGTCCGGCGAGACCGATCTGCCTGCGACGCTGAACAGGGTCACGCTGATGCAGGCGGTGATCGGGCCTGACAGCGACCCGCGTCGGATTGCGCAGGCGCTCGCGCGCTCTTTCGTACCGCTGGCAGGACAGGTCGGGTCCTTGATCCTGACCGGCGGTGCCACGGCAGAGACGGTCCTGGATGCGTTGAATGTTGAAATATTGACAGTGGAGGGAGAGATTGTGCCCGGCTTGCCTTTGTCGGCGGCAAAAGGATGGCGTATTGTCACCAAATCCGGCGGATTTGGTGTGCCGTCTGCCCTGAATGATCTGACGCGCGATGTGGAGTGACTTGGTATGACAGATAAGGTGCCAGCAACGTCGCGCCCCCGTGAAAGCAGCCTTCCGGGTCAGCGCAAGAGCCTTTCGGACATGGTCTTTGACCGGATGTACCGCGCGATAAAATCCGGTGCGTATGCGCCGGACGAGCGTCTTCCGACAGAACATGATCTGGCCAGCGAATTTGAAGTGTCGCGTCCGATCGTGCGCGAAGCGCTGCGCAAACTGCGCGATCAACGGCTGATCTATTCACGTCAGGGGGCGGGTAGTTTCGTTCGGCAGGCGGGTATGCGCGAACCGCTGGGGTTTGGTCAGGTCGAAAACTTTTCGGATCTGCATCGCTGTTACGAATTTCGCCTGACGCTGGAACCCGCCGGAGCGGCCTCTGCCGCGGAACGTCATACGCAAGCGGATCTGGCACTGATCCAAAGCGCGTTGGAGTTGATGCGCGATGCTACAAATCGTAACCGACATCGTGAGGACGCGGATTTTCAGTTCCATCTGGCAATCGCGAAAGCGTCGGGTAACCGTTATTTCTCGACCGCGATGGAGGCGCTCAAGGATCACATCGCGGTTGGTATGCAGTTCCACGGGCGATCGCTGAAGCAAACGCCTGACGGGCTGGATCATGTTTATGCCGAACATCAGGCGATCTTCGAGGCGATCCAGGATCACCGGGCCGAGGACGCCCGTCAGTTCATGGCTACCCATCTGATCGGATCGAGAGACCGATTGTTCGCTGAATGATCAGAAGGCGGCAGCAAAAATGTTGCGCACGTCATCCACGCTCATATCACGAGGGTTGTTGTCCATAAGCCGTCGGATTGCATGTGCCTCTTTGGCCCATCCCGCCAGGCTGTCGTGGGTCGCCCCATGCCGCGACAACTGCATTTCGATCCCGAGCGAGGCACAGAAGTCATATGTCCGCTTTGCCACCTGATCGCTGTCCGGGGTGACCTCAAGCCCGAGGGCGGACATGACTTCAGCGGTTTTTTCCGGACGGGCAGGCGCGTTGAAGGCCAATACATGCGGAAAGATGATCGCGTTTGCCAGACCGTGCGGCAGGTGCAGCCGGGTGCCCAACGGATAGGCCAGCGCGTGACCTGCCGCAGTATTGACCGGACCCAGACAGATGCCACCGTAATAGCTGGCCAGCATCATGCCATTGCGCGCCTCGGTGTCGCGTCCGTTTTCGACCGCGCGCCGCAAATAGCGGCCCACGAGGCCGATCCCCATACGGGCATAGCCGTCGATCATGTCATGGGCGCGCAGGCTGGTAAAAGCCTCAACGCAATGCGCCATTGCATCAACGCCGGTGGCGGCCGTCACGGCGGGCGGGACAGAGTAGGTAAGCTCCGGGTCCAGCACTGCGAGATCGGCGCGCATATGCGGGCTTTCGATCGCCATCTTGGCAGAGGTCGCCGAATTGGTGACAAGCGCACGTATCCCCGCCTCGGACCCGGTGCCCGCGGTCGTGGGCACCTGCGCAAGCCGCGACAGCCGCCGCATGATCTTGTCTGGCCCGACAACGTCTATCAGCGCCTGCGCGCCATCCCAGAGGCATGCCACCAGCTTGGCAATATCCATGACCGACCCACCGCCCAGCCCGATGATGGTGTCGGGCTTGAATTCCGCAGCGGCTGTCAGAGCGGTGGCAAGTGCCTTGTCATCCGGTTCGGGTGGGACCGTGTCAAAGACGCGCACCTGTCCGGGCAGGCCCAGCCGATCCACATGACCCGCGACGGAGCCGGAGGTCAGGACAAGCGTGCGTTCGGCACCTATCGCCCACTGGCCGACAGTTGCGGCAGATCCGGCGCCGATCTCCAGCCTTGCGGGTTGGTGCAGAGTGATGGCTCTGTCCATGCTCATTATGGTGTCCCCCTCAGGCGTTCAGCCGGTCCATTTCGGCCCAGACAGCATTCGTTTCCTCGTCGGTCAATTTGACCAGTGGCGCACGCAGGTTGCGCCAGTCGGCATCGCCGCGTGCCTTGGCCAGCATGGCCTTGACCGTGGGCAGCTGGACGTATGCATTGGTCAGCGTGCGCCAGCCGTTAATCCGATCTTGCGCCGCAGTCACTTTGTCAGCAGCCTCTGGATCGGACCAGTTGTCCCAAATCACCCGCAGCGCGTCAGAGCGAAGGTTCGAGGTCGCAGTGATGCATCCGGCACCGCCTGCTTGAAGCAGCGGCAGCAGCAGCGGATCGGCCCCGGCGAGAACCGCGAAGCCGGGAAAACGTTCGATCATTGCGGTCATGTTGGCGATGTCGCCGGCACTGTCTTTGATGCCCGCGACGATACCGGGAAACGCGTCGCGCAAACGCGCGATCAGTTCATGGCTGATCGGCACCTGCGTGACCTGCGGGATGTGATAAAGGATCACGCGCAGCCGGTCATCGGCCACGACTTCGATCACGCTGGCGTAAAAGTGGAACAGCCCTTCGTCGCTGACCCCTTTGTAGTAAAAGGGCGGCAGCAGGACGCAAGCCCTGGCGCCATGGTCCACCGCGTGCCGGGTCAGTTCGATGGTTTCGGGCACGTTGCAGCTTGACGTGCCGGGCAGCAGTTGGTCGCCACGCACGCCAGCCTTCAGGGCCGCTTCCAACAGGGCCTTGCGCTCTGAAACGGCAAAATTGTTGGCTTCGCCCGTGGTGCCCAGCAGGGCGACGCCGTGGCAGCCCTCGTTCAGCAGCGCCTTGCAATGCGCCGCGAACAGATCCAGCCGAGGGGCACCATCCGCACCGACAGGGGTTGCAGCGGCGCAGTTGACGCCGAAATTTTCTGCGATCATGCGGACCTCCCAGCGACCAGACGCCGTGCATAGGCGATGGCCTCAAGCATGTTTTCGTGTTTGGCGATGCCCTTGCCCGCGATGTCAAAGGCGGTGCCGTGGTCAACGGACGTGCGGTCAATCGGCAGCCCGACAGAGACATTCACGGCGGTATCGAAGGCCACCAGTTTGATCGGGATATGGCCCTGATCGTGGTAATTGGCGACGACCAGATCGAAGGCACCGCTATACGCGCGATGAAATAGCGTATCGGCGGAAATCGGGCCTTGCGCGTCAATGCCTTCGCCGCGCGCCATCTGCACGCCGGGCGCGATCAGGCGATCGTCTTCGTCGCCGAAAAGCCCACCTTCGCCACAATGCGGGTTCAACCCGGCGACGGCGATCCGGGGGGCTTTGATGCCAATGCGTTGCAGATGGGAATGCCCGGCGCGGATGGTGTCACGGATCCGCTCGGGGCTGGTCCGCTCGATCGCGGTTTTCAGCGATACATGCGTGGAGGCGTGGATCACCTTCAGCCGTTCCGAGGCGAGCAGCATGAACGCGCCTTTTTGGCCGGTCAGAGACGACAGCATCCCGGTATGCCCGTCATAATGATGCCCGGCGGCATTCAGTGCTTCCTTGTTGATCGGGCCAGTGACGATGCAGCCAATCCGTCCAGCCTCGGCCGCCCGCACGGCGGCTTCGATGAACCGAAACACTGCCTCCCCGGCGCGCTTGTCCAGCTTTCCCATCGGCAGTGGCCCGCCCTCAACGGGCAGGTCGGTCACAGCAAAATCCTCGCCCGGTTTCAGCGGGCTGCCGATCAGCCCCGCCACATGGCGAAGCGTTTCTGTATTGCCGAAAACGCGGGTTTGCGCGCGGTCATCGCGCGACATGCTCTCGATAGACCTAAGCGTGATTTCCGGGCCAACCCCAGCAGGGTCGCCCATGGTAATGCCGATCATGTGGCCTCCGCGATTTCAAATGGTGTCAGATGCCGGTAGGCGATGGCTCGGCGGTGCAATGTAAAGGCCACGTCCAGCCCGCCATCGGGCGATTCCAGCAGTGCCGGGTAAGAAAGTTCCTGATTCCGGCCATCCTCACTGTTGTTGCTGAGGCACGTTCCGGTGCTTTCGGCGACGGTAATGCTGCGTGGGAAGGTCTGTCCATCATCTTCCGAGAAAGCGACGATAAGCGGCGCGCGAGGGACGCCCCAGATCGGGGTGCAGCCGCCAGTCGCTTCGGGACGGTCGTCGTCGCCCAATTCGTCATAAAGTGACACGCGTCTATCCGGGGACATGTCGGCGTTCACCGGATTGCAACACAGCGCGACGCGCCCGTCGGACAATCGGATCGCGGCGATGGAGGAGTTGTTGTTGGGCATCGAGGTGGCCGAAGGCTCTGACCACGTTTCGCCGCCATCCAAGCTGACAGTACGATGCACGAAGTCGGATTGCCGGCGGCGGAAAAAGGCCAGCAGCTTGCCGTTCCCCGGCACAATCGTCATGTGAACACATCCGGTAGAGCCGGGAACCTCTACGCGCCGCCACGATTTGCCCGCATCCTCGCTGATCGCGACAGAGGCTGTATCATGACGCCCGGTCCAGCGCGCCCCGTCTTTGGGCGTGCAGTGAAATAGCGGCAAAAGCCAGGCCCCGTCGTCGCGGATCATTGGCCTCGCGCGGACAAAGCTGCCACCGGGCAACGGAAGATCCTGTGGCGTTTGCCCGATTTCGCGCATCCGCACGACGCAGCGATCCTGATCGCCTCCGGGCTGGGCGGTATGAAACAGCAGAGTGCGCCCATCCGGAGCGTAAAAAAGGACCGGATTCTGTTCCGACCGGTCCGGATCATCCGTCAGTTGTTCTGCGGCCGACCAGGTGTCGCCTGCCAGCCGACTGCGAAAAATGCAGATGTCCGCCTTGCCTTCCAGACTGCCGCCGAACCAGACACAGCTCAATTGTCCTTGCGGCGAACGCGTCAGGAAAGCTGCATGATTTTGTACACGGGGCGAGCCCAGCACTGCATGCCTGTCCGCGATGCGCCCGGTCATGGCGCGCGCAATATCTGCGGGGGCTTTGGGGAAGGACAACATGAGGACTCCGCGTTGATTGGGACGCAACAATTGCGGCAGAAAATAAACAGTTGTCAAGTTGAAAAGTTCATTTCGGCGTAAGATGAATGTAGGTGTGTAGTCATTATATATTGTAAATAAAGGATAAATTATGCATCATTGTTTTCGAAGAAATGAAGTTAATACAACAGTTGACAAATAACTTTACTTGTCGTTTCATCTGTCTGGCAGCAGTATGGTGGGCGGATTGTCCTCCCGTGGAAAGGTCTGGTAATGCGCGACAAGCCTGCCATGACGGCAATTGTTCTCATGTTGTTCGTTGCGATTATCAGCGCAACGGATGCCGTGATTGTCCGGCTGCTTGCGGGTGAGATCCACCCATTCGTGATCGGTTTCACGCGCGCGGGATTTGGTCTTTTGGCGATGCTGCCATGGATGATGAAGCGTCCGCATATCCTGAAAACCAAGCGCTACGGGCTTCACGCATTGCGCGCGGGATTGAAGCTGTTGTCGCTGGTGGCACTGTTCGCGGCCCTGGCCGGTGCGCCGCTGGCCTCTGTGACGGCGATCGGCTTTGCTGCGCCTGTATTCGTGACCGTTGGCGCGTGGTTCCTGTTGGCAGAGCAGCCAAGGCCGCTTCGGATATTTTCGGCGGCACTTGGCTTTGTCGGTGTCGTGGTGATCCTCAAGCCCGCGATGGTGGGCGGTGCAACGGCAACTGCGCTGTGGCTGGCGCTGCTGTCTGCATTGTTGGTGGCGACCATTCAGTTGATCTTGAAGGTCATGGGCCGCACCGAAGGCGCCGAGACTTTGGTTGCGTGGAACCTAATCACCATGGTGCCGCTGGCGGTATTGCCTGCGATTTATTTCTGGACCACACCGACGCTGTTGCAGTGGGGTTTGCTGGCGCTGCAAGGCTCGCTTGGGGCGATCAATCAGGTGGCGGTCACGCGGGCCTTCCAGCTTGGCGAAGCATCACTGGTGGCCCCGATGGATTTTCTGCGGCTGCCGCTTGTCGCGGCGCTTGCCTACATGCTGTTTGGAGAGGTGGCCGGGCTGGCCACATGGGTCGGGGCGTCACTCATCTTTGTTTCCATCGCGCTGATGGCATCGACCGCGCGCAGCAAGTTGTCGCCGGAGTGATGTTGTTCGGGGTTAGAATGATATAAGATTAGCATCACCGTGCATCAAAGTATGTTTCACGGGGGCTTCGCACTGTAGTAGAGTTTTTGAAGGAAAGCGCGTCAGAAAAGAACGGCGCACCCGAGAAACGGCCGGGTCAGGCAGCGATACCCGGTACGAAAAATACGCTGCATGACACGGAGGAGACCTGAATGAACATTCGATCCTATCTCTACGGAAGCGCCATAGCGCTCGCCACGGCCGTTCCGGCGTTTGCACAGGACAGTGACGTGACCATCGTCCTCAACGAGGATCTGGAAACGGTCGAGCCTTGCATGACCTCGCAGTCCAATATCGGTCGTGTGATCCAGCAGAACATCTCGGAAACGCTGGTCGAGCTGAACACCTCGGATGGCAGCCTGATGCCCCGGCTCGCAGAAAGCTGGGAGGCGGTTGATGAAGGCACATGGCGTTTCGCGCTTCGGCAGGGCGTCAGCTTTTCGGACGGGTCGGCATTTGATGCGGCCGATGTGGTCCAAAGCTATGAACGTGCCGTATCCGACAAGATCGCCTGCGAGATCGGGGCAAAGTATTTCGGCGGCATGACGCTGGACATGAATGTCGTTGACGACCACACGCTTGAAATCACATCGGACCCGGCGCAGCCGATCCTGCCGTTGCTGATGTCGACCCTGACCATCGTTCCGTCTGAAACGCCGTTCGAGTTCGTGCAGCAGCCCGTAGGCACCGGACCCTATGAGATGACCGAGCGCAATGTCGGCCAGAACATCACGCTGGAGCGTCGCGACGATTACTGGGGCGAGACCCCGGCAGTGACAAAGGCCACCTATAAGTTCCGGTCCGACGATGCGGTGCGTGCCGCGATGGTCGCGACCGGCGAGGCCGACATCGTGCCGCTGATCGGTCAGGAGCAGGCGACAAACCCCGCAACGGACTTCGCATATCCGAATTCGGAAACCACCTACCTGCGGGTCGATCACGGGGTTGCACCGCTCGATGACATCCGGGTGCGCAAGGCCATGAACATGGCCGTGGACCGAGATGCCTTCCTGGGCACGCTGCTGCCGCAGGACGCCGTCCCCGCGACCCATATGGTGCCGCCCTCGACCCTCGGCTTCAACAGCGACCTGTCGCCCTGGCCCTACGACCCCGATCAGGCCCGCGCGCTTCTGGAAGAGGCCAAGGCCGACGGTGTTCCGGTAGATGCCGAAATCACCATGATCGCACGGATCGGCAATTTCCCCAACGTGACGGAAGTGGCCGAGGCGCTGACCCAGATGTTCGGGGATGTCGGTTTCAACGTCGATCTTCGGATGTACGAGGTGGCGGAATGGATCGATTTCTACTCCAAACCATTCGCCGAGGGCCGGGGACCGTCCGTATTGCTGGCGATGCATGACAACAGCCGGGGCGATCCGGTATTCTCGATGTTCTTCAAATACGCCTGTGAAGGGCTTCAGTCGGGCTTCTGCTCGCCAGAGCTCGATCAGATCATGGCCGACGCGACCGCCGCCACCGGTGACGACCGCGCCGCTGCCTGGAAGGAGGCCTTCGCGATGATCCACAACGATATCGTGGCGGATGTGTTCCTGTTCCACATGGTCGGTTTCAGCCGCGTGGCCGAGCGTCTGGACTTCACCCCGACCATCGCCACCAACTCCGAGCTTCAGTTGGCGCAGATCAATTTCAAGTAACGCCTTGAGATTACCGGAAGGCGCATCCGCCCGCCTTCCGGACCCAACACCACGGAGCCTCGTGTCATGAAGTCGTTTCTGACCAAGCGTGCCTATGCCAGCTTGATATCGCTGCTGTTTCTGGTCGTCGCAGTGTTCTTTCTGTCACGGCTGACGGGCGACCCGACGAACTTGTATCTGCCGGTCGATGCCAGCCTGGAAGCGCGCGAGAATTTCCGAGCCCTGCATGGGCTGAACGATCCGCTAATCGTCCAGTTCGGGCGGTATCTGGCGGATCTCGCAATGCTTGATTTCGGCGAGTCGATCCGCCGCTCGCGCCCCGCGTTGGACGTGGTGCTGGAAGCGTTCGAGTGGACGCTGATACTTGCCGCCATCACGATGGCTATCGTTACCATTTCAGCCATCGTGATCGGCTCTCTGGCTGCTTTTCGGGTCGGCGGATTGTTTGACCGCACGGCAACGTTCTTTTCCCTGATCGGTGCCAGCGCCCCGGACTTCTGGATCGCCATCGTGGCTATCGTGCTGTTTTCGGTCAATCTGGGATGGTTGCCGACCTCTGGCACCGGCACGGTCTGGCATTGGATCATGCCCATCGGAGTGCTTTTCATCCGCCCCTTCGGGCTGATCCTGCAAGTTGTGCGCGGGTCGATGATAACCGCGCTCGGGTCGGCCTATGTCAAAACCGCACGCGCCAAGGGGGTCGCCTCGCGTCCGATCATCTTCGTGCATGCGTTGCGCAATGCGATGCTGCCGGTGATCACTGTTATCGGCGATCAGGCCGCCGCCATTCTGAATGGTGCCGTCGTGGTCGAGACGATCTTCGGCTTTCCCGGTGTCGGCAAACTGATGATCGACAGCATCCTGCAACGTGACTTCGCGGTCGTTCTGGCGGCCATCATGGTGACGGCTCTTGCGATCTTCGTTATGAACCTGCTGATCGATCTGGCGTATTCCGTGCTCGATCCGCGCATCCGGTATTGAGGTGCCGATGACCCATACCCCCCCAAAAAGCGCCGCGGTCAAGGAAAAAAGCAAGCTTGCTGCGTTCTGGTCGATGCTGCTGGCCGACAAGCTTGCGCTGGCCGCTGTGATCTTTCTGCTGATCGTCATCACCTGCGCCTTCATCGGCCCGTTCTTTCTGGAATATGACGCAGGACGACAAAACCTGCGTGGTCGTAACGCGCCGCCGTTTGATCTCTCGCGCGGCTGGCAATTTTTCCTTGGCGGCGACCAGTTGGGCCGCCCGCTTCTGGCGCGGATCATCGTTGCGGCGCATAACACCATGATGGTGGCGGGCGGCTCTGTCGTGACCGCCATGGCGGTCGGGGCCACTCTGGGCCTGATCGCGGGAAATTCGCGCGGTCGCGCGGGGCAGATCATACCGCGTTTGGCGGATGTGATCATGTCGTTTCCATCGCTGCTGCTGGCGGTGATCGTATTGTACATGCTGGAGCCGTCGGTGGGGAACATCATCATCGTTCTGGCGATCACCCGCATCCCGATCTACCTGCGTACCACGCGCGCCGAAATTCTGGAGGTCCGCGAACGCATGTTCGTGCAGGCGGCCAAGGTGATGGGTGCGTCGGAGATGCGGATCATCTTCCGTCATATGCTGCCGGTGATTTTCCCGACGCTTCTGACCATCGCGACGCTGGATTTTGCCTTCGTCATGCTGGCGGAAAGCGCCTTGTCCTTTCTTGGCATCGGCATTCAACCGCCAGAAATTACCTGGGGCCTGATGGTCAGTCAGGGGCGGCCTTATCTGACCACCGCATGGTGGCTGTCTTTCTGGCCGGGTCTGGCAATCGTTTTGACGACACTCAGCCTCAACTTGCTGTCGAACTGGATGCGCACAGCGCTGGACCCGCAGCAACGCTGGCGTCTGGAAATCGGAGACAAGAAGAATGGGTGACCACCTACTCGAAGTGCAGGATCTGTCGGTTACTTTCCACACGGTGCGCGGCCCGGTGCATGCGGTGCGCGATGTCAGCTGGCATCTGGATCGCGGCGAAGTGCTGGCGATCCTGGGTGAAAGCGGGTCCGGAAAATCGGTCTCCGCTTCGGCCGTCATGGATCTGATCGACATCCCGCCGGGCGAAATCTCCAGCGGGCGCATCCTGTTCGAAGGGCGCGATTTGTTGACGATGAGCCGTGACGAGCGACGCATGATCAACGGCAAGCGGATCGCGATGATCTTTCAGGATCCGCTTAGTCACCTAAACCCGGTCTACAGCGTCGGCTGGCAGATCGAGGAAACGATGGTCATCCACGGCACGTCGCGTAGCGAGGCCAGGGCCGAGACGGTCAGGTTGCTGCGCAAGGTCGGCATCCCCGACCCCGAAGGTGCCGCGAAAAAATATCCGCATCAGTTTTCCGGCGGTCAGCGGCAACGGTTGATGATTGCCATGGCGCTTGCCCTGCGGCCTGACGTGCTGATCGCGGATGAGCCGACCACGGCGCTGGATGTCACCGTGCAGGCGCAGATTCTGGCTTTGCTGGAAGAATTGCAGACGGAAACCGGGATGGGCCTTCTGATCATCACCCACGATCTGGGTGTGGTCGCAGAGATGGCGCACCGCGTTGTGGTGATGAATGGCGGCCAGATCGTCGAAACGGGCAGTGCTGCGCAAGTCTATCACACTCCGCAGCACCCCTATACGCAAAAGCTGATCGCGGCAGCGCCCGGTCAGGGGGACATGTCGCTTGGCGTGGCCGAGCAGGAGCCGCTTTTGCGGCTGACGGATGTGAAAAAGAACTATGGCGATTTTGCGGCCCTGAAGGGCATCAGCTTTGATCTGCTGGCTGGGGAAACCCTCGCCGTTGTGGGTGAAAGCGGATCGGGCAAATCGACCATGGCGAAGGTTCTGTTGCGGCTCGAAGAGGCGTCTGGCGGCAAGGCCGAGTACGAGGGACGAGATCTCTTCGCGCTCAGCCCGGCTGAATTGTTTGAAATGCGCCGCGACATCCAGATGGTGTTTCAGGATCCGACACAAAGCCTGAACCCCGGCATGTCGGTCTACGATCTGATCTCCGAGGCGTGGGTGATCCACCGTGAAATCCTGTCTAAAGACAAATGGAAGGCCCGCGTTGCGGAACTGCTGGAACAGGTCGGGTTGCAGGCCGAACATATGCACCGCTACCCGCATCAGTTCTCGGGCGGGCAGCGCCAGCGGATTGCCATTGCGCGGGCGCTTGCGTTGGAGCCGCGGATCATTGTCTGCGACGAGGCGGTTTCGGCGCTGGACGTGTCGATCCAGGCGCAGGTGATCGAATTGCTTGACAGTTTGCGCCAAGAGCTTGGCCTGAGCTACATATTCATCGCGCATGACCTGCCGGTGGTCCGCGATTTTGCCGACCGGGTGATTGTCATGCAGGGCGGCGAGATCGTCGAACAGGGCAGCGTTCGGCAGATATTCGAGGCACCTAGGATGCGCTACACCCAAGAACTTCTGGCTGCGAGTCTGAACCCCGACCCCGAGGTGCAGGCCGCGCGACGCGTAAAACGACTGGAGATGGCTCAATGAAACCTGACGTGATGGTTCTGTACCCGACGCGCCCAAAAGCCTGGGCGCAACTGGAAGCGGCCTATACGCTGCACCGCTACGACGAGGCTGAAGACAAGGCTGCGTTCCTGGCCGCGCACGGCCCGAAATGCCAGGGTGTCGTCACCAATGGACATGCGAAACTGTCGCGGCAGATGGTTGAGGCTATGCCGCAGCTGAAAGTCGTCGCCTGTTCGTCGGCCGGGTACGAAGATATCGACGTGGACGCGTTGACCGACCATGGTGTGACGCTGACCAACACCTCTGTCGCTTTGTGCGATGACGTGGCCGACACGGCTATTATGTTGATGTTGGCGGCGCGGCGGGGGCTGATTGATGCACATGCCTATACGGTCGCTGGCGACTGGGGTCGCAAGGGCATGTATCCGCTGCAACACACGTTGAAAGGCGCGCGGTTGGGCATTGTCGGCATGGGCACGATCGGACAGGCGATTGCCGCGCGGTGTTCGGTCATGGGAATGCAGATCGCCTATTACGGTCGCCGCGAAAAGCCAGAGATCGCCTATCCTTATGTTGCAGACCTGACGGCGCTTGCGGCTGAAAGCGACGTGATCGTGTTGGCCGTTGCTGGCGGGGACGCAACGCGCGGGCTGATGGACGAGGCCGCGTTGAATGCGCTTGGCCCTTACGGTGTGCTGGTCAACATCGCACGCGGCAGTGTCGTGGACGAACCTGCAATGATCCGCGCGCTGAAAGACGGCAGGCTGGGGCGGGCCGGTCTGGATGTGTTTCTCAACGAACCGAACCCCGATCCAGAATTGACCGCGCTGCCCAATGTGACGCTCTATCCGCATCACGCGTCGGGGACGGAGGAAACGCGCGATGCCATGGCGCAACTGGTCGTCGATAACCTCGCCGCATTCTATGCTGATCAGCCCTTGCTGACAGCAGTTAACTAACTCTGCCACAGGAACATAATGACCATATTGCACTACTTCCGCTGGGCCTTTGCCGTCACCGTGCTGGGTCTGATGCTGACGCTTTGGCTGGGCTGGACCTATTCCGGCACTATCGCAGGCACGCTTAGCTTCTTTATGATCGGCCTTGTGCTGGCGATCCTCGAGATTTCGCTGTCCTTCGACAATGCCATCGTGAACGCCAACAAGTTGCAGACCATGACGCCGATCTGGCGACAAAGGTTTCTGACATGGGGTATCCTGATCGCCGTGTTCGGCATGCGGATCGTCTTTCCGCTTCTGATCGTGGTGATCGCTGCGCGCATCGGCCCGATAGAGGCCGTGCGCCTCGCGGCACGCGAACCTGCCGAATATGCCCGCATCATCGGCGATGCGCATCTGTCGATTGCGGCCTTTGGCGGGGCATTTCTGATGATGGTGGCGCTCAGCTACTTTGTGGATGAGGGCAAGGAGGTTGACTGGATCGCCGCGCTGGAACGCAACATGCGCCGCTTCGGATCTATCCGGGGGATGGAGATTGCCTTTGTTCTGGCGGTGATGCTGGGCTTTGCGACGGCCTTGCCGGATCAGGACGCGGGCAGGTTCCTGTTCGCGTCCAGTGCGGGCCTGCTGACCTTTCTTGCGGTTGATATGCTGGGCCATGTGCTGGACAAATCCGATGCTGCGGGCACCGTGGCGAAGGGTGGTCTTGGCGCGTTTCTCTATCTTGAGGTGCTGGACGCGTCGTTCAGCTTTGACGGCGTCATCGGGGCGTTTGCCTTGACGCAGAACCTGTTCCTGATCGCCATCGGGCTGGGCATCGGCGCGATGTATGTCCGGTCAATGACCATCATGCTCGTAGAGCGACAAACACTGGCAGAGTTCCGCTATCTCGAACATGGCGCTTTCTGGTCCATCCTTGTGCTGTCGATCATCATGTTCCTGCAAACCATCTGGCACGTTTCAGAGATCATTACCGGATCGCTGGGCGCGGGTTTCATCCTGATGGCGTTCATTTCTTCGGTCCTTTATCGCCGATCCGAAGTCGAAAGCTGAAAAATGCAGCTCCCAGAAGCAACCACCGTGGCACTGCCGTCATCCGCCGCTGTCGCCATCGCCGGACAACAGTTCGCCATTTGCGCAGACGCGTCGCAGTGACCGCTTGTGCTGTTTAACATTCCGAAAGAAAGGCTTCTCATGATTGACAATAGCGACCTAAAGGAACGTATCCGCACCGGATTGTTGTCTTTTCCTGTCACTGCGTTCAACAGCGACGGTGACTTTGCCCCGAAGCCCTTCGCCGCGCATCTGGAATGGCTGTCGAGCTATCCCGTCGCCGGCCTGATCGTCGCGGGTGGCACGGGCGAGATGTTCTCGCTGACCCCTTCCGAGATTGTCGAGGTGGTCAAAACCGCCAAGCAGACCCAACCCGATGCGCCGATCATTGCAGGCTGCGGCTATGGCACCCGCATGGCCTGCGAGCTTGCGCAAAGTATCGAGGCGGCGGGCGGCGACGGTATCCTGCTTTTGCCCCATTACCTTATCGGTGCGCCACAAGAAGGCATCGAGGCGCGCATCCGTGCCGTGTGCAAGTCAACGAAAATGGCGGTGATCGTCTATAATCGTGGGCAGGCGCGGGTCACGGCAGAAACGCTGGAACGGCTTGCGGATGATTGTCCCAATCTGATCGGCTTCAAGGACGGCACCGGAGACATCGATACGGTGCGCCGGGTCACGCTGAAGCTGGGCAACCGTCTATCCTATATCGGCGGGATGCCCACGCACGAGCTGTTCGCGCAAGCCTATCGCGGGGCCGGCATGCCGACCTATTCCTCTGCCGTGTTCAACTTTGTTCCCGAAATCGCGCTGCGTTTCCACAAGGCGTTTACGGCGGGCGACGATGCGACCTGCGAACAACTGCTTGCGGACTTCTACTACCCGTTCGCAACGATCCGTGATCGCCAGTCCGGCTACGCGGTTTCGGCGGTCAAGGCCGGGGTTATCCTGCGTGGGTTCGAGGCAGGCCCCGTGCGTAGCCCACTGACCGATCTGACCGATGAAGAAATGGAGATGATGAAGGATTTGATCGAAACAAGTTCCTGATCATGGTTAGCGATACGCTGTCCGAATATTCTGTGCCTGAATTGCTTGCCTGCCATTCAGGCCATATCGCGGCAGCCGATCCTGATGCATCCCAGACAGAGCTTTTGTCCAACGACCCGGCGCGGCGGGCGCGCCCCGCACCGTTCTGACAGCCCGTTCCGGTGTGCGCACTGAGCAAAATTTATCCGCATGTTGGCCATTTGTCCCAAAATATGCGCAGGCCGCACCATCGCCCCTATCAATCTAGTAACGTGAAAGCGATCCGCCATGCCCCATGATCTGACCAAAGCTCTCACCGGGATATCCGGCATCCTGGTCACCCCGATGACAACGGATAGAAAAATCGACCCGGATCGTCAGAAACCGGTCGTGGACAAGGCGATTGCGGCTGGCGTGCATGTGCTGACCGCCAATGGCAACACAGGCGAATTCTATAGCCTGTCCCTTGAGGAGGCTGAAGAGATGTGCCGCGCCGCTGCCCGACACATCCAGGGCCGCGTGCCGCTTGTTGCCGGGGTGGGCCGCTCTGTCGTGGACGCATGCCATTTGGCGCGCAGCGCCAAAGCCGCAGGCGCGGATGCGCTGATGATCCATCAGCCGCCAGATCCTTTCGCCGCGCCGCGCGGATTGGTGGCCTATGTGCAGGCTGTGTCAGAGGCGGCGGACCTGCCGATTGTGCTTTATCTGCGCAATGACACCATCGGAACGCACGCAATTGCCGACCTTTGCGCCGTTCCGGGCGTTGTGGGCGTAAAATGGGCCACACCCAACCCGCTGAAACTCGCCGACGCGATGGCGGCCAGCGATCCCGATATCATCTGGGTCGGCGGATTGGCCGAGGTGTGGGCACCGCCGTTCTACGCCGTGGGCGCGCGTGGGTTCACCTCTGGCCTGATCAATGTCTGGCCAGAACGGTCCGTGGCAATTCACGCGGCGCTCGATTCCGGCGATTACGCAACCGCCAAGACGCTGATTGCCGAGATGAAGCCCTTCGAGGATGTCCGAGCGCAAGAATCGAACGGGACAAATGTGACGGGGGTGAAGGCGGCTCTGCGCGCCATTGGCCACGAACGTGGTCCGACGCGGCCACCGTCAGCCTGGCCTTTGACTGAGATGCAGCAGGATATGCTGGAAAGTTTCATTGCGCGACATGCGATTACGTTCTGACGAAACAGGGCAGGTTGCCTGTGGTACACGGCTCGTCGGCGGTATTTTTGACGGGCTCGGACAATGCAATTGAACCCGGATCAGTGGCCGCGCCGCACAAATCTGCCACAGACGGCATTGGCAAATTGCTTGGGCAAGGGCAGTGGCAAAATCGTCTCGTGCCACTGGGGGATCGGTTTAGGGTTACGTTAGCGCAAACATTTTGCTAATAAAGGGCGAATGCAAGGGATTATTCTTAACATGAGCATGACCAAAGACGCCCGGCCAGTGAACGACGCTGAGCTAAAGCAAGCCGTCGAACAGCACTTGATTTACACGCTTGGCAAGGACGCAAGGCATGCTTCGGTCTACGATTGGCGAATGGCGCTGTCCTATGCCATCCGCGACCGCATCGTCGGGCCGTGGTTCCATGCAACGCGCAGGACGTATGAAGGCCAGCGCAAGCGGGTCTACTACCTGTCGATGGAATTTCTGATCGGGCGGATGCTGGAAGACGCGATGATTAATCTCGGCCTGCTTGAGGCATCTGAAAGTGTCGCGAAGTCACTGGGTTTTGATCTGCGCCAGATTATCGAGGATGAGCCTGACGCCGCACTGGGAAACGGTGGCCTTGGCCGTCTTGCCGCGTGTTTTCTGGAATCGTTGTCCTCGCTGGGATGTCCAGCGCATGGCTACGGAATTCGTTATGAACACGGCTTGTTCCGGCAGCGCTTTGAGGGCGGGCAGCAGGTCGAGACGCCGGAAGATTGGCTGACGCAGGCGCATCCGTGGGAATTTGCCCGCCCGGAATCTGCCTATGAAATTGGCTTTAAGGGCGAGGCCGTGAATGGTGACTGGCATCCGTCGGAGAGCGTCATCGCCTCCGCATATGATATGCCGGTGATCGGCTGGCAGGGACGCTGGGCCAACACATTGCGGATGTGGAGCGCCAAGCCCACAACGCTGTTTGATCTGGAACGTTTCAATTCCGGTGACTACGCCGCAGCGGCTGAACCAGAGGCGCTGGCTCGCACGCTCAGCCGGGTGTTGTATCCGGACGACACCACCTATCAGGGCAAGGAATTGCGCCTGAAACAAGAGTTTTTCCTGACCTCTGCCGCGCTTCAGGACATCCTGCGCCGGTACCTGTCGGAATATGATGATCTGACAAAGCTGCCACAGAAAGTGGCGATCCAGATGAATGATACCCACCCGGCAATTGCCGGACCAGAGTTGATCCGGCTGCTGACCGACAAGCACGGGCTGGAATGGGGCGTGGCGCAGGACATCGCCCGCGCGACCTTGGGCTATACCAACCACACATTGCTGCCCGAAGCGCTGGAGCGGTGGTCGACATGGCTGATGGGGAACATCCTGCCACGCCATATGCAGATCATCGAACGTATTGACGATGACCATCGACGCGCCACGAAGCGCCCTGCCCATGTCGGGATCGTGCGCAACAACGAGGTGCAGATGGGCGAGCTGGCCTTTATCATGTCGCATAAGGTCAACGGCGTCTCGGCACTGCACAGCGATCTGGTGAAAAAGACGGTCTTTCACGATCTGAACGAATTGCATCCCGGCCGCATCATCAACCAGACCAACGGCGTGACCCCGCGACGCTGGCTGAAGCTGGCGAACCCGCCGCTGGCCGGGTTGATCTCTGACACAATCGGCGATGGCTGGATCGGCGATCTTGATCAGCTCAAGGCGCTAGAACCACATGCCAATGACAAGGCGTTTCGCAAGGATTTCCGCGCCGCCAAGCGGACCAACAAGGTGGCGCTGTCGAACTGGGTCGGCGAAACCATGGGGGTGCAGATTAACCCGAATGCCATGTTCGACGTCCAGATCAAGCGCATCCACGAATACAAGCGCCAGCATCTCAACATCTTCGAGACCATCGCCCTGTGGCACAACATGCGCGAAAATCCGGATGCGGGCTGGGCACCGCGTGTGAAGGTCTTTGGCGGCAAGTCCGCGCCGGGCTATGCCGTGGCGAAAGAGATCATCCACCTGATCAACGACGTGGCGCAGGTCATCAACAATGACCCGGTCACCGGCGATATGCTGAAGGTGATCTACCCGCCCAATTACAACGTCTCGATGGCCGAGCGGCTGATCCCGGCGGCGGACCTGTCGGAACAGATCTCGACCGCGGGCAAGGAAGCGTCTGGCACCGGCAATATGAAGTTCACCATGAACGGGGCCTTGACCATCGGCACGCTGGACGGCGCCAATGTCGAAATCCGCGAGCATGTGGGGGCGGAGAACTTCTTTCTATTTGGCCTGACAGCCGATGAGGTCATCAAACGCCGCCGCAATGTCCGCCACGCGCGTGACGCGATCGAGGCAAGCCAGAACATGCAGCATGTCCTGCAATTGATCGTCGAAGGCCGATTCAGCCCGACCGATCCCGACCGCTATCACGGGTTGGTCGACAGGGCGTGGAACCACGATCACTACCTCGTCGCGGCGGATTTTGAGGGCTACTACACCGCTCAACGCGCTGCCGATAAGCTGTATCTTGATCCCGAGGCTTGGTCGGAGCAGGCGGTGCTAAATGTTGCCCGCTCCGGATTTTTCTCATCTGACCGGACAATTCGTGGTTACATGGCGGATATCTGGGGCACAGAATCGGCCCTGGACGGGGAGGAAGACGCAGCATGAGCGACGCCCTAAACTCGGACGCGGCCAAGTCGCTATCGCAGGGCCGACACGGGGACCCGTTCACGATCCTTGGTCCCCACGAACGGAACGGCAAGCCCACGGTCACGGCCTTCGTCCCCGGCGCGGAAACCGTCGAGGTGTTGACTGGCAAGGCGAGCGTGACGCCCCTGTCGCCCGTCGCAGGCTCCGAAGGGCTGTTCACGGGGGCGCTGAAACGGAAGGCTGCAAACTACCGGTTGCGGGCACGAAATGCGGAGGCCGAATGGGAGTTTGACGATCCCTACCGGTTCAGCCCGGTGATCGGCGAGCAGGACGAATATTTCCTGGGCGAAGGCAGTCATCAGCGGATCTGGCAGGTGCTGGGTGCCCATGTGATGACGCATGAAAAGGTATCGGGCACACATTTCGCGGTCTGGGCACCAAATGCGCAGCGCGTGTCGGTGATTGGCAATTTCAACGTCTGGGATGGACGCCGCAACCCGATGCGCCGCCGCGGGGCAACTGGCGTGTGGGAGCTGTTCATCCCCGGTCTGGGCGATGGCGAAGTTTACAAGTACGAAATCATGGCCGCGGATGGCACCGTGCTGCCTGCCAAGGCCGACCCGGTCGGCTTTGGGTCCGAACACCCGCCTGCCACCGGGTCTGTGGTGCGTGACATCCGGGGTGCCAAATGGGCCGACAAGGCTTGGATGACCAAGCGCGCGAAAGTGCAGAATGTCGATGCGCCCATGTCGATCTACGAGGTGCATCCGGGCAGTTGGAAACGCGTCGCCGAAGATGGCGGGCGGCCCTTGTCCTATATCGAGATGGCGACGGACCTCGTCGATTACGCCGCCGACATGGGTTTTACTCATATCGAGTTGATGCCGATCAGCGAGCACCCTTTTGATGGATCCTGGGGCTATCAGCCCGTCGGTATGTTTGCCCCGACGATCCGCTATGGCACGCCGGACGAGTTTCGCGCTTTCGTGGACGCGGCGCATAAGAAGGGTATCGGCATTCTGCTGGACTGGGTTCCGGGACATTTCCCCACCGATGTTCACGGTCTTGGCCAATTCGACGGCACCGCGCTGTATGAACACGCTGACCCGCGCGAAGGGTTCCATCAGGACTGGAACACACTGATCTACAATTACGGCCGGACCGAGGTTGCCAACTACCTCATTTCCAACGCGCTCTATTGGCTTGAGGAATACCACGTCGATGGGCTGCGCGTCGATGCCGTGGCCTCGATGCTGTATCGCGACTATTCCCGCAAACAGGGGGAATGGGTGCCCAACAAGGATGGTGGCCGCGAGAATTACGAGGCGATCTCGCTGATGCAGCGCACGAACACCATCGCCTATGGCGAGGTGCCGGGCATCATGACTGCAGCCGAGGAAAGCACCGCCTTTCCCGGCGTGTCCCGCCCGGTGGATACCGGCGGGCTGGGGTTTGGTTTCAAGTGGAACATGGGCTGGATGAACGACAGCCTGCGCTACATCGAACAAGACCCGATCCACCGAAAACACCACCACAACGAGATCACGTTTTCGCTGAACTATGCGTTCACCGAGAATTTCATCCTGCCGATCAGCCATGACGAAGTGGTGCACGGCAAGGGCAGCATGATCGCCAAAATGCCGGGGCAGGGGGATGAGAAATTCGCCAACCTTCGCGCCTATTACAGCTATATGTGGACGCATCCGGGCAAAAAGCTGTTGTTCATGGGCTGCGAGTTCGCGCAGGGCGGAGAGTGGAACCACGACAGCGCGTTGGAGTGGCATCTGCTGGATTATCCGCAGCATCGCGGCATCCAAACCCTCGTGCGCGATCTTAACAAAGTCTATCGCGAAACCCCCGCGCTGTACGTCAATGACACGCGGGCCGAGGGGTTCGAGTGGCTTGAGGGTGGCGATGCCGAGAATTCCGTGCTGGGCTATATCCGCAAGGGCGGACCGAAGGACAAACCAGTGGTGGTGCTGTGCAATTTCACCCCGGTGGAGCGCGCGGGCTACCGTATCGGTTTGCCGGGGCCAGGCCGTTGGCGCGAGATCTTCAATTCTGACAGTGCCATGTATGGCGGCGGCGATCGAGGCAACATGGGCGGCGTCACTGCCGAGGAAAAAGAGTGGATGAACCATCCACATTCGGCGTCAATCGTGCTGCCGCCGCTGGCGGTGGTGATGTTCCAGGCAGACTAATTCCACAGAACTTTTTCGGGGAGGATACTCATGCAACCATCACAGTCCGGCCGGCTGTCTTCGCAAGCCATGGCCTTTGTCCTGGCGGGGGGGCGTGGAAGCCGCCTGAAAGAACTGACCGACACCCGCGCCAAGCCGGCCGTCTATTTTGGCGGCAAGTCCCGGATCATCGACTTTGCCCTGTCGAACGCGTTGAATTCCGGCATCCGGAAGATGGCGATTGCCACGCAGTACAAGGCCCACAGCCTGATCCGGCACATGCAGCGGGGATGGAGCTTTTTCCGCGCCGAGCGGAACGAATACCTCGATATTTTGCCGGCATCGCAGCGTGTGGCCGAGAACAAATGGTATCTGGGCACGGCGGATGCCGTAACGCAGAACATCGACATCGTTGACAGCTACGGCATCAAATACGTCATCATCCTGGCGGGCGACCACATCTACAAGATGGACTACGAGGTGATGCTGCGTCAGCACGCCGAGACCGGCGCCGATGTCACCGTGGGCTGCCTGACGGTGCCAAAGGCCGAGGCGACGGCCTTTGGCGTCATGGGTATCGACAACGACAAGCGCATCACCAGCTTTCTGGAAAAGCCAGCGGACCCGCCGACGATTCCGGGCGACGATGCGCATTCGCTGGCCTCGATGGGGATCTATGTCTTCAATTGGGATTTCCTGCGCGATTTGCTGATCCGCGATTCCGAGGACAGCAATTCCAGCCATGACTTTGGTCACGATCTGATCCCCGACATCGTCAAGAACGGCAAGGCGATGGCGCATCTGTTCAGCGACAGCTGCATCACGTCGGGTCTGGAAGAAGAGCCTTACTGGCGCGACGTAGGCACGATTGATGCGTTCTGGTCGGCCAATATCGACCTGACGGATTTCACGCCAAAGCTGGACATTTACGATAATTCCTGGCCGATCTGGACCTATTCCGAGATCACGCCGCCTGCGAAGTTCATCCATGACGAGGCGGACAGGCGCGGCCTTGCAGTGTCCTCGCTGATTTCGGGCGGTTGTATCGTCTCGGGGTCGGAAGTGCGCAATTCGCTTCTGTTTACAGGCGTGCGGACGCATTCCTATTCTGCGCTCGAAAAGGTTGTGGCGCTGCCTTATTCGCAGGTTCACCGCAACGCGCGGCTGACCAACGTGGTGCTGGATCGGGGCGTGGAAATTCCGGCGGGTCTTGTCATTGGCGAGGATCCGGAAGAAGACGCCAAATGGTTCCGCGTCTCTGAAGGGGGCGTTGTTCTGGTGACCAAGTCGATGATGGACCAGCGCGCGGCCAAATTGGGCTGATCGCCTGTTGAAAGAGGTAGGAATGGCCCTGAACATCCTTTCGGTCACGTCCGAATGCGTGCCGCTGATCAAGACCGGGGGGCTGGCCGATGTGGCCGGTGCACTGCCCAAGGCGATGGTGCCGTTGGGCCACCGCATGCGCGTGCTGATGCCTGCTTATCCCGGACTGGTTGCACGGCTTAAGGGCCCGGTCGAGCTGTGGCAAGACGAGGCGCTGTTCGGCGGCCCCGCAAGGGTGCTGGGCGGAAAAGTCGACGGGGTAGAGTTTCTTCTGCTTGAGGCGGCCCACCTGTTTGATCGTAAGGGCGGGCCGTATCTGACGCCCGAAGGTCATGACTGGCCTGACAATCCTGAACGCTTTGCGGCACTGTCCTGGGCTGCGGCCCGGATCGCGCAGAACGGATTGTCCGATGGCTGGGTGCCCGAGATCCTGCATGCGCATGACTGGCAGGCAGGACTTGCACCCGCCTATTTGCGGTTCATCGGCGACAGGCGCGTCAAGACACTGATGACGATCCATAACATCGCGTTTCAGGGTCTTGCCCCCGCAGACCGGCTCGCCTCTTTGCGATTGCCTTTCACGGCGTTCAACGCCGACGATCTGGAATATTACGGGCAGATCAGCACGCTCAAGGCCGGGTTGGTGCATGCCGATGCGATCTCTACCGTCAGCCCGACCTACGCGGCAGAGCTGATGCGGCCAGAGTTCGGCATGGGTCTGGAAGGCCTGATCGCCACGCGCGCGGGTGATCTTCACGGCATCCTGAACGGCATTGATCTTGAGGTCTGGAACCCACAGGCAGGCCCGCATCCCTATTCGGCCAAGACGTTGACCAAGAAAGCCGTGGCAACCGCCGCCCTGCGCGACCGGTTCGGTCTGGCCGAAACAGACGGGCCGCTGGCGATTGTAGTCAGCCGCCTGACCGGACAGAAAGGCTTGGATCTGCTGCCGGGGCTATTGCCAGAGTTTATTGCGCATGGTGGCACCTTGGCGCTGCTTGGCAGTGGCGATGCGGGGTTGGAAGCGGCGTATACAGGGCTGGCCAAAGAGTATCCCGGCAAGATCGGCGTCCATATCGGCTATGACGAGGATCTGTCGCAGCTGATGTTCGCGGGCGGGGATGCGGTCCTGATCCCCTCGCGGTTCGAGCCGTGCGGATTGACCCAGCTTTACGGATTACGGTTCGGCACGTTGCCGGTGGTCGCGGCGACCGGCGGGCTGGCGGATACGGTGATTCACGCCAATGACGCGGCGTTGGACGCAGGCGTTGCCACCGGGTTGACCTTTCATCCGACCGACGCCACGGCATTCTCGCACAGCTTGCGCAGGCTGTGTACGCTGTTCGCAGATCGCAAACTTTGGCAGCAGATGATGCGCAACGCCATGCGGCAACCAGTAGGCTGGGAGAACAGCTCGGCACGATACGCAGCCATTTACCAAGACCTGCTCGGCTGAATGTCGCAATGGTTCGGACCACGTCTCACGATATGAAATATCACACATTGACCGAAGGCCGCCCGGATCCGATGGGTGCCACGTTTGACGGCAGCGGCGTCAACTTCGCGGTGTTCTCTGCGCATGCCGAAAAGCTGGAATTGTGTATCTTTTCCGAAGATGGCCGCAAGGAACGCTTTCGCCTGCCGTTTCGTCACCGCACCGGTGATGTCTGGCATTTGCATGTCGGCGGGCTGCTGCCCGGCACCAAATACGGATTGCGCGCGCACGGCCCTTACGAACCGCATGCCGGGCACCGGTTCAACCCCAATAAACTGCTGATGGACCCCTACGCACGGCGCTTCTGGGGGAATCTGCGCTGGTCGGATGCGGTTCTTGGCTATCGCAGCGGCTCGCCCAAGGCAGACCTCAGCTATGACAGCCGCGACAGCGCCTTCGCGATGCCGAAATGTATCGTGACCGGCCCGATGAGCGATGCGCCCGACGACCGCCCGCACATTCCACGGGACGAAGCCGTACACTATGAGGCGCATGTCAAAGGCATGACCGCGATGCACCCGCAGGTGGACCCAGCGCATCGCGGCAAGTTCATCGGGCTGGCGTCGGATCCTGTCATCGAGCATTTGCAGAAGCTGGGCGTGACGACGATCCAGATCATGCCGTCGCAGGTTTTCGTCGACGACCGCTTCTTGGTCGAAAAGGGCCTCAAGAACTATTGGGGCTACCAGACGCTTGGGTTTTTTGCGCCCTCGCAGCGATACCTCACTCAAGGCCAGATCTGGGAATTTCAGGCGATGGTGCGCCGCTTTCACGCTGCGGGTATCGAGGTGTTGATGGATGTGGTCTACAACCACACCGCAGAGGGCAACGAGATGGGACCGACCCTGTCGTTCCGCGGCCTAGACAACCGGTCTTATTACCGGCTGACCGACGATCTACGCTACTATGTCAACGACACCGGCACCGGCAATACGGTGAACACCGCGCATCCGATGGTGATGCAGATGGTGCTGGATAGCCTGCGCTACTGGGTTCAGGTGATGGGTGTGGACGGGTTCCGCTTTGATCTGGGCACGGTTCTGGGGCGGACGGCCTCGGGACATTTCGACCGCGATGCACCGCTGTTGCAGGCGATCCGGCAAGATCCGGTGTTGCGCAACACGAAACTGGTGCAAGAGCCATGGGATATCGGGCTGGGCGGCTATCAACTGGGCGCGTTCTCGCATCCGTTTCTGGAACTCAACGACCGGTTTCGCGACGGCGTGCGGCGTTTTTGGCGCGGTGACTTGTTGCAGACCTCGGAACTGGCCAAACGCGTGCTGGGGTCTGCCGAAGAATTCGATCATTCCGGACGGGCGGCCACCAGTTCGGTCAATTTTGTCACCTCGCATGACGGGTACACGCTGGCCGATCTGGTCAGCTATATCCAGAAGCACAACCATGCCAATGGTGAAGGCAATGCTGACGGGCACGATCATAACGTGTCGGACAATTTCGGTGTCGAAGGCCCGACAGACGACCCCGGTATCAACGCGGCCCGGGCGCTGCGGCGGCGCAATTTCCTGGCGACGATGATGCTTAGTCAGGGCACACCGATGATCCTTGCCGGCGATGAGATCGGCCATAGTCAGGGCGGCAACAACAACGCCTATGCGCAGGATAACGAGATCAGCTGGCTGAACTGGGCCGAAGGCGACACAGAGATGACAGCTTTCGTGCAGCGCCTGACAGAACTGCGCCGGGCCTATCCGGTGCTGCGCCAGACGCGGTTCCTGCACAGCCTTGAGCGTGACAGCGACCACAAGCTGGATATTGGCTGGCGCCGTGCAGATGGTAAGTACCCCGAGCCCGAGGATTGGTCCGACCCTGCCTGGCGGACGCTCTGTGCCGAAATCCGCGTCAGCGCGCGGTCGCCGGACGAGGGCAATCACGACAAGGCCGTTTATGTGGTGTTCAACGGGTCGGATGCCACCTGCCTGAAATTGCCAAAAACCGAGGGATTTGACTGGTGGCATGTGCTCGACACGTCTGCCCCGGACATGACAGCGCAAAAAATCGTCGGACACCAGATCGAGATTGCTGGATCATCGGTTCAGCTATTTGCCCATTCAGCGCCCGCTAATTACGGTGGCACCGAAACTCAAACGAGGACACAGCCCATGCCGATCAAGACCTGCCAGATAACGCCGTTTCAGGACCAGAAACCCGGCACAAGCGGGCTGCGCAAGAAAACCCGTGCCTTCATGGCACCGGATTATCTGGAAGCGTTCGTGCAGGCGATCTTTGACGGCATCGGCGGTGTTGCGGGCAAGGTGCTTGTCCTTGGGGGTGACGGGCGGTTCTTCAATCTTGGGGCCAGCCAGACCATTCTGAAGATGGCGGCGGCCAATGGTGCTGCGCGGGTGATCGTGGGGCAGGATGCGATCCTGTCCACGCCCGCCGCGTCGCATCTGATCCGGCTGAACAAGACCGATGGCGGTATCATCCTGTCGGCCAGCCACAATCCCGGCGGCGAGGATGAGGATTTCGGCGTCAAGTTCAACACGCCCAACGGCGGCCCCGCGCCTGAGCAGGTGACCGAGGCGATCCATGCGCGCAGCAAGGAATTAACGGAATATCGCATCCTCGATGCTGCGGATGTGGATCTGGGGACGGTGGGCGATCAGACATTGGGCGAGATGACCGTCAGCGTGGTTGATCCGGTCGCCGATTATGCGGACCTGATGGCGACCCTGTTCGACTTCACCGCCATTCGCGCGATGTTCGAAAGTGGCTTCCGGATGCGGTTCGACGCGATGCATGCCGTCACCGGACCTTACGCCAAAGCCTTGCTGGAAGGTGCGCTGGGCGCGCCCGAAGGCACTGTCGTGAACGGGACGCCCCTGCCGGATTTCGGCGGGCATCACCCCGATCCGAACCCTTTCTGGGCAAAGGCATTGATGGACGAGATGTTCAGCGTCGACGGCCCGGATTTCGGCGCTGCCTCTGATGGCGATGGCGACCGCAATATGGTCGTGGGCCGCAACATTTATGTCAGCCCGTCAGACAGCCTTGCCGTGCTGGCCGCCAACGCGCATCTTGCGCCCGGTTATGCCAAGGGGGTCGCTGGTGTCGCGCGGTCCATGCCGACCTCTGCCGCCTCTGACCGGGTCGCCGAAAAGCTGGGCATCGACAGTTTCGAGACTCCGACTGGCTGGAAATTCTTCGGCAACCTGCTGGATGCGGGCAAGGCCACGATCTGCGGCGAGGAGAGCTTTGGCACCGGGTCCGATCATGTGCGCGAGAAGGACGGGCTTTGGGCCGTGCTGTTATGGCTGAACGTGCTGGCCGCCCGTGGGGAAAGCGTCGCTGATATTCTGAACGCGCATTGGTCGGAATACGGTCGAAACTACTATTCCCGCCACGATTACGAGGCAATCGACAGCGATGTTGCCAATGCGTTGATGGATGATCTGCGCGGCCAGCTTTCTGATCTGCCCGGACGCGAGGTGCAGGGCATGACCATCGCCGCGGCGGATGACTTTGCCTATACCGATCCCGTTGATGGTTCGGTCTCGACGAAGCAGGGATTGCGGATCGTGATGGAGGATGGCTCGCGTATCGTGCTGCGTCTGTCAGGTACCGGCACAGAAGGTGCGACGATCCGGCTTTATCTTGAGAAATACGAGCCTGACACGGCCAAACACGGAATCGGCCCACAAGAGGCACTGGCCCCGATGATCGCCGCCGCCGAGGAACTGGCGGGCATCGCCAGCCGCACAGGTCGTGACACGCCAAACGTCATCACCTGAGACTTGCGTCTGCGTAGGGTGTTACGCTTAATCCCCGGACGGCGAGCCATAAGCGTCAGGCAGCGCCGCCTTGCGCGGTCTCTCATGGGGCGGCAAAGCCAGTGCCGCCCTAGATTTTTGAACTCTCAGGAAGCGATCACGCCGCGCAGTACTACTTCTTCTTCCAGCTGTCCAGCCAGCGCCGGAACCTGCCGCGGCGCGCGGCCATGCGGTCGCCTGCTGCCTCAAAACTGTCGCCCATATCTTCCAGGACCGGATCAATCCGCGCCCGGCGGAATCGCCGCCAGCGCACCCAGATGGCCCAGACAAAGGCGAAGAAAATCACCAGAATGACGATGTTGACCCATGGGATGATCGTCGCATCCGGCCCCTCGACGTCTTTGATGGCGACGGCGTTGGGAAATATCGACCAATATTCGTTGCGCCAGCCGTAATGCGTGACCGATACCCATTTCGGGTTGTCGCGTGTCGATTTGGAATCGTTCGCCTCGGTATACAGGTTCGCCGTGTCAAACTTGAAATAGGGCGGCCAGCGCCAACTGGTATCTTCGTTGCGGTACACCACGGCCTTGCCGTTGGGACGCACGGCCTGAATGAACTGCACGTCGCGGTTGACCAACGATTCCGTCTGGTCATCGGGAACGGACCAGAAAATACGGGTCCAGTCGCCCAGATCCTGCCGCTCTTCGTAGGTGTTCACGATGCGGACGATGTCATGCTGCGGCAGAGTATAGTGAAAGAAGGCCGCGATCAGCAGCCAGAACGTCCCCCAGAAAACCCACTTCACATAGACCATGCCAGGCACTCCCTTCAGTGGTTCACGACATAGATGATCGTTCCGATGATGACCACAGGAATGACATAGACCCCAAGTATCAGTTTCCGCCTGAGCGAGCTATCGTAGCTTTTAAGCCCCTGCTCGACAAAGCTGTCCTTGTCGCCGGTCATGTCTGCCTCGTTCCATTCCTGCTCAAGCTTCTTGCGCCGGATGGATCGCGAATAGAAAGACAGAGAGATATAGATCACCGACAGGACGATAAACCCGATCCCGATAAGCCGCGCCAACCCCATCATGTTCTATCTCCTGGCAGCGCCTCGAAAAGCAACCCATATGACACCTTCCGCGGGAGCGGGCACGAAGTCATTCCGGTCACCCGTTTGGCCTTGGCCGCTTCGTGAGGCCACAAATGATGAAACCGTCGGCCTCCACTCGCCAAGAGGCGCTTGCGAAGGCGGCAATGCGGGTAGAGGTCTGTGCCCGCAGTTCCAGTTTCGTCATCAATTCTTCGGCAAAGCCTGCAACGGTTGCCACCAGTTGCGCATCGTCATCGGCATGGGCGGCGATGTCCCGATCCATTTCCCATAATGCCCCGTGCAAAATCAGCCGAGCATTATCGGTCAGGACTTCTTCAACCTCGCCGGGCTTTGCCGAAACATCGGTTTCGTGTGGACCAAGCAGGAAGGCGAGCGCATTGGCAAAGACGTGCCCCACGACAAGCGCTTCTGCCTGCAACAGTTCCGTAAAGTCGGACTTGCGTGCAGCGGGCAGGGAACCTTGCAGATTGGCGCGTTTCAGATCGCCCAGATCGGATGTGTCGGAAAACGCGTCTCCGATCGCCAGTGCAATTGCCAATGCGCGGCGCAGACCGTTCATCACCGTCGCCTGCAAGGGCGAGATGATCGGATCGTCTTTATTCACGTTTTCGATCCGCGACAGCAGGTGTACGTCTTCGGCGCGGGCACCGGAACGCATCGCCAATCCCGATGCGCTTGTGCGGAACCGTCGTCGCGTGCCAAGCATCGCCGCGCGTTCCTGCACCGGGATTTCCGTTGCCTTGGCAATCCGGGGCGTGTGGTCAAGTTTCTGGAGCATCGCTGTTGCGGCAGGGTAGTGCTTGCGGATATCCACCTCGCGCAGTTCCATCCGGCCAGATGCGAGACTCATGGCGCGCTCCTTTTCTTACATTCCTTATCCACCGCCGAAGGCGTCAGTAAGTCAGTACCCGACCGCCGGGGCTGATCAAGAAGGTATGTGCGTTGGCAAAACCGGGCGGTCTTTGTGTTCAACCCCTCATCTAGCATGTTGATTGGTCGTGTGTAGGCGCTGGAATACATAAGTCGATATTAAAGCAGCGCAGCCGTTTGAGGCACAGATGATCCACACCGATAATTGGAAAATGGCATGCAGTGAAACGCGTGGCCATATTCGATGGATTCAGGGTTTGCGATCAGGTGCTGTATCCTGGGCTTAACTGCTTTGAATACAGCACCGTGACTCTGTGATCAGCCGACGATGTTGAAGCCGGGCCCATAAGGATATCCGGTAATATTCTCGTTGCCTTCTTCCTTGATGATCAGGATGTCATGCTCGCGGTAGCCGCCGGCCCCCGGTTGGCCCTCTGGGATGGTCAGCATCGGTTCCATGCTGATGACCATGCCGGGTTCAAGCACGGTATCGATGTCTTCGCGCAGTTCCAGCCCCGCTTCGCGCCCGTAGTAATGCGACAGGACGCCGAAGGAGTGGCCATAGCCAAAGCTGCGATATTGCAGCAGGTCACCCTCTGCAAAGAAATCGTTGATCGCGTGCGTGACTTCTGCGCAGGTCGCACCGGGTTTCAGCAGGCTCATGCCATATTCATGCGCTGCGACATTCGCCTCCCATATACGCAGGCTTTCGGCATCCGCTTCGCCCACGAACATGGTGCGTTCCAGCGCGGTGTAATAGCCAGAGATCATCGGGAAGGTGTTGAGCGACAGGATATCGCCGCGTTCCAGTTTGCGTGCGGTGACGGGGTTGTGGGCACCATCGGTGTTCAGCCCGGACTGGAACCAGACCCAGGTGTCGCGATATTCGGCATCCGGGAAGGCCCGCGCAATTTCGGCCTCCATCGCGTCGCGTCCGGCCATGGCCACGTCAATCTCGCGGGTGCCTTCGCGCACCGCGTCGCGGATCGCATAGCCGCCCACATCCGCCACGCGCGCCCCTTCACGGATCAGGGCGATTTCAGCAGCGGATTTATGCATGCGCTGACGCATGGTTGCAGGGGCGATGTTTACTGTTTTGGACGGGGTAAGAAATTCGCCAAGCGACGCAAATTGCGCCATGTTGATATGGTCCGCCTCATAGCCGATCACTTGGCCCGGCCCGGTCACGGACAGGATTGCGCGCCAGTAATTGTCGCGCTTCCAGTCGGTATAGGTGATGTTGTCGCCGTGGCAACGGCGCCAAGGCTGGCCTGCGTCGATGCCTGCGCTGATTGTCACGCTTTCGGACGCCGTGACGACCAAGCCGTAGGGGCGGCCAAAGCTGCAATACAAGAAGCCCGAATAGTAGGCGATGTTGTGCATCGAGGTGAAGACGCAGGCATCGACGCCGTCGCGCGACATGATTTCGCGCAGACCGGCAAGGCGGGCGTCATATTCGGCAGGCGCAAAGGGCAGTGCTGCCTTGTCGCCATTGTGAAAGCGGGAAAATTCTGGACGTTCCATGGGGTGACCCTCCGATAATATGCTGCTTGGACACAAGGACGGGACACCCATCCTTACCGCGTGGGCAGCAAAGAAAGGTCCCGGCGTTCAGGACAGAAAATCAAGGGGGCGCGTGCATTTTTCACGCTGGCGACGCCATCGCCGTGCCTGACACCTGATAAGGCCGCGAGGCCGCATCTGGCAAGCAATTTCTCAATCCTGAAGCAAAGCACTTGTCATCGCGCTTTCGGGGTTTTCAAGCGCGTCGATCACATCGAAATGATGGCGGTCCGGCTCGACAACCAGAGAGGCGTTCCAGGCGGCGGCGAGCGCGGTTGCATGTTCGACAAAGACCGGACGTTCATCGGCACCGACCCAGACGGTGACCGGCGCGCTTGGAGCCGTGGCCAGCAACGGACTTTCCAGCTCTGCCTCGGCCGCGTCCAACGCCAATGCTTCGTTCATGCGGGTGTGCCGCAGCGGTCTGAGATCGGCCACCGGAGAGATTGGCATGATCCGCGCAACCCGCCGGGCGACTGCATCAGGCAAGACGCCATCCGCCCCCATCCGGCAGACTTGCTGCCCCCCGGCGGAGTGCCCCACCAGTCGGACCTGACCCGCGACTTCACGGGCGGCAAGCGTCACGGCATGCGCGACCTGTCCGGTGATGTCACCGATATGAACCTGTGGGCACAGATCATACGAGGGCATCGCCACTGCCCAGCCGTGCGCACATGGCCCTGCTGCCAGATGCGACCAGCTGAACCGATCGAACCGCAACCAGTAGCCGCCATGAACGAACACCACGAGGCCCTTCGGCGAATCTTCGGGCAGGAAGATGTCCATTTCTTGCCGTGGCCCGTTTCCATAAGCCACGCCCAGCCGGGCGCGATGGTTCTGGGCCATCGTTTCACGAAACGCCTCGGCCTTTTTCGCCCACCGTGGTGGATAATCATCTGCCTGGGGTATGTAAGCGGCATTGGCAAAGGCGTCATCGAGGTCCATATCGTTCTCCGAAAGGCAGTTCTGGACAATGAGCCTAGCAGATGATCTGGGACTTCCATAACATTTCGAGAGGAACGCGACATGCCGGACCAAACCACCAACCTCAAGTCCTTGCTGAAGGACCCTGGCCTTCTGGAAACGCGCGGATATGTCGGCGGCGAATGGGTCGAGGGGGATAACGGAACCTTTGACGTCACCAACCCTGCCCGAGGCGATGTGATTGCACAGGTCGCCGACCTCAGCCGCGCGCAGGTGGCGGACGCGATTGCGCAAGCCGAGACAGCACAGAAAGACTGGGCGCAGTGGACCGGCAAAGAGCGCGCGGCTGTGATGCGCAAATGGTTCGATCTGATGATGAAGCATCAGGACGATCTGGGCATCATTCTGACCGCAGAGCAGGGCAAACCACTAGCCGAGGCAAAGGGTGAGGTCGCTTACGGAGCCGCTTTCATCGAGTTCTTTGGCGAAGAGGCCAAACGGATTTACGGCGAAATGATCCCCGGCCACCAGCGCGACAAGCGGTTGATGGTCATCAAGCAGCCCATCGGGGTCGCCGCGTCGATCACGCCGTGGAACTTTCCCAACGCGATGATCACACGCAAGGCCGGGCCTGCACTGGCTGCGGGCTGCGCCTTTGTTGCGCGTCCGGCAAAGGAAACTCCGCTATCGGCCATCGCCATGGCTGTGCTTGCCGAACGTGCAGGCATTCCGGCCGGGGTATTCTCTGTCGTGACATCGTCCAGTTCCTCGGAAATTGGCAAGGAATTCTGCGAAAACCCCGGTATCCGCAAGCTGACCTTCACCGGATCGACCGAAGTGGGGCGCATTCTGCTGAAACAGGCTGCCGATCAGGTCATGAAATGCTCGATGGAGCTGGGCGGCAATGCGCCATTCATCGTGTTTGACGACGCTGATCTGGACGCAGCCGTTGAAGGTGCGATTATGTGCAAGTTCCGTAATAACGGTCAGACCTGTGTCTGTGCCAACCGGATCTATGTGCAGGACGGGGTTTATGACGCCTTTGCCGAAAAGCTGCGTGCACGGGTTGCGGCAATGAAGGTGGGTGACGGTCTGGAAGAGGGCACCGATCTGGGACCGCTGATCAATGCGGGTGCGATCGACAAGGTTCAGGAACATATCGCGGACGCCAAGGCCAAGGGTGCTGAGGTGATCCTGGGCGGCGAGGCAAATGGGATGGAGGGCAACTTCTTTGGTCCGACCATCGTAAAGGGTGCTACGCGCGAGATGGCCTTTGCCACGGAAGAGACTTTCGGTCCGCTGGCGCCGCTGTTCCGCTTCACCGACGAGGACGAGGTGATCGCCATGGCCAATGACACGATCTTCGGGCTGGCGTCGTATTTCTACGCCAAGGATCTAAGCCGGGTCTACAAGGTGGCTGAAGCGCTGGAATATGGCATCGTCGGCGTGAACACGGGCATCATCTCGACCGAGCTGGCACCGTTCGGCGGGGTCAAGCAGTCCGGTTTGGGTCGTGAGGGCAGCCATCACGGCATCGAGGACTACCTTGAGATGAAATATGTCTGTCTGTCGGTCTGATCGGGTTTGGGCGGGCGGGGCGCTTGCGCCGCCCATTCTCGCGCTTCTGAAATACTTGGAAAAGATCCGTTCGATAGGCGACAGAAGACGATCAACCGGAAGAGTTTGGTGCAAAGCCTTCAATGGAAATGTGCTGACCTACCGAAAAGCTTGGATGCTAATCACCTAAAAGCGTCGGCAACTCTTCGGCCAGCAAATCATAAACCAGTCGCACGCGGCGGCTGGTTTGCAATTCGCGGTGTGCGACCAGCCAGATCGGAAATCTGATCGGCTCTGCCTCTGGCAAGACACGGGCAAGGCCGGGGTCGCGGTCGCCCAGATGGCAGGGCCCGATGCCGATGCCCAGACCGTGCCGCGCCATTTGCCAATGCACCAGGTGGTTCTCGGTCTGTATCGGAAAGTTGCGGCGCGCCAGATCGAAACCTTGCGCATTCAGGCCCTCAATCAGCTGGTCGAGATTCTCTAGCCCGATGAAATCGGCATCTTTTAGGTCTTCGGGGCTTTGCGGATCGCCAAGGCTTTGAAGGTAGCTGGGAGTCGCATAAATCGTCGCGTGATCCTCTGCCACCAATTTGCCGATCAGATCGGGTTGTGTCGGACGGGCGTTGCGGATTGCAATGTCAGCTTCGCGTTTCTTGAGATCGCGGATCGTGTTGCTTGCCACGACTTCAACTTCAATCCCCGGTGCCATTTCGCGCAACCGTGCAAGGATGGGCGGCAACAGATAGGCAGAATAAATTTCGGACGCGGTGATGGTGATTTGCCCCTCGACCGTGACCGACTGACCGGTTGCCGCCAGCGATACGCGGTTTGCGGCATCACCCATGGCGCGAACATGTTCGACAAGGTCAAGCCCGGCAGTTGTCAGTTCCAGCCCGCGCGGCACGCGTTCGAACAGAGTAACACCCAGTTCTTCCTCAAGCGCAGTCACCTGACGGCCAAGCGTCGGCTGTGCCACGCCAAGCGCACGCGCGGCTGCCGACAAAGAGCCTTCTTCGGCTGTGACAAGAAAAGCGCGCGCGCGATTCCAGTCGAAGTTTACATTCCGCCAATCCATGCAATCATGCATAGCATCCCTGCTCTTCTGGTCAATTTACGCGGTTCTTTCGCATGGCTAACTACATACTCAAGCGATGATTAATCTTAGGTGAATATGATGAAAGCAATTGTCCAAGATCATTATGGACCCCCGCGCGTGTTGAGGATGGCCGAGGTGCCGCAGCCGGCGCCAACGGAAGATGAGTTATTGATCAAGGTTGTAGCCAGCAGCGTCACCACAGCCGATTGGCGGATGCGTGCTGCTGAATTTCCGGGGGTCCTGGCGGTGCCGGGCCGTTTGATGTTCGGGCTGTTTCGTCCGCGCAACAAGATCCTTGGCGGCGTTTTCGCTGGAAAGGTGGTCGAAGCCGGACAAGACGTCGACGGGTTCGCGCCGGGCGATCGTGTTTTCGGAGTGTCCGGCAAGGGCGCACACGCAGAATTTCTGACCATTGCGCAGGATGGGGCGGTCGTCCACACGCCTGACACCATCACCGATGAAGAGGCCGCAGCCACCCCGTTCGGTGCCTTGTCTGCGTTGGTATTCCTGCGCGATTTTGCCAGGATCACGCCGGGCCAGTCCGTGCTGATTGTCGGTGCTTCGGGCGGTGTGGGCAGTTATGCCGTGCAGATTGCCAAACGGATGGGGGCGCATGTGACCGGTGTCGCCAGTGCGGCGAACCATCTCTTGCTGCGGAACCTTGGTGCCGATGAAATGATTGATTACCGCGCCGAGGATTTCACCGATGCGACCAATCGCTACGATGTCGTGTTCGACACTGTAGGAGCGACAGATTTCAAGAGCATTCGCGGCGCGTTGAAGCCCAAGGGCCAGTTCATCCCTCTGAACTTTGGCATGAAAGAGTTATGGCAGGCGCTTTGGGCGAGGTTTCACGGAGGTCGGCGCATCCGGATCGGGGTTAGCGGCGATCGTCGTGAAGACATGCAACTGCTGGCAGGTTGGCTGTCTGCGGGCGATCTGCGCGCTGTCGTCGATACGGTCTATCCCATGGCTGATTTTGCCGAGGCACACAGTGCCGTCGAAACGCGCCATCGCAAAGGCACGGTTGTTCTGCGCATGTCCAGCACAGAAGCGAAACCTGCCGCGCCCGCCGCATGATGGAAAAAACCAAAAGGCCCGACGCGTCACGGTGCGCCGGGCCTTCAATAAGCATATGCTTAGGCGGGAAGGGTTGGCCCTGTCCGCTTCAGCGCAAGGTCAGTTCACCGATTGGGCGTCCACGACGTCCTTGTCGATCGCCTTGCTCTGACGGGAAATCTCGATCCGTCGCGGTTTCAGCGCTTCGGGGATTTCGCGCTGCAAGTCGATATGCAACATACCGTCAGCATGGCTGGCCCCAATGACCCGGACGTGATCGGCAAGCGCAAAACGGCGCTCGAACGCGCGGGTGGCGATGCCTCGGTGCAGGTAACTGTGCGCAGTCTCATCGTCGGCTTTGCGGGCGGACACGACAAGCGCCTGTTCCTTTACCTCGACCGACAGATCGGCGTCACTAAAGCCGGCAACCGCGATCGAGATGCGGTAGGTGTCATCGGCGGTTTTTTCAATGTTATAGGGTGGATAGCTGGACTGGCTGACATCATTGGCCAAGGCGCGGTCCATAAGGTCGGCAATCTGATCGAATCCGACAGTTGCACGATAGAGCGGTGCAAGATCAAAGCTTCGCATGGTCATCCTCCATTGAGCGATACCTATAGCGGCCTTCCATTTGCGGACAGGCCGTGAGTTGCGCCGGAACCTGATCATCAGCGTTCCGACACTGAAATAATTGGGTGGGGCAATAGGCGATTTCAAGTCCCGGATCCGCAGATTTTCACTGCGGTCCGGTCACCTTGGACGCAAGACGTGAGACGCCGACAATCGGCCACAAGGCATGACGTGCCGGGACGGAGGTACCCGCTTCAAGGCGAAATCTTGTCACCCACCGACAGAGCGCAGCACAGACGCCTGAATTGCGCTCATCAAAGTCTGCCCGATCAGGACGGTCGGCCCGCTGGCAAGGATGCATGCGCTGCCAGAAGGCTTTGTGCGATCAGTCCGGGCGTTTCGGGCCACTCGATCATCGGCGGCAATACCGGGCCACGAAATCTGGCGGCTTCGAACGCTTCGGGCAGGTCGATTTCGACATGGCCGGAGCGGAGCGCAAAATGGGCAAGGCATATGCTTTGTGCGCCCAGATCTCGGGCCGCGTCTGCGAGAAACGGCGGCTCTTCGACATAGCCTGTCGCGACGCTGCGAAAACCGCATCGCGTCATCATTTTCTTGGCGAAGCGTTGCGCGCTGTTGCGGCTGGTTTTGGAAACTGCGCTGCCATGTGCTGCGATCAGCAGATCGGTTTCCGCGACCTTCCAACCCAGCGCGCCAAGCCGATCACGCAAGACAGTCTCGGCAACGTCTTCCAAGGCCGGATCCACGCCGAAGGGCGACAGCATGGTCAGGCCCAGATCTGCGGATTTTCGGGCCAGCACATTGCGCGTGAAATAGCCTTCGGCCATGAAAAACGGATAAATCATCGGCGTGCCGAGCCGCGCGCATTTCTCTTCAAACCGCCCTTTGCAGGCAAGCGTCGCGCTGGAAACCTGCCAGCCGGGCAAATGCGCTGCGGCGCGCGCGGCCAGATCGGCCAGCAAGCGTTCCTGTCCGTCCGGGTCGGAGGGGCTTCCATGCGCCACGATCAGCGCAGTGGGGCCGGGTGAAGCAGAAGAGGGCATCGGTGAAGCGGTTCCTGTTTCAGATCCTGGGCGTTCGCAAGGGAATGCTATGAGAAACAAATATCGCAGCGATCCGGTCGGTAGTCCATAATTCCAATCCCGGTTTGCCGTCACGCAGTTCCCCGGCAGCAGAGTTGGAGCTGCAAAGGTCGATCGCCCATGCGGTGTCATGGATTGTCAGGGCCGGTTCACCCGGCAGGCGCATTGCGATCATAGGCTGCCACGATGGCCCGCGCCCGCTCTGCGACATCGCTGGCGGAGAATCCGGGTTTGTAGATGCCGGTTCCAAGACCAAAGCCAGTTACGCCGACAGCGAACCATTCCGAAAAATTATCCGGCCCCACACCGCCGACCGCATAGGTTTTCGTGCCCTGCGGCAGTACCGCCGATATTGCCGACAGCCCCTTGGTGCCGATCAGGAAGGCCGGAAAAAACTTTAGCCCGTCCGCACCATGGCGCAGCGCGGTAAAGCATTCGGTCGGCGTCGCGACCCCAGGATAGGAGAGGATGCTCAGTGCCTTGGTCCGGTCGATGACAGCGGGGTTGCAATCGGGGGAGACGATGATCGTGCCGCCCGCGTCGTGAACGGCCGTTACCTGCTCTGGCGTCAAGACGGTGCCCGCGCCCACTGTGGCTTGCCCCTCCAGACCGGACGCAAGACGTTCAATCGACGTCAGTGGGTCAGGCGAGTTCAACGGTACCTCGATGCGGTCGATCCCCGCATCGACAAGCGCGCGGCCGATCTCCAACACCTCGTCTGGCTGCACGCCGCGCAGAATGGCAATGATTTCCCGGCTCATGTTTTGCTCTCCATCTGTGCGCGAGCGGCGCGGATGCCTGCAAGCGACAGGTTGCCGCCGTCCATAAACCGCGCAGAGACGCCTTGTTCCGCCAAAGCCGTGACGTAAAGATCGCTTAACGAGGGCGCACCGACAATCACCACCTCACGTCCCAGCCAATAAGGTTTGGTGCCCGCCAGTTCGAGGCCAAGCAGCAGGCCGGACAGGCGGGCCTTTGAAACGTCCACGCCGGTTTCGTTCAACAAGGAGTCTGCGCGCAGGCCAAAAAGCCACGCGCTCAGGTTTTGCGGCGAAGATATGGCATCACCGACTGCGGCCTGAAAGCTCTGCGCGTCCCAGCCGTCGCCCGCCACGGCGAACCGCAGCACCGATTGCCGCGATAGCAGGGCAAAGATCTCTCCGGTCATGCAGGTGCGAAAGCTGACAATCTCGCCCGCGCTGATATGCACCCATTTGGTATGCGTGCCGGGCAGGCAAAGGATGCCGTCGAAACCCGGCTCTGTCGCCAGAAAGCCGCCGATCTGGGTTTCTTCGCCGCGCATCACATCCGCTGGACCGGACTGTTTGACGCCGGGGAGGATGGATACGTCCAGCCGTGGGTCCGCAGCGGTTGCAGACACGGCATCCGCCAGACCCGGCGGCGGGCAGGGGCATGTGGCGTAGGGTGCCTCCACCCAGCCTTGCCGCGCGCCGACCATGCCGCAGGCGATCACCGGCACTTTGCCAGTCTCGGGAAGGTGCTGGCCGACCAGTTCGATCAGCGCCGGTTCAAACCCCGCCGGATCAAGCGATCCCATGCCCTTGTCGCTGGACGCCGTGGCGCGCACCTCGCCCCGTTCGTCAAAGATCCAGGCCCGCACGTTCGAGGTGCCCCAATCGACGGCGATCCAGTCTGCTTGCGTCATTTGCGGTATATCCTTCGGCGGGCCGCCACATCGCCCATCGCGCGGGGCAGACGGCGTGAACCTATCAAGGCCTCACGGACGGTCAAGGCTGTTGCGAATGCAAGTGCCGACCAGTCCCCGGCGCTGGAGAAAGAACTGCCCGGGCCACCTCTACGCCCCTCTTTTCTCTAAGATGCGATCCGGCAAAGCAGGTTCCCTGCGGAGAACTCGTCGGATCACTGCGCCCATTCGCCTTGGCGGAACACCGGCACGGTGGTGCCATCGGGCAAGATGCCGTCAATATCCGTCTCTGCCCCGCCGATCATCCAGTCGACATGGATCATGCTGGAATTGCCGCCCTGCGCGGTGATCTGCTCTTCCGAAAGCTCTGCCCCGTTCAGGAAGCATTTGGAATAGCACTGCCCAAGCGCGATGTGGCAGGCGGCGTTTTCGTCAAATAGCGTGTTGTAGAACAGCAGGCCGGATTGCGAAATCGGCGAGCTATGCGGCACCAGCGCCACTTCGCCCAGGCGTCTCGCACCCTCGTCGCTGTCCAGCAGCTTGTGCAGCACGGCCTCTCCTCGGGATGCCTTGGCCTCGACGATCCGACCGCCTTCAAAGCGGACCTTGATATCCTCGATCAGGCTGCCCTGATGCGCCAGCGGTTTCGTGGCGCGGACATGGCCTTCGGTGCGGGCGGCGTGGGGTGTGGTGAACACTTCCTCGGTCGGAATGTTGGGGTTGCAGACAATCCCGTTCTTCGACTCGGAGGCACCGCCATGCCATTCGTGACCATCGGCCAGACCGACGGTCAGGTCCGCGCCCGGCCCGGTGAAATGCAGCGCGTCAAACCGCTGGCTGTTCAGCCATTCGGTGCGCGTCCGCAGCGCGGCGTTATGGTCGGCCCATGCCGCCACGGGGTCATCATTCTTCACCCGCGATGCTGCAAAGATCGCGTCGGCCAGCCTGGCCACCGCCTCGTCCTCTGGCAGGTCAGGGAATACCCGCCGCGCCCACCCGGCCGAGGGGTAACTGGCGATCGACCAGTTGATCTCGAAATTGGATATCTTGCTGAGTGCGGGCTTGTAGGCGATGGAATTGGCCTTCCCTGCGCGGGACACCTTTTCGGGATCCTCGTCAGCCAGCATCATCGGATCTTCGGCAGAGATGGCCATCCGCGCGGCACCCTTGTCATAGGCTGCGGCCATGCCCTCGTACAGCCAACCGGGCGCGCGATCAAAGCTGTCGTCCGTGGCGTTGTGATACCGCGCCAGCGTGACCTCGGCATCGGAAAGGATCGGCGTGACCAGCCCGGCCCCTGCGCGATATGCGGCAGCGGCGACGCGGCGCACCAGCGGCAGGGCCTCTACAGGGGCGGTCAGCACAAGGTCCTGACCCGGTTGCAGGTTCAGCCCGGTGCGTACGGCAACCTCTGCCAGCCGGTCGAGCAGTTGTGGATCGATGGGGGACTTGGTCATGGGATCTCCTTGCGCGGTTGCGCGCAGATTCTGTCAGGGGATGCGGAAGGTCAAGCGGATGGTAAAATCACGCCGCCGCAGGGGTGACGCGCAGGCCTTTCAGGACATCTGCCGCGATTTCGAAGGACCGGATGCGCGCGGCGGGATCGTGGATCATGCCCGTGACCATCAGCTCGTCCGGTTGATGCGTCTTGATGATTGCTGACAGCTGCCGCGCGACGGTTTCCTTCGATCCGGTGGCCGACACAGACAGCGCGTGACCGACCTGCGCCATGATCGCAGGCGGGATCTCTTGCGTGACATCCGTCACCGGACGCGGCAGCTTGCCGGGGCGGCCGGTGCGCAGCCGGGCAAAGGCCAGCATCTGCGAGGATTTCAGAAATGCCGCTTCCTCGTCCGTCTCCGCGGCGCAGACCCCTGCGGCGACCATGACATGCGGGCGGTCAAGGTGAGCTGAGGGCCGGAACGTGGCGCGATAGGTGGCCAGCGCCTCTTCCAACATCGCGGGTGCGAAATGCGAAGCGAACGCGTAGGGCAGGCCCAGATAGGCCGCCAGTTGCGCACCATACAGGCTGGACCCGAGGATCCAGACCGGCACATGCGTGCCTTCGCCGGGGATGGCCTTGACCGGGGCGGTCTCTGCCGGATCGGCGAAATAGCCCAGTAGCTCCTGCACATCCTGCGGAAAGCTGTCCTCGGGTGCCATGTGGCGGCGCAGCGCGCGGGCGGTTGCCATGTCGGTGCCCGGCGCGCGGCCAAGACCAAGGTCGATCCGTCCGGGGTAAAGCGTGGCCAGCGTTCCGAATTGTTCGGCAATGACCAACGGCGCATGGTTGGGCAGCATGATGCCGCCCGCGCCCACCCGCATCGTTTTGGTCGCGGCGGCAACATGGCCGATGACCAGTGACGTGGCAGCACTGGCGATGCCGGGCATATTGTGATGCTCGGCCAGCCAATAGCGATGATAGCCCGCACGTTCCGCGGCACGCGCCAAATCGACGGTATTGGCAAGGGCATCGGCCGCGGAGCCACCTTCGGGAATGGGCGACAGGTCGAGAAGGGAAAATTGCTGCATGAGAACCTCCGGTTGTCGCTTAGGTAAGGGGTGCAGAGGCCCCGGCCAAGACCGGGGCGGGTAATTCTCTGTCCCAGCGGGTGTTCTAAGGAACAGGCGGGCGTTCAGCGAAACCGTGGCGCGCGCTTGTCCAGGAAGGCCCGAAGCCCTTCGGCCGCGTCCGGCGTGGTCACGGACAGCGCGGCGCAAAGGCTCTCGGCAAAAAGCCCGTCTGCCTTTGACATATCGTCGATCCGCGAGATCGCATTCATCATCAGATAATTGGACATTGGTGCATTGCGCGCGATCTTGCCCGCCAATTCGCGTGCAAGCGCCATGGATTCGCCTTCGCCCACGCTGTAATGACACAGGCCAAGCGCCAGGCCTTCGTCGGCGGAATATTTGCGCCCGGTCAGCATCATCTCTGTCATGCGATCGGCCCCGAGTATGCGCCCTACGCGCACAGTGGCACCGCCGCCGACAAAGATGCCGCGACGGCCTTCTGGCAGTTGGAACATGGTCGATGGTTCGGCAATACGCACATGCGTGGCGGCCGCGATCTCAAGCCCGCCGCCGATGACAGCACCGTACATCGCCGAAACGACTGGCAAGCGGCCAAACTGGATCTTGTCCATCACGCTGTGCCAGTGCCGTGAATGATAAAGCGTATCTTCGCCACTGCGGGCAGTGTGTTCCTCCAGGTCGAGACCAGAGCAGAAATGCCCCCCGGTCCCGGTCAGGATCGCCACCTTTGCCTGCTCTGGCGGGTTGGAAAAGAAGGCGTCTATCTCGTTCACCAACTGATCGCACATGGCGTTGCGTTTGTCGGGGCGGTCTATCGTCAGCGTTGCGATGTCGCCATCCAGCGCGATTTTCAGCATCTCGTCGGCCAAGCAACCCTCCTGCGTCGTCGGACATCATTCCCCGGCGCGCCGAGGGCTTTCCAACCTGTTTTAGATCATAACGATTTCTGAATAAACATCAAAGCGCTAGAGGACGTTAGGACAGGCGGCGGGTGGGGTATGCCCCGCTGTGATGGTCATTCAGGTTCGCTCAGCGTCAGCGCAATTGGCTCCAGCCCGTCTATGCCGCCGGTGATGCGGTCGCCCGCAACCACCGGCCCCACGCCAGCCGGCGTTCCTGTCAGAATGACATCCCCAGCACGCAGATGATAATAGGTGGACAGGTGCGCGACGATTTCGTCAACGGACCAGACCATCTCGGCAAGGGTGGCGTCCTGGCGCGTCTCGCCGTTGACTTCCAGATGAATGCGCTGTGGACCCAATGCACCCAGATCTTCTGCCTGACTGAGCGCCGCGAAGACCGCGCCGTTTTCCACGTCCTTGCCCAAATCCCAGGGGCGGCGGTGGTCCTTGCCCACTTGCTGCAAATCGCGCCGCGTCATGTCGAGCGCGCAGCCGTAGCCAAAGATTGTGCGGGCAGCCTCGTCACGGCTGGCACGGAAAGCCGGTGCGCCGATCGCGATTGCCAGTTCCATCTCGTAATGGAAATCTTGGGTGCCCGGCGGATAGGGAACGGTACTGCCGCTTGCCACATAAGCCGAAGGCGTCTTGGTAAAGTACCACGGCGCGTCGCGATCCACTTCATTGCCCATTTCGGCCGCGTGGGCGGCATAGTTGCGACCGACACAAAAGATCCGGTGAATCGGAAAACGCGCGGACATCCCGATCACAGGGATCGCGTTTACCTTCGGGGCGTCAAAAATATAGCCAGTCATTCTGTCGTGTCCTCGTGTCTGCTGAAAGGTATCGGAAGCGCCGTCAGAGGGTTGCGTCCATGAAATCGCACCTTTCTGCGCAAGGAGCAAGAACAGCGGGCATCGGGGCGGCGATATGATGGCCCATGCCGCTTTAATGGACGCGTGACTGGAGAACCCGAAATATCCGTCCTGTATGTGTCTGGATAAGCCGCATCATCGCTTACAAGGTCTCCCTTTATCGGATCTGCGTGAATGAGTTTGCTTTTGGGGTGAAGCGTTGTCACGAGCACAGCCCCCTTGGTCCGTCGTCGTTCGGGACAACTTATTTACCTTTCGAAAGGAAAAGAGGATTTTCGGGGTTGACGGTCCCCATCTCTCTTTCTAGATACGCCGCCTAGTGGGCCGTTAGCTCAGTTGGTAGAGCAACTGACTTTTAATCAGTAGGTCGATGGTTCGAACCCATCACGGCTCACCACTTTAATGCTTATGTGAGCAATCACGACAGAACCCCCTCTCAGTCAGGGCGATTTTCCTTTTGCGTCAAGTTTGGGTTCCATTTGCCGGGTTTTGGGTCAAGCACCCGTTGACCGGATTGCGGTAACTGCGATGAAAAGAACCCCGTCCCGACGCGGAACCAGAAGTTCTGCGTCAAGATGGCGGGTTCATTGCATGCGCCCGCGTGACGGAGACGGAAATTCAGGAGCCGGATCAGGCTCGGGGCTGGAGGTTTATGTCAGCACATGGTTAAGCAGGGGCATCAGTTTAAGCGGAGCCGACCATGCATATAGCAGTTTTGATCGCGCGTCAGGGTGGCTTGGACCCGGCATTGGCAGAAGCGTTGCGCAATGCCTGGGGCGGTTCGGATGTCAATTGGCTGGCACCGGATGAGGCGGCGGAATTTGCGTTGGAACATGTTCCGGGCAACCTGTGGCAGGTCTGGGAGGATCTTCAACAGCAGGGTGTCGATCTGGTTGTTTTGCCCGCAAAAGGCCGGCGCAAGAAAATGCTGCTTGCCGATATGGACTCGACCATGATCCAGCAGGAATGCATCGACGAACTGGCCGAAGAGGCTGGTGTCGGTGCCCATGTCAAGGACATCACCGCACGCGCGATGAACGGCGAACTGGATTTCGAAGGCGCGCTGACCGAACGTGTGGCGCTTTTGCAAGGGCTGGATGTTGCGGTCATCGATAAGGTGTTGGAGGCGCGCATCACGCTGATGCCCGGCGGCGCGCAACTGGTCGCGACGATGAAAGCGCAGGGCGGCTATGCGGCGCTGGTCTCTGGCGGGTTTACCGCTTTCACCGAGCGGGTCGCGTCCCTATTGGGGTTCAACGAAAATCGCGCGAATACTTTGATTGTCGCTAATGGGAAGCTGAGCGGCGACGTTGGGCGGCCCATTCTGGGACGTGAGGCCAAGATCGAGGCGCTGGAACAGATCACAGCAAGGCTGGGGATTGCAGAGGCGGATGTGATCGCGGTGGGTGACGGGGCCAACGATCTGGGCATGCTGGGCCGTGCCGGGACCGGTGTGGCGTTGCATGCCAAACCAAGTGTGCAGGCGCAGTGTAATTTCCGTATCAATCACGGAGATCTGACAGCCCTGCTTTACCTGCAAGGCTATGCGAAGTCAGAATTTGTGTCGTAAATTTCAGGTCGGAAAAAGCGTGTGCGGAGGGCGAACAAAGCCGACCTCCAGCCCGCGCCGGTTCAGCAATGTCGGTGTCATGAAGTTTGTGACATCCGGATGGTCCGCGTCCAGCACGCCCATCTGAACCAATGTCGCGGCGATCGCGCATTCGGCAGCGCGGGTGGCACCGTCAGCCGCCTTGACCGCGATGCCCATGCCGCGGCCCGGCAGAATGGCGATGAAAACACCCTCTGCCCCGGTCTTGGCCACAAGCGGCTCTTTCGCGGCCCGCATCAGCAGAGTGCAGGCGCGGCCTTTGCCCGCGACATGCTCTGGCCAGGCGCGCATGGCGGCGGCCAGACGGGCGGCGGCGCGGCTTAGCGGGTCATTCCGGCTGTGGGCGGTGGCGAAAAATGCCATTGAACGGGCCAGCGCATGCATTGACGTCGCGAAATTCGGTGCCGAGCAGCCGTCAATGCCAAAGCCCGGCGAGGTCATTCCAGTGACCTCTTCAAATGCGTCGCGGCAGGCCAATTGCACGGGATGAACCGGGTCGACATAGTCAGCGCCTGCACCAAGATACTGCGACAGCGTCAGAAACCCCGCATGTTTGCCCGAGCAATTGTTATGTACCTGACAAGGTTTCTGGTCGTCGCGAATCATCTCAAAGCGCAGGGCCTTGTCGCGGCTTGGCTCGGTCCCGCAGCGAAGGTCGTCATCGCCAAGACCCAGGTCCGCGAGCCAGCGATTGACCTCTGTCACATGCAGCGGCGCGCCGGAATGCGAGGCACAGGCCAGCGCCAGTCGCGTTTCGCTTAAACCCTGCGCATCGGCGGCACCGGAGGTCACCAAGGGCAGCGCCTGAATCATCTTGCACGAACTGCGCGGAAAAATCACGGCTTCGGGGTCGCCAATCGCCTGAACCACCTGACCGGAGCCATCGCATACCACGATGTGCCCCAGATGCTGGCTTTCCAGAAAGGCACCGCGCCACGCTTCGCAGATTGGTTGAGGTTGGGTCATAGGCGGGCCTTTGCAGTCTGGGCGCGGTCACGGCGAATTTATGCCGCCGGGGTCTTTCGTCCGTATCGCGATTCAGGCTAGAATGCTTTTATCGAGAAGGAAACGGGTGTTTCCCGCAATAATCAAAGGCCGCTGGACGGTTGGGACATCCGAACGTAATTGAGGCTTAGGACAGCTGGAGGCTGGACATATGATTTCACGTTTTGCGCGTTTGGCAGCCGCGGCTTTCATGGCACTGGCCGCGACTGGCGTTGCCGCGCAGCAAGAAAGCACCAATCAGGTCAACGCGATCACCGATTGGAGCGTTTTTGAGGGCAACGACCCCCGCGAATGCTGGGCCGTCACGACCTACAAGGAAAGCGTCAACACCAAGGGTGGGCGCGTTGTGGCCGTGACCCGAGGCGACATTCTGCTTATGGTGTTTTACCGTCCGGGTGCCGAGGTGCAGGGACAGCTGGCCTTTACCGGCGGGTATCCCTTCGCGGGCGGATCAACCGTTAACGTCAATATTGGCGGCACGGAATTCGAACTGATCACCGATGGCGAATGGGCCTGGCCCGCATCGCCGCAGGATGATGGCAAGATCGTGGCTGCGATGAAGCGCGGGGCCGATGCCGTGCTGACAGCACAATCTTCGCGCGGGACACAGACCAAGGATACGTTCTCCTTGCTGGGGTTCACTGCCGCGATCGAGGATGCCGAAAAGCGCTGCGCCAGCTAACGCTTTCCGTATGCCACTGTGACAATGAAGCAGGCCTTTCCACATCGGAAGGGCCTTTTCGTACTTGGCCCTTTGGCTTTGCCGCGCGAATCCTATATGTACCCGCATCCACCTTCAAAGGACGTAGACCATGCCCGCCAGCGCGCCGATCACGCAAGACGTTGCCACCATTCCACGCAAGATGCCGGAAGGGCCGGTGAATCTTGTCGGGTTGACGCGGGACGGGCTGCGCGCCGCGCTGATCGAGGCGGGCACACCGGAGAAGCAAGCCAAGATGCGCGCCGGTCAGATCTGGCAATGGCTTTATCATTGGGGCGTGCGCGATTTCGACCAGATGACCAACCTGTCCAAGGATTACCGCGCGATGCTGGCCCGGACCTTCGTGATTTCACTGCCAGAGGTGGTGACACGGCAGGTGTCGAATGACGGCACGCGCAAATATCTGGTGCGGATCGCGGGCGGACATGAGGTCGAGGTGGTCTATATCCCCGAGACGGATCGCGGGACGCTGTGCATTTCCTCTCAGGTCGGGTGCACGCTGACCTGTTCGTTCTGTCACACCGGCACGCAAAAGCTGGTCCGCAACCTGACCGCAGCAGAGATTGTCGGGCAGATCATGTTGGCGCGAGACGACCTGGACGAATGGCCGAAACCCGGTGTCGGTGCTAACGACGCTGGCCCCCGCCTTCTGTCCAATATCGTTCTGATGGGGATGGGAGAGCCGCTATATAACTTTGAGAACGTCCGCGACGGGATGAAGATTGCGATGGACCCCGAGGGGATCTCGCTGTCGCGCCGCCGCATCACGCTGTCAACCAGCGGAGTCGTTCCCGAGATTGCCAAGACGGCGGAAGAGATCGGATGTCTGCTGGCCGTCAGCTTTCACGCCACCACGGACGAGGTGCGCGACAAGCTGGTGCCGATCAACAAGCGCTGGAATATCGAGACGCTTTTGAACACGCTGCGTGAATACCCGCGTCTTTCGAACTCTGAACGGATAACGTTTGAATATGTGATGCTGAAAGGGGTGAATGACAGTGACGAGGACGCGCATCGGCTGATCAAGCTGATCGAGGGCATCCCCGCCAAGATCAACCTGATCCCGTTCAACGAATGGCCGGGCGCGCCATATGAACGGTCGTCAAACAACCGCATTCACGCGTTTGCGGATATTATCTACAAGGCCGGATATGCCTCGCCAATCCGAACCCCCCGGGGCGAGGACATTATGGCCGCCTGTGGCCAGTTGAAATCCGCGACAGAGCGGGCCCGCAAGTCCCGCGCGCAGATCGCGAAGGAAACCGGTCTGTAAATTCAATTCAAGCGTGGCGCGGTTCCGGAGGGGTTCCCAAGCCGCGCCATATGGTCCGCTCAGATTTAGGCCAGCAGGTCGTAGATCTGGCCGGCGATCTGTATGTTGATCTCGGTCTGATCGCCGCCATCAACCAATGCCCAGAGTTTTTGCCCCGTGGGTTTGTATCCGATGAAGGCTTCGGCGACATTGGGATCGTCCGCCCCTGGCGTGATCGCGAAATTCACAACGTAATCCGAGGCTGAAGATCCGCGGATGCCGCTGAGCAAAACGTCACCCTGCGCGGCGTTGTAGTCCTTCACCCAATCCGTGTTGTGAAGTTTGATCCCGGCATGGAAAAACAGGTCGGCACCAGTGCCGCCGTGCAGCCGATCGTGACCAAAGCCGCCATTGATGAAATCATCGCCGTCGCCGCCGATGATCTTGTCACCCCAATCCGACCCGCTCAGGACATCATCGCCGTTGCCGCCATGGAGCGTATCTGCGCCGAAGCCGCCAATAATGGTGTCGTTGCCATCGTCGCCATGCAATCTGTCATTGCCATATCCGCCGTCGATATGGTCATTGCCACGGCCCGCAAACACATCGTCACGCCGGTCTCCGCTTGTGTCACCGCCCATGATCGAGTCGTTGCCATCCCCGCCTATGATCGTATCCTCGCCGTCGCCGCCCAGCATGATGTCGGCAAAGCGTGATCCGTTCAGGCGGTCATTGCCGAGGCCACCCAGAAGCGTTGTGGACGGGCCCGTCGACGTCAGGACGTCGTCGCCCTTGTTGCCGTTCAGAGTTTCCGTGCCATCCCTGCCGACGATGGTGTCGTCTCCGGCAAGACCGGCGATATAGGCTCTGCCATAGTCAGATTGCATATAGTTGCTGATCTGCGCCCCAAGCGGCACGTCGATTTCCATATGATCAAAGACAAACCCGTCAACCAGATAGATTTCGTCCGCATTTGGGTCGTCGAGGTCAGAAATGAAGTCGCCGGTCGCGCGGAGGATTTCGGTATTGTCAGGCGCACGCAGGATCACGTTGTCGATCCGAAGGCCGCTCAATGCGCTCGAGTCCCCGCTTACGTCGTCGCCAAACAAGCTAAGCATCGGCACTGCACTTCCCAGATCGGTTGGGAACCGTCCGTTGACCGACAGTGTGAAATCGTCGATTCTAACGCTCACTGTATTCCGGCTGAAGCTTGCCGAAATCAGTTCGGTGCCGGATTGCGAAAGTGACAGGCTGGTGACCTGATAGGCGGCAAGCACCGCGGTCTGTTCGGCGATTTCCGCATCGGTCAGGTACTCTGAATCCGACAGTGAAATGATCGCAAACATGGTTTCAAGTATGTCTGGCAGGCTGGTCGGCAGCGCCCCTTTGATGTCCAGTCTGATGTCGTCATACCGGACCTGTAAGGACGACGGTGTAAGGCTGATGCCCAGAACTTCGGTCCCGTGATCCGTGAAGGTCAATCCCGAGACTGTCCCCCGGACGGTTCCATCTTCAAACGCGCGGCTCAGCGCCTCGATCGATGAGGTCGGTGCAAAGCCGCGACCAAGGATGTTCATCGCATAGCCATTATCACTGAACGACAGCCTGTTTGACGATAGCGAGACGTCAGGGTCATCGCCGAATACCGGATCGAACGACGCCAAAGAGTCGTCGAAAGACAGCGCCCCCAGCGCACTGAGGTCGAAATCGTCGAAGTAGTCGAGATTGCTGGATGAAACGCTGACCGTTACCGTCATATTAATGCCTCGTTAAAGAATGTTTGTCGTGGTGGAATATGCCCTGACGCGAATTGCGTCACAACTTCAATAATGATTGTGGTTTATTTTTGACAGAAGGTTCGGCTTTCCGTCATTTCGTGGGTCAGCCCGGAATGATTTCGAACTTCGTCACATCGACCATACCGCGATCGGTGATTTTCAGTGCCGGGATGACGGGCAGGGCAAGGAAGGCCAGTTGCAGGAAGGGTTCTTCCAGCACGACACCAAGCTCTTTGGCCGCTGCGCGCAGGTCCGTCAGCCGGTCGCGGACCTCTTCGAATGGTGCAAGACTCATCAGCCCCGCGACGGGCAGGGCGAGTTCTGCCAGGATATTCCCATCGCAGACGACAACAAACCCGCCTTCGATCTCTGCCAGCCGGTTCGCCGCCACCGCCATGTCGGCATAATCCGCGCCGACACAGGCGATATTGTGATGATCGTGGCAGACGGTCGAGGCAATTGCCCCTTTCTGAAGCCCGAATCCACGGACAAAGCCGGTGGCGATATTGCCGTTTTTTCCGTGCCGTTCGACCACCGCAATGCGGATCAGGTCGCGGGTGGTATCGGGGGCCTTGTCACCATCGACGATGGCAATGTCTTCGGTCAGATGCTGGGTGATGATCTTGCCTTCGACAATGCCGATCACATCGGTTGCTTCGCGGTTTCCGGTGCTGCGGAAACTTGCCTCTGTCAGCTTTGGCGCAGTGACAGAGGCGCGGCCGACGGGTTCGACATGACCTCGTGCGTCAAAAGCGGCGGTGCCGACGCGCACCCCGCCGCAAAACACCAACTGGGCGTTGCACTGCTCCAGGCTGTCCAGCGCCACGATATCGGCACGCTTGCCGGGGGCGATCAGCCCGCGATCCTTCAGGCCGAACGCCTCTGCCGCTGAAAGCGAAGCAGCGCGATAGGCCGCGAGCGGCGGCGTGCCAAGCGCGATCAGCGTGCGGATCATGTAATCAAGATGGCCATATTCAGCGATGTCCAGCGGATTGCGGTCGTCTGTACACAGGCACATGTAGGGCGCTGTCCGCTCCGTAAGCACTGGCTGCAACGCGTGCAGATCCTTGGAAACAGACCCTTCGCGGATCAGCACGCGCATGCCTTTTTGCAACTTTTCGCGGGCCTCTTCGGCCGTGGTCGCCTCGTGTTCAGTGCCGATCCCCGCAGCGATATAGGCGTTGAGGTCGCGCCCCGAGAGTTGCGGACAGTGCCCGTCCACATGGCCACCTTCGAACAGGCGCAGCTTGGCCATCGCCTGCGGGTCGCGGTGAATGACGCCAGGATAGTTCATGAATTCGGCCAGCCCGATGCCCGACGGGAGGCCCATCAGCCCGGCCAGATCCTCGGCCAGGATTTCAGCACCGGCGGTTTCCATATGCGTGGAGGGCACGCAAGAGGACAGCTGAACCTTGATATCCATGACCGTGTGTTCGCTGGCCTGCTGGAAATAGCGGATGCCATCGGTGCCCACGACATTGGCGATCTCATGCGGATCACAGATGGCGGTGGTCACACCGCGCGGCGCAACACAACGATCAAATTCAAAGGGCGTGATGCAGGACGATTCAATATGCAGATGCGTGTCAATGAAGCCTGGCACCAGTATCAGCCCACTGACGTCAATCACCTCGCGGCCCTCGTAATTGTCACAGGTGCCGACGATGGTGTCGCCAAGAATGGCCACGTCGCCGTCCAGCAATTCGCCTGTGATGAGGTCCAGAATCCTGCCGCCACGCAACACGGTATCTGCGGGCTGATCGCCACGTCCTGCGGCAATGCGGGTTTCCAGTTCTGGCATGTGGGCCTCCTGTTGCGTCGCCCCCAGCAGAGCGGAAAGTCGCATAAAGGTCCAGTGGCCGCCTGCAACCAAATTACGCCGTTGTGCGACGAAAATTCAGTTGCACGGGCCCGATGCATAACACATCGCACATTGGGTGCGTCGTTCATCGCGCGGTGCATGGGCGCGCTGGCAATTCGGGGTCAATGTTGCCTGCGTCTTCGACAACTTTCGGAAAACGGTGTCGAAACAAGTCGAAAGCTGGCCGAGGCACCCGTCTGCCCAGAGCGTTTTCGACAAAGACGGGTGGTGATCTTGCGGAGGCATGGGGACGAATCAAGGGTCGGATGCCCGCATACTTACGCAGAAATAGCATGGGCCTAATTGTTGACAGGTGACGAGCCGGGTGCGTAGATTTCGTCTGGGGGGAGAAAAAAAGACATGCCTGAAAGCACAGGTTGGACTCGCAGAAGAACTTTAAAATGCACTGCGAGCTTTGTCATTGGACATAGGCATGCAGAGGGTATCGACCGCCGCCGGTTCGGGGTGGGCAACAATTCCGTGCGCCCGCTGTCGACGTTCGGCACTCTAATGGCGTCGCCTTCTTTCCGGGTGCCCAAGAAGCAGGTTTGCCGGGGTCGCGAGACGCGACAGAACGCGCCGCGCCGCAGATCGGCCCAGCACGCATCACGAATTTCCGAACGGCCGCGCGCGGTTGGTCGCCCGCTTGCGCGGCGTTTTCAGAAGCAAAATGTTCTGGTGCAAGCGACAAAAACCTCTTTCGCCGAATGCGTGGCTTTTGCTGAAATACCGGATCACCGCCGGGAGGCCGTAGCCGTCATCTCGACGGATCACAGTGCATCTCTGGCGTTGACCTTTGCAATCCATGCGGTCATCGTTCGGATAGTTATGCCAAACGACCTCCACATATGCGTCGCGAACCTGGCGTTCGAGGGGACGATGTTCACTATGTCGAACGACAACATGAACCGTGATGTCTTGGCGAGTGCGCGAAACATCGAAGTGCAAAACCGGACCCTGCAAGAGTTCGGTCGATCTGATCAAGAAACTGGAACCAACGTAAAGGAGTATATCTATGTTTAACAAATTGGGACTGGGCGCTGCTGTCATGGTCGCGGGGGTCGCGATGGCACCTGCTGCGATGGCGCAGGATTTCATCACCATCGGGACCGGCGGCGTGACCGGTGTCTATTACCCGACCGGAGGTGCAATCTGCCGTCTGGTCAACAAGGGCCGCAAGGATCATGGCATCCGTTGCTCTGTAGAGTCGACGGGTGGTTCGGTTTACAACGTCAACACAATCCGCGCGGGCGAGCTTGAATTCGGCGTCGCACAGTCGGACATCCAGTATAATGCCTATGAAGGTGTCGAGCAGTTCGACGGCGAACCGTTTGAAGGTCTGCGCTCGGTATTCTCGATTCACCCAGAGCCGTTCACAGTTGTGGCGCGCGCCGATGCAGGCATCTCCTCTTTCGAGGACCTCAAGGGCAAGCGCGTGAATATCGGTAACCCCGGTTCCGGCCAGCGCGCCACGATGGAAGTTCTGTTGGAAGCAATGGGTTGGAGCGCTGGAGACTTCGCTTTGGCGACAGAGTTGAAAGCGGCAGAACAGTCCGCAGCACTTTGCGACAACCAGATTGACGCGATGGTCTACACGGTCGGTCACCCTTCCGGGTCCATTCAGGAAGCCACCACAGCGTGCGATTCCGTCCTGGTTAACGTAACTGGCGAAACCGTTGATAAACTGGTCGCGGATTATCCGTTCTACCGCGTCGCGACGATCCCGGGTGGTATGTACCGTGGATCGGATGAGGACGTCACAACCTTCGGTGTTGGTGCCACCTTGGTGTCTTCGGCTGATGTGTCCGAGGATGCGGTCTATGCTCTGACATCTGCGGTCTTCGAGAACTTTGACGACTTCAAGCAGCTGCACCCGGCTTTCGCCAATCTCACCAAGGAAGAGATGGCAAATGACGGTCTTTCCGCGCCGCTGCATCCGGGTGCCGAGAAATACTACACTGAGGCTGGCCTGATCGAATGATTGGCTGACCATATCGGGGGGCGATTGCGCCCCCCGAATTCGTTTAGAGTATATTTTTCGCCAATAGGAGGCTGACGGATGGCCGATACCAAGAACCGGGCTTTGTCCGAAGAAGAGCTACAGGATCTCGTTACATCGTCAGATTCCGGCGCGCGCAGTCCGCAAGGCAGCGTTGCACTGTTCATGGCTGTTGTGGCGTTGGTCTGGTCTCTTTTCCAGGTTCTCCTGGCATCACCAGTGTCAAACCTTCTGCTTCCGGGCGATATCATCAACAATTCGCGTCAAATCCATCTGGCATTCGCAGTCTTCCTGGCGTTCATGGCCTATCCGGCACTGAAATCCAGCCCAAGACACTATATTCCGATTCAGGACTGGGCCATGGGCCTCTTCGGCGCGTTCCTCGCGCTTTATGGTTATTTCTTCTATGAAAAGATCGTCTCGTCCGGTGGCCTGGCTGACGACACCGACAAGTGGTTCGCGCTGGCCGGTCTGATTATCCTGTTCGAGGGTGCGCGTCGCGCGCTTGGCCCGGCCATGGCGATCATCGCCACGATCTTTCTGCTCTACGTTTTCTTCGGCGCTTCCGCCGCCGTCCCGGAAGTCATCCGCTGGAAAGGTGCCTCGCTTCAAAAGGCGATGAGCCATATGTGGATCACCTCGGAAGGCGTGTTCGGGATCGCGCTGGGGGTTTCGACGAAATTCGTCTTTCTCTTCGTGTTGTTCGGCGCGCTGTTGGACAAGGCGGGTGCGGGCAACTACTTCATCAAGATGGCTTTCGGCGCGCTGGGCCATCTGCGCGGGGGCCCTGCAAAAGCTGCCGTTGTCGGCTCTGCCGCGACAGGCCTCATTTCGGGTTCTTCCATTGCCAACGTGGTCACCACGGGGACATTCACCATTCCGCTGATGAAGCGCGTGGGCTTTTCGTCTGAAAAGGCTGGCGCGGTCGAGGTTGCCTCTTCGGTCAACGGTCAGATCATGCCGCCTGTTATGGGGGCCGCGGCCTTCCTGATGGTTGAATATGTCGGCATTTCCTATGTCGAGGTCATCACGCATGCCTTTCTGCCTGCGGTGATTTCCTACATCGCGCTGGTCTATATCGTGCATCTTGAAGCGGTAAAGCTGAACATGCCGACGCTGGGCGATCGCGTTGTCAGCATGGGCAAGACCGTCGGCGGCATGGCGGCGTTCTTCGTGGGTTTCGCGGCGCTGTGCTACGGCACGAAATATCCGGTTGCCCTTGTGACATCCATGATGCCCGAGGGCGCGGCATGGGTTCTGGCAGCACTGACCTTTGCAGCCTATCTGGTGTTGTTGTACCTTGCCGCACAGGTTCCGGATCTGGAACCTGACGACCCCAATTCCGAAGACGTGACCCTGCCGGTGGTGGGCGAAATCTACAAATCCGGCCTCTATTACCTGCTGCCGATCATCGTGCTGGTCTATTTCCTGATGATCGAGCAGAAATCGCCGGGTCTGTCCGCATTCTGGGCATCCTTCCTGTTGTTTGGCATCTTGCTGACGCAGCGACCGCTGAAAGCGATGTTCCGCGGCGAAAGCGAAGTATTCAACGCCTTCAAGCTGGGTGTTCTGGATCTTATCAGCGGAATGATCGACGGCGCGCGCAACATGATCGGCATCGGTCTGGCAACCGCCACCGCGGGCGTGATCGTCGGCACGGTGACGTTGACCGGTGTGGGTCAGGTCATGGCCGATCTGGTCGAATTCCTGTCGGGCGGGAACCTGATCCTGATGCTGGTTATGGTGGGTATCCTCAGCCTCATCCTTGGGATGGGCCTGCCGACGACCGCCAACTACATCGTCGTCAGTTCGCTGATGGCGGGAGTTGTGGTGGAGTTGGGGGCACAGTCGGGGCTGATCGTTCCGCTTATCGCGGTGCACCTCTTCGTGTTCTACTTCGGCATCATGGCGGATGTGACGCCGCCCGTGGGGCTTGCCAGCTTTGCCGCTGCTGCGGTGTCTGGCGGGGATGCGATCCGCACAGGGTTCATCGCCTTCTTCTACAGCCTGCGGACCGTGGCGCTGCCCTTCATGTTCATCTTCAACACCGATCTTCTGCTGATCGACGTAGGATGGGTGCAGGGCATCATCATCTTCATTGTCGCGACCATCGCCATACTTGTTTTCACGGCGGGTACGATGGGCTGGTTCCTCACCAAGTCGCGGATCTGGGAAAGCGTCGCACTGGTGCTGATTGCCTTCGTTCTGTTCCGGCCGGGAATTGTGCTGGACAGGTTCCAGCCGCCCTACGCGGATTTCGACGCGGCGCAGCTTGAACAGGTTCTGGACGAGGCCGAAGTCGGCGATGTCGCCCGGATCCGGGTCTTCGGACCGGACTTCCTGTCCGGAGAAGCGTCGGAGACAACCTTGGTTCTTAATATCGAAAGCGAGGGCACAGGTGCCGAACGTCTGGACGGCAAGGGCATTGTCCTGGTCCAGGATGAGGAGGGGCGCACCGTGATGGAAGAGCCGTTCCCGACGTCGCCTTTCTTTGATGTGCTTGGCAGTTTCGATTTCTACGGTGATAATCCTGTGGAAATCACCCGCGTTCGGGTGCCCGCCGACCAATGGCCGAAAGAGCTTATCTTCATTCCGACACTTCTCTTGCTGGGTTTGATTGCCTATTTGCAACATGCGCGTAGTGGTCGCGAAACCGAAGGAGCTATCGCATGAGTAAATCTGTTTTGTGCGCGGTGGACATCAACGAAACCGGACAGGAGGTGCAGGTTCTAGAGCGCGCGGCGCAGCTGGCGGTTCTGGATGGCGCGTCATTGGATGTGGTGACCGTGGTGCCTGATTTCGGCAGCAGCATGGTTGCTGGCTTCTTCGAGGCGCATCATCACGAAAAAGCGGTGAAGCACGTCAGTCAGGAGCTGCACAAGTTCGTTGAAAATATTCTGGGCGCGGAAAATGCAAAAAACGTGCGCCACATCGTGTCGACCGGCAAAGCCTACGAGGAAATCCTCAAAGTCGCCCGAGAGACAACGCCCGAACTGATCGTGCTGGGCGCGCATAAACCGGACCTCAAGGATTACCTTTTGGGACCAAATGCGGCGCGCGTCGTTCGATTTGCAAAATCCTCGGTCTATGTGGTCCGGTAAAGCGCAAATTTCATGAGAAGGCGGGGGCGTCAGCCTTTTGCCTTCTCGCCCAATGCCCGGAATTGGCTGACTGTCATCGTCGTTGACAGCATCTCCGGATCAGTGACCACCTCGATCACAGATGGCAGGCCCGATGCGCGCGCGCGCGCAAATGCTTCTCCAAAGGCTTCAGTGGTCTCCACGCGCTCGCCATGCCCGCCATAGGCGCGCGCCAGCGCCGCGAAGTCTGGATTGGCCATCTCTGTCCCGGAAACACGACCGGGATAGGTCTTTTCCTGATGCATCCGGATTGTCCCGTACCGCCCGTTATTGACCACAATCGTGATCACCGCAGCGCCGTGCTGCCGTGCTGTCGACATCTCGTTCAATGTCATCTGGAAGCAGCCGTCGCCCGCCAGACATACCACCACCCGGTCCGGGTGCTGCAATTTGGCCGCGATCGCCGCCGGAAAGCCATATCCCATAGAGCCGGATGTTGGCGCCAGCTGCGCGTCATATTGGCGGAACTGGTAATAGCGGTGGATGAATGCCGCATAGTTACCGGCTCCGTTGGTGATGATCGCATCATCGGGCAGCGTGTCGGACATCCAGCGCAGCACTTGTTCCAGTTTCACTGCGCCGGGGGTTTCCTGAGGTTCGCGCCATGCCTCATAATCGGCGCGGGCAGAGGCGGTCCATTCGGGCCAGCCCTGATTGCCGGGCAGTTCTGCCAGCACCTCAAGGGCAGCAGGGGCGGCGCAGGCCAACGACGCTTCCACGCCATAAACGGCACCGATCTCATCCGGATCAGGCAGCACATGCAAAAGCGATTTGTTCGTGTCGGCGGGGTCGGGCAGGGTATAGCCGGCCGTTTCAATATCACCGAACCGCGTACCAAGTAGCAATAAACAGTCCGAGTCGCGCACCCGCTGTGACAGCTTGGGGTTTGCACCGACGCCCAGATCGCCGACATAAAAGGCATGACGATTGTCAAGATGCCCCTGCCTGCGGAAACTGACAGCGACCGGGATATTCTGCGTTTCAGCAAACCGCGCGAGATTCAATGCCGCGGACGCGCTCCAGCCGGGACCGCCTGCGACGACCAAAGGCCGCTCGGCGCGATGCAGCTTGTCCAGCAGCGCCTGTACGTCTTCGTGCGCCGGTCGGCCGATGGCGGCACCCGTGCCGGAGAAATCCGGCACCTCTGCGCTGGCTGACAGCATATCCTCTGGCAGCGCCAGCACAACGGGACCGGGCCTTCCGGAGTTCGCAACACGGAACGCTCGCGCGACATACTCAGGGATGCGGGCGGTCTCGTCGATTTCCGCGACCCATTTCGCCAGTGATCCGAACATGGCGCGATAATCGACTTCCTGGAACGCCTCTCGGTCACGGTGTCCGCGGGCGATCTGGCCGACAAACAACACCATCGGTGTGCTGTCCTGTCGCGCGACATGTATGCCGGCGCTGGCGTTCGTAGCCCCCGGCCCGCGCGTCACGAAAGCGACACCGGGTCGACCAGTCAGCTTGCCATGCGCCTCAGCCATCATTGAGGCGCCGCCCTCGTGTCGGCACACGACGTTCTGGATACCACTGTCATGAAGCCCGTCGAGCGCGGCAAGAAAACTTTCGCCTGGCACAGAGAACACCCGCTCGACACCGAGTTTTACAAGCTGATCCGTGAGGATTTGACCGCCGTGCCGTTTCATCTGCCGCTCCGAGTTTGATAAGGTTTGGCAAACCTTGGGACACTGATCCGGCGAGTGCAAGCCGACAAGGGTCTTGCACTGGGCCGCGCCCCAGCTACGTTCGGATGACAACCTGTTCAGAGGACTTATATGACCGAACTTGCCCTGCTGGGAATATCCGGCTCTTTGCGTGCCGCATCGACCAATACAAAACTTGTCCATCAGGCTGCGCGCCATTTCGGGACAGCGCAATTCATGCTGGCCGATCTACATCTGCCGCTTTTTGATCAGGACATTCAGGATGGACCGGGTATTCCACCCGAGGTGCAACTTTTGGCGGATCAGATCGCCTTTGCGGACGCTGTGGTGATCTCTACTCCAGAGTATAACAAGGCGATATCAGGCGTTTTGAAGAATGCTCTTGATTGGGTCAGCCGCACGGAAGGCAACCCCTGGAGGGACAAGCCGGTTGCTGTGATGTCCTCTGCGGCCGGTCGGGCAGGGGGCGAAAGGTCTCAATGGGTGCTGCGTCTGTGCCTGAACCCATTCCGGCCGCATGTGTTGCCTGGTCCGGAGATGCACCTTGCCGGCCCGACAAGGGAATTCACCGAAGATGGTGAATTGCCAAACGAGCTGTATCAAAAGGTATTAAAGGAATTGATGAAAGAGTTGCGGTCCGAAGCGTTGCGCCGCAAACCTTAACCGGAAACAAAAAGGGCCGCGAAATAGCGACCCTCTTTGTTGGCTCGGATGGTAGAGCTCAGCAGCCAGTACCGCGCAGGACCACACCTACTGTGCGCAGCATGACCTTCAGGTCGGTGCGCAGCGAAAGGTCGTTCAGGTAGTCCGCGTCAAAGGAGGCGCGGTCAGCAAAGCTCGATTTGTTCCGAGCAGAAATTTGCCAGAACCCGGTGATACCCGGACGCAGTGCGTAATAGGCCGTTCCAGGATAAAGGCGACGCTGGCACAGCATCATAGGCCGCGGACCAACCAAAGACATGTCGCCCTTCAGGACGTTCCAAAGCTGGGGTAGCTCGTCCAAGGAGGTCTTGCGGATAAAGCGCCCAACAAAAGTGATGCGCGGATCATGGACCAGCTTTTGACTATGATCCCATTCGGCGCGGGCTGAGGGGTTCTCGGCCAAAAAGGCGGACAATGCGCGATCCGCGTTCGGCACCATGCTCCGCAGCTTCCACATCCGGAAGGTCTTGCCGTTCCGGCCGATGCGTTTTTGAAAATAGATCGGGCTTCCGCCATCCAGCAGGATCAAGGGCACAAGGATCACCATGATCGCCAGCAGTGGCAGGATGGCAATAATTGCCAGAACGATGTCCAAAAAGCGTTTGCCGGAAGTTTCATAAAACGGTCGGCGCGCAGAACGGATCACGATTGGCCGATCAATGAACACTTCAGGTTCAGCGTTCGGCAACATATTTCTCATATGCACGGTCACAAAAAAGTCCTCTCAGAAGGCACACAACTATGGGTAACAAATCATCCGTAGAACCCACCAAGAGCGACATCATTGCATCGCAACATGCGATACAATGAACCAACAAGACGCCGTATAACGACATGTTGGACGATCTTGGCATCAATGGGTCTTACAAAACTTACCCTCACTCCAAACGACACACACCAGCCCCCAAGTGCATTCAGACGAACTAAGAAAATTTCTCATTAAATTCGTTCATCTGATGGACTTATGGCGACCACGATTGTTTCCGTCAACAGGCGAGCGATCACACATCTCTTGGTTGAAACTCACTGCCGAAGCGTCCACTGCCGGACGGATTAGTTAGGTGCACGGCGCACTTTCTTGAAGGGGAAATCCGGTAGGTTTGCGTCACGATTTCGTTCGTTTTCAAGCCGGATTTCCGAATGCCCGATCAAGTGCGAAATCGCCGTTTTTTCCAAAGGAGGATAAACAGTCTAGTTTTCTAACGCTTTCCTTTGATTTTTTGGGTAAAGTGGACGCTTAGCTACCAAAGCTCTGACGAAAACAGAGCCATGGAGGTCCCGAGAGTAGGTACGACGCATGTGGTAACGATCACGTCATGCTGACGGTAAATGGACAAAAAGAACTCTACAAAAAGGCGAGTAGGGACGCGGCCGGGAAAAACCAGAGATGCAGCGAGACACTACAAATCTTACGATATGTTACAGAAAATGTGTCAAGTTGATCGGCTTCGTGACCAATTTTCCGAATCTCTGCTGCTACTTCACGACGGCGCTGACGCGATTAGGCGACAATCTGACGTGTAATGGCGTCAGTTTTTGATCCTACACCGCGGTTGCAAGCGGCATAGCGAAGGACTATTTCGCATCAACCGGATTATGAAGCAGGAGCGAAGTCGTGGCCAATACTCTGTATCAGGGCGATCTGCCTGATGACTTGCAGCTCGGGCCTGTTGTTGCAATTGATTGCGAGACGATGGGCCTGCATCCGCATCGTGACAGGCTGTGTGTCGTACAACTGTCGGACGGCGACGGCAACGCGCATTTGGTACAGATCGCCAAGGGTCAAAGCGCAGCGCCGAACCTGTGCCGGATGCTGGAGGATCCAGAGGTCCTGAAGCTGTTCCATTTTGGCCGGTTTGACATCGCTGCATTATACAATGCGTTTGGCGCGCTGACGGCACCGGTCTACTGCACCAAGATCGCATCCAAACTGGTGCGTACCTATACGGACCGACATGGGCTCAAGAACCTGTTGCAAGAACTGCTGAACATCGACATTTCCAAACAACAGCAATCGAGCGATTGGGGCGCTGATGAATTGAGCCGCGCGCAGATCGACTATGCGGCTTCCGACGTCTTGTATCTGCACCGTCTGCGCGAGGCGTTGGACATGATGCTTGCACGCGAAGGGCGCAGTGAAATGGCGCAGGCATGTTATGACTTCCTGCCGATGCGGGCGAAGCTGGACCTTGCCGGCTGGCCCGAAATCGACATCTTCTCGCACTGATCGGCCTTGGAATGGCGCGGTCAAGCGGCACATATTCACGCGTCATCGCTTGGTTGAAGATCCTCTTGCCGCTTATCGCGTTGGGTTTGTTGTCGACGGTGTTCTTGCTGTCGACAGAAATCGACCCAGGCGCGGACCTGCCGTTCAGTAATGCTGAGATGGCCGACCGTGCGTCATCGCAGCAGGTGACGGCACCTTATTTCTCGGGCGCGACCAGCAGCGGTGCCTTGTTGACCATCACCGCCGAAAGCGCGCGCCCCGACCCGGAAGAGGCGGGCCGCGCCTTTGCGTCCTCTGTGATCGCGCGCATGAAGATGAAGGACGAAAGTCAGATCATGCTGAACGCCCACAGCGCCACGTTCAGCGATCTTGACGACACGGCAATATTGTCCGGTGAGGTGTTGATCGAAAGCTCAACCGGCTATGTTATGACAACGCAAGAGCTTTCCGCCTCACTCAGTCGGATCGAGGCGGAAAGCGCCGGGCCGGTCGAAGCGACGGGTCCGGCTGGGACACTCAATGCCGGGCGGATGCGCATAGAGACGATCGAAAACGGCGAGGACGTTCGTTTGCTGTTCACCGATGGCGTAAAACTGGTATACGATCCGCAAAACTAGAAAGAATTGACCCATGTTGCCGATCCGTCCCGCGCTTTTGGCGCTCGCTCTTATCCTGCCGTTGCCGGTTTACGCGCAGGGGGCCAATGTCGCGTTTGGCGCGTCTCGGGACAGTTCGGGCCCGGTTGAGGTCACAGCCGATAATCTGTCGGTCAATCAATCGGATGGCACCGCCCTGTATACAGGCAATGTTGTCATTGGTCAGGGCGACATGCGGCTCGCGGCACCGCGGGTTCTGGTGGTCTTCGCGGAAGACAACAGCAAGATCGAACGACTTGAAGCGACCGGCGGCGTGACCCTTGTCAGTGGAGAGGATGCGGCCGAGGCCGAGCGCGCCGATTATGATATTGACGGCGGAACCATCGACATGGCTGGAAACGTTCTGCTGACGCAAGGCCCAAGTGCCGTGACGTCAGAGCGTATGCGCGTCGATCTGGACGCGGGCACTGCGCAGATGAGCGGTCGGGTGAAGACCATTCTGCAAAACGGCGATCAGTAATGACGCCCCCGGAACTGAAAGTGACCGAGGGCGGAAACGGATTGCGTGTTGAACACTTGCGGAAAAGTTATCGCAAGCGCGTGGTGATCCGCGATGTCAGCCTGAATTTACGGCGCGGCGAGGTTGTGGGCCTGCTTGGGCCCAACGGGTCTGGCAAGACCACGACATTTTATGCCATCGCAGGTCTGGTCAGTCCGGAAGGTGGGCAAGTCACGATCGACGGGCGCGACGCAACCTACCTTCCAATGTACCGCCGTGCAAAATATGGCATCGGCTATCTTCCACAGGAAATGTCGATTTTTCGAGGCCTCTCGGTCGAGGACAACATTGCGGCCATTCTTGACATCAGCCAATCGGACCACCACAAGCAGCGCGAACGCTTGGAGGAATTGCTGAGCGAGTTCTCCATTGAGCATTTGCGCCGTGCGCCAGCATTGGCCCTGTCAGGGGGCGAGCGTCGCCGGGTCGAGATTGCCCGCTGCCTGGCCGCCGATCCCAAATATCTGCTGCTGGACGAACCGTTTGCTGGCGTCGACCCGATTTCCGTCAATGAGATCCGCCATCTTGTTGCCGACCTGAAAAAACGCGGCATCGGCGTGCTGATCACCGATCACAACGTCCGCGAAACGCTGGAAATCGTCGATCGCGCCTACATTCTGCATGATGGCACGGTGTTGATGTCGGGAACGCCGGAAGAGGTTGTTCAGAACGAAAACGTGCGGCGCGTCTACCTTGGCGATAATTTCAAAATCTCATGACGTCGCCGATCGTCCAACTTCAAGGGCAATTTTTCTACTAAATTTGCACGGATCCGGGCCGGATTCGATTGACAGTTGACCTGCGTCTCGCCTCAAATAGGACCATGACAACACTGAGAAAGACCATCATGCTCTGCATCTCGGTTTCTCCGGAGGAAAGCCAATGCTCTTTTCAGTGATGTTTTTCCCCGCTTTGGACCTGACGTATTATGGACCTCCCCCATGCGTCTCATGTCCGAAGTGTCAGATAAGAAGGATCTCAGGATGCTCTACCAGATCACAGGCAAACATATCGATGTCGGCGAAGCCCTGCAAACGCATGTAAAGAACGAACTGAACTCGGTTGTTCAGAAATATGCAGAACGCCCAACCGACGCGAATGTCGTTTTTTCCAAGAGCGCCCATGAATTTGTCTGCGAGGCGACGGTGCATCTGTCGACCGGGCTGACCGCGACTGCCAAGGCCTATGCCACTGAAATATATTCGGCTTTTGATGATTGCGCCGAGAAGATGGAGAAACAGCTCCGGCGGTACAAGCGCCGTTTGAAAGACCATCACAAGGACCGTTCGGTACCCGTTGAACTTTTCGGGGCGGCCTCGTATATCCTCGCCAGCGATTCTGAGTCGGAAGAGTCGGAAACAGACACGTTGCAACCGATCATCGTGGCAGAGATGGAAACCAAGATACCCTCTCTGACCGTGGGTGAGGCGGTCATGCAGATGGAGCTTGCCGGTGCGCCGGTCCTTGTGTTCCGAAACGAAAAGAAGGACGGGGTGAACGTCGTATACCGCCGTGAAGACGGCAATATCGGCTGGATCGACCCGTAATCGACCACTTCGGCAGCACGCCAGCAGGCTGTGTCAAAGCGCCGGTAAGACAGGCATGTAATGAACTTTCTCAAGCTTTTGAAACCGGAGGCGGTCAAGGTTATTGGCGCAGCTTCCAGCAAGAAACGATTGATGCATGATCTGGCTGACCTGGCAGAGGCTGCTTACGGCATCAGCGCCCCCGCGGCGGTCGAGGCGCTGATGGAGCGTGAAAGCCTTGGCCCAACGGGTGTGGGGCAAGGCGTTGCGCTGCCGCATGCACGCATTCCGGAACTGTCTGACGTGGTCGGCGTCTTTATCCTGTTGGACAAGCCGATCAACTTCGAATCCGTCGACCGACAACCGGTCGATGTAGTTTTTGGATTATTCGCGCCCGAGGATGCCGGCGTTGAACATCTCAAGGCCTTGGCGTTGGTTTCGCGGACGTTGCGGGAGGCGTCAGTTTGCGCAAAACTGCGGGCCAATCCGGATGCTGCGACGCTGTACACGATCCTGACCGAAGGCGAGTCGGTCGCTATCGCGTAGCTGCCCAGAGACATAACTGAAACCTTGCGCGGCGGCTCCTTAGCTGGGGCGCGCCGTTTCTGACGATGGTTCTCAGGGGCTCCAATCGCTGAAGCCAAAGATCAAATAATCACGGTAGTAAGCGTCGCGTGCCAGTGCCTCTAGCTGGGTGCTGTAGATCTCTTGCAGGGTGAAAGGCTCATCCGGGCTGGCGTCTTCGGTGTCGGGTGGCGCATGGTGGCCGACCTGCATAGCAAGGGCAGGAAGATAAACGGACATTTCCTCCTCTCGTACAATCATGTCAGGGAGGGCAAAAGTGCTCATGTCTTGTAGACATTGCGCCTGACTGGCCCAATGGGCATCCACACGAATAGCGGTCTGACCATTCAGGTTGGCCTTCAAGAATTTCAGAAACGCAGCAAACGCGGTCTGGTGAGCGTTGGCGTCGTAGCGCGAATCTGACGGATCATCCGGCAGGTCTAATCCGTGGACACGTTGCAGGGCCTGCCGAATTTTCGCAAAATTGCCCGGTCCGCGGGCCAGGATTTTCGTGCAGAACGCGGTATGGGCGCGCAATAGCGGATGCCGGATCACGGCAAAGCTGCGATGGCCGGGCTTTGCCTTCATCCATTTGCGCAGGCTATTTTGCGAGAACCGAGTCTGTAACGCGTTCCTGCCAGCGCCATCCAGCGATGCCAGCCATTCCAGTACCACTTCTTCCGGGCCCGACCGGATCGGCAGGTAAAGCAGCGCGCTGGCTGGCGCGGCGACATAACGGGGAACCTGCGGGCCGCGCCGCGGTTCGAAATTCGGCGTACGCGTCAGGTTGAAGCGATCCAGGTTGGCCAAGGCAGCTTCCATCTCCGGGAAATTCGCAACCTTGTCGGCAAGCGGTTCGGGGTTCTGACGCTTCAGCTTTTTGTCCAACCCTTCAAGACGGTCAGCCACGCCCAGCCACGCTGCCAGCCCGTTCATCACCGCAATGTCCTGCAAATCCTCAAACGCGACGTAAAAGGCGGTCTGGCCCGTCGTTTGCAGCGCCTTAAGCAGGCGAACCTGAAATGCTTGCAAGCGGGTCAGGTATTCTTTGAATTCTTCGGCATCAAACCAGGCAGGACTGTCTTTTCGTTTCTCGACATTGGTCAGCTTCCACTGGCCGGTGGCTTTGGCGATCTTCCAGCTTGTGTAGCTTTCGATCGGGTTGCGTGTCAGAACAATCTTTGCACATCGTGGATCGTTCAGGATCAGATCAAGCGCGCCGGGATGATGATCGTGGAAGAAGCGAAACCCGCCAATCCCCTTGGTTTTGTCGCGGATCACCTCAATCAGGTGGCCGGGGTCACGGTCGCGTTGAGCAAGGGTGACATCTAGAATGTCTTCCGAATTCGGATAGCCGATGAAACTGGGGTTGAAGGCTTCGCCATGACAGGTGAGGCCGTCGAATTGGTTAAGGTTTGCCTCGAGAAAGTTGGACCCGGTGCGCATCTCTGCAAACACCACGAAATAGTCGAATTGCGCGGCCATCCTCTATCGTACCAGATACGGTTTTTGAGGCAAAGATTGTGCATTCATCGGTTCAGGATTTACCGGAAAGTTGCCTGTCAACTTGGGCTGGACACCCTGATTTTTCAAGTTTTGAAGGAATTGACCAAATCCGGTCAGGTCGGCCATCCGGGGCGCTTCTGCCAGCCGTTGCGATGGTTTCTGACTCATCTCATCGATGATGGTTTGCAATAAGCCAATTGGCGCAGCAATGAACTCTGCCAAGGTCCAAATCCTGACCCGCGCTTTGGCCTCCGGGCTGCGTAAGATCGCAAGATGTTCGGCTTCGACCTGCTGTAGCTTGGTCGCATCTTTGCGGATGTCGGCGAAATCAACATTCGATTTGAACAGCGGAATGGCCCATGCGCCGCTGATGACGGACACTTGCGCGTTGCGATCGAAAGCGATGGTTTCGCGAATCCGTTGATCGTCGGTCGGTCCAAACAGGAAACATTGCCGTTCGCCGCGCGTGTTCCACAGCAGATTGGTCAAAAAGGCGGCACAATTGGCATCGCGCAATGCGGCGCTATCAGACAGGCCGCCAGCCACGATGGTTTTCCCACCCGCAAATTCAACGCGATCTCGTGCAAACAGGTGGCCGTGCAAACGGGTTCCGGTTGTCCGGTTCATCCAGTCTGAAAAATCTTCGAACAGGTCGGAAAACCCATGAAAAACAGAATATTTTGCAGCGGTGCCGCTGGCGTAACCACTCCGCGGAAAACGGCTTTGCATATATAGGCCGGAACGTCCGCGGGTCCGCCGCTGCACCGCTTTGGCAAAGATGCGATCAACCTTGCCAAGATCCGGCTCGGTTCTGTTCATGTCGTTGCCGGGCGCGGCCAGGAATGCATCGTAGAGTTTATTCGCGCGCGGCCAGATCTTGCGTGCAACGAAACAGTCCGACCGCCGCAGAAGCCGCAAATGGTCGTCGTAAAAGATGTGAGGTCTGCCCGGAAAATCAAACTTGGACAGTGTCAAAGAGCGGCTTTCCAGCGCAACGGAATAACGGCGCGCAAGTGTTTGAAAGTAACTCTCGTCCGGTATCCAGACCCGTTTGAAATACTTGTCGAACACGGGCCGTTTGGGATCTTGCAGAATGGCTGATAGTGTCTGTCGCGTCAGGCACCACCACTGGCTTCCCATATGCGGCACGATTCCGTCGGGTATGTTTCGCTTGAACCCGATACGGCGCTGAAGATCGACATACTTATCGAACAGATAGCGATGCCTTTTCCACGAAAACGGGAACCTTAAGGTAAAGCGTTCCTCGTCCAGCCCGCCAACCGGCCAAAGCACCGTCGCGACATTCGCGCTTTCGATGAAATCGGTCTGAGGTCGCTCTGCCAGATAAGAGATCAGGTCTTCGACGGGGCGCAACGGCAGGCACGCACCGGAGGTCAGATAGACGTGCCGAATTTCCTTGAAAGAGGACAGCATGATCTCGCTGGCATCCTGAACGGCAGAAACAAGACCCCATGTGCCCCATTCGCAACGGTGGCGCGGCGCGAATTTCAGCGTTGCGACGTCAGACAGGGCCGCAGCGAATTTTTCATACCGAGCGAGCGGCAGCGCTTTATCGACATGAATCACCACGGGACAGCCCGCCCGAGCCCAGTGGCGCGCCACTTGTTCGGCCCGATCGAACGCGGTGTGCACAAGCATGATGATGCCGACAGTCATGCCCAGTTCCCTTTCGACATGAGACCCAACACTTCCAACTGTCTCCAGTTAATGTACTTCTCCGAGAATTCGCACCAAATGTCTGGATTATGCCGCAGCCGATCAGCATAGGCGATATATTCCTTTGACTTGGCGGAATGCTGTCCTCGGCTCAGCTCTTCTTCGGCTTTGGCAGCGAAGGTGTTGAGGAACTTCATATGCATCAGGATGCCGCTGGCTTTTTCACCACCACTTTTATCGTACACGATATTCAACCCGCGCGGTAACAGCATATGGGTGGAACTGACATAGGCGTAACGTCGGTCCCATTTGACCAACGGCACCTTGTTAAGCGCTGGTGCCTGTTTCGGCTTGTCCGCAAAGAACACACGCGCACGCGGCCCACCCTGGATCCATAGGTTCCAAAAGTCGGGGTTACGTTGAATGGTGTAGTTCCCGGCATCAAACCACGGCGCGATTTCCAGCGGGTTCTGCCCGGCAGTGTAGGGGTGTGTTTTCAGCGGTCCTTTGGGGTACATGTCCAGAAGCATCGCGCCAAAAGACCGCACCGAGGAGCTGTCCAGCCAATCGGTCAGCGCCTGGATCGGTCGGGTATCGCAGAACGGGAAGACGAAGAATTCATCCGGATCCACCACCAATGCCCAATGACCATGGGCATATCTGCGCAGCAACCAATTCGTCCAATCAACGCCAAACCGGGCGGCCCTGTAGCTGTCTTTCGTGGTCCAAAGAGAGATGTCGGGCTGATCCTGCAAATACTCGCGCGTGCCATCACTGCTGTCATTGTCGACGATCAGGAAGTGGCGAACGCCAAGATCTCGATAATATTCCAGAAAATACGGCAGCCGGACCAGTTCATTGCGCATCGTTGAGACCAAGAGCATATCGCTGTCCCGGATCGCTCGGGTTCGGTCCGCTGCAATCGTCAAGCCAAGGCTTTTGCGGCGCGCGCGCATCTGAAATTGTTTGCGCTTCAATCGCCGCCGATATGAATTGATCAACTTCAATTCATGCCCCTCATGGCGACAGTTTCACGCCGCCGCTCTCCTTCTACTCTGCACTGATTAACGCACTGTCGTATTTGACTTAACAAGTTAAGAACCGCTTTGGTTGGGGGCAGAACGGCCATTCTGGTATTGTTAATTCAAAACATAGGCATATCGCGACGGCTCGTAAACCTGTTGCGTCTCACATCCAGTTGCCGCGCGACATGAGGCCCAGTGCCTCCATGTGGCGCCAACTGATGTAGCGGGTTGAATGCTCGCACCAAAGATCAGGGGCCTGCATCAATGCCTCATAGTAGTCTTCATAGACTGCGCTGTTGTTGAAGTGTTCCTGGCGCGCCTTCTCTTCTTCGGACTTCTGGACGATCGTATCGAGAAACTTGGTGTGAAGCAGCAGCCCCGACAGGATTTCCGCCTCGCCATAGACCTGGTTCAGACGGCGCGGCAACAGCGCATGAGTCGAGTTCAGATAGGCATAGCGTCGGTGCCAGCGGACAAGCGGCGTCTTGTTCATTGTAGGCGCGCGTTGCGGTGTGTCGGCGAAGAACTTTCGCGCGCGGACACCGCCTTGAATCCACAGATTTCTCAAATGCGGCTGCATCTGGATCCGGTAATTGCCGTGGTCGAACCACGGCACAATCTCCAACGGATCCTGCCCCGGCGCATAACTGTAGGTATCAACGCGGCCTTTTGGATACATATCCAACATCATCGCAGCAAATGATGGAGTTTGGCATTCGTCCAACCATTCCGTCAGCGCGGGCAGTGGGCGTGTTTCCCAGTTCGGGTAGATCAGAATTTCGTCAGCATCGACCGTCAGGCACCAATGACCATGACCGTGACACGCCATAAGCCATGTCAGCCAGTCGAGACCAAAGCGTGACAGACGATAACTGGCGGTCGTTTGCCAAAGCGACACATCAGATTGATTGGCCAACAGGTCTTGGGTTTCATCGGTGCTGCCATTGTCGACGATCAGAAAATGCGCGACGCCAAGCTTACGATAATGCTCCAGAAAGAAGGGCAGCCGCAGCGCTTCGTTTCGCACCGTGGCAAATAGCAGAATGTCGGTGGAGACAATGGTGCCAGTGCGATCAGCAACGCACCGCATTTGACGCCTTTTGCGCAGCGCCCGAAGCAGCAGCCTGCGGCGTTTCCAGCGCAGCTTGTAGCCCATCCAAAGATCTTGCCACGTCTGTCGGCCCACATTCCACCTTTCCGGATGACCGCTCCGTCCTGTTGTCGACCGCTTCTGACCACATTGAGCTGTCGCCTGATTTCGTATTAAGGACCAGTTTAGTTCAAACAACTGTCTCGTGAGAGGGTAGTGCGTCTCAGCTTACAAAAAAGTAAGCGCCCATGATCCCGCCACCCTGCGTTGCAGTGAATGAAAGCCGCTTTCAAAGTTCGGTGCGGACAATCAGGATCGCCCGATTGCCTAAGGTGACTTGTCCGCAAGCCTCTGGGGGCGCTGCCGTCAAGCCCAACTGTGTCCTGCAACACGAAGCCCAAAGCCATCGCGGGAGAATAATGTCGCGGCCGCCTCATCGTCTATGCGGGCAGGTGCCAAGACGGGCTACTCGGCGGCTTTCTCCGTTGCCACAACTTGCGTCAGGAAGCGGCGGAGGTCGTCCTTCAAATCATCACGGGCAAGGCCGAATGAAACGGTCGCTTGCAGGAAACCAGCCTTGGAGCCGCAATCAAAGCGCTGCCCGCGAAAGCGGAAGCCGTAGACGCCGTCGTCGTTCCCGATCTCCTGGGCAATGGCGTCGGTAAGCTGAATTTCTCCGCCGGAACCTGCGCGCATTTTATTGAGATTACCTAGTACGTTAGGTGTAAGAATGTAACGACCGATAACAGCAAGGTTTGACGGCTCCGTGCCAGGGTCGGGTTTCTCGACCATGCCTTTGACCGATACCATCGCGCCCATGTCTTCCTGAATGTCGAGCACACCGTAGGAGCTGGCCTTGTCCCGAGGAACCTCCATCGCCGCGACCATATTCCCGCCAACCTCTTCATAGGCCTCTACCATCTGCTGGAGGCAGGGTTTTTCAGCAGCGATCACGTCGTCGGGCAGCATCACAGCGAAAGGTTCATTTCCGATCAGGCGGCGGGCGCACCACACAGCATGACCAAGCCCAAGCGCCTTGTGTTGACGCAGATAGGCGATCGCCCCAGATTCCATATTGGTGCTTTTCAGCACGTCCAACAGCTCTGTCTTGCCCTTCTTGCGAAGCTCGCTTTCCAATTGCGGTGCCTGATCGAAGTAATCCTCCAGCGCGCCTTTGCCGCGTGAGGTCACGAAGATGAATTCTTTGATCCCGGCGGCGCGCGCTTCGTCAATAGCGTATTGGATCAGCGGGCGATCGACCAATGTCATGATCTCTTTCGGTACAGACTTCGTTGCGGGCAGAAATCGTGTGCCAAGTCCAGCAACCGGGAAAATCGCTTTGGTAACCTTGTTTCGCATACCGTTTCTCCTGATCTGGGCAACGTCACATAACGTCAAAAATTGTTTCGAACACTTCTTAGACTAGAAATACCTAACATTCATACTGAAAAACTACCGCAATTACCTTGGTTTCAGGGGAATTGCGGAGCATTTTGCGCGCATTTGACGCAACGGGGATTATTGTTTCGGCGTCACGACACATAGGTGAAGATATGAAATGCGCAGGCATGGCAAGCGCGTGGTGCCCCAAAAGAACGTCGGCGGGACATGCATGCGCTCCGCCGACGTTCTGTTTTCAGGCGTCTTGCAGGGTCACGCCGGGGGCGTAGGCAATGAAGAACGGATTGGCAAACCCATCCTTGCCATAAGCCAGCGGGGTGTGGTCATCAAAACGCACGACGCGCCCGCCTGCCCCGGCTAAAACGGCGTGCCCGGCAGCCGTGTCCCATTCCATCGTGCGTCCAAGGCGCGGGTAAATGTCAGCCTCGCCAGTTGCGACAAGGCAGAATTTCAGAGAGGATCCGGCGCTGGTCATGTCCTTGACGTTGTATTTGCCAATATAGTCATCGGTTGCCTGATCACGATGCGATTTAGACGCGACGATCATCAATCCGTCATTATCGGGTGTTGTAACGCTCATCTGGGTGGTTTCGCCTGCCTCGTCCTTGTCGAACGCACCGGTCTCTTCAACCGAAACACCGGTGGAGGCGGTATAGAACAGGCGCCCCTTTGCCGGCGCATAGACGACGCCGCGCGTGGGCACGCCGTTTTCAACCAGCGCGATGTTCACGGTGAAATCCCCCCGGCGGTTGATGAATTCCTTTGTGCCGTCCAGCGGATCGACGATCAGAAAGGTCCGCGCGTCGACAGAATGGCTTGCGGCCTGTTCTTCGGTGACCAGCGCGACATCGGGAAACGCTTCTCGCAGGCCCGCAGAGATATGCGCGTCCGCCGCCTCATCTGCCGCTGTGACCGGGCTGTCATCGGATTTGACCTTCACGCCGAAATCGTCGGCGTTGTAGATGTCCATAATCAGATCGCCGGCTTCGAGCGACAGTTTGCGCATCACGCGGGTCAGAGTTTCGTAGTTCAATTCCAGTCTCCTTCGGCCACCGGCATGCAAATGTTGGGCGGATTAATTGATTAGCAGGGTCTGGCCCTTTATGATAGCGCGCAGGCGGAACGGCAAGAAGTCCAGACACCTAGCGTTCCCCCGACCCGGAGCAGTGTGCCGATGTTTCAACAATCCAAGCCGCGGTCCACTTTCGGATCCGCCATCAATATTGCAGAGCTGATTTATCACGGCAGCGTCAGATCGGTGCGCAAGACGCACGGCAATGCGTTTATGGCGCTGTTGATCAACATGCTTCAGACGATCATTTTCGTGATGGCGTTCTATTTCATGTTCATCATCCTGGGATTGCGCGGTGCCGGTATCTCGGGCGACTTCATGGTCTATATTATGACAGGGGTTTTCCTGTTCATGACCCATGTGAAGACACTGGGCGCGGTATCGGGAGCAGAGGGACCGACAAGTCCGATGATGCAGCATGCGCCGATGAACACCGCCATCGTGATCTGTTCAGCGATGGTTTCGGCGCTGTATATTCAGATTCTGTCATTGTTCGTTATACTGTTTGCCTATGACGTTCTGGTCAATCCGGACTTGCTTGAGGATATTCACGATCCCGTCGGGTGTATGGCAATGTTGCTGTTGGCCTGGTTTACCGGCGCGGCGATCGGCATGGTGTTTCTGGCGCTGCGACCGTGGTTCCCGACACCTGTCAGCATCATCAGCACGATTTACCAACGCGCCAACATGATTGCTTCGGGCAAGATGTTCGTGGCCAACACCCTGCCGCCAGCGATGCTGAAACTTTTCGACTGGAACCCGTTGTTCCATGCCATCGACCAATCCCGAGGCTATGCTTTCATCAACTACAATCCGCGTAACTCCAACTGGGAATACGCGTTTATCCTTGGGGCTGTGCTGATGGTGATCGGCCTTATGGGAGAGTTCTATACTCGCAAGAAAGCCTCAGCCTCCTGGGCGGCACGCAGGTAACCATATCGGAATTCTTCACGGCTGCGGTCATCTCGATCACGTCACGACCCGTAGCGTCAGGTTGATCCGTCCGCCCTGCGGAAGAAGTGTCGAAGAACCAAAGCGTATCCGGTCCACGCCGTGATATGTCAGGCGCGCCGCTCCGCCCATCACCACCACATCACCGGAACGCAGCCAGAAAGATTCTGTCGGGCCTTTGCGTGCATCCGTGCCGACCCGGAACAGGCCTTCATCGCCCAGCGATACTGACAGGACGGGAAAGCTGAAGTCGGCTTCGTCACGGTCCTGATGCAATCCCATCCGCGCACCCTCGCCGTACCAGTTGACCAAGCAGCATTCGGGCAGGCGGTGGTTGTTCGCCAAAGCCTGCCATATGTCCAACACGCGTTCAGGGATCGGTGGCCATGCCTCGCCGTTCGGATGCTTTGCGGCGTAGCGGTAGCCGCTTCGATCGGAAATCCAGCCGAATCGCCCTGCTGACGTCATGCGCACTGACATTTTCTTGCCCCAGCGGGTTTCCGGTGAAAACAGGGGCGCTGCTGTGACGATGCCGCGGATGTCGTCGACCAGCGCCGCCTGCTCTGGGCGGTCCAGATAGCTGCGGTAGACGTCAATGCCGCGCAAGGTAAGCGAGGGTTCCATGCCGGTATTTCGCCCCGTTGGATGCTCTCGCGCAACGGAAATCCGAAAAATTTGCTGGATGACCGGGTTTGCGGCGCTTGCAGCGTCAATTGTGCCTCCTTATATACCCTGCGAAGCGCGGGTCAGGGTGGCCAACTCTGGCGCGTTACACACCAACGGGGCAGGGATGCCATAAAGGGTCCTGACCTCGTGTCATCGCCTTGAATAAGAAAGGGATCGCAACATGGCCAAAGTTATTGGTATCGACCTTGGAACCACCAACAGCTGCGTCGCCATCATGGATGGATCGCAGCCACGCGTGATCGAGAATGCGGAAGGTGCGCGCACCACGCCGTCGATCGTCGCGTTTACAGATGACGAGCGCCTCGTGGGTCAGTCCGCGAAACGGCAGGCCGTCACCAACCCTGAAAACACCGTTTTCGGCGTCAAGCGTCTGGTCGGTCGTCGGAATGACGACGCGGATTTGGCCAAAGACCGCAAGAATATGCCGTTCGAAGTGATCGATGGCGGTAACGGCGACGCTTGGGTGCGCGCCAAAGGCGAGAAATATTCGCCCAGCCAGCTTTCGGCCTTCATTCTGCAAAAGATGAAAGAGACCGCCGAATCCTATCTTGGCGAAGACGTCACGCAAGCCGTGATTACCGTGCCTGCCTACTTCAACGACGCCCAGCGTCAGGCCACCAAGGATGCGGGCAAAATCGCCGGTCTTGAAGTGCTGCGGATCATCAACGAGCCGACAGCCGCTGCGCTGGCATACGGTCTCGACAAGAAAGAAGCGCGCACTATCGCGGTCTATGACCTTGGCGGCGGTACGTTTGACGTGACCATCCTGGAAATCGACGACGGTCTGTTTGAAGTTAAATCGACCAATGGCGATACGTTCCTTGGTGGTGAAGACTTTGACATGCGGATCGTCAACTATCTGGCGGATGCGTTCAAGAAAGAGCATCAGGTCGATCTGACCAAAGACAAGATGGCCCTTCAGCGCCTGAAAGAGGCGGCTGAAAAGGCGAAGATCGAACTGTCCAGCTCCAGCCAGACAGAGATCAACCAGCCGTTCATCTCGATGGGCGCCAACGGTCAGCCGCTTCACATGGTGATGAAGATGACCCGCGCGAAGCTGGAAAGCCTTGTGGGTGATCTGATCAAAGCATCGATGAAGCCCTGCGCCGCTGCGTTGAAAGATGCCGGTATCGCCACGTCCGAGATCGACGAAGTCGTTCTGGTTGGTGGTATGACGCGCATGCCGAAAGTGATCGAGGAAGTCACCAAATTCTTCGGGAAAGAGCCGCATAAGGGGGTGAACCCGGATGAGGTCGTCGCCATGGGTGCCGCCATTCAGGCCGGTGTTCTTCAGGGAGACGTCAAGGACGTTGTGCTGCTCGACGTGACTCCGCTGTCGCTGGGCATCGAAACGCTGGGTGGCGTGTTCACCCGTCTGATCGACCGCAACACCACGATCCCGACGAAGAAAAGCCAGGTCTTCTCGACCGCCGAGGACAACCAGAATGCCGTGACAATTCGGGTGTTCCAAGGCGAGCGTGAGATGGCGGCCGACAACAAGATCCTTGGCCAGTTCAACCTTGAGGATATTCCTCCCGCGCCGCGCGGCTTGCCCCAGATCGAAGTGACCTTCGACATCGACGCGAACGGTATCGTGTCCGTGTCTGCCAAAGACAAGGGCACCAACAAAGAGCACAAGATCACCATTCAGGCATCGGGTGGCTTGTCGGATGCCGACATCGAGAAGATGGTGAACGAAGCCGAAGAAAACGCCGAATCAGACAAGGCCCGTAAGGAGCTTGTCGAGGCGAAGAACCAGGCCGAAAGCCTCATCCACTCGACCGAGAAATCGGTGGAAGAGCATTCCGACAAGGTTGATCCGACAACTGTCGAGGCGATCGAGTTGGCCATTGCCGCGCTGAAAGACGAAATGGAAACCGAAAACGCGGATAAGATTAAATCGGGTATCCAGAACGTTACCGAAGCTGCGATGAAGCTGGGTGAAGCGATCTACAAGGCCAGTCAGGAAGCCGGTGAAGACGGTCCTTCTGCTGCTGATGATGCAGGCGGTGCCGACGATGATATCGTGGATGCCGACTTTGAGGATCTTGACGACAGCAAGCGGGCCTAAGGCCGCGCCTGCGGAACATTCGGGGCCGGTCCGGACATCGGGCCGGCCCGTTTCGTTCCGCGATAAGGAGAACGACAATGTCGAAACGCGACTATTATGATGTTCTCGGGATCAAGAAGGGCGCTGCTGCGGACGAGATCAAGAAGGCCTATCGCAGTAAGGCCAAGGAACTGCATCCCGATCGCAACGCCGACAATCCCGAGTCAGAAGGCCAGTTCAAAGAAGTGAACGAGGCCTATGAGGTCCTGAAGGACGCCGAGAAAAAGGCGGCCTATGACCGCTTCGGCCACGCCGCCTTCGAAGGTGGCATGGGCGGCGGTGGCGGACGGCCCGGCGGCTTCCACTCCGGCCAGCAGGGTGATTTTGCCAGCGCCTTTTCGGATGTATTCGATGATCTCTTTGGCGATTTCATGGGCAACGGTGGTGGCCGTGGTGGTCGACAGCGCGCGGCCCGTGGTGCGGATCTGCGCTACAACCTGCGCGTCACGCTGGAAGAAGCCTTCAATGGATTGCAGAAAACCATCAATGTGCCGACTTCGGTGCAATGTGGGTCTTGCAGTGGATCAGGTGCCGAAGGCGGTGCAGAGCCGACGACGTGCCCGACCTGTTCCGGTATGGGCAAAGTCCGCGCACAGCAAGGTTTCTTCACGGTCGAGCGCGCCTGCCCAACCTGTTCCGGTCTGGGCCAGATTATCAAGAACCCCTGCACCACATGCGGCGGCAACGGGCGTCTTCAGAAAGAGCGCGCGCTGAGCGTCAATATTCCTGCGGGCGTCGAAACGGGCACCCGTATTCGGTTGGCAGGTGAGGGCGAGGCGGGCCTGCGCGGCGGGCCTCCGGGTGATCTGTACATCTTCATCGAAGTGTCGGCGCATGATATTTTCCAGCGCGAAGGAAATAATCTGTTTTGCCGGGTTCCGGTTTCAATGACCGCAGCAGCACTTGGTGGGGATATTGAGGTGCCGACAATCGACGGCGGACGCAGCCGCGTCAAAATTCCGTCAGGCAGCCAATCCGGACGGCAGATGCGGTTGCGCAGCAAAGGAATGCCCGGTTTGCGGGGCGGTTCTGCCGGTGACATGTTCATCGAGCTTGCAGTTGAGACGCCGGTTAACCTGACCAGCCGTCAAAAGGAACTTCTGCGCGAGTTTGAAAACCTGAGCGAAGAGAACAACCCAGAATCTTCGACGTTCTTCAAATCGGTCAAGAACTTCTGGGATTCGATGAAGGGCTGAATCAGCCGTCCAACAAATAGAACAGCCGGCAAGGGCATAGCCCTTTGCCGGTTTTTTTGTACGCCGGGCGGTGCAGGATCAGATCTTGAGGAAAGGCTGCGCAAGGCGCGGCAACCAACCCTTGAACCGCAACGGGGCGTCGGTGACGGCCAGGCAGATGCAATCCTCGGAGATGTCGGCTATCGGCGTGTGCTCCAGATCAGCATCGGCAGTTTCCACGTCGCCCTTCTCGAATCGCGCGGTCGCATCTTCGAACGCGCCTTGCAGAACCAAGGTCAGCTCTGTCCCCGAATGGCCATGATCCGGCACTGCCGTGCCCGCCGGAATGAACAGCAATCGTGCCGTAGCCTCTGGGCCTGTAGGCAGAATCGCCTGCTTCACGCCCATCCCGACTGGACGCCATTTCACCGATGCGAGCGACCCGCCAACGTAATCGGCCAATGGCACAGGCAATGACGGATCACTGTTGCGACGGGGCGGGATGGACGCGTCAGACCCGATCAGGTCGAGCGTCCGGGTGAAGCTGTCATCCGACATGGCCTGCGTGCCGCAGCTATCGATCAGGTTTCCACCGATGGCATCAAGGCTTTCGGCCGACGCGCGGCATTCGTCGCACATAGAAATATGCGCGGCAATGATCAGATCAAACGCTTCGGGCAGCGTGCCCGCCGCATAACGCATCAGCAGATCATCGGGTATATGGTGTTTTATCATCGTCGTGGTCATTTCATTGCGTGGCGCAAACGGTCGAGCGCCAGTCTTATGCGAGATTTGATCGTGCCAAGCGGAAGGCCGGTTTGCTCTGCGATCTCGCTGTGGCTGAGATCGCCAAAATACGCTTTTTCGATCAAGTTGCGCTGTTTTTCGGGTAAGGCGGCGATCGCGCGCCCCAGTTCTTCGGTTTCCTGTTGCAGTCCCAGAACGTCGGCTTGGTCCGGTTCGGCCTCGGGTCCCCAGGTCAGATCTTCGGGTTCCGGGCGGCGTTGCTTGCGGATCAGGTCAATCTTGCGGTTCCGTGCAATCGTGAAAACCCATGTCGACACGCTGGCGCGACTGGGGTCGAACAGGTGCGCCTTGCGCCAGAGCGTGGCCATCACGTCCTGCGCGCATTCTTCTGCAAAGGCGGCATCGGTGCCGCCCCGCATCACGAACCCTTTCACGCGCGGCGCGAAATGCTCAAACAACTCGCGGAACGCCTGCTGATCCTGACGGTCACGAATGCGCCGCACATGATCTACCCAGTCGGTCGCGTTGCTGCGCTTTGTCCCTTTCACGCAAATCTTCTCCGGCGTCGTAACTGGATGCGCAGCTTGTGGCATCTGCGTGAAACAGACGTGCTTTGGCTGCGGCCTTGAGTGTTCAGCGTTGCTTAACATGCCATGAATACGCTTGTCAGTGTCGGTCGGATCAACATTGCGGATTTTTCTTTACATCCAATCGCGAAGGCGAGCCGTAACAAGCCTGTAGACAACTTGAACGACAGGAAATTTGATGCCCTTCGAAGCTAGTACGGCACGCCCAGGAAACATCGCCGTGATCGGGGCCGGTATCTCTGGAATAGGGGCCGCGCATTTTCTTGCCGACGATAACCGGGTGACGCTGTTCGAAGCTGGTGAAAAACTGGGCGGCCACGCGCGGACCATCGTTGCCGGTCGAAACGGGGATCAGCCGGTCGACACCGGGTTTATCGTTTTTAACTATGCCAACTACCCGACGCTGACAAAGCTGTTCGCACGACTCGACGTGCCCGTCGTGAAAAGCAACATGAGCTTCGGTGCCTCGCTGGACGGCGGTGCGATGGAATACGGGCTGGGTAATATGGCTGCGCTGTTTGCTCAGCGATCGAATCTTTTGAAGCCGCGCTTCATCGGAATGGTGCGCGACATCATGCGCTTCAATGCGCGCGCTTTGGACGCTGCCACTGACAGAAGCCAGCCGTTGGGCGATTTTCTGACAGAGTTGAAAACCGGCGACTGGTTTCGCGATTACTATCTGCTGCCCTTGTCAGGCGCGATCTGGTCCACCCCGACCGACAAGATACTCGATTTTCCGGCACATGCGCTGATCCAGTTTTTCGAGAATCATGCCTTGCTTAGCCACACCGGACAGCATCAATGGTGGACGGTGAAGGGCGGATCTGTGGAATACGTTCGGCGTCTCGAACGCTCGTTGCGCAGCCGTGCCGTGACCCCGCGCCCGTCCACGCCGGTTGCCGGTGTGAGGCGCACCGCCTTTGGCGTCGAGATTCGTGCCGAAGGCGGTGAATGGGAAATCTTTGACGATGTGATCTTTGCCACCCATTCCGACGATACGCTCAGGCTGCTGTCGGATGCCACCCCGCAGGAACAAGCGGCCTTGGGTGCGATCCGCTATCAGCCCAATCAGGTGACCTTGCACGCGGATACGGCTATCATGCCGCGTAGGCGGGCGTGTTGGTCTTCGTGGAATTACGCCGAGGATGCCCGTCGGGACTTTGACCGGATCGATCTGACCTATTGGATGAACAGCCTCCAGCCGATCCCGCAGGAAGATCCGATGTTCGTGACGTTGAATTCGACCCGTCCGATCCGCGAGGAGTTGATTTATGATCAGACCACGTTGCGCCATCCTGTCTTTGATCTTCCCGCGTTGAAGGCTCAAGAAGAGGTGCGCGCGATGAACGGAACCCGCAGAACGTGGTTTACCGGTGCCTGGATGCGGCACGGTTTCCATGAGGACGGGTTGAAATCCGCGCTTGATGTCAGCGAGGCGATCCGTGCGCGCGATGCGGTCGAACAGGCCGCATGAAACACGTCGATCATATCCCCGGCCATACGTTCCACAGTCGCAAGGGCGGGGTGGAGAACGCCTTTAGATATTCGGTGGACTATGTGCTTCTTGATCCCGAGCACGCAGCGCAAATGCCTGCTTTGTTTTCGCTGGGCCGGGGCAACCTGACGTCGTTGCATGCAAGCGATCATGGCGGTTTTCCCAAGCAGGGGCGGGGTGCGGAATGGGTCCGCGAGGTGTTGGCGGCGCATGATCTGGACCTGCCGGGGCGGGTGCTGTTGCTGACGCAGCCGCGTGTGCTGGGGCATGTCTTCAATCCGGTCAGTTTTTGGCTGTGCCACGATGCATCTGGCGGCATATGTGCAGTTATCGCCGAGGTGACCAACACGTTCGGCGACCGACACAGTTATCTGGTCAGGCGCGAGGACGGTGCAGCGATCACGTCGCAGGACCGATTGCCTGCGGCAAAGCTGTTGCATGTCTCGCCGTTTCAGCCGGTCGAGGGAAGCTATACGTTTCGCTTCGACATCCGCGAAGATCGGATCGGCATCTGGATCGACTACCTGACCGGAAATGGCGGCTTGGTCGCCACCTTGACTGGCCCACGTCAACGGTTGACCAATCGCGGTATTCTCGCGGCCTGTCTGCGGCGGCCGTTCGGGTCCCGGCGGGTTCTGGGCCTGATCCACTGGCAGGCGCTAAAGCTGTGGTGGAAAGGGGCAAGATACCGAAACCGTCCCGCGCCGCCGGATCAAGATGTGTCTGCCCAGATGCACCCCAATCAAGACAGGACGGTCTCCTGATGCGGGATTGGGCGGGCAAACGCTATTGGATCATCGGTGCATCCGAAGGGTTGGGCCGCGCGCTTGCCTTCAAGATGAGTGAAGCAGGGGCAGACTTGATCTTGTCGGGCCGCCGAGAAGAGCCATTGCAGAAACTGGCCGTTGAACTGTCCGGTGCGACGCAGGTGCAGGTGGTGGATGTTGCCGATCAAACCTCTGTGGACGCCGCCGTCGAAGCGATTGGCGTCATCGACGGGATGGTGTTTCTTGCAGGTGTCTATTGGCCGATGGACGCAAAGGAGTGGGACCACGATCACGGGATTGCCATGGCGGATGTGAACTTTACCGGACAATTCCGCGTTTTGGGCCGAGTCGTGCCGCAGATGGTTGATCGGGGGGCGGGGCATATCGTTCTGACGGCCAGCCTGTCGGCCTTTCGCGGGCTGCCGGGTGCCATAGGCTATTCCGCGTCAAAGGCGGGCATCCTTGCGCTGGCGGAATCGATGCGATGCGATCTGCGCAAGACGGGCGTCGAGGTGCAAGTCACCAATCCCGGTTTCATCCGGACGCGGCTGACCGACAAGAACGATTTCGACATGCCTTTCTTGATGGAGCCTGACGAGGCGGCGGATCAGGTCTTTGCGCATATGAACAGCCGCGCCTTCAAGCGCAGCTTTCCGTGGCTGTTCTCTATGGTGTTCCGCGGCAGCCAGTTGATGCCTGATTGGCTGTATTTCCGTATTTTCGGGTAGGCTCATCTTGCGCAGGATCAAGGACAGGCGCAGGCTTTGCGCACCAGTCTGGGGTAGATGCAGGAAAAGAGGAGATGCGCCATGTTGGACATAAGCACCCGAAAGGTCGCGCAAATCATCGTCATGTCGCGGGAACTTGGCCGCGCCGAAGCTGAATTGCGGGCCTTCATCGACGCGCTGAACGAGGATGAGCAGGCGGAACTGGTGGCGGTCATGTGGATAGGACGCGGCAGTTTCGAGGTGGAGGATCTGCAAGAGGCGATCCAAACCGCAAAACAAGAGGCCACCACACCGACCGCCGACTACCTGATCGGAACGCCGCATCTGTCTGATAATCTGGAAAACGGGTTGGAAGCACTAGGCATCTCGGCAACCGACGAGGAAGACGAGGTGATGTAGTCGGCTCAGCGCAGCGCACGCCCTTTGACAATGGCGTCGGGGCCGAAGCGTGCGCGAATGCGGTCGGTCGCGCGCTCGGCCTGTCCGCGTTGCGCGGCTGTCGGATCCAACAAGTCTGGCGCTCGGTCGGCGTCTGCTTCCGGGCAGAGGTCGGAAATGCCTGCGCCGATCAGCCGGTAGGGCCCGACGCTGCCGACCTGATCGAACAGTCCTCGCGCGGTGCGATAGATCGTATCGGCCATTTGCGTGGCGTCGCGCAGCGTAACCCGCCGCGAGATCAGCGAAAAATCCGCTCGTTTGAGTTTAAGTGTTACAGTGCGCCCGGCCATTGCCTTTGCCTTGGCGCGGTCCGCCACTTTTTCCGACATCCTCCACAGGTGGCCGTCAAGAATATCCGGGTCGGACGTGTCCTCATTGAACGTGGTTTCGTTCGAGATCGACTTCATCGGACTGTGGGCCGAAATCCGACGATGGTCCTCGCCCCGCGCCAGATGCCAAAGCCTGTCGCCCATGGACCCGAAGCGCGCGTGCAGGTCGCGCCGGTCCCAGCGCAGCAGGTCGTCAAATGTGTGAATGCCCGCCTTGTCGAGAGCGGCTTGCGCAACTTGCCCCACGCCCCAGATCAGGCGCACCGGGCGCGGCCGCAAAAATGCCTGCGTCCCGGCCTTGTCGATCACCGAAAACCCGTGCGGTTTGTCGAGATCAGAGGCGAGCTTGGCGAGGAATTTGTTATGCGACAGCCCGATGGATCCGGTCAGTCCCAGTTCGTTCCGCATCCGCCGGATCAGGCGGGCCAGCATAACCGCAGGCGGAGCGCCATGCAGACGTTCGGTGCCAGTCAGGTCCAGAAATGCCTCGTCCAGTGAAAGCGGTTCGATGGTCGGGGTCAATTCATCCATCATCGCGCGGATTGCGCGGCTGGCATCAACATAGGCGGACATACGGGGCTTGACGACAATAGCCTCCGGGCAAAGTTTCAGCGCCTGAAACATCGGCATCGCAGACCGGACGCCCTTGATCCGCGCGATATAGCACGCGGTGGACACCACGCCCCGCCGTCCCCCGCCGATAATAAGGGGCTTGCCTTCCAACTCTGGATTGTCGCGCTTTTCGACGCTGGCGTAGAAGGCATCGCAATCCATATGAGCGATCGACAGTTCGAACAGCTCTGGATTCTGCACAACGCGACGGCTGTGACAGGCCGCACAGCGCGGTCCGGCGTCAAAACGGGTCAGACAGTCACGGCATAGCGCGGGCATGGTCGTATTTCCGGGTAGGGCTTGCTATCAGCGGTACAGCGCCCTTTTAGCAGAAGTGACATGCCAGACGATACGAATTTCAGTGGGGCAAAGCTTATCCTGTTTATCGGAGAGCAATTGCTTGTTATCCGCCGCGACCACACCAAGGGAATTCCCTGGCCCGGATACCTTGATTGGCCGGGCGGTGGGCGCGAGGATGGGGAGGCACCTGAAACCTGCGCGTTACGCGAGACGCGTGAGGAGGTTGGGTTGATGATCGATCCGGCCGAAATTGTGTGGCGTAATTCTCATCAGCGGCCCCATGGCCGGGTCTGGTTCTTTGTTGCACACATGCCAGCTAAGGCCGCAGCCGACATCGTGTTTGGCGACGAGGGGTTGGGCTGGGGTCTGATTGAACCGAGCGAATTTCTTAGTCGTTCCGACGCCATCCCGCATTTCCGCGATCAACTTGCGCGTTATTTAGACTGGCGCTCAAAGACTTAGACCGGTGCGTGGCAGTCAGGCAGCGCGCTGTCCCGACAGTTGGGTCTTCCAGCGTGGGGTTTCCTGTTCGTAGCGTGTTGCGGCACGGGCGACGCGGCGCGACAGAAGCGCATTTCCATTCTCCATGTCGCGTAACGCGATACGGGTCAATCCGCCGGAAATAATTTTGAATGATGTATTCATGGGCGCATGAAATGCGCTGGCGATGTGGACAAGGGCACTGCCAATATGCAGGGTCACGACAGCCTCGAAACACTGGCTGGCAGCGTTGTAGGTCACTTCGCTGATCTGGGCGAGAGGGTTTTGCATCGTACCGGCCTCCTGAGCCTTGATTGTGATGCAATAACTCCCATTCGGTCGAATTTGTTCCCGATACGGTCGGTTTGGCCTTCCTAGGCCAGCTCTGCCACGATCTTGCGCGCGGATTTCGCTGGATCCTCGGCTTGCCAGACTGGGCGACCGACGACGATGTGATCGGCCCCTGCGTCAATGGCGCTTCGCGGCGTGGCGATGCGTTTTTGGTCGCCTTTGTCGGTGCCTGTCGGCCGCACGCCCGGCGTCACGATCAACCGGCCGCTCGCTTCGGGCAGCGCACGAACCACAGCCGCTTCGTGCGGGCTGCTGATGACGCCATCGGCACCCGCCTCGAAGGCCCGCCCGGCGCGTTCTGCCACCAGATCGGACATATCGCCCGCCCGGATAAGGGAGGCATCCAGATCGGCGCGATCAAGCGACGTCAGGATGGTGACTGCCAGGATCTTCATATCGCTGCCCGCAGCGCCTTCGCGCGCCGCGCGGACCACATGCGGGTCGCCATGCACGGTCAGGAAATCGAGGTCGAACTGGGACAGTCCGCGTACCGCTGCCTCGACCGTGGCACCGATGTCGAACAGTTTCATATCAAGGAAAATACGTTTGCCGTGTTCCTGTTTAAGCTCGTTGGCCAGTGCCAGGCCGCCACCTGTCAGCATGCCCAGCCCGATCTTGTAGAACGACACGGTATCCCCAAGCGTTTTCGCCAGTTCCAGCCCCATCAGGGCGTTGGGTACGTCAAGGGCGACGATCAAGCGGTCATCGGACATGGGGCAAGCCTTTCACATGGGGGTTTGGGTCTTTTCCGGTACGTCAGGTCGAAGGTCAAGCGTGCTTCGACAAAGTGGCGAGGATCGGTGTTGCGACACCAGAATATTACGATTGGCAGCGCAGTCTTCCTGCAACAAAGTTCGGCCCGGTGCGCCGGGGCTGCACGCAGGTGAAGGCCGGGACGTGATGGCGCATTCAGTTTTCACAGATGCCTCAAATGACATTCAAAAAATGCAATGTTCGGGGGGTGAGGGACTTGAATCGGGGAGGCGGTAACGCCACCTTATTGTGGAAGGCCCAAACAGGCCATGTGCTGCCTTGCAGGCATGGTGAGATATGGGCGCTTAACGAAGGAGAGAGACGATGAACTTGGAGAAGTTCACGGAACGCGCGCGCGGGTTCATTCAAGCCGCGCAGACGATCGCGATGCGGGAAAGCCACCAAAGGCTGAGCCCGGAACATATTCTGAAAGCATTGATGGACGACGATCAGGGGCTGGCGAGCAACCTGATCAAACGCTCGGGTGGTTCGCCTGAACGTGTTGTCGAAGCCTTGGAACTGGCGCTGTCAAAAATTCCAAAGGTTTCCGGCGATGCGGGTCAGGTCTATCTGGACAGCACTACCGGCAAGGTTCTGGACGAGGCCGAAAAACTGGCCACGAAAGCTGGTGACAGTTTCGTGCCTGTTGAACGTATGCTGACCGCACTGGCGATGGTGAAATCTGCCGCGAAAACCGCGCTGGAAGCGGGGTCCGTGACGCCGCAGGGGCTGAACGAAGCCATCAACGATATTCGGAAGGGCCGCACCGCCGACAGTGCTTCGGCAGAAGACGGCTATGACGCGCTGAAGAAATATGCGCTCGACCTGACAGAGCGTGCGCGTGAGGGCAAAATTGATCCGATCATTGGCCGAGACGAGGAAATTCGCCGCGCCATGCAGGTTCTCAGCCGCCGGACGAAGAACAACCCGGTTTTGATCGGGGAGCCCGGCGTCGGTAAGACCGCGATTGCCGAGGGACTTGCGCTGCGCATCGTCAACGGTGACGTGCCTGAAAGCCTGAGGAACAAGAGCCTGCTGTCGCTGGATATGGGCGCGCTGATTGCCGGTGCGAAATATCGTGGTGAGTTTGAGGAACGCCTGAAGGCCGTGCTGTCCGAAGTGACCGCTGCCGCTGGCGAGATCATCCTGTTCATCGACGAGATGCACACGCTTGTGGGGGCCGGCAAGGCAGATGGGGCGATGGATGCCTCCAACCTGCTCAAGCCTGCTTTGGCGCGGGGCGAGTTGCACTGTATCGGTGCCACGACGCTGGATGAATACCGCAAGCATGTGGAAAAGGACGCGGCCCTTGCCCGTCGCTTCCAGCCGCTTTTGGTTGAAGAACCCACGGAAGAAGACACGATCTCCATCCTGCGGGGCATCAAGGAGAAATACGAGCTTCACCACGGGGTGCGGATTTCGGACGCCGCGCTGGTGGCGGCCGCGACGCTATCGCATCGCTACATCACCGATCGGTTTCTGCCCGACAAGGCCATCGACCTGATGGACGAAGCGGCCAGCCGTTTGCGTATGGAAGTGGATAGCAAGCCGGAAGAGTTGGACCAACTGGACCGCAACATTCTGCAAATGCAGATCGAGGCGGAGGCGCTGAAGCAAGAGGACGATCAGGCTTCGCGCGACCGGTTGGAAAAGCTGGAAAAGGATCTGGCCGACCTGCAAGAGCAATCCGCCGAAATGACTGCGAACTGGCAGGCCGAACGCGACAAGCTTGCCTCTGCCCGCGATATCAAGGAACAGCTGGATCGCGCGCGTGCGGATCTGGAGATTGCCAAGCGCAACGGTGATCTGGCAAAGGCCGGTGAGTTGTCCTACGGGGTGATCCCCCAGCTTGAAAAGCAGTTGGAAACGGCCGAGACGCAACAGCAAGACGGCGTCATGGTTGAAGAGGCCGTGCGGCCCGAGCAGATCGCGCAAGTGGTCGAGCGCTGGACCGGAATTCCGACCTCGAAGATGCTGGAAGGCGACCGTGAAAAACTGCTGCGGATGGAGGATGACCTGCATCGCCGCGTCGTTGGCCAGAACACTGCGGTCAAGGCGGTTGCGAACGCGGTGCGCCGCGCGCGTGCGGGTCTTAATGACGAAAATCGTCCGCTTGGGTCGTTCCTGTTCCTCGGGCCAACCGGTGTCGGCAAGACCGAACTGACCAAAGCCGTGGCAGAGTTCCTGTTCGACGATGACAACGCCATGGTCCGCATCGATATGTCGGAGTTCATGGAAAAGCATTCGGTCGCTCGTCTGATCGGCGCGCCTCCGGGATATGTCGGCTATGACGAGGGCGGTGTTCTGACCGAGGCCGTGCGCAGGCGCCCCTATCAGGTGGTGCTGTTCGACGAGGTCGAAAAGGCGCATCCGGACGTGTTCAACGTCCTTTTGCAAGTGCTCGATGATGGTGTGCTGACCGATGGTCAGGGCCGGACCGTGGACTTCAAGCAAACGCTGATCATTCTGACGTCGAACCTGGGGTCGCAGGCGCTCAGCCAATTACCCGAAGGGGCTGACAGCGGTGCGGCGCGACGTGATGTGATGGATGCGGTGCGGGCCCATTTCCGCCCGGAATTCCTGAACCGTCTGGACGAAACAGTCATTTTCGACCGGCTTGCCCGCGAGGATATGACCGAAATCGTGGAAATCCAGTTGCGACGTCTGCTCAAGCGTCTGGTTGGTCGAAAAATCACGCTCTCCGTCGACGCGGAAGCAAAGAAGTGGCTGGCGGACGAAGGCTATGATCCGGTCTTTGGCGCGCGGCCGTTGAAGCGGGTGATTCAGCGCGCCTTGCAGGACCCGCTGGCCGAAATGATCCTGGCAGGAGATGTGGTGGAAGGTGCAGCAATATCGGTGGGCGCTGGGGCCGACGGCTTGATTATAGGTGACCGGATCGGCGCATCCAATCGTCCCAAGCCTGACGATGCCGTTATCCACTGACGACTGGCTGCAAGGCCCCGGATCAAGTCCGGGGCACGCCGGTCAGGTCTGAAACGTCGCGTCCCGGCCCCCGAGCCGGGACCTTGCTGCGAAGGACTGGACAAGAGGCGCACTGCTTCGTGCATTTCTAGACAGCCCGCCGAGACGCTTGGCGGGCTGTGCTGTTCATGGGATCAGTCTTTTCCCACGGCCGCACGCGCGATGCGATCAAGAAGCGCTTCGACTTCTTTCATCGGGCCGTCGGGAAAACTGCGATAGCCGATTGTGGTCTCGTTAGGACTCTCGGGTCGTTGCATGACGAAGATATCGTAGGGGCAGAACTGAATGTTCATCGGGTCCGCCTCCATCACTTGGCGCGACAGCGCGGCAGAGCAGAACGACACGACGTCGGCGTTGGTGTAAAGAACGACATCCGATCCGACATCAGCGCGGGTTCTTTCCAGCATTTCACCGACATGACTGACGGAATCGATCACCAGCCCTTCATCTAGAATCGCGCTTTCCAATCCGAAGGTCACATCGTCGAAGCTTTGCTCGACTGTGTAGGTCACCGCATCCTGCGCAAAAGCAGAAGTGGCTGCCAAAGCGGCGGCGGCAAACAGAAGCGTATTGAAGTTCATCATGGCTCTTTCCATTCTGCACATTTGACAAGCTTGTCCGCTGGTTCGGGTTTGTCCAGCCCGATAGTCACTGTCGAGGATGCCGGGGCGAGGATCAAGCAGGAAGGGCGGGGCGAGAATGCAATGAAGCGTCAGAGATATAGAGCGGTTGCGCTTGCCGTCCGGAACGGCAGCTAAAGGGATAGGGTCGCCTCGCTTTATGCTGACATGAGCTTGTCGAAGAAGCTCTGACCAATGACGATGCCCAAACCAGGTATGCCAGCGAACTTCTCTGGCAGGTTCAGGATGGGTCCGGTCGGTTGGTGAACAGGTTTCTACGGAAACTGCCGCTATGGTCGGTCTACCTGCGGGGTATTCTGTCGGCCCTCTGGTTTGTCTGGCGCTGTGTATAATCCCACCGCGGTGTCAGCAAACAGGCTGACCCGTAAGCAGCTGCAAATCGATGAATCACTCTCAGTGGCCGGAGAGGGCAAATACATGGCGTTTCGACTCGGCCGAGTCGCCAATGCCGCGCCGCAGAATCATGGCGGATTGTGGTTTGGCTAGTAGAGACCACTACATTTGGTCGCTCTCCGCGCCCTTGAGACACTAGCGTGCGCCCACGCCGCAGATTGAGCTAGTTTTTGGTAACACAACGCATTGAAAATAAAGAGAAATGGAAAAATTCATAAAAAATCCATATTTTCTATAAGAAAGTGCTTGCGGGTTTTGTGCACTGGCCGTAGAACCCCCTTCACCGGCGGCGCAGAGATGCACCAAGGGGACGCC
>NZ_FWYD01000021.1 GCF_900176485.1 Primorskyibacter flagellatus
CCATCGTCGTCTCCTTCTGAATACTCAGAACGAAACTCGCCGTTGGCTCAGTGCAACGGAACCGCAGAAATCAATGGGACGGGGACGGCGCATACGTTTTACAAGACTAACCCTTCAACGGACTTGCGCAACAGAGCCTCTTTAATCGATCGGCAAGCTGTTCGGCGAACGGATCAAGTTTGCTTTGCCGCTCTCGCGCCATAAAATGCGACTCAATCCTGCCTGCATTCAAATAATTTGTGATGGTATTGCGCGACATACCAATGCGTCGCGAGGAAAGGGAGTAGCTCACTATACTTCTGTCGACAGACCCATTACGGACCCGGTAATTTACGTCCAAACATGAATTCGTGTGGCAAAGCCGTGTAAACAGGGCGCACGCCCGGAACGACCGAGGTCAAACCATGAACCGAACTAAGATTATTGTGCTTTTCGCTTTCGTACTCGTCGCTGGGTGCAGTCATGGCGCAGGCGGGCGGACTTTGGTTGAAGGTGCCGGGCAGGATGAGCTTTTGAAGCTGCGTGGCGGCCCCGGACTTGGCTTTAGAGTAATTCTGGGCTTGCCGGACGGCACCGAAGTGATCCGCCGCGACTGTGTGACCGAGTTGGGCCAGCTCTGGTGTCGGGTCTCTTTGGCACAGGCACCGTCAGTCACCGGTTACGTTTCTGCCGACTATCTCTCGCCGCATTGACGTGTTGCGTCCATGCGGTTCGGATCTGCCGCTGATACATCGGGACCCCCGCGGCAGTCTGATGATTACGGATCAACGGTGGGCCCGCCAACTGACGCCTCCGAAAATCTATCCATTGTTTGTTTCGTTTGAACCGATTTTTTTCAATGATCGCGCCAAGATGCTCTGCGGCATTTCCCAAGTTGAATGCCGCAGGTTGTGTGCCATCGCCTCGGCCGTAATAGGATTGATTGCGCGCGAGCAGAGATGATTGCTGTGGCGCTCTTTCGGCGGCAGCACCGCAACCGGAGGGATCAAGAAAAGAAGGACCGCCAGAGATTCAACGAATCTTAATGTAGCGCGTGTCAAGCTGGCCCTGAGAATAGGGATGAAATTGATGCATGGCCTAATCAACCGGACGATTCAGTGTTTCGTGCGTGACACATATGGCCCACAGGTTTGGGATCGTATAGCGCATCGCACGGATAGCGGGGTTCTCAGCTTCGAGTCTATGTTGGTCTACGAAGACGACTTGACCAGCGTTTTCCTTGATGCATGCAGTGCCGAACTGGCAAAGCCTCGCGCCGGACTGTTGGAAGATATGGGGACATACCTTGTGTCCCACCCCAACAATGAATCCCTGCGACGGCTGTTGCGCTTCGGGGGCGGAGATTTCATCGAATTTCTGCATTCACTGGACGATCTTCCTGAAAGGGCGCGACTTGCCGTTTCTGACCTTGAACTGCCAGAGCTAGAGCTTCACGAATCCGGGTCGACCGAATTTCGGCTGATCTGTCGTTCTCGGATGCCGGGTTTTGGACATGTGCTGGTTGGTTTGCTCCGAACCTTGGCGGATGATTACGGCACGCTTGCCTGCCTCGATTTCGGAAAGGGAGATGGGACTGAAGAATTTGTAGAGATCACTCTCTTCGAGACTGAATATTCGGTCGGTCGCAGTTTCGATCTGGGCGCGCGTGTCAATCATACGGGCGGAGGCGATGTAGATGGCGTCTGACCGTATTCTTGATATTCTTTGTCCGATGCACCTGACCGTGGATGCGACCGGACAAATTCGACATGTCGGTCCAACTCTGGCGAAATTACGGATCGGGGACCCGCTTGTCGGGAAACGATTGCTGGACGTGTTTGATCTGCACCGCCCGCAAGGCGTCGGGATGATGTCGGATCTGTTGGCGATTGCCGGTCGCAAACTCCAGCTCCGGTTTCGAGAGCCGCCCCATACCAGTCTGAAGGCTGTGCTTGTCGCAGATGAAACGGGTGGCGCGATTCTGAATCTGTCATTCGGGATCTCGGTGGTGGATAGCGTTCGAGACTATCACCTGACCAATGCCGATTTCGCCCCGACGGATCTGACTGTTGAGATGCTGTATCTGGTCGAAGCCAAATCCGCCGCGATGCAGGCGTCGCGATTGCTCAACGAGCGTTTGCAAGGGGCAAGAATGGCTGCGGAAGAGCAGGCGTTTACGGATACCTTGACCGGGTTGAAAAACCGCCGCGCGATGGATCATGTGCTTTCGCGTCTGCTGGCCACCGATCAGGCCGTATCGGTGATGCATCTCGATCTGGACTATTTCAAGCAGGTCAATGATCAACACGGCCATGCCGCCGGCGATCATGTCCTGAAGCAAGTGGCGCAGCGCATGCTGGAAGTCACCCGTGAAAACGACACCGTGGTCAGATTCGGTGGGGATGAATTCTTGTTGATTTTTCCGCAACTTACTGATGCTGAAAAGTTATCCCAGCTTGCCCAACGCCTGATCGAACGTATCGAGAGGCCAGTCGCCTTTGCCGATAACATTTGCCGGGTTTCGGGAAGTGTCGGGATCGCAATGCATGACGGTCTGACGCCGAAAAGCGCTGAACAGATTATCACGGATGCCGATGATGCGCTCTATCGTTCTAAACGAAAAGGCCGGGCCTGCTATAGTTTTCATGGTCAGACCGGCCACGATAAACGAACGGCGTGAAAGGTCCGAACACGACTTTCGACGCGTCCGGCAGATCATTCATTGTTGAAGAGATATTTTTGACTTTGAGGGCTTGATACGGCTAAGCCTATTGCGTAAGTAGCGGCTCACGTTGGGGTGTAGCCAAGCGGTAAGGCATCGGTTTTTGGTACCGTGTATCGTAGGTTCGAATCCTACCACCCCAGCCAATGATACCAAAAAAACTCCATACTTCCCAATGGGATAGCCACTGATCAAGCGGCCAGCCTCCCGTCTACACATCACGGTGCTTCACAAACTGCTTCACATCGGCCCGGATGCAGGCCACGTGTCACCGGCAGAAAATGGGGTTTGCACTTGGTTCGCAGAAACCGGGTCTTCCACTTTCGCCGCCGCTGGCCGGAAGAAATCCGGCGTCATGGCGCGCCGACATTTCTGTCGGTTTCGCTCCGCACCCAAGTTCTCTCCGACGCGGTGAAGCGGTCTGTCGACCTGCTGTCCGCTATCGAGGCAGGAGAGAGACAGGTGCTGGCAGAACTTCAGGCGAGCCCGATCAGCGAGGCCCGGGTCCGGGCGATGTTGCGGGAGATCGTGCGACGGGCGGTGGCCGGAATGATCGCGCGACAGGAGAGCAACGCTCCGGCCGAGCAGTCCGATGCCTACCTCGATCGTGCTCGAGCAATCCTTCGACTTCCTGCACATGGTCTGGATGCTTCCCAAAGGGTGGGGAAAAAGCCACGGGCGCAACCGTCATGGCCAGGATGGCCGGAAGCTTTGCCCGCGCCAGGAAATCAGCGACGCCGACGCGAAGGACGCCGCGCTCTTGGAGGGAATCATGCGCCTCGACACGCTGTCGGTGCCGGACAAGCGCCGCAGGCTCGTGCAGGAGCTGGCACCACGACTGACAGATGGATACCTGTTCGTGCAGCGCGACATGCTCAATCGCATTTTCCGGGCAGCGCTCGGGCGCAGGCGTGTCGGGCGCGATGTCGACGAAGATGATCGCGTCGTTTCCTCCCATGCGCAGCTCAAAGGACGGATGCAGAATTGGCACAAGGCGCAAAAGACCAGCTGCGGTCTTCCGAAACGGGTGTCGCGCGCGAAACGGCTCATGTCCTGGTCGCTTGAGCATGTATCCCGCCTCTTGCGGTCGCCGATTTATCTGGGCAGTTCTTCGCAGAAGTTGCGCAGCCGCAAGGCGACCGCGCGCAAACGTTATATCATCAGGGACGCGATCTACTGGGTTCCGCTGATCATGATCACGATGGGCGTGCGCCCCGAGGAGATCCTCCAGGCCGCCGTGCCGGACGTCGTGCGGCGGGGCGGCATACTCTGCCTCTTCGTCGGAGACGAGGAGGACGCGGTGCTGAAGAACGAGCAATCCCGGCGCGTCCTGCCGATTCCGCAAATCCTTCTCGACCTCGGCTTCCGGGAATGGGTCGTTGCGAAAAGTCGGTCCGGGGAAACCTGGCTCTTTCCGGATATCCAACCGGATCGGCCTCACGGGCGACGGTCACAGATCTTCGGTGATCGCCTGCGGAACCTCTTCAAGACCCTCAAGCTGCAGGACCCGCGCGAAGATATCTACGCCATGCGGCGCACGCTGTCGTCAAAGCTCATGGGCCTGGGCATCGACACCGGCACGCGCCAGCGGATCCTCGGTCACCTTGAAGGCACGACGGTGGACAAGCACTACTCCGACCATGGCCTTCTGGAATTGAAGGACCTGCTGGATTCCGTCGACTACGGCATCGACGTCGGCCACGACAGAGGGTTCGCGTTCCCGATCATTGTCGGCACACGCACGGCCCTGCAGGCGGCACTGGATGTCGACGTGGCATTGAGCGATCAGCGGGAAGTTTCCGCCGTTCAGCTTCGCGATGCGGAAACCGACGAGATCGTATTCGAAGCCACGATCTCTGGCCGCAAGGCCCCGTCGACCTTCCCCTGGAATGAATGCGGCGCACTCGAAGAGAAGGACGTTGCGGCCCGGATCATTTCGCTTGTCGACGACATCCTGGTGCTTCGTGACCTGCATCTCGAGGCGGGAGCGACGCCGGAAGATATCCGACAGCTTCTCGCACATGCACGGACAGCGATCGAGGGCCTGCTGCACTGCGTGCGACAGATCGCGCAGGCATGGCGAGCACATCGAAGCCAAACAACCGAAATCGGGGCGAATTCTGTACCCTCGCTGCAAGTACGCGCCAAAGTCAGCTATGCATATTCTCCTTTCGCGGCGAACCATTCCACGACAGCTTGTGCCGCGTGGCTGCGTTTTGGTCCGCGCATCGCCAACATGTAAAAGTGTTGGTCGCCCAAAAGTGTCTCGGGAATTACCTGAACCAGATGACCTGCCGCAATGTCCCTTTGCGCGAGAAAGCTGCTGACAAGGGCTATGCCCTGACCCGAAAGTGCGGCGTCCATGGTGAGGGCGGTCTGGCTCAATCGTAGCCCATGGCCACCGCGATCATCCGCTTTCAATTCCCTGAGAAACGCAGGCCACAGATCATGCGCATCGTGCAGTTTCGGCAGATGTGACAGCGTTTCCCGGGAAAGCGGCAAGCCGTGCGGTGCGAGAAGCGAGGGGGCCGCCACGGCGATGATCTCTTGTCGGAACAGACGAACCGCATCCAGCGCAGCGCCGAAGGGTGGCTTGCCTTGGCGGATGGCCACATCGATCCCGTCGCCATGAAAGCTCGACACCTTTTCAGTGGCGAGGATTTGCAGGTCGATCTGTGGATGTGTCGCCGAAAAATCCGGTAGATTCGGGATGAGCCACTTGGCCGCGAAGGTCGGCGTGACGCTCACCAAGACCCTACCCGGTTCGGGGCGCAATGTCGCGGTGGCGGCGCGCAACTCTTCAAACGCCGTGACGACGCGCCCGTGGTAGCTTCGGCCCGATGATGTGAATGCCAGCCCTTTGGGCAAACGCTCGAACAGGGGTATCCCCAAATGTGCTTCGAGCTGTCGCACTTGCTGCGCAACTGCGCCTTGCGTCACGCCCATTTCGTCGGCCGCCGCACGAAAGTTCAGATGACGGCCTGCGGCGTCGAAAGCGCGTAAGGAATTGAGGGGCGGAATTTGGGTCATGTGGTGATAGTATTCCTGCTGTCAGACGACATCAATTCTTGCGCGCAATGATCGCCGAACTTCCTTAAATCCGGGAGGGAAGCAATGATGGAGAGTTCAATGCCAGGAGAAAAAGTAGCGCTCATAACCGCTGGTGGCAGTGGCATGGGCGCGGATGCAGCCCGCAGGTTGGCCGAAGACGGTTTTCAGGTCGGGATCTTGTCATCGTCCGGCAAGGGCGAGGCGCTTGGCAAGGAGTTGGGTGGCTTTGGCGTCACAGGATCGAACCGCTCGAACGACGATCTTGCCGCGCTGGTGCAGGGCGCGGCGGACCGCTGGGGCCGTGTCGATGTCCTGGTCAACTCGGCAGGGCACGGCCCCAAAGGCCCGATATTGGAAATCTCGGATGATGAGTGGCACGTTGGCATGGAAGTCTATCTGCTGAACGTTATTCGGCCCACGCGGCTGGTGACGCCTTTGATGCAGGCACAGGGTGGCGGCGTGATCATCAACATCTCGACCTTCGCGGCGTTTGAACCGGACCCGCTCTTTCCGACGTCTGGCGTGTTCCGCGCGGGCCTTGCCGCCTTCACCAAGCTTTATGCGGACAAGTACGCCCCCGATAATATTCGCGTGAACAACGTGCTTCCGGGCTTTATCGACAGCCTGCCCGAAACCGAGGACCGCCGCGCACGCATCCCGATGGGGCGCTATGGGAAGGCGGAGGAGGTGTCCTCGCTGATCTCATGGCTGGCGTCCGAGGGTGGTGGCTACATGACCGGCCAGAACCTGCGGATTGACGGGGGACTGAGCCGTGCTGTCTGATGTCGCGATGGCCGCACCCTCGAGCGGGCGGGCCGCCTTCACGGTGAAATGGGCCGCGTCAATCATACAAATCATGGGCTACACGGCGACGGCCTTTGGCTGGACACCTTGGAACTTGTACCTGTTCCTTGTAGGCGTTCTCGGATGGTTCGTGGTCGGTGTGTTTTGGAACGACAAGGCGATCATGCTGATCCATTTCGTCGCGCTCGGTGCCATGCTTGCGGGAATGAGTAGCAGCTGAAGGGCGAGCGAGATTTGATCCTCGAGAAGACAGTCTGGATCGTCAGCTACGGACCACCTGCGGCGCTACCTGACGCAGAACCGCGATCTTGGCATCAACCAAGTCGCTCTGAACCTGCGATTTAACGGCGCGGATATTGGAGATACCATGCATCGGCTGGCGGAGGATATCCTGCCGGACTTCCGAATCTGAGGAAAGCCCAATGTCCAAAACGATCCTGGTCACCGGCGCGACCGATGGCATCGGTCTGCTGACCGCAAAGACACTCGCGGAGGCAGGCCACACCGTCCTTCTGCACGGCCGCAGCGCCGACAAGCTGGAGGCCGCCGCAAAGGACGTGGGCGGCGCGCCCGAGACCTACCGCGCCGATCTCTCGCATCTGGACGAGGTCGAGGCGCTGGCCCGGGAGATCCGGGCCCGTCATGATCGGATCGATGTGCTGATCAACAACGCCGGCGTCTTCAAGACCGACGAGACCCGCACATCAGGGGGCCTCGACCTCCGCTTCGTGGTCAACACGCTTGCGCCTTACCTGATCACCCGGCATCTGCTGCCGATCCTCCCGAAGGATGGCCGCGTCGTGAACCTGTCGTCAGCGGCGCAAGCGCCCGTAGACGTGGACGCGATGCGCGGCAAGCGCGCGCTTGAGCACATGGAGGCCTACGCGCAAAGCAAGCTGGCCATCACCATCTGGACGCAGGAGCTGGCCCGCGCCAATCCCGATGGACCGGCCTTTATCGCCGTGAACCCCGGATCTCTGCTGGCCTCGAAGATGGTCAAGGAAGGCTTCGGCGTGGCTGGCAACGATCTGTCCATCGGCGCCGAGATCCTGCGCCGCGCCGCGCTGTCCGAGGACTTTGCCACGGCCTCCGGGCGCTATTACGACAATGACGCTGGCCAGTTCGCGCCCCCACATCAAGATGCGGCGGATCTGGCCAAAGTTGCTGAGATCGTCGAAGCGATGGAAGACATCATCTCGGCCAATTCGAAAGACCACGGTCATGACTGATCTGGAGATCATGAAGCGCGACGTGATTGCGTTTTACAAGATGATGTTCAATGATAGCCGCCCCCGTGAGGCAATCGAGCGATACGCGGGCGACGATTACATCCAGCACAATCCACACGTGGCAAGCGGACGACAGGGGTTCATCGATTACTTCGAGCGCATGGCCGCCGAATATCCAGGCAAGCGGGTCGAAGTGAAACGCGCCTTTGCTGAGGATTGTCACGTTATTCTGCATTGCCATCAAATCTGGCCGGGCGGATTGGAATATGCAGGGATCGACATCTTTCGGCTCGATGACACGGGCAAGATTGTGGAACACTGGGACGTTCTTCAGGAACTTCCCGAGACCAGCGTCCATGATAATGGCATGTTCTGAGCAAGCGACTCGACGTCTTGTCAGTGAGGAAGTCAGATTATGATCCGGCGAGATTTGGTGGAGAGAACAAAGATGACGAAAGTCGCGAAAACTGCCCGCGATATGATCGCGGGTATGACGCCTAAGCTTAAACCGGGTGCTTTCGTGTTCATCACGACGGGTAACCCTGCTCTCATCAAATCACTTTCATCCCAGGCGATATCGACCTTCAAGGAAGAGGAAGGGATGTCGCTGATCGTTCCTGTCGAAGTGGCTGAAGAAAAAGGCCTTGATGTGGAGCACCCGATGCGATGCATCACCCTGAACGTGTATGCGTCTCTGGAAGGTGTCGGGCTTACGGCCGCCGTGTCGACCGCACTTGGGGACGCTGGCATCCCCTGCAACATGGTCGCCGCGTACCACCATGACAACGTGTTCGTGCCGTCCGATAAGGTTCGAACGGCGATGGAAGTCCTGGCGCGCCTTCAGTCTCGAGCAAACTGATACGCGCAGACAATGTGATTTTCCGGCAGGGTTGATGACCGAGAGTTCTCCTGACTGAACCCGGGTCCAAGGGTTCTGCGATAGTTCGCTCGGCGCTGGAACAGGCGGCGGGAATGGGCATAAAATTGCTGATGGGCCGCTCTGTCCCGCCCAGATGATCCTTGTGCTCGTTGGAGACAATTCCAGGGACCAGCCCTTCCACAACCTTGGCCATGCTCCTCATGAGCGTCATGAACGACGCCCATGAAGGCCGTCGATCCCCTTCCTGTTGCCGTCATCCTGCGATCACGATCCCGATTTTTCCCATGTGCGACTTCTCGAGGAATGCTTCCTGCGCCGCGCGCAATTCGCGCAGCGGGTAGGTTTCAACGACCACGGGGTGGATCTCGCCTGCTTCGATACAGCTGACCAGATCAGTGAAGACGCGCGGGTCCTGTCGGGTACTGCCGATGAGCGCCAGGTCCTTGAGATAGAGTGTCCTCAGATCAAGTTCGACGATCGGGCCGGCGATCGCGCCCGAGGTCACGTAGCGCCCTCGGGGGACCAACGCATCGAGCAGTTCGGGCCAGCGCGGCCCGCCCACCAGGTCGAGCACGACATCGAAACCCTCTTTCTGAAATACGTCGTTGCGGTCCATTACCGCATCTGCGCCAAGCGCTTTCAGCCCGTCCATCTTGGCGGGGCTGGTGGACGCCGTGACATGCGCGCCGCGCCGCTTGGCGAGTTGCACGGCCGCCGAGCCGACGCCGCCCGATGCCCCGGTGATCAGCACACGCTCCGCGCCCAGTCCGGCGCGCTGGATCATGCCCTCGGCGGTTGAAAACGCGCATGGGAAGGAGGCGAGTTCGATGTCCGTGAGCGGGCTGTCGATCCGCAGCGCGTGTTCATCGGCAACGGTCGTGTATTCGGCAAAGCCGCCGTCGCGCTCCGATCCGAAGGTCACCAGTGCATCCGGGTCCGCGCCTGCGGGGCGATGCATGGGCCGCACCAGCACGCGCTGACCAATCCGCGCGGCGTCCACACCGTCACCGACCGCCACGATCTCATCGCAGCAATCCGCGCCTTGAATACGCGGGAAGTTTAGCGCACCGGACCAGGCTCCGTCGGCATCGGAGGCGCCTGCATAGCCCTCCGCGGCGGCCGAGCCGGTGTCGCCCCGCACGGCCTTCGAATACCAGCCTGTGCGGGTATTGACGTCGGTGTTGTTCACCGCCGATGCACCCACACGGATCAACACCTCACCTGCGCCCGGTCGAAACACCGGCACATCCTTGCGCCATTCGAGCTTGTCCAGCCCACCATGGCCCGTCAGGACAACGGCTTTCATCGTTTCAGGAAGTGTCATTGGCAAATGCTCCGATGTAGAATGATTGCTCTACTTGTGGAGGTAGAGAGATCATTCTACATCGTCAAGCATGAGTGATATGATGCGCAAGATATCCGAGGGGCTTGAACGCGCTTTCGCAAGCCGTGGCTTCGCCGAGCCCAGCGTCGAGGACTTGCGTGATGCCGCGGGCGTGAGCCTGCGCACGCTCTACAAATACACGCCGTCCCGGGCGGAAATGGTCTTGGCTGCACTGGAAAATCGGCATCAGCGCTATCTCACCCGTGTCTTCGACGACCTGCCAAGGGAGCCTGAAACGGCGCTCGACACGATCCTGTCCCGCGTCGGCAAGTGGATGGCGACCGAGACGTCACACGGCTGCCTTTTTCATGCAGCCGTGGCCGCCGACCCGGGCAGTCACCCTCTCCGCGCTCTTCTTGAGCGCCACAAGGCCGAGGTGGCGACACGGGCCGCAACGGCGACCGGGCTGGGAGGCTCTGACACCGCGCTTCTGGTAATCATCGAAGGCCTCACGCAGGCATGGCCTCTGCGCGGCGAGGCCGCGGTCGAAGCGGCAAAGCAGTTAGGTCATGCGCTGCGGTCGCCGGGAAGTTGACGGACGCAATCCCGAGTATTGCGGCTTGGTCTGCCTGACAGCCAAGGGCAAGATCAACATGCTGCAATTCGTCAGTGGCTGCTTCGGACAAGCTGCATTACAGCATCGAGTTGACTGGCTAAATTCCGGCTTGGGCCCTTCGCATCGACTCCGAAGACAACGATCGTTTTTCGTTGAAAAACTTGTGCTTGATCGAAGCATAAGTTGCTGATTCAACTCTTCTGTCCAGCGGGAGGGTTGACCAATGTTGGGCCGAGACAGGAAGCGCAGGCAGCACTTTTCTATGAGTTCTTCCTTGAGGACCACATCCCCCAGGATCCTCTTCTACGAGGAGCCACCTTCAGCAGCAGACTTGGGCACACGTATAGTGCACTGGACTGCCTTTTCTGGTCGTCGCCGGGAACCCGCACCGCAGGTCCCCGGCGAAAGGTCCAAAACTACGCACCTGACATCCCCTCCGTCTCGGTCCTGAGCCGCTTGGCTGCGGCCCCAGGTGCAGCGCCCCAGGTTGTGATCCAGCGGTAGAAAATCGGAGTCAGAAAAAGCGTGAAGACGGTCGCAAAGCCAAGGCCGCCGACGATCACCCAGCCAACGGCGATGCGTGCCTCTGCTCCCGCGCCAGACGTCAGGATCAGGGGCAAGCCGCCGAAAACAGTGGAGACCATCGTCATCATTACCGGGCGGATGCGCAGGCGGAGCGCGTTGCGGATGGCGGTGTCGATATCCTCGCCAGCCTCGCGCAGCTGGTTTGCGAATTCAACGATCAGAATGCCGTTTTTGGCCATCACGCCGATCAACATCACGAGGCCGATCTGGCTGTAGTAGTTCAGCGACCCGCCGGTGATCGAGATCGCCAAGAGTGCGGCGGCAAGGCCGAAGGGCACGGTCAGCATGATGACGACCGCGCTGGCGAAGCTTTCGAACTGGGCGGCAAGCACCAGCAGAACGACGATCAGCGCAACGCCGAAGATTGCGTACATGCCCCCTTGCGTGTCATCCAGCGTCGCGGCCTCGCCGGTGAGGGCGATGCCCATGCCCTCGGGCAGAACCTCGTCCGCGATTTCCAGCACCCGGTCCATCGCAGTCGACAGATCCACGCCTTCGCCGAGGTTGGCCTGCAACGCGACGGACAAGGCTCCGCCGAGCCGCTGGATCTGCGCATCGCTGACCACGGTTTCCAGCGAGGCCACGGTGGACAGCGGGATGTAGGCACCGCTGGGAAGGCGGATGGAGAGCGATGCGATGTCCGAGGGATCGTCGATCGGCGGGCCACCGGGGAGGACGTTGACGTCTACCTCCACATCATCGGAGAATACGCTGACCGCGACATTGCCCTGCACCATTGCCCGCACCAACTGCGTGACGTCGGAGCTGTTCAGCCCCATGTCGCTCGCGGCCGCGGTATCAACGGTGACTTCCAGCTGCGCATCGACGCTGTTGTTCGAGAGCTGCGGATTGAGGAAGGTGGCGTCCTGCGACATGGCCGCAACAAGGCTGTCGGCCGCCTCTGTCATATTGGCAAGGTTGGTGCCGGTGACGGCAAAGCCCAGCCCGCCGCCCGCCCCGCGGATGTTGAGGCTGTTGGTCGAGCGTGCGCTGACCTGCACGCCGGGCACCGAGGAGAGTTGCCCGCTGATCTGGGCGATGAGTTCCTGCTGGGTGAAGTCGCGCTCGGCCCAGTCCGGCAGGCGCACGACGATGAAGGCGCTGGTGCCGCCGCCGATGCCGATGATGCTTTGCACCGTCTCGATCTGGCCGCCTTGCAGGTAGGGTGCGAGGATCTCTTCGACCAGCAGGACCTGGGAATCCAGGTAGTCGACGGTGGTGTCCGACGCCCCGCGGGCCTGGACGAGGAAGAAGCCGCGGTCTTCCTCCGGCGTGATGGAGGAGGGCAACGTCGTCGCGGCCCCCATGGCGATCATGGCAAAGCCGATGGCGACGGAAAGCACGAGAAGCGGCGTGCGGATGGCGAAATCCATGACACGGTCGAAGGTGCGCGCAAGGACTCCGGGCGTGGAAACCGTGGCCTTGGCTTGCGACTTGCCCGGATCGAGCAGCGCCGCCAGCACCGGCGCCAGCGTCAGCGCCGTGATCGACGACAGCGTGACCGCGAAGGCCAGCACGAAGCCGAACTCCGAGAACACGCCGCCCGCCTGACCGGGCAGGAAGGAGATCGGGATGAACACCGCCGCCAGCGTGGCCGTTGTCGAGATCACGGCGAAGAACACCTCGTTGGTGCCGGCGGCGGCGGCGGCGAAGGCGCCCATGCCGGATTTGCGCTTGCGCATGATGTTCTCGATCACCACGATGGCATCGTCCACCACCATCCCGGTCGCCAGAACCAGCGCCAAGAGGCTGATGGTGTTGACCGAGAAGCCTGTCAGCCAGATCGCGGCCAGCGTGCCGATCAGGGCCACGGGGATGGTGACGGCGGGGATCAGCGTGGCGCGCGGCGAGCGCAGGAAGAGGAAGATCACCCCGATCACGATCACGGTGGCCATGAGGATCGACTTCACCACCTCGTTGATCGAGCCTTCGATGAAGATGCCATCATCGGAGGTGACCAGAAGCTGCACGCCCTCGGGTAATTGGCTGCGCAACTCGTCAACGGCTGCGCCCACGTCGCGGGAGATCTCCAGCGTGTTGCCCACGGATTGCCGCGTGATATCGAGGCTGACGGCGGTTTCGCCGTTCACGCGGGTGTAGACGCTCGACTCCTCCGGGATGAGCTGGACAAAGGCGACGTCCGCCACCTGGGTCGTGTCGTTGATCGGCAATTGGTTGATGGTCTCGACGGTGATTTCTTCGTTGCCGACACGCAGCGACAGGGTCTGTGATTGCGTGGACAGCGACCCCAGCGCTGTGTCGTCGCGCAACTGGGTCAAGGCGGCGGAGAGGTCGAAGACGGTCAACCCACGGCTCAGCAGGTTGGGCAGGTTTGCCGCCACGCGAAACTCGTTGGCGCGGTTGCCGCGTACGGTCACTTCGGCGATGCCGTCGATCAGCGACAGGCGCTCATGGACCGCGCCCTCGGCGATCTGGGTGAGTTGGTCGAAGCTTGCCTCGCCCAGCAGCGCAAGGCGGATGATCGCGTCGGCGTTGCTGTCGCTCTTGGTGACAGTCGGGTCGTCGATGTCGTCCGGGAGCGCGCGCAGGGTGCTCGACACGATCTCGCGCGCCTCGTTGGCGGCGACGTCGACATCGGTGCCGTCGGACAGATCGATGGTGATGCGGCTGGAGCCGGTGCTGGAGGTCGACTCGATGTAGGACATGCCTTCGAGCGCGCTCAGCGCGTCTTCCAGCACCTGCGTAACCTCGGAGTCCACTGTACTCGCCACCGCACCGTCGTAAGTCGTGCGGACCGAGAGGACCGGCTGGTCCACGTCGGGCATTTCGCGGATGTCGATGCTGGTGAGCGCCGCAAGACCGGCGATGACGATCAGCAGGTTCAGCACGATCCCGAAGATCGGCCGCGCCACGAAGGTATCGGCGAACCCGGCCTTGTGCGCCCGTTTTTCGAAGCTCATGCGCCCGGCCCCCGGCTGGCGTCCGCCGTGGTGACCTGCGCCCCGTCACGCAGCTTCGCCGCGCCCTCGGTCACGATCTGCGCGCCCACCTGCGCCTCGGTTTCGATCCAGACCTGATCGCCGTCACGGTAGCGGATGGTAACGGGCGCGCGGCTGGTGCGGCCTTCCTCGACAATCCAGATGCCCGCGCCGGAGCGGTCCCAGGTGATCGCTGTGGCGGGCACGACCGGCAGAGGCGCGGTCTCCTCGGTCATGCGGATCGCGAAAGTCATGCCCGAGAGCAGCAGCCCTTCCGCATTGTCGATCTCGGCCTCGACAGTGGCGCTGCGGGTGACGCTGTCGAGACGACTGTCGAAGGCGGTGACCTTGCCCTCAAAAACGCGCCCGGTGTAGGTCGGCGTCGTCACGAGAACCGGCTTGCCCTCGGTCAGCAGCCCGATGGAACGCTCCGGCACCTCGAAAGTCGCCAGCAAGGTCGAGGTGTCGTCGATGGTCACGATGGCGTCACCGCCCGACAGCTGGTCGCCCACATGCACATTGCTCAGTCCCAGCCGCCCGGAAATCGGTGCCACGATGGTGCGATTGTCCAGCACAACCTCGGCCAGCCCGACATTGGCCACGGCCAGACGCAGCGCAACCTCCGCCTCGGAGAGCGCCACATCCGTCACCACGGCGCTGCCGTTCTGGTGAAGCCCCTGGTAGCGGGTGACGGTGGCCTGCGCCTGATCGCGGTTGGCCTCGGCGATTTCCAGCGTCAGGCGCTCGGTGCGATCATCCAGCCGCAGCAGGACATTGCCCTTCTCGACCGCCTTGTTGGCTTGCAACGCGGTCTCGACAACCTCGCCCGCTTCGGTCGCCACCACTTCGGACCGGCGCAGAGACACGGCGCTGCCGACGGTGCGCAGCACCAGCGTATAGGCGTGCTCCTCCAGCGGTGCGAGCACGACGGTCGTCGACCGTGCCTGCCCGCGCACGCCGCCAGGACCGCCATCCGGGCCGCCGCGCGGCGCGGCGGCTGTTTCCTCGGCCGGGGCACCGCCCCAAAGCTGCGCGACTTGCACGGGAACGCCGAAGGCGATTGCATAGGCGCCGGTCAGGACGGCCAGCGAGAGGAGGACGATGATGAATCTCTTCAAGGTATTTCAAGCTCCTGATCCCGCATCGTCCCTCGGTGGGTGGCGGGAGGTATGTATTTTCGGTTGCGTCTGTCAGGCCATGTGGCTCAGCACGTCGTCACGCTTGATGAAGCGATGCCAGCCCAACACCATCACGATGTGTCCCAGCACCAGCGCCGCCAGCATCCACCCCATCCCGCCGTGCCAGCCGGCTGCGGCCTGCGTCCAGGCAATCGCCGTCTCACGCGCCGGGAAGATCGAGAGGCCAAGGTAGCTGAGCCCGCGGGTCCCGCCTGCGGCGGCCGGGATCTTGACGACAGGAACGATCATCATGAGCGCATAAAGCGCCGCATGTCCGGCAGTCGCCGCCCGCCCCACCAGGCCCGAATGCCGTGGCCTTCGACGGAGGTTCCAAAGCGCCCACGCGCCCCGCAACAGCACCAACAGGAACAGCGTCACCCCCAAATCGATGTGATAGCTCCACAACGTTTGCCGCAGGGCATTGTCGCGCGGCAGGGCCCAATGCGCGGCAGCAGACAGGAATTGCAGCGCGAACAGCGCGGCCATGCTCCAATGCAGCGCGCGGCTCACGGGGCCGAAGCGGTCTGGTCTGTCTGAGAGATTGTCCATGTTCATGTCCTGTCTGAGGGTCTCGTCTCGCCTGATACGAAACCTTTGGCGGGTTCCGTCGCAGTGCTCACGGCTTTGTCAACGAGGCAACGGCTTCCGACCGGGGAGCCGGTCAGGGAACACTCATGAGTGATCCCTACTGCTCGAACGAGAACTCCGTCTGGACCTTTTCTCGTGCCTCACGCAGCGCGGCTTACCGCAGTGATGGATGCCAACGTGACGCAAACCTGGCTGCTGGCGCGGGCCGCTGCAGGCCAGATGAAAGCACAGGCCGAAGGCGGCAAGATCGTGCTGGTGTCGTCGGCGCGCGGGCTTCTGGGCCACCCGGCGGGCTACACCGCCTATTGTGCCTCCAAGGCGGCGGTTGACGGGATTACCAAGGCGCTGGGCTGCGAGCTTGGCCCGACCGGCATCACCGTGAATGCCATTGCGCCCACCGTCTTCCGCTCGCCACTGACCGCGTGGATGTTTGGCGACGACGACAAGGCTAAGGCCGTGCGCGAAGGTTTCCTCGCCCGCGTGCCCAAGGGGCGTCTGGGCGAGCCGGAAGATCTTGCCGGACCGTTGCTGTTTCTCGCCTCCAAGGCATCCGATTTCTACACCGGGCATATTCTCTATGCCGACGGTGGCTACACGGCGGGTTGAGCGATGGTTCCCAAGAAACAACAGATGGCCGTCATCGGTGCCGGGCTCATGGGCCACGGCATCGCCCTGACGCTGGCGCGTGCCGGGCAATACGTGACGATCTCGGACCCAATTGCGGAGACTCTGAAGTCCGCACCCAAGCGGATTTCCGACAGTCTCAAGGTGCTGGGTGCCGACGAGGACGAGATCGCCCGCGCGCTGAAGATGATCGAACTTTGCAGCTCAGTCGGTTCTGCGGTCCGCAAGGCGGATTTCGTCTTCGAGGCCGCGCCGGAAAAGCTCGATCTCAAGCGCCAGATCTTTGCCGAGGTCGAAGCGCATGCGCCCGACCACGCGGTGCTGGCGTCGAACACCTCGGTCATCCAGATCACCCGGATCATGGAAGGGTTGCGACTGCGCGAACGCGCGCTTGGCACCCATTGGTGGAACCCGCCGCACCTGATCCCGCTGGTCGAGGTCATCAAGACCGAATGGACCGACGCTGCAGTGGCCGAGCGGATGTATGCCCTGCTGGAAAGCGCCGGAAAGACCCCGGTGATGGTCGAAAAGGACGTTCCAGGATTTATCGGCAACCGCCTGCAGCACGCGCTTTGGCGCGAGGCGATCAGCCTGGTCGAACGCGACATCTGTGACGCCGAAGCGGTGGATACCGTTGTGAAATCCTGCTTCGGGCGTCGGCTGGCCGTGCTCGGGCCGCTGGAAAACGCGGATCTGGTCGGCACCGATCTGACGCTGGATATCCACGAGAACGTGCTCTTCGACCTCGAAAGCCGTCAGGGTCCGTCGCCCTACCTTGAACAGTTGGTCAGGGACGGCAAGCTGGGCATGAAGAGCGGCGAAGGCTTCCGCAAGTGGACCGAGGCCGAGGCCGAGGCCGTGCGCGCACGCGTCGGCACACACTTGAGAAAACTCGACGGAATTCTCGACTGAGACAACAACCGCCGGAGGGAGACCGGCACCAAGGGAGGACAACATGAGACAACACTTCAAGACACCCTCGCGCCGTGGCTTTCTGGTGGGTGGCACCGCCATGCTCGCCGCGCCGGCGATCCTGCGCAGCACCCGGGCCTATGCCCAGACCCCGACGCTGAAGGTGGGCCACGTCAGCCCGCGCACCGGGCCGCTGGCCGGGTTTGCCGAGGCCGACGATTATGTGCTTGCCGCGGTTCAGGACCATTTCAACGCCGGGATCGAGAACAACGGCAAGACCTGGAACATCGAGATCATCTCGAAGGACAGCCAGTCGAACCCGAACCGAGCTGCCGAAGTTGCTGCCGACCTGATCCTCGGTGACGAGGTCGACATCATCGTCGCCGCCTCGACACCCGACACGGTGAACCCGGTGTCCGACCAGGCCGAGATCAACGAGGTGCCCTGCATCACCACCGACTGCCCCTGGCAGCCCTATTTCTTTGGCCGCAACGGCGTGCCGGGGACGGGTTTCGACTATACCTACCACTTCTTCTGGGGCCTCGAGGACGTGATCGGCGCCTTCCTCGAAATGTGGGACAGTTCGGGCGTTAAAAAGGTTGTCGGCGGGCTGTTCCCGAACGACGCCGACGGCAATGCCTGGGGCGACGCCGAGCTTGGCCTGCCCAGGCCGCTGGCCGCCGCCGGTTACGACCTGACCGACCCGGGCCGTTACCAGCCGCTGACCGACGATTTCTCGAATTACATCAACGCCTTCAAGGACGCAGGTACCGAGATCGTCACCGGCAACATGATCGCGCCTGACTTCGCCACCTTCTGGTCGCAAGCAGCACAGCAGGGGTTCAACCCCAAGATCATGACCATCGGCAAGGCGCTGCTTTTTCCCTCGGTCATCGAATCCCTCGGCGAGCGTGGAGACGGGCTCTCTTCTGAGGTCTGGTGGTCTCCCAACCACCCCTTCGCCTCGTCCCTGACGGGCGCGTCGGCCAAAGAGCTTGCCGAGGGGTACGCCGCCGCATCGGGCCGCCCATGGACCCAGCCGATCGGCTTCAAGCATGCGCTGTTCGAAGTGGTGGCCGACGTCGTCAAACGCGCCGAGGATCTCGAGGATTACGAATCCATCGCCGCGGCGATCCCCGAGACGAAGCTCGACACCATCGTCGGCCGGGTCGATTGGTCCGACGGCCCGATCAACAACGTCACCAAGACGCCGCTGGTTGCGGGTCAGTGGCAGAAAGAGGGCGACGCCTTCGATCTCAAGATCGTGGCCAACAGCCATGCGCCCGACATTCCGCTGACCGGCAAATTGAAGCTGCTTTGATCGCAAGGGGCGGTGGAGTGATCCGCCGCCTATCTCCAATATATGAGGGGGATCGCCATGACACAGATCCTGGAACTCAACGGAGTTTCGAAATCTTTCGGCGCAGTAACGGTGGCGGATGGCCTGACCTACGGTCTCATCCAGGGCGAAGCGCTGGGTGTGCTGGGGCCGAACGGCGCGGGCAAGACCTCAATGTTCAACCTGATCACCGGCACGCTGCAGCCGGATGGCGGGCGCATCACCTTCGCCGGCGAGGATATCACCTCGAATAGTGCCGCGCGCCGGTCGCGCGCCGGGATCGCGCGCAGTTTCCAGGTGCCGCAGCCCTTCACCCACATGACGGTGTTCGAAAACGCCATGGTGGCGGCGACGCAATCCGCCGGTCTGCGCGGGCATGAGGCTGAGCGGCTCTGCGTCGACGTGCTCGACCAGACCGAGCTTCTCGGCAAGGCCAATGACCGCGCCGGGGGGCTGACGCTGCTCAACCGCAAGCGGCTGGAACTGACCCGCGCGCTCTGCGCAAAACCGCGGCTTTTGCTTCTCGACGAGATCGCCGGCGGGCTGACCGAAGCGGAATGCACCTCGCTGATCTCCACCATCAAGTCGATCCATGCCAACGGCGTCTCGATCATCTGGATCGAGCATGTGGTCCACGCACTGATGGCGGTGGTCGAGCGGCTGATCGTGATCGATTTCGGCAGGAAGATCGCCGAGGGCGAGCCCAAGGCGATCATGGACAGCCCCGAGGTGCAGGAAATCTACCTGGGGATTGAAGCCGATGCGTGATGCGATCCTGACACTTACCGGCCTCGATGCCTTCTACGGCGACTTCCAGGCGCTTTACGGCGTCGATCTCACCGTTTCCGAAGGCGAGGTTCTGGCCATCATCGGCGCCAATGGCGCCGGCAAAACAACGCTTTTGCGCTCGATCTCCGGGCTGATCGGTAACAAGCCCGAACAGGTGCGGTTCCGCGGCAAAGCCATCGGCGCGGAACGCCCCGACGTGATCGCGCAGATGGGCCTCGCGATGGTGCCGGAAGGGCGGCAGCTTTTTCCGTCGCTCTCGGTCGAGGAAAACCTGATGATCGGCGGGCGGGTCAATCGCAAGGGGCCGTGGAACCTGCGCAAGGTCTATGACCTTTTCCCGATCCTGGAAGAGTGCAAGGCGCAGGCCTCGACCTCGCTGTCCGGCGGGCAGCAGCAGATGGTCGCCATCGGCCGCGCGCTGATGTCGAACCCGGAACTGATCATGTTAGACGAGATCAGCCTCGGCCTCGCGCCGGTGATCATCCGCGACATCTACAAGGCGCTGCCCGGCATTGTCGGCGGCGGCATGTCGGCGGTGATCGTGGAGCAGGACATCACCAAGGCGCTGGCGGTGTCGTCCCGCGTCTATTGCCTGCAAGAGGGCCGGGTGTCGCTGGAAGGCAAATCCGACGCCGTCTCGCGCGAAGACATCGCGCGCGCCTATTTCGGAGTGGAATGATGGATTTCGTGAATGCAGTTGTGCAAGGCACGCTTCTGGGCGGGCTCTATGCGCTCTTCGCTGCCGGGCTGAGCCTGATCTTCGGAGTCATGCGGCTGGTCAATATCGCCCATGGCGACCTGATCGTGCTGGCAGCCTATCTTGGCCTGACCACGACCGTGGCCTTGGGGGTGCATCCGCTGGTGGCGCTGATCGTGGTGGTGCCTGCGATGGCCGGGATCGGCTATTTGCTGCAACGGGCGGTGCTGAACCATACGCTGGGCGATGATATCCTGCCGCCGTTGCTGGTGACTTTCGGGCTGTCGGTGATCATCCAGAACGCCTTGCTGGAAGGCTATTCCGCCGATCCGCAGAAGATGGACGCAGGTGCCCTGGAAACCGCCTCCGTCGCGCTCGGGCCGCTCTCGCTGGGGGTCTTGCCGCTGCTGACTTTTGCCATCGCCGTCGCAGTGATCGCGGGCCTGCAATAGACCTTTTACCGCACGCCTCTGGGCCGCGCCTTTCGCGCCACCTCGGACAACCAGGACATCGCCCAGCTCATGGGGCTGAACAAGCGCCATGTGTTCGGGCTGGCCATGGCGCTGGCGCTGGCAGTGACGGCGGTGGCGGGGATCCTCTTGGGCATCCGCACCAGTTTCGACCCCTCGGCCGGGGGTGGTCGCCTGATCTTCGGCTTCGAGGCGGTGATCATCGGCGGGCTGGGCAACCTCTGGGGCACCCTCGTCGGCGGCGTCATCCTCGGCGTGGCCCAGACCGTGGGCGCCACGATCAACCCGGGCTGGCAGCTTCTGGCAGGCCACATCGCCTTTCTCGTCATTCTTGCCGTGCGTCCCAACGGCCTTTTCCCGAGGATCTCGGCATGAACACAGATATCCGGATAAGCCGTACCTCGGGCGCCGCCAAGGTCGCCGCCATTCTGGGCGCGCTGATCGCGGTGATCCTGATCGCAGCACCCTACTGGGCGGGCCGGGCCGACATGCGGCTGATGGGGGAGATATTCCTATACCTCGCGCTGGCCTCGCTCTGGAACCTTTTGGCAGGCTACGCCGGGTTGGTCTCGGTCGGGCAGCAAGCCTATGTCGGTTTCGGCGGCTACATGCTGTTTGCGCTGACGATCTTCGCGGGGCTTCCGCCGCTGGTGGCCATTGCCTTGGCAGGCGTGCTGGGCGCGCTGATCTCAATCCCGGTTGCGGCACTGATCTTCCGCCTGCGCGGCGCCTATTTCGCCATCGGTACCTGGGTCATGGCCGAGGTCTTCCGGTTGAGCTTTGCGCAGGTCTCCGCCTTGGGAGGCGGCTCTGGCACCTCACTGCCCACCGACATCGTGCGCTCGATGGCCGATGGCCGCTCGGCGCGCGAGGCGCTCTCCTACTGGCTGGCACTTGGCGCGGCGCTGATCGTCGTCACGGCTGTCTACCTGCTCTTGCGCTCCCGCAAGGGGCTGGCGCTGACGGCAATCCGGGACAATGAACTCGCTTCGGCCTCGCTGGGCATCGACATCTGGCGGACGAAATTCTTCGTCTATGTCGTCACCTCCGGCCTGACCTCAGTTCTCGGCGGCGCTTTGACCAGCTTGCGGGTGATGCCGGCATGCCCCGTCGGAGCCTCTGAACGCTGCCTTTTCGAGATGCTTGCGATTTGGTCTTGTGGCAGGAAATATGGGCTTGTGGCGGTCACCGGGGAGGAGTGCAGCGAATTCGTCCTTCGTCCGCTCCGGTCGGATTCCGGTGGCATGCAGAGAAAGGGCAGAGTGAATTCTGCGCCTGCTGAGGACGTTCAAGGACGGCCTTGACGATGCGAGCTGCATCGCAGCAGAAAGCTTCCCGCGAGTGAGGGCGATTTCTGCGTGAGTTACGGCTGCGTCAGCAATATGCCGCTTTGTCCACACGCTGTGAATTTTACGGCATGTGGATCATGCAGCCGCAGAGAAAGATCGGAACGGCGGGCCAGATTGTAGCAGACTCGCGTTGGCTGGCTGTCTCCTTTGGGCCGGTTGCAGACCGAGGCAGTTGGAAAAGAGATGAACCTGGCCATAGTTCCAATCCGATGGCAGCACGATCAACCTCGCTCGACAAAGGCTTGGTCAGGACCAAGGCCCGGCTCGTCTGCGATTTTTGGTATTGGGAACACGACTGCCAGACATCCGCTGACCGGCGGTGCCCGAAGATCGACCGCGCTGCGCCTCCATTGCGCGTAGCGCGGCCACGCGGTTCTCGGTCGCGGGGTGGGTCGCGAAGATATTGTCGTGTTTGTGCGCGTGCAGCGGGTTGATGATGAACATATGCGCCGTCGCGGGGTGGCGCTCGGCGGCGTGGTTGTCGATCCGGGCCGCGCCCATCGCGATCTTCTCCAGTGCCGAGGCCAGCCAGAGCGGCTGGCCGCAGATCTCGGCGCCCGCCTTGTCGGCGGCATATTCTCGTGTCCGGCTGATTGCCATCTGCACCAGTGCCGCCGCCAAAGGGGCAAGAAACATCATCATCAGCGTGCCGATCAGCCCCATCCGCTCGCGCGAGCCGCCAAAGAACAGCGCGAAGTTGGCCAGCATGGAAATCGCCCCGGCGAAGGTCGCGGTGACGGTCATGATCGCGGTGTCATGGTTGCGGATATGAGCAAGCTCATGGGCGAACACCCCGGCCAGTTCTTCCCGCGTCAGGCTTTGCAGCAGGCCCGAGGTCACCGCCACGGCCGCGTTGGCGGGGTTGCGACCGGTGGCAAAGGCATTGGGCTGGGGCGTGTCGATCAGATAGATCGTCGGCTCGGGCAGGCCCGCGTTGCGCGCAAGCTCGGCGGTCAGGGCGTGCAGGCCGATCCGGTCGCCGGGCAGCACCGGCTGGGCATTGTGCATCCGCAGGACCATCCGGTCCGAGTTCCACCAGGTAAAGGCGTTCATCGCCGCCGCGACGACAAGCGCGATCACCGCGCCACCCGAGCCGCCGATCAGGTAGCCGACGCCCATGAAAAGCGCGGTCATCGCCGCCATCAGCATCGCTGTCTTCACATAGCCCATATTGATCTTCCGAACTTCGCGCCTTGGGACTGCAGAAAATATGGGAGGTTTCCGAGCGGTGCAAGCATGGGCACCAAGACCGCAGGCAAACCTGACTATTGTTAAGACTTGGCGGAATAGCCGGTCTGAGCCGCACGACGACATTTCGGCCGGCGAAATGCCGCGTTTTGGTTCGATGAACACGGCTTTCCCTCGCCCCCACATAAATCTCGGCGGGTCGAACCGCCTGGAGAAGCGCCATCGATCAACTGAGGACCAAGCCCGGAACAGTGCAAATTCATACCCATGGACGCATCGGGTCGCAGGTCCCTTGCACGCCTTGGCAATCAGTCGGACTGCTTACCAAGCCAGCTTGCCACCAGTAATTGACGCAATTCGCGGAGAAGGAGATAAGGTTCAGCCCCGCGATTCCTCTGAAGCACGGTCTGCTGCACATTCCTGTTTTTTTTCACAGAGATTGACACCATATCCTAAGATGCGCTATATTTTAATTTTATATCAATAGCTTATCTAAGAATCCTGCGACCCCAGCCAACCCCCTTAAAGCACGTTAGTTTTCACTGGGATAGGCATAGGTCAAGCGGCCGTCCTTGCGTCTCTACCTCGAAGTGGTACACAAACTGGTTCACATCGCGCGCGGTGTAGGGCGTGGGAACCATCGAGAGGGTGGGGTCCATTTCGTCCGTAGAACCGGAGTCTTCCATTTTCGGTGCCGCTGGCCCGAAATAACAGGCGTCTCGGCGCGCCGGAATTTCTGTCGGCTTCTCTACGCACCCGTGTCCTTTCCGAAGCGGTAAAGCGGTCGTCCGCCCTGCTGCGCGCATCGCCAGTGGCAGGGCTCGCCAAATAGGCGGGAACTGCTGGGTGGCTTATTGGCCAAGCCTCATCAGGAAGGCCCTGAAGGTCCGGCATTGCCGGATTGTGGCTTCGCGATCGGGAAAGATCATATCCGACACGTTGTGGGCGGCGAACCAATTGTACGCTTGGTCAAGTCTTCGCTACATGGCCGACCCGCACCATAGGTCGCAGGACCCTCAACTTGCGTTGAAGCATCTGTTGGACTCCGGGCGTGGTCATCCACTTCTTTCCAAACTTGAGAGGCCCAACGGTTCTTTCTGCGGGGTACGTTCTATCTACCCGTCCACGCCCCTGCCAACAGGAAGCACCACCATCTCGGGGGAAAGTGTTCCGTCCAGATGGTCGAGGATGTTCTGCGCCGACCGCATCGCCATACGCCGCACGCTCTCGGTCGTCATTGCAGCGGAATGCGGGGTCACGATCACACCGGGGTGTTTGAGAAGCGGGTCATCGCGCGCGGGCGGTTCCTTTGCGAAAACGTCGGTCGCGTAGATCGACGGCGTTCCGGTTTCCAGCGCCGCCACCACGGCAGCTTCATCGACCACGCCGCCGCGCCCGGTATTCACCACGATCGCCCCCGGCTTGAGCTGCGCCAGGAGCGTGGCATCGAAGAGGTTGGCGGTTTCGGTTGAAAGCGGCATATGGAGGCTGATCACGTCGGCGTCAGCAACCTCCAAAATATCGGTCGCGCGCCGGTAGCCGTCGGGCAGAGCAGCGTCCTCGGGAAGATACGGATCGAAGATCCGGATCCGCGCACCGAAGGCCGCTGCGCGCTGTGCATAAGCCCGACCGATCCGGCCAAAGCCGAACACCATCGTCTCGGCGTCGCAGAGTTCACGCGCGCCGCGATTTTCAGGCACCGTCCAATCGCCGTTCCGCACCACATGTTGCGCCTGACCAAGATTCTTGCAGGCGGCGAGCGTGAGCATCATCGCGTGTTCGGCCACCGCGACATAGTTGGCATCGGCGGTGATTGCGACGCCGATGCCGAGACTGCGGAGCTGATCGGAGTTAAGGTTGTCGCAGCCGACGCCATGGCGCGAGACCATGCGCAGGCGCGGGGCATCGCAATAATGCGCCTCGGCCACGGTGCGGCCGCGCAGCAAGAGGTAATCGGCCTGCGGCATCTGCGCGGCGATGGCCTGCTCGGTCGGCGTTTCAAGATGCACGATCTCGATGTCGTCGCGCGCTTGCAAGAGCGCCATGCCATCGGGGTGGATCGGGTCGAGAACCAAAACGCGGGCCATCATGCGACCTCCCGCCCCGGTATGGGGCGAAGGCCTGGCCGGCCTGGGGCTTGCGGTCGGGTTCTGACCGGGAACGTGGTCGTATTCATGGGGCGATCCTCCTCAATGGGGCAAGACGGGGCGTGCGGCCCCGGGCGTTCGAGCAGCCGCTGGGCGATGTGTGTTCCGATCGGCAGCGCCGATGTGGCCGCGGGCGACGGCGCGTTGCAGACGAAAACGGCCCGTGGCGTGTCGAGAAACAGGAAGTCGTGGATCAGACTGCCGTCGCGACCCACGGCCTGGGCGCGAATGCCGGCCTCTATCGGCTCCAGATCGTCAAGCTCTAGCGCCGGGCAATACTTGCGGCATTGCGCCAGGTAGCGGCGGCGGAACAGGCTGTTGCGCAGCTCTTCGAGGCCGGGGCGGAGGTTGGCGGCGAGCAACTTCCAGAAGCCCGGGAAAAGCAGCGCATCGCCCATGTCGCGCAGGTTCACCGCGAACCTGTCATAGCCCTCGCGGGCCATGCCCAGCATGGCATTGGGTCCGACGGTGATGGAGCCGTCGATCATGTTGGTCAGGTGAATGCCGAGGAAGGGCAGGTCGGGGTCGGGCACCGGGTAGATCAGGTGGCGCAGTCTGCCCTCCCAGCGCTTTGTCAGGCGAAAATACTCGCCGCGGAACGGCACGATGCGGAAATCGGGGGCAAGACCGGCCATGCGCGCCAGCCGGTCGGCCTGCGCGCCGGAACAGACCACGAGGTTGTGCGCGTGCAGCGTGTCCTGTCCGCTGACCCCAACCGTTACCTCCCCGTCACCTTCGCTGAGGCCCGTCACCTCGGCTTGCAGGCGGATTTCGCCGCCCGCAGCGCGGATGTCGGCGGCCATCGCCTCGCACACGCGGGCATAGTCGACGATGCCGGTGGCGCGCACCAGCAGAGCGCCGAGGCCCGAGATGTCTGGCTCCATCGCCGCCAGCCGTTCGCGGTCGATCCGCTCCACCTCGACCGTGTTCTCGATGGAGCGGCGGTAGAGCGCGTCCATCCGCTCCAGCTCGAGCGCATCAGTGGCGACGATCAGCTTGCCGCAGGTCTTGAACGGTATGTCATGCGCGCGGCAGAAGGCCTTGGTAGCGTCGGCACCGTCGCGGCACAGTTCGGCCTTCAGAGAACCGGGTGCGTAGTAGATGCCGGAGTGGATGACGCCGCTGTTGTGGCCGGTCTGATGGGGTGCCAGCCAGGTCTCTTTTTCGAGCACCACCAGCCTTGCGCCGGGCCGCCGCTCCAGCAGTGCCCTCGCCGTCGCCAGCCCGACGATGCCGCCGCCGATCAGGCAATAATTAAAGGTCATGAGCGCCCTCGTTCAGGGATGCACCCGGTGGCGAGACCGAGAGAATTTCCCGGTGGTGGGCCACGCTGACCGGCCACCGGGCAGTTGCGGCAGAACTGGGGGAGGGTCGCCCTGCCGGAAGGTTTCAGCCGATCTGGAGGGACAGTTCGAACATCAACCAGACCACCACCGCGGCCAGGATGAAGCCGGAAATCCAGCTCCAGGGGCGATAGTTCGGGTCTGTGGCTTCGCGTTCGTCAGGTGCCATGGTTCGCTCCTATTGCGAGAGGTATTCCGGAAGGAAAAGGGCGATCTGCGGGAACATGATAACCATCGCGAGACCGATGATCTGCAACACGATGAACGGCAGCATCGCCACGAAGATCTCTTGCAGCTTCACGTCGCTGGGGGCCACGCTCTTCAGCCAGAAGGCGGCGGGGCCGAAGGGGGGCGACAGGAAGTAGATCTGCATGTTCATCACGAAGAGCACCCCGAACCACAGCGCCGCTTGCTCTGGTTCAAGCCCGAGCGCCGGGCCGAGATCCATCACCACCGGCGCAAAGATCGGCACGGTGATGAAGACGATCGCAATCCACTCCATGAACGTGCCCAGCACCATCAACACCGCCATCATCAGCAGGATGATCAGCATCGGGTGCATGTCGAGCCCGGTGAACAGCTCGCGCATGAAGGCGGCACCACCGATGACGTTGTAGATGCCCACGAGGCTCACCGCGCCGAGCACCAGCCAGATGATGGTGCCCACGGTGGTGGTGGTGCGCATCAGCGCGTCGAGCAGCATCTTCCAGTTCAGTTCCATGCGGATCGCGGCGACGATGCAGGCACCGATCACGCCGACGCCCGCGGCCTCGGTGACCGAGGCGATGCCGGCATAGATGCTGCCCATCACCATGCCGATGACCAGCAGCGCCATGATCACCGCGATCAGGCGGTGGCGCGCCAGGGTCTGCTCTTCTCCGGCGCGTTCAGCGATCTCCGAGGAGGTCGGCGCCATTTGCGGCCGGAGCCGGCAGATCACCAGGATGTAGAGGATGTAGAGCGAGGCATAGAGCATGCCCGGCAAGGCACCGGCCATGAACAGGTCGCCGATGCCGACCTGGGCCGCAAGGCCATAGACGATCATGATGATCGAGGGCGGGATCAGCGTGGCCAGAGAGCCGGCGGCGCAGATTACCCCCATCGCCAGCTTGCGATCGTAGCCCAGCCGCAGCATTTGCGGCAGCGCGACGAGGCCCAGCATCACGATCTCGCCGCCCATAATGCCGGTCATGGCGGCCAGCACCACGGCGACGACAGTGGTTTGCACCGCCACGCCACCGCGCAGGTTGCCCGCGAAGATGCTCATCGCGTCGAACAGATCCTTGGCGACGCCGGAGCGTTCGAGGATGCAGCTCATCAGGACGAAGAGCGGCACCGCGACCAGGGTGTAATGCTCCAGCAGCCCGGTGACGTTGGACGACACCAGAAACAACCCGCGCGGACCGAAGTAGAGCAGCGCGCAGAAAATCGACACCGTCAGTGTCGCCACGCCCAGCGGCATGCCCGTCATCATCAACACCAGCAGGGCAGCAACGATGAAGACGGTAACCCAGCTCAGCGGGAGCGATCGGATATCCATCTCGCGGCCCAGATTGCTCAGCGGCTCCAGCGGCGAGAACAGCGACCAGAAGAAATCGGTAAGGGCGCTGCTGCCGAGATAATGATCGAGCAGAAGCGCCAGGATGCGCAGCGCCAGCACGATGCCCGCAATCGTGACGACCCTACGCCACAGGCGGCTCCTGACATCTTCCAACAGGTTGCCAAACAGCTGCACCACATAAAGCACGGTGCCAGCGACCAGGCCGATCTTCAGCATCATCGGCATCGGCGAGTTGAAGCCGCTGCCAGTTCGCTGGACCAGATCGACAGCCTTCAACATCGGCGTCAGCGAGGCTTCAAGCAGAATGTAAATCGCGACCGCGCTGACGATGGTGGAGACCATGCCAAGCGCCCGGCGGGTCTGTTCGCTGGCCATGTCGGTGATGACGGTGATGGCGATATGGCGACGATAGAGCGTGACATAGCCGGCCGAAAGCACCCAGGCCAGGGCGCAGAGCGTCATCACCACTTCAAAGGCCCATTGGGTGGGCGAAGCCAGCACATAGCGGGTGAACACCTCGAAGACGGTGATCGCCGCGCAAACCAGATAAAGCGGGGGGATGGCGTGGCCGATGAAACGGCTCAAATGCGCGATCACGGACGGCATCCGGCCCGGATGGCGGGCGGTGTCGAAATCGAGTATTTCGGTATCGGTCGGCATTCGGTTCTCTCAGCCTCGTCTGCAATGCGGAAAAATCGAGGCAGCGTCCGCCGCCGCCCCGCTGTGGCTCCCCCGCGCCCGAACCCGGACACAAGGGAGTTGCGAAGTTATTCGAGCAGGCCGGCGTCGCGCAGGTACTGCACCTGTACCTCATAGGCCTCCTGCGCCAGCGGCGAGAGCTTGGCGTAGTCCTCCCAGACCGATTTTGCGATCTCGCGGAATTTGGCCCGGTCCTCGGGCGACCAGTCGATGATTTCCTTTACGTCGGTTCCGCCGGCGCGATCCTTGGCGATGATCTTGTAGTCTTCCAGGTTGGAATAGCGGCGCAGGTCGGGCAACGCGGCCATGTACCAGGTGTTGATCATTTCCTGCTGGGCGGGCGTAAAGGCATCCCATACGTCCTTATTGAAGGTGAGGTACAGGATCGCCTGGCTGTGGATGCCGGGCTGGATCGGGTAGGGGGCCACCTTGTGCAGGCCGGTCGCATGGTTGTTGACATAGGCACTGGCATCCGCGGCGTCGATAATGCCCTTCTCCAGAGAGGTGTAGACCTCGGAGAACGGGATCGGCACCGACGTGGCCCCTGCGCGGCTGAACAGCTCGGCAGGCAGGCCCTCGGGTGCGCGGACCTTCAGGCCCTTCAGGTCTGCGACACCACGGATTGGCACCGCAGAGGGCAGCGATTCACGGGTGTAGGGGGCGCAGCCGACCACATGCACCATGTTGTCGGAATACTTGTCGACCAGCTTTTGCAGGAACGCCTTGCCGCCGGCATTCATGCACATGGTTTGGCCCTGGTCGGGGTTGTCATAGGCCGCCACCATGTCGGCGAACATGCCGAAGGCCGGGTCTTTGCCGGTCGAACGGCTGACGGCGTCGTGGAACCCGTCGAGAATGCCCATCGACACGGCATCAAGCCCTTCGGCGGCGGGCACCACGGAATTGATCGGCAAAAGCTCCAGCTCGATTTCGCCACCGCTCATCGCGGTCAGGCGCGGCACCCAGACATTCTGCAAATATTGCAGGGTGAAATCGCCCGCGTTCTGACTGGTTTGCAGCCGGTAAATCTCGGCCCCGGCCCCGGTGGCCAGACCCGCGGCGAGCGCGGCCGCGCATAGTGTTTTCATGAGTTTCATGTCTCTCTCCTCTCTCAATCTACGTTTTCTGTGCCTGTGCGACATCGCCCGGCGACGTGTCTTCAGCCCAGGGGCTGGCGTCGGCGAGCATGGTTCGGTCGACCCGGACCGGCAGCGCCAGCAGGCGGAACGACATCGTCTTGCCGTGACCGTCGAGGTTGAGCGCGGTGTTCACGCCGCCTTCCAGCACATCGTCGATGACAAAGTTGAAGGCGTTGATCCGGGGCATCTCGTAGCGGCGAACTGCGGTGGCTCCGCGGTGGCGGAAGACCTCGAGCACCCGCGCCTCGGTGAGCTGCTCGGCCAAAAGCGGCCAGGCCTCGGGCTTGTAGGGGATCACGCTTATGTTGAGCCGGTTACCCTTGTCTCCGGCGCGGCCATGCGCGACCTCGTGCAGCGGAACTTCGATCATGCCTGCTCCTCCAGAAAGCGCGCCTGTGCCGGAACATCGCGGCGAGGCACCAGGCAGGAGCGCGTGGCGACCCGACGGGTCGTGTGCCAGCGCGCCCCTCCGGTACCGGCCGGCCCGCAGCAAAGCATCGCCAGCGCCTCCCGCGCGGCCTGGTCAACATCTTCCTGGTGCGGCCCGGCAGCAGCGATCCGCACCCGCACCTCGACGGGCTCGGGCCCTGCGTGGGCGCGCGTCAGGTCGCCTGCGTCATTGTCATGCACCGCGCCCATGCCGATCAGGTCGATCCGGCTGCGCACCGCGAGCTGGCGGATGCGCAGCCGTTCGCGCAGCGCATCCGCCATCGCCATTGCTCGCGCGCGGCAGTTGGGGCCGGCCACGCTGACCTCTCCCTCGCCCAGCCAGCCGCCGTCGTGGCTGATCGTCACCTTCAGGTCCTCGGGCCGCGGCTGCCCGGCGATGCCATCCACGCGCACCCGGTCGGGCGCGATCTCCTCCAGGGTGATGGCGGTCATGTCGACGGTGACATCCGGCGTGACGTAGCGCGACGGGTCGTGCACCTCGTAGAGCAGTTGCTCGGTCACGCTGGCCACGCTGACGCGCCCGCCGGTATCGTCGGCCTTGGTCACCACCAGGCCGCCGTCGGCCTCCACCTCGGCGATCGGAAAGCCGATGTTGGCGGGGTCCGGAATGTCCTTGTAGCCGGGATCGAAGAACACGCCGCCGGCAAGCTGCGCGCCGCATTCCAGCAGATGCCCGGCCACCGCGCCCACGGCCAGCTTGTCCCAGTCCTCGGCGGACCAGCCGAAATGCCAGATCAGCGGGGCAAGCGCCAGCGACGGATCGCCGGTGCGGCCGGTCACCACCACGTCGGCACCGCCACGCAGGGCTGCAACGATGGGCTGCGCATCGAGATAGGCGTTGGCGGCGATGATGTCGCCGCCATGGGTGTCGATCCCGGCATCGGCCTCGAACACCGGGTATGTTTCCAGCGGCAGGCCGCGCACATCATCGCCCTCGACAATGCCGACCTTGACCGGACGCAGACCCAGCTCTTTGGCGAGCGCCGCGATCCGGCGCGCCGCACCCTGCGGGTTGGCACCGCCGAAATTGCCAATGATCGGAATGCCGTGTTCAAGGCAGAGGCCCAACACCGGTGCCAGCAGCCGGTCGAGCATGGGCTCGAAACCCTTGTCGGCGTCGGCGTTGCGGGCCATCTGCGCCAGCGCCACGGTGCGTTCGCCAAGCACTTCGAAGAACAACGCCGAGGGCAGGCCGCGCGAGATAAGCGTGCGCACCACCGGCAGCGCCGCATCGACCCGGTCGCCGGAAAACCCCGCGGCATTGCCGATCAGGAATCGTTTGCTGGTCATGTCTTCTTCCTCATCCACTTGCGGGAAGTGAGCCAGATTGCCGCCATAATTGTCAACAACTTTATTGACACAAATGTCCACCTGCTCATCACGCAGCCGGGCGCACCCCGCGGCACGAGGCGCAAGCACGATTTCAAAGGATATGCTGCTTAATCCGCCGGTGCTGTCAGCAGCGGCGCGGGGCGTTCAGCCCACCTGTTCGCTGCGGCCATGTTTCAGCTCCCAGGCGCGGCGGTATGCGATGCTGGAATCGGGCAGATGCACCCGCACCGCCTCGACATATCGCGCGGTGTCGCATTGCCGCATCGCCTCGACGATCTCGCGGTGCTGGGCCACCACCACGTCGAGATGCCCCGGATCGTTGTATTTTACCGCCCGGATGCTGTGCACGCGGCGCGAGTATTCCTCGATCACCCGTTGCAGCATCTCGTTGGGGCAGAACGAATACTGGTGTCGGTGCAGCTCGACATTAAGCCGGAATACCCGGCGCAGGTCGCGCGCGGAGGCCGCCTCGGCATGGGTTTCCACCAGTTCCTCCATCTGCCCCAGCCCGGCCGGCGGGATCGGAAACGGCGTGCGTTCGGCGGCCCGCAACTCGAGGATCTCGCGCACCTCGTAGAGGTCGTCGATCTCGTCAGGCGTCGGCTCCACCACCAGCGCACCGCGATTGGGAACACGGGTCACCAATCCGCGGTTCTCTAGCTCGCCGAGGATGCTGCGCAGCAGGTAGCGGCTGAGACCAAATCGCTTTTGCAGCGCATCCTCCACGATCCGGGATCCCGGTGGATATAGGCCGAAGACGATGTCTTCCTCGATCTGGTCAATCACTTCCATGAACTGCGCATGCCTCCCGCTCCACTCTGGTTCAATAAAGTGCCTTCACCGTCTTGTCACCCGCGTCTGGCCGCGCATTGCGAAGCATGTCGGCGACGGCGGCCGAGAAGATCTTGGTGTCGGTTGACAGCGACGCAAGGTTGAACCCGTCTTTCAGCTTGGCCGCGGCGACGGCGGAATTTCCGGTGTGGATGCCGGCAAAGCGCCCGGCGGCCTGGGCCTTTTCACGGATCGTCACGATCGCCTCTTCGACCTCGGGCGCGATGTTCTCGAGCGAGGGCGGGTAGCCCATCGAGATCGCCAGGTCGGACGGCCCGATATAGACTGCATCGAGCCCTTCGACGGTGAGAATATCATCGAGGTTGTCCAGCGCCTCGCGGGTTTCGATCATCGCCAGGGTGGCGATGCGGGTCTTGGCCTGTTCCTGGTAGTCGGCACCGTAGGCGATGGAGGCGCGCGTCGGCCCGAAAGAGCGAGACCCGCGCGGCGCGTAGTGGCAGGCCGACACGAAGGCCTCGGCTTCGGCGCGGGTGTTGATCATCGGGCAGATGATGCCGGTAAACCCTGCGTCGAGCAGCGCCATGATGAAGCCGGGGTCATTCCAGCGCACGCGGGCCAGCTTTGGCACGTCGCTCACGCCCATCGCCTGGAGCATCGTCAGCGCCATCTGGTAATCCACCAGCCCATGCTGAAGGTCGATCGTCAGCGTGTCGAACGGCTGCCGCGCGACGATCTCGGCGGTCACCGTCGAGGGCATGGCGCACCAGCCGTTGATGCATTTGTCGCCGTTCTCCCAGATCTCGCGTACGCTCGGAATCGACATGCTTTTTCCTTTCGTTGTTCAAATCCTGTCACGGAGCACAGTGCCGCGCTCGCAGTTAGGCCATGGCCTCGTGTTCCAGCCCCTGGGCGTCAAGGCCCATCTCTTCGGCCAGGTCGAGTATGGCCAGCATCACGCCGGGAGGCACCGTAAGCCCGTTCAACCGGGTGTGGTGCTGGCGCGCGCGTTCCGGGTCGCCGGGGATCTGCACGCGCTCCAACCCTGCTTCGGGTCGCAGTCCGCGGACGAAATCGATGTAGTCGCGCACCTCGGCCGCGAAGCCGCCGGTGTCGTCGAGCCGTGCCGGATCAATGACGATGGCGACATAGCCATTGCCGAAGATCCCGTCGCCCTGCTTGTTGGTGCCGTTCCCGGTGAGCGCCCCGGCCAGAAGTTCGCAGGCCAGCGCCAGGCCCGAGCCCTTGTGGTCCCCCATGGTGCGCAGCGCACCGGTGCCGGCCCGCGGGTCCGGCACCGGTGCGTTCAGGGTGTCGCCATAAAGGACCTGCGGGTCCGAGGTCCGCTGACCATCGCTGCCCACCAGGGCCTCGGGCGGCAGCGGCGGTCCACCGCGCGCGGCGACCAGCGCCTTGCCTTCGGCGACCATGGAGGTGGCGAAATCGAGGATGAAATCATCGCCGCCCGGATTGGGCACGCCAATGGCGATGGGCGCGGTGGAACAGGCCGCCTCGGCCGAACCGAAGGGTGCCACGATCCGCGAGCCGCCGACATTGACGAAATGCAGCGAGACAAAGCCGGCCCGCGCGGCTTGTTCGGCATAGGCACCCAGCCGGCCGATATGGCCGGCGTGGCGCATCGCGATGATTGCGGTTCCGTGGCTGCGGGCGCGCTCGATACCTATGGAAATGGCCTCCCCGGCAAGCCGCTGGCCCATGCCGGACTGCCCGTCGAGCTGCACCAGCGCGCCGATATCGGCGATCACCTTTGCCGCGCGGTTGGCCTTGATCTTGCCCGATCGCAGCCATTGCACATAGCGTGAAATCCGGACGACACCGTGACTGTCATGCCCGCGTGCGCTTGCCTCGACCAGGTGATCGGCGACGATCCGCGCCTCTTCTGGCGCGCAGCCTTCGTGTTCCAACATGGCACACAGAAGGTCGGACAGATTGCCGGTATCCACGGGGTATGCAGTCATCCGCTTGTCGCTCCTTCTCGGTGCCGGCAATCCCCGGCTGTCCGCACTGTTGTTAAAGCTACCAAGAGGATTGTCAACAGAATTGTCGATAATAAATCACCCAGAGGGGCAGGACGGTGAATGCGCCAGCCACAGACAAGACTGCGACCGTTTGGCAAAGGCTGTAGCGTCATGAAGAAGCGCGAGGGACCGGACCGCAGGCACCCACCCCTACGGCTGGATGGGCGGGAATAGCCGATCTCTCCGGAAGCCTGCCGCTGTCCCGCGCGCCACAATGTGGTGCAGACCTTCAACGGCGGCTGCCCCCATAGCGGCGATAGTCCCGGTCTGGCGCTGGTCGTCGACTGACGCGGATACGCCGCGTTTTCGCGCTTATCTAGCGTGTGTAAAACACATCTACCCAAACCCTAGCGGCTGTCCTATAGTACTGCCCAAGTGGGCCCATAGACCTACAAACAGAGGCGGATCAACATAGGGGGATGGCCCATGCGCTGCCCGTTTTGCGGAAATATCGACACTCAGGTCAAGGATTCACGTCCCGCAGAGGACCATGTCTCGATCCGACGGCGACGTTTCTGTCCGGCATGTGGCGGCCGTTTTACCACCTATGAACGCGTGCAGCTGCGCGATCTGGTGGTGATCAAGACCAATGGCCGACGCGAAGATTTCGACCGCGACAAGCTGGAACGCTCGATCCGCATTTCCATGCAGAAACGCCCGGTAGAGCCGGAACGGATCGACCAGATGATCTCCGGCATCGTGCGGCGGCTGGAAAGCATGGGCGAAACCGACATCCCGTCCAAGCAGATCGGCGAGATCGTGATGGAGGCGCTGGCCCGGATCGACACCGTGGCCTATGTGCGCTTTGCCAGCGTCTACAAGAATTTTCAGGCCGCCGATGACTTCGACAAGTTCGTCAGCGAGCTGCGCCCGGACCCCGCCCCGGAAAAGTGACAAAGGCCGATACCCGTCATATGGCCCACGCGCTGACCCTTGGTCGGCGCGGGCAGGGCAGGTGCTGGCCAAACCCGGCGGTGGGCTGCGTGATCGTGCAAGCGGGTCGCATCGTCGGACGCGGCTGGACCCAACCCGGCGGGCGCCCGCATGCCGAAACCGTGGCGCTGGCGCAGGCCGGACAGGCCGCACGCGGGGCCACGGCCTATGTCACGCTGGAACCCTGTGCCCATCATGGCCAGACACCCCCCTGCGCCGAGGCGCTGATTGAGGCCGGTATCGCCCGCGTTGTCGCCCCGTTCGAGGACAGCGATCCTCGCGTCTCGGGGCGTGGCTTTGTCATGCTGCGCGCGGCCGGCATCGCCGTCACAACGGGCATCCTTGCGGGGCAGGCCGCCGAGGATCACGCCGGTTTCTTCCGCCGCGTGGAACAGGGGCGGCCCTGGCTGACCCTGAAACTCGCCACCAGTTTTGATGGCCGCATCGCCACCGCCAGCGGCGAAAGCCAGTGGATCACCGGCCCCGATGCCCGGCGTCTGGTCCATGCGCAACGCAACCAGCACGATGCGGTGATGGTGGGCGGTGGCACTGCGCGGGCCGACGATCCATCGCTCACCGTGCGCGGTCTGGGCGTTGCGCATCAACCCGTGCGGGTCGTGGTGTCGCGCCTGCTCGACCTGCCGCTGATGGGTCAGCTTGCCCGCACCGCGTCACAGGTTCCGGTCTGGATCTGCCACGGACCCGATGCCGATGCGACGCTTCACAAGGCGTGGGAGGGGTTGGGCGCACGCTTGCTGCCCTGCACGTTGCTGGGCCGACAGTTGAATCCCACGTCGGTGCTGCAAGCGTTGGGGCAAGCCGGGCTGACACGCGTCTTCTGCGAGGGCGGCGGAACGCTGGCCGCCTCCCTGTTCGAGGCACGTTTGGTGGATGAACTGATCGGCTTTACCGCTGGCGTCACTCTGGGTGCCGAGGGGCGGCCTTCGATCGGCGCGCTCGGGCTGGAGCATCTCGCCGATGCGCCGCGGTTTGATCTGGTCGAAACGCGCGCGATCGGTCCGGATGTGATGCACCGCTGGACCCGTCGCACAGCGCCGGAGTAGCCGCGCCACTTGCCTGTCCTTGCCGTCACACGCGGCGCGAACTCTGCGCTTTGAAGACCCACCCAAATCCAGAGCTACCTTCGCCAAAGATGCGCCGGACTGGCGAACAACCCCTGCAATTTGGACAGGCTTCGGTTGAACGGTCCGGGCCTTGACACCTGTTCTTTGGCCAGCCGGTCCACGATCACCTCGACCGGGCAGGGCAGGCCGGTCACCGGGTCGCGGTAGCGCGGATAGGCGATCAATGTCGCATGCGCCAGCCCCGGCAGCGTCACCCGTGCCCGGCGCCGACCGGGCACCTCGCCCAGATCGGTCGTCAGCCCCCAGCCTGCGTAAAACGGCGCGCCCAGTGTCACCACCCGGCAACCGCGCAGCAAGGCCTCGAACCCGGTCAGGGATGTCAGGGTCCAGACCTCGTCCACTGCCTCAAGCAACCCCGCCATATCGGTGTGATCCAGCACCCTGTCGGCGATCTGACCTGCCTCGGGAACCGTCCCGCTGCGCAGCCCCGCCTCGACATCCGGATGCGGTTTATAAAGCAGAATGGCGTCGGGATTGGCCTTGCGTGCCGCCTTCAAGAGCGCAAGATTGGTCCGAAGCGCGCCGCATCCGGTCAGGATAGAGGCATCATCCTCGACCTGTCCGGCCACAAGTATCCGGTGGCCGGGTGGAAGCTCCGGGCAGCGTTGCGACAGGTTGTATTTCGATAGCCCACCGGCCGTGATCGCGCCGATCAGGCGCTCGGCGCGCAGGATCTGGTCAGCAGGCAGGTCCGGACTTTGCGCGATCAACTGTTCCAGATCCGAGGCTTTTGAAGGATCGTAATAGATGCCTGTCGTGTCGCAAACCAGCGACAGCGGCGGGATCAGCTCTGCCCCCAAACCGCGCGAACGCAAAAAACCGTCCTCGACCCGTACCGCATCCGATCCGGGCGTGGCCTTGCCCGCCCAGACCATATGGCGCAGGCCCTTTGTGCGGGCGGTTTCCGCCGGGGTGTCATTCTCGAACCGGACCTTGCGCTCATTGCCGAAAAACCGTTGCAACGGCGCGCGTTTCCACAGACGCATCCCCTCGGCCACCCATCCCCGACGGTCGTCGCGAAAGGCCCGCACCTGCGCCTCCAGCGTCTCGACGGCCTGTTCAAATGTGCAAAGCCTGTCGCGATAGGGATCGTACCAGTGCGGATAAAGGATCATCGCGGCCGCAAAAATCTGTTCCGGCGTCAGGTGACGCTGGCGGCGGGCAACGGGTCTTTCGTCATCGCTTTGCCCCCAACCGGCATAGAAGGGCTGGCCAAAAACGCGCGGACGGTGCCCGGCAAGGATCGCCTCGAACCCCAGTTGCGACGACAGCGTGTAGACCGCAACAGCCCCCTGCAACAGCGCCCCGGGCGAGGCCGCGCCGTCGTACAACACCACGTTGCCGTCGGCATCCTCTGACCGGAAATAGCCCGACCGATGCCCCGCTTGCGTCTCCGGATGGGTCTTCAGCAAGATGCGCCGCGCCGGATGCTCTGCCCGCGCGGCGTCCAGCATCGCGCGGAACCGCGCCGCATCGCCGTTGCTGGCCGTCACCGAAGCATCACCGCGTGTCTGGTCAATAACCAGCACATAGCCCGGCTCCGGCGCGCGCAGACCGGCATCAAAACTGTTGTATTTGCTCAGATCGGCTGTCTGAAGCCGCGCCATGCCCGTCCGGGCCCGCGCCAACAGCGCAGGATCGTCAAGCGGGTGATCCAGCAGCAGCTTTTCCAGATCGCTGGGCTGGCTGGCGTCAAAATGCACGCCCGACCGGTCGATCAACAGGCCAAGCGGCGGATCACCATCACGCCCGGTGCGGACAGAGCGCAAAAACGCGTCCTCGACCCGGACCAGTGACGTCCCACGGCGTTGCGCAATCGCCTCGCCCCGGTGGGCCGTCGGGCTGCGACCCCAGACCCCGATCAGGTCATCCGGCCCCGGCAGACCCAGCGAGACGCGATACCCGGCAAGGGCAAGGATGCGGCGGACACGGCTTTGGGTCAGAAAACCGCCATTGTAGACGTAGAAACGCCGGGAAGATGGCTTCCCGGCGGTTTCGTTCCGATGCATGTCGCGCCCGTTAACCGCCCGTCAACGCCGTGGCGGCGGTATCTGCCGTTGTGATCGACGTCAGAGAACCGGTGAGCGCGGCAACAACCTTGTTCCATTGCGTGAACGGCGCCTCGGTCACATACAGCGTGTCGCCGTCGCGAATGGTGAAATCACGGGCGATGAAAATGCCGTTGGGCTGGGTCAGATCCAGCACATAGACCATGCGCTGATCGCCTTGCAGGTCATTGCGGCCCAAAACCTGATTGGCGACGCTCGCAGATTCGTCGCGCATCACGAACACCCCGGTCGGGTCCGACGCAGAGGGCGTCAGGCCGCCGACCTGCGCGATCGCCTCGATCGCGGTAAGCGACTGATGTTCAAACTTCATGCGGGCCTGCTGGCCGGTCGCACCCAGCGCGGTAAAGGCGCGGCTGTCCTGTTCGATCACGATGCGGTCGCCACCGCGCAGGGCGATGTCCATCTGGGGATTTTCGTACAGATCCTTGAACCAGATCTTGCCGGTCTGGCCACCACGCAGCACGCGGACCTGGGCAACTTCGGGATCTATTGTCACGCCCCCAGCACGGGCCAGCATCGCCGAAAGCGTGCGGGTCGGGCGTTCGATCGGATAGACCCCCTGACCGCCCACGGCACCCATCAGGCTGACAGCCGCCCCGTCCCCGGCCAAGCGGCGCACCTGCACCTGCGGATCGGGGGTCTGGTCGGCCAGCTTGTTGGTGATGATACGGCGAATCGCCTCGGGGGTATTGCCCGCAGCCTTGATGCGTCCTGCATAGGGCACAAAGACAAAGCCGTTGCCATCGACCTGAACCTCTTCCAGCACGGTGGCATTCAGACCTTCGTTGGACAAAAGCCCGTCATCGACGTTTTCCCAGACCGTCAGACCCAGCGTGTCACCGGCGCGAATCGTGTCGCTGCCCAAGGCTGCCGCATGCCGGAAACTGTCGGAAAACCCGAAGGATGGCACAACAGAAATGGCGCGGGTGACATGATCATCGACGGAAACGACAAAGGCGTTGCCGTCCTTCTGGACCGATCCGGCGTAGATTTCGCGCTTGTTCGGCCCGACACGCGGAAGACCGCAAGACGCTAGAATCGACACGACGGCCAGAAGAGCCACGGATTTTGCCCAGCGGGTGGCGGTTGGTTTCACTGTCTGGCTTCCTTGGACTATTCTTGTTTTGCCTCGGCTGTCCGCCGGAAGCTACCGGAAACCAATCCATATTGCCAGCGCAGGCGATAGCCGTGGTCAGGTCACCAGCCGCAACTGTTGCCGCGGTGCCGCGGTGCCCGACAGCAGCGCATCATAAGGATCCTCGTGGGACAGCATCATGTCGACCACATGCCGCAGCAACTGCCTGCGCCCGCGCGCGGAATAGAACCCCCCGGCCACCTGACTGGTTTCCAGAAGGTAACGCCGATAATCCTTGTAGGCGCGTCGGTCTGGGCGCGAGGCACCCGCGAAGAAATCCCTCAAGGGTTGGTCCGAGACGAATTCCGGCTGGTTGTAAACCGCTTTTCCAAACACTTTCAGCGGCAATCCCCGCCACAGCACCTGCTGTGCGGCGGTCGAATTGACGGTGACCGCGCTGCGCGCCTCGTTCAGCATCTGTGCCAGCTTGCCGCCATGGACATAGTGAATGCGGCCGCTGATCCCGTAACGCTCTGCCAGTTGGGCGATGACCCTGCGGAACGGGACGCGGCCATCGTCCAGCGGATGCGCCTTGACCACCAGATGATGATGCTTCGGGGCGCCCTCGGCGAACCCGCTGATCACCAGTTCCAGAAATTCGCTCATCGAGGTGAAGGGCGAGTGCTGCTGAAAGCTGGAATCATGTTCCAGTTGCAAAAGCGCCAGATGGTAGGGGTAGCCGCCATGCCGGATACGCGCGGTGGCAATTCGTCGTCGTGCCGCGATCGCGGGCATCAGCAGAAGCTGTTTGAGATGCAGGCGGAATTCCTGGGACACGCTTAGTTTGCGATGCGGCTCAAAGTTCTTGTACTTGCCGTTCCGGAACATGACAAACCAGTGATACAGCGCGCCGTAAAGAACATGCGCGCGCATGTCGCCCCAATGGGACGGGGGCAGGGGGGCCTCCATATCCGACTGGCGCAGCGCCTCGACCATTTGCGGCACAGTCATGTCCATCAGGCGTGAATTGCCGTTGCATCCGTTCCGTTCGTAGGTCACCCACCAGGGCCGCAGATAGCCTTCCTCGAAGATATGGACGGTCAGTCCGCGGCGATGCGCCTCTTTCACCGCGAGGGCGTGTATCGGCCGCGTATCGCCGTAAAGCACGATGTCGGTGACGGATTTTTCATCCACCAGCTCGCCAAACCGATCTGGCCATTGGTCGACGGTACCGGTGTAGGGGATGTAGCTTTGCGGATCGGTCCAGTAGGCCTGATCGCCTGCGTTGAAACCGACACGCCAGACATCTGCCCCCGCGTGGTGCAGCATCACACCCAGCCGGTTGAAAAATGGTCCATGTGGTCACTGAAGAAACAGGAACGCGCGCCTATCTGGAGACTCGTTGCTCAACTTGTTCAAATACCTCATACAAAGGCTACATATACACAGCTACAGTCTTGCGGATGACTATGGCCGATCCAGAAGCTTCGGTCAAATTAACAGAATGGGGAAAAGATTGTGTTTACGGGCATAATTACGGATGTGGGCGAAATCCTTCAGTTGGAGCAGCGCGGCGATCTGCGCGCCCGGATCGGCACGTCCTATGACACGAGCGGCGTCGACATCGGGGCCTCCATCGCCTGTGACGGTGTTTGCCTCACCGTGATTGACCTGAGTGCCAATTGGTTCGATGTCGAAATCAGTGCCGAAAGCGTGTCCAAGACCAATCTGGATACATGGGCCAAAGGGCGGGACGTCAATCTTGAACGGGCGCTCAAGGTCGGCGACGAACTGGGCGGTCACATCGTGTCGGGCCATGTCGATGGCGTCGCCGAGGTTATCTCGGTCCGGGATGAGGGCGACAGCACGCGCGTTGTCTTGCGCGCCCCCGTCTCGCTGTCGCGGTTCATCGCGCCGAAAGGATCCGTGGCGCTGAACGGCACGTCACTGACCGTGAACGAGGTCGAGGGCGCGGAATTCGGTATCAACTTCATCCCGCATACCAAAGAGGTCACGACATGGGGCCGGGTGGCCGTCGGGGACCGCGTGAACCTCGAAATCGACACGCTGGCGCGCTATGTCGCGCGCCTGGCCGAGACGGGGTGATCGCCGCATACTAACCTTCTGGGGCATTTGTACAATTCCAGCGTACAAATGCCCCCTTTTACCCCATTCCGGTCGGGTATCACTCTGCGGGCTGAAAGCCTTCGATCAATTGCCGCAGACCAAAGGCCGCGCCCGCAAAAATCGCCGCAAAGGTCACGGGCGCTGAAATCGCCAGCACGGAAAACGCCGTGATGCCCTGGCCAACAGTGCAGCCAAGCGCGATCACCGCGCCGGCCCCCATGAGGATCGCCCCCAGAATCTGACGCCGCAATTCACGCGGATCTTCGCAGGCTTCCCAGCGGAAATGCCCCTTGAGAAGCGAGCCGATGAACGCCCCGGCCCAGACGCCTGCAACCGACCCGACGGCAAAGGAAACCGGCCGCGCGCTGCCGGTCATCGCAAACAGAATGCTCTCGCCCATCGGTGCCGAGAAACTATGCGAGACCACGGGCAAGCCTGCAAAGCCGCGCGCCGCAACCCAGGCCGTTCCGGCCCAGCCAGAGATCACCGCGACCCCGACCACCCCCGCCCAGAATATGGCCGCCGGTTCGCGCCACATGGCGCGGCTACCCAATGATGCTGCCAACAAGGTTAAACCAATGCCAAGGCCCCAGAAAATAACGGAAATGCCGGTCGCCCCCGCCAGCATATGCGCGATGCCCGGCACGCCCTCATCGGTCACAGGCACCGGCGGGAACAGCGCCGCACGTAAAGGCGCAAGCGGGCCGCTCAACACCACATAGGCCGAGACGCCCATCACCAACACGATAACAAAGCTGCGCAGATCGCCGCCGCCCAGACGTGCAATCGCGCCGTAGCCGCAATTGCCCGACAGCGCCATGCCATAGCCAAACATCAGCCCACCGATGATCGACGCGGCAGGCATCCAGCGCAATGACAGGTACATTGTCTCTCCCGCAGGCAAGGCACCGCTGCCAATCAGGACGAAACTGCCAAGGATCGCCGTGCCAATAGCCACCCCCCACATCCGCAAGCGAATGTCCGAGCCGCCGTAAAGCCAGTCCTCAATGGCACCCAGCGTACAGAACCGGCCCAACCGCGCCGCCAAGCCCAGCAGAACCCCGCCACCAAGGCCGATCAGCGCGACCAGGTGGGACTCTGTCATGATGTCGAGCATCTTGCGGAACTTCCTTCTGTCCACGCGACCGGGTAAAGGCCTGTCCTCATATTACCGACAAATTGTTGTCCTGCCGATCAAACGCCACAAGTCCGTCCCAAAGCCTCTGTGTCCCCTTCTTCTTGGCCAAAATACTCCGGGGAGCGCGAGGGGCTGGCCCCTCGCTCCGATCCTCGCTGCGCAGCCGGCCCTCTGACGCACTCTCACCCAACTCGGCTGCGCGCCGCATCAATCCTCCGCGCAGAACAGCTCGTAGACGCGCTCCAGCATCAGGCGCGGGCGATCATCCGCCAAACGGTAGTAGATCGCCTTGCCGTCCCGGCGGGGCACGACCAGACCTTCCAGTCGCAACCGCGAAAGCTGTTGCGATACGGCAGCCTGGCGCGCCGACAACAGGTCTTCCAGCTCGGTCACCGATTTCTCACCAGAGACCAGATGGCACAGGATCATAAGCCGACCCTCATGGCTGATCGCCTTCAGAAACGCCGATGCCGCAGTGGCATTTTCAACGATCTTGTCAAGTTCGCCTTCCGACATGTCGGGGCTAAGAACCGGCAGGGGCATCACTAATGTCCTCGTCGATGGGTTGCAGGGGCTACGCGGTCTTGAATCAAATCCTGTGGTCTCAAGAGCCTGCCTCGTAACTTGTAGTGTCGGTCAATAGCTTCTCCAGCAATACCCAGAAAAACTCTTCTCCGGGATAGCCTTCGATCCGGCCGAGTTCGCGCCCGCCATCGACAAGGATGAAGGTTGGCGTAAAACTGACGGGCCGGTCAAAACGCACGCCCTCGGGCGGTTCCTCGTACAGATCCGCACGCAGAAGCGGCGCAAACGCTCCTGCGTCGGTTTTGGGATAGATCGGCGCGATGACCTCGTTCCAGGCTTCGCACCAATGACAGCCGTCACGTTCCACCATGACAAGCTGCGGCGCAGCACTTGCCGACAGGGCAGCCCCGAAAAATACCGCGCATGCGGCAAGAAGATTTCTGATCTGTGCCATCAGGACCTGATTGACGAAACCATGATCCACAACTTAATTTGAATATGTGAATTATTCAAGGAGCGACACGCGTGTTCGACATATCCTATCTGGGCGCGGCGCTGGCGGGTTTGCTCAGTTTCTTTACCCCCTGCATCCTGCCGATGGTACCATTCTACCTGTGCTATATGGCGGGCATCTCGATGAGCGAGCTGCGCGAGGATGGCGCGGTGGCGCATGGCGCGCAGTCCCGGCTGGTGCTGTCCTCGGTCGCTTTCGCATTGGGCGTGACCTCCATCTTCGTGCTGCTTGGCATGGGGGCCACGGTGGTCGGGCAGGCCTTCGCACAGTGGAAGCAACCGCTCAGCTATGTCGCGGCGGCGGTGCTGTTCGTCTTCGGCCTGCATTTTCTGGGTGTGATACGCATCGGGCTGCTCTACCGCGAGGCCCGGATCGAAAGCACGGCAGAGCCGACAACGGTGCTTGGCGCTTATGTGATGGGGCTGGCTTTCGGTTTCGGCTGGACGCCCTGTGTCGGTCCGGCGTTGGCCTCTATCCTGATGATCGCCAGCGGGATGGGCGACATCTGGCGCGGCGGGCTGTTGCTGCTGGTCTACGGGCTGGCGATGACAGCGCCTTTCATCATTGCGGCGCTGTTTGCCCGGCCTTTCCTTGCCTGGGCGGCGCGAAACCGCAAATATCTTGGATATGTGGAAAAAGTGATGGGGGCGATGCTCATCCTCTTTGCTATCCTGATCGCAACGGACACGGTAAGCGTGATCGGCAACTGGATGCTGGCGACGTTTCCGTCTTTCGGCTCACTCGGCTGAATCTATCTGGGAGGATATGACATGAAACGACTTCTAGGCGCAGTGCTGCTGATCTGCGGCCTTGCCACCGCGGGTGCCGCGTTGGAAATGGGTGATGACGGGCTGTATGACGAGCCCTTCTTTCGCGACACGTTCAAGGACATGCGCGAGGATTTGGCCGAGGCCAATGCCGAAGGCAAGCGCATGGTCATTTTCTTTGAGCAGCGCGGCTGTGTCTACTGTCACAAGATGCATGAAGAGATCTATTCACGCGACGACGTGCGCGCCTTTATCGACGAGAATTTCTATGTCGTCCGGCTGAACCTGCACAGCGACACCGAGATGACCGATTTCGACGGCGAGGTGACGTCCGAAAAGGCGGCGGCCCGGAAATGGGGGATTCTGTTCACGCCCACGGTCCTGTTTCTGCCGGAAGATGTGCCCGAAGGTGTGAGTGCACCGCAAGCGGCAGTGGCGATGATGCCGGGCGCGTTTGCGCGTGGCACGACGATGGATATGTACACCTGGGTGTTAGAGAAAAGATACCTGCTTGATAGTGATGAGGATTTCCAGCGGTATCACGCCCGGATGATCCGGGAAAGAAATGATGGCAACACCGACTGATCCGCGTGACAACGATGCAGGCATTCACTTCTGTGAATTTGTTGTTGCGTCAGATGCGTACACTGGCCTACGGTATACAAAGCTATCCGCGAGGACAGAACAGATAGCATGGGAGGACACATGAAGATCACGATGATCGCACTGGCGGCGGTGATGGCAGCGGGGGCGGCGCAAGCCGACGACGTTGCACCCGGAGACGTCCAGTTTGATGAATATGGTGCCGTTGCGGCGTCGCTCAGCGGCACCGACGGTGATCCGGCCAACGGTATCAAGATCATGACATCGCGTGCCAAAGGCAACTGTATCGCCTGCCACGAGGTGACAGCGTTGCAGGATACGCCCTTCCATGGAGAGGTCGGGCCGGTTCTGGACGGTATCGGTGATTACCGCAGTGCAGAAGAACTGCGCGGCATCGTCGCCAACGCAAAAATGACCTTCGAGGGGTCGGTGATGCCCGCCTTTTACAAGACCAGCGGCTTTATCCGTCCCGGCAATGCCTATACCGGCAAGGCCGCAAAGGAAGAAGAACTGACGCCGATCCTTTCGGCGCAGGAGATCGAGGACGTCGTGGCCTATCTGCTGACCCTGAAGGAAAGCTGACCGCGCTGCGGCAATGAGGAGAAAGAGATGCACTTCACACGACGTGAAACGCTGGCAATGGGGGCCGGAGCGGCCCTGTTGACGGTTCTGCCGTTCCGCGCCAATGCTGCCGTGGATGACCTGATCGCGGAATTCACCGGTGGCGCAGAGCTTGCCGATGCCGGGGTCGAACTGACGGCACCCGAGATCGCGGAAAACGGCAACACCGTCCCGATCGAGGTTTCGGCCCCCGGTGCCACAGCCATCATGGTGCTGGCAGCAGGCAACCCGACGCCCCCGGTGGCAACGTTCAATTTTGGCCCGTTGGCAGCGTCGCAATCCGCCAGCACCCGCATTCGACTGGCCGGAACGCAGGACGTGATCGCGGTTGCCCAGCTGGCCGATGGCAGCTTTGCCCGCCAGTCCAAGACCGTAAAAGTGACCATCGGCGGCTGCGGCGGCTGATCAGAGGAGTACGAGACAATGGCATCCGGAGTTAAACCCCGCGTCAAGGTTCCCGGCAAGGCATCGGCAGGCGAAGCGGTCACCATCAAGACCCTCATCAGCCATCCGATGGAGTCGGGCCAGCGCAAGGACAGCAGCGGCAACACCATTCCGCGTTCGATCATCAACCGCTTCACTTGCGACTTCAACGGTGAGAATGTGGTCGATGTCACGATGGAACCGGCGATTTCCACCAACCCCTATTTCCAGTTCGAGGCGACCGTGCCCGAGACCGGTGATTTCAAGTTCACCTGGTATGACGATGACGGATCCGTCTACGAGGAAACCAAAAGCGTTACCGTCGCCTGATTTCGCGATAGCCCTGTCCGGACATCCGGGCAGGGCGCAATAACGGGAGGGAATAATAAATGAGATTCAAGGCAATGACGGCAATCGCCGGGCTGCTGATCGCGGCGGGCCCGATGGCATTCGCTGGCGGTGCCGACGATGACACGCTGATCATCAACGGCGAGATCGAGATGATCTCCAAGACGGCTGCGCCCGCGCATCTGGATGACGTTTTCGACGAGATTGTTTCAGGCTGGCATTTCCGCACCGACGAGACACAGGCGCTGGAAATCGACGACTTTGACAATCCGGCGATGCTGTTCGTGGATCAGGCCATCGACGCCTATGACGTGGTCGAAGGAGAGGCCGGCGAAAGCTGTGCCTCTTGTCACGAGGGCGTCGAAAACTTCGCTGGTCTGGCGACAGCAATGCCCAAAGTCGATGCCGACGGCAAGCTGGTGGTCATGGAAGACCTGATCAACGAATGCCGGACAGAGCGTATGCAGGCCGATGAATGGAAATGGTCGGGCAATGACATGCAGTCAATGGCGGCACTGATCTCGCTTCAGTCGCGAGGTATGCCGATGGACGTTGCAATCGATGGTGACGCCGCCCCCTATTGGGAGCAGGGCAAGGAAATGTACTACACGCGCTACGGCCAGCTTGAACTGTCCTGTGCCAACTGCCACGAGCAGAATTATGGCAATTACATCCGCGCCGATCACCTGAGCCAGGGCCAGACCAATGGTTTTCCGACATACCGTCTGAAACAGGCCAAGCTGATCTCCAAGCACAACCGTTTCCGTGGCTGCATTCGTGACACGCGTGCCGAGACCTTCGCCGAAGGCTCTGACGAGTTCCGCGCGCTGGAACTGTATGTCGCCTCACGCGGCAACGGTCTTTCGGTCGAAACGCCGGCGGTTCGTCAGTAAACCATTCTGCCCGCGCCGGATTGTTCCGGTGCGGGTTTTATATATCCGATATATTTACACATGCGAATGTGAAGCCGCTCTAGTGCTCAGTCTGATAACAGGAATACTCTGCCATGATCTCCCGCCGCGATTTTCTTCAGGTCTCTATGGCTGCGTCCGCCCTTGTTGGGGCCAGCGGTTTTGGCAATTGGTCCCGACTGGCTGCACAGCAGGCGCTGACACAGGACCAGCTTTTGCAGTTCGAGACGTTCGGAAATGTCTCGCTGATCCACATCACGGATATTCACGCGCAGATGAAGCCGATTTTCTTCCGTGAACCGGAAATCAATCTTGGGGTCGGTGAAAACAAGGGCGAGGTGCCGCATGTCACCGGTGCCGACTTCCGTCGCCTTTTCGGGATCGAGGACGGCTCTCCGTCGCATTACGCGCTGACTTACAACGATTTTTCATCGCTTGCGCGGGGCTATGGCAAGGTCGGCGGGCTGGACCGCGTGGCGACCGTGGTCAATGCGATCCGGGCAGACCGGCCTGACGCGATCCTGCTGGATGGCGGCGACACCTGGCATGGGTCGTACACCTGCCTGAAAACCCAAGGCCAGGACATGGTCAACGTGATGAACGCGCTGAAACCCGACGCGATGACCTTTCACTGGGAATTCACGCTGGGGTCCGAGCGGGTGAACGAGATCGTCGAGGGGTTGCCTTTCGCGGCACTTGGCCAGAACATTTTCGATGCCGAATGGGACGAGCCGGCAGAGATGTTCAAACCCTACAAGTTCTTCGAGCGTGGGGGCGTGAAGGTTGCGGTGATCGGGCAGGCTTTTCCGTATATGCCGATCGCCAACCCAGGATGGATGTTCCCGGAATACAGCTTTGGCATCCGCGACGAACATATGCAGGAAATGGTCGACGAGGTGCGCGGCATGGGCGCAGAGCTTGTCGTCTGCCTGTCCCATAACGGGTTCGACGTCGACAAGAAGATGGCAGGGATCGTCAAAGGGATAGACGTGATCCTGTCCGGCCACACCCATGATGCGCTGCCCGAGCCTGTGCTGGTGGGCGAGACGATCATCGTTGCCTCCGGCTCTAACGGAAAGTTCGTGTCGCGCGTCGATCTGGATGTACGGGACGGTCGGATGATGGGATTCCACCACAAGTTGATCCCGATCTTCTCGGATGTGATCACGCCGGACGCGCAGGTTTCTGCTTTGATTGATGAGCAGCGCGCACCCTTCAAGACCGAGCTGGAAGAGGTGATCGGCCAGACGGATTCGCTGTTGTACCGGCGCGGCAATTTCAACGGCTCCTGGGATGATCTGATCTGCGATGCGCTGCTGTCGGAACGCGAGGCGGATATCGCCATGTCGCCGGGTGTGCGCTGGGGGCCGTCGCTCCTGCCGGGGCAGGACATCACGCGCGAGGACATCTACAATGTCACGTCGATGACCTATGGCAAAGCCTATAGGTCCGAGATGACGGGCGAGTTCATCAAAGTGATTCTTGAAGACGTCGCCGATAATATCTTCAATCCTGACCCTTACTATCAGCAGGGCGGGGATATGGTGCGGATTGGCGGCATGGCCTACCGCATCGACATTACAAAACCGCAGGGTGAGCGGATTTCGGACATGACATTGATCAAGTCCGGCGAGGTGCTTGATCCTGCAAAGAACTACGTCGTCGCTGGCTGGGCAAGCGTCAACGAAGGCACGGAAGGCCCGCAGATCTGGGATGTCGTGGAAAACCACATCCGCAAAGAAGGTACAATTCGGCTGGAGCCCAATACATCCGTCGAGGTGGTGGGCGCATGATCTTGAACGCGCATGTGTCGCAATATGGGGCGGGTCCGGTGGTTTGATCCAGCGGTGCGCGCCTGTCGGCGCGCTCAGGTTTCATTTTGCGTTGGCACGCAGCAGGGGCGCTGCCCCCGGCCATGCTGGCGCATGACCTCCCCCTGAGGCGAGGTGTTGGTTGGCATACATGTGTTGGTTTGGACGCGTTTTTGCGGATTCGGGTCATTCGATTTGGCGCAGGTCAGGCCGCGTCCGAAGCGCCTGATTTTGGGATCGCGCCTGCCGCGATCATGTGGCCGACCAGCCATGTGCCGTAAGCATCGTTGCCGTGCCGGCCGTCCTCGTGAATATGTTCGGGCGGCAGGGACACCGTGCCGTCCTCCATGAAATCCAACGGGTCCACCAGAGGCAGTTTCATGTCGCGGACGGACTCGCACAGGATCCGACGCATGGCGCGGCTGGCCGGGGACGGGTTGATTGGCGGCGGAGCCACGATACAGACCTTGGACCGGACCGATATGCGTTTCATCAGACCAAGCTGAAACCGGCGCTGTTCCAGCACATAGTCGCGCAGAAAAGCCGGCGAGACGTGCAGTGCGTCGGCGTCCCTGTCATCCTCTTCGGGGACGTGATGATTGTGCCACGAGAAGCCGCCCGACAGACGCCCCAGATTGAACAGGCTGATAAGCGCAGGCGCGCCAGTGTCGAAGATGTTTTCAACCCCGACGGCTTCCGCGATCTTGTCAAAGCGCCGGTTCATGCCGCGGTTTGTGGTAGAACGCAGGCCACGTTTGCGGTCAAAGCGGAGGGTTTGGTCTATCCAGTTTGTACCACTCGCCGAGAACCCCTGAATCTTCAGCCCATTGGCGTTGCAACCACTGCGCAGCGCGCGGCTGTGGCTGTCGCCGATGACCAGCGCGTCAATGGGCATTCTCGTCCTCCAGAAGCAGCTCTTCGCAGGCAAGATCCTCGGCTTCCATCTCCTTCTCTGCGGAGATGCGACGTTCGACGGAAGGATCGGGGCTGTGATCCTTTGCAGGTTCAGACAGATCCAGGCCGCGAAAGAAATGCTCCATCACCAGCGACACGCCGTAGGGTGACACAGAGCGCATGTTGGGCTCGAAGAACTGCCCGCGTGCGGGTGGTGCCGAGATGATTTCGTATGACGGGAAGTAGTCGATGCTCGGGTCGTTTCGCGCCAGTTCTCCGGCGACGGCGCGCAGCACTGACTTGGAGTAGGTTGTGGCCACCAGAACATGGTCTTGGGATGCGGTCGCGGTCAGCGGCACGGGCGAAACTGTCAGCAGCAGTTTTATTTCCGGATTGATGCGGCGCATGCCTGTTATCGCCGCGTTCATCGAGGCGAGGATCTCGGTAAAACCGTAATTGCGAAATACATGAAGATCCACGTCGAACTGGCCCGCCACGGTGCCCGGACATAGCGCGTATGGCTGGCCGGTCTCGGCGTGCTCGAACCCCTCTGTCAGACCCATGGTAAACACTAAAACCTCGGCGTCTTCGATAGAGCGGCGACAAGCCTTGGCGGTGGAGCGCAGCATGGTGTGCGCCTCTTCGCGGCTGGCGAAACCGTCAGGTTCTATAAGCGGTCGCAGGCTGTCGCGAAATCGGGTGCCGTCCTGCCAGATCTCGATGGATTTGGTCAGTTTGGGATCTTCGGCCAGTTCGATCCAGGTTTCCAATGCGCGGGCGGTATAGATATTGGCGGTGCGGGCCGAATAGACGCCGTAGTTGTATTTTGCGGCCAGCGCGGCCGAGGTCTTTCCGGGGGCGGGCTCTGCGTTCACCCAGTTCAGATCGCGCGTTTGAAGGGCGCGGCTGATATGCTGGGCAAAACAGGATCCATAGGTCGCGAAACGCGCGTTGGCGGGAAGGCTGAACGCGGGTGTCCACAGGTCGGACATGCGGTAAAGGCCGGGTTCCGCAACGGCGCTGCGCCAAAAGGATTTGGGCGGTTGCGAGGAATAGGGATTGGCATCGGTCATCGCGCAGACAACCCTTGTATCGGTCTCTGTAACGTCAAGGCACCATGAGGGTCACAGGATGGCAGAACCTTGTCAAGAAATCGAAGCCCGCGTTTCTGACCATTCGGGAAGCGGAAAAAGGCGGTCGTAAGCCCAATTGAAGACAAACGTATATACCAGATAGAATATTGCGAAGGACAGATCCATCACGAAGGCTTCCCACAGGCCGATCTGGAGGTACCAGGCAAAGAAGGGCAGCAAAAGCGCCAGCATGCCTGTCTCGAATATCAATGCGTGCACGATACGGGCGGGCAGCGTTTTCAAAGTGGTGCCGGTCAGCCGGTTGAGGATGATGTCGAAGGCCAGATTATAGGCGTAATTCCACAATGTCGCGACCGTGGCGCCGACAAGGGCCACGACCCCCACATCAGAGATCGGCTTGTCAAAAACCAGGGCCCCAAGTGGTGTGACAATGACCAGCGCGATGATTTCAAAGCTGAGTGCGTGACGGACGCGATCTGCTGTCTTGCGCATTCTATCCTCCGTTTACTGATCCGGGCCGTCCCGGGTTCTGTCCCAACATGGGGGGAGGTCGTCCTCGCTTCTGCCTGAGCTAGGACATTTGACTGTTCCGTTCAAGTCCCGGCGCAAAAAACCAGGCTGAACGGACGGCGGAGGTAGACTCACATAAAGTAATTCATTAACATGAATGTGATGATATGAGTGGAGGAGAAAGCATGTCAGCCTCGGACAAGAGCGGGACGGCATCGCGCAGGACATTTCTGAAAGGGGCCCTGGCCGCAGGTGGGGCCGTTGCAGGCGCCGGTGCGGCGCGGGCGGCAGGTGACCCGGCGATCACGCAGATCCAGCCATGGATGCAGGAATTGGGCGACGGAGTCGATGTTGCCCCTTATGGCAAGCCTTCGGAATATGAAGATCAGGTGATCCGGCGCACGGTGGAATGGCTGACGGCTGATCCTGTCAGTTCCATCAATTTCACGCCGCTGCATGATCTGGACGGCATTATCACCCCCAACGGTCTGTGCTTTGAGCGTCACCACGGCGGTGCCGCGCATATTGATCCCGCCGAGCACCGGCTGATGATAAACGGGTTGGTGGACACGCCGCTTGTGTTCACGATGGAAGACATCATGCGGTTTCCGCGTGAGAATCACGTCTACTTTCTGGAATGCGCGGCGAACTCGGGGATGGAGTGGCGAGGTGCGCAGCTGAACGGCTGCCAGTTCACTCACGGCATGATCCACAATGTCATGTATACCGGCGTGCCTTTGCGGTTGCTGCTGAACGAGGCAGGTATCAAGTCCGAGGGCAAATGGATTTTGCCCGAGGGCGCGGATGCGGCTGCCATGACCCGGTCGATCCCGATGGAAAAGGCACTGGACGATTGCCTTGTCGCGTTCAAGATGAATGGCGAGGCGCTGCGCGTCGAGCAGGGCTATCCTTTGCGACTGGTCGTTCCCGGTTGGGAAGGGAATATGTGGATCAAGTGGTTGCGCCGCATCGAAGTGGGCGACAAGCCTTGGCACCACCGTGAAGAGACGTCGAAATACACCGACCTTTTCCCAGACGGCAAGGCGCGCCGCTTTACATGGGAGATGGACGCGAAATCCGTCATCACCAGCCCCAGCCCGCAAGCGCCGATCACCCATGGTCCCGGACCGTTGGTTATCAAAGGGCTGGCCTGGTCGGGACGGGGCACCATTCCGCGCGTCGACGTCACCATTGATGGCGGCAAGACATGGGCGCAGGCCCGGATGTCTGGGCCAAGCCTCGATAAGTCGATGCATGCCTTCTATCTGGACATCAAATGGGACGGGCAGCCGCTCTATCTTCAAAGCCGTGCGCATGATTCCACCGGCTATGTGCAGCCCACCAAACAGGCGCTTCGCGAGATCCGGGGCGTGAACTCAATCTATCACAATAACGGCATCCAGACCTGGTATGTCAACGAACAGGGGGTCGCCGAGAATGTCGAAGTCTCTTAAGCTGTTTGGCGGCGCGTTTCTGGGAACCGCGGCAGTTCTGGCCGCCGCTGCCAATTTCGCCGATGGCACGATTGCGTCTTTGCCCGACCAGGCCAGCCGTATGGCCTTGAATGCACCGGCTGATATGGATGGCATGTTCATTGCCGCTGCGCAGGCAGACGAGGTGCCCGCCGACGCCAAGCTGGGGCTTGGCCGCGAAGCACTGGCCGAGGAAATTGCTGTCTGGGATATTGACGTGCGGCCCGATGGCACCGGTTTGCCCGAAGGCTCCGGCGATGTCATGACCGGCGAGGAGATCTTCGTCGAGAGTTGCGCGGTTTGCCATGGCGATTTCGGCGAGGGCGTGGGCCGTTGGCCGGTGCTGACCGGAGGCTTCAATTCGCTGACCAAGGATCGCCCGGTCAAGACGACAGGTTCGTATTGGCCTTATCTGTCAACGGTTTACGACTACATCAACCGGGCGATGCCGTTCGGGAATGCGCAGTCCCTCCAGCCCGACGACGTGTATGCGATCACCGCCTATCTGCTCTATATGAACGATCTTGTGGACGAGGATTTTACGCTGAGCCGTGAAAACTTTGCCGGGGTCGAGATGCCCAATGCGGAAGGCTTCTACATGGATGACCGGGCCGAGACGGAAATCCCGGTCTTCACCGGCGAGCCGTGCATGGAGGCCTGCAAGGACACGGTGGAAATCACCATGCGTGCGGCGGTTCTGGACGTGACGCCAGACGAAACCGCCGCCGCCGAGGCTGCGGCCGATACGGCTGAAGATGAAGCAGCCGCGCCCGAGTCTGAAGCCGCGCCCGACGCCGCACCGGCGTCGGAAAGTGACGGGCATGCCGCAATTGATCCCGCACTCGTTGAGGCCGGCGAGAAGGTGTTCAAGAAGTGCAAAGCCTGTCATCAGATCGGAGATGGAGCCAAAAACCGCACCGGACCGCAGTTGAATAACGTGGTCGGGCGTGAGGTCGCTGCGGTCGATGGGTTCAAATACTCCAAAACGCTGGATGCGATGGAAGGTGTCTGGGACGAAGAGGCGCTGTCTGCTTTCCTTGCCAACCCGAAGGCCTATGCAAAGGGCACCAGGATGTCTTTTGCTGGGCTGCGCAAACCCGAGGATCTGGCCGCGATCATCGCCTATATGAAAGCCGCGGGACAATAGTCATGCGCTTGCTGTACGCGACTGGTGCTGACGCCGCCTGTTGGTCGTGCCGCGACGAAGAAAAGGCCCGAACAAAAACCTCAATGGGTGACTGTCTTGGCAGCCAGACAGGCAAAAACGCCGCATTGCGACGGGACCCCATGAGGAATGGCTGGTTTGGTATGCGGGCACCCCTGTCATATGTTTGGCCGAAATCCGGGTAAGTTAAAATATGCGGGGCGTTTTGTAATGGGTGCCCCGTATGCATGAAAACACAACCGCGCGGATATTTCGTCCACGCCAGACGCTTGAGCAATTTCACCCGGCCCCTTGCAGCCCCTCTTGGCCGACACTAAGACTCTGTTAGCTAATCGAGCTTACGGATAACCAAACTCTAGAAGTCAGGGGCGACATGACAGACCCGTACGAACACTACATGAACACGCTCGTCCCCATGGTGGTCGAGCAGACCAGCCGGGGTGAACGCGCCTACGACATTTTCTCGCGCCTCCTGAAGGAACGGATCATCTTTCTGTCCGGCCCGGTGCATGATGGCATGTCCTCGTTGATCGTGGCGCAGTTGCTGCATCTTGAGGCGGAAAACCCGTCCAAGGAAATCAGCATGTATATCAACAGCCCCGGCGGTGTCGTGACCTCTGGACTGTCGATCTATGACACGATGCAGTACATCAAGCCGAAGGTCTCGACGCTGGTGATCGGGCAGGCGGCCTCTATGGGGTCCCTGTTGCTGACTGCGGGCGAGAAAGGCATGCGCTTCTCGCTGCCCAACAGCCGCATCATGGTGCATCAGCCGTCCGGTGGCTATCAGGGGCAGGCGACGGACATCATGATTCACGCCGAAGAGACGCTGAAACTGAAGCAGCGACTCAATGAAATCTACGTCAAACACACTGGCCAGACCCTGAAAAAGGTCGAGGCCGCATTGGAGCGTGACAACTTCATGTCGCCCGAGGATGCGAAGGATTGGGGGCTGATCGACGAAATCGTCGAAAACCGGATCAAGCCGGGCGAAGAAGACGAGTCCAAGTAATCGCGACCCGCGGTCTTTGCCGGGCCGCGGGAAATTTGCGATTGTAGACCGGAAATGGCTGGCTTAAGCTGTTTCGGACACGCGACGAAAAGATGGTCTGGACACTGGTCGGGTTGACCGGTAGGCGCGCGAAACAGACCTGAGAGGTGGAAAATGGCGACGAATTCTGGCGGCGACAGCAAGAACACACTCTACTGCTCCTTCTGCGGCAAAAGTCAGCACGAGGTGCGCAAGCTGATCGCCGGCCCCACGGTGTTCATTTGCGATGAATGCGTAGAACTGTGCATGGATATCATCCGCGAAGAAACCAAGGGTGCCGGGCTGAAATCATCCGAAGGCGTCCCAACACCGCGCGAGATTTGCGATGTGCTGGACGACTATGTGATCGGTCAGGCGGTGGCGAAGCGTGTATTGTCGGTGGCCGTGCACAATCACTACAAGCGACTTAACCATTCTGCAAAGTCGTCGGATATCGAACTGGCAAAGTCCAACATCCTGCTGATCGGGCCAACCGGCTGCGGCAAGACGTTGCTGGCGCAAACGCTGGCGCGCATCCTGGACGTGCCTTTCACGATGGCCGACGCCACGACTCTGACAGAGGCAGGCTATGTCGGCGAGGATGTGGAAAACATCATTCTCAAGCTGTTGCAGTCCTCTGAATACAATGTCGAGCGGGCGCAGCGCGGCATCGTCTATATCGACGAGGTCGACAAGATCACGCGCAAATCGGAAAACCCCTCGATCACCCGCGACGTCTCGGGCGAGGGGGTGCAGCAAGCCCTGTTGAAGCTGATGGAAGGCACGGTTGCCTCCGTTCCGCCGCAAGGGGGCCGCAAGCATCCGCAGCAGGAATTCCTGCAAGTGGACACGACCAACATCCTGTTCATCTGCGGCGGCGCTTTCGCGGGTCTTGACCGCATCATCGCGCAGCGCGGCAAGGGCTCTGCCATGGGCTTTGGTGCTGACGTGCGCGACAATGACGACCGAGGCGTGGGCGAGGTGTTCAAGGAACTCGAACCCGAGGATCTGCTGAAATTCGGTCTGATTCCGGAATTTGTCGGCCGTCTGCCGGTAATCGCCACGCTGGAAGATCTTGACGAAGATGCGCTGGTCACCATCCTGACATTGCCCAAGAACGCGTTGGTCAAGCAGTATCAGCGCCTGTTCGAGATCGAAGGCGCGAAGCTGAACTTCACCGACGAAGCGCTTTCCGCAATCGCCAAGCGCGCCATTGCACGCAAGACAGGCGCGCGCGGTTTGCGGTCGATCCTGGAGGACATCCTGCTCGACACCATGTTCGACCTGCCGGGTCTGGAAGGTATCGAAGAGGTGGTCGTGAACGAAGAAGCCGTGAATTCTGATGCCACGCCGCTGATGATCTATGCCGATAAGAAGAAAGAAGGTACCAGCGCGGGCTGATTGCTCGCGATGGGATATTGATACGGGGCGGTGCGGGACGGCACCGCCCTTTTCTGTTCAGCGGAGAAGAAAGCATGATCCGGCGCATTCATTCAGGCGGCCCTTTCGAGGAGAAGATCGGCTATTGTCGCGCGGTCGTGGTCGACGGTTGGGTCTATGTCTCGGGCACCGTCGGGCAGGGCGATACGGTCATTGCTCAATGCCGCAGCGCGCTGGACGTGATCGGCAAGGCCCTGAAGGAGGCCGGGGCGGGGTTCGATGATGTGGTCAGAGTTCACTATTACCTGCCTGACGTCTCGGAGTTCGAAGCCTGCTGGCCGGTCCTGTCGGAAACCTTTGGCGCGCATCCCCCGGCAGCCACGATGATCCAGGCAGCGTTGATCGATCCAAAGTTCCGGATCGAGATTGAAGTCACTGCCAAACTGCCCTGACCTGCCGGAGTTTGCGCAGATGCAGGCTTGGCGCTGGACCTCTGGCGTCGTTTGGTTCATATGGGAAAGGAATTGTGCGGAGACATCCATGGGCATTCTGAACTCCCTTCTGCGTAGCGTGACCTGGTGGAACGGCCAGACCCTGAACACTCAGTTCTACACTTGGCGATATGGCCAAAAGGTAGGCGAAGATGAGCAGGGCAACATCTTCTATCAGACAAAGGACGGCAAGCGCCGCTGGGTCATTTTCAACGGCGAGGCTGAGGCAAGCCGCGTCAATGCCGATTGGCACGGCTGGCTGCACCATACTTTCAAAGATGCGCCCACTGAAAGCCCGCTGCCCCAGCAATCATGGCAAAAACCGCATCGCGAAAACCTGACGGGCACTGCGTTGGCCTATGCACCGTCCGGGTCGATCCGTCGCACGAACCCTGCGGATCGCAGCGATTACGAGGCCTGGACGCCGGAATAGCCACATGTCCGAGAATACCACCGAAGTTCTGGTTGGCGGCGCGGTTCTCGCGGTTGCTGTGGGGTTTGCGTTTTACGCGGCTCAGGCGACGGGGCTCTCTGCGTCAAATTCCGGTTATCCGCTGACAGCCAGCTTTCGTTCGCTGGAAGGTGTCAGCGTTGGCACCGATGTGCGGTTGGCGGGCGTGAAGGTTGGCACGGTCACCGATGTCGCCCTTAACGCCGACACCTATCGGGCAGAGACCACCGTCGCTATCCGCGACGGCATCCGAATCCCCGATGACAGTGCTATCGTGATCTCTTCCGAAGGGTTGCTTGGCGGCAATTTTGTGGAAATTTCTCCCGGTGGCTCGCCATTCTACTATGCTGAGGGCGACGAGATACTTGACACACAAGGGGCGGTCAGCCTGATCTCGCTTCTGATGAAATACGTCGGATCTGGCGGGGGCGCGGAATGATTCGTGCCGCCATGCTGTGCTTGCTGATTGCCAGCCCGGCTGCGGCGCAGGAGGCCGTTGTGCGCGCGCCAGGTGCGGTTTTGCGTGGCTTGGACAAGGTGTCTGGCGCAGTCAGTGATCTGGACATGCGCAATGGCGAACGTGGCGGCTTGGGCCGATTGACCATCACATTACGAGAATGTCGCTATCCGGCGGGAGACCCGGCAGGAAACGCCTATGCTTTTCTCGACATCGTGGAAGAGGGCCGTCAGGATCCGGTATTCTCTGGCTGGATGATCGCGTCTGCACCTGCACTGAATCCCCTGGACCACGCGCGCTATGACGTCTGGGTGCTGCGCTGCAAGACTTCCTGACCTGATCGAGGAAGCGCCGGAGCCGTGAAAACGGCTTTTCCTTCCAGCGCATTTTTCAGTTGAGCACGGTAATTCTGTCTCGAAATTTCTTTTGCACCCAAGGATGCCAGATGTGATGTCAGGAATTGCACGTCAAAAAGGGTGAAACCGGCGCGGTTGAGCCGATCGACCAACCAGGCGAGCGCCACTTTCGATGCATCCGTGCGGCGCGAGAACATGCTCTCTCCGCAAAAGGCGCGGCCCAGGCTCAGGCCGTAAACGCCGCCCGATAACACGCCATCTTGCCAGACTTCCAGCGAATGGGCATCGCCACGCGCATGCAAATCCAGGCAAGTCTGTCGAATTTGCGCGTTTATCCATGTTTCGGCCCTGTCCGCGCAAGCGTCAAGAACGTCAGTAAAAGCCGCGTTCACGGTGACAGTGTAGTCGTCACGTCTTAGCCGACGCGCCAGTGACCGGGAAATTCGGAAGCCATCCAGTGGCATGACGCCGCGCCGCCGCGGATCGACCCAGAAAACGTCCGGGTCGTCGCGATGTTCGGCCATTGGGAAGATTCCGCTACGGTATCCTTGCATGACCAGATCCGCGCTCAGGGGCATAGGCTCAGCCATTGTGGATTATCCGCTGGTCAGGGTGCGACCAGAGCCTTCTCCAACCACTTTTCCAGCCAATGGATATTGTAGTTGCCTGTGTGAATGTCGGGTTCCTGCAATAATTCGCTGAAAAGAGGAACAGTTGTGTCGACGCCATCCACGATCAACTCTCCCAGCGCGCGGTTCAGGCGCGCCAAGGCTTCTGGCCGGTCTCGTCCGTGTACGATCAGCTTGCCGATCAAGCTGTCGTAGTAAGGTGGAATCCGGTAGCCGTCATAAAGTGCGGAATCCATGCGCACGCCGTATCCACCTGGCGCGTGGTATTGCGTGATCCTTCCGGGAGATGGCGAGAAGTTCGGCAACTTCTCGGCGTTGATTCGGACCTCGATGGCGTGGCCGTTGATCTTTAGGTCGTCCTGCGCGAAGGACAGCGGCAGGCCCGCAGCGACGCGGATTTGTTCTCTCACCAGATCGACGCCGAAAATGGCTTCTGTCACCGGATGTTCGACCTGAAGCCGCGTGTTCATCTCGATGAAGTAAAATTCGCCGTTTTCGTACAGAAATTCCACCGTACCGGCACCGGCATAGTTGATTTTGGCCACGGCATCCGCGCAGGTGCGGCCGATCGCCGCGCGTTCTTCCGGGGATATTGTGGGGCCGGGCGCTTCTTCAAAAACCTTCTGGTGGCGGCGTTGCAGGGAGCAATCACGCTCGCCAAGGTGAACCGCCTTGCCCTTGCCATCGCCAAAGACCTGGATTTCGATATGACGGGGGGTGGTCAGGTATTTTTCGATATAGACTTCATCATTGCCAAAAGCTGCTTTGCCTTCGGCGCGGGCCGAGTGAAAGGCGCGCTCCATTTCGGATGCATTGCGCGCAACTTTCATGCCGCGCCCACCACCGCCTGCCGTTGCCTTGATGATAACCGGATAGCCGATTTCTTCCCCGATGCGTTGCGCCGATTCCAGGTCCGGAACGCCGCCTTCAGAGCCGGGCACACATGGCACGCCAAGCGCTCGCATCGTATCCTTGGCAGCGATTTTGTCGCCCATCACATTGATGTGTTCTGATGTCGGACCGATAAATGTCAGCCCGTGTTCCTCGACGACCTGCACAAAGCGGGCATTTTCCGACAGGAAACCGTAACCGGGATGAATCGCCTGCGCGCCCGTTACTTCGCAGGCCGAGATAATCGCAGGGATGGACAGATAGCTTTCAGTGCCCGGAGGTGGACCGATGCAGATGGTCTCATCCGCCATGCGCACATGCATCGCGTCACTGTCGGCGGTGGAATGGACTGCGACTGAAGCGATGCCCATCTCACGGCAGGCACGGATGACACGCAGGGCAATTTCGCCTCGATTGGCGATCAGGATCTTGTCGAACATGGTTCGCCCTTATTCCAAAATCACAAGCGGAGCACCGTATTCAACTGGCGCGCCATCCTCAACCAGGATGCGTTTGATTGTGCCAGCGCGTGGGGCCGGGATGTGGTTCATTGTTTTCATCGCTTCAACGATCAAAAGCGTATCGCCTTCAGTGACTTGCTGGCCAACAGAGATAAACGGCGGCGAGCCGGGTTCGGCCTGCATGTATACCGTGCCGACCATTGGTGAGGACACCGCGCCGGGATGTGCAGCCGGGTCATCAGTAGCCGCAGCCGGAGCCGAGAGCGACGCCGCAGCGCTTGCGGCAGGGGCGGGGGCCGCAGCAGGTGCCGCGGCGACTGGCGCTGCCTGCATCATGCGACTGACACGAACATTCAGACAGTCTGAGTCTCCGTATTCCCGCTTAACCTGCAACTCTGTCAGATCGTTTTCGCGCAACAGGGCTGCGAGCGCCTCGATAAACGCTACATCTGCATCGTGGTTGTTATTTGTCATCTGTTCCTCGACCGGTTCATGATCTCGCGCGGGTCTGCGCGGGGCCTGCGCCTATGGCTGTACGCCTTATAGGCGAAGCATCGGGCCATGAAAAGCGACGCTCTGCAACTCGGTCGAAGGCGTTGCAGCCGAACATACCAAAAGTCGGTTCTAGCGGGCCAGCTCCAGGCGCAGGTCGTGCCTGGTGAGAGGAGCAGTTTCTTTAAGATGCCATCGTTGTTGGGCTGCTCCCAAAGGGTTTTGAGCGAGAGCATCCGCTGACATGGTCGGGATCACGAAGCCGTCCGTCATAGTCATTGCCGGGTCGGTTGTATTGTAGGAGAACGAGATCGGTCTCTCATCGAGCGGGTTGGAAGCGGGGCTGTCGGCGCTTCCTTCATCGACGCGCCGGTTCGGTGTGTTCGCGGCTGTTTCTTCGGCGCCGTCACGCAGTAGCCTGGCTTCCTCTTGTTCTTTCAGCAGCGCTAGTATCTTGAGCTGCAAAACAGAGGGTGGCGCGGCATGCGGCTGTTCTGTCCCGTTTGTTAAACCCTTGGCACTGATGACGGGTACTGCATCACCTTTTATGGAAATATGTCGCCCGCTTGAATTGTCGTGGTCCGGTCCTGTTTTCGGCACCTTCAGTGGCTGGGCGGAGATCGCCGGGACAATATATTGAGTTACGCCGATGATCGACATGATTCGGCTCCTGTTTTGAGCGGCGGACATCGCGTCTTTACCAAAACTACACCATTAATAACGAAACCGAAAATTGAAACGTTGGTGATGCTTAACAAAACGTTAGGTATGCGGCGCAGCGTAAGCAACGCCGCCCCGGAAGGGCGGCATTGCTTGTTTGCAAAGGCATGGAAATCTCAGCGGTTCATTCTGTTATCGATGAGGTCGTTGACGACGGTTGGGTCTGCGAGGGTTGATGTGTCGCCGAGGGATCCGTAGTCGTTTTCGGCGATTTT
>NZ_FWYD01000024.1 GCF_900176485.1 Primorskyibacter flagellatus
CTCATTCTGAGCGTTCACGAAGGCAAAAACGTCAGCAGAATGAGCCGAGCACCCCACCGCAAGCGAAACACCAATGGGGCCGAGACGGCGCATACCGAGTTCGCGATGCTGCCAAGCGGATCTAGCGCGTGTATGTCGAAAGTACTCGCGCCTATCCACGCGGGCAGTTGGTACTCAGTGGTAAGGAAAAGTCCCTCGCTTGCGCCGCCGTCCGCTTCGGCAACTAGGCGATGATCGACCACATCGAGGCTCCGGCTGATGCAGCTTCCCGCTTCATGCCACGGGGCGTCAGGCAAAGCATCGCATGCCAAGAACGGTTGATGCAGGGCGTATGGGCCAACCGATATTTCCCGATGATCTGGGTTCAGAAATGAGCGCGGTGCAGGTCTCGGACCAATTGCCATAGCCGAGCGCCGGCCAACCCTTGTTTTGCCGGAGCGGCACTCATCCGATCGGCTCCATGTTCTGACGTCTCAGGGCAATCTGCACACCTGGGTCCGCTTCCATCCGCGACATATGCTGTTTCAGCGCCGGATAATCATCATAGGACAGCGGCGTCTGGTCGATCCAGCGGGTCAGGACGTAAAGGAAGGAATCGGCAAAGCTGCGCTTTCCCAGATACCAGTCGCCGCCGTTCTCGCTCAGAATGTCGTTCATGCGCTTGTAGTGGCCATCGAGCTTTTCATAGGTCTTGCGCTTGACCTCTTCGATGGCCGCATCCGTCTCGGCAAAGTTCTGCGGGCCGAAATGGCCGCCATAGGCTGCGTGCACCTCGGAGGTCATGTAAGACAGCGCCTCGGCTTCCTTGCGGCCCAGCGCCGTATCGCGGCCATAGCCTTCGCTGCCATGTTTCGCCCCCAGCCAGGCAAGGATCGCTGCCGCCTCGGTCAGCACGTCACCATCCTCGAACCGCACCGCCGGCACCTTGCCCTTTGAGTTGATCGCCAGGTAGGCATCCTTCTTGTGATCGCCGTAGGCCATCGTATGCACGTCGACAGGAGCGTCGAGCCAGGCCACGGCGATATTGGGCGACAGCGAACAGGTTCCGGGCATTGTATAGAGGGTTGGCATAATGAATTTCCTTCCAGTTATTATGTAAGCTGTTCCGGGTCGATCAGGAGGCGGTTTTGCCGGTGGGCACCGGAGGCTGGCGCAGATCCTGAAACCTCCTACGGGATCGTCACGGGGCTTTATGTCAATCTGTCGGCGTCGCGGCGAACGCCACGAAGCCGGTAAGAAATTTCTCCAGCCGTTTGCGCATCACCTCGTCCGTCATCCGACCCTCTTCGTCGAAAACATTGCCGGCCCGGGCCAGCATCAAACGCCCTGACCACCAAGGGCGTGTCCCGAGCGTCCGCAGCACGGAAAGCCAACTGTCTTGGGACAAAATCGTTCCAAACCCTCCGGGCGACGCGCCCAGAACCGCAACCGGTTTGGCACCGTAAACCCGCGAGATGTCGCCCGCCGGGCGGCTGGTCCAGTCGATCGCGTTTTTGAAGACGCCTGGAATCGAATTGTTGTATTCCGGTGAAAACAGCAGCAGACCGTCGGCCTCCTCGATCTGCGCTTTCAGCGTTTCGACCGCTTCGGGTACACCGTGGGCCAGTTCGTCATCGGCATTGTAAAGCGGGATGTCTGCGATGCTGCCTTGGGTCAAGGTGCTGCCATCGGGCATCAGGCCCTGCGCCGTGCGCAACAGCGCCGTGTTGAAGGAGGCGCGTCGCAGGCTGCCGGAAATTCCCAGAATACGGGTCATTTTGGTTCCACTTCACTTGTCGGACGGCCATTGGACCGGATTGCGTTTGTCGCCTGTCCTGCCGAGGGCGGGACAGGCCTTCGAAGAAGATGTGCCGTGTCATGGCATCTCTTTGGGGTGAGGTAACGCGACCAATCAGGCCTTCAACGCTTGCGGGACGTAGGCGTCGATGACGGGCAGCCGACGCAGGGCGAAAGCCCCGCCGCCCTGGATGGCCACCGCGACGGCCAGAGCGACCAGCAACGCCGGGAATTCCCAGCCGCCACCCTCACCACTGAACAGCCAGCCATTGCCGGCATGCGCCCAGAGCGAGCCGAGCAGAACCGGCAGCGACAGGATCGCGGCGAGTCGGGTGTAGAGCCCGGCGATGATCGCCACGCCGCCGACGACCTCGGCGAAGATGGTCAGGTAGGCGGCGATCGCGGGGAGCCCGAGGCTGCCGAAAAAGGCGACGGTGCCGGGAAGGGTGAAAACGAACAGCTTGAGCAGGCCGTGCGCCAGAAGGACGGCACCAAGCGAAAGTCGGGTGAAGGTTGCGCCGACGTTGGTGCTGGATTCGAAGGTCATTGTGTGTCTCCTGTGGATGGGTCTCTTGTTTCTCTGCCCCCTATATCGGTCATTGCGCCTGAGTTGATAATATAGATATATGGCATCTCACTCATTCCATTAAGTTGATAGTCGCATGGATCAGATAACGCGTATCGGCATCTTCGTTGCAGTGGTGAAGGAACAGAGCTTTGCCGGGGCGGCGCGACGGCTCGGGATGACCAGTTCCGCGGTCTCCAAGCAGATCCAGAACCTCGAGCAGGACCTGAAGGTCAAGCTGCTCAACCGCACCACCCGCCATGTTGCCGCGACCGAAGAGGGCGCGATCTATTTTGAAAGGGCAAAACGGGCGCTAATCGATTTGCAGGAGGCCGAGGAGGAAATCCACGCGTTGAAATCGCATCCCCGCGGCCCCCTGCGGGTGAGCTTTCCGCAAAGCCTCGGGGTCAAATACCTGACCGGATGTGCTGCACGGTTCGCGCGGACCCACCCGCATGTGGCGCTTGATGTCAGCTTGAACGACCGGTTCATCGACCCCGTGAACGATGGCTATGACGTGGTGGTGCGGATCGGATCGCTCGCCGATTCCTCGCTGATGACGCGGCGGTTGGCGTCATGCCCCTTCATGCTTTGCGCCAGTTCCGATTATATCGAACGCTGTGGCCTGCCCGAGGCACCCGAGGATCTGGCCGGGCATGATGTGCTGGCGTACTCTGGCAATAGCGCCTCGCATGAATGGCGCTACAAGGATGCGGCGGGGCAAGTGGGGCGGGTGTCGCTTGGCGGCTCGCTGCGGTCCGATTCCGGTGACATGCTGTGCCGCGCGGCGGTTGAAGGTGTCGGCATCGCCATCCTGCCGGTCTTCTATGTCGCCGAACATCTTCGGGCAGGCCGCCTGCAACACCTTCTGCAAGATCATCTGACCTGGCCGGAACGGGATATTCATGTGCTGTTCCGGCCGAACCGCTATCAGCCCGCCCGCCTGCGGCTGTTTGTCGATCATCTGGTGAGGACCGCCAGCGATTTCCCGTGGGAGCGTGGGTAAGCGGCCCTGTGCGCGCTCGCACTCAAACCTCGATCTTCTCGATATCTTTCAGGACCGCATGCACTGCGAGGCCCGTCTTGGTCAGCCCGTAGGTCACCTTGGGCGGGATCGTGTTTTCCTGTTCGCGCCAGACCAGACCATCCGCCTCCAGCTCGCGCAGGCGTTGTGTCAGGACCTTGGGCGAAATACCCGTGATCGTCCGGCGCAACACGCCAAAGCGGCAGGCTTGCCGTTCGCCCAGCACATAGATCACATGGGTTTTCCACTGGCCCCAAAGTTTGCGCAGCAGCGTATCGGCTGCACAGGGCAGGCCCATTTCAACGCTGGCATCTTCTCTCAGGTCGGTTTCAGGGGTGGTTTCCATTTGGTAACGACTTTCGCTTGGTAACTTGGGACCTACATATGCTTTCAACCGTTGATCGCAATATCCGTTTCGGCTGTATTCAGTCCGGTGCGGTGTTCCAAAGGAGAAAGCACCATGTCCCGATCCACATCCCAAGCCATCCCCGGCCTGCACCACGTCACCGCCATTTCCGGCCCGCCGCAGGACAACCTCGATTTCTGGATCGGGACGCTGCACCAGCGGCTGGTCAAACGCACGGTGAACTTCGACGATCCGGGCACCTATCACCTTTATTACGGCGATAACGATGCGGCACCGGGGTCGATCATGACCTTCTTTCCTTTCGTGGACGCAGGCCCGGGCCGCGCTGGCGCGGGCATGGCCTCTGCCGTTGCCTATGCCATTCCAGACCTTGAGCAGCGTATGGGCGACCTCGCCGAGGCCGCCATGGATTTCGAGGGTCCGTTCGAACGCTACGGCGAACGCGCGATTGCCCTGAAAGACCCGGACGGTCTGCGGGTGGAGTTGATCGAAGGCGGCGCGCGCGACGATGGATTTCATTCGGTGACGCTCTGGCTCGACGAGGTGGAACCCACCGCCAGAGTGCTGGAGGCGATGGGCTATGTGCGTGAGGCCGAAGATGCCACCGCAACCGGCGGCACGGGAGGCACAGAGACCCGTGTGCGTTATCGTTCCACTGACCCTGAGCGGGGATCGGCCGTGGATCTGATGACCTCGGATAGCCGTTCTATCGGGCGGCCCGGGGCAGGCACCATTCACCATGTGGCTTTTCGGGCGCGGGACGGTGAGGAACAGCAGGAATGGCGCAAGCGGCTGTCTGACGTGGGCATGCAGGTCACGCCGGTAATCGATCGGCAGTACTTCGACGCGATCTATTTCCGCACCCCCGGCGGCGTATTGTTCGAGATCGCGACCGATCCGCCGGGCTTTGCCGTGGACGAAGACGCTGACCGTCTGGGCGAGGCGCTGAAACTGCCCGAGAAATACGAAGCGCATCGCGCAAGAATCGAGCAGGTCCTGCCCGAAATCCGGGTGCCCTCATGAGCGGCGCGCTGGAGGCAAAAACCCGCGGCACCGGTCCGCATGCGGGGCAACGGCTGGTCACGGCCGGGGCTCCGCTGCACCGGGCGCGACTGGCTGTCGTGATGCTGCATGGTCGCGGCGGGGAGCCTGAAGATATGATCGGTCTTGCCGACCACCTCGCCCTGCCGGATCTGGCGGCCCTCGCCCCGGCGGCGGCGGGCCGCTCCTGGTGGCCCGACTCTTTCCTCGCCCCGCTTGACGCAAATGAACCGGGCCTTGGCAGCGGGCTAAGTGTCATCGCTGCGCTGTTGGAGGATCTCGCAGAGCAAGGCTTTGGTCCGGAGCGGATCGCCCTTGTGGGATTCTCACAAGGGGCCTGTCTCGCCATTGAGGCAGCGGCGCGCCTTGCCCGCCCGTTCCGCGTCGTCGCGGCCCTTTCGGGCGGTCTGGTCGGCACAAGTGACGCAGACGGGCCACCATTGGCAGAGCTTTACAATCGTCCAGCCAAGCGGTTCGACTACGAAGGCCGGCTCGACAATGTGCCGCTGCTGCTGGGCTGTCACGAACAGGATCCGCATATCCCGCTGGTCCGGGTGCGCGAAAGCGCCAAGGTTCTGGGCGACATGGGCGCGCAGGTCGACACGATTATCATTCCCGGTGCCGGTCATGGCATTGTCGCCGACGAGGCGGCGTGGCTGCGCAAACATTTGAACAAAAAGGAAGACACTGATGAGCGCTGATTTCGAGATCACCCGCGAAGAGACCGAGAGCAAAGGTCGCTACGCGACCATAGTGGACGGCCATGAGGCCGAGATGACCTATTCCCGGGCCGGAACCAGCACGATTATCATCGACCACACCGGCGTGCCGGATGCGCTGCGAGGCCGGGGCGTCGGCCAGGCGCTGGTGCGCCGCGGGGTCGAGGATGCCCGCACCGAGGGCCGCAAGATCGTGCCGCTCTGCCCCTTCGCCAAGGCGCAGATTGCCCGGCACCCCGAATGGCAGGACGTTCTGCAAGGCTGAGACTGCAAAACCGAACAACAAGGAAAGAGAGATATCATGAGCTGGAGCCCTTGCCCCGATCCCGTTCCGGGAGACGCCAAAAGCGTCGATTCCGTAGAAACCCTGATCGTGCCCCGTGCAGTCGATCTGGGCGAAATGGAGGTGCGCCGCGCGCTGCCTTCCGACAAGCGCCAGATGGTGGGGCCGTTCATCTTCTTCGATCAGATGGGCCCGGCGGAGTTTCTGACCGATCAGGGCATCGACGTGCGCCCGCATCCGCATATCAACCTTGCCACACTGACCTATCTGTTCGAGGGTCAAATCCTGCACCGTGACAGTCTAGGGTCCGACATCGCGATCGAGCCGGGGGCGGTGAACTGGATGAAGGCGGGCAAGGGGATCGTGCATTCCGAACGCACCGCGCCTGAACGGCTGACCAGCGGCCAGCGCCTGTTCGGGTTGCAGACCTGGATGGCCTTGCCCGAGAACGAAGAAGAATCCGACCCTGCTTTCATGCACCACGGCAAGGCAGACCTGCCGCAGGTCGAGGCCGAAGGTCTGACCGCGCGGCTGATCGCAGGCTCCGCCTTTGGTGCCACTTCGCCTCTCAAGACGGCGTCCGACACGCTCTATGCGGATGTAACGCTCGCACCTGGCGCAAAAGCACCGATCAGGCCAAATGCCGAAGAGCGGGCGCTTTACACCATCCGGGGCAAGATCGAGATCGCAGGATCTACCTTCGAGCCCGGCCAACTGCTTGTCCTGCGTCCGGGGGACGAGATCACCGTCACCGGGGTGTCTGACGGCACCGGGGACCACGCACGGTTCATGCTGTTCGGCGGCGCGCCGATGGACGGCCCGCGTTATATCTGGTGGAATTTCGTGTCCTCCCGGCCCGAGCGTATCGAGCAGGCGAAGGAGGAATGGCGGCGCGGGCGGTTCGAAACCGTGCCGGGCGATGAGGAAGACTTCATCCCGCTGCCCGAGGATGACCGCAAGGTCATGCGCGCCGAGGGCGGGGTACATTACCCGTGAGGGCTTTGCCGATCCTGTGTGCTGCCGTTGCCCTGCTCGCGGCAACGGCGGGCTCTCCCGCATTCGCTGCCGACCCTGACGAGGGTCGGGCAATGTTCGGTCTTGTCGGCATGGAACTGGCGTTTCTCGAAGCTTTGGCGCTTATTGCTCTCGCCTGCATTTTCGTGCCGTTGTCACGCAGGCTGGGTCTGGGCACGGTGATCGGCTATCTCGTGGCGGGGGTGGTCGCGGGCATCGGTCTGTCGATCTCCTTCACCCGCGATCCCGGAGAGCTGCTGCATTTCGCCGAGTTCGGCGTGGTGCTCTTTCTCTTTGTGATCGGCCTTGAGTTCCGCCCCGCGCGGCTCTGGGAGATGCGCGGTACGATCTTCGGCCGGGGGCTGGCTCAGGTCATGGTCTGTGCCGCCTTGCTGACCACGGCAGCCCTCGTCGTCGGACTGGATTGGCGCGCGGCGCTGATCGTCGGGCTGGGGCTGGCGCTGTCCTCCACCGCGCTGGTCATGCGCGGCATTGACGAGAGCGGCGAGCGTAATTCCACCTTCGGGCAGACCGCTATCGCGGTGCTGTTGTTCGAGGATCTGGCAATCGTGCCCTTCCTCCTGCTGGTCACGCTGTTGGCACCTTCGGGCGAGGAAGCGACGCTGTTGGACAACCTTCAGGCTACGGTCATCGGCATCGGCGCCATCGCCCTGCTGATCCTGATCGGGCGTTACGCGCTGGATCCGATATTCCGCATCGTCGCCCGCACTCGCACGCCAGAGCTGATGACAGCCGCCGCGCTTGGCGTTGTGGTCTTTGCCGCGCTGATCATGGCCTCGGCGGGCCTGTCTTACGCCATGGGAGCCTTCATCGCCGGGGTAATGCTGGCCGAATCCTCCTATCGCCACGAGGTGGAAGCCGATATTGAACCGTTCCGGGGCTTGTTTATGGGGCTTTTCTTCGTGGCCGTGGGCCTCTCGCTTGATCTTTCTGCCGTGGCCGACAACTGGTTGATCATCATGCTCGCTGTGCCGATCACGGTGACGTTGAAGGGGATCGGTGCCTATGGCGTGAACCGGGCATTTGGCACGCCGCATCCCACCGCGCTGCGTATAGCCTTTGCCATGGGGCAACACGGGGAATTCGGCTTTGTCCTGTTCGCCGCCGCCAGTTCCGCGCTGATCCTGCCCGGCGACGTTTCCTCGATCGTCGTGGCAATCGTCACGCTGTCGATGGCGCTGTCGTCGCAATCCGACCGCGCCTACGGCATGGTCATGGGAAAGCCCGAGCGCGAGACGATCGACGAGGATTTCACCGACGCCGAAGGATCGGTGCTGATCGTCGGCTTCGGCCGGGTCGGACAACTGGTGGCGCAGCCGCTGATCGCGGAAGGGATTGCCGTGACCCTGCTTGATCATGACGCTGACCGCATTCGCGAGGCAAAGCGGTTCAACGAGCGGGTTCATTTCGGTGATGGTACGCGGGCCGAGGTCCTGACCGCCGCCGGGGCCGCCACAGCCAGCGCCATCGTGGTGGCCACAGATGAGCCTGCCACGACGCTCGATATCGTCAGGACGGTGCGCCGCAAGTTCCCGAACGCCGCTCTGCTTGTCCGCGCGCACGACCGGATCCACGCGGTGCGTCTCGCCGGAGAAGGCGTGCCCAAAGATACGATTCTGCGCGAAACCCTTCTATCGGCCCTGGCCCTCGGCGGGCAGACATTGCGCGCTTTGGGCTATGCAGATGGTGCCGCCGAGGCAGTCGTTACCCGCGTGCGCAAGCGCGATGCCGCACGGCTTGACGAGCAGATCCTCGCGGCCCGTGACAAGGACGAGCGGGACGCCATCATGGCTGCCATTGCTCCCGAGCCGATGGGGCGAGATTAAAGTGAGGCCCAAAGCCCGCAGGACCACTCGGCTCAAAGTCATACTGTTTCTTGCAAAAACGGGTGGTCTTGGTGGATTCTCACAAATATTGCGGGATTGCCAGATCTCAGGGTTTGCAAGCTCTCGATGGTGAAATCATCAAGGACAACGATCCCACTTCGAGAGCGGATGCACCCGATCTGGTCCCCGCAGGCTAACGCGTTATCGTCTTTCGATATGCGTCATGGCACTCATTCCGCCTTCGCTGTCAGACGCCGGCGACTTCAGCCGTACCGAACTACGACATGCGGTGGAGAAATTTGGGCTGCTGCCGTTGATTGCTGTGATCAGCGATTGGTATCGCCCCGTCGGGTGGCTGCTGATCGGGGCCTCCGCTCTCCGATCCTGTGTAACGATGAACAAAAACAAGTCCACCGCGCTGCATCCGTTCGGCCAGATCGCGCGGAACGGACGAGTCGAGGTTTGGAATGCTGTCCGCCGTCGCCAGGACCGCGCCAGTGTCCGGGATGGCGATCATCGGTTCGGGCCGTGACTGCGCGCTGGCGGACGAGCCAGAAGCAATCAACGCAAAGGTCGCGATCACGTTGAGGATTGGCTTGAGCAAGGGCATCGAGTGTTTCCGCCACGATTGTAGCAACATGATAGTTAAAAGGAAAATGCGCTCACGATCAAACCAGGCATCAGCGCGGTCAAAGGCCTGGATCATGCCCCTGAGCGTGATGCTCGGCCGTACCGCGAGCAGGATCACCGGCTGGTTCTGCGTCACCGGATAGACCAAAGGCCGACCATGCATTAGCATTCGGAACGGACCACTCGACAGGAGCAGACCACCTCATGCCAAACGATCTGTCGTCATGAAGATGCTGCGCGGCATATTGAAGTGGCTGATGGTCGTGCTGTTTGCCGCGATAGTCGCTGTCGCCTTCCAGCTCTACCGCAACTCCGGGGACAAAGCTCTTCCGAATGCACCTCTGGCGGGGCTGCGCATAGCGACCTACAATGTGCATTACATCGTCATGGGCCAGGAAACCGGGCCATGGTCGCGCGGGGATTGGGACCGGCGGCGCGGTCCGCTCGATCTGGCGTTCAAAGAGATGGATGCGGATGTCGTTGCATTTCAGGAGATGGAAAGTTTCACCCGCGGCGGTGTAAGCCGCGACAATCTTGCACTCGACTGGTTGCTGGAGTGCAACCCCGCCTTCGCAGCCGCCGCCATCGGCGATCCTGTGGAGTTTCCGTCGACCCAGCCGATCTTCTACAAGACCGAACGACTGGAGATGCTGGAGCAGGGGTGGTTCTTCTTCTCGGACACGCCGGACACCATCTATTCGCGCACATTCAACGGCTCGTACCCCGCATACGCGTCCTGGGCCCGGTTCCGCGAGCGAAGGTCGCAGACGGAGTTCAGGGTCGTCAACGTCCACACCGATTATGGCAGCAGGTCCAACCGTCTGCGCTCGATCGACCTGGTGGCAGCGCGTGTCGCGTCGTGGTTGGTGGCCAAGGAGACGGTGATGGTGGTCGGCGACCTGAACGCGCGGCGTGGCGACCGGGGCGTGAAGATCCTTGAGAACGCGGGTTTCACCTTTGCGCCCGTCGAGGGGGCAACCTATCATTTCAATCGTGGGATAAACCTGTTCGGCGCCATCGACCATGTCGCCTGGGCAGGGGACTTGGTCCTGGCCAGACCTCCGGTGGTTCTCAGACATCGTTTCGATGGCGAATGGCCCACGGACCACTATCCCGTAGTCGTGGACTTCTTGCTGCCACAGAGGCCCAGACAGGAAGCTGAATAAATTGGCGCTCAGCAACATCGCGGACAGCAATTCGCCTTGCAGATGCTTCAGCATCGACTGAACGACATAAGTTGCCGCAAACTTCAATTTCGGCAGCGCAATTAACCGGACATGCGTTCCAGAGAACAGTCGCGCTTGATCAGGTGATGCCATCCGACCGCCATTGCGATGTCCCCGAGCACGAGAAGACCGAATATCCAGCCCAGCGTCGCATGCCATTCTTCCGATGCCCGCATAAAGGCCGTCCTCGTTTCGCGGGGCGGAAATATCTCGATTCCGAGATAGATGAGCCCGCGGATGTCAACTGCCTCGGCATCAAGACCCACTGCCGGAACGATCACCATGAGGGCATAGATTGCCACATGCCCCACGGTCGCGGGCCGTCCGTTGAGGCCCGCATGGGCGGGCACCGATGCATATTCGCCAGCTTCCAAGCGCTGCGTCGCAGGAACAGCAGGCAAAGCGTGACGCCAAGCGTATGGTGATAGCTCCACAATACCTTGCAGATCGTGTCGCCGCGGGGAAACGTCATGCGAGCGCCGACAGAAAGGAATTGCGCGGCGAACAGGACGACCATGCCCCATTGCAAGGGGGTCAGGGGGCGTCTGTAAGGTCAGGCATCGGCACTCCATGTGGTCGGGTTGTCGAGTATTTTTGTGTTTGTCGGGGGTCGGGGCCGGACGATACTGCCACCCGTCGAATAGATATAGCGCCCGCCCGGTTCTGCCACGAGATCGAGGGGTGCGGTTGAGCCAGATCAAATTGTCGAAGAGGTTCCCATGGTACCCTGATCTGCGGCACGGACCCGGGATCTTGCAGAGGCCCTCGGCAATCGGCGCGATCAAGCAGCCGTCATGACCCGACCGGATCGCAACGGCGGAAGTGACCGCGAAAAGTTCGAATCCAGTCCCGTTCCCTCCGCCATTTTCCATCGTGTTTTGTATGATCCAGAGACCAATTCTCTGTCGGCCAGGGTTGTAGATTCATGACGTCCAGCTTTTCCTTTGTGTAAAGTCGATAGAGTTTCTCGTGGTTCATGATCATTCTCTTGCGCTCCGGCATCACTCCGATCCGCTGATAGCCAAACCGGCGGCGCTTGGTCGCGACGGTCTTCATCTCTGCTCTGATCTCAGGATTATCCGGAGGGCATGCGCGCCGGGCCGGCTTTGGATCGACACCCCCTCTCGGGACATTATTTCGCAATGCCCTGCCGGGCAGTGAACAAGTCGGCAGAGGGTCGAAGACGTTACGCAAGATGAGCATGGTCATTGATGCCTCCGCCTGTTCCGCTTACGTTCTCACCATGAGAGTCGAGTTCCACAGCGTCTTCCCTCTACGCCGTGCCCGCGTCCATGAGGTCTGCGGAGCCGGAGCCATCGCCTTTGCCTCGATGGCTGTGCGGGGGCATGTGCTGTGGATCAGGGAAGCGTGGCTTTCTGAGACTCTGACGCCACAGGGGTTGTTGCCGCTTGTCGATCCGGCGCAGCTTTTGCTGGCCCGTCCCAAGGATCAGGTGGATGCACTTGCTGTGGCCGAAGAGGCGCTCAAGGACGGTGCGCTGCCCAATGTTGTGCTCGACGTGACCCGCCCGCTCGATCTGCGTGAGGGGCGGCGCTTGCAACTCGCGGCAAAGGCGGGGCGAACGACAGGTTTATGCATCATCCCGGACGGTATGGGATCGAATGCTGCGGAAACCCGTTGGCGCGCTACCCCGGTCTTCGATCAAGAATGGGAGGACTCGACTTTGATGCGTTGGGAAATTATTAAGAACAAATCAGGAACACTTGGTGTCTGGCATGTTCGGTGGAATCAGCAAACAAGTCGTCTCGATGTGGTTTCCCCGGTTGGCGAGCGACCGGATTTTACGGGCGCGTCCGGTTGACGGGCCTTTTGTACTGACGTTGAAGGCCAATAACACTGAACGGGTTTATTGCCTCAATCAAGCGGCGGAGCGGTCGGGTCTTATCCGTGATATGAGCTTTGCCGATGCCCGCGCCTTTTGCCCCGACTTGATGAGCCAACCGGCCCGTCCCGATCTCGACATGCGCTTCCTTGCCACCCTGCGCCGCTGGGCGACGCGCTATTGTCCTTGGGTGGGTTATGAGGGAACGGACGGGCTGGTGCTCGATGTCACCGGCGTTGCGCATCTTTGGGGCGGTGAGGCCGCCATGCTGGCCGATATGCGGACCCGCGCTGATCGTTCCGGGTTGGGGGTGCGGCTGGGATTGGGCGAGACTCGTGGTGCCGCTTGGGCCCGTGCGCATTTCGGTGACGAGCATAGCACGCTCACAGATTTGCCCGTTGCGGCGCTGCGACTTGAAGATCGGATGGTCACCGCGTTGCAACGCCTGGGGCTTCGCCGTATCGGCGATCTTACCGCGGCTGCGCGCGCACCGCTCGCTCGTCGTTTTGGCCCCGAACTGATGCTGCGGCTGGATCAGGCAACGGGTAATGCGTCCGAGCCAACCGCCCCTGAAAAGGATCCGCCGCATTACGCAACACGGATGAGCCTGCCTGACCCCATTGGTCTGACCGAGGACGTGATGGGCATCGCCGCACGACTGCTCACACCGCTTTGCGACAAGCTCAAAGCACAGGAGATGGGCGCGCGCAGTCTGTGCCTTACCCTGCGACGGGTCGATCAGGGGTGCCAGAAGGTCGAGCTGCGGCTTGCTGCGCCGCTGCGTGATCCGACCCGCATTTTGCCGCTGTTCAAACGGGGCGTGGCCGAGGTCGATGCAGGGTTTGGCATTGACCAAATCCGGGTTGAAGCCACGCAGGTCGAACCGCTTCCTGAGCAGCAAACCGGCAGTCGCCAGAACTCGCCCGATCAGCTCAACGATCTGATCACGCGCATCGGCACCCGGATCGGGCTGGAGAATATCCAGCGTTTTTTGCCCGCTGACAGTCATATTCCCGAACGCGCATTTTCTATTGCGTCTGCGGCTTACAGCAGGCCCGAGAGCGGTTGGAGCGCGCTCCGTTCGCGGCCTATAAGCCTGTTCCCGCCGGAGCCGATCTCGGCCAGTGGATCGCAACCCCCCGTACAATTTCGCTGGCGTCGGATGCGCCTGACAACGGGTCGCGCGGTCGGTCCCGAACGAATTGCACCGGAATGGTGGCTTCCCGACGACAATTGGCGCAGTGGGGTGCGCGATTATTGGAAGGTGGATACACGCGAAGGGCGGCGGCTTTGGCTGTTCTATACCCCGCAAACCCCCGGCTGGTTCGTGCAGGGGGAATTCACATGATCGAGGTTGCCCGCGATCAACGCCAGGCCGAAGCCATCCAGTTCGAGGCGATGCTCCGGCAACGGGGCAGGGCGGGGTATGCGGAACTTTGTGTGACGACGAATTTCACCTTTCTCACCGGGGCTTCGCACCCGGAGGAATTGGTGCTGCGTGCGGCTGAGCTGGGTTTGAATGCCATCGCCATCACCGATCGCAATACGCTTGCAGGTGTGGTGCGGGCCTATTCGGCGCTGAAGTCCCTGCGCGAGAAGGCAAGCCAGAGCTTGCGCGTGCGCTCATCCCATCAGGTGGATTCCTGCTCGCGCCAAGAAGTCGGGCACCCGCAAGATTTACAAACCCCTCAAACGCTGCATCTGCCGAAACTGATCGTCGGCAGCCGACTCGTGCTGCGCGATTGCCCCGTGGAATGGCTGGTCCTGCCCACTGACCGCGCGGCCTATCACCGGCTGTCACGGCTTTTGACTCTGGGAAAGCGGCGGGCGGAAAAGGCCGAATGCCACCTCGATCTGCGCGATCTGGAGGTGGGGTGCCAAGGGATGGTCCTTATCGCCTTGCCGCCGCCTGATCTTGGTCTTGCACAGGCGTCTTTGCTGCGGCTCGCCCGACGTTTTCCAGGCGCGGTCTTTCTGGGTGCGTCGCCGCGTTACGACGGGTCGGATCAGGCGTGGTTCGATGCCTGTGCCGCCACGGCGCTACGCTGCTCGACACCGATGGTGGCGGTGGGGGATGCGCTTATGCATCATGGCAAACGCCGACAGTTAGCGGATGTGCTCACCTGCCTGCGCGAAGGGATCACCATTGACCAGATCGGCACCAAGGCTCTGCCCAACGCCGAACGCCGCCTCAAGAGCGCATCCGATATGGCGCGGCTCTATCGTCGGCATCCGGCGGCGCTCAAACGCACGCTGGAAATCTCGGCGCGCTGTGGATTTGACCTGTCCGACTTAAGCTATGAGTATCCCGATGAGATGTCGGAAGGCGAAACCCCGCAAGCCCGGCTCGAACGTCTTGCCCATGAAGGGGTGAGACGACGCTATCCGGATGGTGCCTCCGAGCGGGTGCATCGGTTGATGGACAAGGAATTGTCGTTGATCGGCGAGTTGCGCTACGCCCCGTATTTCCTCACCGTTCATGACATCGTCGGACAAGCCCGTGCCCGCGGAATCCTGTGTCAGGGGCGTGGGTCGGCGGCCAATTCCATCCTCTGCTATCTGCTGGGCATCACCGATGTCAGCCCCGACATGATCGGCATGGTGTTCGAACGCTTCATCTCCCGCCATCGCGATGAGCCGCCCGACATCGACGTGGATTTCGAACATGAACGCCGCGAAGAGGTGATCCAGTGGATCTATGAGAAATACGGCCGCCACCGCGCCGGGCTATGCGCCACGGTGATCCATTTTCGCACCCGCGCCGCGATCCGCGAGGTTGGCAAGGTTATGGGCCTGTCTCAAGATCTGACTGCGCGGCTGTCGGGCGATATCTGGGGCATGACCAACGCGGGTGTCGATATGGATCGGGTCAGAGAGCTTGGCCTCGACCCGACGAACCTGCGTCTGGCGCAGACGCTTAGACTCATTGGTGAGGTCATCGGCTTTCCGCGTCACCTGAGTCAGCATGTCGGCGGGTTTGTCATCACACGCGGGCGCCTTGATGAGCTGTGCCCCATCGAGAATGCTGCGATGGAGGACCGCACGGTGATCGAATGGGACAAGGATGACATTGATACGCTTGGCATCCTGAAGATCGATGTGCTCTCGCTCGGGATGCTCACCTGCCTGCGCAAAAGCTTTGACCTTCTGGCTGATCACGAAGGCAGGCATCTGGCCCTCGACACCGTGCCACAGGAGGACCCGGCCACCTATGAAATGCTGCAACGGGCCGATGCGGTTGGCGTCTTTCAGGTCGAAAGCCGGGCGCAGATGAACTTTCTGCCACGGATGAAACCCGCGAACTTCTACGATCTGGTGATTGAGGTGGCCATTGTGCGCCCCGGCCCGATCCAAGGCGGCATGGTCAAACCCTATATCCGCAGGCGACAGGGTTTGGAAGCACCCGAACCCTTTGGCCCCGCGCTCGAAGAGGTGACGCACAAGACGCTCGGCGTGCCGCTGTTCCAGGAACAAGCCATGCAAATCGCCGTGGTGGGGGCGGGCTACACGGCGGAAGAAGCCGATAAACTCCGCCGTTCTCTGGCCTCGTTCCGGCGTATGGGCACCATTGGCGAGCATTGCGACCGCTTTGTGCAGGGCATGTTGAAAAACGGCTACCCACAAGTCGTGGCCGAGGCCTGTTTCGCACAGATTGAGGGCTTTGCCGATTACGGTTTTCCCGAAAGCCACGCCGCCGCTTTTGCCATGCTGACCTATGTTTCCTCCTGGCTCAAATGCCATCATCCGGCAGTGTTTGCTTGCGCGCTGCTGAATTCCCAACCGATGGGGTTTTACGCGCCAGCCCAGATCGTGCGCGATGTCCGGGATCACGGCGTGGAGGTGCGGCCGGTCTGCGTCAATCACTCGGACTGGGACAATCTCCTGGAGCGTCGCGCCGATGGAGCACTGGCGCTGCGCCTTGGCTTTCGTCAGATCAAGGGTTTTCGCGAGGAAGATGCGGGCTGGATCGGGGCCGCGCGAGGCAACGGCTATCAGGACCCCGAAAGCGTCTGGCTACGGGCCGGTGTCGCACCATCCGTGCTCGAGCGGCTGGCCGAAGCGGATGCGTTCATCGGCATGGGGCTGATGCGGCGCGATGCGCTGTGGCAGGTCCGCGCGATCCGAGCGCCTGCGCCGCTGCCGCTCTTCTCCGGCCCGCTGGATGGGGAAGGCATTCGCGAGCCGGTGATGCATCTGCCCAATATGCATCTGGGCGAAGAAGTCGTGGAGGATTACATCTCAATGCGCCTCACGCTGCGCGCCCATCCGATGGAATTGTTGCGCCCGGCAATCCCCGGCCTGACACCACATGACCGTTTGCCCGATGCGCCACTGATACGCACCTCTGTTTGCGGTCTGGTCATTACACGTCAACGCCCCGGCACGGCCTCTGGCGTGATTTTCCTGACGCTGGAGGATGAAACCGGCGTCTCCAATGTGGTTGTTTGGCCAAAGGTCTATAAGCGCTTTCGACGCATCGTTATGGATGGCCGGCTGTTGCGTGTCACCGGACGGCTGGAGCGTGAAGGTATCGTCGTGCATCTCATCGCCGATCATATCGAGGACCTTTCCCACAGGCTCTCCGATCTCGGCCACCCGCGCGATGATGCGGTGGGCGTCACCCAGCCACAAGCCGACGACGCCCCCAGAACACGCCAGAAACCCGCCGCCCGCCACCCGCGGGAACAGGCCAAACGCCTGTTCCCGAGCCGGGATTTTCATTGAGAGGCGGCGGCGAATATACGATCAGTCCTGCGCCGTGCGGAATCCCATCCCCAGATATGTTGATCGTACTACATGGGCGGCTTTGGGCCGTTGGCCGATATTGGAACGAAGGCCGCGAAAGCAAACCCGGTCCCGCATTGCGGTTCTGGGGATGTCGAAAATGCCGCATCCGGCGTCGAGTGTCAGCTGTTGTGAAACTGCATGGCGACGAATGATTGTGAGGTGACTGGCTGCTCAGGGCTGGCCTGACCTCTCCACCACGCCCCGCAGTCCGCGCGCGCGGACATAGAGTTGCGGCACCGTGCAGCGTACGAATGCGCTCCAAGACTCATGTAGCAGTGCTTGAGACCGCAGGCGCTCGGGTCTATGTCTGCACGCAACATTGCGTAGGAGCACCCATGCCCGTTTTTCTCGACACCACCCAGCCGGATTTCGAGGCCCAGTTTGCGGCAGTTCTATCAGCCAAGCGCGAGGATAGCCCGGATGTGGATGACATTGTCGCGGGAATCATTGCCGATGTCCGGGCCCGCGGCGATGCGGCTGTGCTGGAATTGACGGCGAAATTCGACCGGTTGGATTTGGCAACCGATGGTTTGGCCTTCACACCTGCCGAGATCGAGGCGGAATGCGCAAAAGTTTCGCCTGAGGATCGCGCGGCGCTGGAAACCGCAGCCCAAAGGATCCGCGCGTATCATGTGCGGCAAATGCCCGAGGATGCGCAGTGGACGGACCCGGATGGTGCCACGCTTGGGTGGCGCTGGACGCCCGTGTCGGCGGCGGGCCTGTATGTGCCGGGCGGGCTGGCAAGCTATCCGTCCTCTGTCTTGATGAATGCCATTCCCGCGAAGGTGGCGGGGGTGCAGCGGCTGGCAATCACGGTGCCGACGCCGGACGGGGTGATCAATCCGCTGGTGCTGCTCGCGGCGCGGATCGCCGGTGTGGATGAGATCTACCGGATCGGCGGCGCTCAGGCGATTGCGGCGCTGGCATATGGGACGCAGACAATTGCGCCGGTGGACAAGATCACCGGACCCGGAAATGCCTTTGTCGCGGCAGCAAAGCGGCGGGTGTTCGGCAAGGTGGGCATCGACATGATCGCGGGTCCGTCCGAGATCCTCGTGATCGCCGATGCGGAGAACGATCCGGACTGGATCGCGCTTGATTTGATGAGCCAGGCCGAACATGATGAAAGCGCGCAATCGCTGCTGATCACTGACGATGCGGCTTTCGGTCAACGCGTGGCGCAGGCTGTCGAGGCGCGTCTGCAAACGCTGGAACGCCGAGACATTGCTGGTGCCAGTTGGCGTGACTATGGTGCCGTGATTGTGGTGCGCGATCTGGACGAGGCCGCGGCGTTGTCGGATCGAATCGCGCCGGAACATCTTGAACTATGTGTGGCGGACCCCGAAGCGCTTGCCGAGAAAACCAACCATGCAGGCGCGATCTTCCTGGGGCAGTGGACACCCGAGGCCATCGGCGATTATGTCGGTGGTCCGAACCATGTGCTGCCGACGGCGCGCTCTGCGCGGTTTTCTTCGGGCCTGTCGGTGATGGATTTCATCAAGCGGACGACAATTGCAAAGATGACACCGGCGGCGCTGCGGGTGATCGGACCGGCGGCGGAACGGCTGGCGCAGTCGGAATCGCTTGAAGCACATGGGTTGTCGGTGACGGCAAGGCTGAACAAGCTGAACGAGAAGTAGCGCGAAGCAGGTTAACCGCTGACGCGGTCCCGTTCCTCGTTGCCTGCGGATTCTATTGGCAGAGTGCCCGTTTCGCCTTGCCAGAGGTTCATCCGAATGCAACTTCCGTAGATTTCACCCTTTATAACGACACATTTTCTTGGCGAACTACGGCAGCATTGTGCTGCATTGCAGCACAAGCTAGTATTGCGCGGATAACCTGAGGAACCGCGCCCATGTCCCGCATCAGCCATATTGAACTGGACGACGCCAATCTGCCGCCGCCAACCCCTGAGATCGATCAGGAGCGGCGCGTTGCGATGTTTGATTTGCTTGAGGCCAACAGCTTTGTCTTACCCGCGCGCGATGATCGGCTTGTGCCATCCGGTCCTTATCATGTGGGGCTTTCGATCCGCGATAAGCGGCTTGTATTCGATGTCGTGACCGAAGAACACGAAAAGGCCGCAGAGTTCCATCTTTCGCTGTCGCCGTTCAGGCAGGTGGTCAAGGACTACTTCCAGATATGCAAAAGCTATTTCGACGCGGTGAAATCCCTGCCGCCCAGTCAGATTGAGACCATTGATATGGCACGCCGGGGTATCCACAACGAAGGCGCACGCATTCTGGAAGAACGTCTTGACGGCAAGGCAGAGGTTGATGCCGACACCGCCCGCCGCTTGTTCACTTTGATCTGCGTCCTGCATTTCGGGGGTTGACGCCGTATGTCGGCACTCCCTCAATCTGTCCTTTTCTGCTGCGATCACAATGCTGTACGTTCGCCCATGGCCGAGGGCATAATGAAGCATTTTTACGGACATGATGTCTACGTCCAGTCGGTTGGCGTCGTGAATGATCTGGAAATTGACGGGTTTGCTATCGCGACCTGCGCCGAGATCGGGGTAGAGCTTGCGCGCCACCGCTCGCGCAGCTTTGACGAGATGGAGCAGTTGGGAGACACGCTGTCATCCTTCGATCTCGTCGTGGCATTGTCACCGGCGTCACAGCGGCGTGCCCTGGATCTGACCCGATTTTACCATCTGACGGTGGAATATTGGCCTGTCATGGACCCGACCAGCCTGGGTGAAACCCGCGACACCAAGCTGAGCGCCTATCGTCAGACACGCGATCAAATCATAGACCAATTAACGCGCAAATGGGGGGCTTCACGGCGATGAGTTTTGCCCCTGTCTTTGCCTGTCCGGCGACGGGCGCGGCGCGCTATATTTTGGTGATGCCATGAGGATCGCCACAGCCTCTTATCCGCTCGACGTGCTGGAATGCTGGGATGGCTACGCCGCCAAACTGTCGGGCTGGGTGGCAGAGGCCTCTTCCAACGGGGCTGATCTGCTGGTCTTTCCCGAATATGCCGGGATGGAATTGGCAACTTTGGCGGGGCCGTCCGTGGCGGGCGATCTGGAGGCGTCGTTTCGCGCCGTGTCTGATCTGGTGCCTGAGGCAGATGCGCTGCATGCCGATCTGGCCCGCCGCTATAAGCTGCACATTCTGGCAGGCTCTGCCCCGGTTTTTGACCCATCGCTTGGGCACCGTCCGGTCAACCGGGCGAGGTTCTTTGCGCCGAACGGTGCAATGGGCATCCAAGACAAACAGATCATGACCCGTTACGAACGCGAGGTCGCGGATATCGTACCCGGCGCGCCTTTGCGCCTGTTCGACACGTCTTTGGGACGAATCGGCGTTCTGATTTGCTATGACAGCGAATTTCCTTTGTTGGGCCGGGCGCTTGCCGAGGCCGAATTTATGCTGGTTCCGTCCTGCACCGAAGCTCTTGCCGGTCACTCGAGGGTGCGTATCGGGGCGATGGCGCGGGCGCTGGAATCGCAATGTGTGACGGTCGTTGCGTCCACTGTTGGTACTGCACCCTGGACGGATCTGATGGATGTAAGTGTTGGAAAAGGCGGTATTTTCTGTCCGCCTGATACAGGGTTCCCAGCAACCGGCGTGATGGCGGAAGGGCAGCTTGACGAAGCGGGCTGGGTCTATGCCGATGTGGACCCGGCGGCCATTGCGCATGTCCGCCGCGACGGTGTGGTGCTGAACCGCGCCCACTGGTCTGAACAGGAGGGCAGGGCAGGCCCTATCACAATTGAACGAATGGGCTGAGATAGCCCTTGAAAATCTGGGGTTTTACGCCCATTTAAGAGCGCGCTTCGCATACTGGCGGAGTCGTTCACTTAGGAGAGAACATGGCCAAGGAAGATACGCTCGAATTCCCCGGTGTCGTGAAGGAACTCCTGCCGAATGCGACGTTTCGGGTCGAGCTTGAAAACGGCCATGAGATCATCGCACATACGGCAGGAAAGATGCGCAAGAACCGCATCCGTGTCCTTGCAGGCGACAAGGTGCAGGTGGAAATGACACCTTACGACCTGACGAAGGGTCGCATCAACTATCGCTTCAAGTAGCCGTACTTGCAGTGAAATTCATTCTCGGATCGGGCAGCCCGCGACGGCTGGAGCTGTTGGCTCAGCTTGGGCTGACGCCAGACGCCGTGCGCCCGCCCGATATCGATGAAACCCCTGTGAAAGCTGAACTGCCGCGCCCCTATTGCGCGCGCATGGCGGTCGAGAAAGTGCGCGCAGTCAAGGCGAACCCCGACGATCTGGTGCTCTGCGCCGATACGACGGTCGCATTGGGGCGGCGCATACTGGGCAAACCCGCCGATGCGGGCGAGGCCGCGCAATTCCTGCTGGCAATGTCGGGCAGGCGGCACCGCGTCATCACGGCTGTTGCCGTCAGGCGCGGTGATCGCGTCTGGGAAAAGGACGTGGTCACGCAGGTGCGGATGAAGGCGATTTCCGATCTGGAATTGAACTTTTACCTTCAAACCGGCGAATGGCGCGGCAAGGCAGGGGGCTACGGCATTCAGGGGCCTGCACAGGCCTTTATTCCGTGGATTTCCGGCAGCTTTTCCGCAGTTGTCGGTCTGCCGCTTGCGGAAACCGCAGGTTTGCTTCAGGCGGCCGGCTACCCATTATTCAAGGACGCGCCATGAAGGGCCGACAGATCATCCTCGATACATTGCGCGACCGCGAGGCGGCGGCACTGCTTGTCGATGGCGTGCTTGACGATCTTCTGGTCGAACCGGATGGCCCGCGCCCCGGCACGATCTACCGTGCGATTGCGGACCGGCCTGTGAAGGGCATGGGGGGCATGTTTCTCAAGACGCCGGACGGGATGGCGTTCCTGCGCAAGGGCACGGGCCTTCGGCCGGGCCAGCCGGTGCTGGTGCAACTGACCGGCTATCCCGAACCCGGCAAGGCGCTGCCCGTCACGCAACGCGTCCTGTTCAAAAGCCGGTATGCGATCGTCACGCCGGATGCGCCGGGAATCAACCTGTCGCGCAGCATCCGCGACGAGGAAGCCCGCGTCGAGATCTTGGCGCTTGCGCATGGGGTGATGGACGGTCCTTACGGGCTGATCCTGCGTTCTGCCTGCGAACATGCCGAACCGGAGGAGATTGGCGAAGACATCGCCTCTGTCCTGGCGCTGGCGACGCAGGTCATGGGCGATCTTGAGGGTCAAACGGAACTGCTGGTTGAAGGCGACGGGCCGCACAGTCTGGCGTGGCGTGACTGGACTGATCCAGCAGATGTCGAGACCGACCCCGGCGGGTTCGAACGTCTCGACGTGCTGGATCAGATCGACCGGCTGGCAAGCCCCGCTGTGCAGCTGGGCGGCGGCGCTGAAATGTATGTGGAACCCACACGCGCTCTGATCGCGATTGATGTGAACACCGGCGGCGATACGTCACCAGCGGCGGGGCTGAAGGCCAATATGGCGGCAGCACGGCTGCTTCCGCGGGCGTTGCGGCTGCGTGGCCTTGGCGGGCAGGTGGTTCTGGATCTCGCGCCGATGCCCAAGAAGGACCGTCGAGGATTCGAGGCCGCATTGCGCAAGGCGTTCAAGGCCGACAGCGTCGAGACCGCTTTGGTTGGCTGGACCCCGCTTGGCAATTACGAACTGCAACGTCAGAGAGGCCGCGCGCCGCTGAACTGGACCGTGTGATGAGCTGCCCGATCTGCGAAAAACCCACTGACCCGACCTACCGGCCGTTTTGTTCGAAACGCTGCGCGGATGTGGACCTGGCCAAATGGCTGACCGGGTCCTATGCGATCCCGTCGACCGATCCGGACGATGTGGACGAACTGCTCGACGCGTTGGAAGAGGCGCGCGAAGAGGATGATCCCAAACCGCACTAGGCCGCTATGGCCTTGTCGCGCCTCGATTTGCGCCTTAGGCCTTGCGGAGCTTTGAAAGGTCGGGCGATGCAAGGCAATGCGATGATACAGATGCGCGATGTCGTCCTTGTGGGCGGTGGCCATACCCACGCGCTGCTGCTGCGCATGTGGGCGATGAAACCGCTGGCAGGCGCGCGACTGACCCTTATCAACCCGGATCCGACCGCCGCCTATTCCGGCATGTTGCCCGGTTTTGTCGCCGGACATTACAGCCGGGATGCGCTGGATATAGACCTTGTGCAGCTTGCGCGTTTCGCCGGGGCGCGGCTGATCCTTGGTGCGGCGAGCGCGCTGGATGTCGAGCGTGGCGAAGTCCATATCCCAGGTCGCCCATCCATTGGATATGACCTGTGTTCGATTGATGTTGGGATCACATCCGCCATGCCGGATCTGCCGGGCTTTGCCGAACACGGGATCCCGGCCAAACCGTTGGCGGATTTCGCCGCCCGTTGGCACCAGTTTCGCACCGGGACAAACCCCGCGCGCATCGCCGTGATCGGCGGCGGGATTGCCGGTGTCGAGCTGGTTCTGGCGATGACCCATGCGCTGCGGGAACTGGGGCGCGACGCCGAGGCGCATCTGATTGATCGCGGCGCGATCCTGAAGGGGATGGCCGCGCAGACGGTTGCCAAGATGCGCGCAGCGCTTGACGACTATGGTGTCACGGTGATCGAAGACGCCGAGGTTGCCAGTGTCGGGCGGGATCATGTGACGCTGACCGACGGTCGCCAGATCATCAGCGATTTTACGACCGGTGCCGCGGGGGCAAGGCCTTACGGTTGGCTGACACGGACCGGGTTGGACCACACTGACGGGTTCCTCAATATCTCGGCGGAGTTGCAAACCTCTGACCCTCGGGTGTTCGCGGTGGGCGACTGCGCAGCGATGACCCATGCGCCGCGCCCGAAGGCCGGGGTCTACGCCGTGCGACAGGCTCCGGTATTGCTGGCCAACCTGCGCGCATGCCTGATGGAGAAGCCGCTGCGTAGTTACCGCCCGCAGAAAGACTACCTCAAGCTGGTATCGATGGGCGGCAAGCGCGCCCTGGCAGAGCGGACGGGCTATGCAGTCTCCGGCGGGCTGATGTGGCGCTGGAAAGACCACATCGACCAGAAATTCATGGCCCGGTTTCAGGATTTGCAGCCCATGCCCCCCGCACCCTTGCCGCGCGACCGGGTGGCTGGGTTGGCGGACGCCTTGGGGCCGAAACCGCTCTGCGGTGGGTGTGGGTCAAAGGTGGGGCGGGGCGCTTTGCGCGAGGTGCTTGCCGCCTTGCCCGCGCCCTCCCGTGCCGACATTCACGCGCTACCGGGCGATGATGCGGCGCTGTTGCGGGTCGGCGGGCAGCAACAGGTGCTGAGCACGGATCACCTGTCCAGCCTCACGGATGACCCTTACGTCATGGCGCGGATCGCCGCCATTCACGCGCTGGGTGACATCTGGGCGATGGGGGCCGCGCCTCAGGCGGCCACGGTCTCTGTCATCCTGCCGCGCCTGTCCGATGCGCTGACCAAGCGCACCCTGTCGGAAATCATGACCGGCGCATCTGAAGTGCTGCGCGAGGCCGGTGCCGATATCGTCGGTGGGCACAGTTCTGTTGGCGCGGCGCTGACCATCGGCTACAGCATCACCGGTCTGACCGAAGCCCCGGTAACGCTGGCCGGTGCCCGTCCCGGAGACGTGCTTATCCTCACCAAACCCATCGGCAGCGGCACAGTCATGGCCGCCGAGATGCAGTTGCAGGCCAAAGGCGCGTGGGTGGCCGAGGCCGTGCGTTACATGCAGCGGTCACAGGCAGAGGCGTCGCGTCTGCTGGCCCGTGCCCATGCCATGACCGATGTGACCGGATTCGGCCTGGCGGGGCATCTGTTGAATATCTGTCAGGCATCAGGCTGCGCGGCAGAGTTGCAAACCGGCCATGTCCCATTGCTGCCCGGCGCGTTGGAGCTTGCGCGGCAGGGCGTCCGCTCGACGCTTTTCCCTCAGAACACTGCGATGCATCCCGGTCTGCAAAGCGATCCGCTGACCGATCTGATGCTTGACCCGCAAACAGCGGGCGGTCTGCTTGCCGCCATCCCAGAGGCCGATTGCCCCGGTGTGCTGCGTGACCTGCGCGCCGCCGGGTTTCCTGCCGTGAGGGTGGGGCATCTGCTGGCGGGTGCGCCGATGGTGAAATTTGTGACTGGCTAAGACAGATCACCCGGCCGGACTGTCTTTCATATCCCAGCTCGCCACTATGGCCTCAATTCGCGCGGCGGCGGCGTCCAGCGCGGCATCATCCAGCGCATTCATGGCGACCTCCCCCAGCGTTCTCGGGTCGACCCCCTTTCGCGACTTGGCATAGGCCGGATCGTAATGCTGCTCCATCAACGCCTGCGTCAGCGCCAGCCGGTCATTGGCATCTATCATCGCGAACCAACGGTCCACGACCTCGCGTCCGCGAAAGCTCCTCAATGGGGCAAGCCGTTCGCGCAGCCTGTCAGTGTCCGAAAGGATGTCGTCATACGCGTGGTCAAGATAGACAGCCCGTGCCTTGATCGGTGCTGAAACCTCGATCCAGGGTGCCGCGCGCATCACGGCCCAAAGGCTGGGCGGCACAAGACACTCGCCCACCTTGCTTGATTCGGCCTCGATCACCACAGGGCGCGCAGGGTCCAGCCTGGCAAGCACTTGCGCGATGGCGGTCTCAAACCCTTTTTGACTGGGCTGCGGCGCGTCCATCTCGCCCAGCAACGACCCCCGATGCCTCGCCAAGCCTTCGAGATCAAGCACTTGCACGCCCCGCGCTGACAGCCGATGCAAGAGATCCGTCTTGGCTGTCCCAGTATATCCGCCCAGCAACACTGCCTTGAAGGGCAGGGGGGCAAGATGCAGCATTCGGTTCACTGCACGCCGATAGCTGCGATAGCCCCCCTCCACCGTTTCAGCTTGCCATCCGATCTGCCGCAACATCCACCCGAATGCGCCAGAGCGTTGTCCGCCCCGCCAGCAATAGACCAGTGGCCGCCAATCCCGCTCCCGATCCGCGAGCGGCCCTTCGATATGCCGGGCGGCATTCTGGAAAACCAGTGCAGCACCGATCCGGCGGGCGAGAAAGCGGCTTTCCTGCACATAGATCGTACCGACCCTGGCGCGCTCCGCGTTGTCGAGCACCGGAAGATTGATCGCCCCCGGCACATGATCCTCGGCAAATTCCGCCGGGCTGCGCACGTCAATCACGTCGTCGAACCCGTGGGTGAGAAATTGTGAAAAATCAAGGAAGTCCTGTGTCATGCGCGGCATCATATAGGCATGGCGCTCCGCCGAAAGGGCGAAGTTGACGGTGTCGCACCTCACCATCGCTCTTGCCGTGTGTCGGTCTGAGAAACTTGTTGCCAGAAGTCCCCGATTTTTACCGCTTCCCCTCTGGACACGCCCGAAGCACAGGTCTAGAAGGCCTGCACCCGAACGTCGAGACGTTCCCCATGCCCGGGTAGCTCAGGGGTAGAGCAGTGGATTGAAAATCCTCGTGTCGGTGGTTCGATTCCGCCCCCGGGCACCACATTATTAGTGTAAGAAGTTGTTTTTAAGGTTATTTTTAGAAAGAAGTGTTTTTCATCTCCTCAATTATCCACCCTTCAGTTGTGGCTGGTTTTTTACATTTGATCCATGACACTTAGTAACTGTGTCTATCGGTTGGGCTGAAGCTGCTAAGGTATGCCGGTTTAGATGATCGCGTTGGCGATTGTGACCAGCCTTCGTGCGATTGCGATAATGACGAGTTTATGTGGTTTTCCGTGCTCTTTGAGACGTTTTGCGACCGGATTGAGAACTGGATTATGACAAGCTGCGGCGAGCGCAGCCTGAAACAGCACATGTCGCAGCGATCGTCGTCCGCCAGCAATCGTTCTCCTGCCTCGCATTGCCCCGCTGACATGTGGGACCGGTACAAGGCCAGTCACGACAGCGACTTCGCCTGACGTGTTTCAGCCGAGTTCAGGCAATTCGGCGATCAACATCGCCGCAGAGATGGGACCAAATTTTCGGAATTGATCGCAGTAGGTTCGCCTTTGTGGAAAAAGCTTCCACTTGCGCGAAGATGGTTTCGATTTGCCGTTCGAGATTCTCGATGTGGGGTTGGAGCACGTATTCCAGATCGTCGTCCAAGGTCTCGACGTCGGCAGAAACACCCTGCTTCTTGCGAGCTCCCACTTGGGCTCTGAGCCGCTTGCGCATATCGACGATTTGCCCCCTTCGCGTCGTCAAGGTTCTGAGAATACTTAGATCATCTGGCAGTTCTCGCCCGACCTCAGGTCTGAATTCCATGAACCGTGCGATGAGTTCTGCATCGATCCGGTCAGTCTTCGCCCGCGTGTCCCGGTAAAGTGCGAAAGCCTTGATCTGTGCTGAAGGCAATTGGACAGCGACAATTACTGCGGCGGCAAGTTTCGTCCAGACTACCCATAGCCACAAATCCCACTTTAAAAGCGTCGGGTAGCTGCTGGATCATCGCGACCAACGCAATTTGGCTGCCCGCCGTGTTGGTATACCGGAACCGCATCTGGCCCGGAAGGCAGAACCCGTCCAGTCAATCGCGCGATACGTCTATTCCAGTGAGGGTTGAACTGATGCGGTTGTCTAATCCCTGTTGCTACGTCAATCCTTTTGCGCTTTGAAATGCACCTGCCGGATGCATGGATTCTCCGCGGTCGGCATTGGGTCGCCGCATGTTGCGGCTTCGCGGGGGCTTCAATGTGGATGACGCACTCGTTCTGAAGGACTGTGCAACCCCATCAACGGAATGTCCCGGCAGGGACAGATCAAGCGTTTTGGTTTTGAACGCTATCTGTTCGGATTCAGGTTGCGGAGCCTATCGTTGGATCGAAGACGTTCCCGGATTTCAACATCGCATGCATGATCACGGCGAGCTTGCGCGCCACAGTGACAGCGGCGCGTTTGAAGCCGGCCCTTTCGCGCAGCCCGAGACCCAAAGTGCGCAAGCTGCTTGCAGCTGAGACACGAGCCAGAATGGTCGATGCGGCCTCGTAGAGTAGACATCGCAGCTGTTTATCTCCACGACGGGAATTGTGGCCGTCAAAGTCAAGCCTTTTGCGCGAACTGCCCGGTAGAAGCCGACTTCGGCAAGATGCGCGGATGGCAACATTAGGCCGTCCCTGAACACGGCCTCTGTCTTTAACAGGCTGCTGAAAAACACCGGGCTCGACGCGGTTTCGAGAACATGATTCACCTCGGTCACAGTAGCGGCGGTGAGGGTGACGATGCGCGGGACGGACGAGGCGAGCGGATCGCTGTTCAGCTATGTGGACCTTGATGAGCGGGTTCCGGGGGGTCATCCGCTTCGCAAGGTCCGTCAGATTGTGAACGACGCGCTGTCGAGTCTCGATGCCGAGTTCGCCGTGCTCTACACCGACTTCGGCCGCCCCTCCATCGCGCCGGAGCGACTGATCCGGGCCAGCCTTCTCCAGATCCTGTTTTCGATCCGCTCGGAGCGGCAACTGATGGCGCAGATGAACTACAACCTGCTGTTCCGGTGGTTCGTCGGGCTTGGCATCGACGACGCCGTGTGGGTCCCGACCGTGTTCACCAAGAACCGCGACCGGCTGCTGACCACGGACATGTCGCGCAAGGTCATGGCCGCGATCCTGGCGCACCCTGAGGTGAAGCCACTGCTGTCGGACGAGCACTTCTCGGTGGACGGCACCCTGGTCAAGGCGTGGGCCTCCATGAAGAGTTTCCAGCCGAAGGTCAGCCCGCCACCCGATCACGACGACGATCAGGGCGACCCACCGCCGCCATCAACCCAAGAGACCCCGGCAGACACCGACCAGCCGCCCCAGCAGACCGAGACCCAGCCGATGCCCGACACAGCCCGCCAGCCCCGCAACGCCGAAGTGAACTTCCGGGGCGAGAAGCGCTCGAACACCACCCATGCCTCCGTCACGGACCCCGATGCGCGGCTCTACAAGAAGGCATCGGGTGCTGCGGCGACGCTGTGTTTCATGGGGCATACGCTGATGGAGAACCGCAACGGCCTCGTGGTGCAAGCAGATCTGACCCACGCTGATGGCCGCGGCGAGCGAAAGGCGGCGCTCGAGATGATCAATCGCCACTCCCCCGGCTCGACCCGGCACCTGACGCTCGGGGCGGATAAGGGATACGACAGCGCCGACTTCGTCGCCGATCTCAGGCGCATGGTCGTGACGCCACATGTCGCGCAGAAAGTCCGGCATTCCGCCATCGACGGGCGGACTACCCAGCATTCCGGCTACGCCTTGTCCCAGCGGTGCCGGAAGAAGATCGAGGAACCGTTCGGCTGGGCCAAGATCGTCGGCGGCATGGCCCAGACCGTTCACCGCGGCCTCGACAGGGTCCGCGCGCAGTTCACGATGACAATGGCGGCCTGCAATCTGGCCAGGTTGCCGAAACTCTTGGCAGCGTGACAAACGGAGCATCCCAGACCCGGCCACCGCAGCCGATGCCGCAGAGGACCGCCTTCAAATCGTGGCAGCAGGAACAACATCCTTCGAGTCCGACTTCTTCAGCAGCCTGTTAAGTCAAGCTTTCACTGATGATCAGTTTATCCAACTGAAGCTAAACCACCCATCGCGCCGAACTGCTTCCGCCGATTGTAATATGGAGCGGCACTAATACCAACGCTGCAACATGCAGATGCAATATTATCTCACCCGGACAGCCTCAGCCCAATCTCACGCAGAAGCCTCAGGTTGTCTTCGTCTGAATGCCGTTCCCGAGCCAATCCAAGTTTCCTCCTCTCAAGGCTTATGAACTGACCCAGTTCTGTGGGGGAAGAACAGGTGCGCCGCCTGATCGACGCGCTCTGCCATGCCCGGCTGCGCATGATGCTTCGGCTTTTCCTATCCAAAGCATAGCCAGACATTTCTTTCTCGCGGCGTTGCCCTCGGCCATTGTCCTGCCTACTGAGAGACATCTTCGCCAACATAGCGAAACGAGAGGAAATTCGATGAGCACCACACTTACGCGGCGCCACTTCATGCAGTCAACCGCCGCCCTCGGCCTTGCCTCACCCATGGTGATCACCGGCACGCGCGCTCGCGCTCAGAGTTCGTTGATCGTCGGCGACATGGGCGGCGCTTTCTATGAAGGGTTCAAGACAGGTTTCTACGATGATTTCGAAAAGGATTTCGATATCTCGATTTCGGCTACGACCATGCAGCCCGATCCGCTGCCACAGTTCAAGATGGCCGTCGATACCAATACCAATCTGTTCGATGTCGCGTTGATGACGCCGGAACACATGCTTCGTGTCCAAAATCTGGATGGAGAATATTTCGAACCACTGAACCTGACCATCGACAATCCCGAAGATTTTATCGACGGCAACTTTACCGAGTATTTCGCCGGCATCGGGATCTATGCGATGATCATGGGCTGTCGTCAGGATTCGATGGGCGAAAATTACCCCAAGACCTGGACCGAATTCTGGAACACGGAAAGCTTCCAGGGCCGTCGTGGACTGTGGCGCAGCCCGGTCACCACGCTTGAAATCGCGCTTCTGGCCGATGGTGTCGCGCCCGCGGATATCTACCCGCTGGATGTGGACCGCGCCTTTGCCGCGCTCGATCGCATCCGCAAGGATATCGACATCTGGTGGACCAGCGGTGCCCAGGCGACCCAACTTCTTCAGAACGGAGAACTGGACATGATGTCAGCCTGGTCGACGCGGGCCTATACCGCGATCGCCAGCGGAGCACCGGCCGGCCTTACTTGGGAAGGGGTCTATAACATCGATGGATGGACGATCCCGAAGGGCACCGAGAAGGTCGATCTGGCGCGTGAGTTCATCCAGTACACCATGGATCCCGAGCGGCAGGCCAAGTTCACCCAGAAGCTGGCCCTCGGACCGGCCAATCAGAAGGCCTATGACTTTATTGATCCGGATCTGGCCAAGCAATTCCCGACCGCGCCGGACAATTTCGACGGGTTGATCCTGCTGAATGCCGAATACTGGGCCGAGAACCAAGATGCTCTGACCGAACGTTTCGAGCAGTGGATTCTTTCGTAACCGACTCAACCAGGCACATTTTTGCATTGAACGGGAGCGCCCCCGCGCTCCCGCACAGGGGGACTTAGCCAATGAGTATTGCATCCGAGCAGGTGCCCGGCACGCGCCGTCCGGCCCGGCGAAAACTCGACACGATATTTCTTGCCGGTCCGGGGCTGCTGTATGTCGCGCTTTTGCTTCTGGTGCCGGCCGGGGCGCTGATCCTGCTGTCGTTCAAGAACCCGGAGACCGGTCAGCTTGAACTGACCGTGTACCGCGATCTTTTCTCGGCCGGTATCTATGTGCAGACACTCATCAATACATTCGTCATCGCTGCTCAGGTCACGCTGGTTTGCGTCGTCGTGGGGTATGTGGTGTCGGCCTGGCTGACGATGATGTCGGAAAAACGCCGCAGACTTGCGATCTGGCTGGTCCTGCTGCCGGTCTGGGTCAGCCCGTTGTTGAAGAACTTTGCCTGGATCGTGCTTCTGGCGCGCAAGGGCATCGTCGCCCAAATGTTGACCGGCCTCGGCTATGAGGGCGAGATCGACCTGCTGTTCGGGCGCGGAGCGGTGATCTTTGGTATGGCGCACGCCCTGCTGCCGATTGCCATTCTCACAATGCTGCCCACGATGCTCGGGATCGACCGGCGTCTGCTGAGTGCGTCGCAGACCATGGGGGCCGACCGCCGGCAGGCGTTCTGGCGCGTCTTCATGCCGCTCTCCATGCCGGGGGTAACTGCGGCGGGGCTATTGGTTTTCATCATCGCCATCGGGTTCTTCATCACGCCGGCGCTACTCGGCTCGCCCAGAGAGACCATGATCGGGCAGTTGATGATCACCCAGGTGCAGCAATTCTTCAACATGCGGCTGGCCGGAGCGCTCGCGACCCTGTTGCTGGTCGTGACGCTGCTGATAGTCATTCTATACGACCGCATCTTTGGTATTTCATCGGCTTCGGGCGGGGCGGGGCAGCGGGCGCACAGTTCCTGGTTCCGTCGCGGCGGCCACGCGGTGCTGGGCGCAGGTGCGGCCCTGACCGAGCCGCTGTCGCGTCTGGGTCTGGGGGCGATGGCACCCAAAGCGATGTCGGTTGTGGCGATCGTGGTTGTCGCGCTGCTCATCGTGCCGGTCATTGCCTTCCCGCCGATGGCGTTTTCGGGGTCCTCCTTCCTCGAATTTCCGCCCAAGTCGTTCTCTTTGCAATGGTTCGAGAGATACCTGACCGATCCGCAATGGACCGGTGCGACGCTGCGCTCGGTCGGGATTTCAGTGGTGGTCGGCCTGCTCGCGACAATGCTGGCAAGCCTCGCGGCCTATGGGCTGGCGCGCACGAAAACCAAGCTCGGTGGGATCGCGTTCCTTCTGTTCCTGATGCCGATGATCATTCCGAATATCGTGATCGCCGTCGCGTTGTTCTACATCTTCGCCCAATTCGGACTTGTGGCAACGGATTTCGGGATCGCGCTTGGTCATACGCTGACAGCATTGCCGATCGTCTTTGTAATCATGTTGCTTACATTTCGTGGCTTTGACTGGCGACTGGGCGACGCCGCAGCCACCCTGGGCGCATCGCCGATGCAGCGTATCCGCCATGTGCTGTTGCCGTTGATCCGCGGCGGTGCGCTGTCCGCCTTCCTCTTCGGTCTGCTGCATTCCTTCGACGAACTGACCATAGCGCTGTTCGTCGGCGGCGGAGTGAAACAGACGCTGCCCAAGAAGATGTGGGATGACATTCTTCTCAGCGTCAGCCCGACCCTGGCCGCAGCGGCCGTGGTTGTCATCCTTCTTGTGACGATTCTGTTCGTCATTGCCGAAAGAGCGAGGCCGAAATGAACACCTTGACCAAAAGAGACATGACCATGACCAACCTCACAGACTCTGCATCCGCTGTGCAAACACGCGAGGCCAAGTTGAAGGTGCGCGACCTTGCGAAGCTTTACGGAAACGTGACGGCGCTCGACCATGTGTCTCTGGACGTGCAGGAAGGCGAGTTCATGACCCTGCTCGGGCCGTCGGGCTCTGGCAAGACAACGCTGCTGCAACTGATCTCGGGTCTGGTCCATCCCAGCACGGGTTCGGTGATCATCGACGGCAAGGACTGTACGAGGGCACCGATCCACACCCGCGATATCGGCGTGGTGTTTCAGAACTATGCCTTGTTCCCGCATCTGACGGTCAGCGAAAACGTCGGCTTTCCGCTGCTGATGCGTAAGATCGCGCAGAAGGAGATACAGCGCCGGGTGAACGAGGCGCTTGAAATGGTCGGCCTTTCGCATGCAGAGGACCGTTTTCCGCAGCAATTGTCCGGCGGGCAACAACAGCGCGTCGCGCTGGCCCGCTGTCTGGTCTACAAACCGGCGATCATCCTGATGGACGAACCGCTGGGCGCGCTGGACGCCAAGCTGCGCGAGACCATGCAGATCGAGATCAAGCGCATTCACCGCGAAACCAGCACCACTATGATCTTCGTGACCCATGACCAGGAAGAGGCGCTCGCACTTTCCGACCGGATCTGCCTGATGGAGGACGGTCGCATCGCCCAGATCGGCACACCGCAGGAAATGTACGACCGCCCCACCAACCGCTTCACCGCGGATTTCATCGGCCGTTCGACGATCTTCGACGGCACGGTGAAGGGCGGCAAGCTGCACACCGCGTTGGGGGCGCTGGCGCTGCCATCTGAGGCCCGGCCGCAGGAAGGCGAGACCGGTGCCCTGATGGTTCGCCCCAATTACATGACGCTCAGAAAAGGTGATCTTGCCGGGCGCGTGGTCGAAACCGTCTATAACGGTGCCGAAGTGCGCGTGCTTCTGAAGGCTGGTGACCTTGAGATCACGGCCTCAGCCCCGGCGCGCGGAGCACCGCCGCGAATCGGCGAAGACATCGCCTTTGGCTGGGCCACAGATGACGCGCGGTATGTGCGCAATGACTGATGCACGACCAACGCCGATCATCCTTGATTGCGACCCCGGGGTCGACGATGCCATCGCCATCATCATGGCTCTGGGCCTGCCCGACGCGATCCACCTGCGGGCAATTACCTGCGTGGCGGGAAATGTGCCGCTCTCGTCGACCGCACGCAACGCCCGACAGATCCTCGAACTGGCGGGCAGGACGGATATTCCGGTCCATGGCGGCTGTACGCGACCGATCATGTCGCCCACCGGCCGGACCTCGTCCGCGCATGGAACTGATGGGCTTGGCGGCGTGCGGCTGCCGGAACCGGCACTGCAATTGCAGCCCGAACATGCCGCCGACGCGATCAGGCGCATCGCCCGCGAAACGCCGGGCGGTATCACCCTTTGCGCCATTGGCCCGCTCACCAACGTCGCGCTGGCCCTGCTGCGCGACCCTGCTTTGGCCGACCATGTGCGCCGGATCGTGCTGATGGGCGGTGCCTGTTTTGGCCCCGGCAATATCACGCCTCTGGCAGAGTTCAATTTCTACGCCGATCCCCACGCCGCGCAGATCGTGTTCGACGCCGGCGTCCCGATCGTGCTGTTCGGTCTTGATGTAACGCGCAAGGCGCTGCTGAGCGAAGGCTACAGCGCTGCGCTGGCGACCTCGTCAGACCAAAGACGCGAGGCGATCGGCCGGATGCTGGGCGCTTATGAAAGCCGCGATCCCTGTCTGCATGATCCCTGCGTCATCGCCTGGCTGGCCGATCCTGACCTGTTCGAGCTGATCGAGGCGCATGTGGAAATCTCGCTGGCCGATGGCGTCGCTTCGGGCCAGTCGGTGACGCGCGTCCGCGATCGGCACCTTGAGGGGCGCAAGCCCAATTGCCGGGTAGCCGTGGATGTGGACAATGCGGCGCTGGAGCGGATGTTGAGCGATTGCATTGCCGCGCTGGACGCGCCCGCCGGGACTGTAATGTGATGATTACGGTCTTCGGCTCGCTCAACGCGGATCTTTGTTTCGACATCGCCCGCTGTCCCGATGCAGGCGAAACCCTGGCCTCTGACGGTCTTCGCACCCAGGCCGGCGGCAAGGGGGGCAATCAGGCGCTGGCGGCGGCAAAGGCCGGTGCGGCGGTGCGTTTTGTCGGTGCCGTAGGGGCCGATACCTTCGGCGACGTGGCGCTGTCGGGATTGCAGCAGGCCGGAGTCGACCTTTCCGGGGTGCGGCGCGATGCGGCCGAGACCGGCTGCGCAATCGTGATCGTCGAGAAAAGCGGCGACAATCGCATCATCCTCAATGGTGGTGCGAATGCCGGGGTCAGTGCGGATCAACTGACACGAGAGAGCTTGCAAGGTGTCAGCAATCTGGTGATGCAGATGGAGATCCCCGCCACGGCCGTTGCCGCCGCCGTCGAACTTGCGGGGCAGGCGGGGGTACGCAGTATTGTGAACCTTGCTCCGGCCATGCCCTTGCCGCTGGAGACTTTGAAGAAGATCGACCTGTTGGTGGTCAATGAGTCCGAGGCGCAGATCGTCTCGGAAATCATCTCCTGCGCCAGCGATGCCGCCTCACTGGCACACAGGCTCGGGACCGATGTAATCCGGACGTTGGGCCCGGATGGGGCCGAGGCCTGCGTCGCCGGCACGGTTCGCCACGCGCCGGGCCGGGCGGTCCGGGTGGTGGATACCACGGCGGCCGGGGATTGTTTCATCGGAGTGCTCGCTGCGGAGCTTGATGCCGAGCGAGACTTTGACCTCGCATTGCAACGCGCTGTTGCGGCGTCCGCGCTGACCTGCACCGGGCCGGGAAGCCAGTCCAGCCTGCCTTCGGCAGCCGAGGTCGACGCCTTCTTGGCGACGTGGGCGGACTGATCAGAACATACGCAACTGACCGCAGCATGACCGCGAACGGATGACGGTCGACGACGCCCGGATCATGCGCGCCAACCCTGATGTCCGGGCCAAAAACTGGCGAGATTCAAAATGCGCACCGGGCTGGATCCAGGTTTAGGGACAACCTAACCAATGCTGCAATAATTCGTAATTTTCGCCGACGCCACCGTCGTTTACACCATTCGGAATAGCCCTTTACCGGGCGCGGGATACAATTTGACCAAAGAGGGAATGCTGAAATGCCCGTAGAAAAGACCGATACGCTGGTTGTCGGGGGCGGACAGGCTGGCATCGCCGTCAGCGAGCATCTGAGCAACGCCGACGTTCCGCACGTTGTGCTCGAGAAAAACCGGACCGCCGAAGCGTGGCGCACCGGCCGCTGGGATGCGCTGGTGGCAAATGGTCCCGCTTGGCATGACCGGTTCCCGAACCTGGAATTCGACGGCAACGACCCCGATGAATTCGTCTCCAAGGACTGCGTTGCGCAATATCTGGTGGACTATGCCGCGATGATAGAGGCACCGATCCGTGAAGGGGTCGAAGTAATCGAGGCGACCCGACAGCCTGGCAAGAGCGGCTTCCTGGTCAGGACCAGTCACGGTGATATCGAAGCCAATCGCATCGTCGCGGCCACCGGTGCCTTCCAGCATCCGGTGATCCCGCCTATCGTGCCCGAAACCGAGGGTGTCGAGCAAATGCACTCGTTTCACTACAAGAACCCTGATCGACTGCCCGAAGGGGCGGTGATGGTCGTCGGTGCGGGGTCCTCGGGGGCGCAGATTGCCGATGAACTGCAACGCGCGGGGCGCAAGGTATTCCTTTCGGTGGGTCCGCATGACCGCCCGCCGCGCCGTTATCGGGGCCGGGACTTCGTCTGGTGGCTCGGCGTTCTGGGTCTGTGGGACAAGTCAGCACCTGCGCCGGGAACCGAGCATGTGACGATATCGGTCAGCGGGGCATATGGCGGGCGCACCATGGATTTCCGCCGTCTGGGCGGTGAGGGCGTGACCCTTGCCGGGCGGACCAATGGCTATGCAGACGGCGTTCTGAGTTTTGGCGACGATTTGCAGGCCAATGTGGCGGCGGGCGATGCGAACTATTACGAGCTGCTGGACATGGCCGATGCCTATTTGGCCCGCACCGGTCTCGAACTTCCGCAAGAGCCCGAAGCGCGCGAGGCCTATCCCGACCCGGATTGTCTGACCAATCCGCTCACCTCGCTCAATCTCGCGAAGGAGGGCGTGACCTCGATCATCTGGGCGACCGGGTTCCGGCAAGATTTCAACTGGCTCAAGGTGGATGCGTTCGATGCGAAAGGTGCGCCGATCCACCAGCGCGGCCTCTCCGTCGAGCCGGACGTGTATTTCCTGGGCCTGCCCTGGCAGTCGCGGCGCGGGTCTTCGTTCCTTTGGGGCGTCTGGCACGACGCGAAACACATTGCCGATCAGATCGCCATCCAGCGTTCTTATCTGCAATATGACGGCGCTGCCGCCATCATTCCCGCCGCCGCAGAATAACCAAAGGATTCTTTATGATGACCCACACACGCATTCGCAAGTTCAACACCAGCGACACCTATCCCGAACAGAACCTCGACAACGATCTGTGTCAGGCTGTGGTCACCCAGGGCGGCAAGATCGTCTGGTTGCGCGGCCAGTGTCCGCAGAACTTAGAGGATGCCAAGAACATCGACAGTCACGATCCGGTCGAGCAGACCCACAAGGTGATGCAGAACATCCGCCAGTTGATCGAGGAGGCCGGCGGCGAGATGGCGCATCTGGTCAAGGTCGTGGTCTATATCACCGATGTGCGCCACCGGGAGGCGGTCTACCGGACTATGGGCGAATACATCAAGGGCGTGCATCCGGTTTCGACCGGGTTGGTGGTGCAGGCGCTGGCGCGGCCGGACTGGCTGGTCGAAATCGACGGTACCGCCGTCATTCCGGAGTAGGCCAATGACATTCTCTCTCGTGGCGCGATGCGCTGACACCGGGATGTTCGGCATGGCCGTGTCTTCTTCCTCTCCCGCCGTCGCAGCCCGGTGCGCCTATGTCCGCGCCGGCGTCGGCGCGGTTGCGTCCCAGAACATCACCGACCCGACTCTGGGGCCACTGATGCTCGATCTGATGGAGCGGGGTATGTCTGCTGAAGAAGCGATCGCCGAAATTCAGCAAACCAGCCAGTTCATGGAATACCGTCAGGTGCTGGCGGTTGATGTGAGAGGTGGCACGGCAATCCATTCCGGACCGAAATCCTTGGGCATCTGGACCCAGGCGCAGGCGCAGGACATCGCCTCTGGCGGCAATTTGTTGGCCAATGATGGCGTGCCACAGGCCATCGTCGATGGCTTCCTGTCCGCGACGGGCCATATCGGCGACCGGCTGATCGCCGCGATGCGCGCGGGGCGTGCCGCCGGGGGCGAGGCCGGTCCGGTGCATTCGGCAGGCATGAAGATCGTCGACAAGGTCGCCTGGCCGGTTGCCGACCTGCGTTGCGACTGGACCGAAGACTGTCCGATCGAGAGTATCGCCACCGCCTGGGAGGTCTACAAGCCGCAACTTAAGGCCTATATCCAGCGCGCGATCGACCCGCGCGAGGCACCGTCCTATGGTGTGCCGGGCGACGACTAGAACAGGAACAACCCGGCAGGTCGCGGAATGAACACCGAATCCCACCATGCGCGGACGCTTGAAATACTCGAGCGTCTGATCGCCTTTCCGACGGTGAGCGCGACTTCGAACCTCGCGCTGATCGATTATGTCGAAAGCTTGCTGGTTGAGGCGGGTTTTGAGACCCTGCGGATACCCGACCCAGAGTTGCCGAAAAGCGGGCTGGTCGCGCGAATTGGCGGTGATGGCCCGGGGGGGCTGCTGCTATCGGCTCATAGCGACGTGGTGCCGGTCGAAGGCCAGGCCTGGACAAGGCCGCCCTTCGAACTGACCCGCGAGGAGGACCGGTTTTACGGCCGCGGCACGACCGACATGAAGGGCTATCTTGCCGCGATGTTGTCGATGGCCGAACGTGCGGGCAAGACACCGCCCGAACGGCCACTGATGCTGGCGATTTCCTATGACGAGGAGGTTGGCTGCCAGGGGATCCGCAAGATGCTGCCCGGCATCGAACGCCTCGGCTGGTGCCCGGATCTCTGCATCGTGGGTGAACCCACCTCCATGCATCCTGCCATTGGGCACAAGGGCAAGGCGGCATTTCGCGCCATTTGTCGCGGCACGGCAGGTCACTCGGCACTCGCGCCGCGCTTTGTAAACGCGCTGCACCTGGCCGGCGAGGTGATTGCGGTCCTTCGTCGGTTGCAGGACGATTTCGTGAAGTCCAACGTCCGCGACGCTGCATATGATATCCCCTATTCCACCGTTCACGCCGGACGGATGCAGGGCGGAGCCGCACTGAACATCGTGCCGGACCGAGCCGAAATCGAATTCGAACTGCGCCATCTTGCTGCTGACAACTTCGAAGATTTCCAGCGGGCGCTCAGGCGCGAGGTCGACCTGCTCGCCGAGGGCTGGCACCAACGCGATCCGGCAGCCAGTATCGAGATCGCACTGACCAACAGCTATCCCGGCCTCAATGTTGCGCCTGACGACCCGGCCGTAAATCAGGTTGCGACGTTGTGTGGTTCAGATACGCGGGTCAAGGTTGCCTTCGGCACCGAGGCAGGTTTTTTCGCGCATCTCGGGATCCCGACAATCGTCTGCGGTCCGGGAAACATGGAAGGACAGGGGCACAAGGCGGATGAATATCTGGAGGCAGGCCAACTGGCGGCCTGCGACAGAATGATGGACCGGGCTCTGTCCGGCCTGGCCTGACCCTCAGCGCGCGCCCAGAAGCCGATCGGTCCGGGCCTCGACCCAGTTCTGCGCATGGCTTAGAAATGTCTTGTGCAACAGTGTGTGATCCGAACCCGAACTCGTCAAAATACCCAGCTTCATCGGCCGCTTATCACCTGTCATCGGAACGAGCCGCAGCGGTTTGCCATCCGGAGCCAAGTCGTTAAACGGGCGCAGATTCACGATGGAATAGCCAAAGCCGTTGGCGACGAGCGCGCGCATCATGGCCATATCGCGCGTCCGTTCAGAGATATTTGCCCGCAGCCCAGCGTCCGTGAAGAACGACAAAAAGTACTCTGCGCTATGCGGCAGATCGAGCAGCACCATGGGAAACGGGGTGAGTTCCTCGACCGAGACTGCAGGCAGATGCGCGAGCGGATGAGTTTCGCTCAGCGCCACCAGTGGCGGCAACTCGAGGATCGGAACGAAGGTCAGGTCGCGCGGCAAATCGAGATCGTAGGTCAGGGCAAGGTCGATCTTGGCCTGGCGCAGCAGGCCGAACAGCCCGGATTGGTCAGCCTCGATCTGTCTTATGCGCACGTCGCTGTGTTGCTCCACGAAGCTGCGCCTGAGTCCCGGCAAGAGAACCTGTGCGAAGGTGCTCAGGCAGCCGATCGCCAGCGGTCCGCGCACCGAGCCCGATAGATCGCCCGCCAGGTCGTGCAGCGCCGCGGCCTGGCGCAGCACCATCTGCGCGTGATCCAGAAGTTTGCGGCCTGCGAGTGTCGGGGTCAGGCCCTGGGCATGGTGGCGCACGAACAACTTCACGCCCAGTTCATCCTCGAGATGTGAGACCGAAGCTGAAATCGACGGTGACGACACGTTCACCTGCTGCGCGGCCGCCGCGATGCTGCCGGTCTCCCCGACGGCGACAAAGTATTCCAGTTGCCGCAGCGTATAGCGAAGTGGCATCTCACCCCCAGTCCAGATATTTCTGCCGCAACCGACGGCGAATCTTGCGGGCCGACGGCAATCGATTTGCAGACAGCCACGGCGGATCATTGTTCAATACCAGTCGCTAAGGCAAGTTTTTCTCAATCCTGTCGGAGTCTGCCTGAGATCTGTTGCGCTTGGGCAGCTCCGGCGCATACCAATCGCGATTCTTCCCGCTGTCGGGCAATCCGCGCCCCGCGCCCAGCACCGTGTTTTCCAGTCCCGCCGCATCCCGAACCAGCGCCAAAGGGCCCTCCCAATCGAAATGGTGATAGACCGAAGCCTGATGCGCATGCGGCGGCGATTGGCCGAAAAGCTGGAAGGCCAGCCTATGGCCGGCATGATCGGAACTCACCAGGTCGCGGGCAAAGGCCATCAGCTTGCGTCGCTCCTCGGCGGTCCAGTCGTCGTTCAGGGTGTAGTATTTCTGCAACCAGCCGGCGGTTTCGGGCGCGTCGAACGCGGCGGCGCTCGGGGTAAGAGACAATTGACCGCCGCACAGCTCGCGCGTCACTTGCATCATCTCGTGGATCTGCGAACAGGCCAGCATGCGACCCGCGTAAAGCAGAGACTGGTTCGGCATCATCAGCCCTGCGGGGGATTTCTCGCCCAACGCGATGGCCGCCGTCAGGTGGGCATGGATGCCTTCGCGCCAGACCGCCAGCTTGACCAGCTTGTCGCGCACGCCCTGTTCCTTGTCGAGCCCGGTCTGGCGACAGTTCATGAGCGCTGTGCCGATCAGCATGTCGGCAAAGATCAGAATGCGGTGAACGAACGCGAAGGCCGAATAGCGGTGCAGAGTGGCGCGGATCAGCGTCGCCGCGCGCGGCCGACGATGAAACAGAACGTGTTCCCAAGGGATCAGCACGTCATCGAAGACGATCAGAGCCTCGATCTCGTCGAACCGGTTCGACAGGGGATAGTCGCGGTCGGTGCCCGGTCGGGCAAATCCGGACCGACAAATGAATTTCAGCCCCGGCGTGTTCAGATCGCTGACGAACCCGACGGCGTATTCCTCGGGCAGGGCGTCGCCCCAGTTGGCCAGGTTCGGCTTGGTGTAGGCCAGGTCGGCATAGGGCGCGCCGGTCTCGAACTTCGCTCCGCGCAAGATGATCCCTGCGTCGGTTTCGCGCACGACGCGAAGCAACATGTCCGGGTCCTGCTCCTGCGGCGGGCGCGACCGGTCGCCTTTCGGGGCGGTGTTGGCCGAGATCCGGAATAGGTCGTCCTGCCGAGAGGCTACGATGTGGGCGTCGATGTTTCGCGCAAACTGCGGATCCATATCCACCAGCGCATCCCGGCAGTCGTAGAGCGACCAGAATTCGCCGATCGTTTCGTCCCCGACACATGTAGCGATGCCGCCGACCTGCGCGAAGATGCGATCGGTCGCGCGACGCTTTGCCCACCAGTCCGCTTGCGAGAATGGCAACGCGCCGGCCACCGTACAGGTCTGCCCATTCACTGTGTTGGTCAGAACGTTGTTGTGGTCTGGGTCGTGCTGCATGTCGTAGATCTGCGCGCGAAGGTCCACTAGCGGAGCGAAAGCCGGGTGCACTGTTACATCATCGACCCGTTCGCCATCCACGTAGATATCCCGATGGGTTCGGATCGCATCGCGATATTCTTGGCCTGTGCGGATCATGCTCTTCTTTCCTTTTCTTGCGCGTTCTTGCGCGCCCGTTCCTGCGGGCATCATGCTGGCACGGCGCGCGAACCAATCAAAAGAAGGTGTTTCCTCAGCGCCGCTTCGGCTGTACCTAATCGGATCGGGCCGGATTGCTTTCCAGCGGCGCAAGTATGACCGCACTGCCGCTTCGAACGTCGGATAATATCGCCATAGGCCGCTGTATTGAATTAGTGTTACCGCTGGTCATGGTCCTTGGGTCTGCAGAGGTCGAGCAACCGCTTGAATGGCATTGGGCGCGGAGCAGGTTTAGCGACCCCTGACGCTCGCGCCGTCACGAAGGGCCGCCGCATGATGACAGGGCCATCTACTTCACTGACCCCGATCCGAACTGATCCACCGTTCCGGAAACCGAGCCCCCGTGCGCCTGCCGACTTTCACGGACGAAACAACACCGTCGAGGCAACATCGCAGACCGTTCGTTGGCTACGGATAACTCCCAGAGGACTTGGGAAAAGTTGTTCATTACCGCTTTCTGATCAAGCACTAAGTGTGCCACCAGAGACAGCGTACAGGCACGGCTAGACGCCCGCAGTTTCTCCTTGTTGCGTTTTCCAACCCGGGCCGCAATCATCGTCACGCGGCAGTCCGCATAGCGAAAAACGTCCGACAAAGGTGCTGCGAATGGTAGGTTTGAAAACGTCTAACGGCATGGCTTGTAATGACCGGTCTGGTGACGTCAACTGCAACGCAGCGACGGTCGCGCCGCAGCCGCAAAGAATTGCTGCATAAGAAAACATGGGAAATTCGAGGTCGGATTCGTCTCGCTTGTCAATTGTGCCGGCACCGCGCAACGAAGATGCGGTTTACATTTGAAGTCATAAAATGAGGTTGGATGGCCGCATTGGCGACATGAGCCGCATCGCAGCGACAGACATGTCGCGAGCGCGAACCGATGCTGCCGAAGGAGCTGTGTGTTTCGGTGTTATAGCCGCCTTTTGTGACACTGGAAATGAACAACCACACACCGTTCGGACCAAACCTGCGGAGTGGAGTTGGTTGTTTTCTGTGACGACTGACAAGCGATGTGTCATGCCGCCTGCTCCCTTGGTGGTGCGCGCGACATCGGTTTTTGCCCGCGTCGGAAGATGTCGATGTTACGCATGGCCGAGGTGAAAGCTTGGTTCAACCGCCGTGGCGAAATCGGGTTGATCTTGGGCTTGCCAGGGAAGAGCCAGCCTTCTGGTCGCGTCTCGCGCCAGCAGGCGCGCAGCAGCTCCAGCAAGCCGGGCGACAGTATGACCTTGCGGTCTTTCTGACCCTTGCCCAGCTCAACATGGATCAGCAGCCGTTCGTTGTCGATGTCGCCGATCTCGAGGTTGCAAACCTCGGCGGCGCGCAGATCTGCGCCATAGGAAATGCTGAGCGCGGCGCGATACTTCAACACAGGCCCGGGTGCTGCCATCAGGATGTCGGAAACCTCCTCGACGCTGAAGACCACAGGCAACTTGCGTGGTTCGGTGCGGAATTGCATGTAGCGCTTCATCTCTTCGCGCCCGCAGGGCATGCCGAAGAAGAACCGCAGTGCCACGATGCGCGTGTTGAAGGTCGATGGTGTGACCCCAGCATCCGTCATGTAGAGCTGATAGGCGCGTAGATCCTCCGGCGTCGCGGCATCTGGTGATCGCCCAAGGAACGCCGCAAAATCCTTGATTGCCCGAATATGAGACTTTTGGTGTTTGTCGCCCATCCCATGGATGCGCATGTCCTTGATCATCCGCTGGCGCAGCGGGCTCATCTTCTTCTCTGTCATGAGAACCTCCTGATTGACGATTGAGAAACTCCAATCGTCAATCAGGTCAGCCAGATCACAAAACGCGCACAGCTATGGCCGACTCACCCATAAGCCAAAGGCACCAATGCCGCGGAGCGGCTTCGTTCATGGGCTGTTTCTGCTTCTCAATGAAAATCCCGGCTCGGGAACAGTTTTTTCGCCTGATCGCGGGGATGGTGTGCCGTCGATCTGATGCTGCCACCTGCGGGGCGGCGGGTCTCGTCGGCGCGGCCGTCATTCGGCTCAATCGACGCACCCTGGCCAAGCGTTGAAAGAAGGGGCGAGATATCCTCGATCCTCTCCCCAATCAGATGAACAACCTGCCCCTCGCGCTGGACCCGGCCGGTCACCCGCAGGAGGCGGCCGGCGATGACGGCCTTGCGGAAAGCGCCATAGACCTTTTTCCAGACCACGATGTTGGCAGTGCCGGTTTCGTCCTCCAATGTCAGGAACACCACACCCGAGGCGGTGCCGGGGCGCTGGCGGGTGATGACGAGGCCGGTCACGGTGGTGCGGCCCGTGGCTTGCGCCAGGCGCTCATGGGGCGTGCTCTCGGGCAAGTGAGGGCGGAGCAGTTCCAATGGATGCGCGCGTAGGCTGAGGCGCAGGGAGAGGTAATCCTCGATCACCTCCTGGCCCAGGGTCATGTCGGGCAGCGCGACCTCGGGTTCAATTCCACCTTCGCCCTCGCCGCCGAACAGCGGCAGTGGCTTTGGCGCGCGCAGCGCACGGGCGGCCCAGAGCGCAGCGCGGCGGCTGAGGCCGGTCTGCGCGAAGGCATCGCCTTCGGCCAGCCGCTCCAGCGCTTTGGGAGGCACACCTGCGCGGTGCCAGAGGCTTTCCACATCCGGGTAGCCATTGCCGCGTCCGGCTCCGATCCAGGCGGCATCCTCCTCGCGCATGCCCTTGATCTGGCGAAACCCCAGCCGTAGTGCCAGCGTGCCGTCGGGGCGCGGCTCCAGCGTGCAGTCCCAGCTTGAGTGATTGACCGAGACCGGGCGCACCTCGACGCTATGCTCGCGCGCATCGCGCACCAGTTGCGCCGGGGCATAAAAGCCCATCGGCTGACTGTTCAGCAGCGCACAGGTGAAGACCGCCGGGTGGTGGCATTTGAGCCAGGCGGAAACATAGACCAGTCGCGCGAAGCTGGCGGCGTGGCTTTCGGGAAACCCGTAAGAGCCGAATCCCTCGATCTGCGCGAAACAGCGCTCGGCAAAATCCGCCCCGTGGCCGCGCGCCAGCATCCCCGAGACGAACCTCTCGCGAAAGGCACCGATGGTGCCCATGCGTTTGAAGGTGGCGAGCGAGCGGCGCAGGCGGTCGGCTTCGGCGGCCGTGAACCCGGCGGCGACCACGGCGATCTGCATCGCCTGCTCCTGAAATAGCGGCACACCGTAAGTGCGTTCCAGCACCTCCATCAGCGCGGGGCCGAGATCCTCGATCTTTTCCTTTCCCTGACGGCGGTTGATGAAGGGATGCACCATGCCGCCCTGGATCGGGCCAGGGCGCACGATGGCGACCTCGCAAACCAGATCATAGAATTTGCGTGGGCGCATCCGGGGTAGGAAGTTGAGTTGCGCGCGGCTTTCGACCTGGAAGACCCCGATGGCATCGGCGCGGCAGAGCATGTCGTAGACGGTGCTGTCCTCGGGCGGGACATCAGCCAGCGTGAGGTGCTTCTGGCGGTGATCGGCCAGCAGGGCAAACGCCTTGCGGATGCAGGTCAGCATGCCCAAGGCCAGCACATCGACTTTCAACAACCCGAGCGCGTCGATATCGTCCTTGTCCCACTCGATGATGGTGCGGTCCTCCATCGCCGCGTTCTCGATCGGGCAGAGCTCATCCAGCCGCCCGTGGGTGATGACGAAACCGCCGACATGCTGGGAGAGGTGGCGGGGAAAGCCGATGATTTCGCCGATCAGTTTTGCCGCCAGCGCCACGCGGCTGTCGGCGGGATCAAGCCCCGCGTCGCGCATGCGGTCCTCGCCCGGCGCGCTGGATGACCAGCCCCAGATCTGCCCCGACAGCCGCGCGATCACGTCCTGGCTCAATCCCATCACCTTGCCGACCTCGCGGATGGCGGCGCGCGAGCGGAAATGGATCACCGTCGCGGTCAAACCGGCACGGTGGCGGCCATAGCGCGCATAGATCCACTGGATCACCTCTTCGCGGCGCTCATGTTCGAAATCGACGTCGATATCGGGCGGCTCGCCGCGTTCCTTGCTGATGAACCGCTCGAAGATCAGGGTGATGCTCTCGGGCGGCACCTCGGTCACGCCCAGCAGATAACAGACCACCGAATTGGCCGCCGAGCCGCGCCCCTGGCAAAGAATGCCGCGAGAGCGCGCGAAGGCCACGATATCATGCACGGTCAAAAAATAGGGCGCATAGCCCATCTCGTCGATCAGTCGCAGCTCTTTGTCGACGCGCGCGGTGATCTTTGCGGGCGGCCCGTCGGGATAGCGCCAGTGCAGCCCGTCGCGTGCCAGCCGTTCGAGGCGTGTTTGCGCGGGCTCGCCATCCTCGGCCTCATCGGGGTATTGATAGCGTAGATCGTCGAGACGGAAGGCGCAGGCGTCGGCGATCTCCAGCGTGCGGCGGATCGCGGCAGGGTGGCGGTGGAACATGCGGGCCATGTCGCTTGGTGATTTCAGCCGGCGCTCGCCATTGGTCAGCCGCTGCGTGCCGATATTATCGATGGTGCAGCCGATCCGGAGGCAGGTCAGCACATCGGCCAGCGGGCGGCGGGCGGCGCGGTGCATCAGCACATCGCCCATCGCGACCATCGGCAGGCCGGTATCTCCCGCAAGCCGCGCCAGATGGTCGAGCCGCGCGGGATCGCACCCGTCATAGCGCGGGGCAGCGCCCAGAAAGCAGCGCCCGGGAAAGGCGCGCAGCATCCGGCGTAGATCGGGGGCGGTATCGCTCGGGTTTGATGGCTCCAGAGGGTCGGGCGGCAGCGCAATCAGCACCATATCCTTGCCCCAGTCCAGCAGATCAGCGCGCGTGAGATGACAATCGCCCTTTTCGGCGCGCCGCTTGCCCAAGGACAAGAGCCGCGTCAGCCGCGCCCAGGCGGCGGCATCGGTGGGCAGGGCAAGCCAGTCTACCGTGCTGTCGCTCAATACGATCCGCGCACCCGCGATCAGTTTTGGCAACGGCCGGTCGGCGGGGATCAGCGGGCCGTCCTCGCGCAGGCGAAGGGCCTGACGGCTGGAGTGATCCATCACCTGCCGCGAGCGAATATCCGGCGCGTCGTGCGGCGCACCGGTGGTCTGCGCCTCCTCGCGCAATCGCTCCAGCTCCTTCAGCGCCGAAAATGCCCGCACCACGCCCGCCACCGAATTGCGGTCGGTGATGGCGATGGCGGCAAGGCCCAGTTCGGCTGCGCGGGTGACCAGTTCCTCGGGGTGCGACGCCCCGCGCAGGAAGGTAAAATTGGAGGTCACGCACAGCTCGGCATAGGTGGTCATGCGAACTCCCCCTGCGCGAACCAGTGTTGCGCGGCCCACGCGGCGGCCTGTGGCGTGTGAAAGAGCCAGAGGCGCGGCCCCTCGCGCGTCTCGATCCGCCAGTAGTCGCGCAGGCCCGTGCGCCAGGCGGGATCGTCAAACCACCATTCCGGCGCGATCCGTTCCGGCCCGGTGGCGCGCAGGGTGGTGAAGGCCATGCGCCGCCAGCGAAATGCCGAGGGCGGATGGCCGGGCCTGCCACCGCCCCGTGTCGTTACCGGCTCGGGGGGAAAGATGGTGATTGGCCGTGCCGGGCCGCACTGCGGCGGTGATTCCTCGGGCGCGCTGTGGGCGGCGGGGGCGATGATGAAGCTGCGCTCGGGGATGTCGCTTTGCGCGGGGAGCAGACGCAGCACCCGGTCGAATCCCAGCCGATTGCCGAGCGTCGAGAAGAGATCGGCTAGGGCGTCTTCCTGGCGCAGGGGTCGGCCCTGGCCGATCTGCTCAGGTGCGAGGCGTTCCGTCACATGGGCCGTCAGGCGCAGCGCCTCGATCCCGAAGCCGGCATCGACCTCATCGACGCCCTTGGTAAAGAGCGCCTTGATGCGGCCCGCATCCCGCATCGGCCGCGCGAGACCGATCTCGACCTGCGCGGTTTCGTGATCCACCCGGTGCAATTCCAGCCGCAGACGCCGCGCGCCGCGCTGATGCTGCGCGAGCGCCACGCAAACCCGTTCCAGCAGCCGGGCCAGCCCTTTCATCACATCCGCCTGCAGGCCGATGGGGTCTGGAAAAGTCATGCGCGCACTGAACTGCGGCAGATCCGCCTCGGGCGAGACGGGCTCGGGCTGATGTCCCAGCGCCTGATCGAGCCGCAGCACCAGACCAGTCCCGAAGCGACGCGCAAGCGGCGCGCGGGGTTGCGCCATCAGGTCACTGATGCGCTTCAGCCCCATGCGGGTGAGCGCCTGCGCCGTGTCGCCGTCGATCCGCAGGGCTGTGACAGGCAAAGGACCGATGCCATCCGTCAGCGCGCCTTCCTCCACGATGCCTTCGCCGTGGCGGGCCAGCGCATGGGCCGCACCGCGGGTTTCAGCAATGGCGCTTGTCGCACTCATCCCCGCGCGGGTCAGGCGGGCGTGCAGATCGCCGCGCAGATCGGCCTCGCCGCCGAATAGATGCGGCACGCCAGTGATATCGGCCACCAGCCCGTCGGCCCCGTCGCGCGCCACCATCGGCGAATACCGTTCCACCCACCGCCGCAGGGCCGCGAGCGCCGCCGCCTCGCGCGCCAGATCGGCGGGCCGGGTGACGAGGCCGGGGCAGATCGCGCGCGCATCCGCCAGCGCCATGCCGCGCTGCAGTCCCTGCGATTCGGCCGCCACGTTCAGGCAATGCACATGATCGGCGTTCCCTGACCGGTGGATCAGGGCGAAGGCCCCTTCAACGGGACGTTTCCGCAGACTGGTCTCGCTTGCCAGCCGCGGGAACCAAATGCAGAGCAGACGTCTTGCCATTCCAATTTGCGGTCCAGAATCTTAAAGTTCCCTTTTTGTTCTTTTTAAGATCCCAGCGGTGCAAAGTCGAGTCCCGGCTTTCGCCCGCCAGCGGCGCACACTGCCAGCGCGTCTCGGCTGCGTTGCTGCCCTGACCCTCGAGGATCAGCATCAGGCCGGTTGTCTGCCCTGTCTCCGCTGCCAGTTGCAGCCGCCGCCCGGCAATCAGCGACAGCGGGCTTGAAGGCTCGGCGATCACCAGCGCGACACCGGGCGAACGTAGGCATTCCTCGACACTCCACAAAAGATCGACCTCGCTGCCGGGGCGGATGACATGCAGCCGCGCGCCCACCTCCTCGGGCAGACCGCGCAGCATCGGCAGGTGCGGCGCATGGGCGGGCAGCGCCCAGATCAGCGGACCATCATGCCGCGCCGCCTGCCAGAGTGCGAAGGCGCGCCGGCCCGGCCCCTCGGCCTCATGCACCCGCGCCGGGGCAAGGGCGAATGTCGCGGCCTCATCCGCCATCTTCGCGCACCCCTTCCGCCACGATTCCGAGCATCCCATCCGACAGGGGGCGCTGGAGCGTCAGCGCGATCTCCGAGGGTGCCGTCAACCAGATGCGCCAGTCCTCGGGTTTCGCGAGGATCACCGGCATCGCCTTGGGATGCACCGGGGCTACCTCCGCATTGGGCGGGCAGGTCAGGAAGCCAAAAAGCTCGGTCGTCACCTCGCCCTCCTTCAATTTGCGCACCGAGGTCCACTCCGTGCGCAGCCCCGCGAAAAAGGCCAGCGGACGCTCCTCGCCCAGGGCAAACCACACGGGCGAATTGCGCGGCGCGCCCCGGCGCTGGTCAAGCTCGGAAAAGCTGGTGAACGGCACAAGGCAGCGGTGTTCCACCCCCAGCCAGCGGCGCCAGTGTGGCGAGGCCACGTTGCGGATGTTGGTGACACCCTTGTCGGTCTTCTTGCCTTCAAGGTATTTCGGCGGCGTCGGCATCCCCCAGCGCGCCATGCATAGCCGCCATCCATCCGCACCGCTTCGAATGATCGGCGCCGGATAATCCGGCCAGATGCCCGAAAGCGCTGGCAGGTTGCCGGTCTCGTCGATCAACCTTTCGCCATCCTCCAGCAGGTCATCGAAGACGTGCCGCATCGCGTCCTGGCTCTTGGTCTGGGAATAAAGATTGCACATTCGGGGCGCTCGCTGGAGTCGAGGTGATGTTACGATCCGGAACAATGGCAGAACATGGTGTCTCTGAACAGACCGGATATGGCTGTACGCCCGGCTCATATCCCTTACGGCCTTGGCCATCGCCTGCGCCGGGCAAACCGCCGCTGACAAGCTTGGGATGTCAATGGCGGAGTAAAAACCGGCTATGTGGCGGCACGAAAGCGTGACAGGTCCATCTTGCCGGTGCCGCTTGGCCCGAGGGCGATGACATTCTCGTGCCGCTCGATCCATTCGCAGCGGGCGAGTTCCAGCACCTGCATCTTGTTGAGCTTCGGGATTTGGGGCAGATGCACTGCAGTATTGCCAGTGGTTCGTAAGGCAGCTTCGGGCCGCTACTGCCTTACATACGTAACATAGAATCCCTTCAACATGCGGTGCTCTTGTAAGCGATCTCCAAGATTAAAACCTTCTCGGCGCAGCGGGGCCTGAAAGATGTCCAATCCGCGATCGAGCACGATTTTCCAACCTGTATCTGTCACGATGTCGCGCGCATGGGCCTTGCCTGAGGTGTCGAATGCCCAAGTGAAATCCACGCCGGATCCGGTGCAAGCTTCGGTGATACTTTCCAAGAGCTCACGCTGCTTCTGAATGTCACCGTCATGTGGCCCTGTCACGAGATGAATGGCCACCTGATCCTCCGGCGCTTTCCTCCGGATGACCATTTCGACCAGCTCCATCATATTCCTGATCTGGTAGAAATACCGGATATAGGGGTCGGTGACCACAATCCGGCTGGCACCATCGGTATAGGGGCCGAAGATTTGGTCGTAGCTGACGCCTTTTCGGTTTTCGGCGAAGACGTGATGGCTCTCTTCAGGCTTCGGTTTTTTCGGGGCGCTGGTCGGCCCGGAAGGCGTATCGCCGGGCTCGACATCAACCACGTCCGTTTCAGGGGCATCCTGCTGTCCGGGGTCCTGCGCCGGTTTTCGGTGATAGAACTGCGGAAACTCCTGCTCTTCGACGGTTTGGATACGCCGCTTTTCGCCATCAGTTCCAGTGTAATAGAAATCGACATTCGGATAGGTCGCATCGATCCGCAACAGCTGGTCCTTGACCCTTTTGCGGCTCTCCAGGGCCAGCTGGAGCAGCTCTTCGACATCTTCGGCACTTTCGCCGCCGGCCGGGAAAATGATCTTCAGCAGCCCCGACATGGTCTTGTGTCTGACGTCAGCACCTATGGGACAGATATGGCGATTTGAACAACGGAGGGTTTCTGGTTCATCGTAGCCTTTAAGGAGCGAAGATGAACAAG
>NZ_FWYD01000062.1 GCF_900176485.1 Primorskyibacter flagellatus
GGCTTTGTTGATGGCGTGGATGCCCCTCCCGACGGCATCTCAATGTGCCATTGTGGTGAGTGTTAAAGCCATCACAAAAGGAAGGAGCATCCATGTCCGAAGTTACTATAATCGGTGTCGACCTGGCAAAGCGCGTTTTCCAGCTTCACGGTGCCCACGCTGACGGGTCGGTTGCATTTCGTAAGAAGCTGTCGCGGGGGCAGCTGATTGCGTTCGTGGCACAGCAGCCCAAATGCCTGATCGCTATGGAGGCATGTGCGACGGCGCATGGCTGGGGTCGGGCCTTTGAAGCACTGGGGCACGACGTGCGGTTAATTCCGCCGTCCTATGTGAAGCCGTTTGTCAAACGCCAAAAAAACGATATGGCCGATGCAGAAGCCATCGTGGAGGCTGCAATGCGTCCGACCATGCGCTTTGTGGTAGTGAAGACTGAAGATCAGCAGGCCCGCGCCATGCTGTTTCGCACCCGGCAGATGTTTGTTGGTCAGCGCACTCAGATGATCAACGCTTTGCGGGGCCACCTTGCCGAACACGGACTGGTTGCGGCGCGGGGGCCTGCCCATCTCAAGCAGCTTGTCGATGCGCTCGCAGATAATGACACGATGCTGCACATTGAGGTTCGTGAACTTGGCCGGATGTATCTCGAGCAGATCGAGGAAATGAATGCGCGTGTTGCAGAGCTTGATGCAAAGATGAGATCTGCGGCCAAGAAAGCGGACTTGGTGCGTCGCGCACAGACGATGCCGGGCGTGGGTCCTGTCACGGCGCTTGCAATCGAGACGTTTGCCCCAGACCTGACCACCTTCAAACGCGGTCGCGATTTTGCCGCGTGGCTTGGGTTGGTGCCAAAGCAGCACTCGACCGGCGGGAAGGCCAGGCTCGGGAAGACCTCAAAGATGGGTCAACGCGACATCCGTACCCTCCTGGTCTCTGGAGCCATGGCCGTTCTTCAGGCTGTCGAGCGGTTCAACACACCGAACAATGGCTGGCTGAAACGCCTGCTGACCCGCAAGCCACGCATGGTCGCCGCAATTGCGCTGGCCAACAAAATGGCCCGTGGTCTCTGGGCCATGATTACGAAACACGAGGATTACCGGAATCCGGCGGCGACGATGGCATAGCGAAGACTGCGTGTTACGGCGTCCCGGTAAGTTGGGAGTGTGAGGAGGTCACTGAACAGTAAGGGCAAAGGATCGATCAGATCCGGGTCAGAGAAAGCAGCATTTGTGCAGGAGCCATCGAGCTCGGTTTGTTGATATGCTTTTGATCCGCGCATCGCCATACCGGCCCGCGGTCAATATATCACCGCATACAGAGGCCTGATACATGACCGCACCCGATCACACGCTTGCACCGTTCAAAAATCACTTGCACTAATAGGGGCATCCATACATGCACAAAT
>NZ_FWYD01000042.1 GCF_900176485.1 Primorskyibacter flagellatus
CGGCGGAATTCGTCAGTTCGTTTCAGTCCCATAGTTCATCTCCTTTGGTGCAGTAAATGCTATCAAAGGAGCGGCATCAAACCGTGACAGGTCCAGACCGTGTGGACGCTTTGGAAGAGGAGGCTCGCGATCTGCAGGAGGCCTACAGCGCCGAGGACCTCACGCGGTCTGGGGTGATCGCGTCCTGGTCGAACGGGCAAGTGACGCTCCATCTGGGCCTCGTCCGCCCCGAGGACATCGTGAAAGAAGAGGGCGCGCGCGGCTCCTCGGCTAACCCGACCGGGGAGGAGGCCCCGGACGCCGGCGAAATCACTTATCCAGCCTCACTGGCCGAGGATCTCAAGACCGAGCGAGCCATGGCGCTTGGGGCCGCGATGGCGCTGCATCCGGAAGCCACGCTCGATCTGACGCTCTTCAAGCTGGTGAGCGACGTTCTGGCCAGCGGCATGAGTGTCACGCAGGCGATCAAGATCGATGCCCGCAAGGAATACCGCAGCCATGCCAAGATGGACGAGATCGACGAGACCTCGCTCGAGCAGGTGGCCGCGGCGCATGATGTGCTGGACCTCTCGTGGCTCGATGATACCCGTCCGCCCGCCGATCAGTTTGCGGCGTTTCGCGCGCTGGAGACAGGGGAGAAGGCCAAGCTTGTGGCCTATGCCACGGCCAGCACCACGCAGTCCTGCTTCGCGCGGGACCGCCAGCGCGACAGCCTGATGCATGCGTTCGAGATCGAGATCATGCCTGACATCCGCGCCCACTGGACGCCGAATGCGGCGCTCTTCAATCGCTTTAAAAAGGCGTGGCTCCTGAAGATCCTCGGTGAGGATCTGGGTCTCGCCCAGGAGGCGGTGACGCTGGCTTCGTCGAGCAAGAAGGAGATCGTCGCCTTCTGCGACAAGCTCTTCGCCGAGCCCTTCGCCACGCTCACGGACGCGCGGCGCGCTGCCGTGGCCGCCTGGTGCCCGCCTATGATGCAGACCGCCGGTGTCGCCTTTGACGAGGCGGAGCCCACTGCGGAAACCCCGGAGCCTGACAGCGAGGTCGCGCAGGCGGCCTGAGCCATCACGCGACCCGCGCGTAGATCATGCCACCCGCGCGGGTCGACCCTCCCACACCCAACGGAAAGACATCCCCATGGCTATTCTCAAGTTCTCTGCCTCCGCAGTTGCGGCGCAGATCGCCCATGCGCGCGCCTGCAAAACCTTCCTGCCCAACTGGAACGGGCCCGTGGACAGGCCCGCCCTGATCCTCATTGTCGGCAATGGTGTGCATCTGCGCTCAAACGGCATCGATGGCACGACCACCCGTATCGTCACCACCGAACAGGCCGATCCCTCCTTCGCCTTCGCCGACGGCATGAACCCATTTCGGGATACCGACTGGATGGCGCAGCGCCGCATGGCGTTTCGCGATCTGACCGGCCAGTTCTACACCGACATCCTGGATGACGTGCAGGTGCTCATCGACCGGGGGCAGGGGGCGATCCGGCTTGCCACCGATGGCCACAGCATCCGCGTCTTCGTGCGCCGGGCCTCGGATTATCTCATCGGCGGGACCTACGAGGTGCCGTCAGGCCTCGGCGGCACCTTCCGGGTCATCCTCAAGGATGCCTGCGACACCTTCGCGATCGTGCAGAACTGCGGCAATTGCGAGGATTTTGACGCCATGCAGCCCTACCGCGTGCCGCTCGATGCGCTGATGGAAATCGATGACCGGAGGGCGGCGTAACGCGCCCATTCTCAAACAAGCGTCGCCAATACCCTGCCGGGCCTGCTGCCCTCTCGGGACATTGGCGACAACAATTTTCCCAATGAGAGAAAGGACTCTGAGATGGGATGGCTTTTCTACACCGACGGCCGCGTCCAGACCTACGCGGATGAGAAAGCGGAAATCGCCCGGCTCTGCACCTCTCATGGCGAAAGGCGCAAGACGGAACTGGTCAAAGCGTGCAAGGTGGGTTCGACTTGGTATGCGGCGGCAAGGGTCACAAGTATCGATGGCTCGCCGGTCGAGGATACGACTTATGTGACCGATGCGGATGGCTCCATCACTTTCGGGGCTGTCTTCCTCACCCGATACGATGACGGCTGCTGGGGCTACAAGGACATGGAGGAAAGCGCTGGCCCGAACGAGTCTCGTGCTCCCCTTGGGCTGATCGCGCTCCTCTCCGACCTGAAAGACCCGGACAGCTACGCCCAGGACTGGCGTCAGCGTTGCCGGAATTGGGCTTCGATCCCTGACTACGAGGAAGGCGACAAGATCAGGCTCGCCACCCCTGTGACGCTCACCGATGGCAGCACCTGCCAGATCGTCACCGCGACGCACTACAGACGCGGGCGGCAAAAACGCCGCTGCTACCGCATCGAGGAAACCGGTGGGCTCGTACGCCTGTCGAAGGCCTCGCTTGCGGGCTCGGAGCTGCTCAGCTCCGCGAAAGGTGCTGCCAGCCCGGTGCTGGCGGAGTTCCTGGCAGGGCGAAATTAGGTCCTGCGCCGGACGGTTCATCGACCTGCCCAGTGACAGCAGATCCTGCGGCTAATCTTGACAAGGCAATGCAAATGCATTACCTCTCGTGGGCAGCAAAGACCCGTTTCTTCAGGAGACTGCCATGACAGCCCTCGCACAAGATGTCTCGAAACTCACGGATCGGTATCAGACGACCGTGCCGGCGGGTGTGCGCAAGCAGCTCAAGCTGGGCAAGGGCGACCAGATTCGCTACTGCACCGAGCCGAGTGGCAGGGTCTATATTGAGCCCGTGCGCAGCGAAGAGGAAGATCCCGTGCTCGGAGCTTTTCTCGATTTTATCGAGGCTGATATCAAGGCGCATCCGGACCGCATTCGGGCCTTCGATGGGGCTTTGCATGACCGTCTTGCAGCACTGGTCGGAGAGGTTGACGTCGATCTCGATGCGCCGCTATCGCTCGAGGATGAATGAGCGGCGATAGCGTGCCCGCCCAAGCGCCCCTTGTCGTAAACGGATGGTCGATTTATGCGCATCCGCTCTTTCTGGACCAGCTCGAAGGGCTGATCGAGGAAGTTGAAGCGCGTAAGGCACGCGATCCCAAGACCTGGCGCAAGAAAAATTCCACGAAACGGCTGGCCGCCATCTTCAAGCTGGTCACCGAGGCCATACCGGCAGATCCGGGTGCCGCCGCCTTCCGGCAAGGCGGCACACTCGGCGATCACCGCAAGCACTGGTTCCGGGCGAAATTCTTCCAGCAGTATCGGCTGTTCTACCGGTTCAACAGCGATGCAAAGTTCATCGTGGTGGCCTGGGTGAACGACGACAAGACCCTGCGCGCCTATGGCAGCAAGACGGATGCCTACGCGACGTTCAAAGGGATGCTGGAAGATGGCAACCCACCTGACAATTTCGACGCGCTCTTGAAAGAAGCAGCGGCGGCGAACAAGCGGTTCGAAACTTCCCTTGAAGCGGCGCCAGATCGGTAGGTGGGCCAGCTTGCTGGATGGTGGGCGGAATCCCACGCTAACCCTGTTCGCAAGAGGGTTTTTCTGCGCTGCAATCAACCGTCAAGCTTGAACCAAGAGATAGGCGCCCTCGGTGTGTCATATGTCTAGTACGACAAGAATCTCTGAGGTCTCTCCGTATCCGTACACCTGCCGTTCGCCGCATCGTGTACGAACTGGTAAGATGCGGACAAAGCGCTAATTCGCTTAAGTTACTCGAACGACCGCTTCACGGTGAATCTAAATTCGTTCGGCAAAGCGCCTGATGCGTTGCACCAGGCGCCTCTTGTTCCTGTCACATCGCGTTACTTGATGGCGAGGATGTCGAAGTTGTGGACGTTAGCGACCACGCCGTCGTCCCACCCGCCAGCGACCAACTCCGCTGCCCGTTCGTTCAGCAGCCCGGCGACTTGACCGGCAAAGTGTGCTTCACGGCCAGCATTGTTGGTGAAGATGTCGAAGATTGCGAAGGATGTTTCGTCAATCTGCAGCGCCGCCCAGAACAATGTGCCGGGTTCGGTTTCTCCGACGATGGGACCAGCTGCGGTCAGCAAGGCTGCCAATTCCGGCCCTCTGCCGGGTGCTGCTTCGAGCGTGATGTACGTGGCTGTCGTGGCCGAGTAGAGATCAACCGGTTCCCTCACCGACAGGACATCGGAATTGTTGATGTTCGCGACAACACCATCGTCCCAGCCCCCGGCGACCAGCGCGTCGGCATTTTGGTTCAAAGCCGCGGCCACAGCGCCGGAGAAATGCGCATTGCGCGCTTCTTCATCCACGAAGATATCAAAGATCGCGAGCGTATCGTCGTCTTGCAAGGCAAACCAAAGCACGGTGCCTGGTTCGGTGTCCGCGACAATCGGGGCGGCTCCGGCCAGAAATTCGGCGAATGCTTCGGTCTGGCCTTCAGCGGCGGGCATGGCGATGTAGCTGGCAGTGTGATTTTCCATTGGGGTTTCCTGTGCGGCTGCAGATGTCGTGATCAAGGCCAAAGCGGCGAGTGTCTTGAGAATTTGGGCTTTCATGGTCGCCTCCTGATTGAGAAGTTGTTCTGTTTGGATTCGATGCACCCTTTTCTCATGCCGAATGCCTCAGGCACCAATCCCGAACTTCTATTCTTTGATAGACATGTGCTATGGTGAACCTCATGGCGGAAAGTGACGGAGACTGTGGCAGTGGAGATGAACCAGATCAGGTATTTTTTGGCTGTCTGCCAGCATCGCAACTTCACCCATGCCGCTAGCGCCTCAAATGTTTCCCAACCGTCCTTGACGACCGCGATCAAGAAACTTGAACACGAGCTCGGGGGTGATCTGTTTGTCAGGGACCGCGCGGGATGCAGGTTGACGGCACTCGGAAAACTCATGCAGCCAAGGCTACAGAAAGCGCATGACGAAACGCAGGCAGCTAAGGCAGAAGCCGTCCGCCACACGCGACTAGAGCGGGTTCCTATTTCTGTCGGTGTTGGCGAAACGATTGGTCACAACCGGATTTCAGCCGCCGTGGAACGCTTCCGTACACGATTGCCGCAAGCCGAAATAGAGTTGATCGTGGCGTCTGCCTCCAAGCTTCTGGCCGGATTGCGAGAGGGTGAATTTGACGTCGTTGTCACAGCGGCGACGGTCAGTGAAGACCTCTATCGAATAGACCAGCTCTATGACGAGTCCTACAAGGTTGTGGTGTCCAAGTCGCACCCGTTGTCTGGACGAAACGCTATTTCTCTTTCGACACTCGCTGAAACTGACATGCTCGATCGACCCAATTGCGAAATGCGCGATGCGTTGCATCGGGCATGTGCAGACCAAGGTCACGAACTCTACGCGGCCTATCGGTCAAATCGCGTGGATTGGTTAGTCGAACTCGCGCGGCAGGGATTAGGCGCGGTGATTTTGCCAACCACGGCAATTCCAGCAGACAGGGGCCTCGTTTCGATACTCATCGACGGCCTTGAAATTTCGCGAACTGTTTCTGCTCTTCGTTATCGGCACCAAACGACGAGACCAGAGACAAATGATCTGATCCGTGAGATTGCGCGTGTGTAGGCGTAGTATCATTGATGGCCGACATTCGCGCATAGTGCAGTAACTGGTACTTTGGGCTCAGAGTCAGATTTCGCCGCGCTTCCAATGAACGGCGGCTTCGAGCTTCACGTATGATTGTGCCCCCTCCGGCATTCGATCCCCAAGTTGCGCGACTTGATGTGATCACAATGGCCTTGCCGTTTGCGACGCCACGCGGAATGATGAAGTATTGGCTAACGATAGGCTCGGAGAAAGCGTGATGCACGAAAGGGGAATGGGTGGTCGGCACCTCGATCTCGAAGGGCAATGCGCGACTGACCTGACGGGGCCTCGTTTCCCAATTGCGGTGCGCGTTGTAGACATGCCCGAAGATCTTGGAAAGCTATTAGATATGGGTTTCGAGGAGCATTTCCGTGGCCGCTGAAGCGAATTCGTATGACGCGTGGTTTCGCGCGAAGGTGCAGGCCGCGCTGGAGAATGCACGCTCGGGAACATCTCAGGTTCAGGTGATGCAGGCCGCACAGGCATTGATTAATGCGAAGCGCCAGAGCCAATCCAAGTCCTGAACAAGCCTTGGAGATCAGCGCGGTCTGACTACGCCACCCTGAAAAGCGAAAGATGCCGTAATGGGGCTGTCGGCGAATCGGACATGTTTCGCTTGTTTGTCAGCATGATGTGGAGTGCCGTTGCCCTTGATGCGCCTGCAGCGCGTCTACGAGGTCGTATGTTTCCATGCGCCTCACTTCCTAGGAATAGAAGGGCAACGACATGAATGTATTTATCGGACTGGATGTATCTCTGGCAAGCACGGCGATTTGTGTGCTGGGGCCGCAGGGGAAGATTGTTGAAGAATTGCAGGCGGAGAGCGAGCCTGAAGCTCTGGTACGCGCGATCGTCGCCCTTCCATATTCGATCGCCGCGATCGGTCTGGAAGCTGGACCTCTGTCCCAATGGCTGAGCAAGGGGATGGAAGAGGCTGGTGTCTGTCGTCATATAAAATGGGACATCAGAGCGGCTTGAACATTGGAGGCTCTGGTTCGGTTGTTTGATTGATTATGCTGCTTGTTTTTGATGT
>NZ_FWYD01000041.1 GCF_900176485.1 Primorskyibacter flagellatus
ACATCAAAAACAAGCAGCATAATCAATCAAACAACCGAACCAGAGCCTCCAATGTTCAAGCCGCTCTGATGTCCCATTTTATATGACGACAGACATGCAACAAACGTGGTCTGACCCCGGACACCCTTTATATCGCTCCACTTTGGACGAGATTAGAGCTGACTGGTGCAGCGCACCACGTGGAACGCTTGCATTTTTCGCTAGCGAAGCCTATCTTATAGCGATGAACAGCAAGCACCGGAAAACCCTTGCCGCCGTCTTCACCGATCCGGTGTCTGGCACCATCGAATGGGCGGCAGTCGAAAACCTGCTGCTGGCCGCAGGGGCACGACTGATCGAAGGGCGCGGATCACGGGTGCGGTTCGAGAAGGATGGCGAGGTAGGGGCGTTTCACCGTCCGCACCCTGCCAAGGAAGCGAAACGATACCAGGTGCGCGATGCCCGCGACTTTCTGGAACGGATCGGGGTAAGACCATGAGCAACACAATGACCTACAAGGGCTATGCTGCCCGGATTGAATATGACGACGAAGACGGGATTTTTACGGGCCGGATTGCCGGTATTCGCGACGGGGTAGGTTTTCATTCCGATACCGTGGAAGGGTTGCGCGAAGCCTTCCACGAGGCTGTCGAAGACTATATCGAAACCTGCGCCAAGATCGGCAAGGAGCCGCAGAAAGCCTATTCGGGACAGGTCATGTTCCGGGTCAGCCCCGATGTTCATCGCAAGGCTGCTTTGGCTGCCGAGCTGTCGGGCAAGAGCCTGAACCAATGGGCCGAAGAAGTGCTCAATCGGGCCGCCGGGTAAGCCGCCGTAACTTCACACGGTTTCGATTTTAACCCCTTGCAAAACAGGGGAAAGGAGACAGTTTAGGGTACGAAGGTAATGTTCCTATTTCTTGCCATCTTCACACCCATCAAAACCCCCTTTTTAACATCGGCCCGAAGCGGTCGATGAAGGACCAGTTCACCGCGTGTTCGAACCTGTCGTGCTCGTCACAGAGGCGTTCACATTCCACACAACCAGAACATCGCCCTCACGCAATGCCTTGAGGCAGGCGTCCAGACCGGAGCGGTCATCTTTCTTTCCGGATGCCAGATCCGAGTAAATCTGGTTCTCTTCGACACCTGATGCGATCAGGGCATCCCGTTGCAAGTCGAGGGATTGGCTGCCGTCGACTTTTGAGAACGCGTGCATAGCCGATCAGCATGTTTCACAAACGTTCTTTTGAGATGCTTTGGAAACAGATCTGCTTTTATGACCTCTACCGCTATTTGGGCATTTTTTCGTCGTTAAACGACGCTCGCTGTTCGATTGAGCGCCCTGTAAACGGTTGGCCTTGAGACGGCGAATAGCTCGGCGAGGTCGCTGATTGAATAGTCGCCGGTGTCGTGCATGCGGCGCAGTTCCTTGTGTTGTTTGTCGGACAGCTTCGGTTTCTTACCCTTAAGCTTTCCCTTGGCGCGGGCGATGGCCATGCCTTCGCGGGTACGCATGCGGATCAGGTCGACCTCGAACTCGGCGAAGGTGGCAAGGATGTTAAAGAACATCTTTCCCATCGGATCAGTCGGGTCATGGATACTAGCTCCGATGGCGAGTTTGACGCCAGTCTTTTCAAGCTGATCCGCAATCGCACGGGCGTCAGGGACGGAACGCGCCAGTCGATCAAGTTTTGGCACCACGAACGTATCCCCTTCGCGCACCGCTGCCAGAGCTTGGGCCAGACCGGAGCGCTCCCGGTTTTTGCCAGTTAGGCCGTGATCGGTGTAAATGCGATCTTCCGGCACATTAAGATCGAGAAGCGCCGCACGCTGTGCGGCGAGGTCTTGTTTGTCGGTCGAGCAGCGTGCGTAACCGATGCGGGTTTCAGTCATGTGTACGTCCTTGGGCCAGAAATGGCCGAAGATTGTCTGGCCATGCAATGAGTGTAACGCAAAGGGCCCCTTCAATGATATAATAATCGTACCAATCAAATGAGACTCTCTTTTCCCAATAGATGCTGATGAGAGGCCGGCGGCGAGAAGCCGTCCGGTGATCGATCCCCTTTCGGACAGATCAGTGAAGCACAGTGGAGGAAGCAATACGCCGGTTCGCCGTTCTGCGGCCTCATCTGGAAGAAGACGCATCTCTTGTTGTCGTCGCCCGCGCGGCCGATATTCCGATCCGGACGGCACAACGGTGGCTGGTGCGCTACGGACTGGAAGGTCTGGGTGGGCTGGAGAGCAAAACACGATCGGACCGAGACATACGCAAACTACCCGAAAATCTGGTTGCTCTGATCGAGGGCTGGCGCTTCACAAACCCCGACCATCCTCTGCCGCAATCTGTCGGCGTGTTGACGCCGTTGCCAAGAGTCGGGGGTGGCCTGTCCCATCCTATGGCACCGTTCATTCCATCGTGCAGGCGCTCGATCCTGCGATGGTCACGCTGGCACAAGATGGACCATGTGCCTCTCGAGACCGCTTCGCGTTTGAAATCTTCACTATGTTTAGGTGCCATATCCGGTTTCCTCTATGGCAAGCATTGCTCGCAAGAAACCGAAACGGAAGTGAATCAAGTCAACCTGACAGTTTTGGGTGAAGTGGAACGGGAGAACGTCCGCCTTCGCAAGGAAGTCTGCCTGCTGCGAGAGAAGAGGGTAGTGCTAAAAAAACCGGCCGGTTTGGAGCCGCCTGTGCGCGGTAGAAACAGCCTGTGCTATCAACTCCGCCGGAGGGCTGTCAATCGGCATCCAATGTTGGATCTGAAGCAGATTTGGTGCAGCCCAACCTGCTAAGCGCTATATATCGGCAGGTTCTTCAGGAGGTTGCCGATAGCGTCACAGTTTTCACGGCGGGATTTCCTGCCAGCAGGTCTCAAAGCCAACCAGGTTGAGCTTGTCGGGAACACGGTTCGGATCCACTCGCGTTCCGCCAAAGCCACGGCGGCCCTCGCTGAAGCCCGAAGACTGACCGACCGGTTTACCGACATGGTACGCAATGCTCGCGAAGGCGCGCTGGAAGGATGGCTGAAAGAAGCGGAGGACGGGCTGCTCGGTGCCTTCGCTCGTGGGCTCCGGTGCGATCAAGCCGCGGTCGCCGCAGCGCTGAGGGAGCGATGGTCGAATGGCCAGACCGAAGGGCAGATTAACCGCCTCAAGACGCTCAAACGCCAGATGTATGGAAGGGCGAACATCAACCTGCTCAAAGCGCGGCTCGTTCAAGCGACCTGATCTGAGAGGGGCCGAAGTTGCACCAAAACTGAGTCAGAGCCACTTTTGGACGCCGATCACCCCAATACAGAGGTCAATGTTGCATGCTGATCCACGGCTTGGCACACGGCAGCTCTCGGAACTTCTCGACAATGCAGAAGAGTATTATTCGCGCAAGGCGGAACTGGTCCAGCTGCGCTCCGAACTCGCGCGAAATCAGCTGGAATGCGCGGTGCGCAGCGGACGATTGCGGAACGCGCATCTATGGTTATCCTCTGAGGTTCGATCCGATCTAATTGCGCTTTATGTGAGCGCCTCCGCTGCGCGGCTCCCTACCCTGCCGCGCGACCCATGATCTCTTGACCCACTGGTTCAGACTCTTGCCGGAGAACTAGGCCGCGAGCGCGGCCTTGCGGTACACTTCAGGATCGACCCGGAACATCACCTGACCAGAATAAGCCTTCTGCGGCTCCTTGTCGATCTTCTCGCAGGTTTCAATGTAATCCTCGACCGCTTCGTGAAAGGCATCCGTCAGCCCTTTTACAGTGTCGGCATGGAAGCCGACACCATCGCGGATACCCTTCCTACAAAAAATGAACCCCTTGACGATGTCGTCGGTGTGAATCCTTCCGTTCTCGTGAGTTTTACGCACCTTCTGCGCTTGACCTCTTTACTTGTACTCAATCTTGTACAGATAGAGGGGCGAAGGAAATTCGACATGGATGTTATGACCTACTCAGACGCACGTGCTCAACTGAAGAGCCTCATGGATCGAGCTATTCATGACAAGCAGGAAGTTGTCGTGACGCGCAAGAAGGGCGAGTCCGTTGTCGTCGTATCCTTGGACACCTGGAACGCCGTCAATGAGACGTTGCACCTCTTGTCCACACCGAAAAACGCATCTCGCTTGCGCGCGTCGATCGCGCAACTCGATTCTGGAACTGGCGAAGAGCATGAGCTGACCGAGTGAGGCTGGTTTTTTCCGATCAGGCCTGGGAAGACTATCAGTACTGGGTCAGCGCCAACGACAAGGTACGTGATCGGATCAACGAGCTGATCAAGCAATGCACGCGAACCCCTTTCAAAGGAACCGGAAAGCCGGAACCTTTGAAAGGAGATCTCACCGGCTGGTGGTCACGGCGGATTTCTCGGGAAGATCGAATAGTCTACCGGGTCAGTGGTACTGGCGACAGCCAGAGCCTAAAGATTGCGCAACTGCGATTTCATTACTGAAAACCCGTAGGGTTGAACGACCACGATGTGACGAGGTCGAACTTATCGAATCATTTATAACTATAACTATAACTATAACTATAACTTTAAATCTATAGCTATAGTCAACTATAGTGTTGACGTTAGAGTTAAACAAAAGCATTCTCCCCCCATGTATGTAATCACCTTCGCAAACCCGAAAGGCGGTTCGGGGAAAACCACGTCCGCCATGCTATTGGCCGAACAGATCGCTATTTCTGGCGGTCGTGTTGCTATTCTTGATCTGGACCCAAACGCAAACATCCTTGCCTGGTCGCAGACCCGCGAAGCCGAAGGTAGGGACGTTCCTTTCACTGTTCATGCACGACCGCAGGTTGAAGAGACCGTCGAGCTCATCGACAGCCTATCCAACGAGGCCGACTATCTCATCATCGACCTTGAGGGATCGAAGGATCAGATCGTCACGTTTGCGCTTTCGCGGACAGATTTGTGTATCATCCCCCTCGATGGTGCCCCCATGGAAGCCCGACAGGCAGCGCAAGCGGTTCGCTTAGTGCAAACCACAGCAAACATGATCCGCGCGCAAATCCACTACGCTCTGTTGTTCACACGCACCAACGCCGCATTCCAGACCACGGATGAGCGTGACGTGCGGCAAGAAATGCAGCTCAACAACATTCCGACGCTGCCAGTTCGGATAGCCAAGCGCGCGCCTTACACACGCATCTTCCGGGACGGTGTGCTCTTGTCGGAACTGCCGGGCATCGTGACACACGAAATGCAGGGCAAAACCGCGTCTGTGACCGATAAGGCCATGAAACAGGTGGCCGGAGCCATCGAGAATGCCCGCGACTACGCACAAACAGTCATTGCAACTCTCACGAAGGAGCAGGCATGAGTGGGAAATACGGTTTCTCCGGCGGGATCGACCTGCCCAAGACGACGCCAGCGCCTAAGCCTCGGCCAAAGCTCGATGACAGCTCATTAAGCGAGGCTGTGAAGGCCGGGGCCGATCTTGGCTTCATCAGCAGGGAGCCCGCGACGCGCCTTAAACCTGGCCCCAAACGCAAAGAGGCCCAGGACAAAGTTTCGATACCTGGCCCGAAGCGCGTAGTAGATGATTTCCGGGCTTTTTGTTCAACGCGCGATCTTACCCTGTGGCAGGGTCTAGAGCTGTTGCTTAAAGAACAGAAGGGAAGAAGCGGCTAAGGGTTGCCGCGTTTCTCAAAGATTTTCCGGCAGAACCCTAGGAACGCCCTGTCTGGGTTGGCCGGTGCATCGAGGCCACCGTCTGCCATCCATTCGCGCCATTCTTGCTCTAACGTGTAGATATCCCATCCCGGCGCAACCTTGCGAGCCTCCTGATACACGTCAGGGCTCAAACGGATTGCCCCGGATGCTGCAGCAAGAGCCTGCGGATTTTCCGCGTGACGGTTTGCAAATACGACCATGTTTTCGTCTAATCGGACTGAATAATCCGGCATGTGATTGTACGCCTCATCTTGAGCAACGATGTTGCCAACCAGCCGCTTAAATTCGCGCGGGGTCGAGGCCGATCCACACTTGTCTTGCAAAGCAGACAGACTGATTTTCCAATCTTTCTTAGAGCCACAGTGTTTGCGGGCGATCTCATATATGCGTCGCTCTAAGGGCTTGCGCAGCCGGAAATAATTCCGGTGGAGGGTAAGCACTTCGTGTGCTTGGATCGCGTTGAACACCCAATCAGAGAGCTGCACCTCGATTTCCTGCATCCGACCATCACGGGTTTCACGTACGATACGAGCGCGGTCGATGATGCTGAAAATATCCAATTGCTCGACATCGCCGGTCACGATGTTCGTCTCAATCTGTGTTCCTTGAAGGCGGGCGAGGGCGCTCCGTAGACCAATATAACCGCGCCCATCAGATGGTCGGTTTGTTGCTTTCAAAAGGTCGAACGCTTTCAAGCGAACTATTTTCGAAACCTTCTGACCCTTGTTGATAGCTCCCATGATTTGACTGATGCAGTAGATAAGCACATCGCGATCGTGGATCGTTGCCAGACCATCGGACGAAGGTTTCACTTCGAGATAGTTTCGCCCCGTCCCATCCTCGTATCGCCGCACTCGGTGATCTGGTTTTGTCGAAAGCGAGAAAATCGGATGCGCCATCGAAGCCATGTCACCCTTGGGTGCGGCATCAAAAATATCGCATACAAAAAAGTCGCCTTGTTCCTGCCGATCTGGCAGCAAGGGAGAGCGGTCGCTGTCTTTCGTGATTTCACACACCATGGCCTATGGTTCGTGATTTCACACACGCGGTCAAGCTCTTTCGTGATTTCACACACAAACACAAATCTTTCGTGTCTTTACACACGTTCTTTCGTGTCTTTACACACGATTTATCGTGACTCTACACACAGACTACTTCTAAAAGCCTAATAAGCTCATAGGCCTACGAACACTTATCCACAGCGTAACACTCTATATAACACATATTTAACACTAGGAAGTTTCCCATCATTTCACCCAAAGGGTCCCACCCCCAACATATCGGGGAGGGACTGATGCTGTAACCGCCCCCCCGACGTCACTCTTGTGTCAAGGTGGGTCATGTTTGATCCAATTAGGAGGACGGTTATGTCAACGCTTGTTATTGTTGGTCTCGATCTCGCAAAGGATGTGTTCCAAGTTCACGGTGCCGATGCATCTGGCAAGGTATTGTTTCGAAAAAAGCTGCGACGCGGTCAGGTTTTGGAGTTCTTCAATGAGTTACCAGCTTGTGTGATTGCAATGGAGGCTTGTGGGGGTGCCCACTTTTGGGGCCGCGAAATCGGCAAGTTGGGGCACGAGGTGCGGCTGATCCCGCCCTCCTATGTTAAGCCGTTCGTGAAATAATGACCACCTCTCCATTACTTGACTTATCATCAGGTGGCCATAATGCGGAGGACTCTGTGCAAACCTGCTGTTTGTCAGCGTTTTTGCCCCATGTTCCTCCGCATTATTTCAGA
>NZ_FWYD01000008.1 GCF_900176485.1 Primorskyibacter flagellatus
AAAATCGCCGAAAACGACTACGGATCCCTCGGCGACACATCAACCCTCGCAGACCCAACCGTCGTCAACGACCTCATCGATAACAGAATGAACCGGGCGTGATGGCGATGGATGGCGCGAACACCCCCGCAACCGCCCCGGTTCTGATCCTGCTTGGCCCTCCGGGGGCCGGAAAAGGCACCCAGGCCAGGATCCTCGAAGACAGGTTTGGTCTCGTGCAACTGTCCACCGGCGATTTGCTCCGCGCAGCCGTCGCCGCAGGCACGGATGCGGGCAAGCGCGCCAAGGCTGTGATGGAAGCGGGCGATCTGGTCAGCGATGACATCGTCATCGCGATCCTGCGCGACCGTCTGACCGAAGCGGACTGCGCCAAGGGCGTGATCCTGGACGGCTTTCCGCGCACCACGGTGCAGGCCGAGGCGCTTGACGCGTTGCTGGCGGAAAGCGGCCAGCAGATCAACGCAGCCATCAGCCTGGAGGTGAACGACGCGGAAATGGTTACCCGGATCTCGGGCCGGTTCACCTGCGGCACCTGCGGCGAGGGCTATCACGACACGTTCAAGGCACCGGCCAAGACCGAGACCTGCGACAAATGCGGCGGCACGGATATGAAACGCCGCGCCGACGACAATGCCGAAACCGTTGCCAGCAGGCTGGAAGCCTACCATGCGCAGACCGCGCCGCTGATCACCTATTACGACGAAAAGGGGGCGCTGCACGGTATTCCAGCGATGGGTGCGATCGACGAAATCTCGGCAGATCTGGCCAAGGTCGTGTCCAAAGCTACCGGCTGAGGCGCGCGGTCAGCCGGACAGAATTCCCGCCCGGAAACGGGCGGGCCCTACAACGCCCGGCAGCGGGCATTGCGAAACATGTCCGTTTTACGGGCATTCATGAGGAAGAGGAGGACTCACATCATGGCGGATAAAACACCGCAAAGTGCTGCATCAGCGACCGAAGCCGACAAAGGCTATTGGGCGGCGAATGTACGCATCATCATCATCAGCCTGATCATCTGGGCAATCGTATCTTTCGGGTTCGGCATTCTGTTGCGCCCTGCCCTGTCGGGCATCTCGGTCGGCGGTTCCGACCTGGGCTTTTGGTTCGCGCAACAAGGCTCGATCATCGTCTTTCTGGCGCTGATCTTCTTCTACGCCTGGCGCATGAACAAGCTCGACCGTGAATTCGGCGTCGAGGAGGAATAATACATGGATCAATTTACCATCAACCTGATCTTTGTGGGCGCAAGCTTCGCGCTTTACATCGGCATCGCGGTCTGGGCCCGCGCCGGGTCCACCTCGGAATTCTACGCCGCGGGCCGCGGCGTGCACCCGGTCACCAACGGCATGGCCACGGCGGCCGACTGGATGTCGGCGGCTTCTTTCATCTCCATGGCAGGTCTTATCGCGTTTGTGGGTTATGACAACTCCACCTACCTGATGGGCTGGACCGGCGGCTATGTGCTTCTGGCGCTGCTTCTGGCACCCTATCTGCGCAAGTTCGGCAAGTTCACTGTCTCCGAATTCATCGGCGACCGGTTCTACAGCCCGACCGCCCGCATGGTTGCGGTTGCCTGTCTCATCATCGCCTCGACCACGTATGTGATCGGACAGATGACCGGCGTGGGCGTGGCCTTTGGCCGTTTCCTTGAAGTGTCCAACACAACCGGCCTGCTGGTCGGTGCGGTCATCGTGTTTGCCTATGCTGTTTTCGGCGGCATGAAAGGTGTGACCTACACGCAGGTGGCGCAATACTGCGTGCTGATCCTGGCCTACACCATCCCGGCGATCTTCATCTCGCTGCAGCTGACCGGCAACCCGATCCCGGCGCTGGGGCTGTTTGGCGATCACGTCGCAAGTGGCGAACCGCTGCTGACAAAGCTTGACCAGATCGTTCGTGAACTGGGTTTCAGCGAATATACCGCCCATCACACCGACACGCTTAACATGGTGCTGTTCACGCTGAGCCTGATGATCGGTACTGCCGGTCTGCCTCATGTCATCATGCGTTTCTTCACCGTTCCCCGCGTGGCTGATGCCCGCTGGTCGGCCGGTTGGGCGCTGGTGTTCATCGCGCTGCTGTATCTGACGGCCCCGGCTGTCGGCGCAATGGCTCGTCTGAACATCACAGAGCTGATGTGGCCCAACGGCACGGATGGCGAAGCCGTTTCGGTGCAGATGATTGCCGAAGATGACGAGTATGACTGGATGGCCACTTGGCAGAAAACCGGTCTTCTCGGCTTTGAGGACAAGAACGGTGACGGCCGCATCCAGTATTACAACGATGCCAACCCGGAAATGCAGGCCAAAGCGGCAGAAAACGGCTGGGAAGGCAATGAGCTGACCAACTTCAACCGTGACATTCTGGTGCTTGCGAACCCTGAAATTGCCAACCTGCCGGGTTGGGTGATCGGCCTTGTTGCGGCGGGTGGTCTTGCGGCTGCTCTGTCCACGGCTGCCGGTCTGCTTCTGGCGATTTCCTCGGCTGTCAGCCACGACCTGATAAAGGGTCAGCTGAACCCGTCGATTTCGGAAAAGGGCGAGCTGTTGTCGGCGCGTATCGCCATGGCGGTTGCCATTGTTGTGGCCACGTATCTGGGCCTCAATCCTCCGGGCTTTGCCGCGCAAACCGTGGCGCTCGCCTTTGGTCTTGCTGCGGCTTCGATCTTCCCGGCGCTGATGATGGGCATCTTCTCGAAGAAGGTGAACAACGTGGGTGCCGTGGCCGGGATGCTGGCAGGTCTGGTTGTGACGCTGGTCTACATCTTCCTGCACAAGGGCTGGTTTTTCATCCCCGACACGAACAGCTTCACCGATGCTGATCCGCTGTTGGGCACCATCCAGTCGACATCCTTCGGCGCGGTAGGGGCAATGATCAACTTCGTCGTGGCCTATGTCGTCTCCGGCATGACCAAGGAAACCCCGCAGGAGATCAAGGATCTGGTCGAAAGCGTCCGGTTCCCCCGTGGTGCCGGCACGGCCCAGGACCACTGATCGTGGACAGGCCGGGACCATACCGGTCCCGGTCTACACCCCAAGCTTCCGCTCCTGTCCGGACTCGTTCGGGCAGGAGTTTCTTTGAAATGACGGGACGGCCAGACCCATGACCCTCACACCGGACGAGCTGAAACGCTTTCTCGACGGCGTCCATCCTTACGACACCCTGCCCGCCCCCCGACTAGAAGCGATCCTGCCCGAAATTCGGCAGGAAACGGCATCGGTCGGAACCTCGATCTACGAATTGGGCGATGACCTTCAGGGCCTTTATATCATTCATCAGGGCGAGGTAGAGATCCAGGACGCAAATGGCGTTCAGGTGTCCCTGCTCGGCCCAAGAAATTCTTTTGGCGAGCGTGGCTTGCTGCGCGGCGGAGTGGCAGTGACACAGGCTCGCGCGGTCACCGACAGCCTGCTTCTGGTGCTGCCGCGCGATGTTCTGGTGCAGTTAATCGACGACAGTGACACTGCCGCACGATTCTTCAACAGGAAGGGTCCCGTCCGTCCACGCCGCCATGATCTTGCCACCACCATGGTCGACACACTGATGGCGCGTCAGCCCGTCACCTGCACCTCTACCGCCACGGTGCAAGATGTCGCCCGGCAAATGCGCAGGGCACACACCTCGTCTGTCTGCGTAACCGACGCCAGCAGATTGACCGGCATCGTCACCTCGCGCGATCTGGCGGAAAAGGTGGTGGCCGAGGGATTGCCCGCCACCACGCCTGTGGCACAAGTGATGACGCCGGACCCCGTGACATTGTCGCCCTCCTCCATCGGATCGGACGTTCTGCACATGATGCTTGAACGGCGCATCGGCCATGTGCCGGTGACAGAGGCGGGTCTGTTGGTCGGCATCGTCACCCAGACCGACCTGACCCGGTTTCAGGCGATCAGTTCCGCCGAATTGGTGGCAGAGGTTTCCAGCGCCGATGACGCCGCGCGCATGGCCGAGATTACCGCCCGCATCCCGCGCCTTCTGGTGCAGCTGGTGGCAGGCGGCAACCGGCACGAGGTTGTCACTCGCCTGATCACCGACATTGCTGATACGGCCACACGGCGCCTGCTCATCCTGGCAGAGCAAGCGATTGGCCCCGCGCCGGTGCCCTATCTGTGGCTGGCGTGCGGCAGTCAGGGGCGGCAGGAACAGACAGGCGTCAGCGATCAGGACAATTGCCTGATCATCGACGATGCGGTGACCAAAGCGCAAATGGGCTATTTTCACGAACTCGCGCAGTTTGTCTGCGACGGGCTGAACACCTGCGGCTATGTCTATTGTCCTGGCGACATGATGGCCAGCAACCCCCGCTGGTGTCAGCCACTGAAGGTCTGGCAGGGGTATTTTCAAGGTTGGATCAAACGCCCCGATCCAGAGGCACAGATGCTGGCCAGCGTGATGTTTGACCTGCGCCCGATCGGCGGAACCACCTCGCTGTTTGACGGGCTGCAAACTGAGACGCTGAAAGCCGCCTCCGACAACTCGATCTTCGTGGCGCATATGGTGACCAACTCGCTGAAACACGCGCCACCCCTGGGGCTGCTGCGCGGTTTCGCCACAATCCGCTCGGGCGAGCACAAGAACCATGTTGATCTGAAGCATAACGGAGTCGTGCCGGTGGTCGATCTTGGGCGGATCTACGCCCTTCGGGGGCAGCTTACACAGGTCAATACCCGCGCCCGACTGGCATCTGCGATTGCGGCGGGGGTGTTGTCGGCATCAGGTGGGCAAGACCTTCTGGACGCTTACGATCTGATTGCCGAGCGACGGCTGGCGCATCAGGCCGCTCGGGTTCGCAGAGGGTCCGCGCCGAACAACTATCTGTCGCCTTCGGATTTGTCGGATTTTGAACGCAGCCACCTGCGTAACGCCTTTGTCGTGGTCAAGACGATGCAATCTGCCATCGGGCATGGCCGCGGAATGCTGGGATAGCGCTGGCGCGTCGGCCAAAAATAGCATTGCTTTCCTGTCGTTTCGGGGGAGAGTCACCAATACGGGCCGGCTTTGGAGCGGCAACCATGGGCTGCTACGCCTTGGGCCTTGCCGGAAAAGACCATTAAAGGGAAGAGTAAGCGATGTTTCTGGAACTGATCGCCACATTCGTGGCCGGCATTGCGGGCGCAGGCATCATGATGCTGCTCAACCGGATAACCGGTAACCGTTTACCCCGCTGGCTGGTCCCGGTCGCGGCCGGGGCGGCGATGCTGACCATGACCATCTCCAGCGAATATGCGTGGTACGGGCGCACGACGCAGAACATGCCAGACCGGCTTGAGGTGATCGAAACCGTCGAAAGCCGTGCTGCGTACCGTCCCTGGACCTATGTCGTGCCATATACAAACCGTTTCATCGCCCTGGACCGCGCCGGGGTGCAGGCCAATGCCGAACAACCGCAGATGCGCCTGGCCGATCTGTTGTTCTACGGGCGCTGGAAGCCCACCAAAGCCGTTCAGATCATGGTGGATTGCGACCGTAACGCCCGCGCCGATCCAGGCGAAAGCGGGCTGGAAACGCAAAAACTGCGCTGGCGTGAGGTCGGCGCGGACGATCCCTTTGTCGCGTCGATCTGTAAAGAGGGGTAGCGCATGTTTTCGCTGCGGACGCGGGTCTTTCTGTTCTTCTGCCTCATCGCGGTAAGCGGTCTGGCAATCCTATGGGGTGCCTTGTGGCTTGGCGTCTCACGCAACCCTGACGATCTGAGCGGCGCAATCGTGCTGGCGGGTATTTCGGGCAGCTTTGCGTTGATCGCACTTACTGTCGCGGCTTGGTTGCTCTTTGACGAAATCGTGGTGAAACCGATCCAGCGACTGGCTGCCTCCATGCGCGCACGCGCGCATACCGGTGTAGATGTCGAGGTGGACACATATTCGGCGCGTTTTCTGGGTGACCTTGCCCCAGCGGTTCACGCGGTCAGCCGCCGGATTTCCGACAGCGCCATGGAGACCGCGCGCGCCGTCACATCCGAAACCTCTCGGCTGGCCGAGGAAAAGGCCCGTCTGACCGCCCTTCTGACCGAAATTCCCGTCGCCACGATTCTGGCAAATGCCGCGCATCAGATCGTGCTGTATGACGGACAGGCCGCCGAAGTTCTGGCCCAAGGCGGCGTACCGCGTCTCAACGCGCCGCTTTTCGATTATTTCGACGAAGACAGCCTGCGTGTCGGGCTGGACCGGATGAACAAGACCGGGCTGGAACAGAAATTCGAGTTGAAAGGCCTGGACGATGGGCTGGTCTTCGAAGCCGTGCTCAAACCGCTGGATGAGGGCGATTACATGCTTCTGATAGAGGGTCAGACCATGCACACGTCCCCAAACGTCGCGCGTCCGCTGGTCTATGATTTCGAGCTTCTCGGAAAACGCCCGACAGGCGATCTGGCTACAACGCCGCTGCGGTCCTTGGTCTATACAGTGTTTGATACCGAAACGACGGGCCTGTTGCCGCATAAAGACGAGATCGTCCAGATCGGTGCCGTGCGTATCGTCAATGGCCGCATTGTTGCCGGCGAAGAGATCAACCAGTTGGTCAATCCCGGCATTCCGATCCCTGCCTCCACCACGCAGGTGCATGGCGTATCCGACAGGATGGTGCAGGACGCCCCCGATATTGTCCACGCAGCCGGCCGGTTTCACCACTTTGCCCGTAATTCGGTGATCGTGGCGCATAACGCGCCCTTCGACATGGCCTTTCTGCGCCGCCATGCAGAGAAATGCGGACTGGTCTGGGATCATCCCATTCTGGACACGGTACTGCTGTCCGCGGTGCTGTTCGGGGCAAACGAAACCCATACGCTGGACGCGCTTTGCACCCGGTTGAAAATAGAGATCCCCGAGATGCATCGCCACACGGCGCTTGGCGACGCGACTGCCACGGCACAGGCGCTGGTGCAGATGTTGCCGATGCTTGAAGGCTGCGGTATGCGCAGCTTTGGCGAGGTCATCGAAGAGACGCGCCGCCATGGACGATTGTTGCAGGACATGAACTAATAATGCCTTCGCCGGGGCCCTCAGCCCTGTGCAGCGCCTGCCTGCCGGGCCAGCGAAAGTGCACCGTCAAGCGCGGTGCCGACCGGCGGCACAACCGCCTCTGATAATTGTGCGGGCAAAGCGCGAGTATAGAGCGGTCCCAAGCCCCCCAACAGACATAACCGCGCACCGGGTCGCCAACCAAGCCTGTGCAGCCCGCGTTCGATCCACCCCGCCCCGGTGTTCAACAGATCAGCGGCAGCCGGGTCTCCGGCATCCAATGCTTCGGCGATCAAGGGGGCAAATACCGCGAAATCCGCTGGGGTGGCGGTTGACGCGAACCGCACAAGCTCGGCCGGGTCGTTGCCGAACCTGTCCATCACCCTGGCAACCAGCGCCGACGGTTCTGCCAGCCCGTCACGAACATGCAGGGCACGCGCCAGCAGCGCCCGGCCCAGCCAGGCCCCCGACGCCTCATCCCCCAGCGCCAGCCCCCAGCCGCCCACGCGCCGGACCGTGCCTTGCTGACGACCAGCGAGGAAAGAGCCTGTTCCCAACCCGGCGACAAACCCGTCGCCCGATGGTCCCAAAGCCCCGGCGACGGCGCAATCAAGATCTTCGCTTGCCGTGACCTCGCCAAGCAGATCCTCAAGCGCCCGGCTCAACGCGGTTGCGTCACTGCTGCTGACGATCCCGGCGGCACCGATATGCGCGCGTGCTCGGCGCAGCTCTGCCTCGGCAAGACCGGCCTTCACCGCACATGATCGCAAGACCGCGCGGATCGCAGCAATGGTCCGGGCCGGATCGGTGGTCCAGTTGCACCCCGGCCCCGCGACCTCGACCCGACCGCGCACACCTTCGATGATTGCCCGGCACAGCGTGCCACCGCTATCGACGCCAATGAACAACTGAGATTTCTGCATTCCGCCCCTCGCACCGCCGCTCACCCTGATAAGGGGACGCGGCGGCGGAGACCAGCCACGAAGCCTGAATCAAGCGGTAGGCGGCCCACCGCACGACCGCGGTGATAGCGTGGCCCCATGACGCCCGGGCACCATCGCCAAATATTGCCTATCGTGGTTCGCTGCGAAGGCCCTTGAAGATCGTGTAGCACATCACCAGCATGAGGACCGAGAATGGCAGGCCGGTGGCTGTAACACCCGCCTGTAGGGCTGACAAACCACCACCGATCAAAAGCACAATGGCGATCAACCCTTCGACGACACACCAGAAGATGCGCTGTGGCACCGGAGCATCGACCTTGCCACCCGCCGTGATCGTATCGACCACAAGCGAACCGGAATCCGAGGATGTCACGAAAAACACAAGCGCAAGGAAGATTGCAATGGTCGATGCGATCTTGGTGAATGGCAACTCGTTGAGCATCCCGAAGAGTGAAAGCTCGGGCGAATAACTGTCGATCACGTTGGCTTTGACCAGCGACGTTTCGGGGCTGGTGATAATCTGCTCAATCGCAACACCGCCGAACACCCCCATCCAGATGAAGATGATAAGCGACGGGATCAGCAAGACGCAGATGATGAACTCTCGCACCGTGCGGCCTCTGGAGACGCGGGCGATGAACATGCCGACGAACGGTGCCCAAGAGATCCACCACGCCCAATAGAACGCGGTCCAGCTTTGACGATACGCATCGTCCGTACGGCCGAACGGGTTCGACAGCGGAATGATTTCTCTGGTGTAGGCGACAAGCCCTGTCCAAAACCCGTTCAGACCAACCAGCGTCGGTCCAACAAGCAGAACGAAGAGGAAGAAGAGGACAGCAAGGATCATGTTGAGTTCAGAAAGAACTTTCACGCCGCCATCAAGGCCGCGATAGACCGACACCAGAGCCACCGCTGTCACAAGAATGATGATGACAACCTGCGCGTTGGTCGAGATTTCCAGCCCGAAGGCAAAGTTGAAGCCTGCATTGGCCTGTTGTGCGCCAAGGCCCAAGGATGTTGCCAGCCCGAACAGCGTAGCGAAGACCGCCAGAATATCGATGCAATGACCCCACCAGCCCCAGACGCGATCACCCAGGATCGGGTAAAAGCAAGAGCGGATGGAAAACGGCAAACCCTTATTATAGGTGAAAAGCGCCAGCGCCAGAGCCATGATGGCGTAGACTGCCCAGCCGTGCAGCCCCCAATGGTAAAAGGTTGCCGCCAGCCCCATGGCGCGTGCGGCCTCGACGTTTTCGGCGATGATACTGCCATCCTCCGCGATGGGGGAGGCAACGCCCAAGGGCCCCGAGACGTTCATGTGGTAGACAGGTTCGAGAACACCGAAAAACAGCAGGCCGATTCCCATACCGGCCGCGAAAAGCATCGCAAACCATGCGAGATAGGAATATTCCGGCACGGCGTCCTGTCCGCCCAGCCTGACCTTCGACATTGGCATAAAGATCAATGCGATACAGAATATCACGAAGAAATTCACGACGATCATGAAGAACCAGTCAAGTTTGGTGATCGAAAAGTCGCGTACCGCCGCGAATGCGACCCCCGCCTGCTGCGGAAAGATGAGTGTGAGGATCACAAAGACGACTGCGGTGAGACCGGAAATGACAAATACCGGATTGTGAATATCGAACCCCAGAGGTCCAAGATTGCCGTCTATATTGTCTTGCCCAACCTCAAAGTCCGTTTCAATTTCGCCACTGTCGCTTGCCGGATCTACCATGGAGTCTCCTGCTGTGTTCAGTTTCCAGCGTACCTTTGCACGACGGTCTCGCATCTTTTTCTATCGGTGCAGAGTTGCACGCTCACCTGCACACTGCAAGTTTTACGGGTAACCGTCTTGGCTTGTCCTCTGGGTCGGGCGTGGTCCGGGGCTGGGTCTTCACTGCCGCACGCCGCTTCATGCCCTGAGAAAACGAGAACATTGGGGCACGCGTCGCGGTGCGGCTAGATCGATTGAAAAAACGGAGACTTTCGGCGCTGCCGACCATGCGGCGCGGCGCTTGCGGCGGGCGACCGGTCTGGGCCGCCACGAGTTTTGCTTTGTCCGCTCGCGATGCGACCTGCTCGAGGCGTGGGCCTCTCTGCGTGGCGCTATCAACCGCGCCCGATATAGGGCATGGCGCTGGCCATCACCGTCATGAACTGGACGTTCGCCTCTAACGGCAGCGACGCCATGTGCAGGACGGATTTGCCGACATTGGACACATCCATCACCGGCTCTACCGCGATGGACCCATCGGCTTGCGGCACGCCCTTGGTCATCTTGCGCGCCATCTCTGTCAGCGCATTGCCGATGTCGATCTGCCCGCAGGCGATGTTGAACGCGCGCCCGTCAAGCGAGATCGTTCGCGTCAGCCCGGTAATCGCGTGCTTTGAGGCGGTATATGCCACCGACCCCCACCGCGGGACATGCGCGGAAATCGAACCATTGTTGATGATGCGTCCGCCCTGCGGGTCTTGCCGCCGCATCTGACCAAAGGCCGCGCGGGCGCACAGGAACGACCCGTTCAGGTTGACATTCATCAGGTTCATCCAGTCGTCGACGGCGATCTCGTCGATGGGCGCGCCCTTCAGGCTGACACCGGCGTTGTTGAACAAGGTATCCACCCGCCCCCATTCACCCGCCGCCTTGGCGAAGATCGCGTCGACCTCCTCCGGAACGGTCACGTCACCTGACAGGACCAAAGCGTTGTCATAGTCGCCTGCGGTCTCCTCCAGTGCCTGCGCGCGACGACCGACAAGGCCGACCTTCCAACCCGCTTCCAGGAACGTGCGGGCAGTGGATTGTCCGATACCGCTACCCGCGCCTGTGATGATGATGCTTTTGGGGTCGCTCATGGGTTGGTCCCTTCAGTGGTTGTCGCGTGGCAGGTTGCGAACAACCCGTTGATAGGTGGTGGCCAGTTCCAGACAGCCGCCATCCGATAGCTGCCCGACATGGGTGCGGTAGATCTCTTGCCACGGGGTCTGGCTGACAATCTCGGGCGCCTGCCATGCGTCGATGCGGGCCTGCCAGTCGGCGTCATCCACCAGCGCGTTCAGCGTCGAGTCGTTGAGGTTCAGCCGCACGCGGTCGCCGGTTTTCAGATAGGCCAGACCACCGCCCACCACTGCCTCGGGCGAGGCGTTCAGGATAGAGGGGCTTTCGGAAGTGCCTGACTGTCGGCCATCCCCCACGGTGGGCAAGTGCTGCACACCCCGCTTGATGACGGCGTCCGGCGGCTGCATGTTCACCACCTCGGCAGAACCGGGATAGCCCACACATCCGACATTGCGGATGAAGAGGATGCAGTTCTCGTCAATCTCAAGCGACGGGTCGTTCAACCGGTCATGGTAATCCTCGGGGCCTTCAAAGACGATGGCTCGCGCCTCGTAGATGCCTTCGCTACCGGGTTCGGACAGGAACCGTTTCTGGAAGTCCGGCGAAATGACCGAAGTTTTCATCAACGCAGAGTCGAACAGGTTGCCGGAGAGGACCAGAAAGCCTGCATTCTTCCGCATCGGATCATCATATGTCTTGATGACGCGCGTATCGCGGCTTTCCCAGCCGGACAGGTTCTCGCTCATCGATTTGCCGGTCACGGTCATGACGTCCTCGTGCAGACGGCCCGCCTTTTTAAGCTCTCCCATCACCGCGGGCACCCCGCCCGCGCGATAGAAGCTTTCGCCCAGATATTCGCCCGCTGGCTGCATATTGACCAGAAGCGGCACATCGAAGCCGATCTTCTGCCAATCGGTCACATCCAGTTCCACCCCGGCATGGCGCGCGACGGCTTGCAAATGCGGCGGCGCGTTGGTGGACCCGCCGATGGCGGAGTTCACGACAATGGCGTTTTCGAACGCCTCGCGCGTCAGGATGTCCGAGGGTTTGAGGTCGTCATAGACCATATCGACGATGCGGCGACCGGTTTGGTAGGCCATGTTCATCCGCTCGCGGAACGGTGCGGGGATCGCCGAACAGGTGGTCAGGGACATGCCCAGCGCCTCGGCCATGGCGTTCATCGTGCTGGCCGTGCCCATCGTGTTGCAATGACCAAGGCTGGGGGCGGACGCGCAAACCCGGCTCATGAATTCTTCGTAGTCGATCTTGCCTTCGGCCAGCAGGCGGCGGCTTTCCCAGACGATCGTGCCGGACCCTGCCAGTTTGCCGTTCCACCAGCCGTCCAGCATCGGGCCGCCGTTCAGCGCAATCGCGGGCAGGTCCACCGTTGCGGCCCCCATCAGCATCGCAGGCGTGGTCTTGTCACAACCGGTTGTCAGCACCACGCCGTCAATCGGATAGCCGTGCAGCACCTCGACAAGGCTGAGATATTGAAGGTTGCGGTCCAGCGCCGCTGTCGGCCGTTTGCCGGTTTCCTGGATCGGATGCACCGGAAATTCCATCGGGATGCCGCCAGCGTCGCGGATGCCTGCCTTGACCCGGTCCATCAGGAAGACGTGGATCTTGTTGCACGGCGTCAGGTCGCTGCCGGTCTGGGCAATGCCGATCACCGGACGTTCGCCCTGCAATTCGTCGCGGGTGAAAGCCTGGTTCTGATACCGCTCGACATAGAGCGCGGTCATGCCGGGATTGTTGGGATTGTCGAACCATTCCTGAGACCTGAATCGCTTGTTTGCACGCGTATCGCTCATGTCGGTGAATCTCCCTGCGGATCGTATACGTTGGTTTCAGGTCCACCCTGTCAATTTGGTATACCATTTGCAAGGGCGTTTTCTGGACGAGGTACAAGGCCCCGGATCAGGTCCGGGGCGGGTTGTGATCCGAGGCAGGCGTTACGAGCCAGTCTCGGCAAAAGAGGCGCGTCAAGTGAAGGCGCTTTTCGCGCCAGCGCTTTCCTGTGTGCGAAAGATCGAGGACACATCGCTTGCAGGCGGTAATGGCAGGCGGACCGGCACCTGTTCCAGCCGAGGCGTCAGACAGGGTGCGCCGGTGACCGTGCGGGCCTGCACGTCTTGCCACAATTCGGCTTGCGACAAGCGGTGAAAATAGGAATTCGACCCCAGCAGCGGCCATGCGTCAGCACTTGCAAGTTCGTAGAACAGGATCAGCCGGTTGCGATCGCTGAGGTTCGGCGCGGACCCGTGAAGCGTACGGACGTGATGCACGGTCATGCTGCCCGCCTTCCCGGTCAGCGTCACGGCCCGATCCCGGTGGAAATCCGGATCATCCGGATCGACCGCCCCCGCGAACACGTCGTTCAGGTTGTGGCTGAGGACCGGTCCGCGATGCGATCCGGGGATGACCATCAACGGCCCGTTATCCTCGGTCACATCTTCCAGCATCAGACCAAAGGCCAGAAGGTCATCATTCGTATGTGGATAAAATGCCCAGTCCTGATGCCATTCCACCGCGCGCCCGCCGCCCGGTGCCTTGGTGTTCAGCTTGGAGGTCAAGATCATCGTATCCGGCCCCAGCAGGTCGTTCAGCACCTGCGTCATCCGGGAATTGCGCAGAACATCCCAGAAATAGGGATTCTGCTTATGCGGCACCTTCACCCGCGTCAGGCGCGGCGTTGCCGCACTGTGGCCGCGATCCAGATCATAAAGCGCATTGCTTTCGCTCACAGTGCGCGACCCTTCGATATAGTCGTAGGTCAGGCGTCGCAATTCGGCCAACTGATCAGGGCTGACAGCGTCCTCAACCAGCAAATAGCCATTCTCGGCAAAGTCGCGTTTCTGTGCATCGCTTAGCATGATTTCTCCTCCCTTGGCGGTAAGCTCAGCTCTTGGCGTGGTTCGCGACAATGGCTGCCAGATCCAGCCCGTTCATCTCTGCCACATGGTCGGCCAGCATCGGGACGTAGTGATCGCCCTTGCCCGCGCCTTCGGCCAGCGTGAAATAATGCTTGATCGCCGCCCCCATGATATTGGCCACGCCAGCATCACTGGCCATGTTTGCGGCATAGCGCACATCCTTGGAAGCGTTTGCGATGGCGAATTTATGCGCATCACGATCCCGGCCCACGGCATATTTCATAAACGTGTCGAAGAACCCGTTGCCCAACCGGCTGGAGCCGATCACCTGTTCGATCATCTGCGGCGCCAGTCCGACGCCCGCTCCCAGCGTCACCGCCTCTGCATACAGCGCGGCATAGCCCATCGAGATGAAATTCATAATCAGCTTCATCTGATGCGCTGACCCGCTCTCGCCCACATGGTTGATATTCCCGGCCCAACATTCGACGACCGGCAGGATCTTTCGATAGGTCGCGTCATCGCAACCGATCATCGCATCCAACGTGCCCTCTTCGGCCTCTTTCGGCGTGCGGCCCAATGGGGCGTCGACCAGCGTCATGCCCTTCTCGGCCAGTTCTGCCGCCAAGGCGGTGGTCGAGGTCGGATCGGCAGTCGTCGCATCCAACACGATCAGGCCTTTGCAACCGCCTGCGAGGATACCGTCTTCGCCGCGAATGATCGCCTCCACCTGGGGCGAGTTGGACAGGCACAGATGGATCATGTCGCATTGCGCGGCCATTTCCGCAGGCGTCTCGACCTCCGTCGCCCCCTTCGAAAGCAGATCTTCGACCGGCACGCGGTTGCGGTTGCCCTTCACCACCAGAGGATAGCCGCCGCGCAGGATACTGGCCGCCATTCCGTGCCCCATAAGGCCCACGCCGATGAAGCCAATGACTGGTTTATCACTCATAGTCTTTCCTCTCAGGTCAAAGCGAAACGGAAATGCCGCCATCCACGAACAGCGTATGCCCGTTGACAAAGGTCGACGCGTCCGAACACAGGAAAACACACGCGCCCACCAACTCGTCGATCTGGCCCCAACGGCCGGCGGGGGTGCGTTTTTCCAGCCAGGCACTGAACTCCGGATCGGCGACAAGCGCGGCATTCAACGGCGTGTCGAAATAGCCCGGTGCGATGGCATTGCAGGTCAGCCCGTGCTTGGCCCAGTCGGTCGCCATGCCCTTGGTCAGGTTCGCCACCGCCCCCTTGGAGGCCGTGTAGGGCGCAATTCCGGGCCGGGCCAAAGCTGTCTGAACACTGGCGATGTTGACGATCTTGCCGCGCCCGCGCCCGATCATGTGCCGCGCCACGGCTTGCCCGACATAAAAAACCGAATTCACGTTCGTCCGCATCAGCGTATCAAACCTGTCGGGTGGGAAGTCTTCCAACGGACTGCGGTGCTGCATGCCCGCATTATTCACCAGAATATCGAAAGCGCCATGTTCGGCTTCGAACCCGTCAATCGCGCTTGCCACCGCCTTGGCGTCGCAAACGTCAAAGACCAGCGTATCGATCGTGTAGCCGTCGCTGCGCAGTGTTTGCGCGGCTTCTTCCAGCCGCTCGGCGTTGCGGGCATTCAGAACAACGCTTGCGCCTGCCTCCGCCAATCCTCGCGCCAGCGCAAAGCCGATGCCCATGGATGATCCTGTGACCAAAGCCCTGCGACCGGTCAGATCGAAAATTTTCATGTAGTCTCCTTCGCTGTGGATCCGACAGCATTGATGAAACCGCCAAAAGGCTGCTTGATGATCTCGAAAAATGGTATACCATTTCTGTCGCAATGCAAGCCGCGACGATCGACCGGGCCACCGGGCGGCACGCAGGGAGACAACAATGACCGCGAGTTTCACAACAAACGCCCAGCGGACGCGCTGGCACATGGCCGGGCGACGGCTTGACGAACGGGATGTTGCGTCCGCATGCTGACTTTTGTGACCGCTTTCTTGGTCCTGCGCCACTCCGCAAGACCCGATGTCTGGGAGAAGACCGGTTTGGGGGCGTCCGTTACGTTTGGAAAGCTCTATGCTGGCGGGGCGCTATACGGCGTGAACCTGTCCGGCGCAGCGCGATGCCGGATCAACCATAAAACGGTCACGTCGATGCTGTTGGTTGTCGTGCTGGCCATTGTTTTTGCCACGGGAACAACATGAAGATCACCGCGCTGGAAACCATTCGCATTGCCGAACGACCAAACCTTCTGTGGTTACAGGTCCATACGGACGAAGGCATCACGGGTCTGGGCGAAACCTTTCGTGGTGCCGCGGCCGTCGAGGCCTATATCCACGAGACGCTGGCCCCGCAGATGCTGGGCGAAGATCCCGCCCGGATCGAACATCTGTCGCAGCGCGCCAAAGGGTATCTGGGTTTCAGGTCTTCGGGGGCCGAGGTGCGCGGCAACTCGGCCTTCGACATCGCGCTTTACGACCTCTGGGGCAAGGCCACCGGGCAACCCGTCGCGCAGCTTCTGGGCGGGTTCACGCGCGACCGCATCCGCACCTACAACACCTGTGCCGGCACCGAATACATGAAGACCGATACCGGGCAGCGGACTGCCAATTTCGGGCTGACCAAGGGCGGCGAATACGACGACCTGAACGGATTTTTGCACCGCGCGGACGAGCTGGCGCATTCGCTGCTGGACGATGGTATAACAGCGATGAAGATCTGGCCATTCGACTTCGCGGCCGAAAAGACCGGCGGGCAAGACATCATGGCCGAGGATCTGAAATCCGCGCTGGAACCTTTCGACAAGATCCGCAAAGCGGTGGGCGACAAGATGGAGATCATGGTCGAGTTCCACTCGATGTGGAAGCTGCTGCCCGCGATGAAAATCGCCCGTGCGCTTGCGCCATACCGCACCTATTGGCACGAAGACCCGATCAAGATGGACAGCCTTTCGCTGCTCAAACGCTATGCCGAGGCCAGCGAAGCGCCGATTTGCGCCTCGGAAACACTGGGCGAGCTTGGCGCTTTCCGGGACCTGCTGGAAACCGGCGTGGCGGGCATCATCATGTTGGACATCGCCTGGTGCGGCGGTCTGACCGAAGCCCGTAAAATCGCCCATATGGCCGAAGCCTGGCACCTGCCCGTGGCACCGCATGATTGCACCGGGCCGGTGGTACTGACAGCCTCTACCCACCTGTCGCTGGCTGCGTCCAACGCCTTGGTGCAGGAAAGCGTGCGCGCCTACTACCGCACCTGGTATCGCGATCTTCTGACCGCGCTTCCCGATATAGCCGGCGGCACCATCACCGTCCCTCCCGGCCCCGGCCTGGGGACAGAACTCAACCCCGACCTCGACAAAGCCTTCAACACCTCTCGCAGGATTTCAACGAAAGACGAACGATGACACATGCAACCTATTCCGGCATCTGGCCGGTCGCTCCGACCCCTTTCAACCCCGATGGCAGTCTTGATCTGCCGGGCATGCGCCGCGTTCTGGATTGCATGATCGACCAGCATGTTGACGGTATCTGTATCCTGGCGAATTATTCGGAACAGTTCCTAATTTCCGATGCAGAGCGCGAGACGCTGACCCGTCTTAGCCTGGAACATGTTGCAGGACGTGTGCCGGTGATCGTGACCATCAGCCATTACGCAACCCCTATCGTGGTCGAGCGCGCGCAGCTTGCCAAGGATCTGGGCGCGCATAGCGTGATGATCATGGCTCCCTATCACGGTGCCCTTCTGAAAGGCACAGCCGAGCAGACATATGAGCAGTTCGCCGCCGTGGGCGAGGTCGGCATTCCCATCATGTTGCAGGACGCACCCCTGTCCGGCGTCGATCTGCCTGTGCCGCTGCTGGTTCGGATGGCAAACGAGATCGAGATGCTGAAGCTGTTCAAGATCGAATGCCCACAGGCAGCCGCCAAGCTGCGCAGCCTGATCGCCGAAGGTGGCGCGGCCATTGAAGGCCCGTTCGACGGTGAAGAGGCCATCACCCTGCTGGCCGATCTGGACGCCGGTGCCACGGGCACGATGACCAGCGCGATGATCCCGGACCTGATCAAACCCATTCTGACCGATTTCCTTGCCGGAAACCGACAGGCAGCCATTGACGGATATGCCCGTGTGCTGCCAGCTGTGAACCATGAAAACCGGCAATGCGGTTTTCGGGCGGCCAAGGCGGCCATGCTCGAAGGTGGCGTGATCGCGTCCGACTTCTGCCGCCATCCGGTTGTACCGTTGCACGCGGACACTCGCGCGATGTTGCTGGAACTGATCCGCCCGCTTGATCCCGTGGTCCTTAAATGGGGGAAATGACAGCATGAGCATCGCGTCCGCCATTGACGCATTGACGCCGATATTCGGCGACCGGTTATCCACGTCAGACGCGCTGCGCGAACAGCACGGCACGAATGAAAGCCATTTCGCGCTGACCCTTCCGGATGCCGTGGTCTTTCCCGAGACCACGCAGGAAGTGTCCGAGCTTATGCGCCTGTGCCATGCGCATAGCTGCCCGGTCGTGGCCTTTGGGACCGGCACCTCGCTGGAAGGTCATCATCTGGCCGTTCAGGGCGGCATCAGCCTTGATATGAGCCGGATGAACAAGGTCTTGCAGGTCAATGCCGAGGATCTGGATGTCGTGATCCAACCCGGCCTGACCCGCGAAGAGCTGAATGTGGACCTGCGCGCGACGGGTCTGTATTTCCCCATCGACCCCGGCGCCAATGCGTCACTGGGCGGGATGGCGGCAACGCGGGCCTCCGGCACGACCGCGGTGAAATTCGGCACGATGAAGGACAATGTTCTGGCGCTGGAGGTCGTGCTGGCCGATGGCCGCGTGATCCGTACGGGCACTCGCGCGCGCAAATCCAGCGCGGGCTACGACCTGACGCGGTTAATCGTCGGCTCCGAAGGGACGCTTGGCATCATCACGGAACTGACATTGCGTCTGCAAGGCCAGCCAGAGGCCGTATCCGCCGCCACTTGCCGGTTTGCCTCGGTCGAGGATGCGGTGAACTGTGTCATTACAACGATCCAGACCGGCATTCCCATGGCCCGGATCGAACTGGTCGATGAGATGATGGTGCGCGGCTTCAACCTGCATATGAACAAGGACCTGCCGGAAGCGCCGCATCTGTTCCTCGAATTTCAAGGATCGCCCGCCAGCGTGGCTGAACAGGCGGAAACCTTCGGTGCCATTGCCGAGGATTTCGGCGGCACCGGGTTCAACTGGACCGACCGGGCCGAAGAGCGCAATGAATTGTGGAAGATGCGCCATAACGGGCATTACGCCAACAATGCGCTCAACCCCGGCAAAAAGACCCTTGCAACCGATGTCTGCGTGCCGATCTCGCAACTGGCAGAGGCTGTCACCACGGCACAAAGGCGCAGCCGCGAGTTGGGCATCACCTGCACCATCGTCGGCCATGTGGGCGACGGCAATTTCCATTGCGGATGCCGGGTTGATCCCACCGATGCCGAGGAACTGGCCCGCGTCACCGGCTTTGCCGAAGAACTTGCCGACATGGCGCTGCGCCTGCATGGCACGGTCACCGGCGAACACGGCATCGGCCTTGGCAAGGTGAAATACATGCAGAAGGAGCACGGGCCCGACGCTTTGGATGCCATGCGCGCGATCAAGCTGGCGCTCGATCCCAAGAATATCCTCAATCCCGGCAAGATCCTGCCAGCCACCAATCAATAGGGAGACATAAATGTTGCCTGTAACCAATGACCACGCAAATGCCACACTGATCGGCCGTATCTGGCGCGAAGGGGTTGGGCCTGCGCTGGTCCGGCTCGACGGTGACGCCGTGATCGACATCACCAGCGCCGAGGCACCGACCATGCGCGACCTGCTGGAGCTTGACGATCCGGCGGCCTATGCGCGCAATGCGCCGGGCACGCAGGTCACGACGCTGACGGATCTGGTGGCTGGCTCTGTCGAGGGCGCGGAAGGGCTGCGCCTGCTGCCGCCCTGCGATTTGCAGGCGATCAAGGCCAGCGGTGTCACCTTCGCGGAATCGATGGTCGAACGGGTGATCGAGGAACAGGCCGCAGGCAATGCCGACCGCGCGCAGGAAATCCGGCTGAAAGTGCAATCGGTCATCGGCGACTCGCTGTCGGGGATCGAACCGGGCAGCGAACAGGCGATGCAGGTCAAGGCCGTGCTACAGAAAGAAGGCCTTTGGTCGCAATATCTCGAGGTCGGCATTGGCCCGGATGCCGAGGTGTTCACCAAGGCCCAGCCGATGGCTTCGGTAGGGTTTGGCGCGAGCGTCGGTCTGCACCCGATGTCACATTGGAACAACCCGGAGCCCGAAATCGTGCTGGCCATCAACAGCCGCGGGCGCATTCTGGGCGCGACGCTTGGCAACGACGTGAACCTGCGCGATGTCGAAGGGCGCTCTGCCCTACTGCTGGGCAAGGCCAAGGACAATAACGCGTCCTGTTCGATCGGACCGTTCCTGCGGTTGTTCGATGACAGCTACGACATGGAAGACGTCCGCCGCGCTGAACTGACTTTGCGGGTCGAGGGTGAGGACGGTTTTGTCATGGACGGGCATTCCAGCATGACCAAGATCAGCCGCCGCCCCGAGGATATCGTCTCGCAGACCATCGGCAGGCATCACCAATATCCGGACGGCTTCATGCTGTTTCTGGGCACGCTGTTTGCGCCGATACAGGACCGCGATGCGCCGGGACAGGGGTTCACCCACAAGACCGGCGATGTGGTCACGATCAGCGAACCGTCGCTTGGGGCCTTGACGAACACCGTTCGCCTGTCCACCGAATGTCCCGAGTGGACGTTTGGCACAGGCGCGCTGATGCGCAGCCTGTCGGAAAGGGGTCTTTTATGATCGGTATATATGACGAGACCCGCTGCTCCTTGGGCGAAGGCCCTCTGTGGCATCCGGACCTGTCGGCGCTGTTCTGGTGCGACATCAACAATCGTCGCATTCTGACGCGCGGCGTGGAAGACACCGCATTCTGGCAAATGGGCGAACATGTCTCCGCGCTCGGACGGTTGGGAAACCGGCTTTTCGTGGCCGGGGAAACCGGGCTGTTCGCCTTTGACCCCGCCACCGGCGACCGCGAGGACATCGCGCCGCTGGAGGCCGAGAACGAGGTCACACGATCCAACGATGGCCGCGCCGACCCCTGGGGCGGGTTCTGGATCGGCACGATGGGCAAATCCGCCGAAGAGGGTGCGGGGACGATCTACCGCTTCTATCGCGGCGAGATCCGCGCGATGTATGGCAAGATCACCATTCCCAATGCGATCTGCTTTGCGCCGGACGGATCCTGCGGCTATTTCTCTGACACATCGACACGCCAGATCTGGCGGCAGCCGTTGAACCACAAGGATGGATGGCCAAAGGGCGATCCTGAAAAATTTGCCTTGTTGCCTCGCCCCGATGGCGCGGTCGTCGACACGGATGGCAACCTGTGGTGTGCCAATTACGGCACCGGGCTGCTGACCTGCCATGACAAGGCGGGCAACCTGATCCAGCAGATCCAGATGCCTGCAAGTCAAGTGACCTGCCCCGCTTTTGGCGGCAAGGGAAGTTCGCGGATGTTCATCACCAGTGCCGCGCAAGGCCTGTCCGATCCCAGTCCCAAGGATGGCCAGACATTCGAGATAGAGGCCGATGGCGAAGGCCAGCAAGAATTTGAGGTGATCCTGTAAGATGAAGCGTTTTCTGACACTTGGCGAGTGTATGGTGGAGCTTGCCCCGGCGGGCGATCAACTTTACCACCAAGGCTTCGCCGGCGACACGTTCAACACCGCCTATTACGCGCGCCGCCTGCTGCCGCAGGACTGGACCGTCGGCTATTGCAGCGCCGTCGGTCAGGACGCGGTCTCTGACGACATGCTTGACCTGATGCGCGGCCATGGGATCGACATCAGCGGCGTTCGCAAGGTCGCGGACCGCACGCTGGGGCTTTACATGATCCAGTTGATAAATGGCGAGCGCAGCTTTTCCTATTGGCGCAGGCAATCAGCGGCCAAGCTGTTGGCCGACGATCCCGACTGGCTGGAAACACAACTGGACGGCGCGTCCATGGCGCAATTTTCGGGCATCACACTGGCGATCCTGTCGCCCGAAGGGCGCAATACGCTCTGCGCCGCGTTGGCGCGGGCGCGCGCAAACGGAACGCATGTGGCCTTTGACACGAACCTGCGGCCCCGGCTTTGGGAAGACGAGGACACGATGCGCGCGGGTCTGCGCATGGGGGCCGAGGTGTCCGACACGGTCCTGCCTTCATTTGACGAGGAAGAAGGGCTGTTTGGCGATGCCACTCCGGCAGACACGATTGCCCGCTACCGCGACTGCGGTGCGTCCACCATCGCGGTCAAGGACGGCGCGGGCACGCTGACCATCTGGGACAAGACCGAAGGCACACAGGAATTCCAGCCGGTCAAGATTGACTCGGTGATCGACACGACCGCCGCAGGCGACAGCTTTGGCGCGGGCTTTCTTGCGGGCCTCGCGATGGAACGCGGCATCGCGGCCTCGGCGCATCTGGCAATGGCTGTTGCGGCACAGGTGGTGCAGGCACGCGGCGCATTGGTGGATTTGGACATGACGGATATCGAAGGAACACAGGCATGAACATTCTTATCATCGGGGGCGGCGGTCTGATTGGCCAGAAACTGGCACATAAATTGATCGACAAGGGCGAGTTGCGGGGGCAGGAAATCACCGGCATGGTGCTGGCCGACATTGTCGATCCAGCCCTGCCCGACGCGCCGTTTCCCATCAGCGCCGCAAGCTGCGACATCGGCGAGCCTGAGGCTGTGGCCGGACTGATCGACAAGGACATCGACGTCATCTATCTGCTCGCGGCCGTGGTGTCGGGCCAGGCCGAAAGCGATTTCGACATCGGGATGCGGGTCAACCTGCATGGCACGCTGAACGTGCTGGAACGGTGCCGGGCGCTGGAAACCACGCCGGTGGTGGTCTTCACCTCTTCGATGGCGGTGTTCGGCGGCGACGTGCCGGACCCGATCGAGGATTGGACCATTCCCAATCCGCAAACTTCCTACGGCACCCAGAAAGCTATCGGCGAGCTTCTGGTCAACGACTATTCCCGCAAAGGGTTTATCGACGGGCGGGCCTTTCGGCTGCCGACAATCTCGGTCAGGCCCGGCAAACCGAACCTTGCCGCATCCAGCTTCATGTCCTCGATCTTCCGCGAACCGCTGAACGGACAAGAGGCGATCTGCCCGGTCGACAGGGACTTTGCGCATTTCTACCTGTCGCCGCGACGTTGCGTGGACAACCTGATCTGCGGCGCCGAGATCGACGGCGATGCGATGGGCACCAGCCGCACAATGATGATGCCGGGGCGCACCTGGACCATCGGTCAGATGATCGACGCCATGACCGCGGTTGCCGGATCAGAGCCAGCGCGCCTGATCCGGTTCGAGGATCAACCCGAAATCCAGGCAATCGTCAAAGGTTGGAAATTTGATCTCAACCCTGCAAAAGCCCTGTCGCTGGGACTTTCGGCAGACGAGAGTTTTGAGGAAAATATACGCTATTATCTGGAGGACGACCTGCCCCGGGCGTAAGACCCGGGGCCTCGCGGTCCTGATGTCACCGCACTGGCGGCGTGGGCTTCGCAACATGTCCCAGCCGACGCTCCCGCCACCAGATATAGATGCCGGACCCCACGATGATCAGGGATCCGACAAGCGTCCAGAGCGTCGGCCAGGTATTGAATACCAGCACACCCGCCGCAGTGGCCGAGATCAACTGGACATAGGCCATAGGCGCCAGCAGGGACGCATCCGCCAACCGATGCGCCGCAGTCGCTGCCGCATGCCCGCCAAACCCGAACGCGCCGATGACACCCATCACGATCCAGCCGAGCGGGCTGTCAGGCCACTGCCAGCTTTGCATCACGAATGGCAATATGCAGATCGCCGCCAGGCCGCTGCTCCAGATCTGGCTCGTGGCGTTGGATTCATGCCCGGCCAGCATCCGGGTCACGACGAAATACAGTGATGCGCAGCAAAGCGCGCCCAGAGACAGGAACATCGCGGGATGAAAATCCGCGCCCCACGGCTGCACAACCACAAGCACGCCGCTAAATCCCGCAAGCACCGCCAGAAATCGACGCAATCCGACAGTTTCCCCCAAAAGCAGAACCGAAAGCAGCGTCACAGTCACCGGCATGCTGAACATGATCGCTGTCGTCACGGTGATCGGCAGAAATTGCAGCGCCGCGAAATTAAGCCCGGTGCTGCCCAGAAGAAAGGCTGACCGGGCAAGCTGAAGGCGCGGGCTTTGCGACCGCAGCGCCTCTTTGCCTTCGGTTGGCAGAAACACCGCAAGCGCCAGCACAAAATGCCCCAGATAGCGCATGAACACGACCTGCAACGCCCCCAGCCCCGACAGCATCAGCCATTTGGCCGAGGTGTCGATACAGGTAAAGCCCAGAACGCCCAAGGCCATCAGGGCCAGCCCGGCGCTGGCCCTGTCCTCCTTTGGTTTCAGCGCGCGCATGGGACCGTCAACCGTTGGCCCAACCACCGTCGATCACATGCGCCTGTCCGGTGGTGAACCCACTTTCATCAGAGCCAAGGTAGACCGCAAGATGCGCAATCTCTTCGGGCAGTCCGATGCGCCCCATGGGTTGACGGGCGATGAAGGCCTCAAGCGCCGCTTCATAATTCCCGGTCGCACGCAGCCGGTCATGCAGGCTGGGACTGTCCACCGTGCCGGGGCAGATCGCATTGGCCCGCACACCCTTTTGCACATAGTCGACCGCCACCGATTTTGTCGATGCGATGACCGCCGCCTTGGAGGTCGCGTAAAGATAGCGATTGGGCGCGGCCAGGATGGTCGAGGCGACCGAGGCGATGTTCACGATCGACCCGCCCCCCCGTTCGACCATGCCCGGCAGCGCTGCCTGCATGGAGTGAAACTGTGCCCGTACATTCAGGTTCATCGCAAAGTCGAATTCGTCATCCGTCGCGTCGGCGATGCTGCCCGCGTGCACCACGCCCGCGCAGTTTACCAGAATGTCCGGGGCCGCATCGGCCACCGCAGATTGCAGCGCCGCCCTGTCGGTCACATCCAGCGCAAAGCAGCGCGCGCCCTTCAGCCCTTCCAGCAGCCCGTCGTTCAGATCGGTCGCGGTCACGTCGGCACCTTCGCGCAGATAGGCCTCTGCGATGGCACGTCCGATACCTTGCCCCGCGGCCGTTATGAAGGCCCGTTTACCTTGCAGCCTCATTTCGCTTTCATCTTTCCGTGTAGAAAATCAACCATTTCCGGCACCATATGGTCACCGAACCCGTCCGTGACTGCCTCGTTCAGCGTCGCATCGGCAGCACCCGACATGCGCGAGGTCACGCCCAGATCCTTGGCCATGGTGCGGTAATAGCCCACATCCTTGCTGGCATTCGCGACCGAGAAGGCCAGATCGATCTGGCCGTCCTTGGCGTAGTTGCGGATGAATTCCATCATGCCGGACTTCAGCGGCCCTGCGGACACGGCGCTATACATTGTCTCGCGGGGGATACCGGCCGCGTCAGCCATCGCAAACGCCTCTGACATGGCGCAGGCGGTGGTCATGGCGAAGAAGTTGTTGATCAGCTTGATCGTGTGCCCGGCACCGGACTCGCCCAGATGAAAGACGTTCTCGCCCAGATCGTCCAGCACCGGCTTTACGCGCGCGTAGGCGGCCTCGTCGCCTGCGCACATGATGTTGAGCAGACCGTCCTTGGCATGGGCCGGAGTGCGCCCCAGAGGCGCATCCAGATAGGCCGAGCCGCGCTCTGCCACATCTGCGGCAATCTTGCGGGTGGAGTCGGGAAGCGAGGTGCCGAAGTCGATCACGACAGAGCCAGAGCGCAACCCTTCCAATACGCCATCCGCGCCGTAAACACGGCTTTCCACCTGATCAGAAGTGCCCATGCAGAACATGATGATGTCGCTGACCGCTGCGAGCGATGCGGCTGTTTCGGCTTCGGCCGCACCACGCGCGACAGCGGCATCTACCGCCTGGCGCGATTTGTTTGCCATGACCGTCACGGAATAGCCCTTGTCCTGCAACCGGCCGACCATGGCCGCGCCCATCAGGCCGAGGCCGATAAATCCAATGCTGGGTTTGCTCATGTGAGTCTCCATTTTTTGATGCGTGAACGACGTCCGGCCCCGCAATCATGTGTTTCAATCCTTGTGGCGCATTCCAGCCGGGCCGCGCCCTGCCCGTCGCTACATCACGGCACCGATCTGCCACGGCACGAATTCATAATCGCCCAAGCCCTGTGCTTCGGACTTTGTCTTCTCTCCGCTGGCCACACGCAAGAGCGTCTCGTAGATCTGTCGGCCGACCTGCTCAACACTGGCACCATCGCTCAGAATCGTGCCCGCGTTGATATCCATATCCTCGGTCATGCGGTTGTACATCTCGGTATTTGTTGCGATCTTCAGAGACGGCGACGGCTTTGCCCCGAAGGCCGATCCGCGGCCGGTGGTAAAGGTCACAAGGTTGCACCCGGACGCGATCTGCCCTGTCACGCTGGCCGGATCGTAGCCGGGGCTGTCCATGAAGGCAAAACCGGGTTTTGTCACCGGCTCGGCGTATTTATAGACGCCGGTCAGGGGGGTGGTGCCGCCCTTGGCCGCGGCACCCAGCGACTTTTCAAGGATGGTGGTCAGGCCGCCCTTCTTGTTACCGGGGCTTGGGTTGTTGTCCATGCTGCCCAGATTTCGGGTGGTGTAATCCTCCCACCAGCGGATCAGGCCAATCAGCTTGTCGCCGGTTTCGCGATCAGCGGCGCGGGCGGTCAGCAGGTGCTCGGCACCGTAGATCTCGGGCGTTTCGGCCAACACCCCGGTGCCGCCCTGCGCCACGAGCAGATCGCAGGCATAACCAAGCGCCGGATTGGCGGTGATGCCTGACCAGGCGTCGGACCCGCCGCATTGCAGCGCGACAATCAGCTCTGACGCCGGGCATTCCTCGCGCTGTACGTCATTGACCAGCGGCAGCATCGTCTCGATCTTCTTGATGCCCAGTTCGACCGTTTTGCGCAGCCCGCCCACGTCCTGAATGTTCATCGACTGGAACAACGGCCCCGGCACCAGACCGTAAGCCTCGATCAACCAGTCGATCTGGTTCATCTCGCAGCCCAGCCCCGCCATCAGCACGGCGGCCACATTGGGGTTGCGGGCATAGCCCCACATGACGCGCTGCAATGCCTCGAACCCGTCGCCGGACCCGGCCATGCCGCAGCCGGTGCCATGTACGAAGGCCACCACGCCATCGACATTGGGATATTCCGCCAGACGCTCGTCGGTGAAATGCGCGGCGATCTTGCGCGCGGCGGTGGCCGAACAGTTCACCGATGTCAGCACGGCGATATAGTTGCGCGTGCCCACGCGTCCGCTGGCGCGGCGATAGCCCATGAAGGTATCACGCGTCTCGGCCGGTGCAACGGGGCGCAGGTTGGTCGAAAATTCGTATTCCGTATCCACATTGCGAAATTCAAGGTTCTGGGTATGCACATGGGCACCCTGAGCAATATCCTCGGCAGCGTAGCCGATGACCTGAGCGTATTTGATCACCGGCGCGTCCTTGGGGATCGCCACAGCAGACATCTTGTGGCCACGCGGTATCAGCGCTGAGGCACCTTCGTCCCCGACAGCAAGCGGGGAAATGGCAGTGACGACATTGTCCTCGGCGGACAGTCGAACGGTTTTCATGGTGAGTCCTCACACGGGAATCGGGCCTAGAGCAAGCCCGGTAGGTCTGTTGTACGGCCCGGCGACGCAATGGCCGCCGGGCCGGGTTATTCAAGCGCTACAAGAAGAGTGTGACGATCGGCGGCCAGATCAGCAAGATCGCCAATGCGATCAACTGAATGGCAATGAACGGCAGGAACCCTTTGAAGATGTCGGTCAGCGAAATCTCGGGCGGGGCCACTGATTTCAGATAGAAGGCCGCCGGACCAAAGGGTGGCGACAGAAAGCTGACCTGCATGTTCATGCAGAACACCACGCCGAACCAGATCGGGACGAAGCGCGCGTCGACATGACCGAGAAACCCGATCTCTTCCGCCGGCAGCCGGACCACGATGGGCAGGAAAACCGGCATGATCAGCAGCACGATACCCACCCAATCCATGAACATCCCCATGATCAGGAAGATGAACATCATCACGAGGATGACCCCCATGGTCGGCATCTCGGCCCCGACGATCAGGTTGGCGACATAGGTCGGCCCGCCGGCCAGCGTATAGGCCGCCGCCAGCGCCGCCGCACCGATCGTCACCCAGATGATGGTGCCGGTCGACTTCAGCGTCCGGATCAGGCTGTCCCAGACGATGTCAAAGCTCATCTCGCGGCGCAGCGCACCAATGACAAAGACCGCGACGACCCCCATGCCGGCGGCCTCGGTAATGCCGGTGATGCCGCCATAGATCGACCCCAAGACAACGCCGATCACCACGGTGGGCGCGATCAGACCCTTGCCCATTTCCCAGCCGATGGCGGTGCGTTCTCTGCCGACGATGACAAAGACAACCACCGCGAACAGGACGAACGCCCCGATAAGCCAGGGCAGATCAGACACCATGCCAAGGAAGATCGGATCAACCCCTTCGGTGACGATATTCGCGCTGGTGACGGTGAAGAACAGTGCCCGCAGGATCAGAACAGCGGTGACCCACATGCCGAAACGCGCCAGAAATCCAAGGAAGAGCAGCCCCTTTTCCTTGCCCTTCGGATCATCGGGATCGTCCGGCGGAAGCGGTGCCAGACTTGGGTTCAACTGGGTGCGGATGATGATGTAGATGATGAAGAATGACGCCAGCATGAACCCCGGCAGGAAAGACGCGGTGAACAGCGCCTTGATCGAGGTTTCCGTGACCAACCCGTAGAAGATCAGCACGATCGACGGCGGGATCATCGTCCCGAGTGACCCGCTCGCACAGATTGTGCCGATGGCGAGGTTCTGGTTATAGCCAAGACGCAGCATCTGTGGCAGGGCGATCAGGCCCAGCAGAACGACTTCGCCGCCAATGATCCCCGACATCGCCGCCATGATGACCGCCATGATCGAGGTGACGAAGGCAATGCCGCCACGGGTGCGCGACAACCAAACGTTAAGCGATGAATACATGTCCCGCGCGATGCCCGATCTTTCCAGCAGCGCCGCCATGAAGATGAACAGCGGCACCGAGATCAGGACGTAATTCGTCATCTGCCGGTAGACCGCCTGCCCCAGCACCGACAAAGGCCCCTGCCCGAATGTGCGGAACAGAATGTCGACGTCGAACTTCAGCACAAGTGTGACCACAGCCAGAAACGCAGAGGCAAACCCAAGCGGCATACCAATGGCCAGCAGCGCGAACATACCCAGCAACAGGATCAGGGACAGTGTTCCGATATCGACCATTACTTGTTCTCCTCAAGCGTGCGGCGGATATTCTCGATCTCCACCTCGTCGATATCGTCAGCGGCCGAATGATGTTCCGGCGACTTGTTCCAGTCGGCAATCAGATTGGATATGGCCTGAATGGTCACCAGCACGATGATGATCAGGATCGCAGGCTTCACCGTGCCCGGAATGGGCGGATCCCAGGCGGTGCCAAATGTTTCCATCCGCAGAAGGCGCCGCATGGCGTCATTATAGCCCCCCCAGACCAGCGCGAAGGTGAAGGTGCAGATCAGCCCGACAGAGATCACATCGGCGGTCTTCTGCATCCAGCGGGGCATGATGTCGTAGACAACATAGATCCGGATATGGCTGCGTTGCTGCATGGCGTATTGTCCGGCAAGCAGGAAGACCAAGGCGGCAATCCACAGTGACAATTCATTGGCCCAGAGTGTCGGCTTGCTGAAGACGTAACGCGACACCACCTCATAGAACATCACCAACACGATCAGCCCGATGGCAATCATCGACAGCCTTGCGCAAACCAGTGAGAAATAGTCGAAGAACCCCTCTGGCTTTGCTTCAATGGCTCCGACCGTGTCCGACAGAAACAGCGACGTGCTCAGCAACGTCCCCGCCACCAGAAACAACATGAGTACCACCATGGGTCGCCCGGCAGGCCGGATCATTTCCTGCATTCCGATGGCATTGTCGGAGATGAAGATCATCGCCACCATCCAGAGAAAAATCAGTCCCGTCGCCGCGGCAAATCCGATCATCGCGATGCGGATCGGCTCCTGCAATGGACCGAGCCAGACACTCTTGCGTTCCATTATTGCCTCCCAGTCTCACCCTGCATGCGTCTACGCAGGAGATTTAGACAAAACGGGCGGGCTCGGAAGGAGCCCGCCTCATAGTTTCAGGCATGCATCACACGCTGACGGATCACTCGGCAATCAGACCAAGCTGCGTCAGGTACTCGCGGTGGCTTGCTACCAAAGCTGCGGCTTCCGGGGTCTTTTCCGCCCAGCCGTCCCACGCGGTTTGCGCAGCAGCACGGAACGCAGCCTTGTCCTCGTCGGACCAACTGTGAATCGTCACGCCCTGCTCTTTCAGCATGGCCGCTGCTTCGGCATTGTTCTTCTCGTTCGAAATAGCAGTATGTAGCGCCAGCTTCTGCATCGAGGTGTCCATGATGCGCCGCTGTGCATCGGTCAGCCCGTCCCAAACGGCCTTGTTGCACGCAAGGTGGTCAGACGGCATCGAGTGGAAGCCGGGATAGTTGGCATGTTTGACGATATCATAGAGCCCAAGGCCCACGTTGTTGGCCAGGCCCGAAGCATCCGCCCCGTCGATGATGCCGGTTTCCAGCGCGGTGAAGATCTCGGTGAAATCCATCACGATCGGAGTGGCTCCGAGTTCTGTGAAAATCTCGGTTTCCAGACCCGGAGGCGAACGGAATTTCCAACCCTTCAAATCTTCTGGACCTGCAATCGGTTTGGACGAGGCCAAGGATTCTTGACCGTAGATCCACCAGCCCACCAACTGCATCTCATTGGCGTTATAGAGTTCCTGAGCCGCATCGTAGCCGCCACCATAATACAGCCACGACAGCTGCTGGTAAGGCGTGTCATAGCCGCCCATGATATCACCGACGAACTGAAATGCCGGATTCTTGCCGGTCTGATAAGCGCCGCCGGTCATATCACAATCGATAATGCCGTTGACGGCCGCGTCCCATGTCTCGGTCGTGGCGACGACGGAAGAAGAATAGAACATCTCGATATCAATGGAACCGCCGGACATGGTTTCGACGTCGTCGACGAACTGTGCCGCCAGTTTGCCCGAGGGGTGCTCGGTTGCATAGTGGGTCTGGATGCGCAGTGTCACGTCCTGCGCGTTCGCAGTGCCGGCAAGCAACGCTGCCGCTGCGGCCGTTTTCATCATCTGAGCAATATTCATGTTTTCCTCCCTAAAAGACATGTTCTGCTTCTGCATGCTGCGATCTTGGTTCGCGGCGCCAAGTGGTATACCACCAGTAGTGGCACGCTAACGATGTCGTTATCGACAATCAATCTTTTTTGGTATACCAAATAAAACAATATCGACCAACAACAGCAGCGCGTTGAAAAATAAGACCTTTTCAAACGGTGGAGGTGAAGCGGAGACCATGACGGACAACAGCCTGGCCGAAAAAATCGCCACTTCGCTGCGCCGAGACATTCTGCGCGGAGCCCTCGCACCCGGTGCCCAGATCAAGGAACGCGACAGCGCGCAGGAAATGGGCGTCAGCCGCACGCCCATGCGCGAAGCGATCCGCATTCTTGCCAAGGAAGGCCTGGTGATGTTGCGCGCGTCGCGTAGTCCTGTGGTTGCCGATCCGTCTTTGAAAGAGGTCACAGACGCAATCGTCGTCCTGTCGGCGCTGGAGACGTTGTCGGGCAAACTGGCCTGCCGCAACGCCACCGACCAAGACATCGCAAACATCCGCGGTATCCATGAGCATTTCGTCAAAGCTTACGATCATTCCGATACGCTTGATCTGTTCGAAATCGACATGTCGTTTCACCTTGCCATCGCCAGCGCCTCGCACAATACTTCGTTGGCCGACACCCACCGCAGCTATCTTGAACGCCTCTGGCGGGCACGATTTCTGTCAGCGCGCAGGCGCAGGGCGCGGGACCGCGTCCTGAAACAGCATGGCGAAATCATCGCCGGACTGGAGGCGCGAGACGTGATCCGCGTCACTGGAGAAATCGAGCGACATCTGGAGCATCTTGTGTTGAATATCGAAACCTATTTCGAAGAACGCGCAGCGGAAGACGCATCTGAGGCCGCGCCAAAGGACAAACACGACCAACCCCGAAAGGAAGAAAAATGAAACTACTTAGATTCGGCAATGCTGGACAGGAAAAACCCGGCTTGCTGGATGGCGACGGGAACGTCCGCGATCTGTCCGCCCATGTTGATGATTTCGCCGGGCCGACCGTGGCGCTCGACGCGTTGGAGGCCTTGCGCGCCCTTGACCCCGCAGATCTGCCATTGGTCGCAGAGCCGGGTCGGATCGGCTCTTGCGTCGCCAGTGTACCGAACTTCTTCTGCATCGGGTTGAACTATACCAAACATGCCGAAGAAACCGGATCGAAGCCCCCCAAGGAACCGATCATCTTTTCCAAGGCCAGCTCTGCCTTGTCCGGGCCGTTTGATCCTGTGATCATTCCGCGTGGCTCTGAAAAGGGCGATTGGGAGGTCGAGTTGGGCGTCGTGATCGGGCGCGAGTGTCTGTACGTTTCCGAAGACGAGGCGCTGGACTATGTTGCGGGCTATTGCACCATCAACGACGTGTCGGAGCGATCGTTCCAGATCGAACGCGGCGGCCAGTGGATCAAGGGCAAATCGGCCCCCACCTTCGGCCCTGTCGGCCCCTGGCTGGTGACCGCTGACGAGGTCGGCGATCCGCAGAAGCTGGATGTGAAGCTGACCCTCAACGGCGAAGTCGTGCAGGATTCCAACACTTCCGACATGATCTTCACGGTCGCGCAGTGTATCTCGCATATGTCACAATTCATGAAACTGGTGCCAGGGGACATCATCGCCACCGGCACGCCGTCCGGTGTTGGCATGGGCATGAAGCCGCCGCGCTTCCTGCGCCCCGGCGATGTGATGGAGATCGAAGTGCAAGGGCTTGGCGCGCAGCGACAGGATACCGTCGCCGCAAAGTAAACAAAGATCTGTCCGACTATTTCGGATCAGGCTGACGCCCGATCCGAGCGGGGGCGCGGGGTTAAACCCCGCGCCCCCGAACGCAAGAAGGATATGAGATGCGCGTCTTTTCTGGCCCACGCAGTCTGAGAAGCTGCTATCGCTGATGTCCGGCCTGATCCTTACGACATGCGTTTGTATCGGAACACTGTCAGGCTGACGAACCTGATTACCGCCGCAACGGTTAATCGTCTCAAGACGCATTTCGGAGGCGGCAAACCGATGCGCGGCCTACCGCCTCTTTAAGTGGCTTCCAGACCGGTCGCTGCTTAATTCACCGGCGTTTTCAGGGGATCACCGGCAAGAAACGCCTCGATATTTGCGAGTTGCAGCTTTGCCATACGGCCGCGCGTCTCGCTGCTGCCGGAGCCTTGATGCGGTTGCAGATGAACATTGTCGAGTTTCAGAAAGCGCGGATCGATCTTCGGTTCGTTCAGAAAGACATCAAGTCCCGCACCGGCGATCCGGCCTTCTTCCAACGCATCCAGCAATGCGGCCTCGTCGATCGTGCTCCCGCGCGAAATATTGATGACAATGCCGCGCGGCCCAAGCGCATCTATCACCTGCCGGGAAACGTGCTTTTCCGTCTCGACCCCGCCAACCAGCGCCACGACAAGGATGTCGACCGCTTCGGCCATTTCCTCGGGCGAGGCATGGAAGGTCCAGCCCGGCGTCTCTTTCCGGCTGCGCGATGTGTAATGGATGTCGCATTTGAAGGCTGCGAGCCGGTCGGCAATCTCGCGTCCGATGCGTCCCAGCCCGACGATGCCGACCGTGCTGCCGCTCATCTGTCGGTTCAGTGGCAGATTTTCACCGGCGGACCAACGACCCGACCGAACCAGATCATCGCCTGCCACCATGTTACGGCATTGCGCGATTAACATCGCAACGGCCAGATCGGCCACATCGTCGTTCAGCACGTCAGGTGTGTTCGTCACGTTGATGCCGCGTTCGGTCGCGGCCGTGACGTCAATCGCGTCATACCCCACGCCGTAATTCGCAATCACGCCAAGGTTTGGAAACAGATCCATTTCCGCGCCGCCAAGCGGGTGGTGTCCTTTCACGGCTATGGCGCGGACCGAACTGCGCACAGCGTCCGGCAGGGCGGCCATGTCGGACGGCCCGGCGACGAAGGCGGATGCCAGCGCAGTTTCAAGACGGGTGCGTTCTTGTTCGGAAAAGCTGTCACCAGAGATAAGAAGGATGGGGTCAGACATGGATAACCTCTTATTGTCAGAGTATTGCGGCGATACGTTCAATCGCGGAACGTATATTCTCGGTTGAGTTGGCGTAGGAGAAACGCAGATACCCCTCGCCGAATTTACCAAAGCTGGTGCCCGCAACCGTGGCAACGCCAGCCTCGTTAAGGAACCGGTCCTGCGCTTCGCGCGAGGTCATTCCGGTGCCTTCGATATTGGGGAACGCATAGAAAGCCCCCGCCGCGTCCGGGCAGCGAAAGCCCGGCAGGCCATTCAGCGCATCCACGATCACCTGACGGCGGGTGTCAAACTGCGCGACCATCTCGCGCACCGCGTCCTGCGGGCCGTTCAGCGCCGCGATCCCGGCGAATTGAGTCGCCGCGTTCACGCAGGAATGATCGTTGATGCACAGCCGCGTGACATGTTCGACGCAGGCATCCGGCCAGACCGCATAGCCCAGCCGCCAGCCGGTCATCGCATAGGTCTTGGACCAGCCATCCAGCATGATCAACCGGCCGCGGATCTCGGGATATTGCAGCAGGCTGGTATGTTCCCGCCCGCCGTATAGCATGTTGGAGTAGATCTCGTCGGACATCAGCGCAACATGAGGATGCGCCTCCAGCCCCTTCACCAGCTTGTCAATTTCCTCTTTTGGCGTGACGCCGCCGGTGGGATTTGCGGGCGAGTTTATGATGATCAGCCGGGTGCGGTCGGTGATCTGTGCCAAAAGCGCCTCGGCCGAGAAGGCAAACCCGTTCTTTTCCTCCAGAGCAATCGGCACCGGCGTGGCACCGGAATAGCGGATCACGGATTCGTAGATCGGAAAGCCGGGATTGGGATACATGATCTCGGCCCCCGGCTGCCCGAACATCAGGACCGCAAAGAACATCGTGGGCTTGCCGCCGGGTACGACGACCACATTGTCAGGATTGACCTCAACCCCGTGTCGGCGGTGCAGATCGGCTGTGACCGCTTCGCGCAAGGGCAGCAACCCGCTTGCCGGAGTATACCCGTGGTGGCCGTCCTGTAGCGCCTTGATGCCCGCCTCGACTATGTGATCGGGCGTACGAAAATCCGGCTGGCCGATGCCAAGATTGATGATGTCGCGCCCCTCGCCCGAAAGCTTTGCGGCACGCGCCAGAACCTCGAACGCGGATTCCGTCCCCAGCCGTCCCAGCGAGTCGGCAAATTTCAACTGTGTCATCTGTGGCTCTCCCTACTGCCGCTGGCGCGAACGCCCCTGTCCCGGATGTCTGATTTGAACAGGTTTCGGACCTTATTCGGGCTTGGTATACCAAACATCCGGGCACGGCAATCGTGCCGAAACACATGCCGCGCAAGGGGATCGCTGCAAGACAAGCACCAACAGCGGAGGGCATATGATTTCGGACCTGCGGGCCTTGGCCGCAAGGCGCGGCAGCCGGCCAAGTTTGACCGCAAGAACGCGGAAAAATGTGCAGATCAACCATGTATAACGCATCAGAGCCGCTTTGGTTCCGGTTAAAAAGCGACCCTCGCGACCTTTCCCGAAATCTATGCGCTTCTTCGTTTTTTGGATGCAGATCGTGGAACTTTAGCCTGTCGTCGCGCCTTCTTTCAGCAATAGGCGGTCGCGATGACCGCTGCAATCACCGCGCGATTCAAACCGCGGAATGTTCAGAAGGATGGATATGATGACGCAAGATGACACCGTCCAGAAAGACTTCGAAAGCACCAAAGCTGACGTGAAGGCGGCGGCAGAGGATCTGCGTGACGACGCCCGAGGCGCGGCGCGCCATATGCGCTCTGAGGCAGAAAAGATTGCCGGGGATCAGGCCAACGCTGCCCGCCAGCGTGTTGCTGATGAAGTCGGCAGTCTTGGGGGCGCACTTCGCAAGGCGGCCCGCGACCTTGAAGCCGGCACGATTCAGGAGCAAGCGATGTCGCGCGTTGCCGAAGGCATTGCCGACCTGTCCGACAACATCGCCACCGCTGATCTGCGCCAGGGTGTTGACGACATGGCCGGATATGCGCGCCGCCAGCCGGTTGCGTTTCTGGGGGCCGCAGCGCTGCTGGGTTTTGCCGGGGCGCGGTTCCTGAAAGCATCGGATCACACGCCGTCGCGTGCCGACGACCTTTCGGAAGATTGGCCGGAGTATAGCTGATGACCCCAAGCGACCATCCCAAGACCTCTACAGCATCGCTTCTTCAGTCGCTCATAGAGCAGCTGTCAGGCCTGTTCAGAGGCGAGGTGGATCTGCTGAAGGCCGAGATGTCCGAGAAGGCATCCTCCATAGGCGGAGCGCTGGGGTTGGTTGTCGCGGGTGTGGTGGTGACGCTGGTCGCGTTGCACGCATTCGCCGCCGCCGCCGTGTTCGGGTTGATGGAATACGGGCTGCATCCCGGCCTTGCCGCGCTGGCGATTGGGGCGGTGCTCGCGCTGATCGCGCTGATCATGGTGAAGATCGCCGTCGCCAGATTGAAAAACACGTCGCTCACACCCGAGCGTACCGCGAATAACGTCCGCAAGGACGCTCATGTCATAAAGGAGAAAACCCATGCCGGTTGATTCAAGCGAACTCGAACGTGAACTCGAACGTCGTCGCGCCCGTCTCGGTGCGACTCTGGAAGATCTCGGCGACAGGTTGTCGCCCGAAAAGGCCCTGCAAAACGCTTCGGAAATGGCAAATGATCTGGGCCACACTGCCGTGCAAGTCGCCAAGCGCAATCCATTGGCACTGGCCCTTGTCGGTGTCGGTGTAGCGTTGGCCCTGTCGAACACCGGCCCGACTGCCGGACAAATCCGCCGCGGCGGTGAGCGTCTGGGCGACAAGGGTCGCGATCTGGGGCGCAGCCTGCGTGATCGCCTACCCCATGCAGACGATGGTGATGATACGGTTCAAGCCGGCGCCGTGACCGGGCATACAGTCCGCGCCACACCGATGATCAACAGAAGGTCGCCAGCGTGGATGGCCGATGTGCATGATACCCCTGCGGTATCGCAAAGCCGCATCGAAGAGCTGCGCGAGAACGCCCGTGCCAAGGGCGAAGAAATCAGCGACGCGGTCGCCAGCCGCCGGGCACGGCTTGTCGCAAAGGCCGAACGGTTGCGCGAAAGGTTTGCCGAAGGCACCGACCATCTGAGCACCGAGGCCCGCAACCGGGTGGTCGAGGCACGCGAGCAGGCTTATGTGCTGAGCCGCCGCGCTCAGGATGCGGCCAGTGAAGGGGCTACGAAGGCGCGTGGATTCTATGAGGAACACCCCTTGGTGGTGGGCGCGCTGGCCATCGCCGGTGGCGCGGCTGTGGGCGCGCTGTTGCAACGCACCGATCGCGAAAACCGGGCCTTCGGTGGGTATTCCGACCGTTTTGTCTCAGAGGCAGAGCGTGTGTTCGAAGAGGAAAGCCGCAAGGCGCTGGACGCCGGACGCGCCGCTTATGAAGAAGGCAAAGCGACGCTGAAGGAAAAAACCGGGGATGCATCGGCAGCGGACGTCAAGGACGCAGCCGAAGAAACCGGAAAACGCGCCGCACAGGCCGCCAAGTCAACGGCAAAAGACGAGGGGCTTGGCAAGCCTACCCACTAGTTCAAGGGTTCTTAAAGAGTTCGCCCGGTGCCTTGCGCACCGGGCTTTTTTGTTATTCGCTAAAGACATCGAGCGGTTTGGGCCGAGATGTGCAGAACTGTGCATCGCGAAAATACGCAGTTTGCAGTTATGCGGGCCTATTCGAGCGGACCCGCATATCTCGTCGAAAGGTCTGTCAGCGCGTGTTTGGGCGCGGCTCTGTGCCAGACAAACAGCCGACAGCCATTGATTGGCCTTCCGCAAGTCAGCGCCAGCAGAATGCGGAAGGCAATACAGCACCTTTGGCCTACCCTAAGCGTTCCACGGCCGATCGCCGCTGTCGTCCCGGATCATGGTGGGCAGCCCCATACGGTCGAGCAGCGTGAAGAACGGTTTCGGGTCCAGTTCCTCGACATTTTTCATCGCCTTGGCATCCCATTCGCCCGAAGCGACCAGTATGGCCGCAGCAACAGGCGGCACGCCGGCGGTATAGCTGATGCCCTGGCTGCCCACTTCCTTATACGCTTCGGCATGATCGGCGACGTTATAGACAAACAGTTCGACTTCTTTGCCGTCTTTCACGCCTTTGACAAAATCGCCAATGCAGGTCTTGCCGGTATAGCCCGGCGCAAGCGAGGCCGGATCGGGCAGCACCGCCTTGACCACTTTCAGCGGAACAACCTCCTGCCCCTCGGCGGTCGTCACCGGTTGTTCGGACAAAAGCCCGAGGTTCTGAAGAACGGTGAACACGTTGATGTAATGTTCGCCAAAGCCCATCCAGAACCGGACATCGGCCTGCGGGTAATTTGCCGAAAGCGAATGCACCTCGTCATGCCCGGACATGTAGGCCATCTGTTTGCCCACCACGGGCAGATCCCATTCACGGCCGACCTCGAACATCGCGTTTTCCTGCCATGCGCCGTTCTGCCAGGAATAGACGGTCCCGGTGAATTCACGGAAGTTGATCTCGGGGTCGAAATTGGTCGCGAAATACTTGCCGTGTGACCCTGCGTTGATGTCGACGATGTCGATGCTGTGCACCTCGTCCATCCGGTCGGCGGCAAAGCGGGCGAAGGCGTTGACGACACCCGGATCGAATCCAGCGCCAAGGATCGCGGTCACGCCCTTTTCGGCACACAGGTCGCGCTTTTTCCATTCGTAATTGCCGTACCAGGGCGGCGTTTCGCAGATCTTGTCAGGGTATTCGTGAATCGCCGTGTCGATATAGGCGGCACCGGTTTCGATACAGGCATCCAGCACCGTCATGTTGACGAAGGCCGATCCGACATTGATCACGATCTGCGCGCCGGTCTCGCGGATCAGCGTGGCCACTGCCGCACTGTCCATCGCGTCAACCTGATGGGCGGCAAGCACGCCGTCCTGCTTCATCGCCGATTTCTCGTGGACCGAGGCGATGATCCCTTCGCATTTGGACAAGGTCCGGCTGGCGATATGAATATCGCCCAACACATCATTGTTCTGCGCGCATTTATGCGCAACGACCTGAGCAACGCCGCCGGCGCCGATGATGAGAACGTGTTTTTTCAACTGACAGAACCCCTTTTTCGTTCGCAAGTATTCCTGGCGCTTAATTTTAACGCCCATGCGCGAGAGTCACGACAAGGCCGCCGCAAAATCGCCATATGTGAAGTCGCGGACCAGCCGCTCTGTCCCGTCCATCTCACGGATCGCGATGGCGGGCATTTTCACGCCATTGAACCAGTTTTTCTTGACCATTGTGTAACCACCCGCGTCCTGCATCGACAAACGGTCACCGGGCTTCAGCGGCGCAGGAAAGCGGAACTCGCCGAAGATATCGCCCGCAAGGCAGGATTTCCCGCAGATCATCCACTCTTCCGGCCCGTCATTCGGCACCACCTTGGCGCTTTCGCGGTAGATCAACAGATCAAGCATATGTGCCTCGATCGAACTGTCGACGATGGCAAGGTTCTTGCCGTTGAAAAGCGTATCCAGCACCGTGACCTCCAGCGTGGTGGAGTTGGTGATCGCGGCCTCGCCCGGCTCAAGGTAAACTTGCACCTCGTTCTCACCCGCGAACCGTTTCAGCCGTTCGGCCAGCTTGTCCAGCGGATAGTCCTCGCCGGTGAAATGGATGCCGCCGCCAAGGCTGAGCCAGCCCATCCGACGGATCAACGTGCCAAAACGCGCCTCGATCAGGTCAAGCATCTCGTCGAACCGGGCAAAGTCGCTGTTTTCGCAATTGTTGTGGAACATGAAGCCGCTGATAAGGTCCGCGACGGGTTCTATATCGGCCGGATCATGTTCACCCAGACGGCTGAACGGGCGCGCGGGATCGGCCAGATCAAAACCGGATGTGGACACGCCCGGATTGACGCGCAGCCCGCGAACATGATCGCGGCTGACCGTTTCGAACCGGCGCAGTTGTGCTGCGGTGTTGAAAATCACCTTGTCGGAATTGGCCAGCACCTCATCGATCTCATGGTCGGCCCAAGCGACGGAATAGGCATGTGTCTCACCCGGAAACTTTTCGCGTCCAAGTTTCACCTCGAACAGTGAACTGGAGGTGGTGCCGTCCATATACTCGCTCATCAGATCAAACACCGACCAGGTGGCGAAACATTTCAACGCCAGCAGCGCCTTGGCACCTGATGCCTCGCGCAGCCACGCGATCTTTTCGAGGTTCGGCAGCAGCCGCGACTTGTCGATCAGATAATAGGGTGTGTGCAGCATGTCTTTCGCCTTCCGATACGCAGGCACGGAACTGGCGGTATAGGCGAATTGGACCGGTGGAACAAGCCACCGGAGCGCAAGGAAACCCTCGCCAGAGACGCAAGTGCATCTCCTCTGATGTGCCTTTTGACAAAGCGTTGCGAGCGGAGATTGCATGTAGCGGACCGGCACTTTCGATCCTCTGCCATAGACGATCTACCCACCCCATCCGACACCGCGTCGGACAAGATTCACTGTCCATAAACCCTGACGCCTTAAGACCGTCGCAGGAAGGGTGCGGGACAGTTCTGTCATCGCCCGAACCATTTGAGGGCGAAACATGCGCGGTGCAAACCGATATTCAAAGCGTTTATGTCTCTGCTTCGGAATGGCATTGAAACGGCTCGCCCTGTTGCTTTTCCTGTTGTCTCCCTTCGCCGCCGGTGCTGCCCCCCAAGCCGCGGTGGTCATGGACACCCGCAACGGTCAGGTCTACCTGGCCGAGGATGCCGACAAGCAACTGCATCCCGCCTCTCTGACCAAGATGATGACGCTCTACATCGCGTTTCAGGCGGCGGCCGCGGGCGAGGTTGATCTTGACGCGCAAGTCACCGTATCGGCCAAAGCCGCGGCAGTGACGGGGTCGTCATTGCATCTGCAAACAGGCGAAAGGATCAGTCTGCGCGACCTTGTAACCGCCACCGCAATCAAATCCGCCAATGATGCGGCCACCGCGCTGGCAGAGGCAATTTCGGGCACTACCGAAGGTTTCGTCGCCCGGATGAACACCACGGCCGCGCGGATCGGCATGACCCGGACGCATTTTCGCAACCCCCACGGGCTGACGGCCGACGGCCATCTTTCGACCGCGCGGGACATGTCGCTGCTGGCGCGCCAATTATTCTTCGATCATCCGGCATATTTCGACCTGTTCAGCAAAGTTCACGCATCGGCAGGTGGACGCAAGATCGCGCATACCAACCGTCGGTTTCTGGGTGCCTATTCCGGCGCTGACGGGATCAAGACCGGCTACACGCGCGCCGCCGGATACAACCTGACCGCCTCGGCGCAGCGTGGACAGAAACGTCTGATCGTGACCGTATTCGGCGCGAGGTCCTCCGCTGACAGAACCGCTCGCGTCGCAGCATTGATGAACAAGGGATTTCGTGCTGCCCTAGCTCAGGTCGAATGGGTTCCCCCTGCCCCATCACGACCGGACCTGCCTGGCCGCCCGGCAGCTGCCGCTCTTCTTGTCAGCACGCATATGGGGATCAAGCCCGTGCGAGGCCCGCAAGTTGATGGCACACTACATCCCAAAGCCAGTCGGTTCGGGTCGGTCCTCGACCAGCCCAAGACAGCGCGCTTGACGCATCCCTCGGGCAATATGGGATTGCTCAGACCCGGCAGAAAGACAACAGACGCGCCGCTCCCCGCCCTGCGTGCGGCCAGCCTTGGCGGTGTCAGTCTTGGAGCCATGCTGCGATAGCTAGGTGTTCCGTCCCGGCACTTGGTGGACTGAATTGACGGTGAGTTGAATGGGTTCTGACGTCCGGATCCTACAGATGTATTTATAGGGCGTGATGCCCTGAATGTGTTGCGCCTTCAGACGAAATCGTGGGCCGCCATGACGTCGGCGAGGTGCACTCGCACCTGATCGTGGTTGTCGGAATGGAAAGTGCGACCGTGGCGCTGACGCGCGCAGCGACCTCATCGCACTCCACCACTTGCCAAATGGCATTTATTATGTATATATATGCCATAGGAGATTTACCATGCAGTTTGCCATGATCGAACCCACCGCGTCGCGCCCTGACCTTCCCGCCATCACGGACGAGGAGGCCGCAGCCCTCGCGCGCACCACCGTCAACCTGTTTCGCGCCTGGCAGCTCAGCGATATCGAGGCCCGCACGCTGCTGGGCGACATGGCCCAGCGCACCTGGGCCCGCTGGAAGGACGGCAGCATCGGCCGGATCGACCGCGATCTGCGGGCGCGCATGGCCATCCTGATGGGGGTCCACAAGGGCCTGCGCTATCTCTTTACCGATCCTGCGCGCGGCTATGACTGGATCAGAAAACCGAACGCGGACTTCAACGGCCAAAGCGCGCTCGACATCATGATGCGCGGCGAGATCACCGACCTGATCGACCTGCGCAGCTATCTGGACGCAGAGCGCGGGGCGTGGTGACCGCACCGGTGCGCCGCGTGATCTGGCCGCGCACAGCCCGGATCATCCGTTCGATCTATCCGCCGATTGACCTGTTCGAGGACATTGCCGACCCTGCCGATTGGGAAGCGCTGGCCTCGGCCGAAGCCAAGTTCAACCCGCGCATCCGCGACAGCATCGGCGATCTCGCGAAGGTCCCCGTGGGCCGACGCGTCACTGGAACCGGCGCAAGCTGGGTCATGGCCCCCTTTGTTCACTGCTCGCCTTTGCGGCCGGGGCGGTTCAGCGATGGGACGTTCGGCCTGTATTATGCGGCCGACAGCACCGAGGTAGCCATCGCGGAAACCATCTACCACCACACGAAAACCATGCTGGCCACGGAGGAAGCCCCTGGCTGGACATCGCAGTTCCGCGAGTTGATCGGGTCGGTGGACGCCGAGATGGACGACGTGTCGGGCTTCGGCGACCTGCTGGACCCTGACGACTACGGGCCCTCTCAGGTGTTCGGCACCGAACGGCGCGCGGCGGGTTCGAACGGCATAACCTGGCCCAGCGTCCGGTTTGCGGGCGGCAACTGCATCGCCGCATTCTGGCCCGATGTGATTCCGATCCCCGCACAGGGGGCGCATTTTGCCTACCACTGGAATGGCAGCGCGGTAGATTACGTCAAGAAGCTGGATACCGGAGATATGATGCGGGTTCGATGACCGCTCGTCGGGCGCAGACAGCCGCACCGCGCAACCGCTGGAATTGCCCTTCGCGAATTCTCCCGCCACTATCCCATGAATTTCGCTGATAAACAGATTTGACCAATGCCTCACGATCTTTCGGGCTTCGGCGAGGTTGGCGAAGATATGTTCATTCAGACACGCATCTCGCAGCCGGCCATTGACGCTTTCCACGACTGCGTTTTGCATTGGCTCGCCGGGGGCGCGATGCAGTCCCAGCCGACACCAGTCCCGCTTTGACCTCGGGCGGCACTCAACATCACGACCGCGCTGCGCGCCTGCGTTTGGCGCGGATCAGGTTCAACCCCTCGACCCCACCCGCAAACACCATCGCGGCGTAGATGAAGCCTCGCTCGACATGCACACCGAATCCATCGGCCATAAGCGCCATGCCGACCATCACCAGAAAGGCCAGCGCCAGCATCTTGGTAGATGGATGCGCCTCGACAAACCGGGAGATCGGCTCGGCCGCCACCATCATCACGAGAATCGCGATCACCACGGCCGCGATCATCACCTCCAGATGATTTGCGATCCCCACGGCGGTAATGACGGAATCAAGCGAGAACACCACGTCAAGCACCATGATCTGCACCAGAACAGAGGCAAAGCTGGCGGCAACCACATTGGCTTCGTGTTTCACGCCTTCGACCTCGTCGAAAATCTCGGTCGAGGCTTTCCAGATCAGAAAAAGGCCACCGGCCAGCAGGATCATGTCACGCCAGCTGAACGGATGCCCGAACACCTCGAAGAGCGGATCCTTGAGCGAAACGATCCACGCGATTGAAAACAGCAGCGCCACACGCAGAACCAGCGCACCCGAAAGCCCGATCAGCCGGGCGGATCGGCGCTGTTCTTCCGGCAGTTTTGCTGCGGCAATCGAGATGAAGATGACGTTGTCCACGCCAAGCACGATCTCAAGCACCGTCAGCGTCAGGAAGGACGCCCAGACGGCGGGATCAGATAGCAGATGCATCATTTTATTACGTCCCGGAACAGTTTCTGCTGCACAAGCATCACACCGACCGATGGGTCACGCATTGCTCAACACGCGTAAACTTGTGTCGCCGCCCCGGTTCGGCAAGGTTCCGGGGCGACGAATTTCCTAGGCTTCGTATTCGACCAGCAGATCCTTGGCATCAATCTGGGCCCCGGGCTGGACATGCACGGCCGCGACCACCGCGTCACGCTCTGCATGGATGCCGGTTTCCATCTTCATCGCCTCGATTGTCAGCAGCAGGTCGCCCTGTTTCACGGGACGTCCAGCCTGCGCCGCAACAGAGGCGACGACACCGGGCATCGGGGCACCGACATGGTTGGCATTGCCCAGTTCCGCCTTGGACCGTGCAGCGGTGCTGGCCTTGGATTTGCGGTCCGGCACGCGGATCACGCGGGGTTGGCCGTTCAGTTCGAAGAACACCCTGACTTCGCCGTTCTCGTCGGTCTCGCCCAGCGTCTGAAGGCGGATCTCCATAGTCTTGCCGGGATCAATCTCGGCCGAGATTTCCTCGCCCGGTTCCATCCCGTAAAAGAACGTCCTCGTCGGCAATGACCGCACCGGACCATAGGTCTGGTGGCGCGCCATGTAGTCCAGAAACACCTTGGGATACATGAGATAGCCGTTCAGATCCTCGTCATCCACCTCTGCCCCATCCAGAAGATCCGAAAGCTCCTTGCGCTTGGCGTCCAGATCAACGGGCACAAGATGCTTGCCGGGACGTTCTGTGTTGGGCTTTTCGCCTTTCAGGATCTTCTTGAGGATACCGTCCGGGAAACCGCCCGGAGGCTGACCAAGGTTGCCGCGCATCATGTCGATGACGGAATCCGGGAAGGCCACATCGGTCTTGGGATCCTCGACCTCGGCGCGGGTCAGGTTCTGGCTGACCATCATCAACGCCATGTCGCCCACAACTTTCGAGGACGGCGTCACCTTCACGATATCGCCGAACATCCGGTTCACATCGGCATAGGTCTGGGCGACCTCGTGCCAGCGTTCCTCCAGCCCCAGGCTGCGAGCCTGCGCCTTGAGGTTGGTGAACTGGCCGCCGGGCATCTCGTGCAGATAGACCTCGGATGCGGGGGCCTGAAGACTGCTTTCAAACGCCGCGTATTTGCCGCGCACGGCCTCCCAGTAGTTCGAGATTTCGCGCACCGCCCCAATGTCCAGCCCGGTGTCGCGCTCGGTCCAGCGCAAGGCCTCGATCACAGAACCGAGCGTCGGCTGGCTGGTATTTCCGGACAGCGCGTCCATTGCCGCGTCCACCGCATCAACCCCGGCCTGCGCCGCAGCCATCACAGTGGCGATTGCGGCACCGCTGGTGTCATGCGTGTGGAAATGGATCGGCAGGCCCACCTCTTCCTTGAGCGCGGTGATCAGCGGCCCGGCGGCGGCGGGCTTCAACAGCCCTGCCATATCCTTCAGCCCCAGCACATGCGCGCCTGCGGCTTTCAGCTCCTTGCCCATGGCGACATAGTATTTCAGGTCATATTTGGCGCGATCCGGGTCGTTGATGTCGCCGGTGTAGCAGATCGTGCCTTCGCACACCTTGTTGCTGTCCAGAACCGCATCCATCGCGACGCGCATGTTCTCGACCCAGTTCAGACTGTCGAAGACGCGGAACACATCCACGCCGGTCTCGGCTGCCTGTTTGACAAAGCTCTGCACCACGTTGTCGGGGTAGTTGGTATAACCGACGCCGTTTGACGCACGCAGCAGCATTTGTGTCATCAGGTTGGGCATCCGCGTGCGCAGATCGCGCAAACGCTGCCACGGGCATTCCTGCAAGAAGCGGTATGCCACGTCGAATGTGGCACCGCCCCAGCATTCGACGCTGAACAATTGCGGCAGGTTGGCCGCATAGGCAGGCGCTACATTGATCATGTCGATCGAGCGCATCCGCGTGGCAAGCAGGGACTGGTGCCCGTCGCGCATGGTAGTGTCGGTGATCAGCACCTGCTTTTGCGCCGCCATCCAGTCGGCCACGGCCTGCGGGCCTTTTTCTTCCAGCAGGTTGCGGGTGCCCGGCGCAGGCTCACCACGCACTTGTGGAGCACGCGCCGGTTTAAGATCCGAGGCAGGCAGCACACGGCCCGCCGTCTCGGGATGGCCGTTCACCGAGATGTCGGCGATATAGGTCAGCACCTTGGTGCCCCGGTCCCGCCGCTTGGAGAACTCGAACAGCTCGGGCGTCTCGTCGATGAACTTGGTATGATACTGGTTGTTCAGAAACGTGGGATGCTTCAGCAGGTTTTCGACAAAGGCGATATTGGTGCTGACGCCCCGGATACGAAATTCACGCAAGGCACGGTCCATGCGCGAGATCGCCTTTTCCGGCGTCTGTGCCCAGGTCGTCACCTTTTCCAGCAGGCTGTCGTAAAACCGCGTGATGACCGCACCGGAATAGGCGGTGCCGCCATCCAGCCGCACGCCGTTACCGGTGGCGACGCGGTAGGCTACGATCCGTCCATAATCGGGGATGAAATTGTTCTGCGGATCCTCGGTGGTGATCCGGGTTTGCAGCGCATGACCATTGAGCCGAATGTCATACTGACTGGCCTTGCCGGTCGCCTCGGCAAGCGATTTGCCCTCGGCAATCAGGACCTGCGCCTGGACGATGTCGATCCCGGTGACTTCCTCGGTCACGGTGTGTTCGACCTGCACGCGCGGGTTCACCTCGATGAAGTAAAACTTGCCGGTCTCCATATCCATCAGGAATTCGACCGTTCCCGCACATTCGTAATTCACATGCGCGCAGATCTTGCGGCCAAGCTCGCAGATCTCTTCTCGCTGTGCCTCGGACAGGTAGGGCGCAGGCGCGCGCTCAACGACTTTCTGGTTGCGGCGCTGGACAGAACAATCACGTTCATACAGGTGGTAGATATTGCCGTGGCTATCGCCCAGGATCTGCACCTCGACATGCCGGGCGCGGATGATCATCTTTTCCAGATAGCCTTCGCCATTGCCGAACGCGGCCTCTGCCTCGCGGCGGCCTTCCAGCACCTTTTCCTTCAGCTCGTCAGGGCCGTTGATAGGCCGCATACCGCGACCACCCCCACCCCAGCTGGCCTTGAGCATCAGCGGATAGCCGATCGCTTCGGCCTCTTTCGCAATGGCGTCGAAATCGTCGCCCAGAACCTCGGTCGCGGGGATGACCGGGACCCCGGCATCTATTGCCACCTTGCGGGCGCTGGCCTTGTCGCCCAGAGCGCGCATGGTTTTCGCCTTGGGCCCGATGAAGGTGATGCCGTTCTCGGTGCAGGCATCCACAAAATCCGGGTTCTCCGACAGCAACCCATAACCGGGATGGATCGCGTCAGCGCCGCATTCCTTCGCCACGCGAATGATCTCGTCAATGCTGAGATAGGCGGCTACCGGCCCCATCCCCGCGCCGATACGATAAGCCTCGTCGGCCTTGAACCGGTGAAGCCCCAGCTTGTCCTCTTCGGCGTAGATCGCCACCGTGCGTTTGCCCATCTCGTTCGCGGCGCGCATGATGCGGATCGCAATTTCTCCGCGATTGGCAATGAGGATCTTGTTGAAGTCTGTCATCGTGGCGTTGTCCTGTACTTAAAGTCCATTCGGCATGTCATTTTAATCGCTTACAGTAGCGGCAGATTACAAAGATGCGAATAGTTTTTCGCACATGCAGCATTGCATGGTTCTGGTCACGCTAACGTAAGCAATTTGAAAGGTCCGCGAGGTTTTTTGCCCCGATTTGCCCCATATTGGCGGCCATATCGCGGGTCAGCATGTCAATCAGATGCGGCGGCCCGTCATCGCCCAATGCCGCAAGCGCGAAATGCCAGGCGCTGGCCATCATCACGAAATCGGCCCCCAGCGCCACGGCGCGCAGGATGTCCAGACCGCCCTCGATGCCGCTGTCGAAGATCAAAGGCAGATCGGTCGCGGCGCGGATTTCCGGCAGAACCTCGATGCTGGCCGGTGCGGCGTCAAACTGGCGCCCGGCATGGTTGGACACCCAAAGCGCGTCGACGCCCGCAGCCTCCAATCGCTCGGCGTCGTCGGCACGCATCACGCCCTTGACGACAAACGGCCCGTCCCAGCCATCGCGCAGCCAGCGCAGATAGTCCCATCCCGGCGACGTCCGCAGAAGATAGCCTGCATGTTCCGTGCTGCTGAGGCCGGTCACCTTGGCGGCGTAATCATCAATCAGGCGCATCCTCGGCATGCCCTGCTGCAAGGTCCCCAAGGCCCAAGCCGGGCAGCGCGCCACCTGTGCCAGCACCCGCGGCGTCAGACGTGGCGGTGAGGTCAGACCAGAACGCAACTGCCGTTCGCGGCGGCTTGCCACGGGCACATCCACCGTCAGCACCAGCACCGAGAATCCCGCGTCTTTGGCGCGGCGCAGCATGTCGGTACGCACGGCCTCGTCCCGTGGTGGATACATCTGAAACCAGCCATTGCCGTCGATATGCGGGGTCAGATCCTCTGGAGTGCGGGTGGCGACGGTCGACAGGCTGTAGGGCAAACCCGCGCGCGTTGCCGCTGCCGCCAGTCTGCGCTCGGCATCCGGCCAAAGCAGCCCGGACATGCCCACCGGGCTGACACCGAAAGGCAAGGGATAGCTTTGGCCAAACAGCGTCGTGGACAGGTCGGGCGTGAATTCGCCATGAAGAATCGAGGGCATGAAAAGGACATCATCCAGCTTGGCCCGGTTGCGTGCCCTCGTGGCCTCGGTTCCGGTAGCGCTGGCCAGATATTCCCATGCGAAATGCGGCACACGCCGCTGCGCGCGGTCCTTCAGGTCGGCGATTGCCGGAAAGCGAGCGTGAAGATCCATGCCGCTTATGTGCGACGGAAGCCGCGTCTTGTCCAGCAGATCGCGGGTCGGCAGAACGCTAAAGTCGGAAATTTCTCCGAAAAGCGGCACGAACATAGCAGGAACGAGCCTTCCCTTCCGTCATATCCTCGACTAGGTTCGGCGCATGAGCAGTTTCGACGAAATGGACGCCTTTGAAGGCGCATCACTTTCCGCACGCGCCATGGCTGCGCGGCCTAGCCGGTATTTGAATGATCTAAATCCCGCTCAGCGCGAGGCGGTGGAAACATTGGACGGCCCGTTGCTGATACTTGCCGGTGCCGGCACCGGCAAAACCAAGGCGCTTATGGCGCGTGTTGCTCATCTTATCACCATGCAGCGTGCACGACACGATCAAATTCTCGCCGTGACGTTCACCAATAAGGCCGCGCGGGAAATGCAGCAGCGGCTGGCCAGAACGCCGTTTGAGATCAACGGACCAGTAAGGTGGATGGGCACCTTCCATTCCATCAGCGCAAAACTGCTGCGCCGCCATGCCGAACTGGCCGGGCTGAAGTCCAACTTCACCATCCTGGACACCGACGACCAGATCCGGCTGTTGAAACAGTTGATCCGCGCCGCCAACATCGACGACAAGCGCTGGCCCGCGCGGCAGTTGGCAGGCATCATTGACGGCTGGAAAAACCGCGCCCTGACGCCCTCCAAGGTGCCTGCTGCGGATGCCGGTGCCTACAATCAGCGCGGCGCGGAACTATACGCCCAATATCAAGCCCGCTTGCGAGAGTTGAACGCGGTCGATTTCGGTGATCTGCTGCTGCATGTCGTGACAATCTTTCAGGCGCATCCAGACGTGCTGGAACAGTATCAACGCTGGTTCAAATACATCCTCGTGGACGAGTACCAGGATACCAACGTCGCGCAGTATATGTGGTTGCGGCTGCTGGCAGCGTCGCACAAGAACATCTGCTGCGTGGGCGATGACGATCAGTCGATCTATGGCTGGCGCGGGGCCGAGGTGGGCAATATCCTGCGCTTTGAAAAGGATTTTCCCGGCGCGCATGTGGTGCGGCTGGAACAGAACTACCGATCCACCCCGCATATCCTTGCCGCTGCATCCGGTGTGATCGACGGCAACAAGGGTCGTCTGGGCAAGACGCTGTGGACCGAGGCACAGGACGGCGAAAAGGTCCGCCTGATCGGCCATTGGGACGGCGAGGAAGAGGCTCGCTGGATCGGTGAGGAAATCGAGGCGATGCAGAAGGGCACGCGCGGGATGCGCAGCGTGTCGCTGGACGAGATGGCGATTCTGGTCCGCGCCTCGCATCAGATGCGTGCGTTCGAGGACCGGTTCCTGACCATCGGCCTGCCCTACCGCGTGATCGGCGGCCCGCGCTTCTATGAGCGGCTGGAGATCCGCGATGCCATGGCCTATTTCCGCTGCGTGGTCAGTCCGGATGACGATCTGGCGTTCGAGCGCATCGTCAACACGCCCAAACGCGGGCTTGGCGACAAGGCCCAGCAGACCATCCAGGCCACAGCCCGCGCCAACGGCGTGTCCCTGATCGACGGGGCCGCGCTGGCCATCGAACAGGGTTTGCTGAAGGGCAAGGGTGCCAAGGAACTGGGCAAGCTGGTCGTGGATCTGGCACGCTGGGGCCGGATGGCGGGTGACGACGATCTGACCCATATGGAACTGGCCGAGATCATTCTCGACGAATCCGGCTATACCGGCATGTGGCAGAACGACAAGACGCCCGAGGCACCGGGCCGGCTTGAAAACCTCAAGGAACTGGTGAAGGCGCTGGAAAATTTCGACAACCTGCAAGGGTTCCTCGAACATGTCAGCCTGATCATGGACAATGAAACCGACGATGGCGGTGCCAAGGTCAGCATCATGACGCTGCACGCGGCCAAGGGGCTGGAATTTCCTGCTGTGTTTTTGCCAGGCTGGGAGGACGGGCTGTTTCCCTCGCAACGATCCATGGATGAAAGCGGCGTGAAAGGGCTGGAGGAAGAACGACGCCTCGCCTATGTCGGCATCACCCGTGCCGAGGAAATCTGCACCATTTCCTTTGCTGCGAATCGCCGTGTCTTCGGCCAGTGGCAATCGGCCCTGCCGTCGCGCTTCATCGACGAATTGCCCGAAGAGCATGTCGATGTGCTGACCCCGCCGGGCCTTTACGGTGGCGGCTACGGTGCGGCGGGCATGGGCGGATCATCGGGCATCGAACAGCGCGCGGCCGATGCCAATGTCTACAACTCGCCGGGCTGGCGACGCTTGCAGGAACGCTCTGCCCAGCGACCTGTCAGCCAGCCGCGCGAGACCCGAAATACCGTGATCGACCTGCAAGCCGTGTCAAGTTTTGAGACCGGAGAGCGCGTGTTTCACCAGAAATTCGGCTATGGCAGCATCATCGGGATCGAAGGTGACAAGCTGGAAATCGCGTTTGAGAAGGCCGGGACCAAGAAGGTCGTGGCCAGCTATATCTCAGCCGCGGACGACATTCCTTTTTGACCTGATCCTGCGGGGCTGGATTGCAGAACCCCGTGCGTCCGCCCGGCAGGACAGCACCGCGGAGCGTCCACCTTATTTGGTCGCACGCATGTTCGGCCATTATGATCTGTCTTACCGATCTCATCGACAGTCAGCGCAGATCCGTCAGACCCGTGGCGAAGACTGACAAAGAAATTTAATACACGACAGAAAGAGTCGGATTGACATATCTGACTAAATAAGTCACCTAATGGGTGTCCAGCCACCCCACCTGCATCCGGGGAAGCCCGACCACATCATGTGGAGGTATCCCAATGCAGAAATCCTACGACGAACCCACCTATGAACACGTTCAAAGCACCGAACCCCCCGCCTGCCGGTCAGAGCTATGGAGCCTGGCCGAAATCAACAGGGCACCAGGCGGGGTCAGCTTTGAATGGCTGCTCGACCATTTCACGGACCGGGTGGAGGCCGTGAGATGACCGCCCAAATCCCGAACAGAACGCCAAGTGCGGCGGTCCCTGCCCTGCCCCGCTATGAAGCGACGGATCTGACCTGTGGCGGCGATCTCGCGGAAATCGTCCTTGGCGACCAGATCTACCGTCTTCGCATCACGAAGGCCGGCAAGTTGATCCTGACCAAATGACCCAGACAGCACATAATCGCGGCGGCGCGCCCGTCGGCTACCTCACGGAACTTGGCCCGGTCGAGGCCGGTGCAGTCCTTTATCTGCGGCTCTGGTGCGACGGTGCCGAGGCGCAGCAGCAGGTCTGGAACGACTTCTCGACAAGTCTGGGCGCACAGCATGGCCGTTCGGCGCTGCGCAACCTGGAGGATCTGTGCCAGCTTTGCGCGGATCACGGCCGCCGTCCGCTGATGCGGCACCATGTTACCTGCAAATGTCTTGGCGCGGACGAGGCATGTTTTGCCAATTTTGTCGGTGCCGCCACTGACGGTGCCCGCGAAGACGCGATGTTGATGGCAACCTTGCTGGTTCGACCGGACGTCGCCCCCTCTATCGTCGAACTTGCCCAATCACTTGGCCTCGCGCTGCGCAGGATGGCGCGTCATGTTCCTACATCCACTCATCGCCAACCTGCCGAAACCTTGCACTGAAAGGGGTGCCGCATGATCGTCTGCCATTGTCAGAACATCACCCACCAAGACATTGATGCAGCCATTGACTGGATGCGCGCGGCGGATGAGACTACACTGATCACTCCGGGTAAGGTCTATCGCGCATTGGGCAAATCCCCTGATTGCGGCGGCTGCATGTCGCTGTTTCTTGGCACGATGCGCAAGAACGATAATCTGGAAGTCCCCATGAACCTCCGCCGCCTGCGCGGCGGAGAAACACAGGAAAACCAAGCATGCAAGGCGACACCAAAGTCATCCAACATCTGAACGACGCACTTCGGGCCGAACTGACAGCGGTCAGCCAATACTGGCTGCATTACCGTCTGCAAGAGGACTGGGGGCTGGGTCACATGGCCAAGAAAAGCCGCGAGGAAAGCATCGAGGAAATGCACCACGCAGATAAATTGATTGCCCGCATCCTGTTTCTGGGTGGTCATCCGAATCTGCAAAAGCTGGATCCGCTGCGCATCGGCGAGACCGCCAAGGAAACGCTGGAATGCGATCTGGCGGCAGAGCTTGACTCCGTCGCGATGTACAAGGAAGCCCGCAAATATTGCGAGTCAGTCGGTGATTTCGTGTCCAAGAATATTTTCGAGGAACTTCTGACCGACGAAGAAGGCCATGTCGATTTCCTGGAAACACAGCTCGATCTGATGACGAAAATCGGCGAAGAGAAATACGCGCAACTCAACGCCTCGACAATGGATGAGGCCGAGTAACGCGGGAGCTTTCACAAGGCAGCAAGCAATCGGGGCAGGTCAATCGACCTGCCCCGAAACGCTTTGGAAACCGCCTGAATGAGTGATGCTGTCCGGTTTTGTTCGCGGCATCGAACGGCACCAATCTTCGTTCCCGACGATGGAAACCAAGACCGGTGCCGCCCCCTGTACAGTTAACCAAGAACCTGCGCCACGGCCTCGGCCGTCTTGGACGCGATCTCGTCCGCCTGATCTTCAGTCAGGCAGAACGGCGGTGCCAGCCCCAGAATGTCGCCCTGCGGCATCGCGCGACCAATCACGCCGCGTTCCAGAAGTGCGGCAGCGATGCTCGGCCCGACCTTGGCGGATGGGTCGAAAAATTCGCGCGTTTCACGGTCCTTGACGAATTCCACGGCGCACAACATGCCTTCACCCCGAACATCACCGACATTGGCATGTTCGCCCACTGCCTCGGCCATGACCTTGTTGAGATATGCGCCCACCGTGCCGGCATTCTCGATCAGGTTCTGCTCGTCCAGCAGCTTCAGGTTGGCCACACCCGCAGCCGCGCCGATCGGATGCGCGGAATAGGTCCAGCCATGCCCGATGGGGCCGTTTTCATCCGTGCCCTGCTCCAGCACCTTCCACATCTTGTCAGAGACAATAGAACCCGACAGCGGCGCATAGGCCGAGGTCAGCCCTTTGGCGATGGTGATAAGATCCGGCGTCATCCCGTAATGCGTGGACCCGAACATGCTGCCCAGACGGCCAAAGCCGGTGACGACCTCATCCGCGACCAGCAGGATGTCGTGGCGGTTCAGCACTTCCTGAATGGCCTCCCAATAGCCAGCGGGCGGTGGCACGATGCCACCTGTGCCCAACACCGGCTCGCCGATGAAGGCGGCGATGGTGTCGGGACCTTCGGCCTGGATCAGCTCTTCCAGCTCTGACGCGCAATGGGCCGAGAATGCCTCCTCGGTCATCTCCTGCTTGGGACGGCGGAAGTAATAGGGCGCTTCGGTATGGATCACCTGCGCCATCGGCAGATCGAATTTCTTGTGGAACAGTTCCAGCCCGGTCAGCGAGCCTGTGACCAGCCCGGACCCGTGATAGCCGCGCCACCGGCTGATGATCTTCTTCTTCTCGGGACGACCCAAGATATTGTTGTAATACCAGATCAGCTTGACGTTGGTTTCGTTCGCATCCGATCCTGACAGCCCGAAATAGACCTTGGACATATGATCGGGCGCGCGATCAAGGATCATCTTGGACAGGGTGATCGACGCCTCGGTGCCATGGCCGACATAGGCATGATAATAGGCCAGCTCGCGCGCCTGACCGGCAATCGCCTCGGCGATCTTTTGTTGCCCGTAGCCCACGTTCACGCAGTACAGCCCGGCAAACGCATCCAACAGGCGCGTGCCCTCGCGGTCGGTAATGTGACAGCCCTCGCCGCCGGTGATGACGCGATGCGGCGCGTTGCCCCGCGCGAATTCGGCAAGATGTGTCGAAGGGTGGAAAAAATTGTCCCGGTCCCAGGCTTCGAGTTGATCATTCTTCAGCATTGTCAGTTCCTTTGCGTAATTTCGTAGCGTCGGCGTTCAAATCCCTGACCAGGTCCGGACGCCGCAAAAGTCATGCCCAGTCACGACAGACGTATTTGATTTCCATGAACTGTTCCATGCCCCGACGCGCCCCTTCGCGACCAAGGCCCGACTGCTTCACCCCGCCAAAGGGGATCGGCGCGCCCGTCACCTTGGTGCGATTTACGGCGACCATGCCGAATTGCAGCGCCCGGCTAACCCGGTAGATTCGGCGCGGATCATGGCTGTGGACATAGGCGACAAGACCGTATTCGCCCGCGTTGGCACGGGCCACAACCTCGGCTTCGGTATCGAAGGGCGTCAGGGGCGCCACCGGGCCGAAGGTTTCCTCGGACATGATGGCAGCATCGTCCGGCACATCCGTCAGCACCGTCGGTTCATAAAACAGTGGACCGAGCGCATGGCGTTTGCCGCCTGCGACCAGCTTCGCGCCCTTGGCCAGCGCATCCGCGACATGCGCCTCTTGCTTGGCGATGGCGGCTTCGTTCATCAGCGGCCCAAGGTCACAATCCTGAGCGCCCGGCCCGATGGTCAGCGCCTTGACGGCTTCGGTAAACCGGGCGCTGAACTCTGCATAGATGGCGCGTTCCACATAGATGCGGTTGGCGCCAAGGCAGTCCTGCCCGGTGGTCGCGAATTTCGCCTTGATCGTCTCGGCCACGGCTTTATCGAGATCCGCGCCCTTGAATACGATCACCGGCGCATGCCCGCCCAATTCCATGACCAGCCGTTTGATCGTGTCGGCAGAGGCGCGGTACAGCAGCCGCCCCACCTCTGTCGAGCCGGTGAAGGACAGCGCCCGCACGCGGCTGTCATCCGTCCAGGGCGGCACCACGGTCGAGGCGCGCCCGGTGACGACGTTGAACACGCCCGCAGGCAGGCCCGCACGTTCCGCCAGTTCCGCCAGTGCCAGCGCGGAAAACGGCGTCTCATGGCTGGGATGGGCGACCACGGTGCAGCCTGCCGCCAGCGCGGCCGCGGCCTTGCGGGTCAGCATTGCTGCGGGAAAGTTCCACGGTGTAATCAGCGCCACGACGCCGACAGGTTCCAGCCACAGTTCAACCTCTGCATCGGGCAGATGGCTGGTGACACCCTCGATATTCGGGCGCTTGGCCTCTTCGGCGTAAAATTCCACGAAAGACGCGGCATAGTCGATCTCGCCGCGCGCCTCGGACAGCGGTTTGCCCTGTTCGGCGACCATCAGCCGGGCCAGATCTTCGTGGTGCTGGATCATCAGATCGAACCAGCGGCGCAGAATGGCGGACCGTTCCTGAGGCAGCCGACCCGCCCAACCATCAAATGCGGCTTGTGCGGCATCCACGGCCCCAGCGCTTTCGGTGGCGGACAGGCTGGCAACCTCGCCGATCACCCGGCCCGTCGCGGGGTCTGTCACATCGACAACATCCCCGGATGCCGCAGCACACCATTTGCCGTCAACATAGGCAAAGCTGCGTTGCAATCGGGCATCTTCAAGCGCAAGAGCGTCAGGCAATTTCACGTCATACATGGCAACACCTCCGGGATTGTTGCCCGTAGTATCGCCCTCGCCGTCCAGCGGTTGAGGCTGAAATCACCTGACTCGAAAGAAAATTCGACTATATGAAGCGGTCAAGGCAGACGATTCCTCTGCCGCTTACTCGTCTATCCCTGCAAGCAGCGCCAGAGGCGGGGGATTTGGTCCCTTCACCGGTTTGGTCACAATATAGGTAAAATAGCGCGCCAGGCCGATGCGGGCCTCCAGCATGCTGTCAATCAGGCGTTGATAGGCGTCAATATCGCGGGTGACGACCTGCATCAGATAATCAAAACCGCCGCCCAAGGCCCAGCAGGCCGTGACCTCGTCATACCGGTGCAGCGCATCCTCGAACACGCGGAAGGTGGCGGCAGTGTGATCGGCAAGTTCCACGGCGACAAAGACGAACACATGCGGGCCAAGCTTGCGCAGATTGACCTGCGCGCCGTAGCCGTCGATCAGGCCTGCCCGCTCCAGCTTGCGCAGACGTTCCCAGCAAGGCGTGGGCGACAATCCCACGGCCTCGGCAAGGGCGGCCTTGGTGATGCGCCCGTCCCGGCTGAGCACCGTCAGGATTTGCAAATCGCGCGCGTCGAGCCGCTGCATCATGTAACCAAAGGAGAAATCTGGAGGATCACTTTCTGGACGTCCTTAGGAAACATGCGCCTGCACTGCGCTTTGTTCCTAGCACGGACGCGCGTGCGTCCGCAAACCTCGTACATCATGGCTCGGGACGGCCCCCGAACCTGACTTTGCACAACGCATTTAAAGACATTTTGTTCCAATCAGATCGCCAAAAATACTCTGGAACCGCTCCGCCGATCTCGGCGTTTTCCTCTCACAACGCGTCAGAACGACGCGACGAAAACACACTGAAAGGAGGCCCCCTATGCTTGGTTGGGCACTGACATTTCTTGTAGTTGCACTGATCGCCGCGTTGTTCGGCTTTGGTGGCATAGCCGGCGCGTCTGCCGGTATCGCACAGATCCTGTTCTTCATCTTCGTGGTGCTGTTTGTCATTGCGATGATCGTACGCGCTTTCAAAGGACGACCGCCGGTCTGACCGCACGGCTTGGATCACATGAAAAGGGCGGTCGATGTGACCGCCCTTTCGCGTTTAGCCGTTGCGTAATAGTTCAGGCATTCAATGTTTCTGTCGACGCAAAGAACATTGCCTGACTGATCGCGGATTGCACCTGTTCTTCCGAGTAAGGCTTGGTGATGACGAATGCAGGCTCCGGTCGCTCGCCGGTCAAAAGGCGCTCGGGGAAGGCGGTGATGAAAACCACCGGGATCTCTCCTGCTGCGGACAGAATGTCATTCACCGCGTCAATCCCCGAAGACCCATCAGCAAGCTGGATATCCGACAGGATAAGGTCAGGGCGCTCTTTCTGAGCCAGCGATACAGCACCGTCGCGGGTCCGCCCGACACCAGTGATGGCATGCCCCATATCCGCAATGATGCTTTGCAGGTCCAGCGCGATCACGGCCTCGTCTTCGATCACAAGAATACGACCAGACAGGCTGGTTTCCATCTCGCGGCGCGCGATCGTCAGCAACTCTTCGGCCTCTTCAGCCGAAATCTGCATGATCGACCCGATGTCGCGATGAGAGAAGCTCTCGATCGTGTAGAGCAACAAAACCTCGCGGGTGTTCGGCGTCAGATCGGCCATATGCGCCTGAGCGCGGCGCCCAATCGCTGTCTCGTCCTCTGCGACGGGCGCGCCCGCGCTGGTCCAGATGACGTGAAAGGCCCGAAACAGCGCAACCTTGGGGTCAAGCTCGGCATCAAAGATCGTCCGATCCTCCAGCAAAGCCTCCAACGTGGCGAGCGCGTAGTTGTCCCCCGTGGTCTGGCTACCCGTCAATGCGCGGGCGTAACGCCGCAAGTAAGGCAACAGGCTGCCAACTGTTTCCGCGAAATCCGCAGCGGAGCGACCATCCGTCATTTTTTCGTACCTCTTGTGTTTTTCTTGGAACCTAACGTTCCTCTGTGGCGTTCGGTTCCCGTGTTGTGCAATTTTTTGGCTAATAGAAGTGGTGCAGGGGAACAGGATGGCTCTACCAAACCGAAAGTCTGGCTTAGAAGAACAGATAGAGGAAAACCTTCGCAAGGTTTACCAGAAAACTGTCGAAGAGGATGTGCCGGACAGGTTCAAGGCGTTGCTGGAAAAGCTTAAGGCACAGGAAGCCAATAAATGAGCGACTTAGAAGCCTCGGAAGAGCATTCCGACCCGCGCGATGAGATCGTGCAGCACCTTCCGTCGATGCGGGCCTTTGCGTTGAGTCTGACGCGAAACGGCTCTGCCGCGGATGATCTGGTGCAGGACACGGTTGTCAAGGCGTGGAACAAGATCGACCATTTCGAACCCGGTACCAATATGCGCGCCTGGCTGTTCACCATCCTGCGCAACACCTTCTATTCGGACCGTCGCAAAAGCCGCCGCGAAGTCGCGGATGTCGATGGGTCCTTTGCCGAAACCCTGTCCGAGAAGCCGCATCACGACGGACGTCTCGCGATGCGCGATTTCGAAGAAGCCTTTGCCAAGCTTGCAGACGAACAGCGCGAGGCGCTGATCCTCGTGGGCGCATCAGGTTTTTCCTATGAAGATGCTGCCGAAACCTGCGGCGTCGCCATCGGCACCATCAAGAGCCGCGTCAACCGCGGACGGTCCAGATTGGCCGAATTGCTGGATTTGCACAGCGATGACAGCATGGAAATGACTGACAAAGCGACGATGGCGGTCGTCAATGGCATGATTCCGCCGGGCAGATTTTCGGCGTGATACGCAGACTTCGCGGCGCGAGCGATGGCCTCGCCTTCAGGTTTGGTGTCATGCTGGCCGCCGCGTTGTTGCCGCTTGGTCTGATATCGGTTTCGCAAACCGCTGTGGTGGTTGAGAAGTCCCGCCGCAATGCCGAAGCCAACCTGCTTGCGATGACGGCCGCTGCGGCCGGCGGTGAAGAAGGCCTGCTGCGCAACGCCTTTGGTGCCGCGCAGGCAATCTCCAGCTTTGTTCCGTTGATTCGTGATGACCCTGCGCTATGCACTTCGGTCCTGAAGAACTATCTGGACACATCCAGCACCTACAGTTTTGCGGGCTTCATCAATTCGGACGGCATTGTCGAATGTTCTTCTTCGCCGCAGCAACTGAACCTGTCCGGCAACAAACTGTACTTGACGATGAAGGAAGATCCCCGCCCACGCGTCACCATGTCAGCGTCAGGCTCTGTCAGCGGTGTGCCGGTGATCGTCGTGTCGATACCCATCATCAACAATGGTGAATTTATCGGACATGTTTCGGTGTCTCTGCCCCACGGCCACCTGCATTCTCGCGACAACGACGTGAAGAAAGACAGCCCGCTGGACCTGGTGCTGTTCAACGACACCGGCGAGATCCTGTCGGCCAGTGGCGGCATGAACGGGGTAGAGGTACGTTTGCCGGCAGGACGGCCCTTGCAGAAATTCATTGGCAAGCCACAGCAAAGCTTTACCGGCATCACCCGGATGGCTGAAGAACGTGTCTTTGCCGTCGTGCCGGTTGTGCCTGGATTGATATACGCGCTTGGCAGTTGGCCATCGAAGGTGAACTCGATCACCGCCGGGGCGATCCGCTTGGCAATTCCGCTGCTCTTCCCGGTGCTGATGTGGCTGGCAAGCCTTGCCGTCGCCTATGTGGCGGTCGAACGGCTGGTGATCCGTCCCACTCGAAACCTGCGGGCACGGATGCTGATGTTCATGCGGTCCCGCGCGATTCAGGCACCACGGCAGGACATGATCACCCCTAAAGAGCTGCGTGAAATCGATGAGACCTGGCACCGGCTGGCCGTCAGCGTTTTGCGCGACGAAGCCGAGTTGGAAGATATGATCCATGACAAGACGGTGTTGTTGAAAGAAGTCCACCACCGGGTCAAAAACAATCTCCAGCTCATCGCTTCGATCCTCAACATGAAGATCCGCAAATCCACCAATGACGACGCGCGCGTCGCATTGCGCGATGTACAGGGTCGCGTGATGAGCCTCGCGACCGTTCACCGCAACCTTTACGAAACCTCGCTTCAGGGCCGGGTTCAGGCCGACGAGCTGGTGAAGGCCATCGTTGACCGCGTGGTTTCGGCGGGCAGTTTGCCGGAAAGCCGGATCAAGATCCGTCAAAGCGCGGACCGCGTGATCCTCTATCCCGATCAGGCCGTGCCTCTTAGCCTCGCCGTTTCCGAGGCTGCAAGCAATGCGTTGAAATATATTGGCAAGCCCGCAAATGGTGGTCAGCCGTGGCTGGAAGTCACCCTGCGCGAAACCGAGGATGCCAACGCGGTGCTGCGCGTCGCGAATTCGCTTGGCGAACGTGTCACCGAAGCAAGTGCGTCAGCCGATAGCGGGGGGTTGGGATCGCAATTGATCGCGGCGTTCGTGGCGCAGCTTGAAGGAACGATGGACGTCACAGAGGACACCGAAATGTTCGTTCTGGAAATCAATTTTCCCATAGCCGAGTTCAAGGAAAAGTAACGCAATACCGTTCTGATGCAAGTTTACGCCGCTGGCGCATGATGTTCGATCTCATGTGCCAGCGACTTGATATGCAGGGCCGTTTCAGATTGCAGGCGTACCTGTCGCCGCCTCTTCCTCTGCCAGCGTCGCCAGCCCATCATAGACCGCAATGAACCACACCAGGAGCGGGATCGCGACGATACCCCCCAGCGGCCCCCAAAGCCAGAGAAACAGGCACAGCGACAGGAATACCAAGAGCGGATTCACATTCATTTGCCGGCCGACCAGCGTCGGCGTCACAAATTGTGCCTCGATCAGGTTTAGCCCCACATAGGCAGCGGCCGGCACAAATGCCATACCTCCGGTAAAGACCGCTGGACCTGCGATGAGCGCAGCCGTGGCAACAAGGGCCGGCCCAAGGTAGACGACAAAGTTCAACAGGCCTGCAACCGCACCCCAGATAATATAACCCGGCATTCCGATCAGCTTGAACACAAGCGCGACGCAGACCGCATAGCATACATTGATGATCGTTATGGTCAGCGAGTAGCGGGCAACCAGCCGGTCGGCCTCGTAGAACTTCAGCGCGGCGGCCTTGGAATTGACGGTCGAAAGCTTGCCCAACCAGCGATAGACATCACTGCGACACAGCAACAGGAAATACAACGCCCCGAGGAAAATCATCACCTGGCCTAACAGCGCAGGTGCCAGAAACATCAGTTCAGTCAGACTGGGAAACGATTTGCTTGCTTCATCGACGGCATCGCCACCGGCTTCACCTGTTGAATTGGATCCCAAGGCACCTGTGACCTCGCGCGACACATCGTCAATGTCACGCAGCAGCCCGCGCAGGCTCCATACCATTTCGCGCATCCCACCGCGTATGCTCGGCCATTTTTCATACAACCCGTTTGCGACGGGTTCCAGCAACACGGCCAGCACGACGATCACCAGGACGCATAAAAACAGTGTCATTAGGCTCGACGCTGTTGCGGGCAATCCGGTGCGCTGCCAGAAATCGGAAATCGGCGTCAGTACGATGGCGAACACAAACGCCAGCGTAAAAGGTGCAAAGACGGGTTTGGCAAAATACAACGCGGCAATGACTGCCACCGCAGCGAGGATTGTCAGCTGCCAATGCTGGCGTATGTTGGAATGCATCCGCGGGGCTCGCCCTTAACCTTCGAACCGCGGCAAGCGGTCCAGTTCGGCGTTGCTGACCAGAAGTTGCACGGCCGGATCACGCGTTTCACCGTCCAATCCGCGCATCGCCAGTTGATCAAGGCCAAGATCGACGCGATGCGCGCCCAGTCCCAGAAAACCGCCAATCTCGACGATTGCACCGGTTACGCGACCATCCGGCCCGACGCGCACTTCCGCTACGGTGCCAACCGTATCGGATTGTTCGTCAAAAACCGGAAGTCCGTGCAACACATCGAAATCCACGACCGCAGGGCTGGGCAGGTCAGTCGCAGCGTGGATCGCGGTGGGCGTTGACATTTCGGTGTCGGCCCAAAGCCCCGCGACAGCGGTGGCACCAGTCAAGACGACACCTGCCATGATTGCAGCGCTTGCGCTGAGGGTCAAAAACTTGCGGGGCATGGACTGTCCTCCTTTACGACCGATTCTCGGCCTGTGCTGGGCAATCAACGCCCGCTGAACGCCATTTGTTCCGCTTGCCGTGCAAGCATGGCCATCATGTGAGATCCGGCGACCGGGTATTGAGGTATTGAGAAAAATTGACACGCCCATCGGATCCGCACCCGATGGGCGTGTCGATAGCAGAGATGCGCCAGTAAACAGGTGCTCTCTTCTCTGCTCTGCGCCACCGGGGGGAGGGTCCCGAAGGCGCGCATTCAGCTCCCGGTCAGGTCGCGGCAAATCTGAGGGAGGAAGATTGCCGCGACCTGACTACCTGCCGTAAATTGGACAAGCAGTTTAGTGCCTGAAAATCCAACCTTCCGAGATTTGATTGGTTCCACACGGATTGAAAGAAATTTACCGTCAGGCTGAACGCCGATGAGAATTGCCAGGTTTTCGCACGATATACAAAGGTTCGACACCCCAGCTTGCCCGGGCCCAACGCCCTGCATTGACCTGCACGATCGCCGAGAAGCTGCATCACCGTCGCGCGCCGCGAGCATGTTTTCATATCCATCTCGCGCGGCCATCGGTCCAATGCAACAAGCGAAAACCACGCACAGCCACAAGCGGCATTGTCACGGACGTCTATAATATCTGAAAGGCTTGGAGCGGGCGACGGGAATCGAACCCGTATCATCAGCTTGGAAGGCTGAGGTCTTACCATTACACAACGCCCGCTCGACGACTCTTCACTTATTTCAGCCTTGTTCCGGCGTCAAGCGCTGGCAGCCGTTTCGTTGAAACGCTCCGGTTTTTTGCCGGGCGTTTCGGGGCAACCAAACAGCAAATGATCAGCTTCGGCTCCCCCGAAGAAGCAACAGGTGTACCGCAACCGCACCCAGCCGACGGCGCGCAATCTCACGAATGCCACGCCGCCGGGCGGTTTTGAACGGGGCAAAATCCAACGCATGCCGACATAGCCAAGCCTTATGCGCAACTGACAGATTTCATGTTAGACTGCGCAGCAGGACCTTACATCAATCTGAGGCATCGGTCGTGACCATCCGCAAAGTGGACTTGCGTTATTTTACAATCGCACTGGTTCCGATCAGCATTTTCTGGATGCACGGTGTAATTTCCGACCATATTTTCGCCACCGATCTGGCGGTTCCAAGCGCCATTTTGCAAGAAGGTCGGCATTGGCTGGAAGCGGCGGGCCGGTTCAGGTTCATTGCGGCAACATGGTTTTTTGGCGCTCTGGCCCTGCTTGCCGTTGCGCTGGTGATCCGGGACATCGCGGGACCGATCTCGCGCGCCACCCGGATCGCGGCAATCGGCACGTTGCTGTTCATTCTTTATCTGGCGATGACACCCACAATCGAGCAGAACGCATCCCCCGATGCGCCACACGTCTATCACCGGCTGGGCGCAGACCTGTTCGAATCCGCTTTGTCCCGCGGCAACCTGCCCGGCTGTTCGGGACCTCAGGATATGTGGTTGCTGGGGCGTTGCGGTGAGATTCCCGTCATATCCCTGCTCAACCGCGTGCTGGATATCATCAACGGGCTGGCGGGGCTTGGCGTGGGCGCGCTGATCGTCGGCATGATCCTGTGTCTGGAACGCGGCGGCGGCAACACGCGCGAGGAAGAGGCGGCGCAACTTGCGCAGAATCTGGTCAGGATGCGGCGACAGCTTTACCTGTCCAGCCTGATCCTGACCTTCGGCATGTTCTTCGCGACAAGCTGGATGTACTGGCCGCTGCCTCTGGTCATGGAGGCAGAGCGGAACGCTTACGGGACCGTCGTTCTGGCCTCCGCGCTGTTCACCGGCACATATTTTTGCCTGCTGATCCTCAGTTTCTATCTGCCGGTCGCGCTTGTTCTGGATGGGCGCATCAACAGACTCGCCCAAAGTGCCGCCCAAGTTTCAGATGAGGGCGAGCGCACCGATGTCGACGATTGGATGGAGGCACGCGGCCTGAAATTCAGCACCAGTGACCACCTGCGTGCTGGCTTTGCCGTCACCGCACCGATCCTTGCTGCATTTGCGGGCGGGATTTCCCCGATAGCTCTATAGGCGCGGTGTTTTCTATGCGGATTAAGGTGTCGGATTGTCCGGCGGTCAACAGCCAGACCATTCACCGACCAGCCGGTAGACTGCTGATAACTCACACCAGCGGCACCGTCAGATCCCGTATCAACGCGGCTGTGTCGGGACGTTGTTCTCGCCACCAGGCATAGGCCTCGGCCGCCTGTTCAACCAGCATCCCGACGCCATCCGCCAGGACCGGCACACCCATCCCTTGGGCCTGCCGCAAAAACCCTGTCAGTCCCTTTGCATAGACCAGATCATAGGCCAGCCCTGTCCCCTCGAACACTGCATCCGCGACCTGTGGGCGCGTATCGAACAGGCTGGCTGAGGTGGCATTCAGCACGATGTCATGCCCCGCACTCAAACTGTCATAGCCTGTCGCGCGGATCTCGCCGAAGCGGGTCAATTCATCGGCAATCGCCTGCGCCTTGGCAACGGTCCGGTTGGCCACAACCACCTGCGCCGCCCCGGCCCTGAGGATCGGCAGCGCCGCGCCGCGTGTCGCCCCGCCCGCGCCAAGGAAAAGCACACGCTTGCCCGAGACCGCTTGGCCCAGATTGTCCGCGATATCGCGCAGCAAACCGACCCCGTCGAAATTTTCGGCAATAATGCGTCCATTCTCGAATTTCAGACAGTTGGAAGCACCTGTCAGAGCAGCGCCTTCGCAACGTTCATCCGCCGCCGCAAAGGCATCGGTCTTGAACGGGACGGTGATATTGATGCCCCGGCCTCCTTCGGAGATGAACTGATCCAGCCGGCTGCGAAACCCGTCTTGCGGTGCCTCAACCGCCTCGTAGGACATGTCGTCGTCAAACTGCGCGGCAAAGCTGCGATGAATGAATGGTGATTTCGAATGCCCGATGGGGTTGCCGAAAACGGCGTAGCGGTCCGTCACGTCCTGTTCTTCCTTATCGCCTGAGCACTTTTGCCGGTCCCTGCCTCACAGACGCCGCGATGTAAACGTCGCACGGTCAGCTTTGTTGCAATATCACCCGCTGCCCTGTCGCGGCCGCTGCGACCATCCGCAAGGCCTCTGGCCCCGGTGCATACGGTCATGCCAGAAGACGACCCATGCGCCGCAGCGCCAACGCGTAACCTTCAACGCCAAAGCCCGCGATCACCCCGTCAGCCCGCTGGCTGACATAGGAATGATGGCGAAAGCTTTCGCGCTGGTGGACGTTGGAAATATGGACCTCCAGCACCGGCCCGTCGAAGGTGTTCAGCGCATCCAGCACCGCGACCGAGGTATGGGTCAGCGCTGCGGGATTGATGATGATGCCCTGTGCCGCGTCGCGCGCCTCGTGAATCCAGTCGATGATCTGGCCTTCCCAGTTGGACTGCAACAGCCGCGTCTTTAGGCCAATTTTTTCGCCCAGCTCGGCGCAGACGGCCTCCACATCGGCAAGCGTATCGTGGCCGTAGATCTCGGGCTGGCGTTTGCCCAGAAGGTTCAGGTTCGGGCCATTCAGAATATAGACGGTCTTGGTCACGGGGCGTGTCCTTGGTTTGGTGGTCCTGCTTGCAGGGCTTGGCGAGCAATCTGCCCCCCTGCCCGCCTTTTGGCAAGCGGCGGACACGCGGCAGGTCGGGCAGTACCCTTGCAGCACCGGCACTTCGGTTTGGTCCGAATTCACCGCGTCCGGAGACAAGCCAAGGGGCTGCCTTGTCGGTTTCAGGTGAGGGTCAGCAGTTTTTCGGTCGGACGTCCGATCACCGCGCGATCGCCTGCGATCAGCACCGGCCGCTCGATCAGCTTTGGATGCGCTTCCATCGCAGCAAACAGTTCCGCGTCATCGCTGTCTTTCGTCAGGCCCAGCTCTGCAAATAGCGGGTCTTTGGACCGCATCATTGCAAACACAGGCAGGCCCAGCGCCGCGCGCATTGCTTTCAGTTCCGACACGGAGGGCGGGTCGTCAAGATAGCGGCGCACCGTCGGTGCCACGCCGTTCTCCTCAAGCAGCGCCAGGCCCTGCCGGGACTTGCTGCATCGGGGGTTGTGCCAATATTCCATCAAAGCCAGTCCTCCCTTGCGGTGCCGACCGCATCCGCCACATTATCGAACCCGTCCCGCGCCAACAGCCGGTCAAGGCCCCTTGCGATCTCTTCCACAAGGCTCAGCCCGCCATAGACCAGAGCGGTATAAAGCTGCACGGCGCTCGCCCCGGCGCGGATCTTGGCATAGGCCTGTTCGGCAGAGCCGACGCCCCCCACCCCGATCAGCGGCAGGCGGCCTTCGGTCAGCACCGACAGTTGCGCCAGGACGCGGGTGGACTTCTCGAAAAGGGGCGCGCCGGACAGCCCGCCCTTTTCGGGCGCATGGCGGCTGCGCAATCCAGCGCGGTCCAGCGTCGTATTGGTGGCGATCACCGCATCAACGCCCGAGGACAGCGCGACCTCTGCCACATCCGCCAATTCATCCGGCGTCAGGTCCGGCGCGATCTTCAGGAAGACCGGCACCCGCCGGTCCATGCCGTCACGCACCTGCATCACCCCGGCCAGCAACGCGGCCAAGGCTGCCTTGCCCTGTAGGTCGCGCAGCTTTTCGGTGTTGGGGCTGGAGACGTTGACGGTCGCAAAATCCAGCCATGTGCCGCAATGGCCCAACACGCGGGCAAAATCCGCAGCCCGGTCCCCGCTATCCTTGTTGGCCCCAAGGTTCAGGCCGATCACCGCATCGCGGGGACGTTTCGCCAGCCTTGCGGCAATCGCCTCCATCCCGTCATTGTTGAACCCGAACCGGTTGATCGCGGCAACATCCTCGGTCAGGCGGAACAGACGCGGCTTGGGGTTGCCGGGTTGCGGGCGCGGTGTTGCGGCCCCCACCTCGACAAAGCCGAACCCCGCACGGCCAAGGCCCAGAAGTGCTGTTGCGTTCTTGTCGAACCCGGCCGCCAGCCCGATCGGATTGGTCAGGTGCAGCCCCGCCACCTCGCAGCGCAATCTGTCTGACGTCACCAGACCGGGGGACGGCGCGACGCCAAGTTGCAATGCCCGCAGTGCCAGCCCATGCGCGGTTTCCGGATCCATATGGCGAAAAACCCGCAGCCCGGCCTGTTCAAACAAGCTCATATCCGCACGCCCGGATCTGGGTGGCAAGCGACGTTGCTCATGCCATATCCCGCGGGAAGTCATGTGTCCCATTCACCAAGGGCAAGGCGCAGGACCACACAATGTCCTTGCGCCTCAGCGGTCCATAAAGATGCGGAAACTCGGCACCTGCGCGCGCGACCTCCCATTTCAGGGCATCGCCCATTGTCTCGGTATCGAACGCGGCCAGAACCAGCCCGTCCTCCCCGGCGAAATGCTTGGCGGCTGTCTCGCGGACTTGCAGCGCGGTTGAAAAATGAATGTAGCCATCGGCCACGTCGATCGGGGCACCGGCGGTTTCGCCCGAGACCTCCAGCGCCTGCCATTCGGCGGCGCGCAATATCTTGTAGATCAGCATGACGTTGAGATGCCTTCTGGACGGCTTATCGTCAAGCGTCATGCAATTGTGACAAAAACCGCCGATGACGTTGCGACGGGCTTTGACTTAGCCCGACGGAAGCGGCACGATCCTGCGCATAAGACTTCCGACAGAGAGGAACTGAACATGTCCATCCGCCTTTTGACCGGTGCCGCCGCTCTTGCGTTGACCGCAGGTGCCGCCGCCGCAGATTATTCCCTGACGATCCTTCATACCAATGATTTCCACGCCCGGTTCGAACCTATTTCAAAATATGATTCCCCCTGCTCGGCGGAAGACAACACGGCGGGCGACTGCTTTGGCGGCTCCGCGCGTCTGGTCTCGGCGATCGAGGAAGCGCGCCAGCGCAGCAACAACGCAATCCTCGTCGATGGCGGCGACCAGTTTCAGGGCACGCTGTTCTATACCTACTACAAGGGTAAACTTGCTGCCGAAATGATGAACAAGATGGGCTATGACGCGATGACCGTGGGCAACCACGAATTCGACGACGGCCCCGAAGTTCTGCGCGGCTTCATGGATGCGGTCGATTTCCCGGTGCTGATGTCCAACGCCGATGTCTCGGGCGAGGAACTGCTGGCCGATGTGCTGATGAAATCCACCGTGATCGAGCGGGGCGGCGAAAAGCTGGGCCTGATCGGCCTGACACCGCAGGACACGGATGAACTTGCCAGCCCCGGCAAGAACATCATCTTCACCGATCCCAGCGATGCAGTGCAGGGCGAGGTCGACAAGCTGACCGAACAGGGCGTGAACAAGATCATCGTGCTGTCGCATTCCGGTCTGAACGTCGACAAGACGGTGGCCGAAAACACCACGGGCGTCGATGTCATCGTGGGCGGACATGACAACTCCTTGCTGTCCAACACGATCGAAGGTGCCAAAGGCCCCTACCCCGTCATGGTCGGCAACACCGCCATCGTGCAGGCCTATGCCTATGGTAAATTCCTTGGCGAGTTGAACGTGACCTTCGACGACGAAGGCAACATCACGGAAGCGGTGGGCGAGCCGATCATCCTTGATGGCGGCGTCACCGAGGACGAGGCAACAGTTGCGCGCATCACCGAAGCTGCGGCTCCGCTGGAAGAAATCCGTAACAAGGTCGTCGCCGAAACTTCCGAGGCCATCGAAGGCAACCGCGATGTTTGTCGCGTGATGGAATGTTCGATGGGCAATCTGGTGGCTGACGCCATTCTGGCACGGGTCAAGGATCAGGGCATCGAGATCGCCTTTGTGAACTCCGGCGGTCTGCGCGCCTCCATCGACGCGGGCGAAGTGACCATGGGCGAAGTGCTGACCGTGCTGCCGTTCCAGAACACGCTGTCCACCTTCCAGGTGTCCGGCGCGACCGTGGTCGAGGCGCTTGAAAACGGTGTCAGCCAGATCGAGGAAGGCGCGGGCCGTTTCCCGCAGGTGGCGGGCCTGACCTTCACAGCCGATCCGTCGGCAGAGCCGGGCAGCCGCGTGTCCGACGTCATGGTTGACGGTGCGCCGATCGAGCCCGAGAAAATGTACGGGGTTGTCTCCAACAACTACGTCCGCAACGGCGGTGATGGCTACAAGATGTTCATCAATGCCGAGAACGCCTATGACTTCGGCCCGGACCTGGCCGATGTGACCGCCGAATATCTTGCGGAAAATGGCCCTTACACGCCCTACACGGATGGACGCATCACGCTGAAGTAACCCTGAGCGACTTGTAAATTCTGCGCAGGCTCCGGCATCAAGCCGGGGCCTGTTTCGTTTCAGCACAGGCGATGCACGACACGTCCGCGTGCAAAACCGTTGCTTTTTTGAGGACGCGCGCGAAAATGACACCGCCGATCGCGGATGTTATGCTTATGCGATGCCAAGAGGATCCGCAGATGGACCACCCGCTCATTGACCTCGTAAACGCCCGTATCCGCGCAGCAGAGGCGGAAGGTGCTTTTGACAACCTGCCCGGCGCGGGCAAGCCCTTGCCGCCTTGTGACGATCCGGAAAATGCGCTGATCAATCGCCTGATGAAAGAAAACGGCGCAGCTCCTGAATTCGTCTCCTTGTCGCGCGAACTGGCGCGACTGCGTGCGGAATTGCGCGACGAAGGCGACCGCACCAGGCGACACGAGATCATGAAGGAAATGTCGATGATGGAGGCGCGGATCGACATCGCGCGCAAGTCCGCGCGCTAGGTTTTGTCTTTCCCGCATCCGCGTGCCAGATTGCCCGCGCAACCGCCGCGTCAGGAAAGGCAATCAATGGTCACTGTGTCCGAACAATACGAAGCCTATCCCTATCCTGAACGCGATCCGGCAGACGAATCCAAACGCCTGATCGAAGGCTCGCCCAGCCATCCGCATGAGATTGACCATTTCCTGTTCACCGGCCAGCGCGACTGGTCCAGGCCGTTCCGCGTTCTGGTCGCAGGCGGCGGCACGGGCGACGGGCTGATCATGTTGGCGCAGCATCTGGCAAATGCAGGTCATCCGCATCAAATCACCTATGTCGATCTGTCCACCGCCTCACGACGAGTGGCGGAGGCCCGCGCGAAGGCGCGTGGCTTGACCAACATCACCTTTCACACCGGCAGCCTGCTCGACGCGCCCGACCTTGGCACGTTCGACTACATTGATTGTTGCGGCGTGTTGCATCACCTGCCCGAGCCGGCACAGGGCTTTGCCGCCCTTCGGGCCGCCGTCGCCCCGGACGGGGGGCTTGGCTTCATGGTCTATGCGCCTTACGGACGATCGGGCGTCTATCCCCTACAACAGGCGTTCGGCGCATTGCTGGAGGGTCTTGCCCCCGCCGAACGGCTGGCCAAGGCGCGGCAACTGGTTGAACAATTGCCCGAAGACCATCCGTTCCGGCTGAACCCGCATCTCGTGGATCACCGGCAAAGCGACGCGGGTTTCTACGACCTGCTGCTGCATTCACAGGATCGCGCCTTCGATGTCGCGTCTCTGATGTCTGTGCTCACATCCACCGGATGGGAACTGGCCGATTTCACCCAACCCGCGCTGTATGATCTGTCGCGCATCGCGGATGTGCCGGGCCATCTGGACCGCGCTGCGGCCATGGCCACCGCCGAGAAACTGCGCGGCACGATCAAACTGCATGTGGGCTATGCCGCGCCTGCGGGCCGTGGCGTCCGCGTCGCATCGGGAAGCAACCGCAGTGCCGTGCCGCATCTGCGCGGCGTCGGGGCAAAGCCCTTGGCGCAGGCCATCGCACAGCGCAAACGCCCAAAGCTGACAGTTTCCGGCGTCGAGACAAGGCTTGATCTGCCGAAACAGGCCGCGCCGCTGATCGCAGGCATCGACGGACGCAACAGCGTGGCGCAAATCCTCAACGCGGCACGGCTGGACCCGATGCAGGCCAGCACGCTTTGGTCACAGGTGGATGGTGCCCTGCGTCCCTGGGGGTTGCTGGTCTATTCCGGGTTCTGAAGCAGCAGCCTCCAACGCCGGATAGCGCAACCACAGGAACACGCCGCGCGCGATGAAGAAAACCAACTGTGCCAGCCATAGTCCGTGATTGCCAAGGCTGGGCACCAGCAGCAGCACCGAGCCGACATAGACCACAAAGCTGAGCGCCATCATGTTGCGCATATCCGCACTGCGGGTGGCACCGATGAAGATCCCGTCCAGCATCCACGCCGCCGTACCGGCCAGTGGCGCAAGTACCATGTAGGGCAGATAGAGCCGCGCCTCGGCGCGCACTTCCGGCGCGTCTGCCATCAGATCAATGATGATCCCGCCAAGCAAGGCGAAGGCCACCACCATGACAAGGCTGGTGACCAGCCCCCAGATACTGGTGACAATGGCACTGCGGCGCACACGCGCCACGACGCCCGCGCCAAAGGCCCGCCCCACCAGCGCCTCGGCCGAGAAGGCAAACCCGTCCATCGCGGCGGCGGTGATGTGCAGAAATTGCAGCAGCACTTGATTGGCCGCCAGCGTCACATCCCCGAAATCCGCGCCAAGGAACAGGAAGGAGACAAACCCCACCTCCAACAGCGCCGACCTGATCAGAATATCCGTGTTCACGCCCAGCATCCGCTTGAGCCGTACCTTGTCGAACACCCGCGCCCAATCGCGCCAGTCCGGCACACGGAAGGCTGCCCGGCACAGCCACAGCCCAAGGGCAAGGCCGCTCCATTCCGCAAGGAACGTGGCAATCGCGACGCCGCTCACACCCCAGCCAAGCTGAAGGACGAAAACAAGGTCCAACACTACGTTCAGCCCGTTCATCCAGAGTTGCAGCACAAGCACGGCGCGGGTGCGTTCCTGTGCGATCAACCAGCCGCTGATACCGAAAAGCGCGATGGCGGCAGGGGCAGACCAGACGCGGATGGCCAGATAATCGCGGGCCATGCCCTCGACCTCAGCCGAGGCAGGCGACAGATGGAAAGCTCCGGCGAAAATCAACTGTTGAAGGGCGATCAGGGCGACACCCGCCGTCAATCCAATCATGATCACGCGGGTCAGCAAGGCCGCAACCTCGGCGGTATTGCCCGCACCGGCTGCCTGACTGGTCAACCCGACGGTTCCCATGCGCAGAAAGCCGAACATCCAGTAGATCGCGGTCAGGATGATCGCGCCGATCCCCACGGCACCGATCGGCGCGGCCTCACCCAATTGTCCGACAACGCCGGTATCCACGACACCGAGGATTGGCACGGTGGCGTTGGCCAGCACGATCGGCAGCGCAATTTTCAGAACCCTGCGATGCGAAATATCCTGCGTCATTTCAGACATCGGTGCGCGGCATCAGAAAGTGTCCCGTGGCCTGAGCGATTGGCCGGTCACGATTGTCCTGCCAGGCATAGGCGTTCACGCTGGCATAGCGTCGTCCGGACCGGGTGACATGTGCGCGCGCATAGCCATCACGCGGCAGACCGGATCGCAGAAAATCCGTCGTGAAGTCGATGGTCTTTGGCAGGCGCGGCAGCGTACCCTTTTCCAGCGTGGCAACGTCGATACGCCCGGTCTCGATCCCTTCCCACAGCATTGCCCAGCTAAGACCGATGATAGCCGTGACCTCAAGAAATGCCGCCGTCACCCCGCCATGCAAAGCAGGAAGGAGCGGATTGCCGATCAATTTCTCATCATATTTCAGCACCGCAGTCAGTTCGTCCCCGCGCCGATCAAAGCTGATACCAAGGAATTGCGCATAAGGCACGCCTTCGACCAGCGCGCTGAGGGCGGTATCGCGCCGCTGTTTGACGACCTGCACGGGTTCGGGAGTTTTGCGGATCATGGTTTTGCTGGCTCCACCGTAAACGCGCCGGTGGCCGTCGCGACGGGATTTTCGGCATCTTCGTCTGTTGCCACCGCGCGCACAAAGGCAACCGAGCGGGTCACATGATAGCAGGTCGCACGCGCGGTGATCGCCTGCCCCGGCGTTGCCGGGCGCATGTAGTCGATGCGCAGGTCGATGGTCGCGGTGACGGATGGCAGGTCCGGGTGACTCATCACCGCGGCACCGCAACAGGTGTCCATCAGTGCCGAGACCGCACCGCCATGGATCACCCCGGTCACCGGGTCGCCGATAAACTTTGCATCATACGCCATGCTGATTTCGGCTGTGCCCTCACCAATGTCCCCAAGCTGCATGCCAAGTGCCTTGGCATGTGGGATCGCCTGAATGAAGTCCCGCGCCATGCGGGTTCGTTTATCGCTCATCGGTCTGGGTGTCCTGCTTCTGCCCCGCGTTTATGGGCCGCTTCGCACGCGGGCTGCAACCCCACCTGTTGCCCTTCGCGCAGACCACGCTAGACTTGGATTCAGGAGAATCCAAAGCATGTCCGACACCCGCCTCAGTTTTAAGGAAATGTGCACGCGTTTCGACGTCACGCCGCGCACCCTGCGCTATTACGAATATATCGAACTTCTACAGCCAGAGCGTGACGGCCGCTCGCGGTTCTATGGCGCGAAGGAATGCGCACGAATGACGCTGATCATGCGGGGACGCCGCTTCGGTTTTCAACTGGAAGAGATTCGCCAGTGGCTTATGATCTATGAGAACGAAGGCACGGAGGCGCAGAACCGGCTGTGGGTCGAGGCCGCAACCCGCCAGTTGGGCGAGCTTGACGAACAGCGCCGCCAGCTCGACGAAGCGCAGGCAGAACTGCGCGCGCTGCGCGACGAGGTCGCCGCATCGCTGAAAGACTGAGTCGCTCTGACCTCGGGTAAGCAATACAAACATTTTACCAAGCGGTAAAATTAAAGCGCTTTGAAAGATAGTTTCAGGCCGAACCGGCTGACGCGACATGATCTTACGTCAACAGCAATTTGACGTAGCGTTGCGCCTGCGCAAACAAAATTCCCATTGTATGAATGCTCTCAGAAAGCCACCTACAGTCCATATAACCTTACGAGTGGAGGCCTAGGTGATGAATGACGTTAATGAGACGATGACAATACGGGAGATGTGTGACGCATTCGACGTGACCCCCAGAGCGCTACGGTTTTACGAAGCCAAGGAACTGCTGTTTCCGATCCGCGAAGGCCAGAAACGCCTGTTCACCCATCGTGACCGTGCCCGGCTGAAGCTTATTTTGCGCGGCAAGCGTTTTGGGTTCAGCCTGGAGGAGATCCGACAGCTTCTTGATCTCTACCATGTTGGCGATCAGCAGCAGACGCAGCTGACGCGCACCGTCGAAATAGCAAAAGACCGGTTGGATGACATGATCCGCCAGAGGGACGAGTTGAACTCTGCCATCGCCGAACTCGACGACCAGATAAAATGGGGTGAAAAGATGCTCACCTCGATGAACCAGACCAAGCGGGCGGCCGAATAGGGACTGCCCCGCCATCTACCGGAGGACCCAAATGCCCAGTTATATCGCTCCCACAAAAGACATGCAGTTTGTGCTGCATGAAGTGCTCAACGCCGCAGAAACCGGCATTCCCGGCTATGACGAGATGGAAGCCGATTTCACCGGTGCTGTCCTGGAAGAGGCGGGCAAGCTGGCGACGGAAGTGCTGGCACCGCTGAATACGGTGGGCGATACAGAAGGCTGCGTGCTGGAAAACGGCGTTGTGCGCACGCCGTCGGGCTTCAAGGAAGCGTTCAAGCAGATGCAGGACGGCGGCTGGACCGCGCTGGACTGTGACCCGGAATTCGGGGGTCAGGGCATGCCTTACCTGCTGAACACTGCGGTTGGCGAGATTTTCGTCGGCGCGAACATGGCGTTCAACATGTATCAGGGTCTGACGCATGGTGCCTATTCGGCGATCCACACACATGGCACCGACGACCAGAAAGCCACCTATCTGCCCAAGTTGGTCACTTGCGAATGGACCGGCACGATGAACCTGACCGAGCCACATTGCGGCACCGATCTGGGCCTGATGCGCACCAAGGCGGAACCACAGGATGACGGCAGCTATCAGATCACCGGGCAGAAGATCTTCATCTCCGCAGGCGAGCATGATCTGGCCGACAACATCATCCATCTGGTGTTGGCCAAAATTCCGGGCGGTCCCGAAGGTATCAAGGGCGTTTCGCTGTTCATCGTGCCAAAGTTCCTGGTGAATGACGACGGCAGCCTTGGCGCACGAAATGGCGTGACCTGCGGCAAGATCGAAGAAAAGATGGGCATCCACGGCAACTCGACCTGCGTGATGAATTACGACGGTGCCACGGGCTTCCTGTTGGGCGAGGCGCATAAAGGCATGCGCGCCATGTTCACCATGATGAACGAGGCCCGGCTGGGCGTTGGCCTGCAAGGCTATGCACAGGCCGAAGCCGCCTATCAGAACGCCGTGATCTACGCCAATGACCGCCTTCAGGGCCGTGCCGTCACCGGTGCCGAAAACCCCGATGGCCCCGCCGATCCGCTGATCGTGCATCCGGACATTCGCCGCAGCCTGATGGATCAGAAAAGCTTTGTCGAAGGCGCGCGGGCCTTCACCTTCTGGGGCGCGCATCTGATCGACAAATCGCACCGCTCGGATGACAAGGACGCCGAAGGGCTGGTCTCGCTTCTGACCCCTGTCATCAAGGGGTTCCAGACCGACAAGGGGTTCGAGATGGCCGTGCAGGCGCAGCAAGTCTATGGCGGCCACGGCTATATCGAAGAATGGGGCATGTCGCAATTTGCGCGCGATGCCCGGATCGCGATGATCTACGAAGGCGCGAATGGCATTCAGGCGCTGGATCTGGTCGGCCGCAAGCTGGCACAGGATGGCGGCAAGCACGTCATGGCGTTCTTCGAATTGGTCAAGACCTTCATCAAGGATAACGGCGGCGATGAAGCCTTCGACAAGGCTTTCCTTGATCCGCTGAAGGCCGCCTCAAAGGATCTTCAGGCGGCGGGTATGTATTTCATGCAGCAAGGCATGAAGAACCCCAACAACGCGCTGGCCGGGTCGTATGACTTCATGCACCTTTTCGGCCATGTCTGCCTTGGTCTGATGTGGGCGCGCATGGGTCTGGCCGCGAAAACCGCACTGGATGGCGGTGCCTCCGACGCGGAATTCTACGAAACCAAGCTGGCAACCGGGCGCTATTACATGGCACGTCACCTGCCCGCCACGAAGATGCATCTTGCGCGCATCGAAAGCGGTGCCGACACTGTCATGGCGTTGGACGCCGCAAACTTCTGACGACTGCGGGTGGGGCCAACGCCCCACCCTCTTCCGCCCCACGTCTTGTTCCGGTGTTCCGCGCCGAAATCACAAGCATTCCAAGACCTTGTTTTTGAAATACGGCTTTTCTGATCGCGTTTGACTTGACGGCGACGACAGGCTGTCGTTCCCTCTGCTACGTTTCGGCCTGACCTGGTGGACGGCGAGGCCTGTAGATCGCTGACCGCCACTGTTTTGCAAGCGGGCCGGTCAACACTGACAACAAGGGAGGGGAGGCCCATGACGTCGGACTGGATGACTGACGAGCACCGAATGCTCGCCGAGATGACGCGGAAGTTCATCACCGATGAATGGATGCCGCAGTATGACCGCTGGCGCGAACAAGGCCAGATGGACCGCGAAACCTGGGCGCAGGCCGGTGAACTGGGCCTGCTCTGCCCTTCGATCCCCGAAGAATACGGCGGTGTCGGCGGCGACTTCGGCCATGAGGCGGTGATCCTGATGGAAGGCAGCCGGGCCAACCTCGCCAGCTGGGGTCACGGCATTCATTCCGGCATCGTGGCGCATTACGTGCTGGCCTATGGCACCGAAGAGCAAAAGAACCGCTGGCTGCCGAAGATGATAACCGGAGAGCTTGTCGGCGCTTTGGCGATGACCCAACCCTCGGCGGGCTCTGATGTGCAAAACATCAAGACCCGCGCGATCCGCGACGGCAATGCGTACCGACTGACCGGGCAGAAGACGTTCATAACCAATGGCCAACATGCCAATCTGATCGTTGTCGCCGCCAAGACCGATCCTGCCGAAGGTGCCAAGGGTGTTTCGCTGGTGGTTGTCGAGACGGACGGAGCCGAGGGATTTCAACGCGGGCGCAATCTAGACAAAATCGGCTGCCACGCGGCGGACACGTCAGAGCTTTTCTTCGACAATATCGAGATCCCGCCGGAAAACATCCTTGGTCAGGAAGATGGCCGTGGCTTTTATCAGATGATGAAGCAGCTGCCACAGGAAAGGCTGATCATCGGGTGCGGTGCCGTCGGCGCGATGGAAGGCGCAGTGGAGCGCACGATAGCCTATTGCAAGGAGCGCGAAGCCTTTGGCGGCCCGTTGACACAATTTCAAAACACCCGGTTCAAGCTGGCCGAATGCCAAACCAAGACCACCGTCGCCCGCGCCTTCCTGGATGCCTGCATCACGGACCATCTGCGCGGAGAACTGAGCGTCGAAAAAGCCGCGATGGCGAAATACTGGCTCACCGACACCCAGGGCGAAGTACTGGACGACTGTCTGCAACTTCATGGTGGCTACGGCTACATGCAGGAATACGCAGTGGCCGAAATGTGGACAGATGCACGCGTGCAGCGAATCTACGGCGGCACGAATGAGATTATGAAAGAGCTGATTGCGAGAACTCTGTGACACGACAGTTGGAATCGCAACTTGCTTATGAAGAGCCGGGGGTTTCACACCCCCGGACCCCCGTGGAGTATTTTCCCCAAGAAGAAGGTCCGAACATCGAACCCGTATTTCGGCGTGGGCAGCAGGCGGTCCACCCCACCTCGAACACCGGCCAAGCGGCATCCGGAACGAGGCGGGGCTTCTCCTCGGGCGGCCATCGGCTCTCCAGCCTGTTCCGCAAAGACAGGATAGGCGCATTAACGTTAATGCCCGGTTACCACAAGCTCGCGAATACCGCTTCTTCTTGGTACAAATACTCTGCGAGGGTCCGGGGGCGCGAAGCCCCCGCTACAACCTCCGCCAACTTCACAACAGGAGGGCTTGCCCCATGACCATCCAACTGCATTGCTTTGGCGAATCCGGTAATGCCTATAAAGCAGCGCTCGCACTACAGTTTTCTGGGTTGGACTGGGAACCGGTCTATGTCGATTTCTTCAACGGGGCGACACGGGCGCGCGATTATCGCGATACGCTCAACAATATGGGCGAGGTGCCGGTGATGGTCGATGGACCTGTCAAGCTGACGCAATCCGGCGTGATCCAGCAGTATGTCTCAGAACAATCGGGCAAGTTCGGAGGCACCACACCGGAAGATGCGCGCGAGGTCATGCGCTGGATGTTCTGGGACAATCACAAACTGTCCAGCCAGGCTGGCATGACCCGGTTTCTGATGAACTTCCTGCCCGAAGCCAAACGTCCCTCCGAGGTCATCGCATTCGCGCAAGGCAGGCTCAAAGCGGCCTACGACGTCCTTAACACACATCTGGAGGGCCGGGACTGGATCGTCGGCGACAGCCCCACCAACGCCGATCTCAGCTGCTGTGGTTATCTCTATTATCCCGAACCTTTCGGATTTATTCGCGGGGACTGGCCGCACATCGATGCCTGGCTAACCCGGCTCAGCCAACAACCGGGCTGGAAGCACCCTTATGATTTGATGCCGGGATCCCCTGCAGACAGGGTGTGACGAAACGTAGTTTACGCAAAACGTCGCCACGTCACCATTGAACCGCGCCCCCCAACACCCCCAAGTCAGGTAAAGACACCGACCTTGCAAAGGACGACACGACCATGACCGACGCTTTCATCTACGACACGGTGCGCACACCTCGCGGCAAGGGCCGCAAGGACGGCGCTTTGCACGAAGTCACCAGCCTGCGGCTGTCCGCACAGGTTCTCAATGCTCTGAAAGAGCGTAACGGGCTTGAAGGCCACGCCGTCGAGGACGTGATCTGGGGCAATGTCACGCAAGTCGGCGAACAGGGCGGCTGTCTGGCGCGGTCTGCCGTGCTTGCCTCGGATCTGGACGAATCCATTCCCGGACTGGCGATCAACCGCTTTTGCGCATCGGGTATGGAGGCGGTGAACCTTGCCGCCAACCAGATCCGCGGCGGGGCCGGCGACGGCTATATTGCCGGCGGGGTCGAGATGATGGGCCGCGTTGCCATGGGCTCTGACGGGGCTGCCATCGCGGTGGATCCCAGCCTGGCCATGGACAGCTATTTTGTCCCGCAAGGCATCAGTGCCGATATCATTGCTACCGAATACGGCTTCACGCGGGATCAGGCGGATGCGCTGGCGGTGGAATCGCAGCGCCGCGCCGCGGAGGCGTGGAAGGATGACCGTTTCGCGAAATCCATTATCACCGTGCGCGACCAGAACGGCCTGCCGATCCTTGATCGCGACGAATACATGCGCCCGGCCACTGATATGCAATCGCTTGGGGCGCTCAATCCCAGCTTTCAGCAGATGGGCGAGGTCATGCCCGGCTTCGACGCCGTGGCGTTGATGAAATACCCGCATCTGGAGCGGATCAACCACATTCACCATGCGGGCAACTCTTCCGGTATCGTCGATGGTTCTGCCGGGGTGCTGATCGGCAGCAAGGCCTTTGGCGAGGCGCATGGGCTGACGCCCCGCGCCCGCATCAAGGCGACGGCGAAGATCGGCACCGATCCGACGATCATGCTGACCGGTCCGGTTCCCGTGACCGAGAAGATCCTCGCCGACAGCGGCATGAGCATCAAGGATATCGACCTGTTCGAGGTGAACGAGGCCTTTGCCGCCGTGGTGCTGCGCTTCATGCAGGCGTTTGACGTGAGTGACGACCGCGTCAACGTCAATGGCGGGTCGATCGCCATGGGCCATCCCTTGGGGGCCACCGGCGCGATCATCATCGGCACGCTTCTGGACGAGTTGGAGCGCACCGGAAAAAGCACCGGGCTGGCGACGCTTTGCATCGCTTCCGGCATGGGGGCCGCGACCATCATCGAACGCGTCTGATGACCGCTGCAGCCCGGCCTTACACGCATGCTTACGCAAATAGACACTGATCCACGGAGACCTGCCATGACCGATTTCACGATGGCCACAGACAGCGACGGCGTTGCCGTCATCACTTGGGACGTTCCGGAAAAATCCATGAACGTCATGTCGCTGGAAGGCTTTGACGAGCTTGACGGCCTGATCGACGACGCCCTCGCCGATGACGCCGTCAAGGGCATTGTCATCACCTCCGGCAAGTCGACCTTCGCGGGCGGCATGGATCTCAACATCATCGCCAAGATGAAGCAAAGCGCGGGCGACGACCCGGCGCGCGGGCTGTTCGAAGGCACGATGGCCAAGCACAAGCTGCTGCGCAAGATCGAGCGCGCAGGCATGGACGACAAGAACAAGGGCGGCAAACCCATCGCCGCCGCCCTGCCCGGCACGGCACTTGGCATCGGATACGAGCTGCCACTGGTCTGCCACCGCATTTTCTGCGCTGACGATCCCAAGGCGAAGATCGGCTTGCCCGAAATCATGGTCGGCATCTTCCCCGGTCTTGGCGGCACCACCCGGCTGGTGCGCAAGATGGGCGCGATGGCGGCCTCACCCTATCTGCTGGAAGGCAAGCTGCTTGACCCGAAGAAAGCCAAGGTCGCTGGACTGATCGACGAGGTTGTCGAGGATCCACTGGCCGCCGCAAAGGCCTGGGTGCTGGAGGCCAAGGATGCCGACATCGTCAAACCCTGGGACGCCAAGGGTTATAAAATGCCCGGCGGTGCGCCTTATCATCCGGCTGGCTTCATGACCTTCGTGGGTGCCAGCGCGATGGTCAACGGCAAGACCAAGGGCGTCTACCCCGCCGCCAAGGCGCTGCTGTCCGCGGTCTATGAAGGCGCTCTTGTTCCTTTCGATACGGCGTTGAAGATCGAAGCGCGCTGGTTCACCAACGTGCTGCTGAACCCGTCCTCCGGCGCGATGATCCGGTCGCTGTTCATCAACAAGGAAGCGTTGGAGAAAGGCGCGAACCGTCCCGATGTCGCGGATCAGAAAGTCAAGAAAGTCGGCATTCTGGGCGCGGGCATGATGGGCGCGGGTATCGCTCTGGTGTCGGCGCAGGCCGGGATAGAGGTCGTGCTGCTGGATCAAAAGCAAGAGGCTGCCGACAAGGGCCGGGCCTATACCGCCGATTACATGGACAAGGGCATCGCCAGAAAGAAAGCCACGCCCGAGAAGAAGGAAGAAGTGCTGGGCCGGATCACCGCCACCACCGATTATGACGCGCTGAAAGGCTGCGATCTGATCATCGAGGCGGTGTTCGAGGATCCCAAGATCAAGGCAGAGGTCACGCAGGCCGTCGAGGCTGTGATCGGCGAGGACTGCATCTTCGCCACCAACACCTCTACCCTGCCGATCAGCGATCTGGCCAAGGCCAGCAAGCGGCCGGAACAGTATATTGGCATCCATTTCTTCAGCCCCGTCGAGAAAATGATGCTGGTCGAGATCATCAAAGGCAAAGAGACAGGAACGCGCGCCGTTGCCAAGGCGCTGGATTTCGTGCGCCAGATCCGCAAGACGCCCATCGTCGTGAACGATGCGCGGTTCTTCTACGCCAATCGCTGCATCATCCCCTATATCAACGAAGGCATCCGCATGGTTGCCGAGGGTGTCGCGCCCGCGTTGATCGAGAATGCCGCCAAGATGGTCGGCATGCCGCTGGGCCCGCTGCAACTGGTGGACGAAACCTCGATTGATCTGGGTGCAAAGATTGCCCGCGCGACCAAGGCCGCGATGGGAGATGCCTATCCCGACGGCGCGGTGGACGAGGTGATCTTCTGGATGGAAGACGAAGGTCGTCTGGGCCGCAAATCCAAAGCCGGTTTCTACACCTATGACGACAAGGGCAAGCGTCAGGGTCTGTGGTCCGGTCTGGGGGAACGCTACGCCGTGACGGACGAACAACCCTCGTTGATCGAAGTCCAACACAGGCTGCTGTTTGCGCAGGTGCTGGAAGCGGTCCGCGCGCTGGAAGAAGGCGTGCTGGAAGACATCCGCGAAGGCGATGTGGGCGCGATCCTTGGCTGGGGTTTCGCGCCGTGGTCCGGTGGCCCGTTCAGTTGGCTCGACATCATCGGCGCACCCTATGCGGCAGAGCGCTGCGATCAGTTGTCCAGCGCGCATGGCGACCGTTTCGCCTGCCCCGACCTGCTGCGCGAGATGGCAAGCAAAGGGCAAGACTTCTACGGACGGTTCGGCTCGAAGCCTGCTGCGGCCTGACACCGCGGAATGGGGCACACCGCCCCTTCGCACGGCCTAACCGGGCTGTGCAGCAAACATCGTTGCTAATCAGCAAAGCGGGGCCGTTGGTCCCGCTTTGTGCGTGAAGGCTTCAGAGTTATACCGACTCCGCACCGGAGACGTATCGCCAGTGCATCAGTTCATCGTCGTCGGCAGGAACATCACGATGGCCGGGAAAGCGATCAGCAGAACCAGCCGGATGATGTCTGCTGCCACGAAAGGCAGTACGCCCTTGAAGATTTTGGGCAAGGAAACCTCTCGCGCGATGGAGTTGATGACAAAGACATTCATGCCCACGGGCGGTGTGATCAGGCCAAGTTCCACCGTCATCACGATGATGACGCCGAACCAGATCGGATCAAACCCCAACTGAATAATCACCGGATAGACGATGGGCACCAACAGGATGATCATCGCCATGGCATCCAGAATACAGCCCATCAGCACAAAGAAAATCAGGATCAGCGTCAACGTGCCATAGGTGCCGATATCCATCGCCACAAGCCACGCGGTGATCTTCTGCGGCGTCTGGGTGATCGCAAGGAAATAGCCAAACAGGATGGCGCCGATCAGGATGGTATAAATCGCCACAGATGTCCGCAGCGCCTCGACCAGACTGTCCATCAATTGTCGTGCGTTCAGCCGCCCCCTCGCGATGCCGATAAGTGCTGTCAGGAAGGACCCGACGGCGGCGGCCTCTGTCGCGGTGGCGAGGCCAAAGTAAATGGACCCGATGATGGCGACAAACAGCAGCATCACCGCCCACACACCCGATAGGGACCGCACCGCCTCGCCCAGATCAAAGCGCTTTCCCGGCGGCAGGACACGACCATAGGCGACGCGCACGGCGACCATATACATTACGATTGCCAGCAGCCCCGGCCCGATGCCCGCAATGAACAGCGTGCCAATATCCTGTTCGGTGATGAATCCGTAAACGGCCAGCACGACCGAGGGCGGGATCAGGATGCCAAGCGTGCCACCCGCCGCGATGACGCCGGTGGCCACCTCATCCGGGTAGCCTTCACGGCGCATCTCCGGCAAGGCGATCTTGGTCATCGTGGCGGCCGTGGCGACGGATGATCCGCAGATCGCGGCGAAGCCCGCGCAGGCCCCGATGGTCGAGAAGGCCATGCCACCGCGAAAGCCGCCGAGCCATTTCTGGCCAGTGCGGAACAGCTCGCGGCTCATGCCGGAATTGGTGGCCAAAACGCCCATCAGCACGAAGAACGGGATCAGCGACAGATTGAAATCGGTGATCGTGCGAATGGGCGATTGCGCCAGCACTGACAGCGCAGGCCCCCAGCCGACGACCGACGCAAAGCCGCCGATGCCGACGATCCCCATGGCGATGCCGATGGGAACACGCAGGATCATCATCACGAAAAGAGCGACGAAGCCGCCAATGGCAAGAAAGTCGGAACTCATATCAAACAGCACCCCTATCATCCGGATCGCCCACATCAGCGCTGTCAAAATGGTCCAACGTGCCGCGCCCCGACACAACGAGGATCAGCCGCGCCACAATCGCCGGAATGGACACCAGTACCCCGGCCCAAATCAGGGCCATCACCGGCCAGGCAGGCAGGCGCAGGTCCATCGTGGATTCGCCCGACGTGGCGGCACCCACGACCCGTCCGAACATTTTCCAGCACAGCACCACGGTGAAAATCAGCAGCAGCGTCCAGGCAAAGGCATCAATCCAACGGCGTATGCCCGGTCCGGCTATCTCTGCCAAAATGTCCACCTTGATGTGGCTGCCGCGATAACCGACGCTGGCAAAGCCCCACATGATTGCAGCCCCCAGCAACAGGCGGCCCAGATCAAATGCGTCGGGCAGCGGATAGGCAAAAAGATACCGGCTGATGGCGGAGATCACCACCAGCACGGTGACCAGCGCCATCAATGCGCCCGCGACCATTTCGATGCCAAGCGAGATCCGGTCCAGTGCGTGTTGAAATTTCAGCATGGGGTCAAAAAGGGGCGTTGCACCGATCAGCGCAACGCCCGCTCTCCTTAAAGAATGGGGGTCAGAACTTTGCGTCGTGCTCTTCGAGCTTGCTTATATAGCTGTCATAGACCGCCTGCGCATCTACACCCGCCTTGGTCGCGTCTTCTTTCCACTGATCCACCAGCGGCGCGGCAGCGTCCTGCCACATCGTCACCTGTTCTTCGGTGGGCACGTTGACGGTATGGCTGTCATCTTCCAGCGCCTTGGCGCGCCCCGAGGCTTCGTTCTCGGCCCAACCTTTGGAAAAACGTGCAGACCATTCAGGAGTACAGTGATCGTCCATCACCTGTTTCAAATCATCCGGCATGGAATCGTAGGTGTTCTTGTTGATCAGCAGCAGTTGCGCCGAGACGTAGAACGGCATGTCGAGATGCTGCTTCGCCTCGCTGTCGATCCCGAAGATCCAGATAGAGTTCCACGGGAAGGTGATCGCATCGGCCGTACCGTTGGCAATGGCTTCGCGCGCCTCTGGGGCAGGCACCTGCACCGGACCGCCGCCCAGCATCGACACGAACCGCGACATGGTGGCATGGGCGGGGCGTACGTTCAGGCCCTTAACGTCACCGGGTTCAAGGATCGGCTCTTTGGAATGAAACGTGCCGGGATCATGCGGGTTGGCGAGACAGAATTTGACATCCGCCATCTCTGTCTCGGCAATCGGCGCGTACCATTCGTGCATCGCCTGCGCGCCGCGCTCGGCATTGTCCATGTGGAACGGAATCTCGATCAGGCTATAGACCGGAAAACGGCCCGCCTGATAGCCGGGGTTCACATAACCGATATCGGCAATGCCGTCGCGCGTCATGTCGTAGTGGTCAGGTGCCGCGCCAAGTTGCTGGGACGGAAAGATCGTCACGCCAATGCGCCCGCCCGAGGCCTCGCTCAGCGACTGGGCCCATGGCTCGATACCGAGCGTCTGAACCGGATGGGTCGCCGGCAACCAATTGGCAATCCGAAGGTTGATTTCCTGCGCGGTTGCACCCCCAGCAAGCCCCGCCAACGCCGCAGTCGCGCCAAGCAATGTTCTGAGTTTCATAAAATTCCTCCCTTTAAGTGATGTGCCGCCTTTTGGCGTGCCTTTGTTCAGACGTTGCCCGGCTGTCCGGGCAGTGCCAAGTGATTTATGCCGCGCGTCCGTTATCCGGTCGGATGACCTGTGGATCGCCGCTGTAAAGCGTGGCCAGCAGATCCTGCCGGTGGTGCAGCACGGCGCGCTGGTTCACGGAACCCTTGTCCGTGACTTCGCCTCTGTCCAGATCCAGCGGGTCGGCCATCACGATGACATGGGTGATGCATGACGCCGATCCGGTCGAAGCCGTAACATGGGACGCTGGCCTTCGGCCCACTGCGGACCGCACTCCGGGATGCGCCAGCACCTCGACCTCGGCCTCGGTCTCGGCGTCAGGCGCAAGCGCGCGCAGCCGCAGCCAGAACGGCACCAGCAATGCGCCCGGTTCTGCCTCGTTCTCGCCGGTGATGACGGCATCGCGCACGACGCCCCCCAACTGGTCCAACAGCTTTGCCCGCAGCGCACCGACGGCCAGCCAGGTTCCGGTGCCAGTTTGAAATTCTCGGCAATGCGCCTATCGAAAAAGAACCCGCGTTCGGGCATACCGGCTTCGGCATAACGCACCGCGTCGCCCAAACGGTAAAACCCTTCCTCGTCGAATGCCGCCGCCGTCAATGCCGGATTGCGCCAATAACCGGGCGTGATGTTGGGGCCGCGCAGACGTAGCTCCAGCTTGTCGTCCGCTGGCATCAGCTTCATCTCGACGCCTTGTGCAGAAATGCCGACATTGCCCGGCCGTGCCTGGGGTTGCGTACAATAAAGCGAGAACGGCCCGGTCTCGGTCGCGCCCAGCCCGGTGGTCATCAGGACCTGAGCGCCCCGCATCTCTTGTGACAGTTCGACAAGCCGGTCCCATGTGTGTTGCGCCAATCCCGCCCCGGCATACATCAGCATGTTCAGACGGCTGAAGAAATTCTCGCGTAACTGGGCGTCGTCCTCCATTGCGTGAACCAGAAGCTCGACCCCGGCAGGTACGTTAAAGAACCATGTCGGCGCGATTTCCCTGAGGTTGCGGAGCGTTTCGGCCATGCCATCGGGGCTGGGGCGTCCATGGTCAATGTAATAGGTGCCGCCGTTATAAAGCGGCATGTTGAACAACTTGTTGCCGCTCGCGGTGTGGTTCCAAGGTGCCCAGTCCACCAGCACCGGCGGCTCGTCCGCCATGAAGGCGAAGCAATCGCGCACCTGTTGTTGATTGGCACACCGCATCCGATGTGTCCGGATCACCGGCTTGGGACTGCCTGTCGTGCCCGATGTGAACAGGAACTTTGCCACTGTATCGGGTGTGACGGCAGCATGCGCCTGTGCCACAGCCTCTGTCGGGCGGGTGGCGACGACGTTGTCCCACAGGCGGACCGCGCGCCCCGCGAACGGGTCCGTCACACAAACGACCGGAATAGAAGCAGGCACAGCAGCCTCGATTGCTGTCCGATATTCGGATCCCGACTGGGTGAACACCAAGCCCGGCGTGATTTGTCCAATAACCGCGCGCAGTTTTTCGTGATCGGTCGAGACCAACGAATAGGCGGGTGAGATCGCCGCCGATGCGATCCCCACATGCTGCGCAGCCAAAGCCATGATCGCGTGTTCAAGCGAGTTCCGCGACAGGATCAGCAACGGCCGCTCGACCGACAGATCAGCGTCCAGCAGCATCTGCCCGACGCGTGTCACGACATTGCGAAGCTCAGCGTAGCTGACCCGCAGCCAGTCACCATCCGCGCCACGCTCTGCCATCCAGGTCCGCTCCGGCGCGACGTCGGCCCAATGTGCAATGCACGCTGTAATAGCCTCCGGATACGCCCTGAGAGGATCAACCCGGCGGATCAAAATACTGCCATCCGCGCGCGTCTTGCTTTCAAGAACGGGTGCCCATACCTTTGGTTTGCGGATGTTCATGGTGTTGCTGATCGCACCCTCCCACGGCGGTCGGCGAAACTTGTTCACATCGAAACAAAATCCGCAACACAAAGCAAGGACGAAGGCGATCTGCGTTACTTTGCACATATACTTGGCCGCCACGGCAGCACACTCGCAGGAGACATGAGTATAAAACAGCCCCCCGACCCACCCAAAGACGGGAATGAAATCGACCTCGGACGGCTTGGCACGTCATTCGGCTTTGTGATGAGGATGGCACAGGTTGAAGTGTTCGAAACTTTTTTTGAGAACCTGTCACAATATGGGCTGAAACCGGGTGAATTTTCCGTGCTTTGGCTGCTGTATGAAAACCCCGGCATCCGACAGGGGGCGTTGGCGAACCGGTTGCGGATCAAGCGGCCCCACATGACCAAGCTGATTCAGCATTTCGAAGAGCGCGGACTGATCGTCCGGTCCGTCCCTGACAATGACCGGCGCGGCATGGAACTGCGCCTGACCGCCAAAGGCCGCAGGTTTGTCGATGACCGGCAAGAGGCGTTTTTCACCCATACCGAACATGAGCTGGACCGGCTCAGCGATGAGGAGGCGAAGCAGCTGATCCGCCTGTTGCGCAAATATTTGCAACTATAGCCCAGCCCCTTACTTGCGGGCCAGAAGCTTGCCGAGATTGACCAGAACAAAGACCAACGCCGCCGCGCAGACAATGGCAGGACCGGCGGGCGCATCGACGTGGTAGGCCCCCCAAAGCCCGCCGGCGACGGATAGCACCGCAATCACCAGCGCCACGGCGGCCATCGCCTCGGGCGTGCGGACAAGCGGCCGTGCGGCGGCGGCGGGCACGATCAGAAGCGCGCCGATCAGAAGCGCGCCCACGACCTTGATCGCCACGGCCACCACCACGGCAAGCGCCAGCGCCATGCCCATATGGATACGCCCCGGATCTATACCGCTGGCGCGCGCCAGATCCGCGCCCATCGTCGCAGTCAGCAGGTCAGACCATTTCCACGCCAGCAGCCCCAACACCAGCACTGCGCCGCCCCAGATCACCGCCAGGTCGCCGCGCCCCACTGCCAGGATGTCACCGAACAGATAGGCTGAAAGCTCAACCCGCCCGCCGACCAGGCTGACCGCGACCAGGCCAACCGCCAGCGCGGAATGCGCCACCACGCCCAGCAACGTATCCACAGCCTGCCCGCGCCCCGACAGAGCCGTGACCGTCACCGCCGTCAGCAACGCCACCGACAGCGCGCCGGCGAAAACAGAGATCGACAGCATCAATGACAGCGCCACACCAAGGATCGCCGCATGGGCCGTGGCGTCCCCGAAATAGGCCATGCGGCGCCAGACCACGAAACATCCCAGCGGTGCCGCGGCCAAGGCCACGCCCAATCCCGCCAGCGCCGCGCGCACCATGAAATCATCCAGCATCAATGCGCCTCTTCATGCGAATGGTTGTGGTCATGGTCGTGGTCGTGCCGGTGCGAATGTTCGTGCCGGTACAGCGCCAATGCGCCTTGCGTCCCGCTGCCGAACAAAGCGCGGTATTCCGGCGCGCTTGCCACGACTTCTGGCGTGCCGTGACAGCATACATGTCCGTTGAGACAAATCACCCGGTCACTGGCGCTCATCACCACATGCAGCTCGTGACTGACCATCAAAATGGCGCAGCCCAGATCGGTGCGGATGTCCTCGATCAACCGGTAGAAGGCGGCGGACCCCAGTTGATCCAGCCCCTGTGTCGGCTCGTCCAGCAGCAGGATCTGCGGATCGGCCAGCAGCGCGCGCGCCAGAACCACGCGCTGAAGCTGCCCGCCCGAAAGGTCCGCCAATTGCCGAGCCTCAAGGCCGGCCGCCCCGGTCCGTTCCAACGCAGCGGCCGTCTTTCGTGGCGTCGCGCGCACCGGCAAATTCAAAAACCGCCGCGCCGTCATGGGAAGCGTCGGGTCGATTTGCAGCTTTTGCGGCACATAGCCCAGCCGCAGCCCCTGCGCCCGCGTCACTCGGCCCGCCGATATTGGCACGGCACCGATCAGCGCCCGCAGCAGGGTGGACTTGCCCGATCCGTTGGGGCCAACCACGGTGACGATCTCGCGTGGGGAGATGTCGAAATCTACCCCGCTCAGCACGGTTTGCGCGCCCAACCGGACGGCCAGCCCACGCGCCTCGATCAGGCTCATGCAGGGGCCTTTTCGGCGCAGGACGGACAGACACCCTCAGCCTCGACGACCAGTTTTTCGACCTGAAACCCGATCTCGCGGGCCGCGCGTCCCAACACCCGGCTGACCCGCCCCGAAGGCGATTCGGCCACGGCGTTGCACCCGCGACAGATCAGAAAGGCAGGGATGTGCTGCTTGCCAAGATGGGCGCAGCCGACAAAGGCATTCAGCCGCTCGATCCGGTGAGCAAACCCGTTTGTGACAAGAAAATCCAGCGCCCGATAAGCCACCGGCGGCTGCGTTCCCAGCCCTTCGGCACGCAGATGTTCAAGGATTTCATACGCCCCAAGTGCACGGTGCTTTTCCAGAAGCAGCTCCATCACCCGCTTGCGGACCGGCGTCAGTTGCAGATTCTTCGCAGCACATTGGGTGCGAAGCTCTTCCAGCCCATCCGTGATGCAGTGTTTATGGTCATGCGCTTCAAATCCGAGTGTTGCCATCTGCTGCCTCCTTGCGGTCACCTCCGCGGTCAGCGCTTGATATGTTATACTGTTACATTTAACAAGAGCCGACTCATAGCTGAAAAATCCGGAGCCGATACGATGCGATCTTTCATTCTGGCCGCCACAGTTTTCTGCGGCGCTGCAAATGCCGACGTCCCCGATGTGGTCACCGACATCCTGCCCGTTCAGTCGCTGGCGGCGCAGGTCATGGACGGGCTGGGCACGCCGGATGTGCTGCTGCGCCCCGGTGCGTCTCCACACGGATACGCGCTGCGCCCGACCGAGGCCCGCGCCCTGCAAGAGGCCGAGCTGGTCTTCTGGGTCGGTCCTGCGCTGACGCCATGGCTGACGGGTCCGCTGGAAACGCTGTCGGGGGAGGCGTTGCATGTCGCGCTGCTGGACGCCGCCGGAACTGAAGTTCTGCAGACACGCGAAGGGCCGCTGTTTGAAGCAGAGCATCCTCATGACGACGACGCCCACGCAGATGAGGTTCACGCAGAGGACGCACCCGAGGAAAAATCGCACGATGGGCACGCTCACGATGACCATGCGGCGTCGGAACATGCACAGGACGATACGGATCACGGTCACGAGCATGAAGCGCACGGTGACGACGACCATCACGCGGCGTCGGGCCACACCCATTCCGGCCCCGATCCGCATGCATGGCTCGATCCGTCCAATGCACGGGTTTGGCTGGCAGCTATTGCACAAGCGCTCGGCGATGCCGATCCGGACAATGCCGACACCTACCGCGCGAATGCCCAGACGGCGATAGAGGCTCTCGAAGTGCAGGAGCAACACATCGCGGACCGGCTTTCACCGCTGTCGAAACGATCCTTCACCGTCTATCACGATGCCTTCCAGTATTTCGAACATCGCTTTGGTCTGACGCCTCTGGGTGCCATCGCGATGAACGATGCATCGGCACCCGGTCCCGCACGTCTGACAGCGCTGCGCGATCGCCTGACGGATGCCGGCGTGCAGTGCGTGTTCTCGGAGCCGCAATATAACGCGGGCCTTATCCGGGCCGTCAGTCCTGAGGGCGCAGCTCATGCGGTGCTTGACCCGTTGGGCGCGGAACTGCCAGCGGGGGCCGGGCTTTATGCGGGACTGCTTGAGGCGCTCTCCACAACGATCGAAGAGTGTTTGGGCCGCGCACGCTAGCGGGCCGTCTTGGGGAACCGATCCGCCATTGGACGCTCCGGGCCTGCGGCGTGCAATGGCGGATGAACCGGACCACAGGCCGCCGCATGTCAGGTCAGCGCGTCCCAGACCAGCTTGACCGCAAGAACGCAGAGCAGCGCCAGGATCGTCTTGTCGAAAACCTGTTTCGAGATGCGGCGCGCCAGCCATGCGCCCACGGGCATCCCGGCGAGCAGCGGCGCAATGGCGGCAAGGCCCAACAGGATAGTCTGTGAGGACATGATGCCGTACCACAACAACAGCGGAATCTGCACCAACCCCGAGGCCAGAAACAGTGACGTTACTGTCGCAATAAAGTTACGGCGATCCAAACCGGTTGCATTGAGATAGGTCAGGCTGACCGGCGCGGACAGGCCCGAAATCCCGAACAAGACGCCCGACAAAGCCCCCATCGGCCAAGCCAGGACCGACGCCAGTGCGAACGACAACGACCAGTCGGGACGCGCCATCCGGAACCCGATATAAAGCAACATGACCGCCGCCACGACCAGCAGCAGCGCCGCAGCGTTCAGGGCGGTCAGAGCCAGAGTGCCCACCCCTGTCCCCACCGCACCGGCAAGCGCAAACCGCAACGACAGTTTCGGCACGCGCGCGTCGCGGAATTGCCAGACCTGAACGGCATTCGTCACCACATTGGGGAGCGCGAACACTGCAACCGCGAGCCGGACGTCATAGAGCATTGCGATCAGCGGCACGGCAATCAGCGGTGCCCCTGCCCCTGTCGCCCCTTTCAGAATCCCGCCCAATGCGAAGGCCAATCCGATCAACAGGAGGCTATTGTCTATCACTTTGCGGTCTACCTTTGCGCGCCTCGGCATGTGTCAGAGCAAGACAGCAGTTTTCTGCGCCGCACCCCTGTGCCCGTTGGTGGTGTGTTGCACTATTATGCGGAAAGAGCAAAGGCCCCGGCTCGAGGCCGGGGCACGTGCCGCTGCGTGGCACAGAGCCGCGTATTGGTTTTACAACGCGGCAGACGCAACAACCTGTCGCGTCTGCCGGTCGGTTTCGGAACTGGGCCTCAGACTCCGCCCCAGACCTCTTCGGCGACCTTCACGATCAGGTCCAGTTTGCGACGCTGATCATCGGGCGTGATCGAGTTGCCCTCCTCGGTGGAAGCAAACCCGCATTGCGGAGCAATGCCCAACTGGTCGATATCGACATATTTCGAAGCCTCGTCGAACTTCGCCTTGAGATCGTCGAGTGTTTCCAGCTCACCGGTCTTGATGGTGACAAAACCCGGCATGACCCGCTTGGCACCCTTGGGCAGCAGCTTCAGCGGCTCCAGCCCGCCGGCGCGGTCGGTGTCATACTCCATAAAGTAGATGTCCACGTCATTCTTGTTGAAGATCACGAGCATCGGGTGGTCATCGGGAAAGCCGAGCTTGCCGGAGATCGTCGGGAAAATGGGCCGCAGTTTGACACCCGCGAATTGCACACCCTCTTCGCGTTCGACCAGATCGAACCCGTCGAGCATTCCCATGAAATCATAATGCCAGAAGGACCGTCGCGCCTCGCCGTCGGTAACGGCTTTCAGGCCGACCTCTTCTTGCATCTAGATCAGCGCGGGGATCTCGGCATCTTCGACCGTTTTGAGACCAGCGGGCGACAGGCCGTCCCCTTCGGGGTGTTTCTTGCGAGCGGCCGTGATTGCCTGCGGACGCAGCAGGCTGCCCACATGGTCGGCGCGGAAGGGCGGTTTCAGAGTGCTCATTTTGATCCGCTTTGGCTGCCGTTTCAGGGAAGAATGCGGATGTTCAGCAGCGCAAGGCGGCGCTCTTCGCGGATCACCCGCAGGGCATCGTCGATGGCGGTGGCGACCTCGGCGGGGTCGGTGACGTCGCGCGTCCAGGCGCGGCTGGCCTGCGCGGTCAGGGTGAAATCCGGCACCGGCGACAGGCTGGTCAGCGGCATGGTGTTGGCGCGCGCGGCATGGCCGCCGGGATAGAGCTGCGACACCGATTGGCGCACCGCCCCCCATTCGGCGTTGTTCAGGATCACCACCAGAATCGGCAGCTCCAGAGCCTCGGCGATCTGGTGGCAGACGGTGGGATTGGCGAACATGTAACTGCCATCCCCCAGCGTCGCGACGCAGGTCCGGTCAGGCGCGGCCAATTGCGCGCCAAGCGCTGCCGGAAAGGACCACCCAAGCCCGCCGGAATGCGGTTCCTGAAACCAGTTCAGCCTTTCGCGGCAGGCCAGCGGGCCAAGCTGCGCGCCCAGTTCCGAAAAGACGCTGAAAGCCTGCCCGTGCCCGGCCAGAGCTTCGCCAAGGGCATGGCTGACCTGAGCCTTGGTGATGCCCTTGGCCGTGTCGCCCAACGCGGCGGCACGCTCTGCCGCCAACCGCGTTGCAGACGCCTCGGCCAAGGCCACTCGGCGCGTTTCGGTGTCAGGATGGTCAGGTGCGGCATCCACTGCCTGCATCAAAGCGGGCAGGATCAGTGCCGTCTCGCCCTGAATGGTGACGTTCGACGGGAACATGCGGACAGGAAAGCGGTTGAAAATCGGATCTGGCCCGATGTTGATGACCTTGGTGTCGTCGGCCAGCTTGTGTTTGTCCGGCCACCACGGCGCCAGCGAGTTTATCACAAGCACCACATCGGCCTCGGCCATCGCCGCACCGGGGTCGGCGCCGATGTGACATGGATGATCGGTGGGCAGCGACAGATGCGTGGCCCACCAAGACGCGACCGCGATGCCGTGGCGCGCGACCCAATCCCCAAAGGCGTCAAACACCGCATCGGTGCCGACACCGCGCTGCGCGATGATCAACGGGTTTCGCGCATTGGCCAACAGGGCGGCGGCCTCGGCAATGGCGGCCGGATCGCCTGCCCCCAGCGACGGGCGGATCGTGGCGGGGGCGGACAGCGCATCTGCGTCCACTTCCTCGCACAGAACCTCACGCGGGAGGGACAGATAGACCGGCCCCTTGGGTGTCGAGTTGGCAATGGCAAAAGCACGATCCAGAAGACCCGAGATCTGTTCGGGGAAACGCAGTTCGTAGTCCCATTTGGCCGCCTCGCGCACCAGCGCCGTCTGGTCGCGCATCTCCTGCCCCCAGCCGATGGGGACGGTGCGGGCACCGAAACGGTCCGATTCCGTCACCGGAGTGCGGCCTGACATCATCAGCACGGGGATATTCTCGCAGGCCGCGTTGATCGCCCCGATAGAGCCGTTGGCGAGCCCGACATTGGTGTGCATCATCACCGCCTGCGGGCGGCCCGAGACCAGGTAATAGCCATGTGCCATGCCCATCGCCGCGTGTTCATGCGGGATCACCACGGCTTGCGGCAGGTCTTCGCCCTGCGCCGCAGCCTCGGCCAGGCCTTCGATGATCGGCGGGAAATCCGTGCCGGAATTGGCGAACACATAATCCACCCCCAGCGCCTTCAACCGCGGGAAAATCGCGCCACCTGCTGTCATGCGGGCCATGGTTATCCTCCGAGATAGGTTGGCAGCCAGAGCGTCAGCGCCGGGAAAGCCAACAGGATTGCGACGCGCACCAGCTCTGCCAGAAAGAAGGGCATCACGCCGGCGAACGTCTCGCGCATGGGCACGTCCTTGGCGATGGCGGATATGACAAAGACGTTCATGCCCACAGGGGGCGTGATCAGCCCCAACTCCACCACAATCAACGCCAGGACCCCGAACCAGACCTTGAGATCCTCGGAGGTCATGCCAAAGCCCGCCTCCGCAGCCATGACGTAATCGCCGCCGTTGATTTCCACCAGCACGGGCCAGAAGAACGGAATGGCCAGAAGGATCATCGACAGGCTGTCCATCAGCATGCCCAGAAAGATCAAGGCCGCCAGAAGGATCACCAGGATGGTCATCGGCGCGAGGCCGGAATTGGCCATCCATTCTGCCACCGCTTGCGGAACCCCGCCACGCGACATGAAGATCTTGAGCATCTCCGCGCCCAGCAGGATGAGGTAGATCATGCCGGTCGTCTGTGCGGTTTCCAGCAGCGCGTCGCGTGTTTCCTTCACCTTGATGAAACCGCGCGCGGCACCGTACAGCCAGACCAGCACACAGCCGACCGCCGCGGCAGGGGTGGGGTTGAAGAACCCGCCATAGATGCCGCCGATCACCAGACCGAAGACCAGCACGACCGGGATGACATCAACCAACGACGAGATGAACTCTGCCCGGTCCGCCAATTCGCCCGCAGGCCCGGCATTAGGGTTGATGCGCACATAAATGGCGATGGTCACCAGAAACAGCAGCACCGCGATAATGCCGGGGATCATCGCCGCCATGAACATGGTGACGATATTCGCCTCGACGATCACCGCATAGATGACCAGCACCACCGAGGGCGGGATCAGGATGCCCAGTACACCGCCTGCCGCCAGCGTTCCGGTGCCGAGCGCGTTGGAATAGTTGTAGCGTTTCAGCTCTGGCAGGGCGACCTGCCCCATGGTGGACGCGGTGGCCAGCGACGAGCCGCAGACCGCGCCGAAGCCCGCACAGGCCGCGATGGCCGCCATCGCCACCCCGCCGCGCATCCAGCCCAGCCAGACAGAGGCGGCGCGGAACAACGCCCGGCTCAGCCCCGCCTTGGTCGAGAAGTTGCCCATCAACACGAACATCGGCACGACCGACAGATCGTAGATGGAGAACTGGCCATAAGCCAAGGTCTTGAGCTGCGAGAAAAAGATCGACGGGCCGTTCAGGATGGTCACGCCCACCCCGCCCACCAGAATCATCGAATAGGCGATCGGCATGCGCAGGCCGATCAGCAGAACCAGCACGCCGAGGCCCAGAAACCCGATCATCAATGCATCCATGTCGCCGCCTTCAGAGTTGTCGCGCCGAAGCGGCGAGTGTCATGATCGAGGCCACCGCCAGAAGCGCCAGCGAAATGAGGATCGGGATGAAGGCCAGCCAATGCGGGAATTGCAGGATCGCCGTCGTGTATTCGTAATTCTTCTGATCAAGCAACCCGGCATACATCCGCCACAGCAACAGCGCCGAGAACGCCAGCGCGACCACGGATGCCGCAAGCGAGAAAATCGCCAGCCAGAACGGGCTTGCCCCGCTGGTGAAGATGTCGGCGGTCACATTCGCGCCGGACAGTTGGCAATAGGGCAGAAAAGCAAAGGCGGCGACGCAGATGCCAACCTCTGTCATCTCGAAATCGCCGGGGAACGGCGTGCCGAACTGATTGCCGATCACCGACCATGTGTTCATCAGAACGACTGCCAGCAGGACAAGACCGCCCAGCAGCGCCCAGCCCGTGATCAGACGCGAAACGAGGCCCGAAGGCCCCGTTCCCGACGCGAGGTGCATGTCAGCCATGCGGATTACATCGCATTCTGCTTGGACAGGCTACGCGCCTTTTCCACCAGATCCGCGCCGTCGATGCCCTTGGAGGTAACATCATCGACCCATTTCTGAACGACCGGTTCAAGCTGCGACATGAAGGCGTCGGTTTCTTCTTTGGTCAGCGTGACATGCTGCTTGCCGGCTTTCTCGGCCAGGCTGATGCCAAAGTCATCCGAGGCGCGCCAGTATTCGCCGACCTGTCCCCACCAGTCGCGGCCCGACGCGTCGCTGAACGCTTTCTTGATGTCGTCGGGCAAGCCATTCCAGCGTTCGCCATTCATCGACACCTGGAACGTGGTCGTGCCCAGACGGGTCTTTTCATGGCCTTCGATGAAATACTCGATCTGGTTCTGAAGCTTCAGCGGCGGAATGATTTCCCATGGCAGAAGCGTGCCGTCGATCACCTTCTTGGACAGCGCCGTCGGCACCTCCGGCACCGGTGTCGCCAGTGGAGAAGCGCCCAGCGCCTCGATCACCCACGCGCCGGTGCGGGTGGGGATGCGCATCTTCATCCCCTCCAGATCGGCCGGGCTGCGGACCTCTTTGTCGACCATCATCATCGCCTGCCCGGCATGGACATGCAGCCACATGACCTCCAGACCCTTGTATTCCTCTTTCAGGTCATCCTCGAACATATCGTACATGGCCAGGTTGGTGGCCACGGGGTCATTCGTATAGACGCCCGGAAGTTCGAAAACCTCGGTGCGGGTGAACAGGCCCGGCGTGTAACCGTTGACCGTCCAGACCAGATCCACGACGCCGTCGCGGGCCTGCTGAACCAGCTCTGGCGGTTTGCCGCCAAGCGACATCGCGGGAAAGATCTCGATCTTCACCCGGCCGCCAGAGTTTTCCTCGACCTGTTTTATCCAAGGCTCCAGCATCTGGGTCTGCGCCGGGGCCTTGGCACCCAGAAAATGGTGCAGCTTGAACGTGTATTCCTGGGCAAGCGTGGCTGTTGTGCCCGCAAGACCGATTACCGTGGCCGCAATGGCCGTCGTCAGAAAATTCCGTCTCATGTTATCCTCCCTGATCATGAAATCCCTTGCGAAACCTTAGCCTCTACGGGTCAGTTGTCTACAGCGACCACTGATTTGCACGTCAGCGAAACCGGCATACGGCACTCGGTACAAGCATAAAGCGCAAGCGCCGCGTTTGATTATCGCATAGAGAGCCTTTGATACCGGAACCGGCCATTCCTGACCGAATGCTCGCCCATGCCGATGTCGCGCCGTTATGCGCTTCAAGGCGATCACTGGTATCGCTAACATAGACGAATCGCGCAGCGACACTTGCACCGAGCGCGAAACCCTCGCGATCCACAAGGAGTTTTTTTGATGGCTGAATGGTGGCGTGGCGCAATTGTCTATCAGATCTATCCCCGTTCCTATCAGGATGCCACGGGGAACGGCATCGGAGATCTTCCCGGAATCACTTCGCGGCTGGATCACATCGCGGGGCTGGGCGCGGATGCAATCTGGCTTAGTCCGATCTTCACCTCGCCGATGAAGGATATGGGTTATGACGTGTCGGACTATACCGACATCGACCCGTTATTCGGCAGTCTTGCGGATTTCGATGCGCTGATAGACCGCGCGCATGAGCTTGGCCTGAAGGTCATCATCGATCAGGTCATCAGCCACACGTCGGACAAGCATGAATGGTTCGCCGAAAGCCGCGCCGACCGGACCAACGCCAAGGCCGACTGGTATGTCTGGGCCGATCCGAACCCTGACGGCACCCCGCCCAACAACTGGCCCTCGGTTTTCGGCGGCCCGGCATGGGAATGGGAGCCGCGCCGCAGGCAATACTACCTCCACAACTTTCTGATCGAGCAGCCGGACCTGAACATGCACACGCCCGCCGTGCAGGACGCGCTGCTGGACACGATGCGCTTCTGGCTGGAGCGGGGCGTTGACGGCTTCCGCCTTGATACGGTGAACTACTATTTCCACGATCAGCAATTGCGCGACAACCCGCCCAATCCGGACGGGCATCAGGAAATGGCGACCGACACCTACGGGATGCAGCAGCATATCTATTCCAAGAACCGCCCCGAGAATATCGCCTTTCTCAAGCGCTTGCGCGCCCTGACGGATGAATTCGACGCCCGCATGATGGTCGGAGAGGTCGGTGACGGCGGCCAGACAGCCATTGACATCATGGCCGATTACACGCGCGGCACCGACAGGCTGCATATGTGCTACAGCTTCGAAATGCTGGGCCCGACCTTCACCGCCGCGCATTTCCGCCGTACCATCGAAGGCTTCCAGAAAGGCGCGCCAGATGGCTGGCCGTCCTGGTCCTTTTCCAACCACGATGTGCCGCGCCATGTGACCCGCTGGGCCAAACACGCGCTGGATCACGATGCGCTGGCGCGTCAGATGGCGGCCTTGCTGTTCAGCTTCGAAGGCACCATCGGCATCTATCAGGGCGAGGAACTGGGCTTGCCGCAAGCAGAGCTGGAATACAGCGAGCTGACCGACCCGCCCGGCCTGCGTTTCTGGCCCGAAAACAAGGGTCGTGACGGCTGCCGGACGCCGATGGTCTGGGATGCAGAGGCCGCCAATGGCGGGTTCTCCACCGTCAAGCCATGGCTGCCGGTCAAGGAACCGCATCAGTCTCGCGCGGTCAGTGCGCAAGAGGCACAGAACGACAGTGTGTTGCACGGCTACCGACAGTTCATCGCGTGGCGCAAGGCCAACCCTGCGCTGGCCTCGGGCAAGACGCGGTTCATCGATCTGCCCGAACCGATCCTTGCCTTCACACGAGAGGCCAATGGCCAGACGCTGACCTGCATCTTCAACCTGTCGCCGAAACCGCAGAGGCTGGAGGTCGGCGCTGCTGAACTCGTCGGGCCCTCAACCGCCAAGCTTGACGGATCGTCGCTGAGCCTTCCGGCGAACGGACATGCCTGGCTGACCGGCGCGCCCGATCTGACGCTGAAGCCCTGAGCCCAAGTTCCCGTTTGCGTCGTTATCCCGACATCGCAGGACGTGACTGGCGGATGTTGCTGAAAGGGCCTGTCGCCATCGGAACGCTTCGGGCACGGATCCGCTTGCGACCTGCACGAGATGCACCCATGCTGCACCGACGCATTGCAATCCGCCCACCGGAGGCCCGTCATGCCACAGACAATCACCATCGACGCGCTTTGCAAAAAACTGCGCGCGCAGCCCGGCACCGAAAGATACCTGACTGCGATCGCGGGCGCGCCGGGATCAGGCAAGTCGACTCTGGCGGATAAGCTGGCAGAGGCGCTGAACGACGAGACGCCGGGAAGCGCGGCCGTTCTGCCGATGGATGGCTACCACTATGACGACACTGTTCTGAACGCTCGTGGCTGGCGTCCGCGAAAAGGCGCGCCGCACACGTTCGATGTGGCCGGGTTTGCGCATATGCTGTCGCGGATGCGGGCGAATTGCGATCCGGAAATCGCCGTTCCGGTCTTTGACCGCTCTATCGAGATCGCCCGCGCGGGTGCCCGGCTGATCCCGCAATCGGTGCGCCACGTCATCGTTGAGGGAAATTATCTTCTCCTGAACCAAGCGCCATGGGACGAGCTGGCCGCGCAGTTTGACCTGACCGTCTTTCTGGAGGTGCCCTTTGCAGAGCTGGAAAGACGGCTGGCAGAACGCTGGGGTGCGCTGCAAGGGGACGAGCTGATTACGAAAATGGAAGGCAATGATCTGCCCAATGCGCGGACAGTGATCCGCGAAAGCAGGCGCGCCGACCTGGTGGTGGAACATTTTGACGCGCAAGACCGTTCGCAATGTCCGTCTGGCTGAATGCCCAATGACACGGCGTTCCGGCATCAATTGCGCGGTTTCAACTGCTTGACGCCGCATCCGTTGGCGTGTTGCATTGCGGATGGACAGGAAGGTGGGTGAAAGGGACAGAATGCCGATCGCGTTCTTGGGACTTGGCGTCGTGGGGGGATCAACGGCCGCCAGCATGGTAGCGCATTTGCGACCGGCTTCAAATTGTCGCTGTTGCGCAAGGAGGTGGACATCACCTGCGCGTTAGCCGCAGAAAAGGGTCTTGCGCCAAAGGTGTCGTTGCTGAACAAGCGTATGGGACGCGGCGCGGAAACGGCGCTTGGGCCACAAGAGCGGGTAACCGCTATGGTTCGCCACACCTAGGCCAAAAGCGCCCGAGATGCGGCGACGCTGGCACAGAACACATAGAGGGGCGCGCAGCGGACCTCGACCCAGACCGGGCAGCAGAGGTTGCCATGAAATTTCCCGGAAACATCCGGGCCAGAATCGAACCGGCCGCGGTATGAAAGCGGGCAGGTAAGCTTCGGGAAAGACGAAACGACGACTGAAAGGACAGGCTGAATGGACACCGGCGGCATTTATCTTCCCATCATTGCCGCCTTGCCATTTGTCGGAGCCCTGATACCGGGCGTGATGATCCATGCAGGACGCACGGCCTGTGCCACCTACACATTCATGGCCAGCGCGCTTGCCTTCGTCCTGCTGATGCTGTCAGCCCCTGCGGTGATGCGCGGCGAGGTTCTGCAATTCCAGCTCGAATGGCTGCCGATGCTGGGGCTGAACGTCAATTTCATGCTCGACGGGTTGGGCCTGCTGTTTGCCGGGTTGATCCTTGGCATCGGGATGCTGATCATCCTCTACGCCCGTTTCTACCTGTCGCGCGAAGATCCGATGGGGCAGTTCTACACTTATCTGCTGCTGTTTCAGGGCGCGATGGTCGGCATTGTTCTGTCCGACAACATACTGCTTTTGCTGGTTTTCTGGGAACTGACCTCGCTGTCGTCCTTCCTGCTGATCGGCTATTGGAAGCATCTGCCCGAGGGCCGTCAGGGCGCGCGCATGGCATTGACAGTCACCGGGCTTGGCGGGCTGGCGATGATTGCAGGCATGCTGATCCTGGGCCAGATCGTCGGCAGCTTCGATCTGTCGGTGATCCTGCAAAACAAGGAGCTGATCCAGGCCAGCCCCTACTACCTGCCCGCGCTGATCCTGATCCTGATCGGCTGTTTCACCAAATCCGCGCAGTTCCCGTTCCATTTCTGGCTGCCGCATGCGATGGCCGCACCGACGCCCGTTTCGGCCTATCTGCATTCCGCCACGATGGTGAAGGCGGGCCTGTTCCTGATGGCGCGGATGTGGCCGGTTCTGTCGGGCACGCCGGAATGGTTCTATATCGTCGCCACCACCGGCCTGATCACCATGGTGCTGGGCGCGGTGATCGCGCTGTTCAAGGATGATCTCAAGGCGCTGCTGGCGTTCTCGACCGTGTCGCATCTGGGCCTGATCACGATGCTTCTGGGCTTCGGGACAGAGGCTGCGGCACTGGTTGCCGTTTTCCACATCATCAACCATGCCACGTTCAAGGCATCGCTGTTCATGTGCGCGGGCATCGTCGATCACGAGGCGCATACGCGCGACATCAAGCGTCTGGGCGGGCTGCGGCATCTGATGCCTGTGACCTTTGTCATCGTGACCATCGCGGCGCTGTCGATGGCCGGCATCCCGCCGCTCAACGGCTTTTTGTCCAAGGAAATGATGCTGGAGGAGGCGTCACATACTGCTTGGCTGAACAACCCGTGGATCCTGCCCGCACTTGCGACATTCGGGGCGGTATTCTCGGTCGCCTATTCGCTGCGGTTGATCGTGCATGTCTTCCTTGGTCCCAAACGCGACGACTATCCCGCGAAGCCGCATGATCCGGGCTTCGGCATGTGGGCGGCTCCTGCCCTGCTGGTGGTTCTGGTCGTCCTGATCGGTCTGATGCCGAACCTGATCGCCGGTCCGCTGGTCGATGTGACGGCGGCGGCGGTGACCGGTGGTCATCCGCACGCGCATATCGCGCATTGGCATGGGCTGGTTCCGGCCTTCTGGATGTCGGTGATCGCGGTCGCAGCCGGGGCGGTGCTGCTGTCGCAGCACCGCCGTCTGGCACGCGGCTGGAATGCCGCCGCGCGCCCCGAGGCGAAAGTGATCTTCGACGCCATCACGCGTGCGGCGACACGGTCTTCGCATTGGTTGACCGACACGCTGCATAACGGGTCGATCACCCGCTACGGGGCGATCTTCGCCGCCGCCATCACCGCAGCCGGTGTCTTCGCCTGGGTCGAAAGCCCGATTGGGCCGACAACCCGCGACGCGCTGCCGATCAATCCGATCATGGCGATTGGCTGGGTGCTTTTGGTGATTTCCACCGGATGTATCATCGCGTTCCACCGCAACCGCATCCTGGCGCTGGTCCTGCTGGGTGTGATCGGTCTGGCCGTGTCGATGGCCTTTGTCTACTTCTCGGCGCCGGATCTTGCCCTGACGCAGATCTCTGTCGAGATCGTCACGATCATTCTGCTGCTGCTGGCATTGAACTTTCTGCCCCGGCGCACGCCTGTCGAAAGCGGCGCGCCCCGCCGTGTCCGTGACGCGGTGATCGCGGGCGGCACCGGGCTGGCAGTGTCGGTTCTGACCTACGCCATCCTGATGCGTGATTTCGCGGCAGAGAGTATCTCTGCCTATCATCTTGCCAATTCCTACAAGGGCGGCGGCGGCACCAATGTGGTCAACGTGATCCTGGTGGATTTCCGTGGTTTCGATACTTTCGGCGAGATCATCGTCCTGGGCATCGCCGCGCTGGTGATCTACGCCCTGACGATGGGCGTGCTGCGTGGTCCCGGTGGTCGCTGGCTGGTCAACTGGGGCCCTGACGAAGACGAGGCAGGCGACCGCCACCCGCTGATGATGGTGGTCATCACCCGGATGATCATGCCGATTGCGATCATGGTCGGTGCCTATATCTTCCTGCGGGGCCACAACGCGCCCGGCGGCGGGTTCATCGCGGGCCTGATCGTCGCCATCGCGCTGCTGATGCAGTATATGGCATCCGGTTTCGCCTGGGCCGAAGAGCGCCAGCGCTTTCATTACCATGCCGTGATTGCGGCCGGTGTGATGCTCGCCGCGCTGACCGGCATGGGCTCCTGGCTGGCAGGTCGGCAGTTCCTCAGCTCGTCCTACGGCTATATTCACATCCCCCCGATAGAGGAGTTCGAATGGGCGACCGCCATGGCTTTTGACACCGGTGTGTTCCTGACCGTCGTGGGGGCCGTCATGCTGGCCCTGCACAGCCTGTCGAGCATGTCGCGCCGTACCGGCGAACAGGTTAACATCTTCCCGATGGATGTGAATCCGGGCCGCGAAAACCCGCCCGCCGACGGAAAGGAGACCTGAGATGGAGCTTCTCATGGCCAGTGCAATCGGCGTTCTGACCGCCGGGGGCATGTATCTTGTGCTGCGGCTGCGCAGCTTTCCGGTGATCCTGGGTGTATCGCTGCTGTCCTACGCGGTGAACCTGTTCCTGTTCTCGTCCGGCAGGCTGGTGGTGAACATGCCGCCGATCCTGACCGATGACGCGACGGGCTATACCGATCCGCTGCCGCAGGCGCTGGTTCTGACCGCCATCGTGATCTCTTTCGGGATGTCGGCGGTGGTGGTGATGCTGGCGCTTGGCGCCTACCTGTCCTCGCGCACCGACGAGATTGACATGGACGACCCCGATCCCGTCCCCGAAGCAGAGCCGGGAGCCATCGAATGACCCATTGGATCATTGCCCCCATCGTGCTGCCGGCGGTTCTGGCAGCCGTTATCGTGATGTCGATGCGCCACCATGTGCTGCTGCAACGCATCTTCAGCATTGCCGGTCTGACTGCCCTGATCGCCATCGCTGCCGGGCTGGCGGTCCAGTCCTCGGGCGGCACGATAGAGGTCTACGACCTTGGCAACTGGCCCGCCCCTTTCGGAATCGTTCTGGTGCTGGACCGTCTGTCGGCCATGATGGTGCTGTTGACGGCGGTGCTGGCGCTTGTGGTCACGCTATATGCCACGGGCACGGACTGGGACCGGCGCGGCAACCATTTCCATGCGCTCATGCAGTTTCAGGTCATGGGCATCATGGGGGCCTTTCTGACCGGCGACATCTTCAACCTGTTCGTGTTTTTCGAGATCCTCCTGATTGCCTCATACGGTCTGATGATCCATGCCGGCGGCACCCGGCGTCTGCGCGCGGGGCTGCAATATGTGGTGTTCAACCTGCTGGGCTCTACCCTGTTTCTATTCGCCTTGGGCACGATCTACGCCACCACCGGCACGCTCAACATGGCCGATCTGGCCGTGCGTGTCGCCGAGATCCCTGAATCCGACATTGCGCTGATCCGCATCGGGGCGGTGCTTCTGCTGACCGTCTTCGCGATCAAAGCCGCGCTTCTGCCCCTGCATTTCTGGCTGCCCGAAACCTATGCCGAGGCCCCTGCCCCGGTGACCGCGCTTTTTGCGGTGATGACCAAGGTCGGCGCCTATTCGATCCTTCGGGTCTATACGCTGATCTTCGGGCCGGACCTGCGGGCGACGGCGGATGTTGTGACACCGCTGCTGATGGGCGCGGCCCTGATCACCATCATCATCGGCATGATCGGCGTTCTGGGAACCAACAGGCTGGGACGGCTGGCGGCGTTTTCGGTGATCGCGTCGATGGGCACTGTCTTTGTGGCCATGTCCTCCTTCACGCCCGAAACCACCTCGGCGACGTTGTATTACATCCTGCATTCGACACTGGCGACCGCGTTGCTGTTCCTGACCGTGGACATGGTACGAGAGCGGCGTCAGGGCAGTTCCGACGGCTACGCCACGCTGCCCGCTTTTCACCAGCAAGGGCTGATCGCGGCGCTCTTTTTTGCTGCGGCCATCGCCATGGTTGGCATGCCGCCCCTGTCTGGCTTTGTCGGCAAACTGCTGATCCTGAAAGCTGTCTGGCCGCTGCCGGGCGCTGCCGCAATCTGGGCCGTGATCCTGATCACGTCTTTGGTGGCCATCGTGGGCTTTGGGCAGGGCGGCAGCGCCGTATTCTGGAAGACCCGCCCTGCGGACGAAGAACCTTCCGACGAAAATGCCCCTGTAGAGACACCCCCCGCGCCGAAGCAGGGTCTTGCCTTTACCGCAGCCTTCTCCTTGCTTGCCGGCATCATCCTGTTGACCGTTTTTGCCGGACCGGTGATGGGCTATCTGAACGCCACTTCCGCGCAGCTTTACGAACGGCAAGGCTATATCTCGGCGGTGCTGACAGGACCGGACCGGATCGGCGGCGACAAGGGCGACAAGGGCCACGGGGCTGACGCCTATGGCGACACGGATGGACATGGCGTGACCGACACCCCTGCCGCTGAAAAGGAGCACTAGCCCATGTTGCGCAAACTCCTGCCCCACCCGCTGTTGACGCTGACCCTGATCGTGGTCTGGCAGATGCTGGTCAACAAGCTGACACCGGGCAATCTGTTGCTGGGGCTGATCCTTGGCCTGACAATTCCTTTCGTGACTGCCGCGTATTGGCCGAACCGCGCCCGGCTGCGCAACCCTGTCGGGATCGTGGCATATGTCTGCATCGTGATCTGGGACATCATCGTCGCCAATATCGAGGTCGCCTATATCATCCTGTTCAAATCCAACGCCAACACCCACCCCGCCTGGATCACCATCCCGCTGGAATTGCGCACACCCGAAGCGATCACCGTCCTGGCCGGCACGATCACCCTGACACCGGGCACCGTATCCAGCGATCTGTCCGGTGATGGCGGGGCTTTGCTGGTCCATTGCCTTGATGCACCCGACCCCGACGCCGTGCGGGACCAGATCAAGGACCGTTACGAACGCCGCCTGAAGGAGATTTTCGAATGATCGAATATGCCCTGCTTTTCGCGCTGGCCTGCTATGGTGCGGCGCTGTTGATGAACATCTACCGCATCGTCATCGCCCCCGGCGTCGGCGACCGGATCTTGGCATTGGATACGCTGGTGATCAATGCCATCGCCCTGTTGACCCTGTTTGGCATCCATCAAAGCACGACGATGTATTTCGAGGCCGCTCTAATCATCGCAATGACCGGCTTTGTTTCCACCGTTTCCTACACGCGCTTCATGCTGCGTGGCGACATTATCGAGTGAGGCTGGACATGATCGTAGAAATTCTCATCTCCGTCGGGCTGGTGATCAGCGGTATCTTTGGCATTGTCGGGTCTTTCGGCCTGATCAAACTACCAGACCCGATGATGCGCCTGCACGCGCCCACCAAGGCGACCACGCTGGGCGTCGGCGGCGCGCTGATTGCCTCCATGCTCTATTTCGGACTGGTCGAGGGGCATCTGTCCTTCCATGAGCTGATGATCACGGTGTTCCTGTTCCTGACCGCCCCCGTGACCGGACATTTCATCGCCAAGACCCATATCCACCGAAACGAAACGCCCGACACCCTTCCCCCCACCGGCACATCGCGCCCCTGGGCAAGCTTCGACCATCCCGAGAACGAACCGGCCGCCAAGAGCTGACAGCCCTAGGCCGTTTTTACACAAGAAATTCCCACCGGGCACCGATCGTGAGTCAAGCTGGTATCTGCAATGGAGACCAACTTGGCACGAGACCAGATGTCGGACGAGGAATGGACATTATTTGAAAGCGTCATCCAGGCTGTCAATGAGAACCGAGATCACGCCAGGCCAGACGTCCGATTACCTTGGGTTCGATCTGGTCATGGCCGACAACCTGCCAGAGCCAAGCGTCCTGTTGGCAGACAGAGGTTAATATGCTGACCGCATTCGGAAAACGATGCAGGCGCGGGACCTGCGCACCCAAATTCCCATGCGCAAATCACGCAGGCTGCACGTCGGCTTGGATCATTTGCTGTCTCCCTTGCGCAATCTCATCGGGCGGTGCTGCAACAAGTTGAAGAACGCCCGCCGGGCCGCCACCCGCTACGATAAGGCCGCCGAAAGCTTCCTTGGCTTCATAGACATCACGTCCATCCAACTTTGGGTGCGCTTTTTGCCAACATGTCCTTGGATCAGCCGATCTTGATAAATAGCTTCGATTTCTATTTGAAGAATCAGACTGCCAGCGCACGATGGCTCTCCTCATACTGAAAAGCACTCGCGTGGTTTTTTCAGGCGAGACGGTGGCCCGCGAACTGGATCGGATTGCTGAGTTGCGCGGCTAAGGTGGCTCATTTTGACAGACGGGCCTTCAAGCCGCACCGTATCTTTGCGTCCTTCGTATCGGATGGCGACACGGAAAACCTTTATCTCACACCATCAGAGCAAGAACATTGGTGCGATCGCCTTCCTGATACGTTTTTGCCCGTCCCCAACAAATGGGGTGCCAAGGGATGGACCCAGGTCGGGCTCGCGACGATCAAGCCGATGGTACCACTTCCTGCGCTGCGCGTTGCATGGCTCAATGGTGGAGGTACTCAGCCGTCATAGTGGCACAAATCGACTTGCCGCGCACCTCAGTCGTCGACTGGATTTGCTTCAACATGGCGTTTGAAGTTGTACAGGATCGCCTGCCAGCCATCGCGCTGCATGTCGATCGAGTTCTGGTCTTCCGCGTCGAAAGTGGTGGTGACCGTCGTCTTCCCGCCAGCGGACTCGAATGTCGTTCGGGCCTTGCGCCCATCGCTCATGGCCATCGTCAGCGCTTCATGAGGCTCGATCTCCTCATAGACAGCCTCGAGATCGAAGCCGAAACTACCGTCCTTGGCTTCCATCCGCGCCTTGTAGGCGCCGCCGACCTTCAGATCGGCTTCGGCGCTCGGGCAACACCAATCATCGGAAGCGAAGTTCCATTGCGTAATGTCGGCCGGCGTCGTGTAGTTTTTCCAGACACGTTCGACGGGTGCGTCGATCGTGGCCTCGATCGTGACCTTCTGGGTGCTCATACTCTTTTCCTTCGTCCTTGGTTGTGTTTCAAAATTCACCGCTGGCGGGAAACGGCAGCGTTCTACTCATCAGCAGTCAGCGATGCCCATCCAAAGGCTGGTCACACACCGGCGCAGTGTCGATTACGCGCAAGATAGCCGTTTCGGCATTTTCAGACTTCGACCACTGGTTCGAAGCCGCCATAGATCAGCCGTTTGCCGTCGAACGGCATCGGGTTCTTTTCGGGATCCATGCGTGGATCGGCCTTTTCCGGATGTTCCATCCAGTCAAACATCGTCTTCATCGCCGCATCACGGGTTTCCTTGTCGGGCCATTCGATCCAGGAAAAGACGACCGTTTCGTCCTCTTTCGCCTGAACCGCCTTTCCGAAATCCGTGACCTTTCCGACTTGCACATCGTCGCCCCAGCATTCGACCACGCGAGTTGCACCGAGGTCGATGAACACGCTGTCTCCCAGCTTGGCGTGGTCGATGAATTTTTGCTTGTTCGCGGTCGGTACCGCGATAACGAAGCCATCTATATATGACATTTGGACCTCCGGTTCGGGTTTCCTTTACATCGAACGCCCGTCGACATGGGTCGGGGACAGTTCCCGCGGATCAATCCCTTCGAGCGCGTTCACGTTGATTGCGGCAATCTTGGTTCCGTCCGGCATATGGCCATAGGAGAAGCTCTGGATGCCGCAGGTCTTGCAGAAGAGATTCGCGATCTCGTGCTTGTTAAAGCGGTACTCGGTCAGGTTCTCCGCGCCGGAGTGCAGGACGAAGCTATCTCGCGGTGCAAAGGCCAAGACGACGCCGAGCGGCTGGCAGCGCGAACAGTTGCAGGTGATCGACTGATCGAGGTCCAGGTCGACATCGAAGGACACGGCCCCGCATTGGCAGCCGCCCTTGTAATGCTTTGCCATCAGGTCATTCTCCTTTTGCCGTCGCTTCCAGCGCGGCTGTGTCGATCTTGTGCATGGTCAGCATCGCCTCGAAGGCACGCCTGGCCTGGTCGCGGTCGGCCCCTGTCGTCAGGTCGAGCAACAGTTGCGGCGTGATCTGCCACGAGTGCCCCCAGCGATCCTTGCACCAGCCGCAGGCGCTTTCCTGTCCACCATTGCTGACAATCGCGTTCCAGTAGCGATCGGTCTCTTCCTGGTTCTCGGTGACGACCATAAAGCTGACGGCCTCGTTCGGAGTGAAGGTCGGACCGCCGTTCAGGCCGACGAATTTGCGCCCGAGAACAGTGAATTCGACGGTCAGTTCATCGCCCTGCTTTCCGCCGGGATAGTCGGAGGCTGCGGTATTCACCCGGTCGACGTGGCTGTCGGGAAATGTCGCGGCGTAGAATTCGGCCGCTTTCTTGGCTTCGCCGTGATCGTACCACAGGCAGGTGAAGAGATCGGTCATTTGGTTCTCCTCTCAGTGTTGAGTGATCCAAGGCTTGCGCCCGCAGAGGGTCTGGTACCGCGCTATTCAAAGAATCCCTTCGGTGCCTCGCCCTGAAGGAAGGGTTCGATGAACGCGTGCAGAAGCTCGGGCTGGTTGATGACCGCAGTGTGGGACGTCGCCGGCATCACCGCGAGGCGGGACTCCGGCAGCGGCTGGCCCATGTCGCCCATGCCGCCGCCACCAAGCAGGCGGAACATCGAGACCGTGTGTTCCAGAGTCGCGACGTCGGCATCGCCGGTGATGACCAGCACCGGTGTTTCCATCACCTCCACCGCCTCGCCCCAGGCCATCGGCTCATGTTCGAGCGCGATCAGCTTTTCGACGAGAGCCGGAAACCCGTCGGGATCGGCGGCCAACTCGCGGTACTCCGCGGCGAACGGCATCTCCAGGAACATCTCGACACTCATCTGCGGGACGAAGTCCTTGAACGCGGGCTGCCAGCCGTCGAAATCGTAGGCGACGGAGGCCGCGACGAGTTGATCAACCTTTTCGGGATAATCGAGCGCCAGCCGGAGCCCGGCAGCGGCCCCCATCGAATAACCGAACACATCGGCCGTCTCGATTCCGACCGCATCCATGAAGGCGGCCACATCGCCTGCAAGGTTCGGATAGGTGATCGGCCGGTCGATGTCGGTCGTGCGGCCGTGCCCCTGGAATTCCAGCGCATAGACCTGATGCGACTCTGCCAGCATCGGGATGATTTCGCCCATCGACGGGATATTCATATAGGCACCGTGCAGGACGATCAGCGGATCGCCGGTCCCGGAAACCTCGTAGTACATCTGCATGCCGTTGACATCGACGCGGTCACCTATCGGCTTGCTGTCTGCCAATGCCGGACATGCTACTGCGAGTGCCGCAGTGACTAGAACAGCACGAAACATGATTGTGCCTCCTTTCCTGAAGCGGATTTTCGTTCAGGCGGATGCCTTGTTGCCTTCGTAGTTGAGCATCCACGGCGTGCCGTATCTGTCGGTGAACATGGCGAAGCGTTCGGCCCAGAAAGTCTCGTCCGGTGCCATTTCGACGCTCTCCGCATCCTGCGCCAGCGCGCCATAGATGCGGTCGAAGTCCTCGCGAGACGTCGGCGCGATCGAAATGCGAAAGCCCTGCGGCTTCTCATACATCTCTTCGGTATTGTCGGAGGCCATGACGAACGCACTGCCCAGCGACATGGCCATGTTCATGATCATGTCATCGCCGCCCGGCATGCGGCTTTCCGGGTCCGGCGCATCGTCGTTCCGGAACACGCCGCTGATCTTGCCCCCGAGAACTTCGGCGTAATGGTTCATCGCCTTAAGGCAGTTGCCCTTGAAGAAAAGATAGATTGTCGGTTCCATTTCTGCGTTCTCCCCTGTTGTCGAAGTGTTTCTGTCAAGCTCTGCCGTCGCTCAAACCTTGGCCCCGGCGTTGAAAAAGGCGTGCTGCGCCTCGAACGCACGCTTGAAGGCGGGCCGCGCTTCGGCACGCGCAACGAACGCGGCGAGATTGGGGAATTCTTCAAGCAATCCAGAACCACCCAACCGGCGCAGCACATCAACCGTCATCAGATCGCCGGCGCTGAACTGACCATCCAGCCAGTCGGCATTGCCAAGGCGGCGGGACAGGTCGGTCAGCTTTGCGCGTATTCGATCCTCGACCAAGCGGAGGCGCTGTTCGAACCAGCTTTCGTCCCGTTCGCGATAGAGGACCACTTCCCGCTCGACGATCACCGGCTCGACGCTGCTGAGGGCGGCAAACATCCAGTTAATTGCACGCACGCGCGCGTTGGTTTCAGAGGGGAGCAGACCTTCACAACGACTTGCGATGTGGAACACGATCGCCCCCGTTTCGAAGAGCGCAAGCCCGCCCTCCTCACAAGTTGGGATCTGACCGAACGGATGGATCGCCCGATGAGCGGGTTCCTTCATCGCCGCGAATGAGACCGGGCGGACATTGTAGGACTGACCGACCTCCTCCAGCGCCCAACGCACACGCATGTCGCGCGCCAGGCCGCGCCCGCCATCGGGCGAGCGTTGGAAAGCGGTGATGGTGGGTTTGGATTTGAAAGCCATCAGAAGCGCTCCGTTTTGCTTCCTGTCGCGAAAAGCAGTTCAATGTCGCGTTTGAGATGATCGAAACTGTCGCGCACGATTTCGCGGGTGCCTTGGCGAGTATGAAGGCACCCTGCAGCACCGCCTGAGTGTGGGCGACGAGACTGGCGGAGGTCAAGCCGACTATGATCCCCGCGCCTTCGTCGCCGCTTCGATTTCGCATTCGGTTTTGCAGCCCGACTGGGCATTTTCCGTCTCCTTGCTCAAATTAAAAATACCAACCAGTTGGTCTGCTGTCAATGCAGATAGCCATGTACCGTTCCCGAGATCAATTGCCCGGGTTGATCTGGAGCAAAACTGACACGGGCTCAACAGTGCAGCAGCCGCTTGCCCTTCGGCGTCCACGAAACCGGCAGCAGGCCAATGCAGGAGCTGCCCTGCCACTGAACTTTCATCCAGCCGGAACCGGAGCCTTTTGAGTTGATACGCCGTGTGGCGCAGGTTGAGCAACCGACATCTGCGCGGAGCTTTCAGATGGCGCAGCGCGTGTGTCGGTTGCGGTGGTGAGGTGCTCGGCAAATGCCTTGGGTGTCTGGTAACCAAGTGCCGAGTGCGGGCGTGTTTCGTTGAAGTCGGTTGCCCCGGCCCAAATCACGGCGCGCGCGTGCGCCCTGTTGCGGAACCTGGTCTCGCTCAGAAGTTCATCACGCATGCGGCCGTTGAAACTCTCGATGAAACCGTTCTGCATAGGCTTTCCAGGCGCGATATAATGCAATTCGATCCTGTGGTCCGTGGCAAAGGTTAAGATCGCGTTACTGGTCAGTTAGGTGCCGTTATCGCTGACAATCATGCCCGGCCTTCCGCGCCGATCGATCAAGGCCGTCAGCGCCCGCGCGACACGGTGCCCGGAGATCGATGTGTCCGGAATTGCCGCGAGGCATTCCCTGGTGACGTCATCGACCACGTTCAGAATGCGAAACCGTCGGCCACAGGCGAGTTGATCATGGACAAAATCCAATGACCACCGGGCGTTTGGGCGTGCTTCGACCGGGATCGGGGCACGGGTTCCCACGGCCTTGCGCCTGGCTCGGCGTTTGCGCACCAGGAGCCCTTCTTCTCGATACAGCCGGTAGATACGGTTGATCCCCGAGGGCGCGCCGTCGCGACGCAACAGCACAAAGAGCCGCCGATAACCAAACCGGCGGCGTTGATTGGCCAACTCCCGCAACCGCTGGCCAGTATCGATCTCGACCGTCTTGACCCATTCGTTCAGTGTTTGCGGTGCGCAGCCAATCTTCGATGAAATCGACACAATCGCAGACCAGCGACTGTCATGCTGACCTGCGCCATCCAGCACCATCCGCACAGCACGCTCGCGCACTTCTGGTGAATACTTGTTCGTTGTCGTTGTCGTTGTCGTTGTCGTTGTCGTTGTCGTTGTCTTTGTCACGCTCCATCCTACTCATGAGTTGGAGCCTCCGGCAAACCCGGCGCGGTTCAGCATTGTCGATCGGCCGCAGCTACCGCGCTTCAAAGCCTATACCGACTATGACAACTATGTTGGCGTCGGGACCTGGACAAAGATTGCCCTCAACAACACCGAGTATAACGATCAGGGCTGTTTTGATGCCGGTACCAACCGGTTCACCGCTCCGGTCGACGGCACACATCTGTTCGGCGCAACGCTGCTCTTCAAGGTCAATTCCAGCACCTCGGCGCGGATGCGCGGGCGGCTCGTGCTGAACGGCAGCACGGAAATCCGGGGCTCCTTCGGCGAGAGCTCCGCCACCCATGTTTCGCTGGCCACCGCGATCTGGCTGCAAACCATGGTGCCGCTGAGCGCAGGCGACACCGTCGAGCTGCAGGGGTTTTTCCGCGCGCAGGATGGGTATTTCGCGGTCGAGCACACGTCCTTCTGGGGCACAAAGATCGGCTGAGGGACGCATGAGGATCGATCATCGAAGGACATCATCATGACAGAACGTAATTCCCTCGTGCAGGAGGTTGGCGCGGCCTTGCGCGATCACGGCGTCACCGCCGCCATCACGGCGCTGATCGGTGGCACCATCGCCCTGCTGGCCGCCGTTTCGCGCAGGGCGTTCACCAATGACGCGATGCTGTCACGGCTGGACCGCGAGCTTCTGGCCGAGCGCGGCCGCGTCGACCGCCAGCGCGCCGAGGACCGCAAGGGCGATGCCGACCGGCTGGAGCGGATAGAGACTGATATCCGCGCCATGCGCAACCTGATGTTCTAGGCCTTCCAGCGCGGCCGCAGCGACTGACCGGCGAAAACACCAACGAATCTGCCATCCACCCCGCCCAAGAGGCGGGTTTTGCATTTCTGGAGACCGACATGCCAACCACGACCTATGCCCATTTCCGCGACGTGCCCGACAGCGCCTGGCGCTGGCCCAGTTTTTCGCCCGCCGAGATCGCCTGCCGCGGCACCGGTGCGATTAAGATCAACACCGAAGCCATGGACATGCTGCAGACCCTGCGCAACCGGCTCGGCAAACCGCTGATCGTGCGCTCGGCCTATCGCAGCCCCGCCCACAATCGCGCCGTGGGCGGAGCGCCGCGCTCAAAGCACATGCTCGGGACAGCGTTTGATATCGCGATGTCGAACCATGACCCGGCCACGTTTGCCAAGGCTGCCCGAGACGTGGGTTTTCTGGGTTTCGGCACCTATCCCCGCTCCGGCTTCATGCACATCGATCTCGGGCCCGCACGGACCTGGGGCGAGCCGTTCCCCGCACGCCCCACGTCCTTCGTGGCCGAGGTGCCGCCCGCCCGCGAGGTTCTGGCCGACAGCCGCACCCTGAAAGGCGGCGGCGCGGCCGGGGTGGCGACCATCGGCGCGGCAGGGGTCGAGGTCGCACAGGATGTCCTAAATGAGACCCAATCCGCGATCCTGCCGCTGGTGCCCTTCCTCGACACCCTGCGCTGGGTGTTCATCGCCGTGGCCCTGATCGGCATCGCCGTTGCGATCCATGCCCGGATCGATGACTGGAAGCGAGGCCAGAGGTGATGGGCTGGATCGCCGCGATCCTCGCCAGCGGACCGGCGCGCAAGGCGCTGGGCCTGCTTTTGGCCACCACCACCATCGCCCTGTTCCTGCTGAACCTGCGCGGCGCCGGTGAACGCGCCGGGCGGCTTGCCGAGCGTTTGCAAACATCGGAGAAGACACATGAAATTCAGCGCCAGATGCTCGAGGCCGCCAGTCGCCGCCCTGCTGATCGCGATGCTCTCACTCAGCGCCTGCACGACGGGCGGTTTTGACGCGCGCGCCATGTCCGCCCGCGGTGCCCTACAGCGCCGCCGACCAGGCGCGCGCCGCTGCCGAGGTGGCCGCCCTGCCAAAGAGCGCGGTCGTGGTCCGGATGCTCAGCGACTACGCCGTGATGCGCGATCATGCGCGGGCGTGCAGGTGAAAAGGGGCCGGGAAATTGTCTGCGGGAAGCGCCTGACGCCTCGACCGCAACGTCATGCCCAGCCCGTTTCACCGATTCCTGTTTCAAAGAACGGCAGCGAGTCGCTGCGCGGACATGATGGCATGCGACCACGTCCTTTGTCGCGCGCGGAAATGGGCACAATTGTGCACCTCTGGCGGAACGAGAGTGGTGCTTGGCTATTCTGTGATCGCCCATTGATTGGGGCAGTTACCGACCCTCGCTGCGCCAAACACCAAGGTCTGCTGAGCGGACTTTCTGGCCCTTCGCTGCAAGTGCGGCTCTGTCCGGTTCGGCGAGCTGTTCAACAAACAGTCGTTTTAGGAAAACGGACCGGCAGAGATCAGTTCCGTTATAAATAGTGTTGTGATCACTTTTGATTCAAAGTCGGTTCAGTTACAGATATGAAAATGTAGTTTAAGGGGGCGAGAATGTTGAAGTTGTGGGTGAGCCTCCAGATGTTTTTGACGTTCTTCGCCGCAGGCACCGCATTTTCTGAAACCGCCATTTATAAGCGAGGGGATACCCCGTATATTTGCAACGATCAGTCCCCTTTCACCAACTTGCGCCGCGGCCCCAGTGCAAGAGACTATCCAACTGTAGCAACCTTACCCAACAGCCTGCGTGTCAGAAGCCTATACCCAGCCTATACACCCGAAGGCTACGTCTATTATTCGATAGCTATTGGTGGCCCGGAACAGGACGATATTCGGTATGGCTTTGTCCATCAGGATGTCTTGCACCAGACCTGTACTCTTGCACCAGTTTACAGCCCCGAAATTATGAAGCTGGCAGATGAAGTTGGCCGCGCCAATGGGGACCACGCGCGCCAGCGGGTACTTGAGGCCAATGCAAATTATGATGGTAGCGTTCTTTATCTTAACCATATTCCAGATTTATCCGAGATTTCAGCGCTGTCGACAGAAGTCGGGCTTGAGTATCTTGATCTCAGCAACACAGAAATTCGTTCTATTTATACGCTAGCGAAGCTGCCCGAGCTTAGTTTTCTTGATTTGAGCAATACCAAAATAACCCATATTGATCCGCTTGCGGAGCTAAGCAAGTTAGAGACGCTGAGCTTGTATCAAGCGAATGTAAGTTACCTTCCTTCAATGGCGGGCTTAACCGCACTTCGGACCCTCAATCTTTACGGAACAGGTATTGTAGATATCAGCCCGCTCGCAGAGGTCCCCCGACTGACGACGCTGAACCTTAACCGCTCGCAAGTTACCGACCTGTCCGTTCTATCAAGCCTTGGTAATCTACGAAGCCTGTCATTGAACGGCTTGAGCATTATGGATTATAGTCCTGTATCAAGTCTGAAATCGTTACGTTTTCTGTCATTGACTGGCTGGCATGGCAATGGCGCGAGCGAGTTCCTTCGAAGTCTTGATCTCGCGTTTCTAAATGGTTTGGGCGCACTTAAATCGCTTGAAATAGACATCATCGGTGACGCTGATATTTCTACAATCGGCAATTTGTCGTCGCTGACGCAGCTTTCGGTCAATGGGTCGGATATTCGCGATATTTCACCGCTGGCGAAACTGACGCGGTTGACCGAGCTTACGGTCACAACCAATCTGGTGGATGATTATGGCGTACTTGCACCGCTTACGTCGCTAGAGTCCCTGAATATCTACGGCGATGGCAAAAATGATCTAAGTGCGTTGACGGATATGAATGTCCTTAACTCTCTCACTATGGATGCTGTGAACACCGATAGTATTGCACCGCTCGCCCAGTTTCCGGCACTGCGCAGGCTTGTATTATTTGACGCTGCGTTTGATGATTATGCGCCGTTTTTACGCATGAGCGGCCTTGAAACGCTCCAGTTGACCGACTCGAACCTAGCCGACACATCGGTTCTAAAAAACCTCGCCTCTTTGACGTATCTGAATCTAAGTCAATCGCCGATCTCTAGTGTTGCCGGTCTGGCGGATTTGACATCTTTGCAAACACTTTACCTCGCTGACACCGAAGTTCAGGATCTATCGCCCTTGGCCAATTTAGTAAATTTGCGACTTCTTGGGATACGTAATACTCTAATCGACAGCCTTGCCCCGATTCAAACCCTGATAGACCATGGGCTGGAAATTAGAGGCTTGGACAAATAGGATTTAATAGAATCGTAGACCCAGTAGAATTGCGTAATGGGGAAGGCTGGGAAGTGCTAAAGTTGTTCATCGTGTTAAGTTTGGTTTGTCTGGTCGTTCATGGGCATTTTGCTTTCCAAAGCTGGGTCGAAAGTATGCCATTTACGGATTCATGGGCATATTACCGAAACTACCACCCGGTTAGGCATAGCATTTTGATAATGTTAAGATGGGGGTCTTTGGGAGCATCTTTGCTCACTGGCGCGTTGCTCATTGTAAGGGCAGCATTCAGATAGCCCCATTCCGACATAAACCCGTTTCGTTTTTGAAACATGCTGTCTGTAATGCTGACAAAACAGTTTGTCGTCAGGCGTCCCATGGAATGAAACATTCTGTGCCTGCCCTGCCAATACTGCCCGTGCGCCTTAATATTCCAGCGGGGCCAATTTCTTGAGATTCTAAGCGCGAATTTTCGCCAAATAGAGAATTTTTATATGGAAAAAATTGTTTGGAAATAAAACCTTACGGCGCGTGGATAAAGTGAGATCATACCTATCAACAAAGACGTTTCTATCCGTACTGCGGACCTTTGTCAGCGTTCAAAACGGTGGCTTTTGGAACGCTCCAGAGCGCCCTTCACCCGAATAAACTTCACCATCCATGTTGAGCCAAAACATCTTGTTTACAGCGATCATAGTTACTATTGCGTTCTGCCTCTTCAGCAGCATCCTTAGGCCTTGTCGGAGGTGAATTGTACAAAACACAATACTGATGTGCATCCAACTTAATGTCATTAATCGCACATGACTTCACATCCCGTGCAGACGTCAACTGATCGTTCCTCGAACAGCTTTCACGATAGTATGCCAATCGTTCCTCAGCATCAGCATCCCAAAGAAACCAAGACGGACCACCAACTCGATCGGGGTCCGGAGTATTGCTACCACCGCAATAACCAGTTGGATTGTAACAGCCTAGGAGGTTCGATGTACTTGAACATGACACCGCTCCGAACCCTAGGGTAATAACCGCAATTCCAATCCAGATAGTCTTGCGCATAAATTAAGCGTCCCATGTTCGGCTCTACCATAAGTGGTGTTCAGTGTCAGAGGCTGATCTATGTCATATTATAAGCGTTCACGGAGCTCGTTAAAAGGCTTCTTTGATCGTTCCAAAAACGCTCGATATTGGTGAAAACATCAGGCGTTGATTGGGCTGTTTAGGCTGTTGCACATTAATGCCATGTTGCGCCCAATAACTGCTCTTATTGGACACGGCCGCGCCCGACAAGCCCCGGCGGAAAGACGTGTTTTGACTGGCGCAAAGCGCCATACGCAATTACGCATGGACGCCGTGAGACACCCGAAAACAGATGATACAATCGCGCCCCGAACCAGCGGATTTTGCCGCGCTTTTTCAAGCTATGCGCTTTAATTTGCGCGGCCCCTCCAAACGGACGGGGCGAAGGGGGCGGCGCCCATGCGATCATCGCCGCAAAAGGCGCGTCAACGGGGGACATGCCGCCACCGCCGCTGGAGCACACCGGCGGCGTCTTTGCTCCCGTCTGCAACGTCGCGGAACCCGCGCTGCGCAAAGTCCTCACGACCGGCCAGCATCACAGGAGCATCCCATGAAACAGCAACACCGCAAACCGGCCCGGACACTTGCCATGGCGCTTGCGCTGTCGTCTCTGACAACCTTGGCGCAGGCGCAGGAGGGCGACGGAACCGTCATCAATCCCGCGCTGGCGCAGGAGGCCGTCATGGAAATCCTGCCCGCCATCCCCGCCGATTTGGGCCTGTCGCCGGAGGACTATGTTTTCGGCAATGATCATACCGGGAATTTGCGATCGGTGCATGTGCTGATCGGGCCGGACGGACATATGATGCCAAACGAGGCGTGGCGCCTCATCCATCCCGCGCAATGCCGCAAACAGGCGCGTGAGACGTTCGAGGCGGTGCAGATCCTGACATTCGAGATCCTGCGCGCCACCGAAACCCTTAATGGCCTGACGCGCCATCAGTATTACGCCAACGCGCGGCTGTCCGATATTGATGTCGGTCCTGAAAAACGTGTGATGGCGCGCAGATCGTCTACCGGCGGCTCGACCGTCGGACGGTATCCCACGGGCAGTGGCGGCAAGCTGTCGCTGGCCGATTACGATGCGCTGGTCCCGGCATTCCGGGATGCGATGCAGAACCTCGGCATTGATTTCGGGACACCAGGCGATGGCTGCGGCGATATTCGCCTGACTCATCTTTATGGGGCAAAGGTGGATCAGGAATTCGGATTTCTTGCCGGTTATCAGAACGAATCGGTGCCGAACATGACCTATAAATGGGATTTCGGCGGCGCGGGCGGACATGGCGACCAGATCGGGCGCCATGTCTACCCCGCCAAGGGTACCTATACCGTGACCGTTCATATCGGCGGCGAAGGCGTGCGCGAAGGCAGCGCCAGCATTGCCGTCGCCGTGGACGACGGCCCGATCCAGCCCAAGGACGGCACCTGGGCAATCAGCCTCGTCAACCACGAAACGGAAGGCTGCGCCCCCAAGATTGTCAGCGGCATCGAAAAGGCCATGGCCAGCATGTTCGGCAATGAAAAGCGCGAGACCCTGAAATTTGCCACGCCGTTCCACCCCGAACCCCTGATGAAACACGCCGAGAAACTGGACTGGGCACAGCGCGGGATGAATACTTGGGACACGGTGGTTGCGGACAAATCGGGCAGCGCCATGAAACAGAAGGTGGTCCTGACGGCCGAAGTCCTGTCGGAGACACGGATCAAGGAGGTCATGGACCAAGAAATCATCATGTCGGCAAAAATCGCCAAGCTGCTGGAAGGAGCCGAACGCTGCCTTGCCGTCGGCACCTATGACTTGACATGGGTCGGCCCGTGATGCGCCGGCGCGCGGCCGCGTTAACCCGGCTGCTTGTGTTTTGGGAGCTATGCCGGGAAATGGGTGACGGGGTCTGAGAAGGCGGCATATCGTGGCGGGTGCTAAAGCCTGCCAGAACTTCCAGAAGGAACGATACGCC
>NZ_FWYD01000057.1 GCF_900176485.1 Primorskyibacter flagellatus
TAATGCGGAGCAAAGCCGTCGCATAACGGCAAAAATGAGTGGCTATCAAGCGACTGTCCCACGCACCTCCGCATTATGGCCACCTGATGATAAGTGAAGTAATGACCACCTCTCCATTACTTGACGTAAGGCCGGACATAAAGCGGCGACATGAGCCGAGGCTCATGTCCGTGTTGAAGGCAAAAACGACCAATGTGATGCGCGCCGCCGCAAGCCTCCATCGCAACAATGCAGGGATCCAAACCTTCCAGAAAGTCCAGCAACCGGTGCCGTTGAAGGCGCTTGCGGTACACGACCGCGCCTGTTGCGTCCAATCCCGCAAGGCTACAAACGGTCTTGCCCAGATCAATGCCCAATACTTCGATACCCATCAGAATGCTCCTCTCTCTCCACCTATGCCCGCAACAATAGCTGCGGTTTGGCGGGAAGACAGTTCATCCCATTAGCTCAGTTGCATGGGGCTGGCGGTTGCAAGCAGCAACAGCCTGAGCACCAGTGTGGTTGAACCGCCAATGTGACGATAATTTCCAGCATATCGTCGGACACTGCCACAGGGACGGTGGACACGCGCTAGATCCGGTCAATCGGTGAGGGAGTCTGGAAGGCAGTTAGGTGTCACCGGCTATCATGGTTGTTGCTCATCAACTGCTCCAGCCGCCGAAATAGACTGACTACTGCGACAATACTCTATCACAGAAACAAACTGTGTGTTGCCAATTGCAACAGGCTGAGTAGCGCAACGATAAGTTCCTGGCTTTGCCCTTACAGGTGTTGCAACTTGCAACACATTGATATTAAATAATAAATACTTGCATTAAGCCGTAGAAGAAAATATGTGGAAATACGATGCACTGATGCGTGCACAGTCATGGGACTTGCTTGCGATATAAAATTGCAAGTTTGTTCCGGTCGAAAGCGGGACAGCACTTGTTTGCTTTACGGGCTATCGCCGGATCATGACAAAGGCGGCCGATTTACGCGTGACTCCTGCGGTCTTGCCTTAATTTACAGGGGTCATGCCACGGTTGCCGTCTTCCCGTGCCAAAGACGGATATTCGCCGGGGACTAACCCGACCCGTTCTCATACCGACTCCGTCTGGGCGAGGACAGAAACGCGACAACGTAACCCAACGAGCGAGTCCAGCAAAATGCTTGGAGGAGCATCGAGGACTGTCGCGGCCATATGGTCGTGGCGGGGCGGGAGAATAACCTGCGGGGAAGCGGCTGGCCACCGATAAAAGGCATCGCGTGGATACGGCGAAGGAAGCGACGGGCCTTTCCCTGCGTGTCGGGGGGAAGGAGCGGGTGGGGGAGGTGTGTCCAAAATCTGGTTTTCCCGAAAATTTTTAAAAAATGCATATTTCAAAAGCAATTTTTCGTTCTCAAACAAGCGAGATTTGGGAACTTGGCTGCAGTTGCATCCTGCAACATTCAGTAAACATTTTCCGCAAAAAATCGAAGTCGTACCGCAACCAATCTGAGCGCCCGAAAACGCACTCCGCAGCAACTTCTTTCAAACTTCTGCTGAACTTCTGGCAAAAGTTCGGCACATCTTTGCCCATAGATTTTTGCGATTTTTCATATAAATAAGGGGTATTGGCGTTTTAGGGGGTTAACCCCCCCCTTAACCTTAGAAGCCAAAACCAGAGTTATACATGGTGGTGGTAGCGCGCAGGCGCGCGAGAAAAAAATCGCCAGAAAAACCCAAACTCAACGCTTACCCATGCATCTCCGTGTGGCAGAGGATGTTTACAAGATGTTGCAGGATGCAGCGGAAGGCAGCAAAGGTGGCGCAGGCAGGTGGCACAACAAGATCAGATCTCGCATTCCTCGACGACCTCGACCTGTCGCACCAGAAACGCATGTTCGTGGTTGGCTATGTCGAACTTGGAAACGGGGCAGAAGCCGCCAGACGCGCAGGGTACAGCCCCAGATCAGCCAGAATTCAGGCGTCGCAACTCTTAACAAAACCTAACATCAAGTTCGCAGTCAGCCGCGCGCGCCAAGCCGTGCCTGTTTCACAGATGAACAAGGCGAAGACGTGTTTCGCCGCTGGCGGGCAATCGCCAACGCATCTCTCGCCGATATGGTCCAAGTACGTCGTGTGGCATGTCGCTACCTTCTGTGTCTGACGTCAGCACCTATGGGACAGATATGGCGATTTGAACAACGGAGGGTTTCTGGTTCATCGTAGCCTTTAAGGAGCGAAGATGAACAAG
>NZ_FWYD01000011.1 GCF_900176485.1 Primorskyibacter flagellatus
CCATCGTCGTCTCCTTCTGAATACTCAGAACGAAACTCGCCGTTGGCTCAGTGCAACGGAACCGCAGAAATCAATGGGACGGGGACGGCGCATACCTTGTTGCGAGGTCCACCAACGGACCGAAATCCTCTGATGATGCGTGACAACTGACGAAAGACCTTAGGTCGCGAAATTGGTAGCGACCGTCACCTATTCGGGCAGACAAGCGACCACGCAACATGACGACCCAGCCCCCTCACAACCCCAAGTGTTATGAGACTCGCAATATTCGCCGCGATAGTTCATAATTTATGGGGGATTAACATTAACAGCTATGTATATAGATTCTTTCAATCTTCAGAGTCGCCCATTCGCGATTGTGCCGGATCCGGATTTTCTGGTTTGGACAACGCAGCATAAAACTGTCTACCGAAAACTAGTGCGAAACGTCCTGACCGGCGCGAACATGACGTTGTTCACCGGCGAGGTGGGTTGCGGGAAAAGCACTATCCTTCAGGCACTTATGAAGGCGACCGAGATCGAGAAAGGGCGCCGCGTTATCCTGATTTCAAGCCGACTGAACTCAGCCAGAGAAGTCCCTCAACAAATCCTGTTGAGCCTGGGAAAACCATTCGCGGACCGCTCGACCGAAGAATTGGCGGCATTTGCGATAGCCGAGATGGCCAGAACGGCTGCGGAACAAATGCCGCCGCTGCTGATTATCGACGAGGCCCAAACCCTGGCTGACGATGCAGCACTCTTGTTGGCTCATATTGCATGGGACGAGCCACGAGCAGACTTGCGCTGTTCGATCATTCTTGCCGGACAACCCGAACTTCGGAAGCTTGTCGCACGGGCGTCGATGAAGCCCCTTGCCGACATGATCGACGATCGGATTCAGGTGCAACAACTGCCTGAGGACGAAATTGCCGCCTATGTCGAGGGGCGGCTTGCATTGGCTGGCTATGCAGGCAATCGTCTGTTCGAAGGCGATGCGCTAGACGAGATATATGCATATTCGCGAGGCACGCCACGATTGATAAACAAGCTGTGTGATCTGGCGCTTTTCTGTGCGGCGAAGCAGGGCCGCAGAACAATTGACGCGGCCTTTATCCGTGAAGTGCAAGAGGAGTGGAGCCCACCTGGCGGTGCCCGGATCACCTCGGATCATTCGCACCCGTCACGGGATATCAAACCGCTGTCGTCACCGCCCTCGTCAATTGCGCGCGATGGTTCGAAGGTTGCGCCTCGTCAGCCAGCCGCACTACCAAAGCTGCCGAAAAAGATTGCGGCAACCGCACCGGGAACAAGCGAACGGCCGTCAGAAAGCACTTCGCCCTCTGACCCCAAGACGCCGCACGGTCAGGTGGTAGAAATATCGCCCGCCCCTGAAGCCGAAAAGCTGTCTGAAAACTCCGATCCATCGCCCCTGCCCCGTCGTCGCAAGACACGGCTGGTTCTGGGTGGATTGGCTGCGGCGGCCTGCGCCGTTCCCTTCGTTCTTGTTCTGAACCTGATAAATGATCCGATACAAGAGCCACCGACCGGATCGATCCAGCAGGCCGGCGATGCGACGCGGTTACCGGTGCCCACCACCACCAAAGAGCCCATTTCAGCGCCCGCTCAAACAGCTATTGCGCCTGCACCCGACACGGGTACTCAGCCGGCGGCACAGGAGCTGAAAATCCTGAAACAAGCCATCGCTGCGGCCAAGGCAGAACAGCAGGCGTTAGAGGCTGAACTTGCGCGGCAATTACAAAACCTTGAGGCAACACCTTCGGCAACGGTCAGCCACGATGTGCAGCGTGAGGACGTCACAAACCGCACAGCACAGACCCCGGACAAGGTTCCTGGGAAGGATGCACTGCAAAGCAGACCCGACGCAGGAGGCGCAGATACACCCGATCCGGCATCCGATCTGGCCGCCGTGTTCGAACCAAAAAGACCACCAATTGGCAGGGTCGATGCCACGCAAGCGGTGTCCAGGTCCACGATCCAGCCGCTCGGGCCGGATGGCCTGTCAAAGACAGAGCCACCGAAACCCGCGCGGCTTGAACCTGTGCGCCTGACGACGAATGACGAAGAGCGGCTGCGTTATTTCCGCGCCGGGCTGGACAGCGCCAGCCCCAGGGACAGCGCGATCAATTATACGCGTGCGGCGTTGCGGGGACATCCGCGCGCCGCCGAATATCTCGGTCAGTTGTTCGATACCGGTGATGGTGTGGCGCTTGCCTCGGAGATTGCACAACGCTGGTACGCGGTTGCCGATGACGCCGACACGGTGTTCCAGACAGAGATCGCGCCGGGCAGCATCGCGGCCGGGCAGCAAAGCGTTCGGCCACTGACAGTTTTCGTGACGGACGGGACTGCTGAATTTATCTGGGAGGGCAATGCCGACCTGTTTTCAGTCGAATTGGCCGATCAAGATAAAACACTCATCGGCCTTGCAGCCTCGCCATTGACCGCACTTAGCGTGAAGCTGCCGGAACAGGCTGCGTTCTGGCGTGTGACGACAGGATCAGGTGCGTCCTTTGACTGGCAAGCCATCCCATTCCAGAACGACTAAGCCCCCCGTGACAGGGGGGCTGAACATGGGTTGCGGAATGTGTCTGACTAGCAGCCGATGACAGAACAGATGCGCTGACGGTAGGCGCTATTCGCTTCGCTATCCGGAACCGCCTCCATCCCACCAGAGGAGCAGCTTAGCGGATAGTTTGCCGCGAGCCCCGCATTCGCGCATTCGGACACGTCCCAGCCCGGCGGAATATCCGTCAGATCGACTTGCTTCCATTTCGGATGCCCGTTCTGCTGCAAATCGCCAAATCTGGTGAAGATCAGATTGGAGACATCGGACACGGCCTTGCAGCTTGCAGCATGATACGAATTGCGGCGCGGTTCGTATTCATAGGTCATCAGAACAGCCTTTACCGCCACGACCGGAACAGGATCGGTCTGAAACGCGTAGGTCGATGCCGGGATCTGTGTCGGGACATAAACAGCCTGCAGAAGCGGGTCTTCGAACGGCACGAGGTGAAAACGTTCCGCGTCGATCCTTGTATCCTGAAACAGTTTGGTCGGCGCGCCCGCGACATAGAAAAAGCCGTCAAGGTCATCTGCCAGAAGCTGTTCCAAGGCTTCGGCCGGGCCGATGGTATGCACCTCTGCGGGCGTGATGCCCAGAAGATCCAGTATCAACGAAGCGGTCAGGAAGGTGCCGCTGTCCTCAACGCCGACGGCCACGCGCTTGCCGTTCAGATTCGCCGGGCTTGCGATACCCTTGGACGCCAGCAAATGCACTTCTTCATTGTAGAGCGGAAAGGAAATCCGCACCCCGGCAATCGCGCGGGCAATTGCCGGATCATTCGCCGAATAGGTCTTGAGATATTCGAGCACATCGCTTTGCACGATCCCGAATTGCGTCGCCCGCCGTTTGCGCACGCCAAGGAAATTTTCAAGCGAGCCGGCGCTTTCCACGACATGCAGCGTCTGGTCACACTCGGCCATCAGATTGGCAATATCGTTTCCGAACTGAATATATGTCCCCGTTGGCGATCCGGTAAGAATATTCTTCTCGAATTCCTGAGCCTGCGCAGAGGAGACCCCCAATAACAGAACAAGGCTCGTCGCAAAAACATGCAGCAGGCATCTGTGCAAGATGTCCATCGCCATCCCCTTTTCTCGTTTCATGCTAATCATCAACAACGTCCCAGATCCTGAAGCAGGAACAGCAGCGTCTGGCGGTTCACGGTCCCGAAGACGCTGGCAAGTGCTTCATGGGCACATGCGCCCTCGCTCAACAAGGTGGACAACTGCTGGGTTTGTTGTTGTGATGCGGCTTCCAGACCGGGGGCGTTCGACACAGTGCTTGCCACCAGTCCGAAAGGCCGGGGATCGCCGCGAGGTGCTGCCATGGGCTGCGCCGCAGCAGGCGTGCTTGCGGGCGCTTCTTCGGCGCTTTCAAGTGCCGCACGCTGAGCGGCGAGCATGTCGCGCGCTTCGACCAACTCCGATTGCAAAGCGGCCAGGCGTTCCTCGCCCGACGCAACCTCTGCATTCAAGTAAGACAGGGCATCTTCAGCTTGCCGCGCTTCGGCATCCAGTTCCGCTTGCCGTGTCGAAACGGTCTGTTCAATCTCGGCCAGACGGGTCTGCGCCTCCGCTTCCAACTGTGCCGCACGCTCCTGCGCATCGGCTTCCATCTGGGCAATCCGTTCCTGTGCAGAGGTTTCCATCTGCGCGGTCCGCGCCTGCGTTTCTTCCTGAACCTGTGCCAGACGCTGCTCGGCGGTGTCCACCTGAGCCGCCAGATCCTGTACTTCCGCCTCCAGCCGTAGCCTGTTCGCTTGCGCTTTTTCCTCAAGCTCTGCGATTTTGGCCTGCACTTCAGCTTCGCGGGCCTGCGCGTCGGCTTCGACCTGCGCCATCCGCTCTTGCGCGGCGTCCTCAATCAGGGCCGCACGGTCTTCAGCCTCTGCCTCCAACTGGGCGTAGCGCTCTTGCGCGGTGGCATCCAGTTGGTCCTTGCTCTGCTGACTGGCGGCTTCGGCGGTCTTGATTTCCTGCGCCAACTGCCCTGCGCGCTCTTCGGCCTTGGCAACGTCGTTTTGCACCTCTGCAAGCTGCGCGTTGACGGCCTCCAGCTCTTTTCTGCGCTCGTCCCTTTCGGCAATCGCCGTTGCTGTCTCGGTCCGTGCTGTTTCAGCGTCGGCCTGAACGGTTTCAACCTCGACAAGGGCGTTCTCACGCGCTGTCTGCGCATCCTGCAACTCTTGCAGCGCGGTCGCCTTGGTGCTTTCAGCGGCATCAATTTCGGCCTGAAGATCGCTCAGCTGTGCTTCGGCCATCTGAATGTTGTCTGCAAGTTTGTCAGCCTGTGCGCTTGCCTTGGCAAGTTCGGCTTCGGCGGTTTTCTGTTGCTCCTGCAGCGTCGCAGCGCGCTCTTGTGCCGCCAGGGCATTGGCTTTTTCCGTCTCCAGGTTGGATGTTGCGGTCGCGATCTCGCCATCAAGCGCGTCGGCCTGCGCGGTCAGCTCAGCATTCCTGGCTTCAAGCGCGGCTTTGGTCTCTTCAGCCTTGGCGATGTCGGCCTGCATCGCTTGCAGCTGCTCGGCGGCTGCGCCTGCACGAGCTTGCGCGTCGGCCTCAAGCTCCACCAATTCCGACTGTTTCTCGGCAAGGCTGGTCGTGAGGACGTCCACTTCTGACTGCGCGGCGACGAGCGTTTCCTGAACCTCGCCAACTTGCGCCCGCGATGTTTCGATCTGGCTTTCCAGATCGCTGAGCACGGCCTTTTTCTCCTCCAGTGCGGCCTCGATCCCGGCGGACTCGCTTTCAAGCGTCGCGATGATCTTTCTGAACGCTGACGCTTTCTGAGAAAGCTGGTTTACATTTTCCGTCGCGGCCGGTTCCGTTCCCTGACCGACAGCCGGCAGGGCGACGTTCAGCAGGACGATGATTTGAGACGCCAAGACAATTGAACGAAACAACTTTCCCCACCCCAGATAAAAACAAAAGAATAATAGGAGATTGTTGGCGCAGTCCCGATCAAAAATCAAGAACTGCGTCGATTCGACGGGTTTTTCTTAAAGTTGAGCCATCAACCTCTCGCGCGATGATGGGTTGAATTCTGCGGATGGTACCGGTGCGTAATATACCGGTTGGCGACCGTATTGGCCGCAACAATTTGCCGGCCAAAGAGCCTCCCCCACCGACCCTGCGGCCTGGCTTTGATGCTATCGTCGGGATCCGCGCCGCGTTGCCCGGATTTGTCGCGGCCCATCGCCGGAGGCCATTACTGCCGAATGTCGACCGGACACCCGTCACGCGACGACCTTTCGATGGCGTCGATCAGCCGGTGACACGCCAGCGCCGCGCGCCCGGTGACCACGGGCGGCCGGTTTTCCTGTACCGCGTTGACAAAATCCTCGATCATGCCCTGATGCCATTCGTGGTTGTTCACAATCGGACCAGTGTCACCCGCGCTGCCGATTGCAACGGGTTCGTCGTCAATACGACCATCACGCCAGAGAACCTCCAGCATATCCGTGCCAAGACGCAACGACGCATGTTCGAAATGAAGTGCAATCATCTCTTTTCGCTGTGGAAAACTGGCGGTGCTCGCAACAAGCGAGCCGATCGCCCCGGACGCAAAGCGCAGGCCCGCCACGGCGAAGTCCTCGGCTTCCATCCGGTGCAGAGGCGTCGTTGCGGTCATCGCCTGCACTGACGCCACAGGTCCGGTCAGGCTGAGCGCAAGGTCGATCGTGTGGATCGCTTGCGTCAACAATACTCCGCCGCCGTCGCGCGCGTAGGTGCCACGCCCAAGCTCTTCGTAGTAGGACTGGTCCCTCCACAGCGGTGCGGCGATCTCGACATGCCCAAGCTTGCCGAACGCGCCGCTTGCAATGCGCTGCGCTGCCGCCTTGGATGGCGAGCGCACGCGATGCTGGAACAGGACGCCCAGCGTGACACCCGCGCTTTCGCAAATCTCGACAACCTGCACAGCCTTCTCCAGCGTCCGCGCGACCGGCTTCTCCAACAGAATATGCTTGCCTGCCTTGGCGAGCGTTTCAATCAACTGGATCCGCACGCTGGGCGGCGTCGCGACGATAACAATCCGGATCGCCGGATCATCCGTCACTTTCGACAGGTCCGAGGTGAACAGTGGTGCCGCACCGTCGTACTGTTCAGCCAGATGCTCGGCCCGTTCCGGTCGTGTAGAGACAACGGCCACCAGCCGAACCCGGTCGCCCGCTGCCGAAAGCGCGGCAACATGGGTCTTGGCGATCATGCCCGCGCCGATCAACGCAACCCCGATCCATTGTTCATCATCCATTACTGCACTCCATTGTTTCCACGACCCAGAAAACAGACACTCTCACCGCCGTCTACACCGCTTGTTGGACATTGTACCGTGCGGAGTTTCTTCGGACGACAAGCATTTGCCGGTTGTCTCGCGCCTCGCTACCTGGTGTTGATGCCTTCCTCCGGCCCAGTGATCGTCGTAGCGATGACGTTTTGACCATCCGCTCTCGGTCAATATGACACAACAAATCTGCCTCTGGCTTGGGCTATAGGCTTGCCGGATAGATATGATGGCAAGGCAAGCCGATGCGAGATGTGCTGACCCTGACAAAACCTCAAGCCGACAGGTTGCGGATCTGCGCGTTTCTGCGCATCTGTGCCGATTTGCTGTGGGTGGTTCAGGCTTATGCGGTTGCCGCAGTGATCGCCGGCTGGCTGGAGGATGATGACCATGGGATCGCCCTTGTCATCCTCTTTGCCGCAACCGGTGTTCTGCGCGCCTTGCTGTCATATGGCGCGGGACGACTTGTCTTCGATCTTGGACAGCAGGTGGTGCAACACACACGACGCAAGTTGCTTGATGCGCAGACGGTACGGCTTGACGCTGCCCTGTCCTCGGCAGAAGTCGCCGCGCTTGTCTGTGACAAAATCCCGCTTCTGGCCCCCTATTTCACACGATTCCGGTTGGCGATGATCCGAGTGCGGGTGGTGCCTGTGGCGTTTGTCCTGATTGCGCTGACCCAATCCTGGGCGGTCGCGATTGTGCTTTTGGTAACAGGTCCTCTTATTCCCGTTTTCATGGCGTTGATAGGCTTGGCCGCCCGCGATGCCAGCGCCCGCCAGATGGTCGAGATTGGGGCCGTGAACCGCCTTCTCGTGGATCGGATTGCCGCCTTGCCGGACATCCTGTTGCTTGGTGGGTTCGACAGATCGCGCGCATTGTTTGTCACCCGCGTCGACGCATTGCGTGAAAAGACCATGGCGGTTCTGCGCATCGCCTTTCTGTCCTCGACCGTGCTGGAGCTGTTTTCGGCCATCGGCGTGGCGATGGTTGCGCTTTATGTGGGGTTCTCGCTTCTGGGCGAAATCACATTTGGCATATGGGGAGCACCTTTGAGCATTTCTCAGGGTGTGTTTCTTCTGCTTCTTGCGCCCGACTTCTTCCAACCCCTTCGTGATCTGGCAGCCGCCTGGCATGACAAGGCCGGGGCAGAGGCCGTGGCTGAAGAGCTTGCCGGACTGGACGTCGCGCCCGTTCTGCCGATCCTCGGCAGAGGTGCAAAAGTCGCGCCCCTTTTCGGCCCAATATCGATATCCGTTAACCAAGCCGAGACGTTTGCTGGCATCAATCTGCCCGATTTCAGTATTGGCCCGGGCGAAAGCGTGGCCCTCACAGGTACCAGCGGGTCGGGGAAATCGACGTCGCTGACGGCGCTGGCCGGACTACTGCCCCTGTCTTGCGGACGCATCACCGTGATGGGGCAGATTCTGAATGCCGAGAACGCCGATGCGTGGCGCGCGCGACTGACGCTGATGCCGCAGCACATCCATATTCCCGACACCACCCTGAGCGAATTTCTCGACCCGCACGGCACCAAAGCTGACCTCGGCCCCGCATTGAGGATCGCCCATGCAAGCGACATCGTCGCCGCCCTGCCCCACGGGCTTGATACCCGGTTGGGCGAACTTGGCGCGGGCGTTTCAGGTGGCGAGGCGCGGCGGTTGCTTCTGGCGCGCGCCTTCTTCAGCGGGGCGGACGTTATCCTGGCCGATGAGCCCACGGCGGATCTTGACGCGGTCACGGCTGGTCTGATCATCGACGCGCTGCGCCGCGCACAGGACAGCGGCAAGACCGTCATCGTCGCATCGCATGACCCGCTTCTGATTGATGCGATGGACCGCACCGTAGGATTGCCGGAGGTACAAGCATGAGGCGGCTTTGGCGCGTTGCAAGCCTGCTTTGGCAGGCGTCCCCCTGGGCGATGTGGCGCGGCGCTGCGGCGGCACTGACGGTGCTGGTCATGGGGGCGGCCTTGCTAGGCCTGTCGGGATGGTTCATCACGGCGACGGGGGCGGCTGGACTGGCGGGGATCGGCATTGCCTTTGACGTCTTCCGCCCCAGCGCCGGGGTCCGGTTTCTCGCTTTGGGGCGCGCCAGCGCACGCTATGCCGAGCGGTTGCTGACCCATGACACCACGCTTCACGCCTTGGCAAAGCTGCGTCTGGCACTGCTCGACCGGTTGCGGCATTGCCCAATTGACCAACTGCGACGCCTGCGCAGCGCGGCCGAGCTGACGCGGATCACGGCAGATGTCGATGCGCTTGACGGGCTGGTGCTGCGCCTGATCTTGCCGCTTCTTGCCGGGCTGCTGACCCATATCGCGGCCTTTGCGATGCTCTGGTGGTTGACCGTGCCAAGCGTGGCGCTGTCGATTGCCGGCGGCTACCTTTTGGGCGGCGGGCTTGTCCTGTGGCTGACTGCGCGCGCCGCGCTTGTGCCCTCCAAAACCGCCGAACGCAGCCGCCAGACCCTGCGCCGTCAAGTGATCGGCCTGTTTCGGGGCCAGCGCGAGACCATCCAGCAAGGCTTGCTACCGCGGCGACGGGATGAACTGAACCTCACCGAGCGCGCGGAACAAAATGCCGAGAGCCGCCTCAATGTGATCGACGAACGCGCCGGGTTGGTGCTGAACCTCATTGTCACCCTGACCGCCGCCGCAGCCCTTCTCGCCGGAGATATTGCTGTCGGGCTGAGCACGCTAAGCCCCGCCGCAGCGGCCATCGGATTTTTCGCAGCACTTGGCCTTGCCGAAACCCTGCTGCCGCTACGTCGCGGTCTGGCAGAACTGGGGCGGATGCACGATGCCGCCGGTCGCATACTGCCATCTGAAACGCCAAAGCCCGCAGCCCTGCCCCTGCCCGAGGTGTCGCCAGACCATCAGACGGCGCTTGTCCTTGATCGTGTCACCGTGGCCGCACCCGGCCGCCAAACCCCGCTTATGGCGGCGCTGTCGCTGACCCTGCCCCTCGGCGAAACGACCGCGCTGACGGGGCACAGCGGGCTGGGCAAAAGTACGCTACTGGATGCCATCGCCGCAGTGAGTGCGCCGCTATCGGGTAGGGTCACGCTGCTCGGCACGTCCATATCGGATTGGCCAGATAAGCAATTGCGCGAGCATCTGACGCTGGTGCCGCAACGCGCGCGGCCCGTCGGCGGCTCGATCCGCGAAAATCTTGCGATCGCGTGCGATGATCTGAACGACAGCGCCGCATGGGAGGCGTTAACCACAGTCGAACTGCACGGCGTGGTCCAACGCATTGGCGGGCTGGACGCCACGCTTGGCGAAAGCGGAACTGGTCTGTCGGGTGGCGAGGCGCGGCGGCTTGCCCTTGCCCGCGGGGTTCTGCGCCGCCCTTCCGTTTTGCTGCTGGACGAGCCGACCGAAGGGCTTGAGGGGCCGCTTGCACGGCAGGTTCTGGCAAACCTGAAACACTCCCTGCCCGACACGGCCATCCTGATCGCCTCTCACCGGCGGGCAGAACAGGAAATGGCCGATTATCTGATCACTTTACAGCCAACACATGCCGAAAAATGAATATTTTTGATCCACATCAATTTGCCTCTTGGCACGCGGGTGTTAGGTCTCGTGCTAAAGCTGAGTCTGCGGCGCAGGATTTCCTGTACCCCGGCGACGTTCCGCCCACTATAACCATCGTGGCGGCTATGAAAGGAACACTGAACCATGGAGCTTAATGTCGTCGAGCTGTCACGCCTGCAATTTGCGCTGACGGCGATGTATCACTTCCTCTTCGTGCCGCTGACGCTGGGCCTGTCGATCCTCGTGGCGATCATGGAAACCGTCTATGTGATGACGAACCGGCCGATCTGGCGACAGATGACAAAGTTCTGGGGCCTGCTTTTCGGCATCAACTTTGCGCTTGGCGTCGCGACGGGCATCACGATGGAATTCCAGTTCGGCATGAACTGGAGCTATTACAGCCATTATGTCGGTGACATTTTCGGCGCGCCGCTGGCGCTGGAAGGGATGATGGCCTTCTTTCTGGAGGCAACCTTTGTCGGGCTGTTCTTCTTTGGCTGGGACAAGCTGAGCAAGCTTGCGCATCTCGCCGTGGCCTGGCTGGTCGCCATCGGCTCCAACTTCTCGGCCCTGTGGATCCTGATCGCCAATGGCTGGATGCAAAACCCGGTGGGCGCGGAGTTCAACCCCGAAACCATGCGCATGGAGATGACAAACTTTTTCGATGTGATCTTCAACACCGTGGCGCAAGCCAAATTCGTCCACACCGTATCCGCTGGCTATGTCACGGCTTCGGTCTTCATGCTGGGCGTGTCGGCGTGGTATCTGCTGAAGGGCCGCCATATCGAGCTTGCGCGGCGCTCCATCGCCGTGGCCTCTGCCTTCGGGCTGGCCTCTGCGCTGTCGGTGGTCGTGCTGGGCGACGAGTCCGGCTATTCCGCCAGCCATACCCAAAAGATGAAGCTGGCCGCGATCGAGGCGATGTGGGACACCCATCCCGCCCCCGCCCCTTTCACCGCCATAGGCTTTCCGAACCGCGAAGCGCGCGAGACGCATTACGCTGTCGAAATCCCGTGGGTCATGGGACTTATCGGGACACGGTCGCTGACCGAAGAAATCCCCGGCATCAATCAGTTGGTCGAAGAAGCAGAGGTCAATATCCGGTCCGGCCTGATCGCCTATGACGCCCTGATGACAATCCGGACAGAACGTGATGAAACCCCCGCTGACATTCGCGCCAAGTTCGAGGCGCATTCCGACAACCTGGGTTTCGCGCTCTTGCTGAAGCGGTATGTGGACGATCCACGGGACGCCACCGAACAGCAGATCGCACAGGCTGCCGACGACACTGTGCCGGGCGTCGCACCGGTCTTCTGGGCGTTCCGCATCATGGTGGGGCTTGGATTCACCTTCATCGCGGTGATGCTGTATTTCTTCTATCGCGCCAGCTTTCGCGGCATGCAATTTCCCCGCTGGGCGCTTCGCGGGGCGGTGGCCATTATCCCTGCCCCCTGGATCGCGGCAGAGCTGGGCTGGTTTGTCTCCGAATACGGGCGGCAGCCGTGGACGGTGGACGGCGTGCTGCCAACGGCGCTGTCGGCCTCGCATCTCAGCGTGATGGATCTGCTGATCACGCTCGCAGGGTTTACCGCTTTCTACTCCGTCCTTTTCGTCATCGAGATGGCGCTGATGCTGAAATACATCCGCAAGGGTCCGTTCGAGGATGTCGAGGAAACCGATGCCTGGACCATCCGTCACGAACACCGACTGCGCACCCATGACGGCAAGGACCCGTTCGCATCGGATGCCGCTGAACCCGGGTCCGCCCCCTTAAGCAACGCGCGCCACCCCGGCGCAACACCTGCGGAGTAACGGATATGATCCTTTCCGATCTGATAGAGCTTGAGACGTTGCGCGTGATTTGGTGGGCCCTGATGGGTGTGTTGCTGATCGCTTTTGCCCTGACCGACGGGTTCGACATGGGTGTGGGCACGTTGCTGCCCTTCGTTGCCAAAACGGATGTCGAACGCCGCATCGTAATCAATACGGTCGGCCCGGTCTGGGAGGGCAACCAGGTTTGGTTCATCCTTGGTGGCGGCGCGATCTTCGCGGCATGGCCTCCGCTTTACGCGGCCAGTTTCTCGGGCTTCTATCTGGCGATGTTCGCGCTGCTGGCCGCACTGATCCTGCGGCCCGTGGCGTTCAAATACCGCTCCAAACGCGAAAGCACGGCATGGCGAGCCGGTTGGGACCGGGCGCTGTTCGTCGGCAGTTCCGTCCCCGCGCTGCTGTTCGGCGTGGCGGTGGGCAATGTGCTGCTGGGCGTTCCCTTCTATCTGACGGATGACCTGATGCCGATGTATGAGGGCAATTTCGCGATGAAGTTTCTGGGGCTGCTGCGCCCCTTCGCGCTGCTGGCAGGCGTGGTGTCGCTGTCCATGCTGGTGATGCATGGTGCCGCCTGGCTGTCGCTGAAGGCCGAAGGTCCGCTGGCCGCGCGCGCACGCGCCATCGGCACCTATGCGGGCATGATCGCCGCTGCGACCTATGCACTGGCGGGTCTGTGGCTGGCTGTCGGCATTGACGGTTTCGCCATTCAGGGAGAGGTCGTGCGCGACGGCCCGTCCAACCCGCTTTACAGCACGGTCATTCACGGCGGCAGTTGGCTGTCGGCCTATTCCGACCGGCCGTGGATCGCCATTGCGCCGCTGATGGGCTTTGTCGGGATCGCGCTGGCCGTGCTTGGCCTGCGGGCGGGGCGCGAGGTCTCGACCCTGCTGTGGTCGAAGCTGGCGATTACCGGCATCATCTCGTCCGTCGGGCTGACGATGTTTCCCTTCATCCTGCCCTCCACCGTCCGGCCCGACAGTTCGCTGACCGTCTGGGATGCGTCGTCATCCCATCTGACGCTTTTCGTGATGCTGGTGGCGGGCGCGATCTTCCTGCCGATCATCATGGCCTACACGGCCTGGGTCTACAAAGTGCTGTGGGGCAAGGTCACCGAAGACGACGTTTCCGAGCAAAGCTACTGAAGGAAGGAAAGAGTAATGTGGTATTTCGCCTGGCTCCTGGGCCTGCCTCTGGCCGCGATGTTCGCGGTTCTGAACGCGATCTGGCTGGAAATGCGCGAGGATGCGCGCCTGATCAGCGAAGCCGACGAGGACGATCCGACCATCAAGTCACAATAGAGCGCCACCAGCCAGAGCGGGCAATGGCGGGTTAGTGTGCCGGACTGCGGCACCGCGACCGCCGGGCTCATTTGAGCATGGAATAAATACGAAGCCGTGCTGACGCGCACAGAGTATGAAGCTTGCTCAGAATGCTTCGGGGCGCGCCTCTCGGGCCATGTGGTCCAGCACCGCGTTGACGAAGCTCGCCTCCTTGCCCTCGGGAAAGAAGGCCCGCGCCACATCGACAAACTCGACAATGACGACCTTGGGCGGCGTATCGGCCAGCACCAGTTCCGCGCCGGCCGCGCGGAACAGCGCCCGCAACGTCGGGTCAATGCGCGCAATCGGCCATTTGGCCACCAGCGCCCGGTCGGTCATCTGGTCGATCCGCGCCTGGTTGTTCACCGCCTCGTCCAGCAACGTGCCGAACAGATCGGGATCGCCTTCGGCCATCTCGTCGCCTTCGTAGACCGCGCCAAACCGGTGGTCGAGGAACTCAACCCGCACCTGATCCGAGGTCTGGCCGGAATGCTCCATCTGGAACAGCGCCTGCACCGCATAAAGGCGGCTGGCGGATTTCATCTTGCGGCGCTGGTTGCCCGACAGGGGCGCGGTTTCAGAGGTCATGCGGTAGACGGGCCCTTGGTTTGACCAGCGATCCGATATTCGTCAGAGGCCGGACGAAACCCGACCCCCTTGCGCTGGCCGCCCCACTTACGAGCGAGCGCGATCAGATGCAAGGCCGCCGCAGCGGCACCACCGCCCTTGTTCTGGTCTGCGGGATCGGACCGCACGGCGGCCTGTTCGTGGTTCTCCACCGTCAGGATGCCATTGCCGATGCAAAGCCCTTGCAGACCAAGCAGTTGCAACGCGCGGCTGCTGTCGTTGCAGACCGTGTCGTAATGCGTCGTCTCGCCGCGGATCACGCAGCCAAGTGCAACGTAACCGTCAAAGTTGCTTTGACGGTCGGCGATGCCGATGGCTGTCGGTACTTCCAGCGCGCCGGGAACCTCAACCGTCTCATGGGTGCCGCCGCAAGCCTCGATCTCGGCCCGTGCGCCTTCCAGCATTCCGTCCGCGATGTCGCGATAATACGGCGCGACCACGATCAGCAGCTTCACAGCGCGATCGAATTCGGGTCGCGGCAGCGTGTAATGCGATTGCCCGGCCATCAGCCCAGCTCCGAAATCTTGCGCGTGCCCACGATCTCCAGCCCGTAGCTTTCCAGACCGACCACCTTGGGCTGTGGCGAGTTCGTCAGCAGCGTCAGCCGTGACAGCCCCAGCGAGGACAGGATCTGCGCGCCCAAGCCATATTGGCGCAGCGTCTTCGGCGATACCTCGTCATGCACGTCCAGCTTCATCGACGTGTCGCGCAGCAGAACGACAACGCCGCGGCCTTCCTCGGACACGGCCTTCATGGCTGCGCGAAACTCGTCCGCGCGCCCGCGCGGGCCGGTGCCGATCACATCCAGCATCGGGTCCATCGCATGCATCCGCACCAGAACAGGGTCGTCTCCGGTAATGTCGCCCTTGACCAGCACGATATGCTCGTCGCCGTGGGTGCTGTCGGAATAGATCCGCATCGTCCATTCGCCACCGAATTCGCTGGTGATCACCTCTTCCTTCTGCACCCGCACCAGGTTGTCGTGGCGGCGACGATAGGCAATCAGATCGCTGATCGTGCCGATCTTCAGCCCGTGACGCTGCGCGAATGCCACCAGTTCCGGCAGCCGCGACATGGAACCGTCCTCGCTCATGATCTCGCAGATCACGCCCGAAGGGTTCAACCCGGCAAGGCGGCTGACATCGACCGCAGCCTCTGTATGTCCTGCGCGCACCAGCACGCCGCCCTCGCGGGCACGCAGCGGGAACACATGGCCCGGCGTGGCAATGTCCTGCGCCCCCTTGGAGCCGTCAATCGCCACGGAAATCGTCCGCGCCCGGTCGGCCGCGGAAATGCCGGTTGTCACGCCTTCGCGCGCCTCGATCGAGATCGTGAACGCCGTTTCATGGCGCGAGGAATTGTTGGTGCTCATCAATTGCAGACCAAGTTCTTCGATCCGGTCCGATGACAGCGACAGGCAGATCAGCCCGCGCCCATGCGTCGCCATGAAGTTGATCGCATCCGGGGTGGCCATCTGCGCGGGGATGACCAGATCGCCCTCGTTCTCGCGGTCCTCATGGTCGACCAGAATGAACATACGGCCGTTGCGGGCGTCCTCGACAATCTCTTCGATCGACGAAATCGCATCGCTCCAGTTTTCTTCGACGGGTCCGGGTTCGTTATAACTCATGGGCAATCCCTTTGCGTGTTACCCCGCAGATAATTGACCGCGACGAGTTTGACCAGAGCCTGCCTGTGCAAACCTTATGACACGACATCAACGCGCAACGAAGCGCTCTGCCGCCCTGCCACCGCTATGAGGTACAAAATCGCCGTCAGTATTTGCCTTCCGGATGCTGTCCGTCCGCGAGACAGCTCAATCGAACAGATCCTCAATGACGTCAAACGCCTCTTCGACGAAACGCAGCGCCAAACCTTTCCGCTTTTTATAGCGCGCTTTTTTGGGTTTGCGGGACGGTCTGTCCCTCATGGGCATGGCCGGTTTGCTCCGCCGCATGGTCTTGCCCTGTGCCCCCTTGGCTACCGCCGCAGCGTCCGTGCGCAACATCTTCAGATTGTGCAGTGGTGCACCGCAAGAGGTGCAGGCCAATTCGTGCCGAACATCCCCTCTCAGTTCAAGCGCTGCACGGGTTCCGCAGTAACAGCAGGTGGCAATCTTGGTATTGGCGGTCATTCGAAATCTCTGCTCACGTCTCCGGTGGTCCGCCTGAAATATTGAGGGCCGCCCTTCGCGTTACAAGCCCCTGTGCTCACGGGCGCGCAGCATAGAGCGACACCGCCGCGGCATTGGACACGTTCAGAGAACCGAAATCCCGCGCAAAGGGGATCTTGACCAATTGATCGCAGGTATCCTTGGTCTTGGGCCGCAGACCCGGCCCTTCGGCCCCCAGAACCAACGCCACCGGACGATCCCGACAACCATCCAAAGCGGACTCCAGCTCGATCTCGGCCTCCCCGTCCAGACCCAGAAGCACATAGCCCATGTCGCGCAGCTTGTTCATCCCCTCGGCGAGGTTGCGGATGCGCAGGTATGGCTGACGCTCCAGCGCGCCCGACGCAGTCTTGGCAAGCGCACCGGTTTCGGGGGCCGAATGATGTATCGTCCCGATCACCGCCGCAGCCCCGAACACCTCGGCAGAGCGCAGGATGGCCCCCACATTGTGCGGATCGGTCACACGGTCGAGCAGAACAAGGCGCGGTGGCGCGGTGCCATCGCCCAGGCACACATCTTCCAGCCGCCCCCAGTTCAGCGGCTTGACTTCCATCGCGGCCCCCTGATGCACCGATTGCGGATCAAGTGGTGCCGAAAACCTGCGCGGATCGCTCATTTCCGGGTCAATCCCGGCAGCGGCAATAGCTGGTGCCAGTTTATCGGCGGCGTTCTGAGTCACGATCAGGCGCAATTTTTCGCGTGCGGGATTTTCCAACGCATCGCGCACGGCATGCAGACCGAACAGCCACACGGTCTCTGACCCGGCAGCCTTTTTTGCCTGTTCCTTCTCGACCACCCATTTTGGTTTTTTCATCTGCCCGTTTCCCCATTCGCCACGGCCCGCGACAATGCGACGACGCTCTGCCCGGCGCAAGGGATTTTCCTGTTGACGCCAGTTTGGGGCAAATGTAATCACCCCCTCACACCGGGCACGCCCGGTCGTGGGCGACAGGCCGCAAGGTGTGGCAGGGGACTGTAACTCCCTCGCGGAGACGCACGCCTGGTTCGATTCCAGGGTCGCCCACCAAATTTCCAGAAAATTTGCTTTTCAATGACGGTGCGTGTCGCGCAATCCAAGGTAATGAGTTTTATTTCAATAACTTACAAGGAAAGTGTGCCGAGGTCGCAGTTGGCTTTGGGCCGAGACAGGCACGCCGGACCAAAATTTGACCTTTGTAAATGTCGCGGCAACCACGCCAGTTTTCGGATCGATCAGAGCGGCCACATGTTGTCACGCATGGACGAGTCAGGACATTGCGGCGGTTTTATATCCTAACACGTCAACGCTCTGTGAATCCGATGCATCACTTTTGACCTCAAAAACCAGTTTTGGTGATTTCTATGGTCATTTTTACATTGGCCATGATCGCGCAGCCTAGGCTTCCAGCTCTGCATCCCAGTAAAGGAAATCCAGCCAGCTTTTGTGCAGGTGGTTGGGCGGAAAGCGGCGGCCCATATTGCGCAACTCTTCCGCGCCCGGCTGGCGCGGTGGTTTGCGCAGCGACAGTCCGGCGTTGCGCAGGGATTTCGATCCTTTGCGAAGGTTGCAAGGCGCGCAGGCAGCGACCACGTTTTCCCAACTGGTAATCCCTCCCGCAGCGCGTGGCACCACATGATCGAAAGTAAGGTCCCCCTTCGATCCGCAATACTGACAGAGAAATTCATCCCTCAGAAAAAGATTAAAGCGCGTGAAGGCCACGCGCTTTCTGGGTTTCACATAATCTTTCAGGACGACGACGCTGGGAATTTTCAGGGACATCGACGGGCTTCGGACAACCTCGTCATATTCGGCGATAATATCGACCCTGTCCAGAAACGCCGCCTTGATCGCGTCCTGCCAAGGCCACAGCGACAAGGGGTAATAAGACAGCGGCCGATAATCCGCGTTCAGGACCAAGGCCGGATGTTGTCGTAAGACACCGGATTCCCGGACAAAATTCGTTCTGAAATCGGCTTGCATCTGCGACACGTCCCCCGCCCTGCCTGACGTTTTCCAAGCACCGGAGCAGGCCATCCCGCTCTAGCCTGCGGCCACTATATATCGTGGATGGCTTGGCGCAAGCCCCCGCTAGTTGAGGTGCTTGGCGTCAGCATATCGACTGGATTTGACAGAGTTGTGACAATGGCGAGATCAGCCGCCACTAGACGGGATGATAAACGACCACGTCCCGTCTAGACCTACGGCACATCAAACGCTTGGACATATCTGTCGTCATTTGACCAATGTGCCGGTCAGTCTTCCACTGCGGGCAGACGGGCCGACCTATCGCACAGCCCATATGCGGCGGTTGCCAAGGGGTATTGCTGCGCTACAGGCTGCACTTGTCGCGCAAGAAAGCCAGCGCCACGCCAAGACCTTCGGGGTCGATGCCGTGCCCTGTGCCCTTCATTATATGGGCAAAAACCTCTTTGAACCCGGCTTTTTGCAGCGCTTCGGCGGCCTCAGGCAGGGATTGCGGCGGCACAACGTCATCGGCGTCTCCGTGGACCAACAGCACCGGGGGCCGACTGATGGTATCATCCTCAAGCAGTTCCGGCGACAGCAACCGACCAGAGAAACACACCAAGCCGGCAACCGCATCTTCGCGCCGCGGCGCGACATGCAATGCCATCATCGTGCCTTGCGAAAACCCAAGCAGCACCATCTGTTCCGGCAGCATATCCTCGTCCACCAGAAGCGCGTCGAGAAAGGCGTTCAGATCCTCTGCCGCCGCCCGCATGCCAGATTCCGCCTCTTCCTGGCTGGAGCCGTCGATCCATGGGATCGGAAACCACTGGAACCCCATTGGCGCGCCCGCGCAGGCCTCTGGCGCGTCAGGCGCTACAAACAATGTGTCGGGCAGATGTTCGCTGAGCGGATCGGCCAGCCCCAGCAGGTCCGCGCCATTGGCGCCGTAGCCGTGCAGGAAGACAACAACCGAGCGGGCCTCGCCCGACAGTGGTTCCTTGCGTCCGGCCTGAAGTACTCGTGTCATGCCAATCCCTCTTTGTCCTTGGTCACATGGTAGTAGGCAAAGAGCGTTCGGGCTGCAACCGATCGCCAGGGCGACCAGGCGCGGGCCATCTCTCGCAACTCACGTTCGCGGGGCCGTGCGGGCAAATGAAACAGAACCCGCGCCGCTTCCTGCAAGGCCAGATCGCCGGGTGCGAATACATCCGCGCGGCCCAGACTGAACATCGCGTAGATCTCGGCGGTCCAGACGCCAATTCCGGTAACGGCGGTCAACCGCTTGACGACCTCATCATCGGGCGCGTGCCGGAGCGCCTCGAAATCCAGCCCCGCCTTGGCCAAAGCATGCGCATAGCGGGCCTTTTGACGACTCAGGCCAAGCCCGCGCAGATCTTCTTCGGTCACGGCCAGAATGGCATCCGGAGTCACCATCCCGGCTGTTTCAAGCTTTTCCCAGATCGCGCGGGCCGAGGCGACGCTGACCTGCTGGCTGACAATCGCCGATAAAAGCTGACCAAAGCCATCCGGGCGTAACCGCAACGGCAACGGCCCCGTAAGTTTCAGCGCATGAGCGAAACGTGGTTCGGTTGCCGCCAGCCAAACGGCACCCTCACTCACACAGGCATCGCTTTGAATGATCCGGCCCACGTCAGGCTGGCCCGCTATTGATGGTGCGATCATAAGCTCTCCATTCCGGTACGCAGGTGTGGCACAGGCTGCGGCGATTGGCCAAGAAGATTTCAGTGACCCGAGCCTTGCAGCGCCCCGCGCGACATATTACCGATCCTGCATGGAAACCGCACAGTCAGACAGACGCGCCCGGCGCAACGTCGTTGTCCTCGCTTTGGCGCAGGCGATCCTGGGATCGCAGATGCCGATGATCTTCACCATTGGTGGCTTGGCCGGGCAATCGCTGGCCTCGAACCTGTGCTTTGCAACCTTGCCGATTTCACTGATCGTGCTGGGATCCATGTTGACGGCAACGCCGATTTCCTGGGCGATGCAGCGCTTTGGACGGCGGGCGGGCTTTTTCATCGGTGCCGCGGGCGGTGCAGTGGGGGGCGTGGTGGGGGCTTATGGGCTTTACCTGTCCTCATTTCCCATTTTTCTGCTGGGGTCTTTCCTTACGGGTATCTACATGTCGGCTCAGGGGTTTTACCGCTTTGCCGCTGCCGATACCGCGTCGGACGCTTACCGACCCAAGGCGATTTCCTATGTCATGGCCGGCGGGCTGGCCTCGGCCGTCATCGGCCCGCAACTCGTCAAGCTGACCAGCGATTCCTTCGTGATCCCGTTCCTTGGCACTTACCTTGCGGTCATCGGCGTGAACGTCCTTGGCTCGCTGCTGTTTCTGTTTCTCGATATTCCGCGCCCGCCCGTGCCCGATCAGGATGCGCCCAAAGGCCGCTCCCGCTGGGAGCTGATCACAACGCCGCGCATTGCCGTCGCTGTAATCTGCGGCATGGTCAGCTACGCCTTGATGAACCTTGTGATGACCTCCACCCCGTTGGCAGTGGTCGGCTGCGGATTCGAGAAAGACAACGCCGCCGATATCGTCACCGCGCATGTCCTGGCAATGTTCGTGCCATCCTTTTTCACCGGCCACCTGATCGCCCGTTTCGGCGTGGAAAAGATCCTGGCCGCCGGCCTGGTGATCCTGGCCGCTGCGGGTGCTGTCGCCCTGCAAGGCGTCCAGCTGGAGAATTTCTTTATCGCGCTGATCCTGCTGGGCATCGGCTGGAACTTTGGCTTCATCGGCGCGACCTCGATGCTGGCCGGCGCGCATGAACCGCACGAGCGTGGCCGCATGCAGGGTCTGAACGATCTGCTGGTGTTTGGTGGCGTGACCTTTGCCTCGCTGGCCTCCGGCGGGCTGATGAACTGCTCTGGCGGGTCCGCGCAACAAGGCTGGTCGGCGGTCAACATGGCGATGGTGCCATTCCTCGCCCTCGCCGGCGGTGCGCTGATCTGGCTGTATCTGCGTCCGCAAAACGAAGCCGAGCGTGCCTGATCAGAACCGGTTTGCGTTGGATTGCGTCCCTTGCGCAAGGTGCTCAAGCGGCTGCCTATTCGCGCCTCATCGTATCAAAGCGCATACAGGACCCGACGTCGTGTAACCGCCGCTCAAACCCGTCCGAAGGCCGAGGCCCGGATCAATCGCAGCTTGCGCCCCGCCTCCGAGACCTGCACGCCACCTGCCACCACCAAGCCGGGACGCGCAACCACCCGCGCCAGCAGCGCGGATGCCGTGACACCGGGAAACAGCGCCGCTTTCGCCTCTCGTGACAGGCGCAACGCTTTGCGTCCGGACCTAAGCCTGGCAAGCCCATCCCGCGCCAGCGAAGCGACACCCTCGGGCCGTCCATCGACCAACGGCACCCGGCCGCGCGCCTCTAGTTCCGGCACCGCTTGCAGGAACATCGCAAGGCCCGCGCCAAACCCGTAATCCGCCACGCCGGTATCTGCGCCGCCAAGCGCCCGCACGCCAGCGCGCATCAGACAGGCGGACGTGTCCTCAAGGTAATGCGTCAGGTGCTGTGCGTCCTCGAACGGTGCTTTGTAGATGTCCCAACGCCGCGCCTCGACCAGACGGTCCAACAGGCGCGCGGCATCCGCATCCAGCACGTCCGCCAGCGGGCTGACAACCTCGTGCCGCCGGACCGTGCCACCAGTTGCGATTTCTTCCAGCGCGTCGCGCCACCATTGCAAACGCATCTCGGCGATCATCGGCTCTTGCGTGACCCAAGGCGCGCGCGCCACTTCGATGTTGAACGCGTAAAGCGGAAACAGCACACGCCGCGCCGCGACAGGGGCCGCCATCGCGCAGGCGAACCGCCACGGATCGCCCCGTTCGACCAAGGCAGCGCAGGCGTCAACGCTCATTGGCGTGCCTGCCGTTCTTCATCCAACAATGTCAGGACACCGCCGCGCGGATCAGGTATCGGACGCGTTCGCGCGACACATATAGCACCAGAAAACCCCTCACACATCGTCACACCGCATCCCGGATCAGCTTCCACCGCACCGCGTCCAGCAATGCCTCGAACGAGGCATCTACGATGTTTGCGCTGACCCCCACGGTAGACCAGAGCCGACCCTGCCCGTCCTGACTGTCGATGATGACGCGCGTCACGGCCTCGGTGCCGCCTTGGGTGATGCGTACCTTGAAATCGACCAGCCCCATATCGGCCAGAACCGCGGAATACTGCCCCAGATCCTTGACCAGCGCCTGCCAAAGCGCGTTTACGGGCCCGCGATCCATACCGCTGGCATCCATCGACTCGCTGACCGACTGCCGCTTTTCGCCGTCAACCTTCACGACCACCACGGCCTCGGACAGCGACACCATCTTGTCATACTTGTTCTTGCGCCGCTCCACCGTCACCCGGTAGCGCTTGACCTCAAAGAATTCCGTCGCGAGGCCCAGCTCGTCCCGCGCCAACAGCTCGAAACTGGCCTGCGCTGTGTCATAGGAATAGCCCTCGGACTCCCGCGCCTTGATCCGTTCGAGGATCCTTGCCAGTGCCGGATCACCGGCGGCGACCTCCAGTCCGGCCTCGGCCAGACGCCGCCGCAGGTTCGACTGCCCGGCCTGGTTCGACATCGGGATGACACGCCTGTTGCCGACCTCTCCTGGATCAATATGCTCATAGGTCGTGGGGTCCTTGAGGATCGCGCTGGCATGCAACCCCGCCTTATGCGCAAAGGCCGAAGACCCGACATAGGGTGCCTGCTTCAGCGGCACGCGGTTGAGGATATCGTCCAGCATCCGGCTGACCTTGGTCAGCCCTTCCAGCGCATCCAGACTGACCCCGGTCTGAAATTGACTGGCATAGGGCTCTTTCAACAGCAGCGTCGGGATCAGCGAAGTCAGATTGGCATTGCCGCAGCGTTCGCCCAACCCGTTCAACGTGCCCTGAACCTGCCTTGCGCCCGCCAGCACCGCCGCCAGTGATCCGGCAACGGCATTCTCTGTATCGTTATGGGTGTGAATGCCCAGACGCGCGCCCGGAATGCCCGCCGCGATCACCTCGTGCACGATCCGCGCTATTTCATCGGGCAGCGTCCCGCCATTCGTATCGCACAGCACGATCCACCGCGCGCCCGCGTCCAGCGCCGCGCGCAGGCAGTCCAGCGCATAGCCCGCATCGGATTTGTACCCGTCAAAGAAATGCTCGGCGTCGAACAGCGCCTCGCGCCCCTGCGACACCAGATGCGCAATCGAGGCGCGGATATTCTCGACATTTTCGTCCAGCGAGATGCCCAGCGCAGTGCGCACATGAAATTCGTGGCTCTTGCCGACCAGACAGACAGAGGGCGTACCCGCATTCATCACCCCCGCCAACACCTCGTCATTGGCGGCAGAGCGCCCGGCCCGCTTGGTCATGCCAAAGGCCACCAACGTGGCCCGCATCCCCGTCACCTCATCAAAAAACGCGCTGTCGGTGGGATTTGCCCCCGGCCAACCCCCCTCGACGTGATCCAGACCCAACCCGTCCAGCGCCGCCGCAATCCGCAACTTCTCGGCGGTCGAGAATTGCACCCCCTGCGTCTGCTGCCCGTCGCGCAACGTGGTGTCATACAGATAAAGGCGCTCTTTCCCGCTCACATCGCCCTCAGCGACCATCACACCACTCCCCACTTCTTCATGGCGAAAATACTCCGGGGGTGTGGGGGCTGGCCCCCACTCCGGCACCTAAGTTTCGCGACATATTGTAAGTATGAGCATGTGGCTTCGATAGGTAGAACTGTTCTGCGCCCTGTCATTGCACCTCCCACAACTCACTCAACTTATTGGCATCAAATTTTTCTGACTTTTCAAAATTCGGTTCGCCGCCGGTATCTTTTACGACGACCCCGGCATTCGCCAAACCGTCTCTAATTTGGTCTGCCAAATCATAGTTCTTGTTCTTGCGCGCATTGTCGCGTCTTTGAAGAAGCGTTCGAACCAACCCTGTTTCTGCATCCGTGAAACCAGAGACCATCGCCCATTCAGGTATCGGATCCTTTACAAGCCCAAGCAATTCCATACTTGCACGCAATGTTGTCACCTCCCCGGCATTCGAAAGAACATGACACTCTGTTAGTGCACCATGCGTATTAAGGTCATTGCGCAGTTCGTTCTCAACTTGTGGATGCACTTCGCCACTACCCGCCACGGCGAGGCCAATTTGCCGATACCACTTTTTAAGTGTCTTCTCGGCGTCGGCCGCCTTCTCCGCTGTCCAATCCATCGGCTTGCGGTAATGCGTCGACAGCATCACGAAGCGGATAACCTCGCCCGGAATGCCCTGGTCCAGCAGGTCTCGGACGGTGAAGAAATTGCCGAGCGACTTGGACATCTTCTTGCCCTCGACTTGCAGCATCTCGTTATGCATCCAGACATTGGCAAAATCACCCGATGGATGCGCGCAGCGGCTTTGCGCGATCTCGTTTTCGTGGTGCGGGAACATCAGGTCGTTGCCGCCGCCGTGGATGTCGAAACTCTCGCCCAGCAATTCGAACGACATGGCGGAGCATTCGATATGCCAGCCAGGTCGTCCCCGGCCCCACGGGCTGTCCCAACCGGGCAGATCGTCCGAGGACGGTTTCCACAGCACGAAATCCATCGGGTTGCGCTTATAAGGCGCAACCTCGACCCGTGCGCCTGCGATCATATCGTCGACGGTGCGGCCTGACAGCTTGCCATATTCGGCATAGCTTTCGACGGCGAACAGCACATGGCCCTCGGCCTCATAGGCGTGGTCCTTGGCGATCAGCCCCTCGATCATCGAGATCATCTGCGGGATGAATTCGGTTGCGCGGGGTTCCTGATCGGGACGCAGCGCGCCAAGCGCGTCCATGTCCTGATGATACCAGTCGATGGTCTCGTCCGAGCGCTGCTGGACCAACTCTTCCAGCGTTCCCTCGGTGCCGGCCTCCTTGCGGGCCAGCGCGGTGGCGTTGATCTTGTCATCCACGTCCGTGAAATTGCGCACATAAGTGACGTGATCGTCGCCGTAGATATGCCGCAGCAGGCGGTTGAGAATGTCAAACACCAGCACGGGCCGTGCATTGCCCAGATGGGCGCGATCATAGACGGTGGGCCCGCAGACATACATGCGCACATTGTCCGGATCGATGGGCGTGAACACCTCTTTCGAGCGTGTCCTGGTGTTGTAAAGCTTGATCGTCGTCATGTCATCCTCGCGCGCGGGTCCGCGGCGGGCTTAGCAACTTCGGATCATGGAGGAAACAGAAGAACGGCCCGCCGAGCGTGTCAGCCGGTGATAATGGGTCCGCAAATACAGATCGCCGTTTTCATGGGCGAACCCTTAGCCGAATGCTGCGCGCCGTGCAAAACAATTCGCATCCCGCTAGGCACCGGGTCCTTTCGGCCCGGTGCGGGTTTCGCCGGATCGGCCACCGCTGACCATCATCCATCTACCGTCGCGAAAATCTTGATGACGCTGGTTTCGGCCGACGTCCGACGTGTCAGTCCGGTATCTCCCCCACCCCAAGGATCGCGCCGTGCGGCCGCGCCGTTGGCTGTGTCGGCTGACATGCGTTGCGTTCGTTTGGCTTGAGAAATCGGCGATGCTGCCGCATGATCGGCAACATGACCCGCGACATCGTCAACCGCATATGCACCACCCTGCCCGGAGCGGAGGTTTCCGACCCCTGGGGCGGCGGGCATGATGCGTGGAAAGTGGGCGGCAAGATGTTCGCCTGTATCGGTGCCATGGATCAAGGTGTGTCGGTCAAGACCGCCGATATCGACAGCGCGCAATTCCTGATCGAGATGGGCCGAGCCGAACGCGCCGCCTATTTCCATCGCTCCTGGGTGATGGTGCCCTGGGGGCTGGCGGAAGAGGATGAGTTGCGCGACAGGCTGACCACGTCCTACGATCTGATCCGTTCGAAACTGCCTAAGAAAGTTCAGGCAGCGCTGGCTGACAGAGCTTGACAGCGCTGCCGTCTCAAGGCCCACATGCGGAGATCGCAAGGGCGACTTTCCCCGAAACGAAAGGCCCCCACCATGCGCCATGATCCCGGCCCCGCCTTCCGCGCCCTGCATGTGCCCGGTGTTCCCTTCATTCTGGCCAACGCCTGGGATATTGGCAGCGCGCGGATGTTGGCCGCGATGGGCGCGCAAGCGATCGGCACTTCTTCGGCGGCACATGCGTTTACCCTGGGGCGGCCCGATGGGGGACAGATCAGCCGCGACGAGGCCCTGGCCCATGCGGCGGAACTGGTATCGGCGACCAGCCTTCCGGTCTCGGGCGATTTCGAAAATGGCTTTGGCGATGCGCCCGAAGACTGCGCAGACACCGTGCGGCTATCCGCCGAAGTGGGCCTTGCTGGCTTGTCGATCGAAGATGCCGCGCCGCCGGATGCCGCCGCCTATCCCCCTGACCTCGCGGCTGAACGTATCCGCGCGGCAAGTGCCGCGGCACGCGCTTTGCCGCGCGATATGGTCCTGGTGGCCCGCGCCGACGGGGTGATGAACGGCCAATACGATCTGGACGAAGCCCTGCGCCGGATCGCGGCGTTCGAGGAAGCGGGTGCCGATTGCGTCTACATCCCGTTGCCACCCCGTTTTACCGATCTTGCACGAATCTGCGCCACAACGCGCCTGCCGGTTAACGCGCTGGTCGCGGGACCGTTCACCGCGCATGCACGGACAGAATTTGCTGCGGCAGGCGTCGCGCGTCTGTCGCTGGGCTCTGCGCTGGCGCGCGCCACACATCGGGTGATCCGCGAAGCGGCTGCCGAGATGTTCGGCAAAGGCAGCTTCATCAGCCTCGGGCAAAGCATCGCGGGCCCCGAGGTTGACGCGTTGTTGTCCAAGGGCGCGCGCGGATGAGCACACCCGTGTCGTCAATCCGCAACCTGGGACCAGCGGTGGAGGAAGCCTGCGCGCGGTCGGGCATCCGGTCCGCCGAAGAGCTGCGCGAACTGGGTGCGCATGAAGGATACCGCCGCATGCTGCTTTGCGGAACACGCCCGCATTTCATCGTTTATTATGTATTGCATATGGCGCTTCAGGGACGCCCTTGGAACGATTGTGAAGGCAAAGAAAAGGAAGCGCTGCGCACCCGGTTCGATCAGCTCAAATCCGAAGTTTCGCGCAGCACCGACAAAGGCCGGTCGGCATTGGAGGCCGCTCTGGACGCCATCGGAGTGATCGAGCGTCCGAAACGCCCGTCCTGACGGCAGCTTGGTCACGACGGGAACAATCGGGCGTGACAGCGCGTTCTTTTGGCAAGAGTAACACAGCCGAAAGGACCACCAATCATGGATTTCGTCCGCATCATCATCGCCATCATCCTGCCGCCGCTTGGCGTCTTTCTTCAGGTCGGGATCGGCAAGCATTTCTGGATCAACATCCTGCTGACGATTCTCGGCTATATCCCCGGCATCGTGCACGCCGTCTGGGTTATCGCCAAGAAAGGCCCGACGACCGCATGAGCGGCATGCCGGACTCGCCTCAAGCGGAACATGACCGGCGCGCCTGCGACAAGGCAGAGAAACTGGCCCGTCGTATGGACAGCGCCTTTCGGGTGCCCCTGACACCGATCCGTCTCGGCTGGGACAGCGTTCTGGGTCTGATACCCGGTGTCGGCGATACGCTAACCTTGGCCTCTGCCGTCTATATCATGCATCTCGCGCATCGTGCAGGCGTCCCGAAGACCACCTTGACTCGCATAGCGATCAATTCAGGTGCAGACTGGCTTATCGGCTTGGTCCCGCTTTTTGGCGACCTGCTGGATGTGGGGTACAAGTCCAACATCCGCAATGCAGCACTTTTGCGCGCGCATGTGGACGCGAAACACGGTTCTGTCAGCGCGGATGCGCCCCGCGTGGCCTAGACAGAAACCGGCTGAATTGTCCAAGGCAAACGAAAAGGGCCGCTCCTGAGGGGCGGCCCTTTCGGTAACTTATAACTACCGACCTTAGCCGACCAGTTCGAGACCAGAGAAGAAATACGCGATCTCGACGGCCGCTGTTTCCGGCGCGTCCGATCCGTGGACGGAGTTCTCGCCAACCGATTCCGCGAATTCGGCGCGCACGGTGCCCGCAGCCGCATCCGCAGGATTGGTGGCCCCCATCACTTCGCGATTCTTCGCGATGGCACCGTCACCTTCCAGCACCTGAACGACCACGGGCTCGGATGCCATGAATTCGCACAGCTCGTCGTAAAACGGACGCTCGGCATGGACAGCGTAGAACACGCCGGCCTGTTCTTTGGTCAGCTTGATGCGCTTTTGCGCGACGATGCGCAGCCCGGCTTCCTCGAACTTGGCATTGATCTTGCCGGTTAGGTTCCGCTTGGTCGCGTCAGGTTTGATGATCGAAAGTGTGCGCTCTGTGGCCATGTGTCTTGCTCCTGTTCAAAGCCAAGGCAATACGCCCGGCCCTTGTAAATGCGCGGCTGCGATAGCACGCGTCCAAGCGGTTGGAAAGGGCGGCAATTGCACGTCCCGGGGTGTGTCGCCACGTCCAATTCGCGACCTGTGGGCAGATTCCGGCGCATCAGGATCAAGAATCGCGTCGCGCCCGTCAAACGGCTCTGCTATGGGGCTGAGATGTTGAAGATTCAGGACATCACCTATTCGGTCGAAGGCCGCCCCCTGTTCGAGGGTGCCTCTGCGACGATACCCGACGGCCACAAGGTGGGTCTTGTCGGGGCCAACGGCGCGGGCAAAACCACGCTTTTCAAGCTCATCCGTGGCGAATTGGTACTGGAGGGCGGCAGCCTCTCTCTACCTTCGCGCGCCCGCATCGGCGGCGTTGCACAAGAGGTTCCTTCCTCGGATACATCACTGCTGGACACGGTGCTGGAGGCGGATACCGAACGCGCCAGCCTGATGGCTGCCTCCGAAACCGCGACAGACCCCACCCGGATCGCCGAAATCCAGACCCGACTTGCCGATATCGACGCATGGAGCGCCGAGGCACGCGCGGCCTCGATCCTCAAGGGTCTGGGCTTTGATGACGCCGAACAGCGTATGCCGTGTTCGGATTTCTCGGGCGGCTGGCGGATGCGCGTGGCACTGGCCGGCGTGCTGTTTGCCCGCCCCGATCTGCTGCTGCTGGATGAACCGACCAACTATCTTGACCTCGAAGGCGCGCTTTGGCTGGAAAGCTATCTGGCACGCTACCCGCACACGGTCATCATCATCTCGCACGATCGCGGATTGCTGAACCGCGCTGTGGGCAGCATCCTGCATCTCGAAGACCGCGGCCTGACCTTCTATCAAGGCCCCTACGATCAATTCGCCCGCCAACGGGCCGAACAGCGCGCGCAGGCGAGTGCGGTTGCCAAAAAGCAAGCCGCCCGCGTCGCGCATCTGCAAAAATTCGTCGACCGGTTCCGCGCCAAAGCCTCCAAGGCCAAGCAGGCACAGGCCCGACTGAAGATGATCGACAAGATCGACATGGTCACCCCGCCCGAGGAAGCCGCGCGTGCGGTGTTCACCTTTCCGCAGCCAAAGGAACTGTCGCCCCCGATCATCCGTATCGAGGATGGCGTCACCGGATATGGCGGCCCGCCGGTTTTGTCACGTCTGAACCTGCGCATCGATCAGGATGATCGAATCGCGCTTCTGGGCAAGAACGGCCAGGGGAAATCGACCCTGGCAAAGCTCCTGTCGGACCGTCTTGCGCTGACCGCAGGCACCGCCACGCGGTCCTCCAAGCTGCGCATCGGCTACTTCGCCCAGCATCAGGTGGACGAGCTTCACCTTGACGAAACACCCCTGCAACATCTGCGGTCCGCCCTGCCCGACCTGATGCCGCCGAAATTGCGCGCGCGCCTTGCAGGCTTCGGCCTTGGCGCGGATCAGGCCGAAACCCCCGTTGCCCGTCTGTCGGGTGGCCAAAAGGCACGCCTTTCCCTGCTTCTCGCCACACTCGACGCGCCGCATCTGCTGATCCTCGACGAGCCAACCAACCACCTCGACATTGCCAGTCGCGAAGCCTTGGTTGAAGCGCTCACCGAATATTCCGGTGCGGTTATCCTGGTCAGCCACGACATGCATCTGCTGTCGATGGTCGCTGACCGGCTCTGGCTGGTCTCGAATGGTACGGTCAAACCCTACGAGGACGATCTCGACGCCTATCGCCGCCTGCTTCTGTCCGGCGACAAACCGGCCAAATCCACACCCCCCAAGCCCAAACGCGCACCGCGCGAGACGGTTCTGACCCTACGCGCAGAGGTCCGCAAATGCGAAGAGCGGCTGGAGAAACTCCAGCAAATGCAGACCAAGCTGTCCGAAAAACTGGCTGATCCCAAGCTTTACGAAGACCATATGGCCTCTGATCTTGCGGTCTGGAACGGAAAATTCGCAGAGGTGGAAAAAGCGCTCGCCCGCGCAGAATCCCTTTGGCTCGCCGCGCAAGAGAAACTCGAATCCACCAACCAACGCGCCTGACCCTTGCCCCTTCTTCTTGGCAAAAATACTCCGGGGAGCGCGAGGGGCAGGCCCCTCGCTCCGCGCCCGCCACTCCGGCACCTCTACTAGGCGCTGTACGAAACGCTGCTCTGGCAACATGACCAAGGCGGCCCCGTATATAATATAGGCCGCATCTTAATGACCTGCACGCCACCGGCACCCGCACTGTAAAACGTCTCTTGCCTTCGACGCCCGCTCGTGATCGCAATACCCGATGGACAGCGCCTTTCTCATCACTGCCTTCGTCACGCTTTTCGTGGTCATCGACCCGATCGGCCTGACTCCGGTTTTCATTGCCCTGACCCAAGGCACCAACGCACGCCACCGCAATGCCGTGGCGGTCCGGGCCTGCCTGACCGGCGCGATCCTGCTGACCCTTTTCGCGCTCTTCGGCGAGGCACTACTGGGCTTTGTCGGCATCTCGATGCCCGCCTTCCGGATTGCGGGCGGCATCCTGCTGTTTCTGACCGCACTCGACATGCTGTTCGAGCGGCGTAACAAGCGCCGCGAAGATCAGGTCAGCGAGCCGGAGGATGAGCCGGACCATCCAGATCCATCGGTATTCCCCCTCGCGATTCCCCTCATCGCAGGGCCTGGTGCCATCGCCTCGATCATTCTTCTGGGCGGACAGACCGGTGACATCGCAGGGTTTATGACCGTCATCGGCGTGATGCTGGGCGTGGTCGCGATGGTCTTCGTGTTGTTCCTCAGCGCCGGTTTTCTGGAACGCGCGCTTGGCAAAACCGGCATCACCGTGGTCACCCGGCTGCTTGGCATGCTTCTGGCGGCACTTTCCGTGCAATTTGTGCTGGACGGCTTGCGCGCTTTTGGACTGGGCCAGTAGCCTCTGTCATTCGGCGCTGCGCGTCCCTATATAGCCGGCATGTCCGATCTCAGCTATGGCAATCTTTTCTACTTATTGCTCCTCGGCGGGGTGCTCGTGTTCTGGTTCTTCATCCAGAATCGCGAGAATCTTGGCCGCAAGGTCCAGCAATTAGCCGCCTGGGGGCTGATCTTTCTGGGCACCATTGCGGCGATCGGCTTATGGGACGACATCCGACAAACCGCTCTGCCCAGCCAGATGGTGTATGCAAGCGAGGGCCGGATAGAACTGCCCCGCGCGCCCGATGGTCATTACTACATGATGTTGGAAATCAACGGCGCGCCGATCCGCTTCATGGTGGATACCGGGGCCAGCGGCATGGTCCTGACCCGGCAGGATGCGAACCGCGCCGGGATAGATGCAGCCGGTCTACCCTATTTCAGCCAGGCCATGACTGCCAATGGCCCGGTGCAGACCGCCCCCGTCCGTTTGGGGGAGGTCCGCTTGGGCGAGATCACCGATACCGGCTTTCCGGCTTTCGTCAACAGTGGCGAGATGGGGCAATCACTGGTCGGGATGAGTTATCTGCAACGCTTCGACAAGCTGGAAATCAGCCGCGGACAAATGGTGCTGGAGCGTTGAACGATGGCTGCGCAGCGTGAGTGCTGTGTGTCACGGGCAGAAATGCCAAGTTATCCATTACAGAAACTTCGCCTTCTAAGATGCTTCTGTAAAACACTTTCTCGACTTCACCTTTCTGCCTTCTTTTCCCAACGGCCGCTTTCCTCGGACCAGTATTGCGCCTGACATCCGGCTTCGATCAGCTCCTTCCACTGCGTCCGAGCCGCCGCCATAGCGTTGTTGTCATTGCCATCGAACAGCACGCAGACTCGTTCCAGTGCGACAACCTCTTGCGGTGTGACCGCCGCCCCGTCGATGGCCATGACACATTGCGGATCGTTTGGCACCGTCGCTTGCGTGGTCAGCAAAACCGGCTGCGCGGCATCATGCGGGCCGCCCTCCATCCCATGCGGCAAAAACTCCTCTTCCCGGCCCAGCCATAGCTTTTGATCCAGCCAGTCAAGCCGTTCCGTCTCGCACCCTCGAACTGCCACGCGCCAGCCCATGGACAAGGCGCGCGTCAACAGCAGGGGAAGCGCCGCTTCAAGTGGGCGTTGCGTCAAGTGGTAGAAATAGGCCGCTCCCATCACAGCAGGTCCGGTTGAAGGGTACTGCAATGCAACGATGCCAAAGACACGCGCTGAATCATGTGTTCAGCCTTTCTCAAACCGGTCGACCACCAGCCGGTTCAACGCCAAGACGCCCCAGCCCGTCGCCCCCTTTGGCGACAGTGGCAAATCGCGCGAGACATGCGCCACGCCCGCAATATCAAGATGCACCCATGGCACCCCGTCCTGAACAAAACGCCGCAGGAATTGCGCGGCAGTGATGGATCCCGCGGCCCGTCCGCCACTGTTTTTGACGTCTGCCACGGTGCTTTTCATCAGATCGTCATAGGCCTGACCCATCGGCATCCGCCAGGCTCCCTCCGCCTCTGCCCCGGCGGCCTTGAGGAAGCCATCCGCCAGATCATCATCGTTGGAGAATACCGCTGCATTCTCGTGGCCCAGGGCAACGATGCAGGCCCCGGTCAGCGTCGCCAGATCGACCATCGCGGCGGGTTTGAAACGGGTTTGCGCGTACCACATCACGTCACACAGCACGAGCCGCCCTTCGGCATCGGTGTTGATCACTTCAACGGTATCGCCCTTCATGGATGTTATAACATCACCCGGCCGCACTGCGTCGCCGGACGGCATGTTCTCGATCAGCCCGACCAGTCCGACGACATTGGCGCGCGCGCCGCGACGGGCCAATGCATGCATGGTGCCTGCAACGGTGCCGGCACCCCCCATATCCATTGTCATGCTTTCCATTCCAAGCGAGGGTTTCAACGAGATGCCGCCCGTATCAAACACCACGCCCTTGCCAATCAACGCCAGTGGCGCGCTGTCGTCACCCGCCCCGTTCCAGCGCATCACCACAACCTTGGACGGGCTGGACGATCCCCGGCCCACGCAGAGAAGCGCGCCCATCCCAAGCTCTTGCAGCGCGGATTCTTCCAGCACTTCGACCTCGACGCCAAGATCGCGCAATCCCTCCAGCCGGGTCGCAAATTCCGTTGTGGTCAGCACATTTGCAGGCTCGGACACCAGATCGCGGGTCAGGAAGATGCCCTCGGCCAGCGGCGACAGCGACTGCCAGGCGGCCTGCGCTGCCTCCGGCTCATTGCCCATGAACGACACCGCGCCACGGGTCTTGTCATCGGCGGTCTTGTGATCGGTAAAGGCGTAACCGCGCAGTACGAACCCCAGTGCCAATTCCGCGACACGGCGTGTTACATCGGCCAGCACCAGCGTCTCTGCCCCCGCCGCCGCACGCGCCAGCGCCGCGCCGCCCTTCCGCGCCGTGTCGACATCCGGACGGCGCGGCAGCCGCAGAATATCCACAGCTTCGGCGGCCAGACCGACGGGAAAGCCAAGGCTCAGAACTTGCCCGTCCTTCAGCTTGGCGAAGCGGTCGCTGGCAACGGCCCGCGCCACAGCACCACGCGTCAAACGGTTGACCCGGCGGGCAGCTTGGCCCAGCCGCCCGCCTTCCGGCACGACAACTGCAATCCGGCCCGGTGCCTCTTCGATAGCGGGCAGATCGGTGGCGTGGAAACTGACGGAAACGGGTGTGGTCATGATGGCTCTCCTGCGATGCGGCGGCATGAATCCGCGCTTTGGCCCAACACCTAGCAGCCGACTCGCGTGGTTGACCAGATAGGAGTTTTCCCCCGCCGGGCTTTGGGCTAGGGTCTGTCGGCAACGATAGGTCGGGGGGCAAGGCTTGGGCAGATTCGACAGATATATACTGTCGCAACTTATGGTGCTGTTCGGTTTTTTCGCTCTGGTGCTGGTCTCGGTCTACTGGGTGAACCGGGCCGTAATCCTGTTCGACCGGCTGATCGCGGACGGCCATTCCGCCGGTGTTTTCGTTGAGTTTACAGCGCTTTCCCTGCCAAACGTGATCCGAATGGTCCTGCCTATGGCGGCCTTTGCGGCGGCCGTCTACGTCACCAACCGGCTAAGCGCGGATTCCGAACTGACAGTGGTTCAGGCCACCGGATACAGCCCGTGGCGGCTGGCGCGCCCGGTGTTGATGTTCGGGCTGGTGATCGCACTTATGATGTCCACGCTGACGCATTTTCTGGTGCCCGCCTCCCTGGGGCAACTGCGCGAACGCGAGACCGAGATTTCCGGAAGCGTCTCGGCCCGGCTCCTGCGCGAAGGTGTCTTCCTGCATCCGGTGTCAGACGTCACCTTCTACATCCGCGAGATTTCTGTCGATGGCGAGTTGAGCGACGTCTACCTGTCGGATCGCCGCCAGCCGGACCGCAGTGTGACTTATACTGCCGAGCGCGCCTATATTCTGCGCGATGATGCAGGCCCCAAACTGGTGATGGTCAGTGGTCTTGCGCAAACGATGACATATAAGACGCGGCGACTCTCAACCACGAATTTCAAAGATTTTTCCTATGATATCAGTGCCCTGATCGCGCAAGCAGGAACACCCACGCCGCGCGTCAAACATATGTCCACGATTGATCTGCTGACCCGGACATCCGAAATGGCCACGCTTGCCAAAGACACCAATGGCGAGGTTCTTGAAGAGGCGCATGGCCGCATTCAACAGGCGTTCCTGTGCGTGGTGGCGGCGCTGATCGGTTTCTCGACGCTAATGATCGGTGGGTTCAGCCGTTTCGGTGTGACCCGCCAGATCGTTCTGGCGATCTTTCTGCTGGTGCTGGTGAAGCTGGCGGAAAGCGCCGTCACGGATCCGGTGCGCGAAAACGCAGCGCTTTGGCCGCTGATCTATGTGCCGTCACTTGTCGGATTCGCGCTGGCCGGGGGGTTGCTTTATTCTGCGGCCCGCCCATTCAAGCGGCGGCGCCGAGCTGTTCCAGAGGTGCCAGCATGATCCTGCATTACTATTTTGCACGGCGCTTTTTGTGGATGGTCGTTTCGGTTACGGGCGTGTTCTTCGCGTTCCTGATGCTGCTTGATCTGGTTGAGCAGATGCGCCTGTTCGATGCCTCGGTCAGTTTCGGCGAGGTGCTGGTCCTGACCTTGCTGAACACGCCACAATCTCTGTATCAAATCCTGCCACTGATCCTGATCCTCGCCACGATTGCACTATTCCTGTCGCTTGCGCGCTCGTCAGAGCTGGTGGCGGCGCGGGCGGCGGGGCGATCCGGGTTGGCCGCGCTGATCGCGCCAGTTGCGGTAACGGCCGTGCTGGGCGGGCTGGCTGTTGCGATGGCAAACCCGATCGTTGCCGCCACGTCGAAGCGCTATGACGCGCTGAAGGAAACCTATCGGTCCGGCGGCACCTCTACGCTTTCGATCGGGGCGGACGGGCTTTGGTTGCGACAAGGCGATCTGCGCGGGCAAACCGTCATCCGTGCCGCGCGCGCCAATCCTCAGGCAACGGTCCTGTATGATGTCAGCTTTGTCGCCTATGCGCCGAAAGGCGGGCCAGTCCGGCGGATCGAGGCGGAAACCGCCAGCCTGATTGCCGGTGAATGGGTGTTGTCCAACGCCAAGGCCTGGCCCCTTGTCGCCGGGCTGAACTCTGAAGAAGCGGCGCAGGAGCATGAAACATTGCGGGTGGCCTCCACTCTGACACAAGAGAGTATCCGTGACAGTTTCGGCACCCCTTCCGCGATTGCGGTCTGGGATCTTCCGACATTTATCACCCAGCTTGAAGAGGCCGGATTCAGCGCGCGCCGCCATCAGGTCTGGCTCCAGATGGAGCTTGCCCGGCCCCTGTTCCTGATCGCGATGGTGCTGGTGGGGGCCGCATTCACCATGCGTCATGCGCGCCTTGGCGGCACCGGAATAGCAGTACTGGCGGCGATTCTGTTGGGCTTTGGGCTTTACTACATTCGCAATTTCGCGCAAATCCTCGGAGAGAATGGCCAGCTTGCCCCGGCATTGGCGGCCTGGATCCCGCCCATCGCCTCGGTGCTGCTGGCGATGGGATTGATCCTGCATATGGAGGATGGATGACGCGCCCGCCCCTGCCCTTTGCCGCCCGGCTGTTCCTGTCCTTCTGGCTGACGTTTGGCGCGGCCTTGCCCGCATTGGCGCAGACCAATGATGCGGCGATGCTGGTCGCGGACGAGGTGTTGATCGCGGGCGAAGATCAGTTGATTGCCCGCGGCAATGTCGAGGCGCTGTATCAAGGCAGTCGGCTGACTGCGACGCGCATCACCTATGACCGCGACACCGACACGCTCCAGCTTGACGGTCCGGTACGGCTGACGGATCCGCAGGGCAACCTTCTGCTGGCCGATAGTGGATCGCTCGACTCGACATTCGAGAACGGGTTGCTGCGCGGCGCGCGCATGGTGCTGGATGAACAGTTGCAGCTTGCCTCGGTCGAGGCGCGCCGCGTTGACGGTCGCTATACCCAACTTGCCCGCGTTGCGGTGACCTCTTGTCAGGTCTGCGGTGCCAATCAGGTGCCGCTGTGGCAAATCCGGGCCTCGCGCATCGTGCATGACGAAGAGGAAAAGCAGCTTTACTTCGACAATGCGCAGTTTCGGATACTGGATGTTCCGGTGTTCTACGCGCCCCGCCTGCGTCTGCCTGATCCGACGCTGAAACGCGCGGCGGGCATTCTGATTCCGTCGATCCGGTCCAGCACATTGCTGGGGTTCGGCATCAAGGTGCCGTATTTCATCCCGATCGGCGATCATCAGGATGTGACGTTGACGCCCTATCTGTCGCCGGTGACGCGGACGCTGGAGGCGCGGTATCGCCGCGCCTTCCGCAATGGCGATCTGACCGTGAACGCCGCCGTCACGAGCGATACGCTGGACGAAGGCCCACGGCGTGGCTACCTGTTTGCCGAAGGTGCGTTCGATCTTGGCCGCGACTACAAGCTGAGCTTCGATATCGAGATGACCTCGGATGACGCCTATCTCAACGATTACGACTATGCCAGCAAGGACCGACTGGACAGTGAGTTGACCATTACCCGCACCAAGGCAAAGCGCTACTTCGAGATCGGCATCACGCATTATCAATCGCTGGTCGATGGCGAGGACAACGCCACCCAACCGACCATCCTGGCCGACGCGATCTATGAACAGCGGCTATTTCCGGCAGCACTTGGCGGCGAATTGCGGATGGGCCTGACGGCACATGGCCACTTCCGCTATTCGGACGATGACATTATCGGGCGCGACATCAACCGTCTGAATGCAGATCTAAGCTGGCGTCGGCGCTGGACGCTGCCGGGCGGTGTGCGTGCAGGTGTGCTTGGTCAGCTTTGGGGCGATGCGTTCAGCATCAGTCAGGACAGCACCAGCGATAACAATGTCGCGCAACTAACCCCCGCAGCGGCCGTGGAACTGCGTTGGCCACTGATCCGCACCGCCGCCAACGGCGCGCGCGATGTGATCGAGCCGATCGTGCAGTTCGGATGGGCCGGAGGCGACCGGCCCAATATTCCCAACGACGAATCCACCCGTGTGGAGTTTGACGAAGGCAACCTGCTCGCCCTGTCCCGCTTTCCGGCAGCTGACCGGCGCGAACGCGGTTACTCCACCGTTTACGGGTTGCGCTGGATGCGTGACAATCCGTCGGGCTGGAGCGCCGGGCTGACGCTGGGCCGCGTGACCCGCGACGAGGCGGATGACGCCTTTTCACGGTCTTCCGGACTTGGCGGCACGGAAAGCGACTGGCTGGTCGCCGGACATTTCGCCACACGGTCTGGCCTGAATGTGACGGCGCGCGGGCTTTTGGACGGGGACGCACGGTTCTCCAAAGCAGCGGCGCGGGCTGGCTGGACCAACAGTCGGCTGGATCTGGGGGCATCCTACGTCCTGCTGGTCACCGATGCCGCGGAAGACCGACCCGAAGCACTGTCGGAATGGTCCTTTGACGGCAGCTACCGTTTCAACCAGTATTGGACCGGTCTGGCCGACTGGCGCTATGATCTGGCCTCCAGCAACCTTGCGAAGGCGGGTCTGGGCGTGAACTACACCAATGAATGCGTCGAGGTGGGCTTTTCGGTCTCGCGGAAGTTTGCCTCTTCCTCTAACCTTGAGCCATCAACAGATTTTGGCCTGACCGTTGCGCTGAAAGGCTTCAGCACCGGCGGCAGCGCCAAGGACTACCGCCGGTCCTGCGGCGGCTGACTTGGGATGAAATGACATATGCGCTTGCTGACCTACATCACCGCCACTCTGGCCCTTTGCATCACCGTTCTGACCCTGCCCTCGCCTGCGCGCGCGCAGTTCTCGCCGGTGATCCTGGTCAATGACAGCGCCATTTCCGGCTACGAGTTGGAACAGCGCACCCGTATGCTGACCTTGCTGAACGCACCGGGAAATCCGACGGTGCTGGCGCGCGAGCAATTGATCGACGACCGGCTTCGAGTCGAGGCTGCATCTGCGGCAGGCATCCGCCCGACCGACGAGGAAATCACCGAAGGAATGACGGAATTCGCCGGCCGCGCTAATCTGAGCCGCGAAGAATTCACGGCTGCGCTGGCCGGAAGCGGTGTCGATGAGCAGACATTCCGCGCCTTCGTGCAGGCCGGGCTGGCCTGGCGTCAGCTGGTGCAGGCGCGGTTCGGATCACGCTCTGCCGCTTCCGAGGGTGAAATTGACCGCGCGCTGTCTTCCAGCAGAACCGGCGGCGGCGTGCGAGTTCTTATCTCCGAACTCATCATGCCTGCCCCGCCGCAACAGGCCGCAGCGGTACGCGAACGCGCCAACCGCATTTCGCAGATCCGATCGACAGATGCGTTTTCAGCCGAGGCGCGGCGCTATTCCGCGACGGCCAGCCGTGGGCGCGGTGGACGTCTTGACTGGCAGAACCTGTCCGATCTGCCCCCCCAGCTGCAACCGCTGATCCTGGCGCTTGCTCCGGGTGAGGTGACGGACCCGCTGCCGATCTCCAATGCCGTCGCACTGTTCCAACTGCGCGCCATTGAAGAGACCGGCTATAAAGCTCCGGAATATGCCGCAATCGAATATGCCGCCTATTACATCCCCGGCGGACGGACAGAGGCCGCGCTGGCCACTGCCCGCAACATCCAGACGCGCGTGGACACTTGTGACGACCTTTATGGTGTCGCAAAGGGGCAGCCTGCGGAAGTGCTGGACCGGGGCAGCCTGCCCCCTGCCGAAATTCCGACCGATATTGCCGTGGAACTGATGAAACTGGATGCAGGCGAGGTATCCACCGCATTGACGCGTTCGAACGGTCAAACGCTGGTGTTTCTGATGCTCTGCGGTCGCACACCGGTGCTGACCGAAGAGGTCAACCGCGAACAGTTGACGATGGGCCTGCGCAATCAACGGCTGAATTCCTACGCCAACGGCTATCTCGCGCAGCTTCGCGCCGAGGCGCGCATCCGCACCCGATGACCGCTTTGCGCAGCGACGCCCCTATCGCCCTGACCTGCGGCGAACCGGCGGGCATTGGTCCGGAGCTGGCCGTGGCTGCACGCGCGCGGCTTGGCGGATCGGTGCCGTTTTTCCTGCTGGGCGACCCACGCCACCTGCCGGCCGATGCTGACATCGTAGAGATTGCACATCCATCAGAGGCCTCGGCTGCGATGGCACGCGGACTCCCGGTGCTGTCCCACGATTTCGGCAGCCCCCGGGTGCTGGGCACGCCGCAGACGGATCACGCCGCACATGTGATCGCGGTGATCGAACGGGCTGTGTCTCTGGTGCAAACCGGCGCCGCATCGGCGATCTGCACGCTGCCCATCCACAAACAAGCGCTGGCCGAGGGCGCGGGCTTTACCTTTCCCGGTCATACGGAATTTCTGGGCCATCTGGCGGGCGTGGATGAGGTGGTAATGATGCTGGCTTCGGATCAGCTGCGCGTGGTGCCCATCACCATCCACATCGCGCTGGACGCGGTGGCACGGGCGCTGACGCCTGCGCTTCTGGAAACACGGCTGCGGATCACCCATGCGGCAATGATCGGCCAGTTCGGCATTCCCGCGCCGCGCATCGCGGTGGCCGGGCTGAACCCGCATGCAGGCGAAGGCGGCCGGATGGGGCGCGAAGAGATCGAGGTGATCGCCCCTGTGCTGGAGCGTTTGCGCGCGGAAGGCATGGATCTGCGTGGGCCGATATCGGCGGATACGATGTTTCACGCCGCCGCCAGAACGGGCTACGATGTGGCTGTGGCAATGTATCACGATCAGGCGCTGATCCCGATCAAGACGCTGGACTTCGACCGCGGCGTGAATGTCACGCTGGGACTGCCCTTCGTGCGGACCTCGCCAGACCACGGCACCGCCTTTGACATCGCAGGAACGGGCACGGCCAATCCCACCTCGACCGTGGAGGCGTTGCGTCTGGCCGCACGACTGGCAGGCGGTGCGGGATGAGTGTGCACAACCGTCCGATGGTGCGCCGTGTTGGACGTTCGGGAGCCTCCGGCGGGAGTATTTTTGCCAAGAAGAACTGGCAGGGTGTCCATTCGTTGGCCGTGGGTGAGGGGCTGTGAGCGCGATTGACGGTTTGCCGCCGCTGCGCGTGGTGATCGCCGAACATGGCTTGAGCGCACGCAAATCGCTTGGGCAGAATTTCTTGCTGGATCTGAACCTGACGTCCAAGATCGCGCGACAGGCGGGCGATCTGAGCGGCTGTGACGTGCTGGAGATCGGCCCCGGACCGGGCGGCCTGACGCGCGGGTTGCTGGCAGAGGGCGCGCGCAAGGTTCTGGCGATCGAGAAGGATGCGCGTTGCCTGCCGGCATTGGCCGAAATCGCCGCCGCCTATCGCGGTCGGCTGGAGGTGGTCGAGGGCGATGCGTTGCAGGTTGATCCCTTGCAGCATTTGACCCCGCCAATCCGTATCGCGGCGAATCTGCCCTATAATGTGGGGACGGAATTGCTGGTGCGCTGGCTGACACCGCGTGACTGGCCGCCCTTCTGGCAAAGCCTGACGCTGATGTTCCAGCGCGAAGTGGCCGAGAGGATCGTGGCCGCGCCCGGATCGAAGGCCTACGGGCGATTGGCACTGTTGGCCCAGTGGCGTGCGGATGCGCGGATCGCCATGAGTCTGCCGCCCGAAGCCTTCACGCCCGCGCCAAAGGTGTCGTCGGCCGTGGTGCATCTGACCGCCCTGCCCGCGCCGCGCTACCCTGCCGATCCAAAGGTGTTGGAGCATGTCGTGGCGCGCGCCTTCAACCAGCGTCGCAAGATGCTGCGGGCCGCGCTGAAGGGTGTCGCACCGGACATAGAGGACAGGTTGCTGGCGGCGGGGATCAAACCAACGGACCGCGCCGAGCAGGTGCCGCTTGAAGCATTCTGCGCCCTGGCAAGAGCGGTGGCTGAAGGATAGCTTTGAGGTAATAGTTGGCGCACGCGTCCTGCGGAAATGCGCAAGCGGCAAACCATGTTCTTAAGACCCTTCACGCATTCCGACAGCAAGCTTTAGCGAAAATGCAAGAAAGGCATCCCATCAGGATGCCTTTTTCAGTGGGTTGCCAAGGCTTGCCGAGACTTATTCCGCGGCGTCTTTCGACGTATCCACACCCGGCGCGGCACTGCTGTCGGACGCTGTCTGGCTATCATCGGAGGCCTGCGATTCTGCGCCTTCGGCGGGCTTTTTCGGGGCAGGCTTCTTGCGCGGTTTGCGCACCGGTTTGGGTTTGGGCTCTGCCTGGGCTTCGGCGTCCTGATCGGCCTGGGGTTTCGCCTTGGTCCTTGATTTGGACTTTGCTTCGGGCTGGGGTGCGGCATTCTCGGGCGTATCGACCAGATTGTTGCCGTCCCCATCATCGCTCAGATCCAGGACATCCGGCTGATCGGCGTTGGACGGATCAGCTTTAGGCTGCTGATGAGGCTGCGGTTGTTGCTCCTGACGCTGCCCGTCGTTCTGGGAGGTCGCCTCGCGTTCGGCACGCTCGCGGTCGCGCTGCGCCTGCCGCTCGCGGTTCTCGCGTTCCTGCTGTTCTCGGCGGGTATCCTGTTCCCGCTGCGCTTCGCTCAACATGCGCATGTAGTGTTCCGCATGCTGCTGAAAATTCTCGGTTGCGACCCGGTCATTGCCCAGCTGCGCGTCACGGGCAAGCTGATTATACTTGTCAATGATCTGCTGCGGGGTGCCACGCACCTTGCCCTCGGGACCCGAGCTGTCGAATACACGGTTGACGACGTTGCCAACGGTGGAACGGTTGCGGTTCGATTTCGACCGCGATCTTGATTTGGAAGATCTCATATGTCTCTTGATCCAGCCTTGGTTCTGACTGTTGTGTGACCCGGTGGCGCCTCATGCGCTCAACTTAAGGACGGGCCCCATCGATTTCCGGCTTGGCGTCGGCGGCGAGAGCGTAAGCGTTCAGCCATCCCGACTGCTACCGCAATAATCATGTCATCGGCTTCCAGACAAGCAAAAAACACGCGATCAGTAGCAGTTTCGGAAAAATTTGCCACAAAATGACTTAATTGCCGCGGCAAGATACCACGCGCGGCCTGCCATCCATGTCGGGATGCACGATGACGTTCTGAAGTCCGCAACCGCGAAAAATCTCTGCAACGGCAGGGCCCTGCTGCCAGCCGATCTCTACCAACAAGCGTCCACCGGGGGTCAGGTGATCCGCCGCACGGGTTGCGATCACGCGGTAAGGGGCCAGCCCGTCACCACCGGGGGTGAGCGCGATTTCCGGGTCGTGATTGCGCACCTCGGGTGAAAGATCGGACATCTCATTGGCAGCGATATAGGGCGGGTTGGACACGATTAAATCGAATCGTCCGCTGATCCCGTCAAACCAATCGGCTGTCAGCAGCGTCAGCCGGTCCAGGACCCCGTGGCTCGTCGCATTTTGCGCGGCCACTTCCAGTGCCTTGGCGCTGATATCGCTGGCCACCGCCCGTGCGTCCGGCCATTCGGCCAACAAGGTGACAGCAAGGATGCCCGACCCGGCGCCGAGGTCCAAAATAGATGAACAACGCTCCGTAAGCGACTGCTCTATAATATTTTCCGTTTCTGGACGTGGGTCGAGGACATCTTCGGTGACTGCAAAGCTGCGCCCCCAGAAAAGACGCGTGCCAAGGATTTTGGACACGGGTCGCCGTGCGCAGCGTTCGGCCAGCATCCGGTCCAGTCCCGCCATCGCGGTATCGGGGAAGTCGTCTCGGGCCAGCAATGTCAGTCGTGATGCTTCAACGCCCATCGCGCCCGCAACCAGCGCCCGTGCATCACGGGGCGCGCCGTCTATTCCGGCGGCATGCAGCGTGCGCGTGGCTTGCGCCAGCGCCTCGCTGACCGTCACGCGCCCATCTCGGCCAGGGCCGTGGCTTGCGCATCGGCGGTCAGCGCGTCGATCACCTCGTCCAGATCGCCCTGCATCACCTGATCCAGCTTGTACAGCGTCAGGTTGATACGGTGATCGGTCATGCGGCCTTGCGGGAAATTATAGGTCCGGATGCGTTCGGACCGGTCGCCTGACCCCACCTGCGCCTTGCGGTCGGCAGAACGTTCGCTATCCGCTTTCTGACGTTCCAGATCAAACAACCGTGTGCGCAGCACCTGCATGGCGATTTCTCGGTTGCGGTGCTGGGATTTCTCGGAACTGGTGACCACGGTGTTGGTCGGAAGGTGAGTAATGCGCACGGCCGAATCGGTGGTGTTGACGTGCTGCCCGCCTGCCCCGGAGCTGCGCATCGTGTCGATCCGTAGATCGTTGGGATCGATGCGGATATCGACCTCTTCGGCCTCGGGCAGAACAGCCACCGTGGCGGCGGATGTGTGGATGCGTCCGCCCGATTCTGTCGCAGGCACGCGCTGCACCCGGTGTACGCCGCTTTCATATTTCAGCCGGGCAAAGACGTTCTGGCCGGTGATCCGGGCGGTCAATTCGCGAATGCCGCCAAGCTCGGTCTGCTGCTCCTCGAGGATTTCCAGCTTCCAGCCATGGCTTTCGGAATAGCGCTGATACATGCGCAGCAGATCGCCCGCGAAAAGTGCGGCCTCTTCCCCACCGGTTCCGGGCCGGATCTCCAGCACGGCCGGGCGCGCATCGGCTGCATCCTTGGGCAAAAGCGCCAGTTGCAACGCGTGTTCGGCCTCTGGCAGCGCGGCGCGCAGGGCTGGCAGTTCTTCCTCGGCCAGTTCCTTCATGTCGGGGTCGGACAGCATCTCTTCAGCTTCGGACAGATCCGCCTGAAGCCTCTCATAGGCGCGGATTTGTTCGACGACGGGGCGGAGTTCGGCATATTCGCGGCCCAATGCGGCAATATCGCCGCCGCCCTGGGCCATCTTGGCCTCCAGGAACTCGAACCGTTCGGATATCTGGGCAAGTCTGTCTGCTGGAACCATGCCGGTGCATGTCCCCTATTGCGCGGGTTTGGTCAAGGCCCTGCCCTGCCTGCCGATGCGCAGACACGCCGGTTTTACGAGGTTGCACAGCCGGGTCCATGCACGGGCGCATGGCCTCAGGTCTGGCTCAGCGCCTGAAGCCAGTCATCAACCCGCGCGGCATTCACACCGAAATCCGCCTTGCCAAAGCGCAGCCGGGCCAAGATGCGGATCTGGCCATTCACCAGCTGCACGGTGGTATAATCTGGAAAGCCAAATCCGGCAGAGCGGGTGACATAGGTGATGTGCCCCCCTGCCACCGATCCGGCCAATACCTTGGTGCGCGGGGTGGTTCGGGCGATTTCATCGAGCTTCGCCAGTGTTTCCGCATCGCCGGGGATGATGCGCCGCGCGCCGCCCGTCAGGGTTTCGTCTGTGTCAAAGCCAAGCGGCACATGCCAACGCGCAGCATCGCTTGGTGCCAGTCGAATATAGACCATCAGGGCGATTACTAGAACAAGGACAATCAGCGCTGCGGTTTTCATCTATCTCTCCAATGCGGAGGGCGCGGATAAGCCACCGCAGCTGAGTCTTCAAGTGGTGGTGCCCGATCCGGCGGTGCTATCCGCCCATTCCCAGCCGCGACCAGCCGATAAGGCAGAGGATCTCCATCGCGACATGCGCCCCCGCCACGGCCGTGACGCCCGCGGGGTCGAAGGGCGGCGAGACCTCCACCACATCACCACCGACAAGTGGCACCCCTGCCATACCGCGCAGGATCGCGGCGGCCTGCGCCGAACTCAGCCCACCCCAGACCGGTGTGCCGGTACCAGGCGCAAAGGCCGGGTCCAGCCCGTCAATGTCAAAGCTGAGATAGGCGGGTGCCTCGCCCACGATCTCGCGGATGCGGTCCGCCGTGGCTTGCGCGCCGATCCGGTGAACCTCTGGCGCGTCGATGATGTGCAGGCCCATCGTGTCGGGATTCGTCGTACGAATGCCGATCTGGACAGAGCGCGCCGGATCAATCAGCCCCAGCTTCACGGCCTTGTAGACAAAGGTGCCGTGGTCAATCCGGTCCATATCATCATCCACCCAGCTGTCGGAATGGGCATCGAACTGAACAAGCGCCAGCGGCCCGTGTTTCGCCACATGCGCCTTCAAGAGCGGCAGCGTGATGAAATGATCTCCGCCCAGTGTCAGCACGGCCGCGCCAGAAGCAATGATCTTGGCGGCATGTGCTTCCAGCGTCGCGGGAAACTCGGACGTCTTGGCGTAGTCAAAGGCCAGATCGCCGGTATCCACCACCGTCATGTCGCTTAGCGGATCGAAGCCCCAGCCATAGGGCGGATCGTAAGGTTGCAGCAGGCTCGCCTCGCGGATTGCGCGCGGACCAAGCCGAGTACCGGGACGGTTGGTCACAGCCTGGTCAAAAGGCACGCCCGTCACCGCCACGTCAACACCGGTCAGATCCTTGGTATAGCGCCTGCGCAGGAAGGATGGCGCACCGCCAAAGGCATTTTCATAGCTTAAGCCCCGTGCGTCATCGCGTGTGAAGGCATGGTCGATCTGGGTCTTTGCGTCTTCAAGCGCCATTTGGTCCCCTTGGTTGTTCAGTCATTCCTCACCGCGATCCTGACCTGCGGTCAGGCTGACAACGCATCGTCGTCATCACCAGCCGATCCGTTCACCGGGACGGTCTGCGACAGGCATGGGTGGACTTCGCACGGCGCTGTTGTCAGGTTGCATCTGACGCGAAACCATGGATCTACGCAATGCCCGAAGACAGTCTGATTACCGACCCGAATGGCGGCATGCCCCGCCTGCGCGAAATCATGCGCCGCTTGCGCAACCCGCAAACCGGATGCCCCTGGGACATCGAACAGACATTCGCCACCATCGCCCCCTACACGATCGAAGAGGCCTACGAGGTCGCCGACGCCATCGAACGCGAGGCCTGGGACGAGTTGAAAGGCGAATTGGGCGATCTGCTGTTTCAATCGGTGTTCCATTCGCAAATGGCCGAAGAGGCCGGGATGTTCACCTTCGAGGACGTGGCCGACACCATGTCCGACAAGATGGTGGCCCGGCATCCGCATGTCTTTGGTGATGAATCGAACGCGAAAAGCGCGCAACAGCAAACCATCGATTGGGAGCAAACAAAAGCCGCCGAACGCGCCGCCAAGGCTCAGACCGGCGCGCTGGATGGCGTGGCAGTGGGCCTGCCTGCATTGCTGCGCGCGGTGAAGCTGCAAAAGCGCGCGGCACGGGTGGGGTTCGACTGGCCCGAAACCGAACAGGTTCTGGACAAGATCGCCGAGGAATGCGCCGAACTGCGCGAGGCGCATGCCTCTGGTGACAAGGCCCATACCGAAGAAGAGCTGGGCGATTTGCTATTTGTCATGGCCAATCTGGCGCGCCATCTGGGCATTGATCCAGAGGCGGCGTTGCGCGGTGCTAACGCCAAGTTCACACGTCGTTTCAAGGGGATAGAGAACGCCCTGAAAGCGGCAGGCAAGCGCCCGGAGGAGTCTGATCTGGCAGAGATGGACGCCCTTTGGGACGCGGAAAAGCGCCGCGAACGTCAACCCTGACAAAAATGTTCGGGTATTATATTGACCAAGTAAAACGCTCGGAATAGACAGGTCGCAGAAAACGTGAACCCGAAAGGACGACCCATGTATCGCCTGACTTGTGCTACAGCCCTGATGCTGACGACTGCCATGCCTGCCATTGCCGAAGGCATCGTCAATATCTACTCCTATCGCCAGCCTGAACTGATCGCGCCCCTGACGGACGCCTTCACCGAAGAGACCGGCATTGATGTGAATGTGGCCTATCTGAACAAGGGCATGGTCGAAAGACTGCAAGCCGAAGGTGATCGCTCGCCCGCCGACATGGTGCTGACCGTGGACATCTCTCGCCTGTCCGCTGTCGTCGATGCCGGGCTGACCCAGCCGGTCGAGACCGAAACACTGACATCAAACGTACCCGCGCAGTACCGCGACCCCGATGGCAACTGGTACGGCCTGACCACCCGCGCACGGATCGTCTATGCCTCCAAGGATCGTGTCGATCCATCGGAAGTCACCACCTACGAGGATCTCGCGGACCCCAAATGGGAAGGCCGGATCTGCACCCGTTCGGGCACGCATCCCTATAACGTCGCGCTGGCCTCGGCGGTGATCGAACATCACGGCGAAGAAGCCGCGAAAGAATGGCTGGGCGGCTTGAAGGCCAATTTGGCGCGCAAACCGCAAGGCAACGACCGCGCGCAGGTCAAGGCGATCTGGGCCGGCGAATGCGATCTTGCCATCGGCAACACCTATTACATGGGCAAGATGCTGGCAGATCCCGAACAGGCGGAATGGGCCAACTCGGTCAACGTGCTGTTCCCGGAATTCGAAGACAGCGGCACCCATGTGAACATCTCGGGCGTGGCGCTGACGAAATCGGCCCCGAACAAGGAAAACGCCATCAAGATGATGGAATTCCTGACCTCGCCCAAGGCGCAGGAAATCTACGCCCACGCCAACTATGAATACCCCATCGCCGAGGGCACAGAAGCAGATGAAGTGGTGCAAAGCTGGGGTGAGTTCACACCGGACGAAACCAACCTGATGGCGTTGGCCGCCCAACGCGCCGCCGCCCTGCGGATCATCGAGGAAGTCGATTTCGACGGCTGATCCCATTTACATCGAGCAGCCCAAGGCCCCGTCCATCAATGGCGGGGCCTTTTGGTTTTCTGGGCAAGGTCGGCTTCGAGCCCGGAAAAGCGGATGCTGCACCTTACACGAACGTCCGGGTTCTTGACGGTGCAAAAAAGGACCAAGATCAAACAAGTTTCGCATGTGAGCGAAATTGCGTTACATGATTGGTATGAGAAGCATCGCCGTTTTGTTCGTTATCGCGTGGTTTGTCTTTGCGTTTTTCGATCTGAATTTTGATCGCGACGTATTCAGAGCTTACACTGCTTCTGAAGTGGTGGACTACGATCCCGATGAAGGGCAACCTAGGCTGCTTCCTAGAGCAGTGATGGAATATCGTGTTCAACAAGGAGGTGTGGTCGGCCGAATAGGGGATTCCGTAAGTGAGTACGAGGACTGTACAGTCTTTGATCGCGACAATTGGTCATGCAAGCATTCTGATGAATCAGGTACGTTTGGTGCAAGGCAGGGCGAATTCTTCAGCCGAAGCAACCTCGACAAATTCCCTCACCTTGACTATCTTGATGAAGAAGAAACACTGTCTCGGTTTCGCTACATCATGCTTCAGTGCAGATGGGATGCTACGGGTGGCATCGATGCCATCTTTTGCCTGTTGAGGCCATTCACGACATAACCCCCAAAGAGCAACGCTCGTTCAGAGGGGACGGACGACAGTCCGACACCAATGGTGGGTCTGTCCCGCATAGCTGACGTGGCGCGCTTCTTCGGGCGCGCGCTCGGCTGTCGGCGGGGTATCGCCTTCGTAGTCCCATTTTGCTTGCGACACCTAAAAGGCTCTGTCAGATGCATGGGCGCAGATGGGCCTCGCGCGCCATGGGCAGGCAAGGAGAATGGCAATGACGGCACGCAAGATCATCATCGACACCGATCCGGGCCAGGACGACGCGGTGGCCATCCTTCTGGCACTTGCCTCTCCCGAAGAGATCGAGGTGCTGGGCATCACGGCGGTGGCCGGAAACGTGCCGCTGGCGCTGACCCAAAAGAACACGCGCATCATTTGCGAATTGGCGAACCGCACCGATATTCCTGTCTTTGCGGGCTGCGATGCACCGCTGAAAAGACCGCTGGTCACGGCCGAGCATGTGCATGGCAAGACCGGGCTTGACGGGCCTACCCTTCCCGATCCGACAATGCCGCTGCAAGATGCCCATGCGGTCGATTTCATCATCGAAACCCTGCGCGCACATCCTGCCGGGACGGTCACGCTTTGCCCGCTGGGGCCGCTGACCAATATCGCCACCGCGCTGGAAAAGGCTCCCGACATTGCCCCGCGCATTGCCGAGATCGTGCTGATGGGCGGTGCCTATTTCGAGGTGGGCAACATCACCCCCGCCGCAGAGTTCAACATCTATGTCGATCCGGAAGCCGCTGATATCGTGTTCAGATCCGGCGCACCGATTACGGTCATGCCGCTGGACGTGACGCATAAGGCACTGGTCACGAAGCCGCGCAACGATGCGTTCCGCGCCTTGGGCACGCCCGTGGGCGAGGCCGTGGCTCTGATGACCGACTTTTTCGAACGGTTCGACAAGGAGAAATACGGCAGCGCAGGCGCGCCACTGCACGACCCTTGCGTCACCGCTTATCTGATCCGGTCGGACCTGTTCACCGGCCGTCACATCAATGTCGAGATCGAAACCACCTCGGAACTGACATTGGGGATGACCGTCGCCGATTGGTGGGGCGTCACCGACCGCCCGGCCAATGCGACCTTCATGGGCGATCTGGACGCGGACGGCTTCTTTGCGCTGCTGACGGAAAGACTGGCCCGGCTATGAAGACCCTGCATCTGGCGGGCCCGGACGATCTGTCCCGGCTGTTGCCTCTGGTCGCCGCCTTTCACGAACATCAGGGGTTCAACACCGATCCCGAGCATCGGACAGCCGCCATCCTGCCTCTGCTTGAAGGTTCGGCGCATGGCGCGGTCTGGCTGATCGGACCACGCAAGGCACCGGTGGGCTATGTCGTCGTCACGTTCGGCTGGTCGGTCGAATATGGCGGGTTGGACGGGATCGTTGACGAATTGTATATCCGCCCCGCCGTGCGCGGCCGCGGCATGGGATTCGAGGCGGTCAATTCCTTGGCCCACGCCCTGCGCGACAATGGCGTTCGGGCGCTGCATCTTGAGGCCGACCGCAGTGATGAAACGCTATCCCGGTTTTACAGGCGCAGCGGGTTTCGCCCGCGCGAAGGGTATCTGTTCATGTCGCGGGTGCTGTAGCGCACAGACATTAACGCACTGGCATTCCCGGCCCGAATGCCTATTTGTGGGGTATGACCCTGCATATCCCCTTCGACAATTCCTACGCCGCCCTGCCCGATGGCTTCTACACCCGGCAGAACCCGACACCTGTCGCCGCGCCACAGTTGATTGTGTTCAACCACGCGCTTGCGGCGCAGATGGGCATGGAAGGCACGGATGACCCCCGCCTTGCGTCGATCTTCGCGGGCAATGAGGTGCCGCAGGGCGCGGCCCCCTTGGCGCAGCTTTATGCGGGTCACCAGTTCGGCCAGTTCAATCCGCAGCTTGGCGATGGCCGCGCGATCCTTCTGGGCGAGACCGTGGGCCGCGACGGGCGACGCCGCGACATCCAGCTCAAGGGCTCTGGTCCCACGCCATATTCCCGCAGCGGCGATGGTCGCGCGTGGCTGGGGCCAGTGCTGCGCGAATATCTTGTCTCCGAGGCAATGCATGCGCTTGGCGTGCCCACCACGCGCGCGCTGGCTGCCGTCCGCACCGGAGAGCCCGTCTACCGCGAGGCCGCCCTGCCCGGCGCGGTACTGACCCGCGTCGCCGCCAGCCACATCCGTGTCGGCACGTTTCAGGTCTTTGCCGCACGCCGCGACACGAAGGCGCTTCGCGAATTGATGGACCATGCCATCGCGCGTCATTACCCGGACGCCGATGGCCCGCGCGGGTTCTTGCAGGCGGTGATTGCCGCGCAGGCGAAGCTGGTGGCGCAATGGATGTCGGTCGGCTTTATCCACGGGGTGATGAACACGGACAATTGCGCAATCTCGGGCGAGACGATCGATTACGGCCCCTGTGCGTTCATGGATGTCTACAATCCCGATACGGTTTTTTCGTCCATCGACCGTCGTGGCCGTTACGCCTATGCCAATCAGGCCGATATCGTCATCTGGAACATAGCACAGTTGGCGACATCTCTGGTGCCGCTGATGCCCGATACGGATGAGGCCGTGAAGGGCTTTACCGATGACGTGCAAGGCATGGCCGAGCAGATCCGCGCGCAGTGGTTGACGCGGTTCGCCGCGAAGATCGGCATCACGGAAGCTCAGCCCGAAGATGCCGCGCTGATCGGCGACCTGCTGACCACGATGGATGAGAACCAGGCGGATTTCACCAACACGTTCCGCGCGCTTGTCTCGGGCGACGCACGAGACCAGTTCACGGACCCGGCGGCGTTTGAACTTTGGGCCGAGGGCTGGAAACAACGGTTGGACGGCGAGGCAGATCCGCAGGCGGTGATGACCTCTGCCAACCCTGCCTACATCCCGCGCAATCACCGCGTGGAGCAGATGATCGAGGCTGCGGTTGCAGGCGATGATGCGCCGTTCCACCGGATGCTGGACATTCTGTCTCGTCCTTACGAGGATCAACCGGTTGCCGAGGACCTGACCCGCCCGCCCCTGCCCGCCGAGGTTGTACCCGCAACATTCTGCGGAACCTGACCGACAAGCCAAGCGGCACTGGCGTCAATTCTTGTGCGCGGCATCCATCCGTGACGACGCAAAGCCAGCCAGGCGAAGCGTTCGTATGTCCTGAACGGGACCGCTGCGAACATGTTTCAGGTCGCGTCATGGCTGATCGTGCTGGCCGGGGCAGTTCGGTGCCGCGAATTTCGTGACACCGAACGACTTACCGGCTGGTCAATCGGCTGTGCCGCGACCCGGATCTGGTCCGAGCCGGATCACAGTTTTTCGGTTACAGAACGGTCCCGACGTGTCATGTTGGCGCTCAGGTTTAAGCAATTAACCAGGGAGATTAGCAAATGAGCCTCATGGGAACGCTGGCCAAGATCGCCATCGGATATGCCTCGGCGCGCGGCATCGACAAACTGACAAGTGGTCAGGGTATGGGCGGCGGCGCTCAGGTCAAAAGCACCGAAACCGGCGGGCTTGGCGATATGATGTCGCAGATGACCGGCGGCACCGAAGGGCAGACCAACCCATTGCAGGGGCTGATGGAACAGATGCAGAAAGGCGGGTTGGACCTGTCGGCATTGATGGGCGGCGGACAATCCGGCGAAAGTGGAGACAAGGGCGGATTGCTGTCCTCTGCGCCCGGCGGCGGCACTGGACTGGCGGGCATGCTTGCCGGTGTCGGTGCGATGGCTCAGGCGCAAGGCAAAGGTCTGAGCGGGCTGATTGACCAGTTCAACACCGCAGAAACCGCACCGGACGCCGAGGCTGCCGCAGCGCTGATGCTGCGCGCGATGATCCAGGCGGCCAAGGCCGATGGCGGCATCGACGATGCCGAGAAGGCGAAGATCCTGGAAACCGTCGGCGACGATGCAGATGCCGAAGACATGGCCTTTATCAAGGACCAGCTTGCGGCGGATGTGGATATCAAGGGGCTGGCGGCTGACACGCCTGCCGCGCAAAAGATGCAGGTTTATTCTGCCTCCATGACCACGATCCGTGTGGATACGCAGGCAGAAGCGCAGTATCTTCATCAACTGGCACAGGCATTGGGCATTCCCGAAGCCGGGGTCAATGCGATGCATGTTCAACTGGGCCTGAGACCGCTTTACGCCTGAACTGCACCGCACAGACCCAAGTAAAAAAGCGGCTGCGCACCCATCGGATCGCGCAGCCGTTTTGTTTCGAATACCTTAAGTCGGACAAGACGGGGTGCAGCAGCCCTGCCGTTTGGCCAGCCGCTGCACCGTGCCGGCTCAGCCGTAAACCAGCCTTGGCAGCCATGTGATGATCTGCGGGAAGACCATGCAGAGCACCAGGCCGACAATCTGTAGGAACAGGAAGGGCAGCGCGGATTTGAAGATATCGGTCATCGGGATGTAATCAGGGGCGACGCCACGCAGGTAGAACAGCGCATAGCCAAAGGGCGGCGACAGAAAGCTCATCTGCATGTTCACCAGGTACAGCACACCGAACCACAGCACCAGATCGTCCGGACTGTCGAGGCCGAAGGCCTGCGCCCCCAGCACCTTGATGATCGGCACGAAGATCGGCACGCACAGCAACAAGATACCGACCCAGTCAAGGAACATCCCCAGAGCCACCAGCAGGATCTGCATCAGGATCAGGATGCCCCACGGGCCAAGCCCGGTCGCGGCAAGCGATTCCTGAACGAATTGCTGCCCGCCTTCCAGCACATACAGCCCGACAAAGATCGTCGCGCCGAACATGATCCAGATCACCATGGCCGACGCCTTAAGCGTGGTGGTGCAGGCTTCTCTGATCGTCGGCCAATCCAGTTTGCGGTGGATCGCCGCCACGATGAAGGCGCCGAATGTGCCGATGCCTGCGGCCTCCACCGGGGTGGCCACGCCCGTGAAGATGATCCCCAGCACGACAACAACGAGCGTGATCGGCGCAGCCATCTTGCCGACAAGCTGCACCTTTTCCGCATTGGACACCCGTTCCTCTACCGGGATGGCCGGGCCAAGCGCGGGATTGATATAGGACCGTATCACCACATAAGCGATATACATCCCCGACAGAAGCAGGCCCGGAATCACCGCGCCGATGAACAGCTCGCCCACCGATTGTTCAGCCACCACGGCGTAGATGATGGCAAGGATCGAGGGCGGGATCAGAATGCCCAACGTGCCCCCCGCCATGATCGAGCCCATGGCGATCTTCGGATCGTAGTGGCGCTTCAGCATCGCGGGCAAGGCAATGATGCCCATCGTCACCACCGCTGCCCCGATCACGCCGACCATCGCGGCCAGGATGGTAGAGGCGATGATCGTGGCCGCCGCCAGACCGCCTTTCAGCCCGCCCATGACCTTGTAGATCACGTCGAACATGTCGTTGATGATGCCTGCCCTTTCCAGCATCGCCGCCATGAAAATGAACAGCGGAATGGCCGAAAGCTGATAATTCGTCATCAGCGGGAAGATGCGGCTTGGCACGATGTTCAGCGCCCGAGCGTCACCCAGGATAAACAGGAACACGCAGGCCAGACCACCCGTCACGAAGGCCAGCGGCAAGCCGGCCATGAGAAGCGCCAGAAGGCTGCCGAACATGATCAGCGTCAGCCAGGCGATGTCGATTTCTATACCCATGCCTCAGTTCCCCCGCGCGATTTCACGGATGTCTTTGGACAGCTTGGAGACACCTTGCAGCACCAGCAGCAGGCCCCCGATCACCATCACCCATTTCATTGGCCAAAGTGGCACTTCCCATTCGTTGAAGCTGATCTCGCCCCAGCGGATGTTTGGGTCGCTCCACTGGTTCGCACCGAACCCGCTCAGCATCTCGCCAAAGCCGATCTGCCCACGCGCCCAGTCCGACAACACGGAATTGCCCGACGGCACAGCGATTGCGTCCATGGCAAAGATCCACGACGTCACCAACAACGTGCCTGCGAAGATAAAGAAGAAGATCGAGGTCAGCAGATCGACCCAGGCCTTTTTCGGGCGCGTGAGCGGTGCGTAGAAAATATCGACGCGCACATGGCTTTCGGTCAGCATCGCATATGACCCTGCAATCAGGTATTGCATGCCGAACATCAGGTACATTGCCTCATGCGCCCAGTTGGTGGGGCTGTTGAAAACGTAGCGGGCAATCACCTCGTAATAGTAGACAAAAACCGCGATCACCGCCCAGTAGGCGACAAATTCACCGCAGAACAGCGACAACCGGTCAATCCAGTTCTCGGCGTATTCGGCGTCTTTCTTCGGGGCCTCGGCAGCCTCTGCCGCAGCGAGGGCGGCTTCGGTTTCGCTCATCTCTTCATGCGCGGGCAGCTTGTCATTTGCGTTTCGCACCAAAGAGGGCATCAAAATCATGTCAATCAGCAACAACGCCAGGATCAGATACAGCGCGTAACCTCCCGCATCGTCCCAAAAAGCGCGCGTCCTTGCCGCCTCGTCCCGCTGGGGCGCTTTCTCTTCCAAGGTATTGCGAGCGGCTTCAAGCCGCGCTTCGCCCTTGGAAATCGTATCCTGCGCACGGGTCAGGCGACGCTCGGCAGATTTCTGCGTGAAAGACCCGGCTTCGGCAGCATCATAGGTGGCCTGAAGCTCTTCCAGATTGGCGCGCGCTTCATCGACGCGGGATTCTTCGCGATCCAATGTCCGTTCGGCCACACGCAATTCATTGGCAAAACCCGACAGGATGGTGCGGGCGTCCTGCGTCTGGCCATTGGCATACAGCACAAAAAGGAAGATCGGCAGATAGACCAACCCCCACATGTTCTTGAGATAAAACCGGTGCAGACCGATAATGCCGCCGGTGACGGCGATCATGTAGCCCAACGGCAATGTATAGCGTTTTTCTTGCGGCTGCGGTCGGCGCGACAAGATCATCGCGACAATGGGAAAGACGATAAGCCCGACCCAGTACAACCAATGCGGCAGCGTGAAGCTGAGCCCCGGCATTAAATTCTCCATGGCTGTCAGAGACAAAAAGTGCCGTCCGGAATGGTCCGGACGGCGACAAAGACATGTTCAAACGGTCAGAGCTTCAGCTCTAGCCCCTCGGTCAGCGCCGGATCCACATAGCCAAGCGATCCGGACTGCATGTACTTTAGCTGGATGTCGAATATCCGTGCCGCCTGCGGATCACGGTTGGCGTAGTCGAACCAGATTGGCACGGCGACTTCGGTCATCAACTCCACATCGTCCTGAGACAGGCGGGTCACTTCGGTACCATCGGCCTCGAATTTGGCCCATGCTTCCTGATCGGCAGCCTGGATGGCGGCGTGATGCATGTCTGAATAGACGTGGGTTTCCATTTCGACGAATTGCTTCATCTCTGGCGACAGCGCCTCCCACGCGGCCTGCCCCACGGTGATGTCCATGATGTCGACGGGCTGGTAGAGCGACATGAAACCGGGCGGTCCCATGACGATGTAATCGGTGACCTGGCTGAAGCCGAGCGCGTAGTTCACCGCGGGCCCCACATAATCGGCCACGTCGATCGTGCCTTTTTCCAGCGCCGGGAAAATCTCGGACCCCGGCAGAACCGTGGTCTCGGCGCCGATGGCGGTGAAGATCTCGGCGACCATGCCGCCCGGCAGGCGCATCTTGCGGCCCGCGAAATCGTCAATCGACCGGATCGGCACCTTGGAGTGGATGATGTTTGGGCCGTGATGCACGGGACCGACGAAATGCATGCCCTGCGCTGCGTAAAGTTCGCGCGCAATGTCGATGCCACCGAGGCCATAGTAAAACACATCAAATTCATGCGGGTTGCGCAGGCCCAGAGGGATGGAGGTCAGAAACGTCGCGGCCGGAATGATGCCTTGCGCGTAGATGGTGAAAGGATTCACCGCATCCAGAACACCGTTCTTGACCGCATCGAAAAGCTGAAAATCGCCAACCACGTCGTTTGCACCGAAGGGTTGAAACGCCAATTCGCCACCGGTCTTGTCGGCGATAGAGGCGCACCAGTCCTTGAATATCTGAAGACCAGCGCCACCGGGCCAGCTTGTCTGGATTTTCCAGGTCGTGCCATGAGACGCTGCCGTGGCAATATGCGGAGCGGCGAGCACCGTCGCACCTGCGCCCGCAAAAGCCCGCAACGCATTGCGCCGAGTGGTGATCTTGTTCATGTTTTTGTCCTCCCTTACATGCGCCGAGGGCCATTTTTTACAGATGGCTCATCCCGACATGCCCTAGGTTAGCGGCAACGGTCTAAATTGGTAAAGTTATTTCTCCACCTCATTGCAAGTTTATCGGCACCCGCATTCAAGAACATTCATCTTCCATTCTCTCGGCCACGACATGTCAGTGAGGGTCAAGCGTTTGACAAAAAATGTATTTTTAATCGATCATTTCCCGGTCGCCCGACACCGGGTAACTGACAGCGTCGATCTAGCAAACCGTCGGGCCAGCGCGCCTTGGCACTATTGCCGCCGCCGGACATATGAACTGAATCCTATCGCTGTCGAAGCAGGGAATGATCCTTCGGCAAATTACCGGCGTGCAAAAGAAATGCGCTGCCGGGAGTTCATCCCCGGCAGCGCAGCATTTTCAGGTCAGGCAGCCTACAGGTTCAGGCAGCGCGACGGCGTTGACGACCGCCACCATTGCCACCGTTCCCCCCACCGCCACCGCCGGAACGGCGACGACGCTGGTTGGAATTTGGCTTGGGTTTCTCACCGCGGACAGGCTCCCACGGGCGGCCAGACGCCACGGGAATTGTCAGCTTCATAATTTTCTGGATCGCCTTCAATTCGCCCATCTCGTCCGGGGCGCAGAAGGCCACCGCGCGGCCTGAGGCCCCGGCGCGCGCAGTCCGGCCAATACGGTGGACATAATTGTCGGGCACGTTCGGCAGATCGAAGTTGTAGACATGGCGCACAGCCGGAATATCCAGACCACGGGCCGCAACATCGGTGGCCACAAGCACCTTGATCTTGCCATCGCGGAACGATTGAAGCGCGCGATCGCGCTGTCCCTGGCTTTTGTTGCCGTGGATCGCAGCCGCAGAGTAACCCGCCTTGTCCAGCGTCTTCAGCAGCCGGTCGGCACCGTGTTTGGTGCGGGTAAAGACCAGCGCCAGTTCTTCACGGTGGACATCCAACTGCTCCACAAGGAAAGACGGCTTTTCAGCCTTCGCCACGAAGTGGATGCATTGATCGATCTTGTCGGCTGCCTTGCCCGGAGGCGAGACCTGCACCTTGACCGGATTGGTCAGATAGCCCGCTGACAGCTCTTCCATCTGTTTCGGCATCGTGGCCGAAAACAACATGGATTGACGCTGTTTGGACAGATGCGGCGTAATCCGGCGCAATGCGTGGATAAAGCCCATGTCCAGCATCTGATCAGCCTCGTCCAGCACCAGAAAACGTGCCTTGGACAGATCCAACGCGCGGCGGTCCAAAAGGTCGATCAGGCGGCCCGGCGTGGCAATCAGCAGGTCGGTGCCGCGCGCCAGACGGTTGATCTGCGCGTTGATCGACGCGCCACCCACAACGATATTCACCTTGATCGGCGTGCCATCCGTCAGGGTCTTCAAGGTTGCGGCGATCTGGTTGACCAGCTCGCGGGTCGGGGCCAACACCAATCCGCGCACGGTCTTGGGGGCAGGCTTGCCTGGCTCTGCCAACATTGCGGTGACCAGCGGCAGGCCGAAAGCGGCGGTCTTGCCGGTGCCTGTCTGGGCAAGGCCCATCACGTCGCGGCCTTGCAGGGCCTCGGGGATCGCGCCGGCCTGGATCGGCGTGGGCGTATCCAGCCCTAGGTCGGCAAGTCGTTTCAGCAGTTGGGCCGGCAGGCCCATTGATTCAAAAGTCGTCAAGGAAAATCCTTCTCTGGCCACGCGACATGCGCAGCCGTGGTCGGGCACGCATTGGCACCCTCATGGTGGTCGGAGACAAAACCGGCGGCCGGGCCGATTGCCCGCCTGCCCTTCAACTCCGCTGCCCCATGCGTGATCGTGGAAGCATTCCCGTTACTCCGATCAGGGGCACCAACAAGGGGCGCGGCCCGTCCTGCTCACGCGGCAGGGAGTAGCGTTGGCATGCATATGCGCTGGCAGGCCCCTAAAGTCAACCCGCCCTACCCACGTCACGTCCTGACCGTGACCTGCCTTCCACCCGGCCCGCCTTTACCCTGCCAGGCCGACGAAAGGTCGCGCCGCAATGTCAAATTTAGGCTTGGCCCATGGCGGAGGTATTCGTTAAACGTCGAGGCCACGAAACCGGAGACCGCGGATGGCCGACACGATCATCGAACGCTGCGAGGCCAAGGGCCTGCGCATGACCGACCAGCGCAGGACCATTGCGCAGGTGCTGGAAGAAGCGACCGATCATCCGGACGTCGAGGAACTGTACGCGCGCGCCAGCGCACGCGACGCCGCAATCTCGATCGCGACGGTCTATCGCACGGTGAAGCTGTTCGAAGAGGCGGGCATTCTGGAACGGCTGGAATTCGGCGATGGCCGCGCCCGGTACGAAGACGCAGAGCGCGAGCACCATGACCATCTGATCGACATGCAGTCCGGCGAAGTGATCGAATTCGTCGACCCCGAGATCGAGGCGCTTCAGGAAAAGATTGCGGAAAAGCTGGGCTACCGGCTGAAAGGCCACCGGATGGAGCTTTATGGCGTGCCCATCACCCCGCGCGCGCGCCGCTGACCCTGTGCTCTGACGCAGGTTGGTCTGTGCGCTCAACAACACTGGTCATTCGCGGGACGCTGAATTAGGTCCAAACCAACCGCACCCATAAACCAACAGGAAAAGAGCCCGCCATGCCTCTGCGCGCGATCATGCTGATGGTTCTGGGGATGGCCTTCCTGGCGCTCAGCGACATGTTCATCAAGCTGGCAGCCGCACGGATACCGGTGGGTCAGGTCATGGTGATGCTCAGCCTCGGCGGCACGACGGTCTTTTATATTGTCGCGCGCATACAACGCGTCCCGATCTTCACCAAGACAGCGCTGCAAAAGCTTGTTCTGATGCGCAACGGAATGGAGATGATGGGCGGTCTGGGCATGGTTCTGGGCATTGCCCTGGTGCCGCTTTCGCTTGTCGCGGTCATCATGCAGGCCACGCCGCTGCTGGTCACGCTGGGTGCTGCGCTGCTGCTGCATGAACCGGTAGGCTGGCGGCGTTGGGCGGCCATTTTTGTGGGTCTGCTGGGCATGTTGCTGGTCGTGCGGCCGGGTTTTGAGGGCTTCGCGCCTGCGACGCTTTTCGTTGTTATGGGCGTCGTGGGACTGGCGATGCGCGATCTGGTAACGCGCATGGCACCTGTCCATATCCCCTCGATCGCGCTGTCCACCTGGGGGTTCGGCGCGACCATTCCCGTGGGTGCCTTGCTGTTGCTGATCCAGGGCGATGTCCCGGTAATTGACGTCATGGCGCTGGCACAGGTTGGCGGTGCGGTGCTGGTCACGACCTCCGGATACTACGCCGTGACGGCGGCAATGCGTCTGGCGCCTGCCTCGACCGTTGCGCCGTTCCGCTATTCGCGGCTGGTCTTCACTATGAGCGTCGGCATCCTGATTTTCGGCGATATGCCCGACACCCTGACCCTGATCGGGGCTGCGATCATCATTGCATCGGGGCTTTACTCTTTCCTGCGCGAACGGCGGCTGGCCAGAGATCCCTTGATCGAGGCGCGGATAACCTCGCAAATGCCCTGACTGCCTGTGAAGGCTGTTCCGGCACACATGCAAGCAAGAGGTTAGCGCTAACGGTCGCAGTTTACTTTCCCCAACGAGATGCTATGACTGCCCCGAAGTTCCATTCAGGCCGAGGACGCCCCAATGAGCACCATTATCGACATTCACGCCCGCGAAATCCTTGACAGCCGGGGCAATCCGACCGTCGAGGTCGACGTCATCCTTGAGGATGGCACACTTGGCCGCGCCGCCGTGCCATCAGGTGCCTCGACCGGCGTACACGAAGCGGTGGAGCGCCGTGACGGCGACAAGGCCCGCTACATGGGCAAAGGCGTGCTGGAGGCCGTGGCCGCCGTCAATGGCGAGATTGCCGATGCGCTGGTCGGCATTGACGCGACCGAGCAGGTTGCCATCGACTCCGCGATGATCGAGCTGGACGGCACCGATAACAAAGGTCGTCTGGGCGCGAATGCGATCCTCGGCGTCAGCCTCGCCGCAGCCCATGCCGCAGCCGATTTCACCGGCCAGCCGCTGTTCCGCTATATCGGCGGCACCTCGGCCCGCGTCCTGCCCGTTCCGATGATGAACATCATCAATGGCGGCGAACATGCCGACAACCCGATCGACATTCAGGAATTCATGATCATGCCGGTCTCGGCCAGCAACATCCGCGAAGCGGTGCGCATGGGGTCCGAAGTGTTCCACACTCTGAAAAAAGAGCTGTCCGCCGCTGGTCACAACACCGGGATCGGCGACGAGGGCGGCTTTGCGCCGGGCCTCAACTCCACCCGCGATGCGCTTGATTTCATTCTCAAAGCCATCGAGAAAGCGGGCTTCAAGGCGGGCGAGGACATGTATCTTGCCCTCGATTGCGCGGCGACCGAATATTACAAGGACGGCGCCTATCACATGAAGGGCGAAAACGCGGTTCTGTCATCCGATGAAAACGTCGCCTACCTTCAGGCGCTGGTCAACGACTACCCGATCATCTCGATCGAGGATGGCATGGCAGAGGATGACTGGGACGGCTGGCGCGCCCTGACAGAAGTGCTGGGCGAGAAAGTGCAATTGGTCGGCGACGATCTGTTCGTGACCAACCCTGCCCGGCTGGCCATGGGGATCGAGCAAGGCTGCGCCAACTCCATGCTGGTCAAGGTCAACCAGATCGGCACCCTGACAGAAACGCTGAAAGCCGTCGAAATGGCCCATCGCGCACGGTTTACCAACGTGATGAGCCACCGTTCCGGCGAGACCGAAGATGCCACCATCGCCGACCTCGCTGTCGCGACCAATTGCGGCCAGATCAAGACCGGCTCTCTTTCGCGTTCCGACCGTCTTGCGAAATACAACCAGCTGATCCGTATCGAGGAAATGCTGGGCGTAACCGCCGAATTTGCAGGCCGTTCTGTCCTGAAATAACCGGCGTTGCGTCGGCGCATGACAAAGGCCCCGTCCCGATCGGGGAGCCATTCCGAAGTTTAGAACACGGGCGACAGGAAACTGTCGCCCGCTTTGCGTTTCAGCCCGCCACGGGTCTTGACGTTTTGTCCATATCTGCGTGCCGTGAAACAGCCACAGTTGGTAGATCAGGCGGGTGAGGACGGTCGTCCCGCCGACGGTCTCGCTTCTTCCGGGTGGCTGTGTCGGGGGCGATCTCCCGTCCCGGCGATCGTTTCTTTTGCCCGTCATCGCCCGCTTGGGCCATGGGGGTCCGCATGGCACGCTTGCACCGATGGCGATGGGCATGTCGGCAAGCAGACGCAGCGGCGATTTCGAGTCCGTCCGCCTGCCGCGGGCCTTGCATGATTTTCGCATCACCAACCTCGCCGCTGCGGCAACGCAATACCGGATGACGCGTAATTCCGGCGAGGCCAAGAATTTTACCCGCGCCTTTGACAAGCTGTCCTTCACGGACGAGCCAGTCTGCTCGGAAATCGCGACCTATGTTGATCAGGTTTTTGGCACCGAGATGCGTTTGATTTACGGCACGACGGAAATTGGCGTCACTATCGCCAACCGTCCCGGATTCTTGGGAAGAACGATCGCCAGACTATACGCCGTCTTTGCCGCGCGATCACGCGCTCTCTGCCAGCGCCCGCGCCAGCCGGGTCTGCTGAGTGATGACGTCTTGCAGGTCAATCGTCACCACATGACCATCCCGCACCACTTGTCGGCCTTCGACGAAGAGATCACGCACCTGCATTGGCCCCGCCAATAACAGCGCGGCCCTGTCCCAGCTTCCTGCGCTTTCGATGCCGCCAATATCCCAAAGTGCTAGGTCCGCACGCTTGCCCACGGCCACCTGACCGCAATCGTCTCGGCCCAGAACTTCGGCCCCGCCTCGGGTGGCAATATAGAGCGCCTCGCGCGCGCTCATTGCATCTGCGCCGCGCGACACCCGTTGGAGCAACATCGCCTGTCGCGCCTCTGCCACAAGATTTCCCGCATCATTGGAGGCGGATCCGTCCACGCCAAGCCCGACACGCACCCCGGCATCGCGCATCGCGCGCACGGGTGCGATGCCCGACCCCAATCGGCAATTGGAGCAAGGGCAGTGCGCAACACCGGTGCGGCTGCGCGCGAAGAGATCAATCTCTTGTGCGTCCAGCTTCACGCAATGGGCGTGCCACACATCCGCGCCGGTCCACCCCAGCTCTTCGGCATATTGCCCCGGTCGGCAGCCGAACTGCGCTTGTGAATAGGCAATGTCCTCGTCGTTCTCGGCCAGATGGGTGTGCAGCATCACCCCCTTGTCGCGGGCCAGAAGCGCCGCGTCGCGCATCAACTCACGGCTCACCGAGAAAGGTGAGCAAGGTGCCACGCCAACGCGGATCATCGCCCCTTCGGCCGGATCGTGGAACGCATCAATCACACGGATCGCGTCGCGCAGGATCTCGTCTTCGCGTTCCACCAGACTGTCGGGGGGAAGGCCGCCCGCGCTTTCGCCGATGCTCATCGCGCCGCGCGTCGGGTGAAACCGCAGGCCGATTTCCTTGGCGGCATCAATCGTATCATCCAACCGCGACCCGTTCGGATAGAGGTAAAGGTGGTCCGAGGTCATCGTGCAGCCCGACAAGGCCAGTTCCGCCAGCCCTGTCAGAGCCGAGACGCGCATATGGTCCGGCGTGAACCCTGCCCAGATCGGGTAGAGCGTCTTCAGCCACCCGAACAGCAGCGCGTCCTGCGCACCGGGGACAGCACGGGTCAGCGCTTGGTAAAGATGGTGATGCGTGTTGACGAGACCGGGGGTGACCAGCGCACCGGCAGCGTCCACGATCTCGCCAGTCGTTTGCAAGCCCTGGCCGATGGCCGCGATTACCCCATCGCGCAGCAGGATGTCGCAGCCGCTCAATTCGCGGGCCTCGTCATCCATGGTCAGCACATGGGCGCAATTGCGGATCAGTATTTCTGTCATCTGTTACAGTCCTCCTGAAGTGTCAGTCCCTTTCGGAGAACGCATTGGACCGGCGACAGAAAGGGCAAGGACTCGACCGGTGCGCCTCAGCTTACCCCGGTCCAGCCGATGTGGGAAGGCCCCACGACCTATCCGATCTCGATCACGACCTTTCCAGTGGAGCGCCTGTAGCGCAGCAGATCCATTCCCTCCGCCGCGCTGGAAAGTGGCAGCAAATGGCTGACATGCGGATGAATGCGCCCCTCCTCATACCAGCGCAGCAGTTCCGCCAGACTGTCGGTGATCACCTCGGGGCGGAATGCCATATACCCCCCCCAATAGAGCCCCAACACCGAAATATTCTTGACCAGCAGATGATTGGCCGGGATCTGGGGAACATCGCCGCTGGCAAAGCCGATGGGCAGGATCCGCGCCTCGGGGTTGCAGGCCCTGAAGGCGGCCTTGAACAGATCCCCGCCGACCGGATCATAGACCACATCCGCACCGCCAAGCGCCTTGACCTCGGCGCGCAGATCCGCCGTTTCGGTGTCGATCAGGTGATCAGCCCCCATATCGCGGGCGATCTGCAACTTGTCGGCTCCGCGCGCGCAGGCAATGACCTTGGCCCCCATCAGCTTGCCGATCTCAACCGCCGTCAGGCCAACGCCGCCGGCAGCGCCCAGCACCAGCAGTGTCTCCCCCGGTTGCAGACGCGCCCGGTGCGACAGCGCAACATGGCTTGTGCCATAGGCAATCTGAAAGGCAGCCGCTTCGGGAAAAGGCATGGCGTCGGGCAAGACAACCGCACGCGCTGCCGGGAAACAGCCGTATTCAGCCAGCCCGCCATGCCCGCCGAACACCGCGACGCGGGTGCCGGGCGCAAACCCCTCCACTCCCTCGCCCACGGCATCGACCGTGCCTGCGACCTCCATCCCTGGCACGAAAGGCAGCGCGGGCGTGTCCTGATAGGTTCCCTTCTGCATCAGAAGGTCCGCGAAATTCAGCCCGCAGGCCGCGATCTTGACACGAATCTCTTCCGGGCCGGGCCTTGGCAGCGCCAGTTTTTCCAGCCGGGCGGGTGTCTGATGTGATGTGACCTGATATCCAAGCATGCAAGCTCCTGTGTTGGACATAATTACGCGACAAAACTACTTAACTTGTCAAACTGTTGCAGAGCCTACATGAATCCAAAAGGTGACTGTACGTCACGCAAGTCTAGATTGCGTAAAATTAACCTAGTATACCTGCGATGGATCAAAATACCTTGCTAGTTAGCATTTTCAAAGATAAGTATTTAGATGCTGTAGGGGTGCGCGGCTGTTGCAAATTGAAAGGGCCGTTTCGCGGCTTCTCTCGGTATGTTGTGACATTGGTAAAAGTGACGAAGGAAAAACGTATGACGCACCCTGTAGATGTACATGTTGGCAAGCGTATCCGACACCGCCGCTGGCTCGTCGGCATGACGCAGCAGCAGCTTGCCGAACGTGTGGGAATCAAATTCCAGCAAATCCAGAAATACGAAACCGGCGCGAACCGGGTCAGTGCCTCCCGGCTTTGGGACATCGCCGACGCGCTTGAAGTTCCGGTCAGTTTTTTCTTCGAAGGGCTGGAAACCACGGAAACCGAGTCGAAAGAATCGGCGCCCGCCGACATCCTTGGCGACAAGGAAGCTTTGGATCTGGTGCGCAGCTACTATGCGATCCCGGAAAATCAGCGCCGTCGCCTGTTCGAGCTTGCCAGGGTTCTGTCCGACGTTGCTTGAGCCATCAGCCGGGCTGAGGTAGCTAAAGGCGGATCACATCTGCCGGAGGGACCATGGCCGGATATTCCGACGAAGCGATGCAAGAATTCAGACGGGTGGCTTTCGCGTTGGCGGATGCCGCCCGTTCCGCGATTCTGCCGCATTTCCGCAGCGCATCACTGACCGCCGACAACAAACTTGCTGCGGGTTTCGACCCGGTGACCATCGCCGATCAGGCCGCCGAGGACGCAATGCGCGATGTGCTGTCCAAGATGCGGCCAGACGATGCCGTTCTGGGCGAAGAGTTCGGCGAAATGCCCGGCACATCCGGCCTGACATGGGTGCTTGATCCGATTGACGGCACGCGCGGGTTTCTGTCGGGCACCCCCACCTGGGGCGTTCTGATCGCTCTGGCCGACGAAACCGGCCCGATCCTGGGCGTCATCGACCAGCCCTATATCGGCGAAAGGTTTCATGGCGGGTTCGGCGCGGCGGAATGCATCGGGCCACAGGGCACACGCCGTCTGGCCTGCCGCGCCGCCCGTGACCTGTCCGAAGCCATCGTGTTCACCACATTCCCCGAGATTGGCAGCGACGCGGAACGGACGGCGTTTCAGCGGGTGTCCGCCACGGCCCGCCTGACGCGCTACGGCATGGATTGCTACGCCTATGCGCTGGTTGCCGCAGGTCAGGTGGACCTGGTGATCGAGGCCGGGCTGAACGCCTATGACATTCAAGCCCCGATCGCTGTCATCGAGGGCGCAGGCGGCATTGTCACCGACTGGCAAGGCAACCCTGCCCATAATGGCGGCTGCGCGCTGGCGGCCGCCAATCCGGAAATTCACGCCGCGGCGCTTGCGCTGCTGGGCTGACCTATCTTAGGCAAAGCGTCTCATTGGCCTTGAAAAAAGTTGGTTCTGCTCCGATATTGACGGCAATGGCCGAAGAATGTCTTCGGTCGCCCGGTTCTTCATTCGGAGGCTTCAATGGCTGAATACAACACAATCCGGACAGGTGCGGCAGGCGCTCGCACAGCCCAGATTGACGAGGGTCTTCGCGCCCATATGAACAAGGTCTACGGCACGATGTCCGTCGGCATGTTCATCACCTTCCTCGCCGCTTGGGCGATTGCAGGCCTTGCTGTGACCACGGATCCCAGCGTGACGGGCATCCAGATCGGCACGGACAAGTTTCTGACGGGTCTTGGGCAGGCAGTCTATGCATCCCCGCTGAAATGGGTGATCATGTTCGCCCCGCTGGCGTTTATTTTCTTCGGCATCGGTGCGGCGATGAAACGTCTCTCCGCAGCGGGCGTGCAGCTTGTCTTTTACGCATTCGCGGCGTTGATGGGCCTTTCGCTCAGCTCGATCTTCCTTGTGTTCACCGGCTACTCGATCATTCAGGTGTTCCTTGTGACCGCGATTTCTTTCGCGGGGCTTAGCCTTTGGGGCTACACCACCAAGAAGGACATCTCGGGCTGGGGGTCGTTCCTGATCATGGGCGTGATCGGCTTGATCGTCGCCTCGATCGTCAATATCTTTCTGGCATCCTCGGCAATCGCTTTCGCCGTATCGGTACTGGGTGTGCTGATCTTCGCAGGCCTGACGGCTTACGACACGCAGAACATCAAGAACACCTATCTGGCACATGCTCAGGGTGGTGACAGCGAGTGGCTTGGCAAGGCGGCCATCATGGGCGCACTGAGCCTGTATCTCGACTTCATCAACATGTTCATGTTCCTGCTGCAGTTGATGGGCAATCGCGAATAACCCATCTCTTCAAGACTGACAGACATGACCCCGCCGGACCCATCATCCGGCGGGGTTTTTCGTGCGATATGACGGTGCAAACCAGAACTCTCGCTAGATCGCAGTGCGATCTCATGGACGTTGAGACGCATTCAAGCTCAGACAGGCCCAACGCCTACTCACCCTCGTCCGGAACGAAAAAACCGCGCCAGCCTTGGGGCCGCGCGGTCTTGACTGTAGCTGCCACCCGAACGGGCAGCGGGTGCAAGATCTTACTTGATCTTGCCTTCCTTGTACTCGACATGCTTGCGCACAACCGGGTCGTACTTACGAACGGCCATTTTTTCGGTCATCGTACGCGCATTTTTCTTGGTCACATAGAAGTGGCCCGTGCCTGCGGTCGAGTTCAGGCGGATTTTGATTGTGGTAGGCTTCGCCATGGGTCGTCTCCTGCACCGGGCGCGGATGCGTCCCGTGAATATCCTAGAAGCCGCCTTTTACTGCGACACGCGCCCGAGTCAACCAGTTAGCCGGGTATCTCATCGAAAAAACCCTGTTTTCCTGTTAGTTGATCCAAAACTGCGCGCCACGCGACCAGTTTAGTTGTCCAACTTAGCGTTTGCGTCACCCATTGGTTCGAAGGGAGCCGCTGAAAGGTCCAACTTGGCGAAGGTTTCTGGACCTGCGCTTGTGCCTCTTGCTTGGGGATTGGCATGAACGGAACCACGCGCACGGCACCCAAAACCATGCTATGATCTCGCTGGACGCGCTGGACGAAGATCGCACACGGCTTGTGCTACCCCACGAATGGCTGGAACCCGCCCTCAGCGCGGCTTGTCGGGTGCCGGTGGCACAGGCCCTGCAAAGCATCCATCCCGGCCCTCGGGCCAATTACTTAAAGGAAGGAAATTTCATGCCAAACTTCATCTTTGCATTTCACGGTGGAAAAATGCCCGAGACGGAAGAAGAAGGTGCGGCCGCGATGGCGGCCTGGGAAGAGTGGTACAAGGACATGGGCGATGCGGTGGCCGATCCCGGAAACCCGGTGGGCATGTCCATGACGGTGTCCTCGGGCAGTGTTGACGACAATGGAGGGTCGAACCCGCTTTCGGGCTACACCATTGTCACGGCCGACAGCCCGGAGGCGGCCTGCGAGATGGCCAAGGGCTGCCCGATGCTGAAGGATGGCGGCACTGTCGAAGTCGCCCCCATCATCGAGATGTGATCCACACGGGCCATTCCTGTGGCCGGGGTGGCCATATGAGAACAGCACGATTGGCCACAACAAGGCGGCCCTGTGACCGGCAAGAACGACACATGGCCTTGGGGCAGCGGTGGATGGTTTCGTGGTCAAATTTGCGCGGAGGGCCTGTAAGCCGGATTCTGTTCCCCCGGGGCCGAAACCCTGGGTTCGATGACCATTCCTCTACGGCGCCTGTTGCCAGACGCCTTTAGCTGCCAACCCGGACCTCTGGGCTGAAGCAGCCCTGCGGTGATGTCGGTTGCCCGATCAACCCGCCCGAGGTCCCTATTCGGCATTGCTCCCGGTGGGGCTTGCCATGCGGCGCGTGTTGCCACGCCCCCGGTGCGCTCTTACCGCACCGTTTCACCCTTACCCGTCATAATTTCCTTTGGCGTACCTCCGGTATGACAGGCGGTCTGTTTTCTGTGGCGCTTTCCGTCAGGTTGCCCTGCCCGGGCGTTACCCGGCACCGTTGCCTCAGGGAGTCCGGACTTTCCTCGGAACATTGCTGCCCCGCGGCCATCCGGCCCTCCGCGCAAGCGATCTGTTAGGCGTTGCGTGGCACCGGGTCAACGGGATAGTCACGCGCGAGTTTCAAAGCCAGCGCGCTGTCGGCCCGCGACGCGGGCCCCGTGGCGGCAGGGCGATAGCGCAGCCGAAACGCGGCCAGCTTCGTCGTCATATCCGCGTCGGACGTATAGCCGATTGCTTCAAGCGTCTTGCCCAGATCGTCAAGCTCGGCCGGGGTGTCGTCGCCCTCAGCATCCAAATCGCTATCCGACCAAACTGCGAAGCCCCGCAGCGCCAGCCGCCGCCAGTCAAAGCGCGGACCGGGATCTATCTTGCGGCCGGGGGCAAGGTCGGAATGGCCGATGACGCGCTCTGGCGGCACCTGCCAGCGCGCCGTGATGCCACGCAGCAAATCCTCCAGCGCGGCCATCTGCGGCTCTGGGAAAGGCTCTGCGCCGGTATTGGCCAGCTCTATGCCGACAGAGCGGGAATTCACATCCGACACGCCGCCCCAAGCCCCTGCCCCGGCATGCCAGGCGCGCATCTCTTCATCCACCAGTTGCCAGACCGTGCCGCACCGCGAAATCACATAATGCGCGGAAACCTCGGCCTGCGGATTGCACAACCAGTCCCGCGCCTCTTGGGCGCTGGTCATCGCGGTATAGTGAATCACCACCATATCCGGCCGGGCACCATCACGCCGCGGCCCGAAATTGGGCGAAGGATGCAACAGCGGTGTCAGTTGACCGCGCGCACCGTGCGGAACGGTGCGGGATCCCAAGCGCAGGCATAGCCGTCGCCATCCGGGTCAAGTCCCTTGCGGTCCTTCTGCGGGCCGCCGTTGGCGAGGAAATCCTCTTGCGCCAGATCTGCCGAATCAAACCGCGCACAGTTGCGCTGGAACTTCGATTGGGCGTTAAAGCCGGACCGGCTGAAGATCGGCGTCCCCTTGGGGTTGGACGTCCGCAGCGCGTATTCGACAATATTGGGCCCGCTGGACCCGCTGCGCGTCGGCAGCGCGGTGGGCTGCACGACCTCGTATTGCGCGCGGTTGCGTGCGATGAGGGCTGCGTCACTTTCAATGCTGCGCTCGCCCGACACGGCGTTGAAATCGTTCTCGTCGGAAATGCCCGCCGCGTTCGACACAACCTGGGGCGCTGCGTTGGTGGGCGACGCGTTGATCGGCACCACGCCGGAATTTTGTTCGGCATCATCGGACAGGGCCGCTCGGGCGGCGTCTATCGGATCTGGCGCGCCGTCGGTGATCGGCCCCTGACTGACGGCCGAGACCGGCGGGATGGAACTTCCCTCCAAGGCGACATCGCGTCGGGCGCGATCTTCGTAACTTTCAAAACCGGCTCCCGCGCCGCTATCTGGAATTCCAGGCTGGCAAGCGCCAAGCACAACCAGCGCCAGACCACTAAGTAAAAGCCGCATTTTTGTATCCTGTCATCGGTTCACCGGGTTCCTGCGTCTACCACCATTTTCCGGGTTTTGCCATAAATCCTGCCGCAGCCTCCAGCGCGTAGGCGGTATTAAGCAGATCGCCCTCCTCCCACGGACGGCCAATCAGTTGCAGCCCCATCGGCAACCCCTGCTTGTCCTGCCCCGTCGGCACCGAGATCCCCGGCAGACCGGCAAGGTTCACGGTCACGGTGAACACGTCGTTAAGGTACATCTGCACCGGATCTGCCTCTGCCATCTCGCCCAGACCAAAGGCCGAGGACGGCGTGGCCGGTGTCAGGATCGCGTCGATCCCGGCGGCGAAGACATCCTCGAAATCCTTCTTGATCAGCGTGCGGACCTTGCGGGCGCGGTTGTAATAGGCGTCGTAGAAGCCCGCCGACAGCACATAGGTGCCGACCATGACGCGGCGCTGCACCTCTGGCCCAAAGCCTTCAGCGCGGGTTTTCTCGTACATCTCGGTGATGCCGTCGCCTTGCGCCAGCGTCGCGCGGTGGCCGTAACGCACCCCGTCATAACGCGCGAGGTTCGAGGACGCCTCGGCCGGTGCGATCACGTAATAGGTGGGCAGCGCGTATTTTGTATGCGGCAACGAAATATCGAGGATTTCCGCACCCGCATCGCGCAGCATGTCAGCACCGTCGGCCCACAGCTTTTCAATCTCCGACGGCATGCCATCCATCCGGTATTCCGACGGGATGCCGATTTTCTTACCTTTGATGTCGCCGGTCAGCATCGCCTCGAAATCCGGCACTTGCAGATCGGCAGAGGTGCTGTCCTTGGGGTCGTGCCCGGCCATGGTGCCCAGCACGATGGCGGCGTCGCGCACCGTTTTGGTCATCGGCCCGGCCTGATCCAGCGAGGACGCAAACGCCACAATACCCCAGCGCGAGCAGCGCCCGTAGGTCGGCTTGATCCCGACAGTGCCGGTAAAGGCCGCTGGCTGACGGATCGAACCGCCGGTATCCGTACCCGTCGCGGCCAGACACAGATCCGCCGCAACAGCGCTTGCAGAGCCACCCGAAGAGCCGCCCGGCGTCAGGGCAGTGTCGTCATTGCCGCGCCGCCACGGGTTCACGGCATTGCCATAACAGGACGTTTCGTTCGACGATCCCATGGCGAATTCGTCCATGTTCAGCTTGCCCAGCATCACCGCGCCCGCATCGAACAACTGCCCCGACACGGTGGATTCGTATTCCGGCTTGAAGCCTTCAAGAATGCGGCTGCCGGCCTGGCTTGCCACGCCCTTGGTACAGAAAAGATCCTTGATCCCCATCGGGATGCCGCACATATCCGGCGCATCGCCAGCCTTGATCCGCGCATCAGCCGCGCTGGCCTGTTCCAGCGCCAGTTCCGGCGTCTTGTGCACAAAAGCGCCAAGCGCATCGGCACCCTCGATGGCCGTGAGGCAGGCCTGGGTCAGTTCAACGCTGGTCACATCGCCCGCGCGCATCGCGTCGCGGGCCTCGGCAACCGTCAGTTTTGTCAGATCGCTCATTATTCCACCACCTTCGGCACCGCAAAGAAGCCTTCGCGCGCATCGGGCGCGTTCGCCAGAACCTTGTCCTGTTGGTTGCCATCGGTCACGCCATCGTGACGTCGCGCCAAACGCATCGGGGTGACGGAAACCATCGGCTCTACGCCGTCCACATCCACCTCGTTCAGCTGCTCGATAAAGCCGAGGATGGTGTTGAACTCGCCCGCCAGTGCAGGCAGCGCGTCGTCTTCCACTTTGATGCGCGCCAGTTTGGCCACACGCGCGGCGGTCTCAAGGTCAATCGACATGGAAAGCCTCCCGTTTACAGGTCAGGCCTGCATTTACCGCCCACATGGACGCCCTGCAAGCAGATGCCGCATCAGCCCCTTGGATTTGACCATCAGGCCCTCCCCGACAGCCCGTTCCAATGGGGAAGTCTTATGTAAAGGCCCGTGTGCCAACGGGACGGCTGGACCCTTGCCAGAACCATGCTAGGCTTTGGCAAGACACGGCAAAACGGGAGAAAACACATGAAGATCATCTGGCTTGGGCACGGGTCTTTCCGCTTCGAGATAGGCGGGCTGACGCTGCTGCTGGATCCGTGGCTGACCGGCAATCCGATGCTGAGCGAAGACCGGCACGACGCGGCCACCGAAGGCGCCACGCATATTCTGCTGACCCACGGGCATTTCGATCACGTCACGGATGTCCTGCCCTTGTCGCGCAAACTGGGCGTGCCGGTCGTGGGGCAATTTGATCTGATGAACCACTGGGCCGAAAAGGAAGGCATCGAGACGGTCGGCTTCAACAAGGGCGGCACGGTCGATCTGGGCGGCGTGAAGGTGACGATGGTCCATGCCGTGCATTCCTCGACCTTTGGAACGGAGGACGGGCCGCGCGCTGCGGGCACCGAATGCGGCTTCATGATCGAAGGCGAAGGCCACACGATCTATACCTCCGGTGACACGGATGTGATGGCCGATATGAAAATCTTCAACGACCTGCATCACCCCGATATCGGCATTCTGTCGGCCGGTGGTCATTTCACCATGGACATGAAGCGCGCGGCCTATGCGGCAAAGACGTTTTTCAACTTCAAGACCGTGATCCCATGTCATTACCGCACCTTCCCCATATTGGAGCAAAGCGCCGAGGTGCTGGCACAGGCGCTGCCCGATGCCAAGGTCATCGAGCCGCAAGTTCTGGAAGCGATCGAGATCTGACATCACCCAAACGGCCCCGGCCTGAATGCTCTGCACAGCATCGGGCCACGTTGCACCGCGGGGAATACAACCTATAGTGCGGGCAAAACCTAAAAGGCACAGAGCGAACGGACGCCCGGATATGGCCACGCGCGAGGGGCAGGACCAGACCGTCAATATCATGATCGTCGGTCAATCCGGGCGGTTGCAATACGAGTCGCTGCTCTTTGCGGCTTCGCTGCTGGACGGCCCGAACACCCTGCCCCACAGGCTGATTGTCGCGGAGCCGCAACCCGGGCCGCTTTGGCCGAATGATCCGAGGATCAAGCAATCCGAAGTCCGCGATCTGCTGGAACAGATGGGGGCAGAGATTCGCCCTTTTGAGAGCCTGCATTTTGGCCGGGACTATCCTTACGGCAACAAGATCGAGGCGCTGTCGGTGCTGCCGGAAGGTGAGCCATTCGTGTTTTTCGACACGGATACGCTGATCCACGGCGATCCGGGCTCCGTGCCATTCGATTTCGACCGTCCAGGCGCGTCTTTGCGCCGTGAAGGGACGTGGCCGAAGATAGAGCTGTACGGTCCGGGCTATACCGAGATCTGGCGCGCGCTTTACGACCGGTTCGGGTTGGATTTCGAAAGCTCTCTGGACCGCAGCCAGCCGGATGAATACTGGCGGCGCTACCTCTACTTCAACGCCGGTTTTTTCTATTATCGCTGCCCGCGTGTCTTCGGGCAGCGTTTTCTGGACTACGCGCTGGAGATCCGCGACGCGCCGCCCGCGCCACTGGTTTGCCAGTCCTTTGATCCGTGGCTGGATCAGATCGCGTTGCCGCTGGTCATTCATTCGCTGGGGGGCGGTCGCGACAGTCTGCCAGAGGGGTATCTGGATGGTGAGGTGTCCTGCCATTATCGCGTCCTGCCGCTGCTTTACGCCCGCGAATCCGACCGCGTGATCGAGGTGTTGGAGCGGATATGCGCCCCCAATCGCCTGAAAAAGGTTCTCAAGCAATACGAGCCCATCAAGCGCATCGTCTATCAAGGGCGCGGCCGGAAGGTTCGTGCGTTGTTTGACCAGAACAACCTGCCGGCCCGCGAACAAATGATCCGCAATCAGATCAAGCGCGAAGGTTTCTGGATGCGCTGACCCGCTGACCCGCTGACCCGGCCGGGCATTGCCCTGGTCGATCTACCATGCTGATCTGATGCGCCCAATGTGTCGGCGTTCATCACCAGATAGGAGCCGCAAGTTCGATTGTCAGACAGCCATATTTGTCCGCTCCCGACAGACCCGGCTGGGCGAAAGGGCATCTCCGGACGCCCTTTGAATTATTGTTACTTTTGACCGCTATGCAGCTTTTTCCAGCAACGTGTAGGTCGAGATCACCTCGCCCGCGATCTGGGCGCGAACGACCCGACCAGTCTCGGACTTCTTGCCTCGTGCGCCGACTGCCTTCTTGATGAGTCGCCCCAATTGCTGGTTCAGCGGCGCTTGCGCGCGGGCGGATTTGCCATCTGCATCTGCGCCAATGGCGATATTATAAAGCTCCGCATATGCAGCGTCCTGACTTGCCGAACGCATAACCGTCAGGATGAAGTGCTCGTCAAACTGGCCCGCTGCGTCGATCATGCGCGCCAATTCCACAGTATGGTCGATGACGGCGCGCTTCGCGCGCAACCGCTCTGCCAGTGCATTCCCCGGCTCTGCGTTCTCAAGCACATGGTTCTCCAAGACCTTTTGCATCAGATGGCCAAGATCCACGCCTTGTTTCTTGGCTTCATCGGCAAAAAGTTGACGCACCTCGGGTTCCAGGCTGAATGAAACTTTGGTGGCCTGAGCGATCCGCTTCAGCCGACGTTTGCGTTTGTTGGCAACGTCTGAACCGTCTGTTGGGGACGTAACCGATTCTTCATTGATTTCCATGACAGGATCTCCAAATCAACATACAGAGACAGTATGTCTGGCGTCAGCAGTCCGTCAACGAAACAACCCCGAAACCAGCCGCAATTTCGGCGCAAGTTTAAACAAAACCATGGCAAGAATCTGACAGGTGCAGGTGTCGCCGGTCACACGCAATAGACCCCCGGGGTTCACCGCGCGTCCCGGAGCCGATCCAGACAGTCGGCTCTTGGTGCTCACAGATATTGTGTGCGCTCGGTGGATACCTTAGGCATTTCGAGGACAATTCAACGAGGGAGAACAGCTCAATGACAGATGCCCCGAATTACGGCTTCGAAACTCTGCAAATTCATGCGGGTGCGCGGCCTGACCCGGCCACTGGTGCGCGGCAGGTGCCGATCTACCAGACCACGGCCTATGTGTTCCGTGACGCAGATCACGCGGCGGCGCTTTTCAACCTGCAGGAAGTGGGCTATATCTATTCCCGCCTGACCAACCCGACCGTCGCCGCGCTGCAAGAGCGGGTCGCGACCCTGGAAGGCGGCGCAGGCGCGGTGTGCTGCTCCTCGGGTCATGCCGCACAGATCATGGCGTTGTTCCCGCTGATGGGACCGGGCCTGAATGTCGTGGTCTCCACGCGTCTTTACGGCGGTTCGATTACTCAGTTCAGCCAAACGATCAAGCGTTTCGGCTGGTCAGCAAAATTCGTGGATTTCGACGATCTTGATGCCGTCTCCGCAGCAATTGACGACGATACCCGTGCCATTTTCTGCGAATCCATTGCCAATCCCGGCGGCTACATCACCGATCTGGATGCCATCGCCAAGATCAGTAATGCGGCGGGTTTGCCACTGATCGTCGATAACACCTCGGCAACGCCCTACCTGTGCCGCCCGATCGAACACGGTGCCACTTTGGTCGTGCATTCGATGACCAAGTATCTGACCGGAAACGGCACCGTCACCGGCGGCTGCATCGTCGATTCGGGCAAGTTCGACTGGTCCGCATCGGGCAAATTTCCGTCGCTCTCCGATCCGGAACCAGCCTATCACGGGCTGAAATTCCACGAAACCTTCGGGCCTCTGGCGTTCACCTTCCACGGCATCGCCATCGGATTGCGCGATCTGGGCATGACGCTTAACCCGCAGGCCGCGCATTACACGCTGATGGGGATCGAAACGCTGTCGCTGCGCATGGAGCGCCATGTCGAGAATGCCGAAAAGGTCGCCGGCTGGCTAGAGACTCAGGACAGCGTGGAAAGCGTTACCTATGCAGGTCTGAAATCCTCGCCCTATCACGACCGGGTGGAGCGGATCTGTCCCAAGGGTGCGGGCGGGTTGTTCACGATCCAGTTGAAGGGCGGTTATGACGCCTGCATCAAATTCGTCGACAGTCTGGAGATCTTCAGCCACGTCGCCAACCTGGGCGATACGCGAAGCCTGGTGATCCACGCTGCCTCGACAACCCATCGGCAACTGTCCGATGAGCAGCTGACAGCCGCAGGTGCCGGACTGGATGTGGTGCGTATCTCGATCGGCATCGAAGATGCGGACGACCTGATTGCGGATCTGTCGCAAGCCTTGGAAAAAGCGACGGCCTGAAACCGCTGGCGCGCGGGTTGGCTACAGCCCGCGCGCCCGTTCGTTCAAAGGAAAAGTCGGAAATTCCCGTGCCGGGCTTGACCCGGCACCTCTTGTTTCGCGGCATCTTTTGTTCATCGACGCCGCAAGGGCCCCTGACATAGAACGGGACCCATGCATGTCCCCCCGCGAGTCAAAACATCGCGGAACCGCACCGGAGGAGGGTCGCTGATCTAATCCGCGATCTCATAGACAATCTGCACGTCGGCCGAGACATCCAACTCTCCGGCGGCAACGGGCACAGACCCGCGCGCCATCGACATTTCCGCCATATACGGGCCCGGCGATCCTCCCCCGCGTTCAACAAGCGACTGTACCGCCCCAAGGGTGACACCCGCGGCCTTGGCATAGAGTTCCGCCTTTGCACGCGCATCGGCCACTGCAAGTTGCCGCGCCTCATCCATCAAAGGACGCGGCTCCTGCAAACCAAAGCTCAGCCCGTCCAACGTATTCGCCCCGTCCGACACAACGGCATCCAGCACCTCGCCCAGCCGGTCGAGATCGCGCAACCTGACCGTCACGCCATTTGACGCCGCATAGCCCGCGATGCCCGGAGTTTCCGCAGTCCCTTCGCGGTAGTTCTGACGCAAGGGCGACAGCGACAACCCGGATGTCTGGATATCGCGCGCCTCGATTCCCGCCTCGCCCAACCGATCCAGAATGCGCTGCGTGATGTCAGAGGTTTGGCGCAGTGCTTCGCCGGCCTCTTTGGCCTCTGCCGCAGCACCAAGCCTTAGCGTCGCCATATCGGGAGCAGCCGCCACACGCCCTTCGCCCGTGACCGTGATCTGTCGTAGCGCAGTCTCCTGTGCCGTCGCCATGCTGCCCGCGAGCAGCACTGCCGTAGTCACCCATGCAAGAAATCGCATTCTCTTTACCTCTTCAGAATTGGTGTCTCGCGGCGGATATTCTATACGGCGCGCGCCCGCTGCAACCTCTGTCTTTCTTGTCTCGGCAAAGAGTTGCCCCCATATAGAAAAGGTCGGAGCAAAGACTCCCAAACCCACCCGAGCAGTGATAAAAACCCGCCATGAAGACAAACTATGCGCTGTTACTGTCATTTGAGGGAATCACCCTGGCCCGCCGGACGATGGCTGGCTGGCTGAGTGTTGGTAAAATCGCGCCCGATTCCGACGATCTTGATACGGCGCTGCAAACGCTCCGCCGTAAGGCTCAGGCGCTGTCTTCGGATGCCGAGCGTGTCAAACTGGTGATCCCGAATGAACAGATCCGGTATCTGACCCTGCCTGCGCGGCCACGCAGCACCGACGAGCTGAATGATGACATCCGCGCGGCTCTGGACGGCGAGACCCCCTACCCCGTTGACGATCTGGTGTTCGATTGGGCGGAGCTTTCGGATGGCTCGGTCCAGGTCGCCGCAGCGGCGCGCGAAACACTTGATGAGGCAGAACATTTCGCAACATCGCATCAGTTCATCCCGGTCAGCTTTGTCGCCGCCGCACCTGACGGGGCGTTTCACGGCGAGGTGTTTTTTGGCCCCGCAAGCGGCGGCACCAACGGCGCGACACCTGCCCGCGACGCGCAGCCTGTCCGTCTTGTTACCGCACAGCCAACCGCGCCTCCGCCAGCGCCGAGATCCGAGGATACGCCCGAGGATCACGTCGCTGTCAGCACCACAACCGATGGTGCCGCCAATGTGGCAGGCGATCCCATGGATGAAGCCATCCTTGCCGCTGACCGCTTGGACCCATCCAGCCCAGGAACCGCACCCGAAACCTTGGGCGTCGACGCGTCCCGAACCAAACCCGAAACATCGGGCGGCCCTGCAAACCGGCCAGCAGACACGCCCCTAAAGCCACGGAACCGCCCGCGCAACTCTGGCGCAAGCCAAGCGGCTGCCCCCGCAACGCCGAACATCAAAGCCGCGCCTGCCCCGCAACTTCGCGAGATCGACACACCCGAACGCCCCGCGACACACAGCAATAGCGCCTCGATAGACGCGCCAAGGACAAAAGCGAACCGCCCTGCGCAAGACCCCCAAGCGGCTGCACCGGGCCCGCATGTGTCCGCGACCGACAATCGGCCATCCAGCCCCCCCCCCGGCACCGACAGCATCCGGGCCAGCAGACCTGCTCCGGATGCGCCCGTCCCGAAATTGTCTGGCACACGATTCAGCCCCGCCGATACAGGCCGCGCTGCGCCGCGCATTGACCCGGTGGCGGACCCCACGTCGATGGCAAAGAAAGTCGCGGCGCGACGCGACACCCTTGCTGCGCATGTCCCCGATGACGCAACCGTCGCGCCGATTGCCAGCCTGACAAGACAACCTGCCGCTCCGACTGATCCTGCCTTGGCGGCCCCGGAAAAGCCCGCAGGGAAAGCCGGCTTTTTCAGCCGCAGGAATGCGCGCCAGAAACAGACCAGCACGTCATCCACGCCGCGCAAGACAAGCAGCGCCCAACCGCCATTGCACAGAAAGCCGGCGCAGATGACGCCGGTGCAGCGGCTCGCTCAAGCAGAGCCGACGGTCAAAATATCCAGATCCGCTTCGGAGGATCCGGTCACAGCGCCCACCCCGACGGAAGACGAAGCCGACCGCCTGACGATCTTTGGAGCCCGTAGAAATAACGAAAGGATCGGTGGCAAGCCCCGTTACCTTGGATTGATGCTGACGGCGGCGTTGATCCTGTTTCTTGCAGCAGTCGCAGCCTGGGCTGCGGTGTTCGTCGATGAAGGTCTTGCACGGTTTTTCCGGTCCTCGCCCGCACCTTCCGCAGTGGCGCAACTGCCGGACCTGCCGGCCATTGATTCTGTCGATCCATCCGAGACCGAACCTGAACCCGAGCTCGAAACCGCCTCGCTCGCGCCCGATCTGACCGGCGAGGCGGATCAACCTGGATTGCGGACCGATACGACGCCGGCGCTTGCGGCACCTATTCAGTCCGAGGCGCTGACCCCTGAAGAGGCCGAGACCACCTACGCCGACACCGGGATTTGGCAACGCACCCCGCCGGAACCCGGCCTGCCCACCGAAGTATCGTTGGACGATATCTACGTCGCTTCGATCGACACCAAAGTGCAGCAATTCGATGCCGTCGCGCTGCCCGCCGTTGACGACTACGGCACCGATTATGCCATGCTCAGCCCCGCCTCGCCTGCGGCAGCGGGAACGGAGTTCACTCTGGATGACCGTGGCCTTGTGATTGCCACGCCGCAAGGTGCGCTGAACCCCGACGGTATCTTGATCTATTCCGGGCGTCCGCCAATGGTGCCGCCCACCAGAAACGCCACGCCAGACACCGCCGCACAGTCGACGCCCGAAGAGGATGCGCAGCTTAAGGCTCTTTCTGACAAACGGCCCCGCGCCCGGCCCGGCGATCTGATCGAGAAATCAGAGCGGGCAACGCTGGGTGGGCGCTCGTTGGCGGAATTGTCCGGCCTGCGTCCGAAGCAACGTCCCGAAACCGTTGTCGCCCAGCTCGAGGCAATTGCAACCCTGGAGCAAGAGCAAGCAAGCGCGCTGAACACCGCCACTGCCCAAGCGGTAGGCCGGTCTGTGGTCCCCGTTGGACGGCCTAGCAACTTTGCGGCAATCGTGAAGAACGCTCGGGCCACGCCACAACCAGAACCCGTGACAAGAACGGCTTCGGCAGCGACCGTCGCGCCGCGCACGGTCGCCCCCAGAATCCCCTCTTCGGCCAGCGTAGCGCGTGAGGCCACGGTCAAGAACCAGCTTAACCTGAACCGCGTCAACCTGATCGGTGTCTATGGAGCCCCGTCCAGTCGGCGGGCGTTGATCCGGCTATCGAACGGGCGTTACCAAAAGGTCAAGGTTGGCGACCGGATCGATGGCGGGCGTGTCGCTGCCATTGGTGACGCAGAGCTGCGTTATGTGAAAAGCGGCCGCAACGTGGTCCTGAAGATGCCGCGTAGCTAACTCTGCGTTTCAAATGCGGGAATGAGAGCGGCCCTTACCAACGCGAAACGGCTGACCCCACAATATTTTCGAACAAAAAGCGACCTGCCCTGATCGGCGGGTCTTGGTGTCTCGGCTCAATCTTGACGTCAGTCGACATGTCATGCGCGACCTCTTCAAATCAGCCTCCCGACAGGTACAGCCCACGCGGATCGCATGGGCTGTCTGAAGATGCTATTCGGTTGTGTCCAATTCGCCCGCGTCGATCTGTTCTCGCTCGATCGACTCGAACAGCGCCTTGAAGTTGCCCTCGCCAAAGCCGTCGTCGCCTTTGCGCTGGATGAACTCGAAGAAGATCGGCCCGATCACGGTCTTGGAGAAGATTTGCAGAAGAATGCGGGTTTCGCCGCCATCCACCACGCCTTCGCCGTCGATCAGAATGCCATATTTCTTCATCCGCTCGACAGGCTCTTCATGGCCGGTCACGCGGTCAAAGCTCATGTCATAATAGGCGTCGGGCGGGCCGGGCATGAATTTCAGTCCGTTATCGGCAATCCGGTCGGTGGCATCGTAAATGTCATAAGCACCCACCGCGATATGCTGGATGCCCTCGCCGTTGTATTTCTTCAGATAGGCGACAATCTGGCCTTTCTCGTCCCGGTCCTCGTTGATCGGGATGCGGATACGCCCACAAGGAGAGGTCAGCGCACGGCTGGTCAGTCCGGTGAATTTGCCCTGAATGTCGAAAAAGCGGATTTCCCGGAAATTGAACAGGTCGCCGTAGAATTTGAACCACTTGTCCATGTTTCCTTTGAAGACGTTGTGCGTGAGGTGGTCGAGGTAGTAGAACCCGACGCCGCGCGGCTTTGATTGTTCCAGCCAGTCGAACTCCTCGTTGAAGGGCGAGGTGTCGTAATACTGATCGACAAAATAGATCAGGCTGCCACCGATCCCCTTGATCGCGGGTACATCCATTGTCTTGTCGCTGCCCGTGTAGGGCTCTGCCCCTTTCGAAACAGCGTGATCGAACGCGTGCTTTGCGTCCACGACCCGCCACCCCATCGACGGCGCGCAGGGACCGTGATCTTCGACAAAGCGCGCGGCAAAGCTGCCGGGCTCGGCATTCAGGATGTAGGTGATGTCGCCCTGCTGCCACAGCTCGACATTCTTGCTCTTGTGCCGCGCGACCAACGCATAGCCCATACTGGCAAAAAGCGTGCGCAACTTCTCTGGGTCTGGATGGGCAAATTCGACGAATTCAAACCCATCCGTGCCAGCGGGGTTTTCGTCGGTGATCTTTGATTTCGGGGCGTCGTGCGGGAAAGGTCCCATTATCGCGTCTCCAGATTCAAATTCATGTTGGGGCTACTCTACCGCATGTGTGTCCGGAATTCTGCGCGAATAGAGGTGCATCTAACGGCCAATTCGCGTAGAATTCACAAAAACGGATACAAGGGTACGGAAAACACGCAAATGCTCGACCTGACGGATAAACGGCTTCTTGCAGCCCTTCAGCGTAACGCCCATATGACCGCGCAGGACCTGGGCGAGCATCTCAACCTGTCGCCAAGTCAGGCGGGGCGCAGGCGACAACGGTTGGAGGCGGAAGGATACGTCACCGGCTACACCGCACGTCTGGACCCGATGAAGGCGGGTTTGACGGTGCAGGCGTTTGTGCAGGTACAACTGGCGACCCACGGTCCCGAACAGGCGCAAAACTTTGCCCGGCTTGTCGCCGCACGCCCCGAGGTGATCTCGGCCTGGACGCTGACCGGCGAGGCGGATTACCTGCTGCGGGTCTATTGCGCCGACCTGCGGGACCTGAACCGGCTGATTCACGAGGTGCTGCTGCCTCATGCCGTGGTGGCGCGGGTGCAAAGCCAGATTGTCATGGATCAGGTCAAACCGGATGCGCCGCTGCCAACGTGACGCGGCGATTGCCACCCAAAGGGCCATCGCCGCTTGTTCCTTACCCAGCGCTTCTGCAAAGTGACCCGGCATAACAACGGACACATTCATGGACTCTTTCCTCTATCAGGCGTCGATCTACCTGGCGGCGGCCGTGATCGCGGTGCCGATCGCCGCGCGGCTGGGCCTTGGATCAGTGCTGGGCTATCTGCTGGCTGGTATCTTCATCGGGCCGGTGCTGGGAATTGTCGGAGCGGAAACAGAGGATTTGCAGCATTTTGCCGAATTCGGCGTCGTGATGATGCTGTTCATCATCGGGCTGGAGCTGGAGCCGAGAACGCTTTGGGACATGCGCCATAGGTTGATCGGGTTGGGCGGACTACAGGTCGTACTGACCACCGCGGCGACGATGGTCGTGGTTATGGCGATGGGTCAGGCCTGGCAGCCCTCATTGGCCATCGGGATGATCTTCGCCTTGTCATCGACGGCGATTGTTCTGCAAACGCTGTCCGAAAAAGGCCTGATCCAGACCGGCGGCGGCCGGTCCGCGTTTTCGGTCCTGTTGACACAGGATATTGCCGTAATCCCGATGCTGATCGTGTTGCCCCTTCTGGCAAGCGGCCCCTTGGTCGGGATTGGACAGGAGGAGGCCGTCACGCAGGCAAGTCAGGTGGACAAGTCTGCATATGTGGCGATGTCGCTGGTCGACGGCTTGCCGGGCTGGGGCGTCGCACTGGTGACGCTTGCCGCCGTCGCGTCGATCATCCTTGGCGGCGTCTATCTGATCCGCCCGATCTTCACCTTCATCCACTCTGCCAAACTGCGCGAGATGTATACCGCGCTGGCGCTGTTGATCGTGGTCGGCATCGCCTTTGTGATGACATTGGTCGGCCTGTCACCGGCGCTTGGCACGTTTCTTGCGGGCGTGGTGCTGGCCAACAGCGAATTCCGCCATGAACTGGAATCCGACATCGAGCCATTCAAGGGCCTGTTGCTGGGCCTCTTCTTTATCACGGTCGGCGCGGGCATCGACTTTGCGACACTGTTGCGCGAACCACTGCTGATCCTCGGTCTGACCACGACGCTGATCCTTGGAAAAGGCGTGATCCTGTACGCGCTGGGGCGGCTGTTCGGCCTGCGGGGTCGCAATCAATGGCTGTTCACGCTGGGGCTGGCACAGGCCGGAGAGTTCGGCTTTGTGCTGGTGTCGTTTTCGCTGCAACAGGGCGTCTTGCCGGACTTTCTGGGCGGCACGATCCTGTTGGTGATTGCGCTTTCCATGCTGATCACACCGCTGTTGTTCATCCTTTACGAACGCATGTCGCTGCGGATGAAGGCCGATCACGCCGAACAATACGATGAGGACGAGATCGACGAACAAGGCCCGGTGATCATCGCCGGTATCGGCCGGTTCGGGCAGATCGTGAACCGGTTGGTGCAGTCTTCGGGCTTCAAGACCGTTGTGCTGGATCACGACATGCAGACCATCCAGTTGATGCGGCGCTTTGGCTTCAAGGGCTTCTTCGGTGATCCTACCCGCCCGGACGTTCTGCATGCCGCAGGGCTGGAAGATGCGCGCGTCTTGGTCGTCGCATTGGACGATCCAAAGGCCACCACGACGCTGGTAACCTATGCGCGGAACATGCGCCCCAATCTGCACATCATTGCACGGGCGCGTGACAGGACGCATGTTTACCACCTGTATCGCGCCGGAGCGAATGACATCGTGCGCGAAACTTTCGACAGCTCATTGCGGGCCGGGCGCTACGCGCTCGAAAATATCGGGCTGACCGAGTATGAGGCGTCGCAGGTCGAAAAAACCTTTTACGCGCATGACCGCTACGCTGTGCGGGAACTGGCCAAGGTCTGGAATCCCGACACGCCTTCGGCGGAAAACGCAGATTATATCAAGCGCACGAAGGAATTGGAAAAAGAGCTTGAGGCGGCGCTTCTGGATGCCATGGAGAGCCGAAACACCGATGCCGCGTGACGCGGCGCCTTGCTACATCACAAAAAGAAACCGCGCCCCGATGAGGGGACGCGGTTGAATTTTCACTGACCGAGGGGGCCGGTTCAGGCGGCTGCGCGTGACACCAGCACGTCGTCTACCTGCTTGGCGGCGGCCAGTTCGTCCTCGCCCGACACGGCAGCAACCTCGCGGGTCAGCCTTTCCAGCGCCGCTTCGTAAAGCTGACGTTCGGAATAGCTTTGCTCGCGCTGGTCGTCGCCGCGATGCAGGTCACGAACGACCTCTGCAATCGCGATCAGATCACCGGAATTGATCTTCTGCTCGTATTCCTGCGCGCGACGCGACCACATGGCGCGCTTGACCTTCGCCTTGCCACGCAATGTCTTCATTGCCTGGCTGATCACATCAGGTGAGCTGAGCGAGCGCATCCCGATTTCCGTCGCCTTATGCGTCGGCACCCGCAGTGTCATCTTGTCCTTCTCAAAGGAGATCACGAACAGCTCCAGCGAGATACCGGCGATTTCCTGCTCTTCGATCGACACAATCTGGCCAACGCCATGGGCCGGATAAACCACATATTCGTTGGGACGAAACTCGGATTTCTTGCTTTTTGTCATTCAGTTCTTCCTCACAGGTTCGCCCTGCCATGGGCGCAAGAAAACGGGTGGGGAACAGCAACCATTCCCTTGACCCGTTTCGAATTGATCGTGCTAGATCACCGGATGCAGACCCGTCCGGTGATTGGTGCTTGTTTGTTTCATTGGCGCTAACATAACATAAAAAACCCGCCTATCAAAGCGGGCACCCGCGCAGGGCATGACGAATTCAATCAGATCAACGCCTTAGATGACGAAAATCTGATCAAATTGCTGCAAAATCTGACCGGGCAGGCCGAATCAGCTTAGCCGCCCTCGCCCGGCTCTTCCGAGAAATACTTCTCCAGCTTGCCTTCCTCGCCGTCGCGTTCTTCGGCTTCGGGCAACTGGTCTTTCTTGGTGATGATGACCGGCCAAGCTTCGGAGTATTTGCGGTTGAACTCAACCCATTTCTCCATTTCCGGCTCGGTATCCGGGCGGATCGCATCTGCCGGGCATTCAGGTTCGCACACGCCGCAGTCGATGCATTCGTCAGGATGGATGACGAGCATGTTCTCGCCCTCGTAGAAACAATCCACCGGGCAGACCTCGACGCAATCGGTATATTTGCAGGCAATGCAGTTATCGGTCACCACATAGGTCATGGAAAGCCCCTGTTTCAGCGAATTCTCTGTCTAGCTAGAACAGCCGGACGGATCATTCAAGCGCATCCCGCCGCGATTGATCCATCTTGCGACGGTCCCTTTTCGTGGGCCGCCCGCCACCGTCGAAACGCGGCACGGACGGTTTTTCCATCCGTGGCGGCGGTGGCGGACTAAGGTCCTCGTAAAGCGCCTGTGCCTCGGACGCCGGTCCGCGCCGGGTGCCGATTTCCAGAACACGCACCACGCAAACCCGATCACCCTTGGCGAAGGTCAGCACGTCCCCCGGCCCCACCACAACCGCCGATTTGGCGATACGTGTGCCGTTCAGTCGCACCGCCCCGGCAGTCACGATCTTCGCGGCAAGGCTGCGCGTCTTGAAGAATCGCGCATGCCACAGCCACTTGTCGACGCGCAGCTTTTGCGCCGGATCGCTCACGTCAGGTTTTGTCCTTCAATCCCATCAGCGCCGCCGCAAACGGGTTGTCGGGGTCGATGCGATCTTTCTTCTCGGGACGGGCCTGATAGGTTTTCGTGCCGTCGTCGCGGCGCGGTTTGCCCTTGGGGCCACCCTTGCCGCGCGGTTTGCCCTGCTGGCCACGTCCGCCGCCGCCTTCCGCCGATTTCGGCTTGGCGTTGCGGCCTCCGCCCTCACGGCGCGTGTTCTGACCGCGAGGGTTCTCGCGCTTGCGACCCCAAGTGAAGGTGTAGAACACCTCTGTCTCCGGCGCGTTCACCGCCGCGTCGGGGGCGGTGCCAGTGGGCACTTCCTCGGCAGCGACTTCCGGCACAACCGGTGTTTCCTCGGGCGTGCCTGCCGGATCAATCGGGGCCTCGGCCACGGGGGCCACGCCATCGTCTTCGACCGCATCGACCTGCGGCACAATATCGGCAGCGGCCGGTTCCTGCGGCGCGTCGATGACCGCACCGGGTGCCGCCTCTTGCGCCACATCCATGATCGGCGTGTCGGCGGCAGGTGTCTCCGCTGCTTCGGCACCCGGCACAACGGCATCGGCCGGTTTCACCTTCTGTCGTTCGCCTTTGACGGCGTTATAGCCCAGCCCCTGCATGAGGTCGGCGAACTGTTCCAGCGTCATCCCGGTGATCGAGAGCATGTCGGCCTTGGCCTCGAACCCGCCGCGGCTGTCCTCGGCGCGTAGCATGTCGGCCAGACGTTCCAGCATATCGATACGGATCGCCCGTGCGCCCGCCGCGCGGTAGCCCGAGATCGTATGATGCACCGCAGGCGTCCCTGCCGTGTTGGGCACCGTCACCAGACCCGGCGGCGGTGCTTCGGGAAACTCGTCCATCCCGTTGGCCAAGCTCCACAATACCAGACGTAGGCGGGTCGGCGCGGGCTTCAGCAACAAAGGCATGAAGATGGTGAACTGACCAAAACGCAGGCCGTGCTTGCGCAATGCGCCGCGCGCATCCTGATCCAGCGACTTGACCTCGTCGGCAACTTCGGCGCGGGGCAACACGCCCAAAGCCTCGACCATGCGGAAGGCAAAGCCGCGCGCAAGCCCGGTCAGCGCCTCATCGTTCTTGAGGTTCATCAGCGGCTCGAACAGCGCGGCAACCTTGCGGTCGATGAAATGTTGCAGGCGGCGCTCCACCTTCTGCGCGACATCCGGCCCGGCCTCGTCATCGACAAAGACCACAACGCGCGGCTTGAGCGGATCGTCGGACGCGGCAAGTTTGCCGACGGCCTGATCGCCCCACATCAACCCGCCCTGTTCGGTAAAGTCGATCTCTGTATCGGGCGCGTTGTAGAAACGGTCCGCGCGCAGATGGAAATGCGGTGCCAACGCCTGAAGCCCGGCGGTCTTCAGCATCTTTGCTTCCTGCCCGCTGGCATCCTTGTCCTGCCGGAAGCGAAACCCTTCCAGCCGCCCTACGAATTCACCCTCGACGGTCACTTCGCCCTTGTCGTTCACTTCGGCCAAAAGGGCCTCCTTCTGCTTCAACCGGCGCAACAGGATAGATGTCCGCCGATCAACAAATCTTTGTGTCAGACGCTCGTGCAGAGCGTCAGATAGCCTGTCTTCTACAGCCCGCGTGCGCTCACGCCAATGGCTATTGTCACCAACCCAACCGCTGCGCTGCGCGACATATGTCCATGTGCGGATATATGCCAATCGTTTCGACAAGGTGTCGATGTCACCATCGGTCCGGTCGATGCGCTTTACCTGCCGGGCCATCCAGTCATCCGGCACCGACCCACGCTGATGCAGGTATCCGAAGATAACTTCCAACAGGCTCGCATGTTCCGCATGACTTATGCCACGGAAATCGGGAATGCGGCAAACATCCCATAGCAGCCGGACCGAGGCCGGATCGGACGCGCGCGCCGCAACCTCGGCGCTTTGCACCAATGTCTTGAGCGCGCCAAGATCATCGGCCTCGCGCGCCCTGACCAGCCGGTCATCGGTCGGCGCAACTTCCAGCGACGTGATCAGCGTGTCGAGCGTGCCGAACCGCAGGTCCGAATTGCGCCATGTCAGCTTGCGCAGGGGCGTGAAGCGGTGATTACAGATCGATTCGACCACCTCATCGGGCAACGGACCGGCCTCGCCTGTCACCCCGAACGATCCGTGGCTCATGCCGCGCCCGGCGCGACCCGCGATCTGGGCCAGCTCATTGGGCGCAAGGGGGCGCATCCGGCGGCCATCGAATTTTGACAGGGCGGAAAACGCGACATGGTTGATGTCCAGGTTCAGCCCCATGCCAATCGCATCGGTCGCCACGAGGTAATCCACGTCCCCATTCTGATACAGTTCGACCTGCGCGTTGCGGGTTCGCGGCGACAGCGCGCCCATGACTACTGCAGCGCCGCCTTTCTGACGACGGATCAATTCCGCAATGGCATAGACGTTTTCAACCGAAAACCCGACGATCGCGCTGCGCGCCTGCAACCGACTGATCTTCTTGGAACCGGCATAGGACAGTTGGCTCAGCCGTTCGCGGCGCACGAATTGCACGCCGGGCACCAATTCAGCGATCGCGCCGCGCATCGTGTCGGACCCCAGAAACAGGGTCTCGTGCAGGCCGCGCATCCGCAGCAACCGGTCGGTGAAGACATGGCCGCGCTCTGGATCGGCGCAAAGCTGGATCTCGTCTATGGCAGCAAAATCGACGCCCATGCCCTCTGGCATCGCCTCGACCGTGCAGACCCAGTATTTCGCCCGGGGCGGCACAATACGTTCCTCGCCGGTCACCAGCGCGACGACGGAGGGGCCACGGATACCCACGATGCGGTCATAGACCTCGCGCGCAAGCAGCCGCAACGGCAGGCCGATCACGCCCGTCCGATGCCCAAGCATGCGTTCGATGGCGTAATGCGTCTTGCCGGTATTGGTCGGACCCAGCACGGCCACGGTGCGGGATGGCTCGGCCATGCGTCTTCCTTCAGAAACTATCAGATAATCGGTTCAGATGTCCTGGCCGGTGACCTGAATTTCAAGCCGTTCGACCGCTTCCAGAACTTCGGGATCATGCGGATGAATGTCCAGCAGCTTTCTGTAGGCCGCATCCGCCTTTGCCGGTTCGTCCAACTGCTCGAACACCGCGCCAAGCCCCTTGATCGCGCCGAAGTGCCGCGGATTCAGCGCAAGCGTGCGTTCCAGCGCGTAGACACTGGGGCCCAACAGCTCTGCCTGATAATAGGCCAGCGCCAGGTTGCTCCATCCTTCGGCGAAATCCGGCGCATGATCGGTCAGCGCCGTCAGATGTTCGATGGCCAGCGTGACTTTCCCCGCCGCAAGCGCATCGCGACCGCGTTTGAGCAGAAGATCCATCGCGGCCGAACCGGATTTGGACCATTCCAGCCGAATCTCCCGGACGATGCCTGCGGCCTCCTGCGCAGAGGACGTCGCCAGATCGGACAAAAGGTCATCAACCCGCGCGGTTTCCGCCCCGGCAGGTATGGAAAACATGACTGTGACGAGAAGTGTCGCCACGGTATGTTTGAGTCTTGAGAAAATGCTGCTCATAACACTCCTGAGTGTAGCGTATGCGCGAGAATTTACCACCCGCGCGATCATCAATTGGAGGAGAGTGAAAATGAGCGATGTAACCGAAGCTGCGGTGGCGGCACTGAACAAACGGCTGGGCGACGAAGGCTTTGACGGCTCGGCGCGTTTCGACATTGAAGGCGAAGGTTCGATCATGATCGACGGCAATGGCGCACGCGCCGCCGAGGAAGAGGCCGAGGTCACGCTGACGGCCGATGCAGAGACCTTTCAACAGATCCTCGAAGGGGATCTGAACCCCACGGCTGCCTTCATGTCCGGCAAGCTCGCTGTCGATGGCGATATGGGTCAGGCAATGAAGCTGGGGGCGGTTCTGTCCTGATGGAAATGCAAGCAGCCCCCTATTTTGCTGCAATAGCCGAAGGCCCGGAGGACGCGCGCGTTTTCTGGGTCACGGCTGCTGACGGGCTGCGCATCCGGCTTGCGCATTGGCCAGCCATTGCTAAGTCGCAAGGCACGATCCTGCTGATGCCGGGCCGCACCGAATATATCGAGAAATACGGCCGCACCGCCCGTGATCTGGTTGAGCGCGGCTTTGACGTGCTGTGCATCGACTGGCGCGGACAGGGGCTGGCTGACCGGTTGCTGGACGATCCGCGCCGCGGGCATGTCCTGACCTTCGACGACTACCAGGCCGATCTGGATGCGATGGTCGCCGCCGCAAAGACGCTGGACCTGCCGCACCCCCTGCACATGCTCGCGCATTCGATGGGCGGTTGCATCGGGCTGCGCGGGTTGCTGCGCGGCCTGCCATTTGTTTCAGCAGGCTTTTCGGGGCCGATGTGGGGGATCCGCATGAAAGCCTATACGCGCCCCGCAGCATGGGCGCTTGGCTGGAGCAGTGGAATTTTTGGCCTTGGCGATTCCTACGCGCCCGGCACCGGGTCAGGCAGCTATGTGGCGACCGAGCCGTTCGAAGGCAATCTTCTGACCCGCGATCCCGAAATGTTCGAATATATGCGGTGCCAGGTCACCGCCCATCCGGAATTGCAACTGGGCGGCCCCAGCCTGAACTGGCTGCATGAGGCTTTGCGCGAAACGCTGGCGCTGTCCCGCCTGCCCTCGCCGCCGCAGCCCTGCCTGACCTTCGTGGGCAGCAACGAACGCATTGTCGACATGCCACGCATCCATCAGCGCATGGCCCGCTGGCCGAACGGCACGCTGCGCGTGATCGAAGATGGCGAACATGAAATGATGATGGACACCCCCGGTATGCGCATCATGATCGCCGACGAGCTAACGGCGCATTTCAGCAACGCGTCAGCGCGCGACAAATCCCGCCTGACCGCCTGACAGAATCAGCGGCTCTGGCGCTTTGATCCGCGCGCCCTATCATCGCTATATGGCTGACCAGGTACTTTGCTTCACCGATCGCGGCATCTACTGCCCCGCAGGCGATTTCCACATCGACCCCTGGCGTCCGGTGGACCGGGCGCTGATCACCCATGGCCATGCCGATCATGCCCGTCCCGGTCACGCCCGCTATCTGGCGACAGAGCCTGCCGCCCCGGTCATACGTCACCGTCTGGGCGAGATCACGCTGGACACCATACGGTTCGGCGAACGGCGCAGGATCGGCGGGGTAACCGTCTCTTTTCATCCCGCAGGCCATGTGCCCGGCTCTGCGCAAATCCGGGTGGAGGTCGGCGGCGAGGTCTGGGTCGCATCGGGCGATTACAAGCTGGAAAGCGACGGGTTGTCGGAGCCGTTCGAGCCGGTCCGCTGTCACAGTTTCATCACCGAATGCACCTTTGGTCTGCCGGTTTTCACATGGGCACCGCAGGCGCAGGTCGCGGCAGAGCTGAACGCATGGTGGCGCGACAGTGTCGCCGCGGACCGGACGCCGGTTCTGGGGGCCTATTCGCTGGGCAAGGCACAGCGGCTGCTGGCCATGCTGGATGTGGAAATCGGCCCGATCCTGACGCATGGTGCGGTGGAAACCACGACACAGGTTCTGCGCGATCAGGGATTGCACCTCCCCCGGACGCATCATGTGACGCCCGAGCTTGATCCCAAGGATTTCCCCGGCGCGCTGGTTTTGGCACCGCCTGCCGCGCTCGGCTCTGACTGGATGCGGCGTTTTGGGGCGGTCTCCACCGGGTTCGCCTCGGGGTGGATGCGGATGCGCGGGGTCCGCAGACGGCGTGCCGCTGACCGGGGCTTTGTCGTCTCGGACCATGCCGACTGGCCTGCACTGAACAGGACTATTGCCGAAACAGGCGCAGAAAACATATATGCCACGCATGGTTACACGGACATCTTCGCGCGATGGCTGAGGGACCAAGGATATAACGCAAGCGTCGTTCCCACCGAATTTGGCAGCGATGACGCCGAGGATGGCTCGGCATGAAATCCTTCGCCGCGCTGTTCAACGCCATCGACCGCACCACCCGGACCAAGGAGAAGACCGCCGCGCTGACCGCCTATCTGCGCGAGGTGCCCGATACCGAAAAGCTGTGGACCGTGGCGCTGTTCACGGGTCGTCGCCCACGCCGCGCCGTGACCACCACTCAACTGCGCGAATGGGCGGCCGAGCGTGCGGGCCTGCCACTGTGGCTGCTGGAAGAAAGCTATCCCATCGTCGGTGATCTGGCAGAGACCATCGCTCTGATCCTGCCTCCGCCCGGTCGCGCGACGGACTTGCCGCTGTCGCATTGGATTGCGCAACTCCAGCGCCTGCACGATCTGCCCCCGGAGGCACGCAAGGACCAGATCCTCGACGCGTGGGACCAGTTGGATGCGACCGAACGGCTGCTGTTCAACAAGCTGATCACCGGCGGATTTCGCATCGGTGTCAGCCAGAAGCTGATGACACGGGCAATCGCCGCTGCTTTGGGCCGTGACGAGGCAGAGATTGCGCTGCGGCTGATGGGAAAATGGCGCGCCGACACGACCACCTGGCACGCGCTGATCGAGGCCGAGGATGCAGAGGCCGACGCCTCGCGCCCCTATCCGTTCTACCTCGCCTATCAGTTGGACGCGGCACCCGAGGATCTGGGTGCGTCCGATGACTGGCAGGCGGAGTGGAAATGGGACGGCATCCGCGGCCAGCTGGTCCTGCGCGGCGGCACGCATCACCTGTGGTCGCGCGGCGAAGAGTTGATGACAGAGCGTTTCCCCGAATTTTCCCGCGCTTTGGATTTCCTGCCCGACGGCACCGTGCTGGATGGCGAGGTGCTGGCCTGGGATAACGGCCCCCTGCCCTTTGGCACGCTGCAAAAACGGATCGGGCGCAAGACCGTGCCCAAGAAACTGCTGGCCGAGGTCCCGGTCGTTCTGGTGGCCTATGATCTGCTGGAACATGAAGGCCGCGACATGCGCGCGGAACCCTTGTCCACCCGCCGCGCGGCGCTGGACGATCTGCTGGACCAGACCCCGGCCGAGGCACCGCTGCGCCTGTCGCGCCCCATCGCCTTCGATACCTGGCAGGCCCTGGCAGAGATACGCGCCACGGCGCGCGACGAACGCGCAGAGGGCGTGATGCTGAAACGTCTGGACAGCCCCTATCTGTCTGGTCGCAAGAAGGGCGATTGGTGGAAATGGAAGCTGGACCCGCTGACGGTGGATGCGGTGATGATCTACGCCCAGCAAGGCCATGGACGCCGCGCCAACCTGTTTACCGATTTCACCTTCGCCGTCTGGAGCGGCAATCAGCTTGTCCCTTTCACCAAGGCCTATTCCGGCCTCACGGACGAGGAATTTCGCCAGATCACCGTCTGGGTGCGCAAGAATACCCAGCAACGCTTTGGCCCCGTCCGGCAGGTCAAACCGCATCATGTGTTCGAGATCGCCTTTGAAGGCATTCATGCCAGCCCGCGCCACAAATCCGGGATCGCCCTTCGGTTTCCACGCATGTCCCGCTGGCGACGCGACAAACCGCTGGACGAAGCCAATACGCTGGATGACCTTAAGGCGCTTCTGGCCAGTTATGGATGACACGGTATTTGTGCGAATCTGCGAAATCAGGCAGAGTTTGCGGCATTGCTTCAAGCCGTAGCCGGGACAGGATTTTCATGACGCGCATTCTCATCGCTGCAATCTTCGCCATTATCGCATCTGCCAGCATGGCCTCGGCGCAAAGCTGCCCCGAAATCCGCTTTGCCAAAGGCGCCTATTCCGGTGGCGTCGGCGGCGTGGTCTCTGATGGTGCGCCGCAATGCTATACTTTCGGAACGGGGAACGGCCAGACGGCGCGATTACAGCTTTCGGGCAGCAACAATGCCTGCTTCAGCGTTGTGGGCCTTGCCGATTGCCAAACCGACTTCAGCTTTGTCACCAGCCGGCAGACATACCGGGTTTTTGTCGTTCAGCTTTTCCCGTCGCCTGCCGCAGAGCAGTTCGGACTGACGCTTTCAATCTACTGACCCCTTTTGCCTGCGCCCCCTTGCACCTATGTGACAAGTCGCCTTACCTGCCAGTCAGCATAGCCCAAGGAGACCAACATGACCGTCCGCCCCGTTTTCGACGCCAATGCAACCAATGGCAGCAAGGACCTTGGAAACCTGCCGGAATGGGATCTGACGGATCTGTACTCTGCCCCCGACGCGCCCGAGATCAAGCGCGATCTGGATTGGCTGGAACAGGCCTGCGCCAGTTTCGCCGCCGATTACGAAGGCAAGCTGGCCACGCTGGACGCGGCGGGTTTCCTTGATTGCGTGCTGCGGAACGAGAAGATCGACACGACCGCCGGGCGGCTGATGAGCTATGCGGGGCTGCGCTATTACCAATTGACCACGGATGCCGAGCGCGCCAAATTCCTGTCCGACCTTCAGGAAAAGGTGGTCAACTACTCGACCCCGCTGGTGTTTTTTACGCTGGAACTGAACCGTTTGGACGATGGCCATCTGGACACGCTGTTCGCGGAGAACGACGACCTGGCCCGGTACAAGCCGGTCTTTGACCGCATCCGCTCGATGAAACCCTTCCAACTGTCCGACGAGCTTGAGAAATTCCTGCACGATCTTGGCGTCGTCGGCGATGCATGGGAACGGCTGTTCGACGAAACCATCGCCAGCCTTGAGTTCGAGATCGAGGGCGACGCGCTGAATATCGAATCCACGCTGAACCTGCTGACCGAACAGGACCGGTCCAAGCGCGAGGCCGCGTCGCGCGAATTGGCCCGTGTCTTTTCCGAGAATATCAAGATCTTCGCGCGCGTCCACAACACGCAGGCCAAGGAGAAAGAGATCCTCGATCGCTGGCGCGGCATGCCCACGCCGCAGACCGGGCGACACCTGTCCAACCATGTCGAACCAGAGGTGGTCGAGGCGCTGCGCAACGCGGTGGTCGCCGCCTACCCGCGCCTGTCGCACCGCTATTATGAACTCAAGCGCAAGTGGCTGGGGCTGGACGTCATGCAGGTCTGGGACCGCAACGCGCCCCTGCCGATGGAAGAAACACGCACTGTGGGCTGGGACGATGCCCGCGACACGGTGATGAACGCCTATGCCGGGTTTGATCCGCGCATGGCCGAGATCGCGCAGCCCTTCTTTGACAAGGGCTGGATCGACGCGGGCGTGAATCCGGGCAAGGCACCGGGCGCGTTCGCGCATCCCACCGTGACGGATGTGCACCCCTATGTGATGCTCAACTACCTCGGCAAACCGCGTGACGTGATGACCCTGGCGCATGAGCTGGGCCACGGCGTGCACCAGGTACTGGCCGCCGGCCAGGGCGAGATGCTGTCCTCTACCCCGCTGACGCTGGCCGAAACCGCAAGTGTGTTCGGCGAAATGCTGACCTTCCGCCGGATGCTCGACAACGCCAAGACCGATCAGGAGCGCAAGATCCTGCTGGCTGGCAAGGTTGAGGACATGATCAACACGGTCGTCCGCCAGATCGCCTTTTACGACTTTGAATGCAAGCTGCACGAGGCGCGGCGCAGCGGCGAACTGACCCCCGACGACATCAACGCATTGTGGATGTCCGTGCAGGCCGAAAGCCTTGGCGAAGGGTTCGAGTTCATGGAGGGATACGAGACGTTCTGGGCCTATATCCCCCATTTCGTCCATTCGCCTTTCTACGTCTACGCCTATGCGTTTGGCGACGGGTTGGTGAATGCGCTTTACGCCGTCTACGAAGAAAACCCCGATGGTTTTCAGGAAAAGTATTTCGACATGCTGAAAGCGGGCGGTTCCAAGCACCATAAGGAACTTCTGGAACCCTTCGGCCTTGACGCGTCCGACCCCGCCTTCTGGGACAAGGGCCTGAGCATGATCGAAGGGTTCATCGACGAATTGGAGGCTATGGAGGGATAGCCCCCTCGAAGACCAATTCAGAGACACCGCACAATGTAACAGCGGCAATCGCACCGGCACCAAGATCAGAGCGCCCCGCGCGGTTGCTGCAACAGGACGACGACCTTATGTCGGGCAAACGACTTTGCTGCACGGATCTCAGCTCACGTCAGTGTCTGGTGCCGTCCACGCCGGCCTTTTCGGCATGGTTTTTCGCTCAACGAAGAAAGAGTGATCCTGGCGCGAGGATCCTCCCATGCTTTTTACGGGTGACGTTGGCGAAAAATGGTTTCGCCCCAAGCGAATGAAGCCTTCATTGCATAAACTCATCCCGAGAGGATCATCGCCGATCATGAGCTCAAAAATCTATAATGGATAGGGCTTTCTGTTCGATCTTGGCGCGCGTTCGCATGGTCGACATGATTTGCGAGGTGCACCGAAATGGATGATGAGCCATTCGAAATGGGCCCCCTACAACACCCACCACATGAACACGACGCAAGGATAGGCAAGCTACGCGACCGGCACGGTGAGGTGCTGTTCATCGACGCCCGCAAGATGGGCGCGTTGGTGGTAGAGTAGCGCAAGCAAAGGGAACTGTTGCAGAAAGAGGTGCGCGCATCGCAACCCGCTATCACGCATGGTGCGAACCCGCCGGCCATGCGCGCAGTTGCGCTGTTCGCCACCGCATCGGCTTTTTCCGGAACGGGATCGGGTCTGGGAACTCGGATTCGGCTTTGAAACGCCACGCCGCCTTCCGGATCTTGCAGACTCTCCGGGCGCCTCGGCCACATCGGCCGCAGTACTATGCGGAAAGAGAGAACGTGGATACCTGAACAAGCCGGAATAATCGGCCTGAGAACTCAGATGTGCGGTGAAGTAGACGTTTCTCGCTGTGCAGCTTCGAAGGCCGCGAAAAGCAGCTGAGTTAAGCAGCGAGACATTGAGCATGGCAAATTTTTTGCGCGCCATAGGGCAAACCTTTCCCGTCAACCCAATTGCGGTTGGGCTGACGATTGCCGGTGTTCGGCATCTGTCATGGGGTTGAAATCAGGGGCGCGTTTGTCCTAGGATTCCGGTGATCACGCGAATACGACAAGGCCCCGCCCCGTGCGGGGCTTTGTACTTTGGAGCCTATGCCGCATCACCAGGAGAGACCCGGTTCTCTTCGATGTAAGCGTTCAAATCGCGCCCGAGGTATTTCACCCGCCGACCGAACTTGACCCATGCCGGGCCCACCCGCCGGTGACGCCATTGCGCCCGTTTCGCACGAGGGGCGATAAGATCAAGCTCTTTGTCACCATCATCGTAGACACGTTCGTTCTCAAAAATCTCCATTGTTCCGACATCGCCTTTCTTCGGTTGCGTTCGACTGCATCCATATTGTCCAGCCTGCCGCAATCGTCCTAGCGCAATCGAAAAAGCAATATCTTTCTACTTGAAAACAATGACTTGCATTCCTTTCTGTTTGATCGGCTTGGTATGCGTTGTCATGTTCAAGAGGTCTCGGAACAGATATGGGAACTGGACAATGTGCGAGTGGTCAAAACCAGGAACGCGCGCAGCGAGTCGTTGCGCTTGAGCGTAGTCCAGATACACATATGCTAGCACGGGCTCTTAGACCGCCCATAATTTCTGTAGCGATCGAGGACTTCGTCCTAGTTCCGTGCGACTTCGATCCCTTTCGTATCAAGTACGCTCTTATACTCTTGCTGGGCGAACCCCTGTGCGTCAGCATATGCCGTTCCCTTGGATGACCCATGAATGACGATCCGGCGCAGCACATCTCCTAGACGCATGACGTCTTGACACAGTTCATCCTGACCCAAAGCGCATTGCTTCACTGCATGTCGAACAGCGCCTTCAAGCAACAATGGATCAGAGCCAGGGGCTGGCCAAAGCGCGTCCCTCCTACCGGTCTTCAGGTCTTGATCTCGAGCTCGAATCTCCAGCAGCCCGGTATGCAGTTTTAAAAAGTCGGCCTTCGTCTTAGTCGCGATTAGAAGGGCTCGTATGGCGAGCCACGCGGCGTCAAACTTCGAAATGAAAGTCAGGTGGGAAATCCTTGCCGCGACGTGTTCGATTTCAGTTACCACAGTTCAGCCTCCACATTGCGAACAAGAAAAAAGGTTCCAATCGCGCATCAGTTCACGCCTTCTGGAAAGAAGATCAGATCGCGCATAGGCCCGCTCCACTGCCGAACCCACCTTGTGCCCCAAGCTCATTTCCGCTACCTCGCGCGGATGGTTCCCCACCTCGGAAGCCCAATCCCGAAATGCTGATCTGAACCCGTGAACGGTCACACCCTCAATCTCCATGCGTCGCAACAGCATCAGCATCGACATGTTCGACAGCGGCTTGTGCCGACGCTGGCCTTCAAAGACACTTTCGAAGTGAAGGGCTTTCAGTGGCTCGATAATCCCCAGTATCTGATCCGTAAGCGGAACACGGTGCTCGCCCCCTGTTTTGGTGCGCTCTTCGGGGATCGTCCAAATCAGGTCATCGAAATCAAATTCCTCCCAGACAGCCCTCAGAACCTCGCTGGTTCGGCATCCCGTGAAGCATGTGAACATCAGCGCCTTGGCTGCCATCCCGCTTTGCTGTGAGAGCTGCGCGTAGAACGCGGGAACGTCTTGCCAGCGCATCGCATTGTGGCGCTTCACCTTGGCCTTCACGCGCGGCAGCACGAGAGCGTCCATAACGACCGTCACAGGGTTTTCGCCCTCGCGGTAGCCGCGCGACCGCGCCACATCGAGGACCGCCTTCATCCTCTGCGCCACCCTGCGCGCGGTTTCGTGCTTCTCGGTCCAGATCGGAGACAGCACCTGCAAGATTTCCGGCTGGTCGATATCCGAGACCGGCATTCGGCCGATCTTGGGGAATGCATAGTCGGCAAGCGTGTTCATCCACTGCTGCCCGTGCTTCGGGTTCTTCCAGGTCGGCAGACGCTCTATGTGGACCTGCCGGGCGACCTCTTCGAAACAGGGCACGTCCTGGACCTTGTGGTATTTCGGATTGAGGCCCTGCTTGGCGAGGCGACGATACTCCAGGGCGCGTTCGCGAGCCACGTTGAGCGTCACCACGTCAGCACCGCCGAGACCGAAATCGGTGCGGAGCGGCTTTCCTTGCCGATTCCGCTGTCCCTTCACCGTGACGCGGACGATCCAGCGCCGCGCACCGGATGGATCGACCACCAGATACAGCCCGTGACCATCGCCATGCCGACCAGGGCCGAGCGTTCGGACCAGATTCTTCGTCAGCTTTCCCGAGGTATAGGCCATATAAAATACCACAGTTCGTACCACCAAATGAACAGAACTGAGCGCAATCGAAACGAAGCCAGTGACAATAACGAACGCAGATGAGCGCATAAGTTCAGTAACTTATACGCTATCAAGCGGCCCCATAGGGTTCAATGAAAATGGTGGGTGGCGGAGACGAAGGGATTCGAACCCTCGAGACGGTTTCCCGCCTACTCCCTTAGCAGGGGAGCGCCTTCGACCACTCGGCCACGTCTCCACCGACGCGTATAGCCAACAAAACATAAGGGTTACAAGGCGAAAACCTCCAGTTCTGAAATTTTCTTACTTGGGCAAAAAACCCTCAAAATGGCACCGGATTTGGGAAACATTTGGTCAATTTCCCTTACAGGGAAAGCGCCTTGAACTGCGTCAAGACAAATTTTCGATGGCAATCGCCAAGCGCGAGAGCAACCGATCGAAAGGCGTTTCCGTTAACGCTCGCTCGAACCGATCTCCTTTTTGTATGCAGGTTTGGTCATGAAAAGCGTCAAGAACGATCCAGGTTCAGCAAGCACAAAAGAGCTGGCCGAATATTGGAGAATGCCATCTGTCAGGGCAGCTCGTGAACTTGCAGGGCACTCGGCCTACAGCGTATCAAAGGTAGATTTCCCTGGTATTCCATCTGGGCAACTGAGGGCTTAGCTCCACCACGACGCAACAGATGGGAAGATTTAAAGCTTGCATCCGAGGCAGGGATTACAGAGGAGCAGCTGCAAGTCTCGGTCCAGCGACTGAACGATGCGCAGTTGCTCGAATATGATTCAGAGGTCGAATTGCTCAGAATCTCTGGTTGGTTTCGGTCCATAAATTGCCCTGACAATCTCTCGCGCGTCCAGAACCTGGCGCAGAGTTATCTGTCCGGCGAACTACCGACCACTGACATTTGTCGCCGCTCTATCGCTGAGTTCGTCCTGGGGTCGCCACACGGTCCGACCCAGATATCGTTGCGCATTGACCGCGTCGTTGCGGGCAATAGCGCCCGCGCTGGTTGGTTTCCAGGGCTTTGCATTC
>NZ_FWYD01000014.1 GCF_900176485.1 Primorskyibacter flagellatus
TCTTGTTCATCTTCGCTCCTTAAAGGCTACGATGAACCAGAAACCCTCCGTTGTTCAAATCGCCATATCTGTCCCATAGGTGCTGACGTCAGACAACAGGCAGATAGGAATTGACCGTAACAGCAAGGCTCTCGTGGCCGAGGTTCATCGACCATGCCTTGCGTTGCTCCATCGTCTTGCTGATTTCATCGCCGTATTTGGTCAGTGTCTTGCGGAAGGCGTGCGGCGTGAACTGAGGGAGTTGGACATTGGCAAAAGCGCCCCGAATGATCGCATTGAGCGGCGACGCATTGGCATAGCCTTCGCGCGCCAGTCCCAAATTGCAAAGCCCTTGTCCCGGCACATAGCCCGTCTTGGCCTTGGGAAACAGCGCGTCGTCTGGCCCGAACAGTTTGTCATCCCGCAGAAACCTCACCCATTCTGTGAAGCACGCGCGATATACGGGATCGACCGGGAAGAACTGGCACATGATGGTTTTCGCGCCCTTGGTATTCACCTCGCGCGCATCCTGAAACACATGGCCCAGATCAACGTTGACGTGTTTCAGCTTCAGCGACGCCACCGCGCCATCGCGCGCGCCGGTCAGCATGAAAAACGCGAACAGCGCCTTGTCGCGTTTGTCGAACTCCGTCTCGAACGGCATCGCCTGAAACGCATGGGCGGCCTGCTGCATGGACGGATAGGGGATTTCACGTTGGGTATGTGCCACCCTGCCCGCCTTGAGCGTGTTGTTGAAATACTCGACGTCCGGATAGGTCAGCACCCGCTTGAACCCTGGACGGCTGACCAACCAGTGAAAGAACCCTTTGACCAGCCGCAAGGTGGCATCGACCGTCGAAAAGGCCAGCGGCTTGCCGGTCTTTGCGTTCTTTTGCCTGGCCAGGTAGGCCTTGAAATCCGCTGCCTGCTGACGATGGAATTTCTTGAACGCCTTGGTTTTCGTGCTGTCCTCGAACTGCCGGATTGCGGCCATCACCTTATCGATAGACTTCTCGTCCTGACCTTTGGCGTGGCGCAGATAGGTGGCGTAGTCGTGTTTGATACGCTCGTTTTCCTCGATATAGTTCGCCATGGTCCGATCCTTTCTTTGACCCTTGTTTTTCCTGTCATTTCCGCCGGATTCAGCGGCCCGCCGGAAGTGGTGTTTTACGCTAGGGTTGTGGGGTTCTCTTAGGGTCAGCAGCTATGGCGTGTGGCGATGGCCAGGAACTGCGCCAGTTCATCGCGCATCTTGAGCGAGACGAACTTGTTGCAAGGTGTCTCACAGACCCCGCACAACGCCATCAGCCTGCCCCGCGCGGGGTTGAAAGGCTCATAGTCCGCCATGGCTCCATAGGGTGCACGCGGGGCGCGGCACGACATGCAATAGAACTCATCCGGTGCTAGCTTGCGGGACGTCTTTGGCAGCCGACTTTCGAGGAAACGCTTGAGTTCACGGCCAAGGATCAGGTGCGGCTTTTGGCTGTCCAGCACCGCAAGCCCCGCCGGTCGCCATGCCCGGACCGTGTGGGGCGTGACGCCCACCGCATCGGCGGCGCTGTCATAGGTGTACTGGCGATGTATCTTGACCCCGCGCGCCGAAACACGCTTGGCCATCAGTCTCGCCCCGCCTTCGCTGGATCGACCCGGTTTGCCTCAGCCCATGCGTTCAGATCAGCGCCGCGATAGATGATCTTGCGACCCAAGCGGTAGAACGCCGGGCCCATGCCCTTGTGACGCCACTGAGCCAGCTTGTCCCGGTCGCCGATCAGGTTCAGTTCGTTGTCGCCAAGCACGTAGTTGCGGTTGTTTTCAAATAAGCTTGCCATTGTTCAGCCCTCTTCAATTGCTACCGAGGATTCTGAAGCAGGTTTGATGCTATTGAAAACAAGGGAAGAAGTGCCGCATTCAAGGTGACGAAAGATCTATCGTTTCACACCTTTTGGGTGTTTATTGGACGCACTATCGTCATGACTTCGCCAACCACCGTCGTCATCGGATGACAGTCCAAATAATCCACCAAGCATGTTTTTTCTGGGCTGTAGGTCTTCACCGGTCAACTGGTCGATTGCCCACATGCCAGCCCGCTTGAAGTTGGCACGGATGCCTAGAATCCGAAATACTTCCTCAAGCGCGCGCCCGTAATCAGTTGACGGGTGATCCCCGTCACGTGACGTTCCAATGGTTGGCTTCTGCCCACTTTCGCCCGCAATAAATCGCGCAAACCGCAGTGCGATGGTTCGTGCATAGTGATTAGGAGGGCGTGAGCTTCCGCTCCAATATTCCCGCTCCTGATCTTCAAGCTCTTGTAATCTTTTATGGAACTCAGTGCGCAGATCCAAGAGAACAAACGCGGAGGTGATTGGAAGGCCAACCTCGGACGCATTTTTTCTCACTAAGTCGCTAACGCCACTGATGGGAAGATCCTTTAGTCGCAACCGGCTTTGACGCGCCGCTATATTACAAATCCGTTCGGCAGTATCGTTACGCTCATCCTCGCGTCCTACCGCAGACAGCAAAAAGCGGATCAGTTGATCGGCGTTATTCAATCCGTCTTGAACAAGCTGTTTTTCCTCCAGAAACTCGGCCTTACTATCGTGAAAGTTAGGTTTCGTCGTGTCGAAAGCCGTAAAATAATCAGAGCCAAGGCCCCACCCGCCACCCGTTCGAAAGGGCTCGACGACCTTGTTCAGCTGTTCATTCAGGGTGGGGTCTTGTTTCATAAGGTTACTCTACTTAGACCTTTTGAACGTTCAACAGGTTTTGCTCCATTGCTTTCAATTGGGAACTTCACAGAAGGCGTAACAATCACAGCCTTTCGGCACTTCATTTGCCAGCACCCGCGACCAGGTCAACAATATTCCCATGGCTTGCCGACACATATTCAGACCAGCGATCCATAAGCGCACGTCGCTTTTCCAAGAGATCAGACCGCGCATATGCTCGCTCGACATTAGATCCGACCGTATGCGCAAGGCTCATTTCAGCAACCTCACGAGGCACATTGGCCACTTCGGACGCCCAATCCCGGAATGTTGACCTAAAACCATGTACCGTGACGCCTTCGACCTGCATCCGTCGCAACAGCATCAGCATCGACATATTCGACAACGGTTTGTGCCGCTTCTGACCTTCAAACACATATTCAGATTGCATCGCCTTCAACGGCTCGATGATTGCTAGCATTTCATCGGTCAGTGGCACCCGGTGATCCTCGCCCGTCTTCATGCGGATCGCGGGACAGGTCCAAAGCCGCGCGTCAAAGTCGATTTCTTCCCACCGCAGGCCCAGCGCCTCGCCTGTCCTTGATCCGGTCAGGCAGGTGAACATCAACGCCCTCGCCGCCATCGCGTCGCGGGTTTTCAGGTCAGCGTAGAAAGCAGGCACGTCCTGCCAACGCATTGCATTATGGTGTTTCACCTTGGCTTTTACTTTGGGCAGAGCTTGGGCGTCCTTGATCGCGGTCACGGGGTTCTCACCAGATCGGAAGCCCTTGGAACGCGCCACGTCCAGCACCGTCTTGATCCGTTGCGCTAGACGCTTCACCGTTTCGTGTTTTTCGGTCCAGATCGGCGCAAGGCACATCATCACCTCGGGCTGATCCACGCTATCAATCGGCATCCGCCCGATCTTGGGGAAGGCATAGTCGCGCAGAGTGTTGATCCATTGCTGGCCATGCTTGACGTTCTTCCAGGTCGGCATCCGGTCGATGTGAACCTGTTTGGCGAACTCCTCAAAGGTCGGCACTTCACGTTTGGCGTTAAAACGCGGGTTCAACCCCTGCTTTGCCATGCGCCGATATTCCAGCGCCCGGTCGCGTGCTTGATTGAGCGTAACAATGTCAGCGCCGCCCAAACCAAAGTCAGTGCGCAACGGTGCGCCCTTCTTGTTCTTCTGGCCTCTGACCACAACGCGAACGATCCAGCGCCGCGCCCCCGAAGGGTCCACCACCAGATAAAGCCCGCCGCCATCGCCATGCCGCCCCGGCCCGAGGTTCTCCACCAGCTTCTTAGTCAGCTTGCCAGTCAACGCCATTAAAAATACCACATTATCTACCACTCAAGGAATGAGTATAGGCATCATCGAAAGAAACTCAAGGAAAGCGGCAAACGCGGACAAGCCCAACGATACAAAGAGAAAAGGTCGCCCAAGGCGACCCATTCAAATCTCGAAAAATGTGGTAGTGGCGGAGCGACAGGGATTCGAACCCTGGAGACGGTCTCCCGCCTACACACTTTCCAGGCGTGCGCCTTCGACCACTCGGCCACCGCTCCGTGACGGGCGCTTAGCACGGCTTACTCACGGCTCGCAACCCTCTAAATTCTTGCCGGTTGTGCAGTCCCGGCCTCTGATGGACCTGATTGAGGATGAAGCGACCTGACTATGACGTCCAAGGTCCAGATATACATTTGTAGGGGGTGAGGTCACCGCGCATCTTGAGCAAGCCTGCGCCCCCTGCTGTGATGTGCCTAAAGAGTGATTGATCGTGCCTGCTTCAGGCCACGACCCCCAACCGCCGTCCCGTTTGATCCGAGGTTCGACACCAGAGGGCACCGGTTCATGTAGCCTGTATCATGCGCTTAATTCCGGCTAGCGATAGAGCGCACCGACACCGATGCATTTCCATGCAGGTCGCGACACGCAGACGTCCGGCTGTGAAGCTTTTTGCTGAAAGCAGACGGTTCATCATTCCGCGGTGCGCTGACGGAGCTTCTATGTGCGGTTGGTCAATCCACCGCATCAGCGTCAAGTCATGTCCACGGAGCGGGCACGGTCTGCAAGACAGATTATCGCGGTCAATACCGAGCAGATCAGCTTGCCCCGGGGACGCTCTGCCGATGATTGCACCATGCCATTGACGCGCCTCCGGAAACAAACCTGTTTTGCCGGGCGCGCCGCCCAAAAGATCGCGTTCCGGCACCGGTTTGTCAATCCGCGCCCATAGACATTCGGTGTCAACCTCGGGATCAGCCGTTGTCGAAATCCAGCAACAGACCATCGGTCATACCCGCGGCCACGTCCAAGCTTTGTGTCAGGCAGGTGAGTGTCGCACGCGCGCCCGGTTGCACCGTTCCGATCTCTCCGGCCTTGCCCAGTGCGCGAGCTGGGTTTGCCGTCGCCATTCTCAGGGCGTCGGTCAAACCCAGACCCGCATGTTGCATGATGTTGCGGATGCTGTCGATCATGCTGATATGCGCGCCGGCCAGACGGCCGGTCTTGTTTGTCAGCCGGCTGCCGCGCAGCTCGATCGTCTCGCCGTGCAGTTCGAACCCGGTCAGTTGGCCCGCGAGGGTCAGCATTGCGTCGGTCACCAGGCACAGCCGGTCCGGCATCAGCCGGGCTGCGGTCGCGACGTTGCGCCAATCGACGTGATGCCCGTCCGCGATGATTCCGGCAAACAGGCTGCGCGAGGCGAGCGTGGCCCCCACCACCCCCGGTTCGCGCCCGGTCATCTGGGACATTGCGTTGAACAGATGCGTGACGCCGACCAAGCCCTCGGCCTCGGCCTGCGCGATCTGGTCGGCACTGGCCTCGCTATGCCCGGCAAAGACGCGGATGCCGGCCGCGGTTAAGCGCGGCAAGGCTCCCGCGGGCAGGCTTTCGGGCGCGACAGTCAGCAGCAGCGCGCCGGTCCGCGCGGCGGTCAGCCGGTCCAGATCCTCGGCATCCATGGCGCGGATGGCGCTCGGGTCGTGGATGCCGGGGCGCGCATGTGAAAGGAACGGGCCTTCAAGATGCAGCCCGATTATACCCGGCACGCCTTGGGCGATGGCCTCCTGCACGGCGCTGATCGCGCGACCGTAATCGCGCCCCGCTGCGGTTATGAACGTGGGCAGGATATAGGCGGTGCCGCCCTGCCGCGCGCCCGCCGCGATCCGGCGGAGCGCCGCGGGATTCGGCTCGAAGTTGAACTGCGTGTCCCCTGCCCCGTTGATCTGAAGGTCGATGAAGCCGGGCGCTACCAGATCGAACTCGACGACAGAGCGGTCCTGCGCATCGCGCGCGGTCGCGGCCCGGACAGCCGTGATCTGCCCGTCGGCCATCTCGATGATCCGGTCGGGGCGCAGATCGGCGCAGATCCCGTCGTAAAGCTGATGAGCGAAGACGCGTTGCGGATGTGCGGGCTCAGTCGAAGGCACTGTCGCGTCCTCCCGGATGCACGTTTTCATAATAATCCGTGAAGGTCAGCGCACCCGCCGCCGCTTCGTCGAGTATCACCGTCGCGGAGGCATGAAGCTGCAACGCCGAGGCCGGACAGGCGGCGCTTAGCGGCCCCTCGACCATGCGCAGGACGGCGTCGGCCTTGGCCTCTCCGGTGGCGAGCAGCACACAGGCCCTGGAGGCGAGGATGGTGGCGACGCCCATGGTTATGGCGTAGCGCGGCGTGTCTTCGAAGGATGCAAAGTAGCGCTGGTTGGCGCGACGGGTGCTTGTCGTCAGCGTCTTAACCCGCGTGCGCGATCCAAGGCTGGCGGTCGGCTCGTTAAAGCCGATATGTCCGTTTTGCCCGATCCCCAGAAGTTGCAGATCAATGCCGCCCGCGGCCGCGATCAACGCCTCGTATTCAAGCGAGGCCGCCTGCGGATCGGGGGCATCGCCTTTCGGCAGATGCGCGCGCGCCGGGTCGATATCGACATGGCGGAAGAACGCCTCCTGCATATAGCTGTGATAAGAGCAGGGATGATCCGGCGCCAGGCCGATATATTCGTCGAGGTTGAAGCTGGTCGTTTTTGCAAACGAAAGCCCGTCCTCGCGGTGGCGCTGCGCAAGCGCCTCGTAGAGCGGCAGCATGGTGCCGCCGGTTGCCAGCCCCAGAACGGCGTCGGGTGTCGCAGTCACGGTGCGTGCCACAATATCGGCGGCACGCTGCATGGCCGCCTGTTCGTCGGGAAGGATCAGGACCTTCATGGGCTTTCCTTTCTCAGATGTGCCGCCAGCGCGCCGATCAGCGGCGCGTCATGGCCAAGCGTTGCGGGCACAAGGCGCGGGCGGAACAGCGCAGGCTCTTCGGCCAGCGCGGCACGGGCGCGGTCGATATATCCCGGCGCCAGCCCGATGCTGCCGCCCATCGCCACGGTGTCGAGTCCCAGAATGGCTGTAAGATCGCCGATCAGGGTCGCCACGGCGCTGGCCGAGGTTGCGATGATCCGGTCGGCCCAGTCTTGCCCCTTGGCCGCTGCCGCAAACACCGCGCGCGCGTCCGTATCGGCGTGACCGGCAGCCGCAGCGGCAGCGGCGATACCGCGCCCGCCCGCAATGCTTTCGACAGTTGCCATGCGACCACTGCCGCAGGGCCCGCTGGCGTGACGGCTGGAGACAAAGCCGACATGCCCGGCCAACCCGTTCTCACTGGCAATCAGACGGTTCGCGATGACCAGCCCGCCGCCGACACCGGTGGACACGGTAAGATACGCAAAGCTGTTACTGCGGCTTCCCGCGCCGAACAGGCCTTCGGCCAAGGCGGCGGCAGCGGCATCGTTCAGACATGTCGCAGCCCCCAGATCGCGCACCAAAGCCTGTTCCAGCGCAAAGCCAAGGATGGCAGGCAGCGTGCCGCGATTGACGGCGTGCCACGACCCCGCGCTGTCGACCCGCCCGGCAACGGCGACGCCCAGAGGCGCGCCGCTTGCGTGGCCAAGCCTGTCCAGCAGGGTCCGGATCGCCGCGATCTGCGCATCGGGATCGGCGGCGGCATCGGTCGGCGTGATCAGGCGTTCGGCCACGACGCCTTGCTCAATCCGCGCGGCGGCGATCTTTGTGCCGCCCAGATCGGCGGCAAATCCTGTCAGGGTGTTGCGCGGCATGTTCTGCATTACTGCGTCTCGACAGTCCGTGCGACAGCCTGTGCAACCGCATCATGGAACCAGCCGGTGACATGTTCCAGCCGCGTCAGGGCCGTGCCGACCGTGACCGCATCCGCCCCCGCAGCCATCGCGCTGCCCGCAAGCTCGGGCGTGTTGACCCGGCCCTCGGCCATGACGAAAGCGCCCAGATCGTGAAAGGCGCGGATCAGGTCATAGTCCACGCCCTCGCTTCGGCCAGCGGTCTGCTCGGTGTAGCCCGACAGTGTGGTGCCGAGGATCGCGGCCCCTTCCTTCAGCGCCCGCTTGCCATCTTCAAGGTTGGAGCAATCGGCCATCGCCAGCTTTCCCGCCGCATGGATCGCGGCAAGGATCGCAGCCGTCGATTCCGGGCGGGGCCGGTCGGTGGCATCATAGGCGATGATGTCGGCCCCAGCATCAGCCAACGCCTGCACATCCGCAAGAAAGGGCGTGATCCGCACCGGGCTGTCGTCAAGGTCGCGCTTGAGGATCCCGATGACCGGCACCGACACGCGCGGGCGCACCGCAGCAAGGTTTTCCGCGCCCTCGATCCGCAGACCGGCCGCGCCCCCCGCCACGGCCGCGGCGGCCATCGCGGCGACAATCTCGGGGTGATCCATCGGTCCGTCATCGACCGGCTGACAGGACACGACAAGACCGCCGCGCAAGGTTTCAAGTACAGTCATGCTCATCAGTCCATCAGGCTCGGCAGGCCGGTTGACAGGATCGGGAAGGCGCAGACCAGGATCAGCACCACGAAGGGCGGGATCAGCCAAGGCAGGATCGCCTTTGCCAGACGCTGATAGGGAATGCCGCCGACCTGGGCCACCACGAACAGGGCCATGCCCATCGGCGGCGTCAGGATCGAGATCATCAGGTTCAGCACGGTGATGATGCCGAAATGCACAGGATCGATGCCAAAGCCCATGGCAACCGGCACCAGAATGGGCACGACCACCAGCAGGATCACCAGCGCCTCGATGAAACAGCCCAGAAAGAAGATCATCAGATTGACTGCGATCAGGAAGGTGACCGGGCTGTCGGCGATGGACAGAAAGAAGGTCGCGATCTGCTGCGGTGCCTGCTCGCGGGCCATGATGAAGCTGAGCAATCCGACACCCGCCACGATCGTCGCAATCGAGGCCGACGTGACCGTGGTGTCGTAGATCGAGTCCCACAGCTTGCGGAAGGTCAGTTCGCGGTAAAAAATCAGGTCGATCATGACCGCGTAAAGCACGGTGATCGCCGCCGCTTCGGTCGGCGAGAACAGGCCCGAGAAGATGCCGCCGACAATGACCACGGGTGTCATCAGCGCAGGCAGGGATTTCACGAACAGCGTGCCGATGTCCCCCGCAGAGCTGCGCGGATCGCGCGGGTAGTCGCGCTTGCGGGCGATGAACCAGACCATGACCATCAGCGCCACGGCGCACATGACCCCCGGAACGATGCCGCCCAGAAACAGCTTGCCGATAGAGACGTTGGCGATCACGCCGTACAAAACCATGGTGATAGACGGCGGCACCAGCGGGCCGATCATTGACGAGGCGGCGGTCACGGCGCCGGCGAAATCGTCGTCATAGCCCGCGTCGCGCATCGCCTCGATCTCCATCTTGCCCAGACCGCCGGCGTCAGCCAAGGCCGAGCCAGACATGCCGGAAAAGAACAGCGACGCCAGCACGTTGACATGCCCCAGCCCGCCGGTGACATGGCCAACCAGACTGCGCGCAAAACCGAACAGGTGATTGGTGATGCCCGCCGAGTTCAGCACACCCGCCGCCAGAATGAACAGCGGCACGGCAAGCAGCGGAAAGCTGTTGAGCCCATCCGTCATCCGCTGCATGGCAAAGCTGATGCCCATGCCGGTGTAATAGAAATATCCCATCGACACGAAGATCATGGCGATCCCGATGGGCACACCGATCAGCACGAAGATCAGCCAAAGAATACCGACGGTGGCAAGGATCATAGCGTGGGCTCCCGCGTGACAGAGACATCGCGGCGGCCCAGCAAGCGGCGCACGATCCGGTGGAATATCAGGATGGCGGCGACAAGGCCGGAAGCGTAAAGCACCGCATCGGTTGTCGGCAGGGTGACAGTGACATTGTCCCAGGTCCGCAGGACGGTCTTGTAGCCGATCCAGATCAGATGACCGACGATGCCCAGATAGACGAGGTCGATCACGGTATAGAGGATGCGGCGGGCGCCAGCGGGCAGCATCTCTGCCAGAAAGGCCATTTTAAGCTGACCGTCCTGACGCTCGACCTCGGCGATGCCGATGAAGGCCATCCAGACCCAAAGCCAGCGCGCGGCTTCTTCCGTCCAGACCGGGCCGCGAAACAGCGGCGTGCGGCCAAAGACCTGAATCAGCACGACACCGATCAGAACGATGAAGATCACCGATGCGACGATGCCCTCGATGCTGTATTTGCGCGGATATTTCAACGGCCTAGCCCCCTCCGGACAGATGATTTCTGCGGGCGCCGCAACGCCCGCAGAAAGATTGCTTATTCGCCGCGTACGCGGGCGATGGCACCTTCACCGAACTGCTCTTCGAGCGTGTCGTAGTAGGGCTGCATCGCATCGCGGAAGGGCGCCAGATCGGGGCGGGTGATGGTCAAGCCGCGCTCTTCAAAGGTGGCGATCAAGTCTTCCTCGGCCTGCTGTGTCAGGCTGTTGTTCAACTCGCCACCGGCCGCAACGGCTTCGGTGATCCAGCCCTTTTCGTCATCGCTCAGACTGTCCCACAGATCATCGGAGATCTGCACCGCCGCCGAGGCGACGAAATGGTTGGTCATCGCGACATGGCTTTGAACTTCGTAGAACTTCATCGCCTCGATTGTGGGCAGCGGGTTCTCTTCGGCATCGACCTGATTGGTCTGAAGCGCCAGGTAAACCTCGGCGAACGCGACCGGAGCAGGCGTCGCGCCGACGTTTTCCGCATAGGCGATCAGGAAGGGCACGTTGGGCGTGCGCAGACGCAGGCCCGCCATATCGTCGATGGATTCGATGGCGCGGTTCGATGTGGTCTGACGGGTGCCGTAATACCAGACATCCAGAAGATGGACGCCCTTTTCCTCGAACTTCGCCGACATTTCCTGACCCCAGTCACCGGCGATGATGTCTTTGAGATGGGCAAAATCGTCGGCAACATAAGGCGCGCCGATCAGGTTCAGCTCGGGGATGATATAGCTCATGTCGGGATAGCCGGTGATGACCATATCCAGCTCGCCCGCCTGAAGCTGCGCGACCATCGCCTTGAAGTCGCCAAGCGTCGAGGACGGGAACAGGTTCACGGTCAGCTCACCGCCCGAGATTTCCTCCAGATTGGACGCGAATTCCTGCGCCCCCTTGTAGACGTTCGAGGCTTCGTTGTCTTGCAGACCAAAGGTCAGCTCACGTTCCGCCATGGCCGGAGCGGCCAGCGCCAGGGTCGCCGCACAGGCGAGAAGAGTGGTCTTGAGTTTCATCATATCCTCCTTGATGTTCGATGAATGGCGAACAGGTCCGCCGGTTGTCAGTGTGTGGTGCGTCCGCCGGCTTCCGGCGACAGCTGCGGTGCCTTGAGGCGCGCCCGATAGGACCGGGTCAGATGTCGATCCATCACATCGGTCGCGGTGACGACATCGCCATCCAGAACCGCCTGATAGATCTCGCGATGTTCGTCATAGGCAATCCGATCATAGCGCAATGGATTAGGCGTCGGCGGGCGATGCGCGATCATCGTGCTGACGAACATGTCGTGCAGCGTCAGGATCACCGGGTTGCCGACAACCGAAACAAGGGCACGATGGAACGCGATGTCGGTCGGCGCAAAATCGGCCGTACCGACAGCGTCGAAGTTCTTCTCAAGCGCGGCCTGCAACTTGGCCAGCTGGATATTATCGGCGCGCTTTGCAGCCTCGCGTGCCGCGCCGGTTTCGATGAACTGGCGCATCTGCTCAAGATGCGCGCCGCTTTCGGCATCGCCAAGAACCTCGCGGATCAGATCGCCGGTTCCCCGCAGCACTGTCGCGATGGACGGAAGTGTCGCGCGGGGCCGCTTGCCCGCCCCGGCGGTGAGATAGCCGCGCATCTGCATCTGGGCCAGCGCCTCGCGTACCGTGGGCCGCGAGGCAGAGAACCGCTCGCACAGGTCGCGCTCTGTCGGCAGAGGTGCCTCGGGCGCGAACACCCCGCCCCGGATCTCGCCGATCAGCGTGTCGGCGATCAGGTCCGGCGTGCGTCGGGGCGCATGGATATCATCAGCATCAGTGTCCACTGGTCTCTCCTCTTGCTTCATCTGGTATTACCAGAATATTATCTTGTCAAACTAAAATTCAGTCGTATATTGCCAGAAATGAATTAACGCCGTGATTTTGTCAGTCCAGCCGGGTCCCGGCTTGTCACAATGGCGCGGCATGGCAAAAGGTAGACCCCAACGATGACCGAACGACTGACTGGCATGTATGCCGCGCTGATGACTGGCCTTGCCGATGACGGGGCCTTCGACGAGACGCGCCAGCGCGGCCTGACCGACTATGTCCTCAGGCAGGGGCTGGCCGGACTATATGTTGGTGGCAGCAGCGGCGAATCGGGCCTTCTGGGGGTTGATGAACTGGCCGAACAGCAGGGGGTCGTCGCCGATTGCGCCAAGGAGAGCGGCGCAAAACTGATCGCCCATGTCGGCATGCCCAACCTGCGCGATTCTGTCCGTCTGGCAAAGCGCGCCTCGGATCTGGGGTATCATGCACTGTCGGCCCTGCCGCCGCATTCCTACCCGTTCAGCGATGCCGAGATCGAAGGTTATTACACGGATCTGGCCGCCGCCACCGACCTGCCGCTGATTGTCTACGAGGTGCCGGTGCGCACCGGCCGCCCGATCGCGCTGGACTCGCTGGAGCGTATCCTCGACCTGCCCAACGTCGCCGGGATCAAGTTCACCTCCACCGATCTGTTCAAGTTCTCGATGCTGCGCCGCCGTCGCCCCGACAGCAGCTATTTCTTCGGCTTCGACGAGATTTACATGACCGGCGGCGTGCTGGGCGCGGATGGCGGCATCGGTACGACCTACAACATCCTCGGCAAGCTTTATGTCGCGCTGGATGCAGCGCTGCGCGATGGCGACCTGCCCCGCGCACAGCAATTGCAGGACGCGTCTCAGATCTTTGTCGAGGCGCTTCTGGATACTGGCGTTCTGCCGGGCATGAAGGCCGCCTTCCGCGTCCTTGGCATTGATTGTGGCAAGACGCGCGCGCCCATGTCCCTGCGCATGTCCGAAGACAAGGCCGAAGCGCATATGCGCGCTGTTCTTGAGCGTCCCGAAATCAAGCCCTGGCTGGTTTGAAGGCGTCTCTTGCCCGAACAAAAAAACCGCCCGCGGGCACCGGGAACATCACAACAGGAGGAAACTATACAATGACACTACGTACCCAAATTCTTGGTGGAGCAGGCGCGCTTGCCCTTCTCGCCGCGACGGCCGGAACTGCACTGGCCGAGGATTGGCCTGATCTGCCCGTCGGCGTGAAGAACGGCATCGCTGAACGCATTGGCGACCAACTGATCGTCGGTCTGGGCAGTGCCGGCACGCAGGTTTTTGCGCTGGACCTGAATGACGCCGCCGCCGGCTGGCAAGCACTTGCCGAATTCGACGGCCCTGCCCCGTCGCAACCCGCGACAGCGGTATCGAACGGTGCGCTTTATGTCTTCAGCGGATCCGGCAACGCAACGGCCGATGCGGCATCCCCGATCATCTTCGAAACGGTCACCCGTTATGATCCCGAAGCCGACAGCTGGGAAACGCTCGACACCACCACGCCGGTCGGCCTGCTGGGTGCCAGTGCGGTAACGCTCTCCGGTGGTCGCATCGCCATTCTCGGCGGTTACAACAAAGAGCTTTTCGACAAGTATCTTTCCGAGGTTCTGGCCATCGACAAGGAAACCGACCCCGACGCCTGGAATGAGGTGGTCGATTCCTACATGGGGATGGAGCCGAAGGACTACCGCTGGAACGACATGGTCTTGACTTATGACACCGCCGCAAACGCGTGGGGCGATCTTGGTGCCAATCCCGAACTGCCGAATACCGGCTCTGCCGTGGTTGGAACCGCGCCCGGAACCTTCCTGATCGTCAACGGCGAGATCAAGCCGGGGCTGCGCACTGATGCGGTCAAATCCGTCACCTTTGGTGCGGATGCGGCAGAATGGTCGGAAGTGGCCCCGGTTCCGGCACCCGAAGGCAGCGATGTGCAGGAAGGCCTTGCCGGAGCCTACAGCGCTCTGACCGACAAGGGCGTTCTGGTTGCCGGCGGTGCCAACTTCCTTGGCGCGCAGGCCGCAGCCGAAGCCGGTAACTGGTATGCCCACAATGGGCTTGATAAACACTGGGCCGCCGAGGTTTTCGCGCTGCAAGACGACGCGTGGACTCAGGTCGGTGAATTGCCTGAAGGGCTGGCCTATGGCGGGTCTTTCCCGGTCGATGGCGGGCTTCTTGTTGTTGGCGGCGAAGACAGTGAAAGAGCGGCACGCACCGACGTCTTCCTGGTTCAGTGGGATGGCGAAGAGCTTGCGATTGTAGACTGACACCAAGCGGCAGTCGGCGCAGCCACCCGCGCCGACTGCCAAATCTTCGCATCAAAATGATGATGCTCAGCGGATCTTTGCGCGAAGGAACGCTTTGCCAAAGTCAGAAGTCGCGTTTCAGGATGGTCGTTGGACATGACATCTGGTCCGCACCGTCTCGCCTGTCGGGCCTTGGCGTGACAAAGGCGGGGACGGTTGCATTATTCCGGCGACTGCACGTCAAGAGCGCCTTCGCCCAAGGTTCAAACGGTCAGAGCAGAGATCGCGTGACTAAATTCACAATATCGACTGAGCTTTAGTCACTCACCAAGCTCATGCCGCGCAGGCAGACCGCTGGCGCGTGATCCCGACTGCCTTGCGCTGGCCGATCCTCGCCAATAGCATGGCACTGCCGGGGTCGGCGCGCAATGCCGCAGCGACCAATGCAACACGAACCGTTTGCTAAGCACCTGATCCGCCTGACGCTTCGGGCGGGACTATAACATTTGGCATGTCCGACGAATTCCTGCGTTCCGACGTGCAAGAGAGGATCACTGATGGCCAAGGCATTCGCGTCCCAGGGCGACATGGGCGAAAAGAAGATCAGCTTCACCGAGGTAGGCGACGGGTTGTGGGCCTTCACCGCAGAGGGCGATCCCAATAGCGGCGTCATCATCGGCGATGACAGCGTGATGATCGTCGAGGCCCAGGCAACGCCGCGCCTGGCAAACATGGTGATTGAAAAGGTGCGCGAGGTCACCGACAAGCCGATCAGCCATGTCGTGATGACCCATTATCACGCGGTGCGCGTACTGGGCGCGTCAGCTTATGGTGCCGATCAGGTCATCATGGGCGAGCAGGCCCGCGCCATGGTCGTCGAACGCGGACAGGAAGACTGGGACAGTGAATTCCAGCGTTTCCCGCGCCTTTTCGAAGGACATGAGAGCATTCCCGGCCTGACCTGGCCCACCACCACCTTCAACGATGCCATGACCGTCTACCTTGGCAACCGCCGGGTTGATCTGATGCATCTGGGCCGCGCGCATACGGCGGGGGACATCGTTGTGCATGTGCCGGATCAGAACGTCATGTTCACCGGCGACATCGTGGAATATCACAGCGCCTGCTATTGCGGCGACGGGCATTTCAGCGACTGGGGCGATACGCTGGACAATATCGCGTCCTTCGATCTGGACGCCATTGCGCCGGGGCGCGGTGATGCCCTGCTGGGCCGCGACATGGTCAATGCCGCGTTGGAAAACACCCGTGATTTTGTCGAAAGCACCTATATCCCTGCCGCCCGCGTCGCCGCGCGGGGTGGCAGCCTGAAAGAGGCATGGAACGCCGTGCGCGCCGAATGCGACCCGAAATTCGCCGATTACGCGATCTATGAACATTGTCTGCCCTTCAACGTCGCCCGCGCCTATGACGAGGCACGCGGCATCGACACCCCCCGCATCTGGACGGCGCAGCGAGACATCGAGATGTGGGAGGCTTTGCAAGGCTGACCTTGTCGGCACGGCCCGATTTGGGCCGGCCCAAAGCACGGGAGACTTCATTCTTGGGCCTCCCACCTTCCGAAGAAACGGGAGCACCGCGATGACCAAGATCTGCGATACGGCGCTTTACCCTTACGCGCGTAGCGCCGACCAGAACGCGGCAACGCCTTTGCGTCATTCGGTCATCATCATCGGTGCGGGGCCGGTCGGGCTTGCCACCGCGATTGATCTCGCGCAACAGGGCGTGCCGGTTGTGGTGCTGGACGACAATGACCGGGTCAGTTCCGGCTCGCGCGCCATATGCTTTGCCAAACGCCCCTTGGAAATCCTTGATCGGTTGGGCTGCGGCCAGCCCATGGTCGACAAGGGTGTGATCTGGAGCAAGGGCAAGGTGTTTTTCGGCGATCGGCGCATCTATGACTTCAACCTGCTGCCCGAGGATGGTCACAAGCGCCCGGCATTCATCAACCTTCAACAATACTATTTCGAGCTTCACCTGCTGGAACGCGTCCGTGCGCTTCAGGCCGAAGGCAAGCAGATCGAGCTGCGCGGCAAGAACCGCGTCACCGCCATCGACCCCCAGCCCGACCATGTCACTCTTGAGGTGGACACCCCCGAAGGCCCCTACAATGTCGAGGCCGATTGGCTGATCGCCTGCGATGGCGCAGGCTCGCCCAGCCGGACAATGCTGGGGCTGGATTTCGTCGGCCGCGTGTTCGAGGATAATTTCCTGATTGCCGACGTGGTCATGCAGGCGGATTTCCCGACCGAGCGTTGGTTCTGGTTTGACCCCCATTTCAACAAGGGGCAGTCGGCGCTGCTGCACAAACAACCCGATGGTGTCTGGCGAATTGACCTGCAATTGGGCTGGGGTATCGACAAGGCCGAGGAAAAGAAGCCCAAGAACGTCATCCCCCGACTGAAAGCGATGCTGGGCGAGGACACGCAGTTCGAACTGGAATGGGTCAGCATCTACACCTTCCAATGCCGCAGGATGGAACGGTTCCGGCATGGCCGCGTGCTGTTTGCCGGAGATTCCGCCCATCAGGTCAGCCCGTTCGGCGCGCGCGGCGCGAATTCAGGCGTGCAGGACGCCGACAACCTCGCGTGGAAACTGGCACTGGTGATTGACGGCAAAGCACCCGAAAGCCTGATGGACAGCTATGACATGGAACGCTTGCATGGCGCGGACGAGAACATCCTGAACTCGACCCGTTCGACCGATTTCATCACGCCCAAATCGGAGATCAGCCGTATTTTCCGCGACGCCGTGCTGGATCTTAGCGAGAATTACGCATTTGCCCGCCCCATGGTGAATTCCGGCCGCCTGTCCGTGCCTTGCACCTATGATGACTCTCCGTTGAATTCGCCCGACGCATTGAACGGGCCAGAGCGTACCCGCCCCGGATCGCCCTGCCCCGATGCGCCGCTCGGCGATGGGTTTCTTTTGTCCCGGCTGGGCGGCGCGTTTGTCCTGTTGACGATAAATACAGACGCCCCCGAAGTTTTGGATATTGACGGTTTGCCCCTCACGCGCGTCGCAATCTCAACCGGGGACGACCCAACGGAACACATCAAAACCCGCTATCTGGGTGAAAGCGAAACTGCGGTCTACCTGATCCGACCGGATCAGCATGTCGCGGCGCGCTACCCCGGCTATGATGCGGAGCAGATCACCGCAGCCATGCGCCGCGCCACCGGAATGGAGGGCCAGATATGAGCGCCTTGATCCTGAAACCGAATATCGACAGCCCGGATGATGTCTATGCCGACCTTCTGGCCGCGCATGAGGGATTGACCAAGGCCCAGAGCGATGCGCTCAACGCGCGTCTGATCCTGATCCTTGCAAACCACATCGGGGACCGCGACGTGCTGCGACAGGCGCTTGCCGCCGCCGTAAAATAGCTGATTGCGATTGCCAGGCGCAGCCCGCGTTTTGGCGCTTGGCCATTTGAACAGCGGAGACGCGAACGGACCGTCTGCACATGTTCGTTTTTGTGCCTCGCGCGGAACAGGAGTCTTCAAGTGGGCTGGCGCGGGCAAAGGATCTGGCAATCAACAGTCGACGGCCCCTCGCCGTGGCCCAAGCGTACAAATCGTAGTATCGTAGCGAAGGTTGATGGTACCGCCTCCCCGGCTTGAACGGGGGACCTCTGGATCCACAATCCAGCGCTCTAACCAACTGAGCTAAGGCGGCACTGGCGGGCGGAATAGCGCCAAGCGGATGTGATTGCAAGCCCCTTAGGTCAGGAATTCGTACGCTCGCAGATCAATCCAGACCCACGATACGACAACGCCGGCATCAAAGGTATGCCGGGCTTGCGACCGCGCCTTGTGCCGCCCGCTGGCACCGCAAAATATGCAGACCATGCGGCGGTTGCCTTGCGTTCAACGCGCCATCCGATATGGCGCTGGGGCAGATTGCGATATTGTGCTTCTCACAGATCCACGATGCGCAACGAGTCCGGCTTGCAAATCAACGGGCAAAGCGCTAGCTCCGCGCCATCACTGGGAGAAAACCGATGGGCATCAACACCGAAAAAGACATCGAGGCGAACCTTCAGATCGGTCCGACGGATCAGGGCATGGTGCGTCTGTTCATCTACGCGGGCGACAAGGAAATCCCGATGGATTTCGACCCCGAAGAAGCCGAAGAAATCGCCGAGGAAATCCGCGCCGCTGCACAAGCCGCCAAGCGCATCGGCAAGCGCTGAGCGTCAGACGCGGACGGCCTGACCGGCCCCCCTATCCCCAGATCGCGGCATCCGGATCGCGAAGCCCTTGCAGACGCCTTGCCGCATGTTGTGCGATCTTGCGGGTCAGCACCGTTCGGCGCGCACCTGCCAGCCTGTCTTCCGGGGCCATACGCAGAATCTCTGCATCATAGGCATCGGCAATGATCAGTCCGGTTTCCTCAGGCAGCAGGTCTGTCGGAAAATCCTGATCGACCGCCCAGAAGAACCTGTCGCACCATTGCAGATAGCCCTGCCACTTGGCATCGCACATGAAATCCGCCCGGCTGGATTTGCACTCGATCACCCAAAGCTCGCCTTTGGGTCCCAATGCGGCAACATCGACGCGCAAGCCGCGATCGGGCACGAATTCTTCGACCGAGACAAATCCAAGCGCAAGAAGATGCCGCGCCACGCCACGCGCCAAAAGCTGTCCGGGTTGCAGATCATCTTTCATCGCCAAACTGTGAACAAAAGATGAACGAAATTCAAGCCTTTTGAGCAATTTTCACTGACGACAGCCCTCGCGCCGACAGAACGCGACAGCGGCACGATATTTCGTGACACCCCTTGTCGGAACAGTGCGGGCGTATTACCTCTGCGATTGGCGGGTACTGCCCTTCTCGTAATACGGTTGCATTCCAGTGGCCTTAAGCAATTCCGAGGGAGCTGGCTCTGTCCGGACCCTGGTTCGGTTACCTGGCGCCCACCTGTATAAACAGGTCCTCCGGAATGAGATAACCATACGGAAGGTGCGGTCCCGCCACTTCGCGCCCTCGATACGTCGGGGCGCAATCTCCTGAAAAAGGCTGTTAAAGCAGACGCTTGCGGGGTTCCACCCGGACAGGCACCGTTGCGTATTCCCGCATGCCGCGACCACCGTTGGGGCCTTCGTCGTCTTCTTGCATCCGCATGATCGCGATGCCGAACTGGACGCCCGCAAAAACGATGCCGTTGAACACCCACAGCATCACGACCGCAAGCAGACCCATATCGCTATGCGCCACCAGATAGCCCAGATTCGCCACATCAAACCACAACAGCCCGGCCACGAACGCTGCGGAAATACCGAAACCGATGGCGACCTGGGTGATATACAGTCGGATGAGCGCTGGCATGATCTGAAACTCCTGTTCACATATCTTTAAGATAGGCTTCTGTGGCGCACAAGCAAGGTGCCGCCTATGGTACTGTGCGAAACTTGGCCCATATTGCATCAATGCACGGGCCGGTGCCGGTTGCGCCACGATCAAAGGAACCGCGAGACATGACAGACGACACGACGGCACAGACCCAGCGAATGCGGGACGCCCGCGAGATCGAGGGCCATCTGAGCTGGCTCGACACGATCACCGGCACGTCGCTGGGGGTGCTGGCGACAGCGTCGGGCATCTACACCTATCTCGGGGTTTCCTCGCTGCTGGACAATACCGGCGCGCTCAGCTTCTTTGCCGCGGCGGCCTATTCGATTGCCGTGTCTGTCGGAATTTTCGTCTTCTGGTCCTACCTGATGCGGCTTTTGCCCGCGATGCAGACGGCCGCCAGCCGGATCGGGCTGGTACTGTGCATGTTGCTGGGCTCGGGCGCGATCGTGGCGATGTCCAGCTGGCTGAACGCCGCCGCCCTGGCCGGGTCCGCCGCCGTGGAACAGCATCTGGCGCGCACTGTTCAGGATTATCAGGGCGCTCTGGAGCAATCCCATTCCGTGGCCGTGGCCGCGCAGGGGCTGGAACGTGACGTGGCCCGGGTGCGCACCACGCTGGATGACCTGTCCCAGCAAGAGGCAGAGGGCAACCTTTCGGGGCTTGCCGGGCGCGGTGCGGTGTTTCGCATCCTGCGCCAGAAATCGGCGGAACTGGCCGGGTTGGAGACCCAGATCGCCAGCCAGTCCGGTCTTGTCGACTCTGCCTTTTCCGAGGGCAACGCCATTCTGAAACGGATGCGCGAGTTGACGGTAGAGACCGGCCCGGTCGAGGCGCGCTCGGTCATCTTCTCGGAAGAGGCGGTGCGGCTGGCGGGTATCATCACCACTCTGCGGCAGCTCTCGGTGGCCCCCTTGGTGGAGCGCGCCGCCGCGGATCTGGCCGCGGCCGTCGTCTTGCCGGAACTCGACGGGCGCAGCGCCGATGCACGCAACAACCAGCAGGCCACCATAACCTCTGTCATGGATGTGCTGGGCCAGCGCGCCCAGACACTGCAACAGGCGGCGCGCGAGGTCATGCATCTGCCCGCGCCCGAGGAAACCGCCTATACGCCGATCTCCGCCGCCGACGCGGTGATCCGATATGCTGGCGATTTTGTCCCCTCATGGGCGGGTGCCATCGCGATTGATCTGCTGCCGGCCGTGCTGGTCCTGATCATCGCCGTGGCACAGGGTGCCATCCGGACAGGGCGCAGGAACGTGCCCGTCGAGGACCGCATGACCCTGTCGGAACTGCGGGCCGCCGTCATCGCCTTGCGCGATGTCGAAACCGTCGCAGGCCCGCCCCCCTCTGCCACGCCGACACCCACCGATGAAGACCGCAAAGGCCCCCATGCCGTGCCCCTTGACCCCGAAAGGTCGCGGTCGTGACGGCGGCCCGTTTTTCTGCCCCCTCCGCGAAAGGCGCATTGCAGCTTATTCTGGCGCTTCAGGTCGGCATCGCGGTGCTGTTGATCGCAGGCGATATGGGCGCGGCCCTACCAAACCTGTTCAACCCGTCGCAGCAGCCGGAATTTGACACGCCCGTGGCCCCCGGCGACCAGACCCGCAAATTCAACCCGTCACCGCGCCTGACCCAGCCGGGAACGCTGCCTTACGGCATTCCGTCCGACATGCCCTCGCGCCTGCTGTTCGAACCGACGGATATAGACGGCACGCCCGGCCTTGTTGTGACCGGCACGGTCCTTGCAGGCGATGCCGCGCGATTTTCCGACGCACTCAAGGCAAACCCCGACATAGAGCGTATCGCGCTGCATTCACCGGGCGGCTCCGTGGACGACGCGCTCCAGATCGGCAGAGCGATCCGCGAGGCCGGTCTGGACACCACCATGGCAGGGCGCACCGTCTGCCTGTCCGCCTGCCCCTATATCCTGATGGGCGGTGTCACCCGAACCGTGGCACCAGAGGCCTCAGTCGGCGTGCATCAACACTATTTCGGCGAGAACACCATTCTGCCAGCCTTTCTCGCTGTCGAATCGATCCAGCGCGGTCAGGGCGAAGTCATGGCCTTTCTGCAAGAAATGAACATCGAACTCAGCGTCATGCAGCCTGCCTTGTTGACCCCCCCGGACGAGATTTACGTTTTCGTGCCTGATGAACTGCAAGACTATCGTATTGTGACGCAAGCCGACTGACGGGGATTTCCATTCCCTCGGCCCGAAAACGCTCCACGCATCGCGATTCATCCTTCGGTCAGATTTATCCCCGATACGGACAAATCTGACAGGGCTTTTGCAAAGCGTTACAGGCCGTTTCACCGACGACGACTTTCCGAACCCCAAGAGGCCTACTTGACTGAAAATCGCGTCAACGCACCAACCAAGAACGCTTGCCAAGCCGAGCAAGGCGACACCTGTTGCACCCCAAGCGCCGCAAACCTCGCGCAACGCGACTGGATGACCCATGCGAACGCGGTTCCTGTCGCGCCGGCCGCCGTGCAGGACGAATTGCGGGCGCGCCTGATTGAGATCCCCGGCGGCTTCTTCGAAATGGGCGCCCGCAAAAGCACATATCCGGCCGATCTTGACGCGCCGCGCCGCAAGGTCCGTGTCTCGCCTTTCCGGATCTCGGCCACCACCGTGACGAATGCCGACTATGCGCGCTTTGTCGAAGCGACGGGCTATCACACCGTCGCCGAGATCTGGGGCTGGAGTTTTGTGTTTCATTTGTTGCTGGACGACCCGGCGCGCTGGCCCAACGCGCCGCCCGGCCTGCCGTGGTGGCGGCAAGTGGAAGGGGCTTCCTGGGCGGCACCGACAGGCCCGGGATCGTCCTGGGAGGACCGGCCAAAGCATCCCGCTATCCACATCGCATGGTACGACGCCGCCGCCTATTGCAAGTGGGCCGGGCTGCGCCTGCCACAAGAGGCGGAATGGGAACGTGCCGCACGCGGCGGACTGGAGCGGATGAAATTTCCCTGGGGCAATGCGATGATGCCCGAAGGTCAGCATGCCATGAATATCTGGCAGGGCGTGTTTCCACACACAAACATCGCCGAAGACGGTTATCTGGGCACCGCCCCCGTCGATGCTTTCGCGCCAAATGGTTACGGGCTTTATAATTGTTCAGGGAATGTCTGGGAATGGGTGCAGGACTGGTTCGGCGACACCCGTCCTATTGGCCCCGCCCGTGACCCGCGCGGCCCCGGCTCAGGCACCGGTCGGGTGCAGCGCGGCGGCTCTTACCTCTGCCACGACAGCTATTGCGATCGTTACCATGTCCATTCGCGCACCCGAAACGACCCGGACAGTTCGACCGGCAATTGCGGATTCCGCGTTGCCGCGTCGCATCGGTAAGACTGTCGGACCGCGGCACTTGATCCCCTGCCCCGCATCGATCGATGCGTTTGAAATGGCCCGTCACGCTGCCACAATCTGAAAAAGAGCGCGCGGAAGCGCCCAATTCGGTCAAGCCGTCACAGTGGCAACGCGGTGGTGGATTTGATTTCCTCCATCGACAGCAAGGCCGTGACGTTATGCACGCGCACTTCCGAGATCAGCGCCTGATAAAAGCTGTCATAGGCGCGGGCGTTCTTGACCCGGACTTTCAGGATATAGTCGATATCCCCCGCCAGACGATGCGCCTCCTGCACTTCCGGACGTTCTTTCAATGCCTTGAGGAAGGCTTGCTGCCAGGCCGCCTCGTGTTCGCTGGTGCGGATCAGGACAAAGAAACACGCTTCGAATCCCAATGCTTCGGCATCCAGCACGACGGTCTGTTTGCCGATCACGCCAGCTTCGCGCATTTTGCGGATTCGGTTCCATACCGGCGTCTTGGAAGACCCCACTTCCTTCGCGATATCGTCCAGCGACTGGCTGGCATCCTTCTGCAATGCCCTGAGGATGTTCCGGTCTGTTTCGTCCATGCGCGCCATGATTTCACCTTTCGGCTATAAATCGGGAAAAATTCTCTCCCCGCCCCTCAAGTTAGAACATCTCGTCCTTATTGGGCCAGGTGTCTAGGCAAAATCGGGAAAATTTTCCTATATAGGGGGCAAGAAACATACCCGAACGAGGACTGCGCCATGATGCATCTTTCGACTATTCCAAACCGCGCAAGCCTTCCGCTGATGCAGCGCGCCTTGTCGCGCCTCGCCACTGCCCTGCGAAAGGTGGCGGACACGCTCGCGGCAGAAAGTGCTCAGTCGGCGCGCATTGAATCTAAAGACCGCCTTGGGACCTCGCAAGCTGAAGGCTCTGTAACTGACCTGACAGCCATCCTCGATACGCGCCTCGGTCATGTGGCCTTTGTGGGGGCCGGCCCCGGCGATCCCGACCTGCTGACGCTCAAGGCCCGCCGCGCGCTGGATGAGGCAGAGGTCGTGATCCACGACCGCCTGATCAGCCCGGCGATCCTTGCGCTTGTGAATCCCTCCGCGCGGCTGGTCGATGCGGGCAAGGAAGGCTTTGGCCCGTCGATGACACAGGAAGACATCAATGCGCTGATCGTTGCGCATAGCCGGACGGGTGCGCGCGTCGTGCGCCTGAAATCCGGCGATGCCACGGTGTTCGGGCGCCTTGACGAAGAGATCGACGCTTGCGATGCCGCAGATGTCAGCTGGCACATCGTGCCCGGTATCACTGCGGCGTCTGCTGCTGTGGCCTCTATCGGGCAAAGTCTGACAAAGCGCGGCCGCAACAGCTCCGTCCGTTTTCTGACCGGCCATGACACAAAGGGCTTTGCCGATCACGACTGGCGGGCACTGGCACAGCCGGGCGAGGTTGCCGCCATCTATATGGGCAAGAAATCGGCCCGTTTCATTCAAGGCCGTCTGATCATGCACGGCGCGGATCCGGCAACGCCCGTGACCGTGGTCGAAAACGCCAGCCGCCACGATCAGCGCGTTCTGTCCTCGACCCTCGCCACCCTGCCCGCCGATCTTGCAGGTGGCGGCATGACCGGTCCGGCCCTCACATTCTACGGCTTGGCACCTCGTGCCGCAGCCGAAGCGCAAAACGACATTCCCCAACAGGAGCTTGCCTGACATGCCCCGCATCTACACCCCAAAGGTCGTCACAGCCAACGCATTGATCGAGGGCGACGTCATTTACCTGACCGCCAATGACAGCTGGACCCGCGATCTTTCGTCAGCCGAGATCCTGACCGACGAAGCACATGCGCAGTTGCGCCTGCTGGAGGCCGACAGCCGCCAGGACGAGGCGGTGGGCGCGTATCTTGCGGATGTCAAACCCGGCAAGACCGGACCGGAGCCCACCCATTTCCGTGAAGATTTCAGGCGCACCGGCCCCTCCAACTATTTCCACGGCAAGCAGGCACAGCGCTGAACGAGAACAGGCCTGAGAACAGGCTTTTCCGGATCTTCTGAACGAAGGTTTGACGGCGCTCACCCGAAAGGATGACACCATGTATCAATATTCCGATTTCGACGCCGCCTTTGTGGCGTCCCGCAACAGCCAGTTCCGTCAGCAGGTCGAGCGCCGCATTGATGGCAGCCTGACCGAGGATGAATTCCGCCCGCTGCGCCTGATGAACGGGCTGTATCTGCAATTGCACGCCTACATGCTGCGCGTGGCGATCCCCTATGGCACGCTCAGCAGCACACAGCTGCGACAGTTGGCATATGTGGCGCAGAAATGGGATCGTGGCTACGGCCACTTCACCACGCGCCAGAACATGCAGTTCAACTGGCCAAAGCTGTCGGACGTGCCCGATATTCTGGACGCGCTGGCCAAGGTGCAGTTGCATGCGATCCAGACCTCCGGCAACACTATCCGCAACGTGACTGCGGACCATTTTGCAGGTGCCGCGGCCGACGAGATCGCCGACCCCCGACCCGTGGCAGAGCTGATCCGGCAATGGTCCACCGACCATCCGGAATTCCAGTTCCTGCCCCGCAAGTTCAAGATCGCCATCACCGGATCCCCAAATGACCGCGCCGTGACCAAGGCGCATGACATCGGTCTTCGCATGGTCGAGCAGAACGGCGAGCCGGGCTTTGAGGTGATCGTGGGTGGTGGTCTCGGCCGCACGCCGATGATCGGCAAGGTGGTGCGTGATTTTCTGCCCCGCGCCGATCTGCTGCCCTATCTGGAGGCGATCGTCAGCGTCTGGAACCTGCTGGGCCGCCGTGACAACAAGTTCAAGTCGCGCATCAAGATCACCGTGCACGAGCATGGCATCGATGACATTCGCGCCCGGGTCGAAGAACGTTTCGAGACGCTGAAACCCGCTTTCAACGGCGTTGATCAGGACATCCTCGCCGGTATCGAGGCACAATTCGCGCCGCCCGAATTTCGTGTGGGCCCAACCGATCTCTATGACGCCGCCTATGCGAATGACCCGGTGTTCCGTAGCTGGGCCGACACGAACCTCGCCGCGCACAGGGCCGAAGGCTACGCCATCGTGCAGGTCAGCCTGAAAAAGCAGGGCGAAACACCGGGCGATGCCAGCACCGAACAGATGCGGCTTCTGGCTGATCTGGCAGAGCGCTACGGCCATGACGAATTGCGTATCAGCCATGAGCAGAACGTGATCCTGCCGCATGTCCACAAATCCGACCTGCCCGCGATCCATGCCGAATTGAAAGCGCAGCGGCTGGCGACAGCCAATATCGGGTTGATCTCGGACATCATCGCCTGCCCCGGCATGGATTACTGCACGCTGGCCACGGCGCGTTCCATCCCGATCGCGCAAGAGATCGCGACACGCTTTGACGAGTTGAAGCTGGAGCATGACATCGGCGCGCTCAAGATCAAGATCTCGGGCTGCATCAACGCCTGCGGGCATCATCATGTCGGCCATATCGGCATTCTGGGTCTCGACCGTGCAGGCGTAGAAAACTACCAGATCACGCTGGGCGGAGACCACACGGAAACCGCGGCCTTGGGCGACCGCACGGGCCGTGGCTTTGCCGCCGACGAGGTTATTCCGGCCATCGAACGTCTGATCCATGCCTATCTCGACCTGCGCGACGACCGGGCAGAGACCTTCCTTGACGCCTATCGCCGCCTTGGTGCTGATCCGTTCAAGGCCGCGCTTTACCCCGAGAAACAGGAAAGCCGGGCAAATGCCGCGTGATACACCCGTTCACGCGGGCGCGCACGCCCCCGAGCGGGAATCGCTGACGGATCTGCGCGCCCGCGTCGCTGAACTGAACACGCGCTACCGGCATCACGGGGCGACAACTGTTCTGCGCGCGGCGCTGGATGACCCGTTGGCGGGCGACCTTGCGCTGGTGTCCAGCTTTGGTGCGGAATCGGTGGTGCTGCTGCATTTGCTTGCGGTGACCGACCGCAGCACCCCGGTGCTGTTCATTGACACGCAGTTGCTGTTTGCTGAGACGCTGGTCTATCAGCAAGAGCTGAGCGAGCGGTTGGGTCTGACCGATGTGCGCATCATTCGCGCCAGCGACGAAGATCTGGCGCAGCGCGACCCCTACGGCGCATTGCGCTTCAGCGATACGGATGCCTGCTGCGATCTGCGCAAGACAGTACCACTGAACCGCGCGCTGTCCGGATTTGACGGTTGGATCACCGGACGCAAGCGGTTCCAGTCCGGCACCCGCGCGGCGATGGATTTCTTCGAGGCCGAGGAAGACACGGGCCGGGTCAAGGTCAATCCGCTGGCGCATTGGGCACCTGACGACGTGCGCGCCTATATGGAAGAAAACCGCCTGCCCCGGCACCCGCTGGTGGCGCAGGGCTACCCGTCTATCGGCTGCGCCCCCTGCACCAGCAAGGTGGCACCGGGCGAAGATCCGCGCGCCGGACGGTGGCGCGGACAGGACAAGACAGAATGTGGCATCCACCTGGTCGATGGCCGGATGGTGCAAAAAGGAGAGACAGCATGAGCGTGATCGTCACTGATACAGGTTTTGCCAAAGACGACTGGACCTGCGGCTATACAGAGATGGCCGATGCCGCCAATGACGTGGTGGCGCTGGACCTGCCCAGCGATGCCGACATCGACAGCGCGGTGGACAAGCTGGCAACGCTGCGCATGATACGCATCGACTTTCCCAGCTTTGCCGACGGGCGCGGCTTTACATTGGCGCGTCTGTTGCGGCTTCGCGGCTACAAGGGCCGTCTGCGCGCCCGTGGTCATGTGATCGCCGATCAGTATACGATGGCCCGCCGCTCGGGTTTTGACGAGATCGAGATTAGCGATGATCTGGCCACCCGCCAACCCGCCAGCCAATGGCAGTTCCGGGCCGGCTGGACGCAGAACGATTATCAGTCGCGGCTGCGTGGATAGCAGCCCGTCGCACCGCGTTTCGGCAACACGGACGTTTGAGACCATTCGCCGCCGTTGCTCTGACATGCATCAACGCTTAATAGGAGGTACCGGTTGATCGACCGGACAGGAAAAACATGACCGAGTTGAAGCCCGTGAACCAAACCAGTGCCGTCAAGGCCACCCCGACCCTTCCCGATGCCCAGATCGTCACAGACGTGAAACACTGGACGGACCGTCTGTTCTCGTTCCGGGTATCGCGCCCTGCATCGCTGCGGTTCCGTTCGGGCGAGTTCGTGATGATCGGCCTGATGGGCGACCCGGACCCCAAGACCGGCAAACAGAAACCGCTGCTGCGCGCCTATTCCATCGCCTCGCCCGCATGGGATGAAGAGCTGGAGTTCTACTCGATCAAGGTGCAGGACGGCCCGCTGACCTCGCGCCTTCAGCATATCAAGCCCGGCGACCAGATCATCCTGCGGCCCAAGCCCGTCGGCACGCTGGTGCATGATGCGCTGCTGCCCGGCAAACGCCTTTGGTTCTTTGCCACCGGTACCGGCCTTGCCCCTTTCGCGTCCCTTATCCGCGAACCGCAGACCTATGAGGATTACGACCAGATCATCCTGACCCACACCTGCCGCGACGTGGCAGAGCTGGAATACGGCCGCAAACTGGTTGAAGACGTGCGCAACGACGCATTGCTGGCTGAACTGATGGGCGAAGGCTTTGCCGACAAGCTGGTCTACTATCCGACCACCACCCGCGAACAAAGCCCCAGAATGGGCCGCGTGACCGACCTGCTGAAGGATGGCACGCTGTTCCGCGATCTCGGGATCGAGGGCATGTCGGCCAAGGATGACCGCGCGATGGTCTGCGGGTCAATCGGGTTGAACAAGGATCTCAAAGACATCCTTGAAAGCTTCGGCCTGCGCGAAGGTGCCAATTCCGATCCTGCCGAGTATGTGGTTGAAAAGGCGTTTGTCGGCTAGAACGGCAAGCTCTTTTGTGTAGCGTGACGCGTGAATAGCGCGCTTTTTCAGCCACAGGCGTCAGGCCAAGGACATCGAATCCAAGCAACGCCCGCAGGACAGCCCGTCTTGCGGGTGTTTTCATGTTTTTCGCAGCGGTGAGCGGTGCCAGACAGCCCTGCAAGCAAACGGGCCGCGCGTTTCCATTCGCACGGCCCGTCATGGGATCTGTTCAGATTGACTTAGAGGTTCAACGCTTCACGCAGCTTTGCCAACATATCCTTGAGCATGGCAGGATCGTCCTTCACCTGCCCCAGGCCAGTTTTCAGCGCACCTTTCTCAAGCGCCCCCAGGTCAGAGTCGTCGAGCATCTGGAGCACTTTGTCGTAGTCGAAGCCATCCACGGTCAACAGCTCTTCGGCTGCCTCGGGGTCGGCGACCTCGGCAGAGGATGTCGCATCGGACGCGCCTTGCGTGGTTTCTTCAACTGCTTCGCCAACATTGTCCGCCGCAGCGGTTGCCGTGTCGGCGACTGACGCCGCAGCATTGTCAGCGGCCTCTCTGGCAGCTGTGGTCGCATCGCTGGCCGCGTCCATCGCTTCGCCAACGGCAGACTCGACAACGTCTGCTGCGTCCTCAGCGACACCGGCGGCAGCTTCGCCCGCGCCCTCAGCCATGGCTGCGGCATCATTCACGGCCTCCCCAACAGCATCGGCGGCACCTGAAGCGGCTTCTCCGGCAGCAGCGGCAACATTTTCGGCAGCCTCGGCGGCCTCTTCTGCGGTTCCGCCAGCGGCTTCGACGGCGTCACTTGCCAGTTCGCCCGCATTCTCGACGGCGCTGCCTACTGCGGCAGCGGCCCCGTCAACAGCACCGGCCACTTCTTCAGCGGCGGTTTCTGCGCCTTCGGTGATCGCATCAGCGCCCTCGTCAACGGCTGCTTCAATCGCGTCGCCGGTTTCTTCGGCCGCTTCGCCAACTTCTTCATCCAGCGGTTCGGATGCCGCGACGGTTTCTGTCTGCTCGGCAATCTCGGCCTGCTCCGGCTGCTGTGTGCCGTTGAACCAAAGGTATCCGGCGACGACAACGACAGCGGCCACCACGACCCAAATCAAGTTTCTCATGGCAAAATCTCTCCTGGTTCCTCTGACCCCTGCTTGCCGGGGTCCGATTTCTCGTGCAGGTGTCCCCCACAGCCATGTAGTTCGCAAGGGGTAAATCCCCAACTTTAACCCTAAAACCCCTGATTTGCCGCTTGAATACGCAAGACGCCAAGTTTACCTTGCGCATTCGAGCACGCAACCTACCGAAAGGACAACGACCATAGCCCGCAGACCTCATAATGCGCCACCGACACGCGAAACCGGACCCAAGGTGAACGAACGAATTCGCGCCCCTGAAATCCGCCTGATCGGTGCCGAAGGCGAAAATGTCGGCGTGGTAACCCCCGCCCGCGCAATGGAAATGGCAGCCGATGTCGGTCTTGATCTTGTCGAGATTTCGCCGAATGCCAATCCGCCCGTATGCAAGATCATGGATTTCGGCAAGTTCAAATATGAACAGCAGAAACGCGAATCCGAGGCACGCAAGAAACAGAAGACGATCGATGTGAAGGAGGTGAAATTCCGCCCCAACACCGATACGCATGACTATGACGTCAAGATGCGCAACGTGTTCCGGTTTCTGGAAGGTGGCGACAAGGTGAAGGTGACTCTGCGTTTCCGGGGCCGTGAAATGGCGCACCAGAATCTTGGTCGCGGACTGCTGGAGCGGATTGCCGAGGACGCCAAGGAAGTCGGCAAGGTCGAAAACATGCCCAAGATGGAAGGTCGTCAGATGATCATGATGATCGGCCCGCTTACCAAATAAATCCGGGTTTTCCCTGATTTTCCGACAGGCGGCCCTTCGGGGCCGCTTTTTCGTTTTACGGATTGTTTCTCCGCACGAGGAACCTGTCGCAGGATCGGCGTTCGGCTCAGCCCTCGCGCGGGCGTGGGCGTGTGGGAATTTCCATCAGCAAGCCGCCAACGCCCATGCCCGCGATATCGGCGGGGGTGACAGGGATGCCACAGAGGATACGTTCCATCACCCAATCCGCGCCGTTCAATGCGGGCGAACGGGCGCAGCCGGGCAACCCGATGACAGGGCGCTGATCAAGCGAGCCGTAAAACAACAGATTCCCCGGATCAACGGGCATTCCGAAATGGCTGACCGTGCCGCCTGCCCGCCGCACGGCTTCGGGTGCGATGTCATACATGTCCGAGGTCGCAGAGCCGGTCAGAATGAAGATAACCTCAGCATCGGTCGCGTCCAGTTGCGCCGTCAATGCGTCAATGTCATGCGCACAGTCACGACTGTCGGCAAGCTCGACACCAAGCCGGTCAAGCCGGGTGCGCAGCGCCTTTTCGCCCTTCGCGCCGCTGAGTTTTCCCAGACCGGTTTGAATCAGCGCCGCCGTCTTTTCGACAGGGACGTGCACGCGCAGCGCATCGCGCCCGACGGCACAGGCCTCGTCCACTGCCGATTGCGGCACCGCATAGGAGATGATCTTGACCGTTGCGATCATTGTTCCGTCCACGACCCGTTTCCATTCGGGAAGGGTGGCAACCGTTATCATCGGATGGATCGCGTTCGCAGCGTTGATACGCGCGGCGTCCACCTCCAGCACGCCCGCGCCAAGCGCGTGCAGATTGACACGCCCCGTGGCCGCCGGTCCCAAGCGCAGTCCGGCCCCTGCCGGGTCCGGTGCAAGGGCGGCGGCAATCTGCGCGGCGGCCTCGTCTTCGGGCAGATCGCCGGGTTCCAATCGCGCCACCGTGACCTCTTGCAGCCCGGCGTCCTTCAGCGCGGCAAGGTCGTCGGCATCCAGCAGCTTTCCCTTGCGCAGCCGACCGTCAGGCAAGGCGATCGAGTGCGCCAGCACCGTGCTCGCCGCCTGATCCAGAGAAACGGGACCGAATTTCATGCGCCTCTCCTCAACACGCGGGTCATCTGCGCAAGCGTCGCCACAGCAATCTCGGCCGGCCCTGCCGCGCCGATATCCAGGCCTATCGGTCCGTGGATGCGCGCGATTTTTTCTGCGCTGAACCCGGCCGCCTCCAGCCGCGCCACGCGCTTGGCATGGGTCCGGGTCGAACCCAGCGCGCCGATATAGAAGCAATTCCCGTGCAGACCCTGCTCGATCGCTGGGTCGTCCAGCTTTGGATCATGCGTCAACAGCACCAGCGCCGTGCGGGCGTCCAGACCCAATGCCTGCACCGCCTCGTCAGGCCAGTCATGCATCAGCGTGGTCTCGGGAAAGCGGGACTGTGAGGCAAACGTTTCTCTTGGGTCGATCACCACCGGATCATAACCCGCCAGACGCGCCATCGGCACCAAGGCTTGCGCAATATGCACCGCCCCCACGACGATCAGCCGCAGAGGTGGGTTGTGAACGCCAATGAAAACGCGCGGTGCAGTGTCGTCAAAGCCAGAGCGATCCATCCGCAGACGCTCGTCATGGCCGGTTGCCATCAACGACCGGCTGCCGGTTTCAAGATCGGCCACATAGCAGATCGCGCGTCGGTCGGCACGGGCTTGCGCGAGTTCTGCCAGCAAGGCCTCGCTCAGCGCACCGCCGACCGGTTCCACCAGCACGCGGATGGTGCCACCACAGGCGAGACCCACTGCAAAGGCATCATCATCGCTGACGCCGAATTCCAGTTCCCGCGGGGTGCCGTCCTCCAGCGCCTCCAGCGCCTCGACAACAACGGCACCCTCCACGCAACCGCCCGAGACGGACCCTGCGATCTCTCCCTTGCCGCTGATCGCCAGTTGCGCGCCGGTGCGGCGGGGCGCGCTGCCCCACGTCTCGATCACCGTGGCCAGCGCCGCCCGGTCGCCCGCGCGGTGCCAGGCCAGTGCCTGTTCGGGAATGTTGTCGAAACGGTCCATGATCCGCCCTCCATATTTGCCCCGTTCTAACACGCTCAAGCGGGGTGTCGCCTCCCCTTCCTTGGTCGCGGAGACAAAACGTAAATGCCGCCCCATGCGTGTGGCACGGGGCGGCATTGTCAAGGCTGTGCCGTCGGGGCGAAGCGCCTTAGTTGCTGGCCAGAAGTGGCGTGATCCGGCGGACGGCGGCACGCCTGTTGGCCCGTTCGGCAGCGGCCGTGCGGATTACCAGGTCGGATTCGCCGTAACCCTGCACCACCATATTCTCGGGCGGCACGTCGAAATATTCTGTCAGCGCCAGCGCCACGGTTTCCGCGCGCCTGTCTGACAGGGCGAGGTTGTAATTCGCCGCACCGGTCGCATCCGTATGCCCTTCGATCAGAAACACCTCACGCGGGTTCTTCTCGATCATGTCGCGCATGGCGTTGCCAAGTGCTGCCAACTCCTCGGCCTCATCGGGGCGGATCACCGCCGAATTGGTCTCAAAGTTGATGGTGTTCACCGTGATCTCGGGCACCAGGTCGCGCACCGCGTCGATATTGCGGATCTGCGCCAGCGAAAATGTCCGGTTCACGCCCTCGTTCTGGGCCTGGGCAAGCGCGCGGGCCAGATCATCGGCCTGCACCTCTCCGGCATTGAACGAGCGACGTTCCGTGGCTTGCGGCAACTCACTGATTTGGACCTGCTCGCTTTGTTGCGTATCATCGAACAACACCACTTCGGTTCCGTCCTGAAGCGTTCGTGTGCGGCGCAGCACACGGCCATCGGCAGCACGGACGGTTTCGACTGTCGCGCCATTTTCGCGCGTGACGACGTTGCGGGTTGAGCCATCGGAATAGCGATAGGTCTTCACATCCGACCCCGGACGGCGCAGCAGCGCATCGTCATTCTTGATAATCCGATACTGGCCTTGATCCTCGACGACCAACCGGTCGCCAGAGTTGCTGACGACCTTTTCACCCTCGCCCAGCAGACTGCCGATCGCCACGGCACCCAGTCCAAGAAGCGCTGCGCGTTCAAAGTTGCTCAGGCCGGATTTGTCGTCGTCATCCTTCTCGCGCTTCTCTTGCTCGCCCGTAACATTGGTGTCGAATTCCTCGGAGGAACTGCGCGCAGTTTCCTCGGTCACGGTCTCTTCGGTGACTTCGGCTTCGCCATCATCCTGTCCGGCAGCGGCGGCCATCGACTCGGTTCCCTGCGCCAGATCTTCGGCCAAGGCGTCGGCCTGCTGCTGGCTGTCCATCGGTTCAGGATCTTCGGCTTGCGGGGCCTGCTCTTCAGCCGCCTGTTCTTCCGTGGCCTGGTCTTCCGCCGGCTGCTCTTCAGTGGCCGTCTGATCGGCAGATGCTGCATCGGAGGTGTCTGCATCCGTCGCGGCATCATCCGTCACAGCTGCCGCATCACCGGCGGGTTGTTCATCCGAGTTACCGTCGGTGCCGCCATCCTCGTCGGCCGGGGCTTCTGTCTGTTCATTGGTCGCCGCCTGACCGGCAGCTTCCTGATCAGCCAGAGCCTTCGCCAGATCGTCCGCCTGACTTGCCTCGTCTCCGGCAGGCTGCGTCTCGGCCGCCTGCGCCTGACCTGCGGCCTCTGCTTCGGCAGTCGCCGCGTCTGAAGTCGGATCCTGCGCGGCATTTTCGGCGTCTGACGGCACGTCTTGCGCTGGTGCATCTGGAGTTGGCTCGGCACCCTCGGCGGATGTCTCACCCTCGTCCTCCACCGGCGTCACAGCCTCTGCTGTCGGCTCGGCATCTGCCGTTTCTTCTGCCTCGGGAGACGGGACTGCCTCGGCGTCGGCTTGCGGTTCTGCGTCGGTCTCGACCTCCGCTTGCGCCTCTGCCTCGTCGGGTGCCTCGGCCTGCGCCTGATCGGCTGCGGCACCGTCTTCGGCTGATGCCGAAGCCGCGTCGCCGTCTGCAAACAGCTGCGCATCCACGTCAGCGCCCAGTTGCTGCGCGGTCACTTTGCGCGCAGCGGCGTCAAACTCGGCAAACTGTTCGCCGATCTGTTGCGCAACAGAGCCGTCTTCGTAGGCCACACAAAACGGATCTTCAGTCGCGCCCTGTCCGGCCCGCGCCGCTTCCTCTAGTCGGCAACGAATAATTTCTTGCGTGATGTCAGAGGAAGACATCGACGCAAGATCTGGCGTTTGCGCGAGAATCGGAGCGGGTGTTGCAAGGCTGGCCACGACTGCCAGCGCCGTCGTCGATCTGAAAATCCCATGTCTCATATGCGTGTCCTTTCAACTGTTGCCCGGTGAAGGCGTCATGGGACAATGCAGAAACAGGCGATAGGGTTGCATGAAGGTCCGACCGCACCAGCAGAAATCCGCCGGGTCAGCCTTCGAGAAGCGCCATCAGGCGGGCTTTCTCGCCAACATCATCGGTGCGCGAAATCGCGTTGGCCAAGTCTTCCAGCGACTGAATGGAATGGCCCGCGCGGAAGCTGTCGACATGCGGCAACATGGCCCGAATGCCGGTTGCCTTGGGCGCGAAGCCATCCCAACGCAACAAGGGGTTGAGCCAGATCAGACGGCGGGATGACAGGTGCAGCCGCTCCATCTCGCGTTCCAGCGCGCCGGCATCGTCACGGTCCAGACCGTCAGTGATCAGCAGGACAACTGCGCCCTGCCCCATCACCCGGCGCGACCAGTCGCGGTTGAAAGCGTGCAGGCTGGCACCGATCCGTGTCCCACCTTCCCAGTCCTGCGCCTCGGCTCCTGCGGCTTTCAGCGCCTGATCCACATCGCGGGTGGCCAGATGGCGTGTGATGTTGGTCAGCCGCGTGCCAAAAGTGAAGGCGTGGACCTTTGCCCAGCCCGCGCCTTTCTCATTCGCCACTGCATGCAGAAAATGCAGAACCATGCGGGAATATTGCGACATCGAACCGGAAATATCGCACAGCACCACAAGGTTGGGCCAGCGCGGACGAGGTTTCGTGTGCGCCAGGCTGCGGATCTCGCCACCGTTGCGCATTGCCGCGCGAATGGTGCGCCGCCAGTCGGTATGCTTGCCATGCAGTGATGCCATCCCCCGGCGCGACGGGATCGGTTTCACGGGCAGTTTCAGCCGCGCCAGCATGCGCTTGGCCTCTGCGACTTCGGCGGTGGACATCTGTTCGAAATCGAGCGTGCGCAGCTTTTCCTCGGCGGACATGGTCTGCGAGGCGTCGATCTCGATCTGCGTTTCCTCTTTCTCGGAATCTGGCTTTTCGGGCGCATCGGGTTGCTTGCCGTCCAGCAGCGCCTCTGCCGCGCGTTTCTCGGCAGATTGGGCAAGCTTTTCCTCCTGCACGCCGCGCACGGCAGGCAGCATCATCGACATCATGTGTTCGAGGTAACGCGGATCGCGCCAATACAGCCGGAAGATCTGGGCAAAGACGATGCGATGTTCGGGCCGGTTCACGAAACAGGCATGCAGCGTCCAGTAAAAGTCGCGTTTGTTGGTAAAGCCCGCAGCCTCTACCGCGCGAACAGCATCAATCACCCGGCCGGGTCCGACCGGCAGCCCGGCACGGCGCAATGCGCGGGCAAAATGGGTGATGTTATTGCCAAGCCGCGGGTTGTCGGGAATGTCCAGCGGAAGATATTCAGGCATCTGCCCGGAACCTGCGATCCGCCTGCGGTGACGTTGTGCAGCGGGGGGCTGTCTGCCCCCCGCACCCCCCGAGAGTATTTCCGCCAAGAAGAAGACAGTGGCGGGTCATGCAGGATCCAGCGTGGCTTTGGCCTCGTCCAGAAGACGCTTGGCTTCCGAGCCTTGCAGTTTCTGGATGTCGTCCTGATATTTCAGGATGGCACCCAGCGTGTCGCTGATGACCTCTGGCGACAGGTCGATCACATCCAGCGCCAACAGGCATTTTGCCCAGTCAATGGTTTCGGCCACGCCGGGTTTCTTGAACAGATCCTCGGTGCGCAGGCGCTGGACGAAGGCCACGATCTCGCTGCTGAGGGATTCGGCAGCTTCGGGGGCGCGGGCATGCAGAATCTCGATCTCGCGGTCGAAAGTCGGGTAGTCGACCCAGTGGTAGAGACAGCGGCGTTTGAGCGCGTCATGCACCTCGCGCGTGCGGTTGGAGGTCAGGATGACGATGGGCGGTTCGGGTGCCTTGATGGTGCCGATCTCGGGGATGGTCACCTGAAAGTCGGACAGGGCTTCCAGCAGAAAAGCCTCGAACGGTTCATCGGTGCGGTCCAGTTCGTCGATCAGCAGCACCGGGGCACCGTTTTCATCGGGGCGCATGGCTTGCAACAATGGACGCTCGATCAGGAAATCCGGCCCGAAGAGTTCACGGGTCAGCACATCCCTGTCGGCGTTGCCTTGCGCCTCGGCGCTGCGGATGGCGATCATCTGCGCGGGAAAGTTCCATTCGTAGACGGCAGAGGACGCATCCAGCCCTTCGTAGCATTGCAGCCGGATCAGGCGTCGACCAAGCGAGGCGGCAATCGCCTTTGCGATCTCTGTCTTTCCGACCCCGGCCTCGCCTTCCAGAAACAATGGTCTTCCCAGACGCAGCGACAGGAACACCACCGTTGCGAGCGCGCGTCCGCAAATGTAACCCTGCTGCGCCAGCATGTCCTGCACGGCATCGATTGTATCTGGCTGAGACATTCACGGTCCTCCTGCCCCTTGGGTGCAATGGCGCGCCGCCGGGGTCAATAGCGCCAAGGTCGCAGACGGGCGGACCTGTTGGATCTGCGCCGTTGTCCGGACTGGTGCGTTTCTTGACCGTTTTCCTTCAAGCTGCAATGTTTCGCTAAATCAATTCATGTTACGGAAGGTGGAACTTTCGAGCAGGACGGCGGGCAGCGGGCAATGAACAGCACAAGGGCGGGAATGCGGATATGCGCATAACTGCCGTGACATGTGTCAAGAATGAGGGTCCGTTCCTGCTGGAATGGATCGTCTTCAACCGTCTGCTGGGCGTAACGGATTTCCTGTTTTATTCGAATGATTGCAGCGACGGGACCGATGCGCTGCTGGACGCTTTGGCGGCGCGCGGCATCGTGCGGCACCTGCCCAATCCGGCCAAGGGGCGTAACTATCAGATGGAGGCGCTGAAAGACGCCACGCGGCAGGATGTGGCGTCCGACGCGGATTGGATCTGGATCGCGGATGTGGATGAGTTCTTGAACATCCACGCGGGCGACCATACGATCCCCGCGCTGATCGAGGCCTGCGGCGATCCGCAGGCGATTTCCGCGACCTTTCAGTTTTTCGCCAATGGCGGGGTCGATCGCTATGATGACCGCCCGGTGATCGCGCAGTTCACCCGCTGCCACAATCCGGACATTTGGTGCGGGGACTCTGCCATCGAGGTCAAGACGTTGGTGCGGAGGGATTTTCCGCTGCAATATTACGGCGCGCATCGGCCGTTCTTTCGCAACGATCTGACCGAGGAAAAGCGGCCGCATTGGACGGATGGCTCGGGACGTGCCGTGCCGCACAAGTTTCTTGTCGCGGCCAATCCGCGCCGCATTCGCAAATTCCCGGCGGCGGGCGCGCGGGTGCACGCAGCGCTCAACCACTATGCCTTGCGTTCGCTGGACAGCTATCTGGTTAAGAATGACCGGGGCGATGTGAACCGCGACAACCGCAATTTCGACGACACCTATTGGCGAGAGCGCAATGACAGCGCATGGGAGGACCGCTCGATCCTGCGCTATCTGCCGGATCTGGACGCGGCTTTGGCCGAGATGAAAGCCGACCCGGAAATCGGCGCGTTGCATGACGCGGCGGTGCGCCTGCATATCGAGAAACGCGATGCCCTGATGGAACAAGAGGCCTATCGGAAAATGCATGAGCAGTTGCGGCTGGCCCCGACGATTCCGCCCGAGGAACTGGCCTTGATGCGCGCGTTGGGGATTACGGCATGAGTCGTTTGCGCGTCATCAACCTTGGTCTGCCGAAATCCGGCACGACGACGCTGGCCACCGCATTGCGCGCCGCCGGCCTAATCGTCGCCGACCATCGCATCCGCCGCAGCCAGACAGACGATCCTCATCTGGCAGGGACATTTGTTGCGCGCCAGCTTTACGAAGGGCTGTTCAGGTCCGGCGATCCGTTGGAATTTCTTGGTGATTTCGACGCGCTGACAGAGATCAGTGTCATCACCCCGACATTGTCTCTGTGGCCGCAGACCGATTGGGGCGTCATCGACGCGATCCGCCAGCGTCATCCCGATGTGCGCTTCGTGTGTTCGCGACGCGACGCGCGCACCTTGTCCGGCTCGATGCTGCGATGGGCCGATCTGGGCATGTCTCGCTTGCCGGGTGGCGCCATCCCCGGCCTGCCGTCGGGCTTCGGGGAAACCACGTTGCAACGTGTCACCTGGATCGAGGGGCATTACGCGCATATGCGACAGCTTTTCCGGGGCGCGCGCGATTTTCTGGAATATCATGTCGAGGATACTGACGCGCCCGCGCAAATCGGGGCGTTTCTGGGCGTGGATCTGCCATGGTGGGGCAAGGCCAATGTCAACGCATCACTGCCGTCACCGGGCGCAGTATAATGCGCATTCACCTGCATATCGGGCTGGATGCGGCAGCGACTGGGCGTCTGCAAAAGATTCTCGATGCAAAGCGCAACCAACTGACCGAAAAAGGCATTCGCTACGCCCGAACCCCCGGTGCGCACAACCATACGCGATTGTTCATGGCAGTGACCGATCCTGAAAATATCGACAGTCTTCGGTTCAACCGCGGCTATGGGACCGCCGAGAAACAGGCGCAATTGCGCGAACAGGTGGCCGAAGGGCTGCGCCGCGAGGTGGATCAACACACCCCGGAGGTGTTGATTCTGTCGTCGCATCAACTCGGGACCGCCTTGGTGTCACGCTCGGAACTGGAACGCCTGCGCGCGATGCTGTCGCCGCTGTCTGATGACATCCGCATTGTCGCCCATGTCGAAGAGCAGGCCCGCATGCTGGCACGATGGTACGCTCAGCAAATCTGGGACGGTCGCAGAAGGCCGCTCGACCTTGAAATCGGCCTGACGGACGCCAGCGATTGGTGGCAGGCAGCCTTGGACGACGCCCCCGCGTCAAACCCGCAGGAAAGCGTGTTCGCGGACGCGCAGGCTGCGCCGTTCTGGTTGGACTATGCCCGGTTGGTGCAGGAATGGGATGCGGTGTTCGGCAAGGGCGCGACATCTTTGCGTGCGCTGGATGCCGCTGTGATCGGGTCTGACAAGTTGCTGGACGAGGTCGCGCAGACGTTTGCCATCAGGAAGGCCTTTGGCAAATATGAGGCGCACCCCCTGCCAGCAGAACCCGCTGCGGCATGGCTGACACGCGGCCGCCAGTTCAACGACGTCTTGCTGAGGTATCTTGACCACGAAAATGCGATTCTTCCGCGCCAGACCTGGCGACGCCTGTTGGGAGAGATAAAGGTCGAAGGCTCGCCCATTGCGCCGGGCAGTCTGGCAATCGTGTCCAACCGGTTCGCCGCTGCCAATGCTGAGCTTCTGAAGCGCCACCCAGCCTTGACCCCACAGTCGATGACGCCTGACGCCGCTGCACCAGCCTGGCGAGAAGCCGATCCACAGTTCGGCTTTCGTGCGACGCAATATCTTCTGGCCTTCCGTCCCCGGATTCGTCAGGCCGCGAAGCAGGAAATGCAGGACCGCGCCGCCGATCTGGCCGCGCTGAACGGCGAGGCGCCTGCCCAGGATGAATCGCTTGATGGGCTGACTGACGTCGCCCAGGCCATCATGCCGCCGCTCGCCCGTCAGAACTTTGCCAAGCTGCAAGGGTCGTACCTCGCGCCGCATAACCGTCTGGGTCTTGTGAACGAGGAAGATCTGGCCGCCGCTTATACGCCAGCGCCCCCGCGCGACCTGCCCCAAGGAACAAGCGGCAATGTCATCGTCGGGTGCATGAAGAACGAGGCACCCTATATCGTCGAATGGATCGCCTATCACCGCGCCATCGGTGTCGACAATTTCCTGATCTATACCAATGGGTGCGAGGACGGGACGGCGGAAATTCTAGACCGTCTGCAAGACATGGGCGTGGTCCAGCACCGCAACAACGATGGCTGGAGGGGCAAGTCCCCGCAGCAATACGCGCTCAATCAGGCGCTGAAGGAACCACTGATCCGCAAGGCCGACTGGATCATCCATATCGACGTCGACGAGTTTATGAACGTGCGCTGCGACAATGGCACCTTGCAGGACTTTCTGGCGCGCGTTCCGGATGCCACCAATGTGGCCATGACGTGGCGGCTGTTCGGTCACAACGGCATTCACCGGCTGGAAGATCGGTTTGTGATCGACCAGTTTGACGGATGCGCGCCGAAATATTGCCCCAAACCGCACACCGTATGGGGCTTCAAGACAATGTTCCGCAATATCGGGGCCTATGGCAAAATCTCTTGTCACAGACCGAACAAGCTGGACGAGGCATTTCGTGAACAGGTCCGATGGGTCAACGGGTCGGGTGCGGACATGACGGACGAAGTTGTCCAGAACGGCTGGCGCAACTCGCGCAAATCCATCGGCTACGATCTGCTGCAACTGAACCATTACGCGCTGCGGTCGGCAGAGAGTTTCCTGATCAAGCGGCAACGCGGCCGCGCCCTGCATGTCAACCGGTCAATCGGATTGAATTACTGGATCCGGATGGATTGGTCAGACTTCACAGACATCACCATCAAGCGCAACATACCCCGTATGCAACTGGAATATGACCGGCTGATGGAGGATGACAGATTGCGCGCCTTGCACAAAAACGGGCTGGGCTGGCACCGTGCCAAGGCCGACGAGTTGCACGCGAACCCCGAATTTGCAGAGCTTTACCGCAAGGCGCTGGCCATGCGATTGACAGAAACGGAACGTGTCGCCTATGCGCTGGCACTCGATATGGAGAGCTGACATGGACGCCCCGACGCAGCCGCGGCAATTTCTAAGATCGCGCGGCATGAAAATCCCCAAACATCCCGACATCACGACCGGTCGGGTACGCGGCGCATTGCGCGAAGGTCTGTATGAGCGCAAGGAATGCGACGCGGTGATGAAGGTCGTCCAGCAAGGCGACGTGGTGTTGGAACTGGGTGCCGGCATCGGGTATATGTCAACGCTGATTGCCACGAAGAATCCGGTTGAGCACATCCATGCGTTCGAGGCAAATCCCGGCCTCATCCCCTATATCCGCTCGGTCCACGAAGCCAACGACGTCACCAACGTCACGGTACACAATGCCCTGCTGGCACCCGAAGACGGCGCGCCCGCGGATTTTTTCGTCCGCAAGAACTTCCTCGCCTCCTCGCTGAATCGCGAAAGCGGGCCGGACAGTATTGTCTCTGTCGAAAAGGTCGAGATGCGCAGCCTGCCCAAAACCTTGGCAGAGCTTCGGCCCACCGTTCTTGTCTGCGACATCGAGGGAGCAGAGGCCGACCTGCTGGCATGCGCCGATTGGTCCGGGCTTCGCGCTGCCGTGATTGAGTTGCACCCGCAATGGATTGGACAGGCGGGCGTGCAATCGGTGTTCGACACCATGCACAAGGCTGGCTTGACCTATTTCCCCAAGGCGTCCGAGGCCAAGGTCGTCACGTTCCGCAAGGGCTGGTGATGGTGGGCGGGCCTTCAATCGGCTCATGGCTGCAAGACTTGCGGGCGGCCGCATGAGGATCTGCGCTGTTCTGACGGTGCGCAACGAGGCCGCCTTTCTGCTTGATTGGCTGGCCCATCACCGCGCCTGCGGGGTCACGGATTTTGTCGTGCTCTCAAATGATTGTCAGGACGGCACCGATGCGATGCTGGACCGCTTGCAGGACATGGGCGGCCTGACGCATATCCGCAACGATGGCCCGCACGGGCGGGGTGGCATCCAGTTCGCGGGCCTCAAGTTGGCCGACAAGTCCGAACCTGTGAAAGCCGCCGATTGGCTGCTGGCGCTGGATATCGACGAGTTCGTGAACGTCCATATCGGCAACCGCACCCTGTCTGCGTTGATCGAAGCGCTGCCCGAAGCGACCGCGATCACGCTGACATGGCGTCTGTTCGGCAATGCGGGGATTGAGCGATACCATGATCGGCCTGTGCCGCAGCAATTCACCCGCGCCGCGCCCGAGATCATGTATTGGCCGTGGCGCGCGGCGATGTTCAAGACGCTTTACCGCAATGATCGCACCTACCGGAACCTAGGAATTCACCGACCCCGCAATCCCCGCGACAGCCGCTTGACCCACGCGCGGTGGTTTGACGGCCACGGACGTCTTCTTGATGAAGGCTTCACCACAAAGCGTATTTTCAGCAATTACGGGCGGCCCAATTACGGCTTGGCGCAGCTTAATCACTATGCGCTCGGCGCGATGGAAAGCTATGTGCTGAAGGCGGCGCGCGGCAGGGCCGTGCATTCCGATCACATGCTGGGGCTTGACTACTGGGTGGAGCGGAATTTCAACACCGATGAGGATCTCTCGATCCAGGCACTGGCCGCGCAGACCGCTGAGATCCGGGCCGAACTGGCTGCCGACCCTCAGCTTGCCACGCTGCACGACAAGGCCGTGCAGTGGCGCGTCGCGCAGTTCGACGCGCTACTGGCGGAAGAACCCTACCGCGCCTTGTTCGGTCGGTTGCTGATGACGCCGCCCTCGCAGCCGGTGCCGTTCGACAAGGCGCGTTTCCTTGCCCATCACGGCACGCTTGCGCGGCAGGCCGCCGCGCTGAAGGCCCGCACTTGACCATTGCCCGCGTCGTCAACGCCGATGCATCAGATAGCGCGCGTGAAACTTCCGAAAATCGGTCCCGGAGGCTTTGATTTGCGTCCCCACCCTCTGGTGCGCATCTGTCCGCCCGTGCTATCGGACGCCGCATGACCCAGACACTGACCATACGCCGTCCCGACGATTGGCATCTGCATCTGCGCGACGGTGCCATGTTGACCGCCGTCGCCCCTGAAACCGCGCGTCATTTTGGCCGTGCGATCATCATGCCGAATCTTGTGCCACCGGTCGTCACCGGCGCACAGGCCGCCGCCTATCGCGACCGCATCATGGCCGCCCTGCCCGAGGGCGCGGATTTCAAACCGCTGATGACGCTCTACCTGACCGAAGACACGGACCCGGACGATCTGGCTGCGGCCCATGCATCAGGCCTGATCACCGCCGTCAAACTATACCCGGCGGGTGCCACAACCAATTCCAATTCCGGCGTGCGCGATTTCGACAAGGTGCGTCCGGTGCTGGAACGTATGGCCGAGGTCGGCTGTCCGCTTTGTGTCCACGGAGAGGTGACAGCAGCCGAGATCGACATTTTCGATCGCGAGGCCGTGTTCATCGACACCGTGCTGGACCCGATCCGCCGCGCCACCCCCGGCCTGCGCGTGGTGATGGAACATATCACCACGAAACAGGGCGTGGACTATGCCCGTGCCGGCGGTGCCGATCTGGGTGCCACGATCACCACGCATCACCTGATCATCAACCGCAACCATATCCTCGTGGGCGGAATCAAACCGCATTACTACTGCCTGCCCGTCGCCAAGCGCGAAGAGCATCGGCTGGCCCTGCGCGAAGCGGCCACCAGCGGCGAGGACTCGTTCTTTTTGGGCACAGACAGTGCGCCCCATACCGATGCGCTGAAGGAACAGGCCTGCGGCTGCGCCGGGTGTTTCACCGCCACGAACACGATGTCGCTTTTGGCGCATGTGTTTGACGAGGATGGCGCGCTGGACCGGTTGGAAGGTTTCGCCTCATTGAACGGCCCAGCCTTCTACGGGTTGCCCGCCAACAAGGCCACGTTGACCCTGACCCGTGAGGCAAACCCCGTCACCTATCCGTCAAAGATCGACACTGCCGATGGCCCCGTCACCGTCTTTGACCCCGGCTTTCCGGTCCATTGGGCCGTCACCTGATCCCGCCTTAGCCAAAGGACATCGCCATGATCCCTTCTGCCTACCCTGACCACCAGGAAATCGCCCGGCTGACCGCCCGGATGCTGCTGGAGATCGGCGCTGTGAACTTCAATGCCGAAACGCCCTATACGCTGTCCTCGGGATTGCCCTCACCCAGCTATGTCGACTGCCGCAAGCTGATCTCCTACCCCCGCATCCGTGCCACGCTGATGGATTTCCTGACTGTGACCATCATGCGCAACGCCGGGTTTGAGGCGTTCGACAATATCGCCGGCGGTGAAACCGCGGGCATTCCATTCGCAGCACTGGTGGCAGAGCGCATGGCCCTGCCGATGACCTATGTGCGCAAGAAACCCAAGGGCTACGGCCGCAATGCGCGGATCGAAGGCACGATGACCGAAGGCCAGCGCGTCCTGCTGGTCGAGGATCTGACCACCGATGGCGGATCGAAGCTGTCTTTCGTCGATGCGATTCGCGAAACCGGGGCGTCCTGCGGCCATACGGCGGTGATTTTCTACTACGACATCTTCCCCGAAACAGTCAAAACCCTTGGCGACCACGGGGTTGCGCTGCATCACCTGTGCACTTGGTGGGACGTCCTGGCAGAGGCTCGCGCGCAACAGGCTTTTGACGAGGCGACCCTGACGGAAGTTGAGGCGTTTCTGAAAGCGCCCCGCGACTGGCAAGAGGCCCGGATGGCTGCCAAGAGCTGACGCAACGTCCGCTTGGTTCAACAATCGCCAACATTGCAACTCGGTCGAAGTGGCAGGATTTTGCCACAATATGTTGACGTGCAGGCCGCATATCTGTCAAGATAGTGTAATAAAAATTACCCACAGACTGTCCACAGGTTATACAATTTGCCTCCGCCGCAGGCGATGGTTTATGTGGGCGGTCTGACGGGCAGAGGGGCGCAAGATGAACGAGATCACCGCATTCAATCCAACAGGCGCAGAGATCCAGCAGCCCGAAACGATGCCCCATTCCATCGAGGCAGAACAGCAGCTTTTGGGCGCAATCCTGACCAATAATGACGTCTATGACCGCGTCGCCAGCATCATCGGGCCCCAACATTTCTACGAACCCGTCCATGCCCGCATTTTCGAAGTCGCAGCGGCGCGAATCGCCAAGAACAATCTTGCCTCTCCGGTGACGCTCAAGGCGTTTCTGGAAGATGACGAAGGACTGAAGGAACTGGGCGGGCCACGCTATCTTGCGACGCTGGCCGGCTCTGCCGTGGCCTCGTTCGCGATCCGTGATTACGCGCAGATGATCTATGATCTGGCGGTGCGTCGCGATCTGATCCTGCTGGGCCGCGACATCAGCGCCAAGGCCACGAAGGTCGAAATCGGATCAGAACCCAAGGAACAGATCGTCGAGGCCGAACAGGCGCTGTACAAGCTGGCCGAACAGGGCCAGAGCGAAAGCGGCTTCCAGTCTTTCCTGAAAGCCGTGACAGAGGCGGTGAACGTCGCCAACGCCGCCTATCAGCGCGACGGCGGGCTGGCGGGGATCTCTACGGGCCTGACCGATCTGGACAGCAAACTGGGCGGCCTGCACAAATCCGACCTTCTGATCCTTGCGGGTCGTCCGTCGATGGGGAAAACCTCGCTGGCCACCAACATCGCCTTCAACGTCGCAAAGGCCTATAAGCGCGGCATCCTGCCCGACGGCACCGAAGGAGCGGTCGAAGGTGGCGTCGTGGGGTTTTACAGCCTTGAGATGAGCGCCGAACAGCTTGCCGGTCGTATCCTTGCCGAAGCCTCTGAAATCAGCTCTCACAAGATCCGTCAGGGTGACATGGACGAGGTCGAATTCCGCCGTTTTGTCGAGGCAGCGAAAGCTCTGGAAGCCTGTCCGCTGTTCATCGACGACACGCCAGCCCTGCCGATCTCGCAGCTTGCGGCGCGCGCCCGACGGCTGAAGCGGACGCATGGGCTGGACGTGTTGATCATCGACTACTTGCAGCTGGTGCGCGGCACCGGCCGGTCGGAAAACCGGGTCAACGAAATCTCGGAAATCACCATGGGCATGAAGGCCATCGCCAAGGAACTCAACATCCCGGTCATCGCCCTGTCACAGCTGTCGCGTCAGGTCGAAAACCGCGAGGACAAGCGTCCGCAACTGTCGGACCTGCGGGAATCAGGCTCTATCGAACAGGATGCCGACGCGGTGATGTTCGTGTTCCGCGAGGAATACTACAAGGAACGCGAGAAGCCCGGCGATCACGATCTGGACGCGATGGCGCGCTGGCAGGATGAGATGTCCCATCTGCATGGCAAGGCAGAGGTCGTTATCGGCAAGCAGCGCCACGGTCCGATCGGCACGGTCGCACTTAGCTTTGAGGCCCAGTTCACCCGCTTCGGCAACCTTGTGAAACCCTGGCAAAGCAATAACAGCAGCGAAGAATACTGACTGGATGCGGTCCTCGTCCGGCCGCACCCTTTATCGCCCCGCCACCCTTCATTGCATGAGCCCAGAGCCGAGCGAACTGCTTGGCCATTGGTTACGCTTGGACCAGTTTCAACGAAGAACGGTTTCGGGCAGGCGCGGGCAGGATTTTTCAAATCACCGCTCAAACACATAATCTGATCGCCGCGTTTCCCGCCGCGCCATTTTCTGAGTCTCTGTGAAAAATATGGTGGGTGATGAGAGGCTCGAACTCCCGACATCTTCGGTGTAAACGAAGCGCTCTACCAACTGAGCTAATCACCCGTGCAGCGGGGTTTAGCCAAGCAGATCACCGGTGGCAAGCAACTTTTCTACAGAAATCCGCATGATCCGGCGGCAACCCGCATATCCCGCTTGCAACCGGGGCGCGATAGGGCATGAAGTGCCGCCATGTACAGCTTTGATCAATCCCCGACCGACGCCGCCTTTGTGCAAGATCCCTACCCCGCTTATGACCGCGCCCGCGAAAACGGGCCGCTGGTTTGGTGGGACGCCTACGGCATGCCCGCCGCGATGGACCACGCGACGGTTCACGCTATCCTGCGTGATCGCCGCTTTGGCCGCGAATGCCCGGCGGAACTCTCAGGCGAGATCCCCGAACACTTGCGGGCCTTCTACGCGGTCGAAGCGCATTCCATGCTGGAGCTTGACCCGCCCCGTCACACCCGGTTGCGGGGGTTGGTTCTGCGTGGCTTTACGTCAAGGCGGATCAAGGAACTTGCACCGGAGATCGAGGCACTGGCGCTGGAGCTTGCACAGGCCCTGCCGGACGATCCGTTCGATCTGATCACGGCCTATGCCACACCGCTGCCGGTGATCGTCATTGCCCGGCTTCTGGGGGTGCCGGACAGTATGGCACCACAACTGCTGAACTGGTCCAACGCCATGGTCGCGATGTACCAAGCCCGCCGGAACCGGGCCATCGAGGACGCCGCCGCCAGCGCCGCACAGGAATTTTCGGACTTTCTGCGTGGCTATGTCGAGGAGCGTCGGGCGAAACCTGCCGACGACCTTATCACCCATCTGATCGCAGCAGAAGAAGAAGGCGAAAAGCTGTCAACAGACGAGCTGATCACCACCTGTATCCTGCTGCTTAACGCCGGACACGAGGCTACGGTGCACACGCTGGGCAACGGGGTGAAAACGCTGTTGGAAACCGGAATGCTGTCCGAAGCCCAGGCCGACATGGAACGCACTGTCGAAGAAATCCTACGCTACGATCCTCCGCTGCATATGTTTACCCGCTACGCGAAAGAGCCTGTCACAATACACGATCACATGTTCCAACGCGGCGATCAGGTTGCCCTGATGTTGGGTGCCGCCAATCGCGACCCGGCGAATTGGACAGATCCAGACAAGTTTGATCCGACGCGCGCACCCAAGCCCAATGCCAGCTTTGGTGCCGGTCTGCATTTCTGCGTCGGTGCGCCGCTGGCCCGGTTGGAACTGCGGATCGGCCTGGCAACTCTGCTGAAACAACACCCGCATTTGAGGCTGACGGACGCGCCGGAATATGCCAACCTGTATCATTTTCACGGGCTGACGCGCCTGATGGTCCGCACAAGCTGACCCCGTCGGCGGACGTTTTAACCGTTGTCCTCCGGGCTTTCAGGGTAAAAACAGGCTGCGGCGTGATCGGCATCGTCCAGCAACGGGCGTTCCTTGCGACACCGATCCTGCGCCTTCCAGCAGCGGGGCGCGAACGGGCAGCCATCCGGGATTGCCAGCGGTGAGGGCAACTCTCCTTCCAGCTTGATCCGCTTGCGCACGCGGGCCGGATCAGCCGAGGGTGTCGCTGACAGCAACGCCACGGTGTAGGGATGGCGCGGTGCCGAAAAGACCGCCTCTTTCGACCCGCGTTCAACCGGACGGCCCAGATACATCACCACCACATCATCGGCAACATGACGCACCACCGACAGGTCATGCGAGATGAACAGATAGGCGAGGTCCATCCGCTCTTGCAGGTCAAGAAGCAGGTTGAGCACCTGGCTTTGGATCGACAGATCAAGCGCCGAGACAGGCTCGTCCAGCACCAGCAGTTTCGGCTCCAGTATCAGGGCGCGCGCAATGGCGATACGCTGGCGCTGCCCGCCGGAGAACATATGCGGAAAGCGGTCGTAATGTTCGGGCCGAAGGCCCACCATCGCCATCATCTCGCGCGCCTTGTCGGCACGGTCGGCGGCAGAAATGTCCGGACGCTTGATCTTCAGCGGTTCTTCGATGATCGCGCCGACGCGGTGGCGCAGGTTGAGCGAGCCATAAGGATCCTGAAACACGATCTGCACCTGGGACCGCAGGCTGTCCCAGTTCTCGGGCACGGCCTCGACCCCGTTGATGGTGAAGTCGCCCGCGGTCGGCTCCTCGATCAGGGTGATCAGCCGCGCGAGCGTGGACTTGCCGCAGCCGCTTTCGCCCACAACCGCAAGCGTCTTGCCGGGCTGGATCGAAAAACTGGCCTCTGACAGGGCGCGCACGACCTGCCGCTCCTTGAACATGCCACCGCCGCTTTCGTAATGACGCGACAGGTTGCGGGCGGTGACGACGGGGCCGCTCATTGCACCTCCTCCTTGGCTGGGACCGACAGGGGGTAGTGGCACTTCGCGCGGCCCAGTTCCGGCGATTGCAAAGGCGGTACGGTCGAGCGGCAAAGATCGTCGGCATAGGCGCAACGCGGCGAGAACAGGCAGCCTCGGGGCCGGTCGAACTGGCCAGGCACGACGCCGGGAATGGTCGGCAGACGGCGTTCGGTGGCCCGTTCCGGCAGGGCTGCCAGAAGCGCGGCGGTATAGGGGTGATGCGGGGTGTCGAACAGGGTCTCAACCGGCTGATCCTCGACCTTCCAGCCGGCATATTGCACGGCGACCCGGTGCGCGGTCTCGGCCACCACCCCCATGTCATGCGTGATCAGGATCAGCCCCATGCCGGTATCGCGTTGCAACCCGGTCAGCAGATCCAGGATTTGCGCCTGGATGGTGACGTCCAGCGCCGTCGTCGGTTCGTCCGCGATCAGCAGCTTGGGTCCACAGGCGATGGCCATGGCGATCATCACCCGCTGGTTCATCCCGCCCGACAACTGGTGCGGAAAGGCAGTCAGGCGTTTTTCCGGTGCCGGAATGCCCACCATCTCCATCAGTTCCAGAGCGCGTTTCTTGCGGGCCGAACTGTCCAGCTTCAGGTGTTGTTTCAACGCCTCGCGAATCTGGAAACCAACAGTAAAGCACGGATTCAACGACGACATCGGTTCCTGAAAGATCATCGAGATTTCGCGCCCGATCACCTTGCGGCGCGCCGAGGCCGACAGGTCGCGCAGGTCCCTGCCGTCAAAGCTCAGCTCGTCCGCGGTCACGGTCGCCGTCCATGGCAGAAGGCCCATGGCCGCCAGCATCGAGACGGATTTGCCCGATCCGGATTCGCCGACGATGGCCAGCACCTCGCCGCCCTCGACAGTGACATCGACCCCGTCCACGGCGCGGAATGACCCGCCGCCAGTGGCGAATTCGACGGACAGATTGCGAATGTTCAGCAGTGCCATGATCTCAGCTCCGCTTCAGTTTCGGGTCGAGCGCGTCACGCAGCCCGTCGCCCATCAGGTTGATCGACAGCACGGTGATCAGGATCGCCAGACCCGGCAGGGTCACGACCCACCACGCGCGCAGAATGAACTCTCGTGCCTCGGCCAGCATCGTGCCCCATTCCGGCGTCGGCGGTTGCGCGCCCATGCCGAGAAAGCCCAACGCGGCCACATCGAGGATCGCGTTGGAGAAGGACAAGGCCGCCTGCACGATGATCGGCGCAAGGCAGTTGGGCAGCACGGTGACGAACATCAGACGCGGCAGTTTCGCCCCCGCCACACGGGCCGAAACGACATAGTCGCGCGTCCGTTCGTTGATCACGGCAGCACGGGTCAGACGGACGTAATGCGGCTGCAACACGATTGAGATGGCGATCATCGCGTTCAACAGGGACGGCCCGAGGATCGCCACCAGCACCAGCGCCAGCAGCAGCGACGGAAAGGACAGGATGATGTCCATCAGCCGCATGATGACCGTGTCCAGCCATTTCGGCGCAAAGCCCGCGACAAGCCCCAGCAGGATGCCGCCCGTGGCCGCAATCACCACCACGACCATGCCGACGAAGAACGAGAACCGCGCGCCGTACAGCAGCCGCGACAGCATGTCCCGACCCAGCGGATCGGTGCCCAGCGGGAAGGTCCAGCTTCCGCCCTCTTGCCAGACGGGCGGTTGCAACGTCGCTTCGCGGAACTGTTCGGTCGCACTGTGAGGGGCGATGAAATCGGCCAGCAGCGCGAGCAGCACCAGAATGGCAAAGGTCCACATCCCGATCACCGCGCCGCGGTTTTCGCTGAAATACTGCCAGAACTCGGCCAGGCGGCCGGGGCGTTTCGGGGCGGTTATCGCGACTTCGGTCATATCGGTCATTTGCGCGTCCGTATCCTTGGGTTGATAAGCCCGTAGAGCATGTCCACGATCAGGTTCACGATCATCACCACCACGGCGACAAGCAGCAGCCCGCCCTGCACCACCGGGTAGTCACGGCGGAAAATGCTGTCGACCATCCATTTGCCGATGCCGGGCCAGGAAAAGATCGTCTCGGTCAGGATGGCGCCGGCCAGAAGCGTGCCGACCGACAGGCCGATCACCGTGATGACCGGGATCATCGCATTGCGCAGCGCGTGCAGACCGTTGATGCGCCAAGGCTTCAGCCCCTTGGCGCGGGCGGTGCGGATGTAATCTTCGGACAGAACCTCCAGCATGGCGGATCGGGTCTGCCGCGCGATCACCGCCAGCGGAATGGTCGCCAGCACAATCGTGGGCAGGATCAGATGTTGCACCGCCGAGACAAACGCGCCGCTTTGCCCCGACAGCAGGCTGTCGATCAGCATGAAACCGGTGGGCGTCGGGAAGTAATATAACAGGCCCATCCGGCCCGAGACCGGCGTCCAGCCCAGATTGCCCGAAAACACGATGATCAGCAGCAGCGCCCACCAGAAAATCGGCATCGAATAGCCCACCAGCGCCGAGGACATCAGCGCCCGGTCAAAGAACTTGCCCCGGTTCACCGCCGCGATCACACCCGCCGGAATGCCAAGCGCGATGGCCAGGATGATGGCGCAGAGCGACAATTCCAAAGTGGCGGGAAAGAGCGCGAAAAACTCGTCCCAGACCGGTTTCTTGGTCACAAAGCTTTGACCCAGATCGCCTTGCAGCACGCCGGTCAGATAGTCCCAGAATTGCGTCAGCACCGGTTGATCGAACCCGTATTGGCGGCTCAGCTCTTCATAGCGTTCCTGTGACATGCCGCGTTCGCCCGCCATGACGATGATCGGATCGCCCGGAATGACGCGGATGAAGGCGAAGGAAATCAGCGTGACGCCGACGAAAGTTACGAAGAACGTCGAGAGCCGGGATATGAAGAAGCGTAACATCAGCCAATCACCGTCAGGTCTTTGGGGAAAGTTGTCAGCGACCGGCAACCGGTTGCCATGACCAGAATGTCATCCTCGATCCGGACGCCAAAACCGCCCAACCGGTAAAGCCCCGGCTCGTTGGTAAAGACGGTGCCCGCCTCCAGAACCTCGGAGTTGCCGCGCATGATATAGGGCGCTTCATGCACCTCCCTGCCCAGCCCGTGACCTGTCTTGGTGCGAATGCGGTCCGCGTAGGAGGACGCTTCGAGCACACCCGTCACGGCGTCATCTATCTGATGAGCGGTGACACCCGCCTTGGTGACGGCATGTCCCTTTTCATTGGCGGCAAGGACGGTGGCATAGACGTCCTGCGCCTCGTCCGTCGCGTGTCCGACAAAGAAGGTGCGGGTGATGTCGGCGCAAAACCCGTCGGCGGTGCCGCCGAAGTCGATCAACAGCGCGTCGCCGGACTGGATCTGGTAGTCGCTGCGTGCATGGGCATGCGGGCGGGCGGAATTGTCCGCCGCCGCAACGATCGGCGGGAAAGCCAAGCCGTCGGCGCCGTGGGTAAACAGCGCGCGGACAAGAAGGCTCTCGACCTGCTTTTCGGTCATGCCTTCGCGGACCTGTGCAACCGTGTCGGCAAGGGCGGCCTCGGAAATCCGGATCGCCTTTTCAAGCGCGGCAATATCGGCATCCGTCTTGACGGTCCGAAGGCCAGAAATTTCGCGCTCTGCATCCATGATGCGCAGGCCGGGATAGGCAGCGGCCAGCGCGTGGTGAACAAAGACGCGCATCACCTGCCCTTCCACGGCAAGGCTGGTCAGCGGCAAATGTCGGGCGAGGGCGACGAAGGCATCATCATAGCCGGTCTGGTCCATCCAGTCGAAGGTTTCGCCCGGAAAATTGACCTGCTCCCACGAGCCAAGTTCAAGGTTGGGCATCACTGCCGCCGGATCACCCTCGGCGGGTACAATCACCAGTTTGGGACGCTCGTTGGTTCCGAAAGCCTGCCCTAATGCGCGGGTGAAATTCGGGCCGGGAACAAGACCCACCGCATCGACGCCCAACTGGCGCGCGACACCGCGATACTCTGCGAAACGATCCATAAAGCTGCCTTTTCAGGTGGCGGAAAGGGCCGCGCACGGCCCCTTCCCTTTCATTGGAAACAGGGCCTTACTCGGCGAGGCTCACATCGGTGAAGATGTGGCCGCCCAGAGGATGAACCTTGTAGCCTTCGACTTCGGGACGCATCGGCATGAAGACGACCGAATGCGCGATCGTGGCCCATGGGGCCTGTTCCTTGAAGACAACCTGCGCCTCTTCATACAGGCGCGTACGCTCTGCCGGGTCGGTCACGGTTTTGGCTTCCTGAATCAGATCCTCGAAGGGCTGATGGCACCATTGCGCCCGGTTGGACGCTTCAACCGCGTCGCAGCCCAGAAGGACCGCAAGGAAGTTGTCGGGGTCGCCATTGTCGCCGGTCCAGCCCAGCAAAACCGCGCCGTCGCGATCCTTGGCGCGCGAACGCTCAAGATATTCGCCCCATTCATAAGACACGATTTCCACATCCACACCGATCTTGCCAAAATCGGCCTGCATCAGTTCGGCCATGCGGCGGGCGTTCGGGTTGTAGGGGCGCTGCACCGGCATCGCCCAGATCTTCATCGACAGATCGGACACGCCTTCGGCTTCCAGCATCTCCTTGGCGGCCTCGGGATCGAAGGCGTCATCCTCGACCGCGTCATTATAGGACCACATGGTCGGCGGGATCGGGTTCTTGGCGATCTGGCCGGACCCCTGGAACACCACGTCGATGATCGCCTGCTTGTCGATCGCCATGTTCAGCGCCTTGCGGACCTTCGGATTGTCAAAAGGCGCAACGGTGGTGTTATAGGCCAGATAGCCAACGTTCAGGCCTTCCTGCTGTGCGACGGTGACGGCTTCGTCATCCTGCATCGCCTGAATGTCAGCCGGGTTCGGATAGGGCATGATGTGGCACTCGCCGGCCTGAAGCTTCTGGTAGCGAACCGAAGCATCGGGGGTGATGGCGAAGACCAGATTGTCGACCTTGGGCAGACCGTCGGCCCAGTAGTCGGGGTTCTTGGCGTAGCGGATCACCGCATCTTTCTGATAGGCGACAAAGCTGAACGGGCCGGTGCCGACAGGTGCTTGGTTCAGCATTTCGGGCGTGCCCGCCTCCATCATCGCATCGGCATATTCCGCCGACAGGATCGAGGCGAAATCCATTGCCAGATTCGCGATGAACGGCGCTTCGGGGCGCGACAGCACGAACTTGACCGTCATGTCATCGACTTTTTCGACCGAGGTGATCAGGTCAGGCATGGACATGGATTGGAAATATTCCCAGGACCCGCCCGAGGCGCTGTGAAACGGATGATCTTCCAGACGCTGACGCTCGAACGAAAAGATCACGTCATCCGCGTTGAAATCGCGCGACGGCGTGAAGTTGTCATTGGAATGGAACTTGACGCCCGACCGCAGGTGGAACGTGTATTCCAGCCCGTCCTCGGACGCTTCCCAGCTTTCGGCAAGGCCCGGTACAACTTCGGTCGTGCCGGTCTTGAACTCTGCCAGGCGGTTATAGACCGGATGTGACGAGGCATCGAATGTCGTGCCCGAAGTGAAGAGCGCCGGGTCAAAACCCTCGGGCGAACCTTCGGAGCAATAGACCAGCGTCTGCTGAGCCGCGGCGGACCCGGCCAGCATGGCCGCAATCCCTGCCGAAACCATAAGTCGTTTGAGTGTCATTTTCAGTCTCCCAGTTTTAGTCTCTTGGTCTCTCCGCACGAAGGGGTGGAATTTTCAATCCGCCCTCCCCGGCGGCAAGTTTTGTCAGACATACAACCCACCGCCAGTGATTTGCGCGAACGCGCCCGTAGTCACGTCCCTTTCACCATATCAGCAGATCGCCGATCCCCTTTTCGCAGATGCGACCGGGTGGATCGAACGCCCTCTGATGCAACATGAAATACATTTGTCTTTGGCGCCGCAAGCTTTGCGGCGCGTCAATCTGCAAAGAATCCCGTCAGCATCAGCCTTGCATTCAAATTTGCCATCGTTTCAGCGCCCGGTATCCGGAAAATCGGGCAGGTCGGTGATCCGACGCTCAAGGCGCAAAATTGACAAGGCGCAGGCCCTACTGCGTCGTCTCCGCGACCAACGCCTTGTATAACGTGCGAATACGGGCAAAGACCGGTCCGCGCCCGCCATCTGTTCCGATGCTGCGCCCGTCAATTTCCGCCACAGGCGTCTGCGCGCCGAATGTGCCGGTCAGAAACGCCTCGTCCGCACCATAGGCATCGACCAGCGAGTAATTCCGCTCGAACACCGGAATGCCGTCCTGGCGACACAGTTCTATGACCTTGCGGCGCGTCACCCCGTTCATGCAATAGTCGCCGGTCGAGGTCCAAACCTCGCCCTTGCGGACGATGAAGAAGTTGCAGGCATTGGTGGTGTTCACAAACCCATGCGGGTCCAGCATCAACCCTTCATCCGCGCCCGCCTGTTCAGCCTGAAGGCAAGCAATCACGCAGTTCAGCTTTGAATGGGAATTGTACTTCGCGTCCTGGCTCATCGGCAATCCGCGCACCTGCGGGACCGTGGCCAGCCGGATACCTTTGGACTGCAGTGTATCGACCGGTTTGGAATGCTCCATGATGATGACAATCGTTGGCCCGCTGCGCGACAGCGACGGATGCTGGAAAGGGCGCACCTTGACGCCGCGCGTCACCATCAGACGGCAATGCACATCATGGGTCATCTCGTTGGCAAGCCGCGTTTCTTCAAGTGCTGCGACCAGTTCTGTTCGGCTTAGCCCGATGTCCAGCGCGACAGCTTTGCAGGAGTCGTAAAGCCGGTCCATGTGATCGTCCAGAAACGCCCATTTGCCGTTATACAGCCGCAGCCCTTCCCACATCCCGTCACCCAGCATGAAGCCGCTGTCATAGACCGAGACCTTGGCCTCGTCGCGATGTTTCAACGCACCGTCGACATAAATCAGGATGTCACGATTGCGCGGATCATCTTCGGCGGAATGCGTGGTTTCGGGCTGTGTATCGTCGGATGTCATGCGGCCTCCTGCACCTTCGGTTCAGACATGGGGACCATGCCGCGCGGTGCACGAAAAGCCAAGTTCCCGAAGACGCGCGGAGTTTCGGGCCTGAAACTGTGGCGTGGCCACATCCGGGCAACACGCCGCACACCGATGCGGCCAGCGCATCGCGGTGTCCGCCTCAGCAGTTATTGCGTCTGAGATCCATCGAATGATCCCGGCAGTGACCGGCCGTGCGTACTTTCAATAACCTGCGTACTTTCAATAACATGCCGTGTCTCGGGCGTCTGCCGTCCCTGCGGGTCAAACTTTCCAACCCAGAGCGTTCAGCCGGGAAATCAGCCTTTCGATTGACGCGTTGTCCTCCAGATCAATCGCGTTCATCTTCCAGAACCAGTAGATATATTTTGCGAATTCCGGCTGCGCCACTTTCGCCTGCGCAAACGCTTCGGACACGCCGATCTTCGGCACGTTGGCGCAGATATGATGGAAGTCGACCCCGGCAAACAAGACCGACGGCTTGCCGAAGAACATCGCATGAAAGGCCGCACTGGAATTCTGCGTCACGACAAGATCGCAGGTCGCCAGGGCCTCTTCCATGCCCATATTTTCTACCCTGAAACGCGGATATTGTGCCTGAAGGGCATCAAGCGCCTTTTGCTCTGCGTCAGAGTAGCTTTCGTTCGGATGCAGGGTTGCGACAATGGGCAAACTGCTGTTTTGCAACGCCTCTTCGATCATCTTGATCGGAGAGGTGCTTTGAAAGGATCGGTGTTGCATCAACCTTCCCTGCAAGGGCATGTAGATGAAACCGTCGCGCGACGCCTGCTTTGCACGTCGCCCGAATAGCCTTTCCTGCCAGTCGTCAAAAAACGTCGCCGCCGCAGCGGCATCAATCTTGCCGGGGTCGAACAGTGCCTTTGCGCTTTGCCATTGCCAGCGCGCCGCGCATCGTTCGAACTGCCAGAACGTGCCTGCATAAAGCCGCCGAAAGACCAGCCCGTTGCGGCCAATCGGTTCGGACATATGAACGAGGCTCATCTCGGCCGAGGCCTCCGATTGCCGATGCTTCGGGGCATTTCGCGACAGGGTCACTTCTGTCCCGGTCTGTCGGCCGACCTCCTGGATCGCGTTATACACTTCGTGTTCGCCGTGACGGGCGCGCTCAAGGCTCTTGCTTGTCAGATACAGGCGAATGCCAGGTCTGGCGCGCGTGGTTCGGCCCGACATGCCGGGGCTAAAGGCCTTTTGGGCGATCGGGCGCAATCTGATCAAGGTGCGTTGCTTGGCGTCAGTCCGGTCACTTTGCTTTTGCGGAACGTGAACGAGCGTCGCCAAAATCCGGGCATAAAGCAGGAATTCGACGCTTGGATCGTTCCGCCCCACCAGCGTATAGCCCCGAAAGAACGCCTCCATCGCGTCGTCGGGAATGACCTGTCCCGGCCGCAAATCCGCTTCGCTGCGCAGGATCGACGTGTAATCCAGAAGGATCTTGCCAATGTCGAACCCGACCGGCGCGCGCTGATCCTTTGAAAAGTCGATGCAGGCCATCCGGTGCCCGTCAAAGATCAGGTTGCGCATGTGGAAATCGCCGTGCTGAACGGCCGACACGGTTTCGCGCCCCTGAAAGCCGGGTTCCAGCTGCGCCAGCTTGGCGATCCCCTTCAGGAACAGGGGTTTGGCCGCGACCTTGATCTCGCCAGTCGTGATCTGGTTCCGCAGCCTTTGATAATATCCGACGGTGTGTTGCGGCTGAAACCCGCGCGTTTCAGGGCCACCGGCGCGATGATACGCATCCAGCCAGCGACCGGCATGTTCGAGCAATACCAGTTGGGCGGCGCGGTCGAAACTCGCCTCGCGCATGAATTCGGAAAGCGGGCGGCCTTCGATATAGGTCATCAGGCTCGCCTGCTGTCTGGCATCCAGATAAACCGGTTCGGGCACCGTCAGATGATCGGAATGCGGAAACAGATCGAACGCCGTGGACTGCATCCGGTATTCTGTCGTAAATCCGTGCGGCTCCAACGGGCGCAATTGGTATTTATAGGTAAAGCGCCCGCAATCTTCATGCTCTGCCAGATAGCTGATCCGAGATATTGCGGGATCGTCGCGTTTTGACAGACGCGTCAATGTCCAGCCGGTGCGCGGCAGACCCGCACCACTGGCGAAATCCCCAAACGCCCGTTCGGACTGGATTTCAAGTTCGGAAAGCTGCCTGCCAGGCCTCATGTGGTTCCTGTTGCCTCTGCGCTGATGCGATGCCCCGCACGCCATGCTGCAAGTATTGCGCGCATTTGGCAAACGGCACGATCCCGGCGGCCTCTGTACGGGGCCGCACAATGCCGGTTCATCCAGCAGGTGCTCTTCGCTCTTGATCCGCGCTGGCCGGGACTACACTCTTTGCCAAAGCAAAGAAGGAACGTGCAGATGCGGAAATTACAAAGCCAGGGCGTGCATCACATCACCCTTGTGGGGGCCGACCGGCAAACCTCGATTGATTTCTGGGAAGGGCTGCTGGGAATGCCGTTTGTCTTCGATCAGCCCAATCTGGATGACCCGGATGAAGGGCATGTCTACTTCGACCCCGGTGACGGTCGGCTGATCACGGTCTTTACCAATGAAAGCCGCAAACCCCAGCCCAACCGCACCCCGACCGATCCCGGCTGCGTGCATCACCTTGCCTTTTCGGTCAGTCAGGCGACGTTCTGGCAAGCGGTAGAGCGGCTGGACGAGCGCGGCATTCGCCATTCCGGCCCGAAGGATCGCGGCTTTATGGATTCGATCTATTTCAAGGATCCGATGGGCCTGCTGATCGAATTGGCCTCTTACCGGTTCGAGCCGCCGGAAGGGTGCCGCCATGCCGATGTGATGATCGAGGCGCACCGGATCCGCGTGGCCCGCGGCGATCACCATATAGACCGCATTCACCTTGCCGACGCGATCGAGGCACTGACCACGCGCAGACACAGCTCTCTGTCCGAGGACCGATCGCCGAAAAACCCGTATTAGGTCGAAAGGCGTTTGCGTGTAAGGAAGCGGCCGGAATCGTCGCAGTTATATCGACAAATCAGCGGGATGAGAGGTCCACGCCGACGGTATTGCTTTCGATGTTTGGGGGATGCCGCAACACATGTCAAAAGCGGCAATCCCCATCCGGATGTGTCAAAATCAGGCCGGCCCAAGATACGATTGCCGGTGCTCATATGCGTTAACCATCTGTAAAAACCGCATCACGCAGAATTGAGTATAACTTGACTGAATTGATCTTATCGAATAATTAACATGCACGATCGTTTGGCTAGAAATGGCCTAGGGTTGGGGTGCGCCGCATTTGGGGAAAATGTATGTGGCGCTTATTGTTGTAATAGGAGATTGAGTTTATGGGAAAATTTCTAGCGGCTGCGGCCGTTTCGGCATTGATGACGACTGGTGCATACGCCGCGACTTTCTCCGGTAGCTTTGCGCTTTCGGGTGACGCGTTTTCAGATCCGGGCCTTGTTGTGAACGCCGATCCGATGTCGCACACCGGCAGCTTTGACCTTGACGTTGGTGACAGCATCACGTTCGACCTGTTCGACATCTGGACAGACGAAAACTCCGTTGGTAGCGATGACACCGTCGCGCAATCCATCATCGCGGATTTCAACTTCACATCGCCAGTCGTCAGCGGCACCCTTGGCGGCTCTTCCATCGGCAATCGTTCGTTCACTGGTTTTTACCAGAGTGGCTCGGTTAGCTGGGGTGGCCCGGTCAGCCTGGCGTTCGGCAATGGCGGACAGCTGGATCTGGAACTGAGCGATGCGACGTTCAACCGCGGCAACTGGTGGAGCACAACTCCCGGTGACGAGAATGGTGCCACCATTCGGTTGACAGCAACTTATGTATCGGAATCGGTTTCGGCAGTTCCGCTGCCAGCCAGCGGCCTTCTTCTGGTTGCCGGTCTGGGTGGTCTTGCTGCGGCGCGTCGTCGTAAGAAAGCCAGCTGAATCCAAGCTCTGTCAATCTGAGCGAAGACTTCAAAACGGGCCGCATCATCGGCCCGTTTTGCTTTTTGGCACCAAGCAACAAAATTGTGCCGCTCACATGCCAAGCCTCATTTACCGCTTGAACGGACAATACTGATCATCAGCCAGGCATCGTAGCGCGAAGAACCGTCTTAGCGCGCGACGATGACAACGGATGAGGGTACACGCCCAGGCGGGCGGCTTTGCTCTGCAATCTCTCTTCCGATCAATTGCACCCAAGTTGCCGTCAAGCAGCGCGGCACCGCGACCGGACTGACGCTGAACGTCAGTAATCCCGCTCGAAATAGATGCCCAACCCGGTATCGCCATCCGACGACACGCTGCCCCGCGCAGTGATTGACGGGGTGATGCTGAGGTTCAGGTTCACCTCGCTATCACCCGACGCATCGACCGTCACATCCGTATAGATGTTTTCCGAGATATACTTGCCCAATCGCAGCCCGGCATTGCCCTCTTCGTCGGTGGTCACGTCCAGATCATCAACGCCAAAGCCCATTCGCAGCCGGTCCATGATGCCATCCCCGCCGCGCCCGACAAGCGTGTTGATCGCCGATGCAATCTGCAAGGCTTGAAACGCCGAAATCTCGGACATGTCACGCCCGAACAGAAGCTGGGCAAGGATGTCCTCTTCGGGCAGGTCCGGCGTCGAGGTAATCGTAACTTCGGGCTCAGAGGCCAGCCCCTCGATGATGAACCGCACGGTCACATCGCCTGAGTCAGTCTCGGCCACGACCCGCAGATACGGATCGAAATCGCCCAGAAGCTGCGCTGATGCTTCGGTTATGTCCAACCGTTTTCCCAAGATATTGAACCGGCCCCGCACGAGGTCAAATTCGCCCTGCGGCACGACATTCGTGGTGGTTCCCGTCAGGCGCAACTCTCCGCCCAGTTCGGCATCCAACCCGCGCCCACGCACGAAAATCCTTGCAGGCGCACGGATCAGCAGGTCCAGCGGATAAGACGCACCCGCAGAGGCTGTGCCGGAAGACGACCCACCAGCCCCGGCATCCTCTTTGCCCGCGCGATTGAGCGTGGCACGCACATCTCGGGGCGCATTGACGTGGTGCAGACCGAACACGCTGCCCGATGGTCCCATGCCCGTATCGGCCACGCGCAGTTCCACCGAATTCAGTATCAGTTCACCTGCGATCAGGGCACCGCCCGTCAGTGGCCCGCGCATGGTGATGTTGCCATCGGCCTTGGCCTCATAGAGGCCCGGCTTGACCAGATCCAGCCCGTTCAGCGCCAGCGCCAGATCGGCGGGATAGGACGGCGTCAGCGTGATTGCCCCGCCCAGCCGCAGCCGTCCGCCCGAAGACAGATTGCCGTTGAAATCAAGGTTGGCACGCCCGCCGCCCAGATTTACCGCGCCAGAGATGCCGGTGATCGACAGCCCGGCACTTGGCACCACCACCTGAGCGCTGCTCAGCGACGCGCGCCCAGACAGCGATTGCAACGCCAGTGGCCCGTTGATGCCGATGTCGAAATCCACCGCGCCGGAAATCAGGTTCGGGGCGGCGAGGCTGCTGACCAGCCCCAGCGGTGCATTGCCGCGCACCGTCAAGTTGGCGCGCGCATTGGCGACGTCATATTGCCCGTCAATATCGGCGGCGATGCCCCCCGGCCCGGTCGCGCTGACATCCACCGTATAAGGCCCGCCCGATGCGCTGATCAAACCGCTGGCCGTCGCCCGGCCCGAGAAATCCGCCGCGTATAGTCCGATGTCGCGCAAGGCTGCGGAAAACCGCAGACGGCTGCGCTCTGACGACAGCGATCCGGTCAGATCCGCCGTCAGTTCCGGCGTTGCGATTTCCAGTTGATCGAAGACAAAGGTGCCGCTTTCGCGCCGCAGCGTGGTTTCAAACGTGCTGCGCCCGACAAGCAGCTTGTCAGCCTCGGCAATTCCTGTGCGCAGAGACTGGCCAACGACGCTGGCCGTCGCGTTCAGATCGCCCGATGCCAGATAGGTGCCCGATCCGTCCAGTTGCACGCCGCCGCCGATGGGACGTCCGGCGATCTGCGCATAGGCCGACAGGTCCTGCACCTGCGCGCTGCCCTCTGCGGTGACAGAAACCAGCGCCAGTGCGTCGGTGATGGCCGTTCCGCGCGCGCTAAGCTGCGCGGCACCCGGCCCCTCGCCGTTTACATCGAACACCCAGTCGTCACCGGTCTGTGTGACCGTGCCGCTAATCCGGGCAGCGCCGCTAAGCTGGCCGTCAAGACGGCTTGCATCCGGTGCGATCAGCGTGAACCGCCCTGCGCTGTTGCCATCGATCAGCGTGCCGTCGGCGTCAAGCCGCAGCCCGTCGGCGTCGATCTTCGCACTTTCCAGCGTCAGGCCCGTTTCATCCTGGCGCGCAACCACGGCAAGCGTCGCAGGCCCCGCGAACAGCCGGTCGAAATTCTGCTGCCCGATGGCCAGATCGCGCGTGGTGCCATTGGCCTCGACGTTGAAATGCTGCGTTTCAGGCTCAAAGCGGCCATCGACGGTCAGGGTCGCGGCCCCCGCCAATGGGCGACCCGCGATCTCGGCAAAGGCGGCCAGATCACCGGCTTGCAATTCGCCATTTCCGGACAGTGCCACCAGCGCCCCGTTCAGCGTTTCTGCCCTGCCTTTGGCTGCGATTGTGGCATCGCCCGGCCCCGCGCCATCAACGTCGAAATCCCAATTGTCTTCGGTCTGCTTGAACGTCCCCGACAGGCGCGCTGGCCCTTGCAGGCGCGGCTCTATCAGCCCGGCATTTGCCGTGACCAACGAGAATTGACCGGCGCTGTCGCCAGTGGCAAGGGTGCCGCTGGCCTCCAGCTTTGTGCCGTTCGCGTCGATGACAAAATTGTTCAGCGTGACCCCGCCCTCATCACGCAGGGCGGATAGCGACAACGCCGCCTCACCGGCAAACAGCCGGTCGAAATTGTCCTGCCCCAGCGCCAGATCGGTGGTCGTGCCGTTTGCCGTCAGGTTGAATCCGCGCGAAATCGCCGAGACCCGCCCCGCGATCTGCAATTGCGCGGACCCATCCAGCGGTTGTCCGACAAGCGGTGCAAACCGGCCAAGATCATTTGCCGACAGCGCGATATTGCCCGATATATCCGTCTCGACCGCGCCCTCGACCGAGGCAACCGTCGCGTCGCCGTTCAGCATGTAATCGGCACCGTTCAGGCGGATCGCGCTGAGATTCAGCGGATTGCCTTCGGTATAATCAAAACTCACATCACCGCTCAGGTCCGCCCCTACCGCAGCGGCCAGCGCCTCGTCAGAGAAACCCAAGCCCCCGATCTTGAGGTTCAGATCGCCCAGCACTTGGCCCAAGACGGATCCTTCACCGCGCCGCAGCGTCCCGTCCCCGGCCAGCACCAATGCCTCGGCCGTCAGATCCGGCCGCGCGAAACGGTCTGCAGAAATCCGCGCCTGCCAGACATCGCTTTGTGCGCTGTCGAATTGCAAACCCAGTTGCGCAGAACCAACCTCTGTCCGGTCGCCGGGGATCGCCAGCAACACGGGCGCGCCGTCTTCTGACGCGATGCGCGCCTCAAGGTCAAACCGCTCTGGCCATTGGTCCGGGCCCAGCGCAGCGCTGCCCTGGACAGAGATCGTCTGCGCCTGCACATCCAGTTCCGTCAGTTCAAGCCGACCATCCTCATAGCTGACACCAGAGGCATCAAGCGACAGGTCCGCGCCGACAAAATCGCGATAGTCCGGTTGCAGCAGCGGTCGAATGTCGCCGCCAAGCTGTGCGGCAAAACGGTGGCCGGTCTCGGATGGCGTGTCGCCTTCGACCCGCGACAGCGTGACGGTGCCCACAAGACGGGGTTCATTATCTGTCTCCAGCGCGATTTCCGCCCCGAAGGCGTCCAGCGGTCCGTCGCCCTGCACGGTCAGCGACAACGCAGGCGTTTGGGGCAGGCCAATCAGTGTGGCAACCAATCCGTCCGCGCCCTCTTCGACACTCAGATCCAGTGTCAGGTTGCGGCTCTCGTTGGCGTAGCTTCCCGCAAGGTTCAGCGCGATGTCGGTGCCTTCTGTGCCTTGCGCAGTCAGCGCGGCCTCACCCTCGCCGCCGGACAGTTGGGCAGAGCCTTCCAGCGTCACCACCACTTCGCGGCCCAGAACGGTCGGTCCCAGGCGGACACGCTCTGCGGCGATCTTGCCGATATTGATGGACACGGGCAGATCTGGCAGCACGAAAGGCGTCGCCTCGGGGGCGGGTGTGTCCGGCCCGGTGGAGACCGGCAAACGGTCCAGATCAATCTCTGTCGCGGAAAACTCCTCGACCACGACAGCGCCGCGCAGCAAGGCAGAACGTTTCCAGTCCAGCACGATGCCGCGCACGGTGATCCAGACGCCCTGATCGTCTGCGATCGTCATCTCTTCGATCGTCGCCGTCGAACTTAGCGCGCCCTCGAACCCGACAATCCGCACCGACCGTCCGGCAGAGGACAGGTTATCCTCCAGCAGGCCCTGAAGGTAGCCGCGGTCTTCCTCCTGCGTTTGTGCAGTGGCCGCCATCGGCAGCATGAGGCTGGCAAGAATGACAAGGATGCAGGTCAGATGTTTCAAAACGCTTGCCCTATCCCGATGTAGAATTGCACGCCGTCGCCGGTATCGCCCGACACCGGGGCCGCGACGTCAAGGCGAATGGGGCCAATGCCCGTCTGGTATCGCAAGCCCAGTCCCGCGCCCGCATGCCAGTCGCCGGTATCGCCAAAGCTGCTATCGGCGCTGACATAGCCGGCATCGGCAAACCCCACCACACCGATGCTTTGCGTGACTGCCACCCGCAGTTCCGTCGACAGGCCCACAAAGCCACGCCCACCGCTGCTGTCCCCGCTGCCCAGATCGACGTCAAGCGATTGGTAAGGCTGGCCGCGCACGGTGCCGGGACCACCCGAATAAAACAGGTATTCCGGCCGCGTCTTTTCCAGCCCCGCGCCAAGCACAGCCCCGAATTGCAGCCGCCCCGCGACCACCACGCCGTCCTCTTCGCCAAATCCCTGATAGGCGCGGATGTCAGTATAGACCCGCGTCCCGCTGTCAGAGCCTTGCAGCCCAGCGAATGGCGTCAGTTCCAGCTTTGCATAGGTGCCCTTCGTCGCGTTCAGCACATCGTCGCGCTTGTCGCGCGTGATGGATGTGGGAAAGGCCACAACCTGAAAGGTCCGGTCACCGAAACTGTCGCTGATTTCCGAATAGCTGTAGGAAATCCCCGCCTCGGCGCTGATATTGTCGGTCAGACGCCAGGTGACACCGCCGCCGACCGTAACCGCTTCGGAAAAATAGGATGGCTCGTCCTGAAGCTCGTATTCGGCCATGACAAAGGCCGTGGTATCGGCCCCCAAAGCGGCCGGAATCTCCAGCTTCACACCCGCGAAATAGTCAATGCCGCTGCTGCCGCCGATATTCGAGACCCGCGCATCGAAACGCAGCCGCTCTGCCCCGCCAAGCAGGTTCCGGTGCAGCCAGAAGCCACTTAGCATCAGCCCTTCAAGCGACGAAAGCTCGGCACCAAAGCCGAAGCGGCGCGGTTTTTCATCAACCAGCGCGGCTTCGACATCCATGCTGCCATCCGGCCCGACCAGATCAGCCTCCGTCAGGCTGACAGAGGCAAAGGCCCCGGTGCGGCGCAGCCGCTCTGCGGCGCGGCGCAGCTCGTCAGGCGAATAGACTTCGCCGGTCGGCAATCCTGCAATGCGTTGAATGCGCGCCGCGCGAACGGCGCTGGGGTCGGTGATGACAAGATCGCCAAAGCGCACTTTCGGGCCGGGCGCAATGCGCACATCCACCGACAGAGTGCTATCGCCGTGCTGGGCCGTGACGGTTTGCGCGCCGACATCGGCCTTGGCATAGCCGACTTCCCGCCACCCATCGACCGCGACGTTGACGGTGCTGCGAATAACCGGACTGCGGGCTTTCTTGCCTGGCCCGAAACCGTCAGGCAATTCGGTCCCCGGCGCAAGCGGGGCCACACTCAGCCGCCCGAACCGAAACTGCGGGCCGCGATCCACGACAATGGCAACGGTGTCGATCCTGGTCGGCACATCCAAAAGCGGAATGGCGCTCGCCTCGCGCCCATCCACCAGAATATTGACCGTCCCGCCGTAATAGCCATGTGTATACAGAGTCTCAACGATGCGGGCGTAATCAGCCAGCGCAGCGGCAAGGATGCTCCGTGGCCCGGTACGCCCCTCGTCTTTCGCAGCCGCGACAAGCGAGACGTCCTGAATGTCTTCGGCAAGCTCTGACTCGCCATTGGCAAAGCGGAAATCAACGGAGTCGAGCGCCCAGAGTGCCGACGGCGCACCGCTTATGCCAATGACCACACTCGCCGCAACCCCAGCCCAACTTCCAACACGCATATGAAACCGCACCTTTTTCTCCTGCCCTCGCTTTGCAGACTAGATAGGACCGAGCCGAGACTCCACCAGTTTGAAAGTTTGCAACGGCAAACAGTATCACTTCGGCGTGAGGCTACCGACAAAACCCCTCGCTTGCCAAGAAGATCGTGCACAGCATTCAAGAACACTCACAACGTCGGGGTCTCCGCCCAGCCTGCTGCGGAAAAGCTGTGCGGTCCTGACCAGACCGTCCCCCCGGTATCGGCTCCCCCCGCAAACTCTCCAGCAAACTTGCCACTGGTTTCGGCAGGACCACATTCGCCACACGCAAAACGCGGCCCTGATGAGGGCCGCGTTTTTAGAAAAAGCCTGTGTGCCGAAGGCACTCATTCAGGTCAAACCTGCAAAGCCAGCTCAGGCGATTTCGACAAGCTCGATATCAAAGGTCAGATCCTTGCCCGCCAGCGGGTGATTGGCGTCCAGCGTCACCTGCTCTTCGGTCACTTCGGCAACGGTCACGGCCATCGTCTGGCCATCGGGCGTCTGCACCTGCAATTGCGTGCCAAGGTCCAGCGGCACATCGTCCGGGATCTCGGTGCGCGGCACGGCCTGACGCGCGGCGGGATCGGGCTGGCCATAGGCCTCGTCCGCGACCACGTCGATTTTCTTGGAATCGCCGACGGTCATGCCGGGCATCGCCTTGTCGAGGCCGGGAATGATCTGCCCGGACCCCACGGTGAATTCCAGCGGATCACGGCCCGCGCTGGAATCGAACGTGCTGCCATCGGCCAGCGTGCCGGTATAGTGGATGCGAACGGTGTCTCCCGTTTTGACTTCGGTCATGCTAAATCCAGTACTGTCTTGGGATGAGTTTGAAAGGCCGTGCGCTGCCTGCGCAAACGACCTGGATGAATGGCGCAAGACCCTAACCGCCCTGTCAGCGGATTGCAAACCGACATTCCCGATGGCGATGAACAGGCGAATTTCGCCCCTTTTCCCCGCCGGTCCAGCATGCGACTGTAATGGGATTCACGGAGGACAGCATGCCCATCACCACCTGTGTCTTCGACGCTTACGGAACCCTGTTCGACGTCACCGCCGCCGCACGGCAGGCGGCAGAGCAGCCGGGACGCGAGAAACTCGCCGCCTCGTGGCAGGCGCTCGCCGCCGACTGGCGCGCCAAACAGCTGCAATACACCTGGCTGCGGGCGATCACTGGCGAACACACACCATTCTGGAACGTCACGATGGACGGGCTCGCCTGGGCGATGCAAAAGCACGGGCTGGAGGAGGACGCAGAGCTGCGCGAAATCCTGCTGGCATTGTACTGGGAACTTGCCGCCTACCCTGAAGTGCCCGCCATGCTGGCAAAGCTCAAGGCAGCGGGCAAATCCTGCGCCATCCTGTCCAATGGCAGCCCCGACATGCTGGACGGCGCGGTGGAATTTTCCGGCATCGGCACCTATCTCGACGCGGTCCTGTCGGTCGAGGAGGTCGGCATCTTCAAGCCCGCCAGCAAAGTCTATGACATGGTCGGCGCACGCTTCGGTTGCGCCCGCGAAGAGGTGCTTTTCGTGTCGTCCAACGGCTGGGACGTGGCAGGGGCGTCAGGTTACGGATTTACCACCGTCTGGGCCAACCGCGCGGGCGACCCCGTCGACCGCCTGCCACACCGCCCCCACCACATCCTGTCCGACCTGACGACATTGCCGGAGATTGCCATCTGATGCCCTATTTCCAGTCCTCCGACGACGTTCGCCTGCATTACACCGATGAGGGCGAAGGCCTGCCCGTGCTGGCGCTTTCCGGCCTCACCCGCAATGGTCGGGATTTCGACTATGTCGCGCCCCATCTGAAGGGCGTGCGTCTGATCCGGCTGGATTATCGCGGGCGCGGCAAATCCGACTGGCCGGGACCAGAGACCTACACCATCCCGATCGAGGCGCGCGACGCCGTCGAATTGCTTGACCATCTGAAGCTGTCCAAGGCCGCGGTGCTGGGCACGTCGCGCGGCGGGCTGATCGCCATGGGGCTGGGGGCCGGCGCCCGCGACCGTGTGCTGGGTGTCGCGCTCAACGACATCGGCCCGGACATTGCCACTGACGGGCTGGAGGCAATCATGGGCTATCTCGGGCGAAAACCGCGCTGGAAGACATTTGAAGAAGCCACCGCCGCCCGTGCCGGGGCGATGAAAGGCTTTGCCAATGTCCCGGCAGAGCGGTGGCGCGCTGAGGTCGAGAAGCTGTATATCGAAACTCCCGAAGGGCTTGACCTGCCCTATGACGCGCGGTTGCGCGACGCGGTCGAGGCCGCTGGCGCGCAGCCTGCCCCCGATCTCTGGCCGTTCTTCGACGCGATGGCGGGCCTGCCGCTGGCGGCGATCCGTGGCACCAATTCCGATCTGCTGACCCCTGCCACCTTTGCGGAAATGCAGCGCCGCCGTCCGGACATGATCGCCGCCGAAGTGCCCGACCGCGCCCATATCCCCTTTCTGGACGAACCCGAGGCGCTGGCCGCGCTGGATGAATGGCTGGAGAGCATGCGTTGAACATCACCATGATCGAGGCCGCCGCACAGCGGCTAAGCGGTCACGCAAGACGCACGCCGCTGCTGTCCTCGCCATTTCTGGACGAAATCGCCGGGCGGCGCGTGCTGGTCAAACCCGAATGCCTGCAACATACCGGCAGCTTCAAATATCGCGGCGGCTATGCGGCGATCTCTGCGCTTGCCCCGGATGTGCGGGCGCGGGGCGTGCTGGCCTATTCGTCGGGCAATCACGCGCAGGGCGTGGCGCTGGCCGCCCGCCAGCACGGCATTCCCGCCGTTATCATCATGCCAGAAGACGCCCCCGCGCTGAAAATCGCCAATACCCGCGCTCTGGGTGCCGAGGTGGTGCTGTATGATCGTGCCGGGGCGCAAACCCGCGAGGCCTTGGGCGGAGAATTGACGCAGACGCGCGACCTCACCCTGATCCGGCCTTACGACGAACCGCAGGTGATCGCAGGCCAAGGCACTTGCGGGCTGGAGATTGCGAGCCAAGCACGCGACGCAGGCGTGGAGACCGCCGATGTGCTGGTCTGCTGCGGCGGCGGCGGGCTGACATCGGGCATCGCGTTGGCGCTGGAGGCACATGCCCCCTGCCTGCGCGCCCGTCCCGTCGAACCCGAAGGCTTCGACGACACCGCCCGCTCGCTTGTCGCCGGTCAGATCCTGCGCAACGACCGGCTATCCGGCGGGTTGTGCGACGCGATCCTGACGCCCGCGCCCGGTGATCTGACCTTTCCGATCATGCAGCGCCTGTGCGGCCCCGGACTTGTCGTCACCGACACACAGGCACTGGACGCGATGGCGCAAGCGTTCTTGCGGCTGAAACTGGTGGCCGAACCGGGCGGCGCCGTGGCGCTGGCCGCAGCACTCTACCACGCCGACCAGATTGACGGCGATGCGGTGATCTGTGTCATTTCGGGCGGCAATGTCGATGCAGACGTCTTTGCCCGCGCCTCTCGCCTTGGTAACGCCTGACAGCACCTGCGCGCGGATCCGTCAAACCCGCGCGTCGTGCCGCCACTGAAGGAACAGACATGAAAATCGCAACGCTAGGAGAGATCGGCCTGCATTACCGGATTGATGGCAATCCGGATGGCGCGCCGGTGGTCTTTGCAAACTCGCTGGGCACCGACCTGCGGCTTTGGGATCAGGTGATCCCGCTCTTGCCGAAGGGGTTGAAATATATCCGTTATGACAAGCGCGGGCATGGCCTGTCCTCCTGTCCGCCGGCACCCTATTCGATGGGCGCGCTGATCACGGATGCCGAACGTCTTCTGGATCATCTGGGCGTGCGCGACTGCGTCTTTGTCGGCCTGTCCATCGGCGGGATGATCGCGCAGGGACTGGCAGCCAAGCGGCTGGATCTGGTCCGCGCGCTGGTCCTGTCCAATACCGGTGCCAAGATCGGCACGAAAGACATGTGGGAAGATCGTGTCGCGACCCTGCGCAAAGGCGGCATTGCCGCGCTGTCCGATGCGATCCTAGAGCGCTGGTTCTCGGAGGGGTTCCGCCAGACGGACGCGTTTCTTGGGTGGGAAAACATGCTGCTTCGGCAACCGCTGGAAGGCTATATCGGCTGCTCGCAGGCCATTTCCGGCACCGATTTTTACACGCCCACAGCCGCGCTGACCCTGCCCGCGCTCGGCATCGCGGGATCGGTTGATGGCTCCACCCCGCCCGATCTGGTGCGCGAGACGATCGACCTGATCAAAGGCTCCGACTTCCGCCTGATAAAGGGCGCGGGCCACCTGCCTTGCGTCGAAAAGCCCGAAGAATATGCCGCCATCCTGACCGACTTTCTGACCGCGCAGGGCCATGTCTGATTTTCTGCTGGTCCACGGATCCTGCCACGGCGCGTGGTGCTGGCGCGACGTGATCCCGGCGCTGACGGCGCAGGGCCACAGTGCCCACGCCATCAACTTGCCGGGTCAGGGTGCCGACAAGACCCCTGTGCAAGACATCACGCTGGAGCTTTATGCACAGGCGATCCTGAACGCGCTGGACGGCCCCACAGTGGTGGTCGGTCACTCGATGGCGGGCTATCCGATCAGCCTCGCCGCAGAGCGTGCGCCCGACAGGATCAGCCGTCTGATCTATCTCTGCGCCTATGTCCCCACAGATGGCCTGTCACTCGCCCAGCGCCGCAGGCAGGCACCGTATCAGCCGTTGTTGCCTGCGATCGAAAAGACAGCCGATGGCCTTGCCTTCACGGTGCGGCCCGAATTGGCGCAGCAGGTTTTCTATCACGACTGCCCCTCGGACACCGTGGCCTATGCCAAAGCACGGCTTGGCCCGCAGGCGATCCGGCCGCAGGAAACGCCCGTCAGCCTTGGTGCCAATTATGCAAGCGTGCCGCGCAGCTATATCCGCTGCACCCAAGACCGCACCGTTCCGCCGGAATTTCAGCGCTCCATGACCGCCGACTGGCCATCCCCGGACGTCACCGAGATGCCCACCAGCCATTCACCGTTTTTTGCGGCACCCGATGACCTCGCGCGCCGCCTGTCCGTGATCGCAAGGGCCACGCCATGACCGCCACACCCTTTGACAGCGCCCATCTGGGCGGCCTGTTCGACACCGGCGAGACCGCCCGCCTGTTCAGCGACACCGCCGAGGTGCGCGCCATGCTGCTGGTCGAGGGGGCGCTGGCGCAGGCACAGGGCCAGGCGGGCATCATCCCCGAGATCAGCGCCGCCGCCATCCAACGCGCCGCGATGGAGGTGCTGATCGACCCCGCGCAACTGCGCGAGGCCACAGCGCAGAACGGCGTCAGCGTCCCGGCCCTTGTCGCGGCCTTCCGCCACGAAATGAGCGCGCCGGAACATGCGCAATATGTCCATTGGGGCGCGACCTCTCAGGATATTCTGGACACCGCGCAGATGCTGCGGCTGAAACAGGTTCTGGCACAGTACGAGGCAAACCTGACCGCGCTGATCGGCGCGCTGGCCACGCAGGCCGAGGACCATGCCGATCTGCCGATGGCCGCGCGCACCTATGGCCAGCACGCCACGCCCACCAGCTTTGGCGCGCTGGTGGCGCAATGGGGCGCGCCGCTGCTGGATCTGCTGGCAGAGCTTCGGGCGCTGCGCGAAACCGGGCTTTGGGTGTCGCTGTCAGGCGCGGCGGGCACCGCCTCGGCCTTGGGGGCAAAGGCACCTGCCTTGCGGCGCGAGATTGCCGAAAAGCTGGGCCTGACCGATCCGGGCCGCAGTTGGCATACCGACCGCGCCCCGATTCTGCGCATCGCGCAATGGATCACCCGGTTGCTGGCCGCACTTGGCAAGCTGGGCACCGATCTGGTGCTGCTGACCCAATCGGGCATTTCAGAGGTCCGTCTGGCGGCGTCCGGCGGGTCCTCGACCATGCCACAAAAGCAAAACCCTGTGGGGCCGTCGGTGCTGATCGCATTGTGGCATCACGGAACAGGCCTTGCTTTTACGTTAAGCGGCACGGCGGGGCACGCCTTGCAACGCGACGGGGCCGCTTGGTTCACCGAATGGCTGACCCTGCCGCAGCTGTGCCTGTCGGCGGCGTCCGCCCTCGGACATGCCGAAGCCTTGGCCGCGTCGCTTGCCCCCGACGCGGCACAGATGCAGGCGACGCTGGACAGCGCGCAAAGTCTGCTGAATGCTGAGGCGCTCAGCTTTGCCCTGACCGCCCGGATGCCGCGCCCCGACGCACAGGCCGCCGTCAAGGCGCTGTGCCAGAGGGTTGTCGCAGAGGGCGGCGACCTGATGCAGATGGCCCGCGCGGAATGGCCCGATCTGCCTGCCGAGGCGTTCGACAAGGCCGCAATGTTGGGCCAGGCCCCGGCCGAGGCACGCGGATTTGCGGCCGCCGCCCGCACCCTCCTGACCCAAAGCGTCTGAGGCGCGAGGCGCCGCATGGGCTGCGGCGCGGGCATCCTGTCTGGCCGGCGTCTTGCTGCCTGCGCGACGTCCTGGACCTGTGGGGTCTGCCGGAATTTCTTCTTGCGTCCGGGCAGGTTCCGCGCAACCGTCGCGCTAGGACCGTGACGCCCGGAGGACATATGCCACGTATCAAGGCCGCCATCTGCCGCGCATTCGGCGCACCGCTCAGCATCGAAGAGCTTGACCTGCGCGCGCCTCTGGCTGGCGAGGTCGAGGTCACGCTGGAGGCCGTAGCGATCTGCCATTCCGACATTTCATATGCCGAGGGCGCGTGGGGCGGCACGCTTCCCGCCGTTTACGGCCACGAGGCGGCAGGCCGGATTAGCGCGCTTGGCGCGGGTGTCACCGGGTTTGCCGTCGGCGATCCCGTGGTGGTCACCCTGATCCGTAGCTGTGGCACCTGTCCCAACTGCGCCACCGGACGCCCGACGATCTGTGAAGATCAGACCGGCCCGCATGGCTCTGCACTGACCGCGCCCGATGGCACGGAGGTGGTGCAGGCGATGAATTGCGGTGCCTTTGCCGAACGCGTGGTTATCGACGCCAGCCAGATCGCGAAACTGCCCGAAGGCATGGCCATGGATGCAGCCAGCCTGCTGTCCTGCGGGGTGATCACTGGCGTCGGTGCCGTGGTCAACGCCGCCGATTTGCGCGCCGGGCAGGACGTGGTGGTGATCGGCGCGGGCGGCGTCGGGCTCAACGCCATTCAGGGCGCGCGGATCGCAGGTGCCCGCCGCATCACCGCCGTCGACATGACCGAAGAGAAACTGGCCATCGCGCGTGATTTCGGTGCTACGGATGGGCTGCTTGCCACCTCGGATAAACCGTGGAAAGCCTTGCGCAAGGCCACGGGACGGGGCGCCGACGCCGTGATCGTCACCGTCGGCGCGATCCCAGCCTATGACAGCGCGCCGCTCTACCTTGCGGGGGGCGGCCGTGTGGTCATGGTCGGCATGCCGCCCTCGGGCGCGAAGGCCAGCTATGAACCTGTTGTCGCTGCTTTCATGGGCCAAGGCATGATCGGATCGAAAATGGGCGACGTGGTGATCTCGCGCGATATTCCGTGGATGGTCGACCTCTACCAGCAGGGCCGCCTGAAACTTGACGAGCTTATCTCGGCCCGCTGGCACCTTGACCAGATCAACGAGGCCATCGCCGACACCAAATCCGGCGGCGCGCGGCGCAACGTGATCATGCTGACCCGCTGACCTGCCGCCTTGCTTTTGGGGGGTGTGGGGGGCTTGCCCCCCCCCGGTCGGATCGCGCAAGCGATCCGAAACCCCCGCCAAAGGAGACACGCCATGAAATTGCAAGACCTCGACGTGATCGTCACCGCGCCACCAGCCCCCGGCTGGGGCGGGCGCTACTGGATACTGGTGAAGCTGACCACCGCCTGCGGCATCACCGGCTGGGGCGAATGCTATGCCGCCTCTGTCGGACCGGACGCGATGCGCGGCGTCATCGCAGATGTGTTTGAACGCCACATGGCGGGCGAGAACCCCGAAAACATCGAACGCATGTTCCGCCGCGCCTATTCGTCGGGCTTCACCCAGCGGTCCGATCTCACCGTCATGGGGGCCTTTTCGGGGCTGGAGATCGCCTGCTGGGACATCCTCGGCAAGGCGCGCGACCGGCCCGTCTGGGCGCTTCTGGGCGGGCTGATGAACGAGCGCATCCGCGCCTATACCTACCTCTACCCCCTGCCACAGCACCGCATGGCCGATTTCTGGACCTCGCCCGACATGGCCGCCGAGTCTGCGCTGGACTGCATCGAACGTGGCTATACGGCGGTGAAATTCGATCCCGCAGGCCCCTATACGATGCGCGGCGGCCACCAGCCCGCAATGCGCGACATCACGCAATCCGTGGCCTTCTGCAAGGCGATCCGCGACGCCGTGGGCGACCGTGCGGATCTGCTGTTTGGCACGCATGGGCAATTCACCACCGCAGGCGCGATCCGGCTGGGACAGGCGCTGGAACCCTACGCGCCCCTGTGGTTCGAGGAACCGATCCCGCCCGACAACCTGACCGAATTTGCCGAGGTCGCCCGCGCCGTCCGCATTCCACTATCCACCGGGGAACGCCTGACCACCAAGGCCGAGTTTGCCGCGCTTCTGCGCTTGGGCGGCGTGCGCATCCTGCAACCCGCTCTGGGCCGCGCCGGTGGCATCTGGGAGGCGCGCAAGATCGCCGCCATGGCCGAAGGCTTCAACGCCGAGATCGCCCCGCATCTTTATGCAGGCCCGGTGGAATGGGCGGCGAACCTGCATCTGGCCGCCACCATCCCCAACCTGCTGATGGCCGAAACCATCGAAACCCCGTTCCACGATGCGCTGATCCGTGGGGCGATCCGGGTCGAGAACGGCTTTGTCGCCGCCCCACAAGGCCCCGGCCTTGGCATCGACGTGGACGAGGATCTGGCCCGCGCGCATCCCTATACCGGCAATGATCTGCATCTCCAGATGCAAGAGGCCCCTTGCGACTATCACGGTCAGAACGCCTTTCAGGGCGGTGCACCGCCGCCTGCCGATTGACGAAGGCTTGAAATTCACCCGCCGCATGCCGCATGTTGGTCAAAAGAGAACAGCAGTCCGGGAACCGTTGAATTGAGCGTCGCAGACCCAATCGCACCACCTCAGGAGATGGCGCAAAGTGCCAGCCGTGCCGCCGCCTATCTCAAGACGCTGGCGCATGAGGGCCGCTTGATGATCCTGTGCCATCTCGGCCCCGGCGAGAAATCCGTGAGAGAGCTGGAAACCTTGCTGGACATGCGTCAGGCGGCGGTCAGCCAGATGCTGGCGCGTCTGCGCGAAGAGGATCTGGTCAGCACACGGCGCGAGGGCAAGACAATCTATTACAGCCTCGCCAACGCGGACACGCGCCGCGTCATTGGCTTGCTCCACGATCTGTTCTGCCAGACAGACTAGGTGCCCCACAGGCCCTACCCCCCAATCATTGAGCAGGAGCCGAAATGCGTCCCGATACAAGTTTCAGCGGCCCAGACCTCTGCGCCCTGTCCGCCACCGAAGCGGTCGGGCTGCTCCGCAGAGGCGAGGTTTCGGCAACAGAACTGGTCGAGGCCAGCCTGACGCGCATCGCGCAGGTCGAACCGTCGGTCAACGCCACCGTCACCATCTGTGCCGACCGCGCCCGCGAGGCCGCTTTGTCGGCAAAGGGCACCGATCTGGGCGGATTGCCCATCGGCATCAAGGATCTGACCCCGGTGGCGGGCGTGCTGACCACGATGGGCACGAAAGCGCTGAAACGCAATTACCCGCTGGCCTCCGATCCGCTGGTGCTGCGTCTGGAAGAACGCGGTGCCATCGTGATGGGCAAGACCAACACGCCCGAGATGGGCGCGGGTGGCAACACGTTCAACGCGGTCTTCGGCATGACCCGCAATCCGTGGGATACGGCGCGCAATGCGGGTGGCTCTTCGGGCGGTGCCGCCGTGTCGCTGGCCACCGGAGAGGTCTGGCTCAGCCACGGCTCTGACCTTGCGGGCAGCCTGCGCACACCCGCCAGCTTTTGCGGCGTGGTGGGCTTTCGTCCCTCGCCGGGCGTGGCGGGCGGCGGCTCTGCGGCGATGGGCTTTGCCAATGAGGGGTTGCAAGGCCCGATGGCCCGTAACGTGGCCGATTGCACGCTGTTTCTGGACGCGATGGCCGGGTTCGATCCGGTCTGGCCGCTATCCATGCCCGCGCCGGCAACGCCCTATGCCACGGTGGCGGCGCAGGATCCCGGCCGGATCCGCGTCGCCTTCGCCCCCGATCTGGGCGGCTTTGCCCCGGTGGAAGGAGACATTGCGCAGGTTCTTTCAGACGCCATGACGCGGGTGCAAGGCCCTGATTGCACCGTCGAGGATGCCTGCCCCGCCCTGCCCGATCTGGAAAGGACCTACCGCGCGTTGCGCGCCTTTTACTGGGCAGCACTTCCGGGCCGCGCGCCGGATTTCGTGCAAGAGTTCTACAAGCCGACGCTGGCACAGAACATCGCCGAAGGCCGCGCGCTTTGCGCCGAGGACATCGTGAACGCACAGCTAAGCCGCTCTGCCCTCTATGACAGGATGCGGCGTTTCCTGACCGATTTCGACGTGCTGGCTTGCCCCGTGACCGGCATCGGCCCCGGCCCGGTGGAAGAGGAGTTTCCGCGCAGCGTCGCAGGCGTCCCGACCGGGGATTACATCGACTGGCTGCGTTTTTCCTTCCTCGCCACCACGACGACCCTGCCCAGCATGTCCCTGCCGGCAGGCTTCACACCCGACGGGCTGCCGGTGGGTCTGCAACTGATCGGACGCCCGCGCGGCGAAGCCCGTCTTTTGCAGGTGGCGCAGCATATCGAGACCGCGCTGGCGCTGCCAACAACCCCCATCGACCCGATCACGCGCAGCAGCGCGGGCCACTGACCCCGTACAAGGCCGCGCCCCATGCCGGATCGGTCCGCGTTGGCCCTCGCGCGCGCATCCCCTGATAAGAACCAGGGCCGCTTTAAGCAGCCTCCGGCCTAAACGCAGCCTCCGGTCCGTGACCGGAGAAGGCCTCAGCCCGCAGACCCGTCAGACTCCGCCCAATCCCAGGGGCGCGTGAAATTGCCCAGCACATCGCCGACCGCAACCTCGTCAGCCCCGTTCGCCTCCAGCTTGGCGACCAGCCCGCGTTTCTTGTCGTCGATCACGGCAACCACACGCGCCTTGATGCCCGCCTCTTCCAGCGCCGCGTTATACACCCGCGTGATCGCCATCTTGCGCAGATCGGGCTTGAACACCTTGCCAACGGCGGTCTTGGGCAGTTCCGGCAATATCGTCATATGCTTGGGCCATGCCGCGCGTTCGTGGACATGCGTCTTGCAATGCGCGATCAGCTCTTCCTCTGTGACCTCGGTCCCGCCGACCAGTTCGACAAAGGCGCAAGGCAGTTCGCCCGCGCGCGCATCCGGCTGACCAATCGCCCCGGCAAAGGCCACGGCGGGATGCGACAGCAACGCCTCTTCAATCTCGGCCGGGTCGATATTGTGCCCGCCGCGAATGATCAGATCCTTGGCCCGCCCGGTGATCCACAGATAGCCATCCGCGTCGATCCGGCCCAGATCGCCGGAGCGCAGGAACCGGTCATGATAGAACAGATCCTTGTTTTTCACCTCTTCGGTATAGGTGCTGCCCGCGAAGACGCCCGGATTGGCGATGCAGATCTCGCCGACCTCGTCCACGTCGCATTGCATCAGCCCGTCCGGCCCGGACTTGAGGATTCGGACCTCGGTATGCGGGAACGGAATGCCGACCGATCCGACCTTCTTGGCCCCTTCGGGCGGGTTGCAGGACACAAGACAGGTCGCCTCGGTCAACCCGTAGCCCTCGACGATGGTCACGCCAGAGGCTTCCTCGAACCGCCGGAACAGTTCCAATGGCAGCGGGGCAGAGCCGGAAAACGCGGTCTTTACCGAAGAAATATCGGCATCCACGGGCCGCTGCATCAGCGCCGAAAGCGCCGTTGGCACGGTGATGATGAAACTGATCTGCCAGCGTTCGATCAGCTTCCAGAAATTGTCGAACACGCCTTCGCCGCGATAGCCCTGCGGCGTGGGGAACACCACATGCGCGCCAGAGGCCAGCGACGCCATCAGGATCACATGGCAGGCAAAGACGTGAAACAGCGGCAGCGGACACATGATGTTGTCCTGCTCGGAAAACAGCAGCCGGTGTCCCAGCCAGCCATTGTAGATCATTCCGGAATACTGGTGCTGCGCGACCTTGGGCATTCCAGTGGTGCCGCCGGTGTGGAAATAGGCACCCACCCGGTCGCCCTGGCTGTCGGCAAAATCAAGCTTTCGGTTCTGTCGGGCGATTTCCTTGTGAAAGGATTTGACGCTGGCCTTGTGATCGCTGGTCGCCTTCGGTCGGATAAGCGGCACGATCCACGACTTCGGCGGTGTCAGATAGCGGTTGAGGTCGACCTCAAGCACTGTGTGTACATGCGGGGCATGACGGACGGCCTCGGCCATCTTCTGCGCCAGATCGGTCTTGGGAAAGGCGCGCAGCGTGACCACGACCTTGGCATCCGTCTCGCGCAGGATCGCGCCAATCTGTTCCGGTTCCAGCAAGGGATTGATCGGATTGGCAATGCCCGCAATCATGCCGCCCAACAGCGTCACGATGGTTTCGGTGCAATTGGGCAGCACATAGGCCACCACATCATTTTCACCGATCCCGAGCGAACGGAAAAGATTGGCCGCCTGCACCACCTGTTCGCGCAGCAGCGCCCAGCTTAGCGTTTCGGCCTTGTCCGCCGGGCCAGAGGTCAGCTGATAGCTGACAGCGGGCCGGTCCGGAAAGGCCGTCGCGGTCCGGTCGAGCAGTCCAAATATGGTCTTGGGCAGATCCCGGTCTTCCCAGGACATTTCGTCCTCGATCGCATTCCGATCCGCCATGGATGCAAAACTCATTAGCGCTCCTCCCAGTCGCGTCCCCGCCCCACCTTGCAGGACAAGCATCGCCTCACGCAAGCCTGCCACATCAAACAAGACGCTGCGGAAACTTGCCTACTGACGCAACGTCCAAACAGCAATGTCTTGAATATCCTCAGTCACCCTCGTCCATCATCGGCACAGCGTAACCCGACAAAGGCAATGCGCGTCGCGCAAGGCAATCACGCAAACCGCGCCCAGCGCCTATTCCGCCGCCACGCCATCGGTGAACTGAAGCCGGGCCAGCCGCGCATACAGACCGCCCTGCGCCACAAGCGCGTCATGCGGACCAGAGGCGACGATGCGGCCATGATCCATCACGATGATCCGGTCGGCCTTCTTCACCGTGGCCAGCCGGTGCGCGACGATGATCGTCGTGCGTCCGCGCGCCAGCTTGTCGACGGCGGCCTGCACCAGACGTTCGCTTTCCGCATCCAGCGCGCTTGTCGCCTCGTCCAGCAGCAGCACCGGCGCATCGCGCAGCAAGGCCCGTGCAATGGCGATCCGTTGCTTCTGCCCGCCCGACAGCATCACGCCGCGTTCGCCAAGATAGGTGTCATAGCCATCTGGCAGCGCCGAGATGAAGTCATCGGCGGCGGCGGTGCGCGCGGCCTCCTTGATTTCCGCGTCGCTGGCATCGGGCCGGCCAAAGCGGATATTGTCGCGGGCCGAAGCGGCAAAGATCACCGGATCCTGCGAAACCAGCGCAATGGAGCGTCGGAAATCGTCGCGCCGCGTCGTCGCCAGATCAATCCCGTCCAGCGTGACCCGCCCGCTATCGGGATCGTAGAACCGCTGGATCAGCTGGATCACGGTCGTCTTGCCCGCGCCGGACGGCCCGACCAACGCCACCGTCTCGCCCGGATTGATCGTCAGATCAACGCCTTCCAGCGCGGGCGTATCCGGCCGTGCGGGATAGTTGAAATGCACATCCTCGAACCGGATCTCGCCGCGCACCTTCACGGGCATCTGCACCGGGCTGGCGGGGTCATTGACGCTGTCAACGGTCTCCAGCAATTCGACCAGACGTTCGGTCGCACCTGCGGCACGCTGCAATTCCCCGAAAATCTCGGACAGGGCCGCGACAGAGCCTGCCACCATCACCGAATAGATCACGAACTGCACCAGCGCGCCCGCGCTCATATCGCCTGCGCGCACATCCCATGCGCCGATCCACAGCACGCCCACGACACCGCTGAACACCAGGAAGATCACGATCATGGTCATCTGCGCACGCGTAAAGATCCGCTTGCGCGCCGCGTCAAAGCTTTTCTCCGTCACCTCGGCAAAGGCGGCGCGGTTGATGTCCTCATGCGTGAACGCCTGCACCGTCTGCACCGACAACAGCGCCTCTGACGCATTTCCGGACGAGGCCGCGATCCAGTCCTGATTCTCGCGGCTGAGAACCCGCATCTTGCGGCCCAGCGTCAGGATCGGCACCACCACCAGCGGCACGATCAGCAACACCAGCCCGGTCAGCTTGGGCGAGGTGAACAGCATCAGCACCATCCCGCCCGCAAAGATCAGCGCGTTGCGCAGCGCGATCGAGATCGACGAGCCGATCACCGACAGAATCAGCGTGGTGTCGGTGGTGATCCGGCTCAGAACCTCGCCGGTCATCACCTTCTCGAAGAAGGCGGGGCTCATGCCGATCACACGATCAAAGACCGCCTTGCGAATATCCGCGACCACCCGTTCGCCCAGCCGCGTCACCAACGCATAGCGCAGCGCGGTCCCCACGGCCAGAAGCGCGGCAATCCCCAGCGCCGCGCCGAAATAAAGGTCCAGCAGCGCGCCGTCCTCGGTGTTGAAATTGTCCACCACCCGGCGCACCGCCATCGGCAGGGCCAGAGACACCGCAGAGGTCAGGATCAGCGCCAGCACGGCGGCGACCAGCAACAGCTTGTAGGGCGAAAGGAACGGCCACAGCCGGGACAGCACGCCAAGCCGCTTGGACTTCTCGCGTTCGGCCTCTCCTGGGGCAAGAACGGGGGCTCTGGCCATGGGTGCTCCTTGTGGCAATGTTGCGGGCTTTCTTGCCGCCCGGTCCGGCAGGGTCAAGTGCCGCATTGTCACGCGGCACCGCCCGCATCGCGGGCAATCAGGGCACAACCGCCCCGAACGTCACGGCGTCACCCCTCGCCGTCGCGGTCCTGTTTGTCTGGATCAGCCTGCCCGACGCCAAGAAAGACAAACCGCAAAGGCACCATCCAAATCACGCCCAACACGACATAGATCGCCAGCTCGACCAGCGCCGAAGGCCGGTCGAGCATGTTCACCAGCGTCACCGCAACGACGATATACAGCGGCAACCCGATCAGCAGAACCACCAGCGACCACCGCCTGCGCGCTTTGTAGGACAGCGCCATCAGTCGGCGAACGGGTCGGTGACAAGGATCGAATCTTCACGCTCCGGCGAGGTGGACAGCATCGCAACCGGACAATCGATCAGCTCTTCGACCCGGCGCACATATTTGATCGCATTGGCGGGAAGCTCCGCCCAGCTACGCGCGCCTTCGGTCGATTCGGACCAGCCCGGCACTTCTTCGTATATCGGCTTGCAGCGTGCCTGCTGATCGGCGGCGGTGGGCAGGTAGTCCAGAACCGTGCCGTCCAGATCATAGCCGGTGCAGATTTTCAGCGTCTCGAACCCGTCCAGCACATCCAGCTTGGTCAATGCGATGCCCTTGACGCCCGAGGTGGCGCAGGTCTGGCGCACAAGCGCTGCGTCAAACCAGCCACAGCGCCGCTGACGGCCGGTGGTGGTGCCAAATTCGTGGCCGCGCTCGCCCAGACGCTGACCATCGGCATCCGGTGTGCCATCGGCGTTCAGCAATTCGGACGGGAACGGACCTTCGCCCACCCGCGTGGTATAGGCCTTGACGATGCCCAGCACATAATCAATCGCGCCCGGCCCGACGCCAACACCGGTGGCGGCCTGACCTGCAATCACATTGGAAGAGGTCACAAACGGATAGGTGCCGAAATCAATATCCAGCAACGCGCCCTGCGCGCCTTCGAACAGGATGCGTTTGCCGGCCTTGCGCTTGTCGTTCAGCACCTTCCAGACGGGGGCGGCATATTGCAGGATCTGCGGCGCGATCTCACGCAGTTGCGCAACCAGCCCGTCGCGGTCCACCGCCTCGATGCCCAAGCCCCTGCGCAGCGGATCGTGATGCTGCAACGCGCGGTCCACCCGCGCCTCCAGCGTCGCCGCATCGGCCAGATCCGCCACCCGGACAGACCGGCGCCCGACCTTGTCCTCATAGGCCGGACCGATACCCCGCCCGGTTGTGCCGATCTTGGTGCCCTTGCTGGCGGCCTCTTCGCGGGCGCGGTCCAGCTCTCCGTGGATGGGGAGAATCAGCGGCGTGTTCTCGGCGATCATCAGCGTTTCGGGGGTGATCTCGACACCCTGCTCGCGGATCTTTGCGATCTCCGCGAGCAGATGCCAGGGGTCCAGCACCACGCCATTGCCGATCACGCTCAGCTTGCCGCCGCGCACAACGCCGGACGGCAGCGCGTGCAACTTGTAGACAGTCCCGTCGATCACCAGCGTGTGGCCGGCATTATGGCCGCCCTGAAAGCGCGCGATCACATCGGCCCGCTCTGAAAGCCAGTCGACGATCTTGCCCTTGCCTTCGTCCCCCCATTGCGCACCGACGACGACTACATTGGCCATGCTGAACCCTTCCGATTGAGATTTCAAACCCGCGTCGATATAGCCATTGCCGAGGCCGAGGGGAACCGTGAATTTGCACCGCAGGGCGCGGCGGATCGGCACGACACGCAAGCAGGCGCTGTAACAGAAGGGCACAAGATGGGTTTTGTCATACGCTGGGTCGCCGCTTTCGCGCTGCTGGCCGCGACGTTCAACCCGACGCCGTGGAACTATGTTCGTTGGGCCCGCGCCGAATATTCCGCGCAACTGCCCCTGGTGGTTCTGCTGGGGCTGATCCTTCTGGTCGGCTACATAATCTACCTGCGCGCCACGCTGCGATCCATCGGTGGCTTGGGCATGACGCTGGTGCTGGCCCTTGTCGCGGCGTTGCTCTGGGTGCTGTATGATTACGGCATCCTAGACCTGTCGAACCGCGATTTCACCGTCTGGCTCGGCCTTCTGGCGCTGTCCGTCGTGCTGGGCATCGGCCTTAGCTGGAGCCTCGTGCGCCGCAAACTGTCGGGTCAGGCAGATGTGGACGATGTCGAGGACTGAAACCCTCTGCGGACCGTAAGGCGGGGTTAACCTCGCCTTATCGCGCGCCACGCCGGTTCGGTGCAGAAGGCGGGTTGCGGCAGCGCGTGGTTTTGCATAGATACCCCCGGAACAAGAGAACAGGTCATCCCGCCCATGGAAAACGTCGTCCTCATCATTCACCTCCTCCTGGCGCTGTCGCTGATCGGGGTCGTGCTTTTGCAACGCTCCGAAGGGGGCGGGCTTGGCATGGGCGGTGGCGGCGGCGGTGCCATGTCGGGCCGTGCTGCGGCCACGGCGATGGGCAAGGTGACCTGGATCCTCGCAATCGCCTTCATCATCACGTCGATCACCCTGACTGTGATCGCGGCCGAGAAATCGGCAGGGGCGTCGGTGATCGACCGTCTGGGCGGCTCCTCTGCCCCGGCGGATGGCGCAGAGGATACCACAGTGCCGGGCCTTGGCGATCTGGACACGCTTCTGCCGCCAGCGGCAGATGATGATGCCCCGCTGACCCCACGCGCCGACTAACCACAATCGGTTGAGTAAGGAGAGGATACCGCAACAGCATCTTGCGGTATCCATTGCCAAGCGCATACGAATCCTTGTAGTATAAAGTCCCGTGATGCTGCGGCAGATTTCTGCTGCCGTGGGCACCTGAAATGCAATAAATCACGGGGTTCACGGTCCATGGCACGCTTCATCTTCATCACCGGCGGCGTTGTCTCCTCGCTTGGCAAGGGGCTGGCCTCGGCCGCACTTGGCGCCTTGCTGCAAGCCCGCGGATTTTCCGTGCGTCTGCGCAAGCTTGACCCCTATCTCAACGTCGATCCCGGAACCATGTCGCCCTTTGAACATGGCGAGGTGTTCGTCACCGATGACGGCGCTGAAACCGATCTCGACCTTGGCCATTACGAACGCTTCACCGGCGTCCCCGCCCGCAAGACCGATTCCATCTCCTCGGGGCGGATCTACACCAACGTGCTGGAAAAAGAGCGGCGCGGCGATTATCTCGGCAAAACCATCCAAGTCATCCCCCACGTCACCAACGAGATCAAGGATTTCATCTCCATCGGCGAGGATGAGGTCGATTTCATGCTCTGCGAGATCGGCGGCACCGTCGGCGACATCGAGGGCCTGCCCTTCTTTGAAGCGATCCGCCAGTTCAGCCAGGACAAACCGCGCGGCCAGTGCATCTTCATGCACCTGACGCTGCTGCCCTGGCTCAAGGCCAGCGGAGAGCTCAAGACCAAGCCCACGCAACACTCCGTCAAGGAACTGCGCTCCATCGGGCTTGCGCCGGATATCCTCGTCTGCCGCTCCGAAGGGCCGATCCCCGTCAAGGAACGCGAAAAGCTGGCGCTGTTCTGCAATGTCCGCTCCGATGCCGTGATCGCCGCGCAGGACCTCAAATCCATCTACGAGGCACCGCTGGCCTATCACCGCGAAGGTCTGGATCAGGCCGTGCTGGACGCCTTCCAGATCACCCCCGCCCCCAGACCCAACCTTGACCGCTGGGACGATGTGGCCGACCGGATCTACAACCCCGAGGGCGAGGTCAATGTCGCCATCGTCGGCAAATACACCCAGCTTGAGGACGCCTATAAATCCATCGCCGAGGCGCTGACCCATGGCGGCATGGCCAATCGCGTCAAGGTCAACATCAAATGGGTCGATGCCGAGATTTTCGACCGCGAAGACGCCGGCCCCTACCTCGAAGGCTTCCATGCCATCGTTGTGCCCGGCGGCTTTGGCGAGCGTGGCACCGAAGGCAAGATCAAGGCCGCGCAATATGCCCGCGAACACAAGGTGCCCTACCTGGGCATCTGTCTGGGCATGCAGATGGCCGTGATCGAGGCCGCCCGCAACGTCGCGGGCCTGACCACCGCCGGGTCCGAGGAATTTGACCACGAGGCCGGCAAGAAACGCTTTGAACCCGTCGTCTATCACCTCAAGGAATGGGTGCAGGGCAATGAGCGCGTCAACCGTTCGGTCGCTGACGACAAGGGCGGCACCATGCGTCTGGGCGCCTATGACGCGGTGCTGTCCGAAGGGTCGCGCGTCGCCGAGATCTACGGCACCACCACCATCGACGAACGCCACCGCCACCGCTACGAGGTCGACATCCAGTACAAGGACCAGCTTGAAAAGGTCGGCCTGAAGTTTTCCGGGATGAGCCCCGACGGCAAGCTGCCAGAGATCATCGAATGGCCCGACCACCCGTGGTTCATCGGCGTGCAATTCCACCCCGAACTGAAATCAAAACCCTTCGACCCGCACCCCCTCTTCAAGGATTTCGTGCGCGCAGCGAAGGACGTGTCGCGGTTGGTTTGAACGAAGCGTTGCAAATACGGGTCGCGATTGACACCAATGTAGCCAGTAACGCGATCCGACACCCAGATTCGCCGACTACAAACCTATTGTCGTCGGGAAAAATCCAACCTGTAACTTCAGTTACAGTCTTAAGAGAGATTGCGAACGGAACCCCTTCTGGAGAAATGCAATTTCTTAAAAAGCTTAACACTCATGTAAGAACACAACCAACCGACATAAACTCAGAAATCGGCAACTATTACGAAGTTTCGCAACTTCCACAGGATCATCTAGCGGAACCGCCGGTCGATTTTCTGATATCTTTCTTTAAGAAAATCGCGGGTTCAAAATCAGCGACAAACATCGCAAAAGTCTTAGATCATTCCCTTGAAGAGTTGCTAAGAACCATCGAGGACGACGCGGCAAGCAACGGCTTCGAAAAAGAAATAGAAGCTCTTAGACTAAGGAACGTCTGAAAAACCTGCTTCTTTCGGCGTGATCTGGTAGACTTGGGCAACCCGCCAAGGAGCCGTTCCGATGCCGAAGCAGCCTGCCTTTCC
>NZ_FWYD01000010.1 GCF_900176485.1 Primorskyibacter flagellatus
ATAATCTCCGACATGACCGTCCTCCTTTGTGGATCATCGCAGACCCACCTTGGCACAGAGATGCCGTCGGGGGGCGGTCACATCATCAAAGCCATACGAAACCATAACAGTTTCTCAAGTCCCTTCGTTGACTAGTCCTCAGTCTTGTGTCGTAGTGGCTCTCCTGTGAGGTTCTCCGGGATACAACAGCCCTGAGCGATCATGGCACGAAACGGCGGGACTGGTCAGACCGGACCTTCGCGCAGGATCAGTCCAGTGGTCAATGTGCGGTGCAGAATTTCCATTCGCTCCGCCCGTGCCAATGCCCGTTTTCTGGAAGGCGTGCACCTAGTAGCTGGCCTTCATAATTTAGCTTATGCTTACTGACGACATAGGCTTGGACAGATCAGACGACTTGTCAAAACCCAACGTAATGCAGTGCCTTTTGACGTTTCAATAAAATATAAAAAATGAGTGGTCCAATGATGCCTATGACTGTTCCCAGAACGAAATGAATGAGTAGGCTATCGAGTCCAACCTGGAGAAGCATGATGCGCAAGCCCGCACTGAATATCGTATGCATCACATAAATGGGCATAGAGATTACGCCCAGAAAGGCTATCCCCTGCGCCCACCGAAACAGCGCATATCGCCCAGAAATCGCCATCAAAGGCACAATCAAAAGTAAAGAAAGAACCGTGCCACTAAGGTGCCTTGGAACTCCAAAATAGAGGAATACAGTCGCCAACAGGCCGATCATAAACGCCGTACCCGCTATCGAAGCGAAAACACGATTGGGGACGGATCGCACAAAAGAAGATGCACCGATCAAGCCTCCTACTGCAAACACCGGAAGATAGCTCAAACCCGCACCGAAGAAAGGAGTCAAGTGGCCAGGAAGAGTGACCGAAAAGCTAATAATTGATGCCGCGACAAGGGTACTGATCCAAAACTGAATATCCGACATTGCAGACAAACATAACATCCGCACAATCGCCAATAAAACGGTAATAAGCAGCAGCGCCCACAGAAACCAAAAATGTGCAACTGGAGGAACAGGCCAGACCAAGACACCCATCCAATCGCTCCGCGCATTTGAATTATCCCCTGCAAATGCCTGTAAAGCTAGAAATATATACGTCCAGATCACCAATGGATAAATGAGACGCCATACCCTGCCTCGTAGAGATGGATTTATCGAAATCGGTGGGCGCATCCCAAAAGTAATCCCTGACAGTATAAAAAAAAGAGGCATGTGAAAAGCATAAATTGCTTGATCCATGGTCGAGAGTAACTCTTCCCCATCTGAAAAAGCTTGGCCGGAAAGACCACGACCCGTATGCCCGACGACAACGAGCACAATTCCTATTCCCTTTGCGAAGTCAATCCAAGCTAACCTCAAGGCAACTGGCCCCAATGTAAAATAAAAATAGCCACGGTCGCTTCACTCAGGACAATGCAAGCAACGTTACTTTCGTCTGATGCTTACAACCGACCCTGATATCCCGAAGCCATAAAAGGGTACATTGACTACGATTGAGTGTGTGGTCAATAGGTTCTGACCGGTTGTTCGCCGCACTTAGCGTGAATGTCCGCTGCGGGGAAGCGCAGTAAACTTTGCGAAGGTCACTATCTGCGCGTCGCGGACGTTCGAGCTGGGCGGAGAGTGCAGAGTTTCACAATTGGACATAAGGGCTTTTAGCTTGACGAGTCATTCAAACACCCTGTGCGCATATACTTATAGGAGTTGTTTTCGGGTCAGATTTCCGAAGGACCTTTTCTTCTATGACCCGCGCTGGTTTTCCCCCGTACCCTCCCGTTCACACGGATGTACCCGTACCCTCCCGTTCACGCGGATGTAACCGTGCGCTGTTCGGCGCATTGCGAGACACAGAAGGGGTATTCAGGACACGTCCACCGGAAGGGGTACTTGCCGCCGCCGGGGCGGTGTGTCTCACTGGCCTTGCCCCTGTGAGTCGTCCCAAGACTGACCTCAAACTGCCCCAATAGAATATACTTTGCGATTTGAGACGTATCAAGCTATCACGCCTACGACCTATTGAGACAATCGGGAGATATGAGACATGCTGGTTGGATATGCGCGAACATCGACACTGGACCAGAAAGCTGGACTTGAGGGCCAAGAGCGGGAGTTGAGGGAAGCTGGATGCGAACGGCTGTTCATCGAGCAGGTATCGTCAGTGGACGTGAGAGAGCGTCACAGGCTCACAGAAGCGCTGGACTTCGTGCGGGAGGGGGACACCCTAGTCGTGACCAAGCTGGACCGCCTGGCCCGCTCTGTGGCGCACCTGATGGGTATCCTCGACACGCTCACCGGGAAGGGTGCGGCCCTGCGTATCCTAAGCATGGACCTGGACACCAGCACCCCGACAGGGAAACTCTTGCTGACCATGCTGGGTGGCGTGGCCGAGTTTGAGCGGGGGATCATGCTTGAGCGTCAACGTGAGGGGATCGCTAAGGCCAAGGCCGAAGGAAAGTACACAGGACGGAAGCCCACTGCACGAGCGAAGTCTGCGGAGGTCCTTAAGCTGCACGGAGAAGGCGTTGGGGGCACGCAGATTGCCAAGCGGCTGGGGATCGGTCGGGCAAGCGTCTACCGCATCTTGGATGAAGCGAAGGCTGGGGCGCAGACTGGATAGCCCCTGAGAGGGCGCAGGAGGTCCGCCCAGCGCCTTCATCCCAATTTGGCTGCCCAGCAATCATGGAGTCAAGCGGCTCTCTGTGAGGCCATGGGGGCCTGTCAGCCGTGCATGTGTTTATTTGTTTTTTGGGTCAAATTGGGGCCGCATGCAATATCTAGCGGACCCCTGAAAATGCCAGCCTGACAGCATCAATAATTAAGGTTGGCAGAGGCGAAGATTGCCCCATCTGTCGGCAGCGTTGGAGATTCCTATGACAATGCCCTGGCAGAAACCATCAACGGGCTGTTCAAAGCCGAGGTCATCCACCGGCGCGAGCCATGGCGCAGTTTCGACGCCGTGGAATACGCGACATTGGAATGGGTCGATACCGGCGTTGTCGAAGAAACGCCTGAGTTCAACAACCGCCGCCTGCTCGAGCCCATCGGGAATATCCCGCCAGCTGCAGCCGAGGCAAACTTCTACGCAGCTATGGAAAGATCAGACATGGCCGCGTAACTAAGACAAATTGGCCTCCGGCAAACAAGGGGCGGTTCAGTTCATTCATTACTGATCTACCGTACAGGAACCCCACCAGATACCTGCATGTAGACCCCTAAGGTTCCCTGATGCTACACCAGACATGAAGGAACACCCAAACTGTTGTAACCCTCTAAGGCATTGTGGTGAGGAGGATAAATAGCGCATAAATAGGAGGATACCATCACCTTAAGTAATTGATATTTATATATTATTGTTGCCACACTCTAATCCCTTCGTCTCCGCCAGTACGCCAAAATAGCGCCAAGCTATTGATTTTAAATGACCATGAAGCGACGAATCCTGCTCTTGCCACATATATTCACCACACATGTTAGCCTCTTAGGTTTGACCACAATCCAGTGCTAGGGCCATCGAACTGACTTTTCCGATGTAGGCCCAGCGAGTGACGATTAAATCCTAGATTCTGGCTTGGGCAATCCTACGCACGGGCCTTTCGGAGATAACCAATTCACCGGCGACGCGTCTCTTGCTCTGTCCCTCGGCTAGCAGAGCTGTACTTGGACAGCCTTCATTTTGCCCGTGGGCTTACAAGCCAAACGCGTCATCGACAGCTGGATCGGGTGCTAAAACGCCGAGCGACCGCCCGTCACAGCATGGCGGGCACGACCTGATCGGGTGGGCGGTGACCGTCGGCGAAGGTTTTGATATTGATGATGACCTTTTCGCCCATCTCTACCCGCCCCTCCTGTGTGGCGGACCCCATATGCGGCAGCATCACCACATTGGGCAGATTGCGCAGGTCGGGGTTGGACTGTGAACCTTGCTCGTAGACATCAAGCCCCGCACCCGCGATCTCGCCTGCTTTGAGCATGCGGGTCAGGGCCGGCTCGTCTATCACTTCGCCGCGCGAGGTGTTCACAACCACGGCGCTGGGTTTCAGCAGCTTCAACCGCCGCGCGTTCAACAGGTGAAAGGTGGACGGGGTGTGCGGACAGTTCACGCTGATGACATCCATCCGCGCGACCATCTGATCGAGGCTTTCCCAATATGTTGCCTCGACCTGCTGTTCATTTTCGGGACGCAGGCGGCGACGGTTGTGATAGTGGATCTGCATGCCGAATGCCTGCGCCCGGCGTGCGACGGCCGTTCCGATCCGTCCCATACCCAGGATGCCCAGGCGACGCCCGCCAAGGCGTCCGCCAAGAAAGGCGGTCGGTGCCCAGCCGTTCCAGTCCCCGGTCTGCATTACCGCCAGCCCTTCGGGCAAACGCCGGGTGACAGCAAGGATCAGGGCAAGCGTGATGTCAGCGGTGTCTTCCGTCACGACGCCGGGCGTGTTGGACACAAGAATGCCGCGTTGCCGCGCCGTGTTCACGTCAATATGATCAATACCCGCACCGTAATTCGCGATCAGGCGCAGCCGGTCTCCGGCTTGGGATATCAACGCGGCGTCGATCTGATCGGTCACGGTCGGAACCAGAATATCGGCTTCTTTCACTGCCGCGACCAGTTCTGCGCGCGTCAGAGGCGTATCATCGTCCCGCAGACGAACATCGAAAAGTTCTTTGAGCCGGGTTTCAACCACTTCCGGCAAGCGTCGCGTCACGACAACACTCAGGCGTTTTGATGGCATCATGCACTCCTGCTTCTTCCAAACCCGCGTAGCTTTTGGCACAGTGGCGCAAGCAGCGACGGGGCACAAGAACCCTGCGCGAAAAACACATGCGCAACCGGGGCAGGTCGAATGAAACCCATCGGATTAGGGCTTATCCTCGCGGTCTTGCTGGGGGTTTCGGCGTATGCGCAAGAGCGTGGGCCGGTGACGAACCTGCCGGTGCCGAGATTTGTCTCGATGAAGGCGAGCGAAGGCAATGTCCGGCGTGGCCCATCACTGACCCACCGCATCGACTGGGTGTTCAAACGCCGCGACATGCCGCTGGAAATCACAGCCGAATATGGCCATTGGCGCCGGGTGCGAGACCGTGACGGCGCGGGCGGTTGGGTGCATTATTCGCTTCTGTCCGGGGTACGCACGGTTCTGGTGGAACGCGAGATGCTTGATCTGCACGTCCGACCCGATGACGACGCCCAGGTCTCGGCCCGGCTGGAAATGGGCGTCATCGCGCGGCTCAACGAATGCACCCTGAAATGGTGTCAGCTTAGCGCGGGGGGCTACAAGGGCTGGGCGCACAAAGCCGACCTGTGGGGCGTGAAACCGGACGAGTTGCGCGACTAGGCAAGGCTGCGGGCTGTTTGATCTCGAGGGTCGCTTTGATCCCGCTGACGCGGGCCGCACCTTCCCGCTTATTGGCAGCGCGCCAGACAACGCGCGGTTCATCCGGCTGGATTTTTGTTTAACAAAGCCCTATAATTAACGATGTAGAAACTAAAATCTTAAGAAATACTGTAGTTGATAAAGCCCGACAGGGCGCAAGCAGCCGAACCATACAAGCAACAGGTTGCGTAAAATAGTGGTCTGGAAAAGACCCAAGGAGCAGAAGAATGAAGCGGAGGGGCGAACAAATCGCCGCGCTGCCCATAAGGTGCGACGAAAAAGGCAAGATCAGCGTATTGATGGTGACCTCTCGCGAGACAAAGCGATGGGTTCTCCCCAAGGGCTGGATCATGGACAACAAGAAACCCTGGGCGGCGGCCGAGATTGAAGCTCTGGAAGAAGCCGGTGCCGAAGGGTTCATTGCCGACGAAGAGCTGGGCATTTACCACTACGACAAGGTTCTGGACGACAAGAAGACGCTGCGTTGCAGGGTCCGGGTCTACCCGATGATGGTCAAGAAGCTGAAGCGTAACTGGAAAGAGCGGGACGAGCGCAAGCGCCACTGGTTTACCCCTAAAGCGGCCGCCAAACGGGTGCATGAACCCGAGTTGTCAGAGCTTCTGCTCAAGCTCGACAAGAAGCCGCATAAGGAACCCAGCGTCAAAATGGTGCTCAAGGCGTCCTGACCTTTTGCAGGCGACACGGCCAAGGTCGTCCGGCCTAGTCCGCCCAAGGCCCGTGCTGATCCTTGCGCCCGTCAAAACGCTCGAACCCGTGAAGGCCGAAGAAATCGCGCTGACCCTGGATCATGTTCGCAGTCCCGCGCGCGGTGCGCATCGCGTCGAAATAGGCCAGCCCTGCCCCCAGTGCCGGCAGCGCCACGCCATGTGCAACGCCTGTGGCAACGACCTGCCGCAAGGCTGCATGGCTTTTCTGGATCCGTTTCGTGAAATGCGGCGCGAACATCAGGTTGCGGTTGCCCCCTTCTGCCAATGCCGTCGCCATATCGTCCAGCATCGCCGAGCGGATGATACAACCCGCCCGCCAGGTCCGTGCAATCGTGGGCAGGTCCAGCGACCAGCCATATTGCTCTGACGCTGCCGCGATCATCTCGTAGCCTTGCGCGTAACACAGGATCTTGCCGCAGATAAGCGCGTTTTCCAGCGCGTCTTCGGTGGGTGCGGCATCGCCCATTGGCACCGGTCCAGCGCCGAACAGACGCTCGCCATCGGCCCGCGCATCGCGGCGGGATGACAGGTTGCGCGCGACCACCGCCGCCTCGATGCAAGGAATGGGGGCGGCCAGATGCTGCGCCTCGATTGCCGTCCAACGCCCGGTGCCCTTCTGGCCCGCCGCGTCGACGATGACCTCCAGCAGCGGTTTCCCCGTCTCCTTGTCGGCGGCCCCTGCGACCTTGCCCGAGATCTCGACCAGATAGCTTTGCAACGGACCGTCATTCCAGCGGTTGAAAACCTTGGCAACCTGATCGGGCCCATAGCCCATGCCATCGCGCAGGATGCCGTAGATCTCGGCGATCATCTGCATATCGGCATATTCGATGCCGTTATGGACGGCCTTGACGAAATGTCCGGCCCCCTCCTCGCCCATCCAGTTGGCGCAAGGCGTGTCGTCAAACTTTGCGGCGATGGCGGTCAGGATGGGCGCGACCCGGTTCCAGTCGGCACGTTGGCCGCCCCCCATGATCGCGGGCCCGTGGCGCGCGCCTTCTTCTCCGCCCGACACACCAATGCCCAGAAACGGCCCAGAGCCATCGCGCGACCGGCGGTTTGTGTCGTGGAAATTGGCGTTGCCCGCATCGATGATCAGATCATCCGGCCCCAGAAGCGGCCTCAGCGCCGCGATCTGGTCGTCTACCGCCTGCCCCGCCGGCACCATCAGAATGATCGCACGTGGCTCTGCAATGGCTTCGACCAACGCCTCCAGCGTTTCGGTCGGCGTGATCCGCGCGGCAAGCTGTCCGGCAGAGGCATGAAAGTCCCGCGTGACGTTGGTCGTACGGTTCCACACCGCAATGTCAAAGCCGTGATCCGCGATGTTCAGCGCCAGCGCCGCCCCCATGGTTCCCAGGCCAATCAGGCCAATAGTTGCTTGTGACATGGGTGTGAATCTCCTGACTGTCTTGAGGCGCTTTTAAGACCTCATCGGCTTGGTTGTGCAGATCCGCCCCGGCCCCCGAGCCGGGGCCTCGCGGGACAGTTGACGCACCTGCCGTTCAGCCCAACTGTTAGCGCCACCGTCCCCGATGGTCAAACCGGCGCATCACGGCGTCAATTCAGCGGGCACATCCCCGCCCGTCAGGCCTGTGAGGCGCGCACAGGTCCGCGTCTACCGCACACCCCGGCGCCGAAACAGCGGTGCAACACTCAGGTATTGAAAAGGAAGTGCAGAACGTCGCCGTCCTTGACCACATAAGCCTTGCCCTCGGCGCGCATCTTTCCGGCCTCCTTGGCGGGCTGTTCGCCCCCCAACGCCACGAAATCGTCAAAGGCGATCGTCTCGGCGCGGATGAAGCCCTTTTCAAAATCGCCGTGAATCACCCCTGCGGCCTGCGGCGCGGACGTCCCCTGACGGATTGTCCAGGCGCGTGCTTCCTTTGGGCCGACCGTGAAATAGGTCTCAAGATGCAGGAGCTCATAGCCCGCGCGGATCAGCCGATCCAGGCCCGGCTCATCCAACCCCATCTCAGACAGGAACATCTCGGCTTCTTCATCTTCCAACTGGCTGATTTCTTCCTCAATCTGCGCAGAGATGATGACATGCGAATTGCCTTCGGCAGCGGCCATTTCGGCGACGCGCGCGGAATGGGCATTGCCTTCGGCGGCGTCTTCCTCGGACACGTTGCACACATACAAAACCGGCTTGGTGGTCAGCAATTGCAGCAATTTCCACGCCCGCTGGTCATCCGCGTCCACCTCGACCGTGCGGGCGGGCTTGCCGTCTTCCAGTACCGCCAGCGCCGCCTTCAAAAGCCGCTCCTGCTGAACCGCTTCCTTGTCGCCGCCGCGCACCTTGCGCGTCAGGTTCTGCATCCGCTTTTCAATGGAATCAATATCGGCGAGCATCAGTTCCGTTTCGATGGTCTCGGCATCGGCCACCGGATCGACACGGTTTTCCACATGGGTCACGTCGCCATCCTCGAAACAGCGCAGGACATGGGCGATGGCATCGACTTCGCGGATATTCGCCAGAAACTGGTTGCCAAGGCCCTCCCCTTGCGAGGCACCCTTCACCAGACCGGCGATATCGACAAAGGTCATCCGGGTCGGAATGATCTGCTTGCTACCCGCAATCGCGGCAAGCTTGTCCAGCCGCGCATCGGGCACCGCGACCTCGCCGACATTGGGCTCGATCGTGCAGAACGGGAAGTTCGCCGCCTGCGCCGCAGCGGTTCGGGTCAACGCATTGAACAAAGTCGACTTGCCCACATTCGGCAGGCCCACAATTCCCATCTTGAATCCCATGACACATCTTTCCCAGCTAGGTTTCCCGCGCCTTCTAGAACCAAGCCCGCCGCGCTGCAACACATGGTGCTGTCATTCGCAGCGGAACGAGCGTCAAAGCAACCGCGCAAGCCCCTGCGCAGACGTCAGAGCGTCTTGATTTCCCCGCGCCAATTCGGCACATCGGACTGGAACTTCCCGAAAGGACCTGCCATGACCCGCATCGACGCCAAATTCGCCGCCCTGAAGGCCGAGGGCAAGAAAGCATTTGTCGCCTATGTCATGGCAGGCGATCCCGATTACGAAACGTCTCTGGAACTGATCCGCGGCCTGCCGGGCGCGGGCGTCGACATCATCGAGATGGGATTGCCCTTCACCGACCCGATGGCCGATGGCGAGACAATCCAACTGGCGGGCCAGCGCGCGTTGGAGGCGGGCATGACGCTGAAACGCACCTTGCAGATGGCACGCGCGTTCCGCGAGGCCGACGACACCACCCCGATCGTGCTGATGGGCTATTACAACCCGATCTACAATCACGGTGTGGACACGTTTCTTGCCGACGCCAAAGCCGCGGGCATCGACGGCCTGATCGTCGTCGATCTGCCCCCCGAAGAGGATGAGGAATTGTGCATCCCCGCGCAGGCCGCCGGGCTCAACTTCATCCGTCTGGCGACGCCCACCACGGATGACAAACGCCTGCCCAAAGTGCTTCAGAACACCTCGGGCTTTGTCTATTATGTCTCGATCACCGGCATCACCGGTGCTGCGGCGGCAGAGGCCGGCGATGTCGGACCGGAAGTGGCGCGGATCAAGGCGCAGACCGATCTTCCGGTGATTGTGGGCTTTGGCATCAGAACCCCCGAAGCCGCCGAGAGCATCGCCAGCATCGCCGATGGCGCGGTTGTCGGCTCTGCCATTGTGGGCGCGCTTGCCGATGGAAAACCGGTCACGGACGTGCTGAGCTTTGTGAAAACACTGTCAGACGGGACCCATCGCGCCTGACACCGCATGAAATGACAAATGCCGCATTGCCTGACGGTCCGGGCATTGGTAAGAAAACCTCACCAATCCTCCGGAGACACTGCCATGCCCGTCATCACCAGCATCGAAGACCTCAAGCGCATCTATAAGCGCCGCGTGCCGAAGATGTTCTACGACTACGCTGAATCGGGCAGCTGGACAGAGCAGACCTTCCGCGAGAATTCGTCTGACTTCGATCAGATCCGTCTGCGGCAACGTGTGGCTGTCGACATGACCGGTCGCAGCACGCAAAGCGAGATGATCGGCGAGAAGGTCAGAATGCCGGTGGCGCTCGCCCCGGTTGGCTCGACCGGCATGCAATGCGCCGATGGAGAGATCAAGGCCGCCCGCGCGGCCGAGGCATTTGGTGTGCCCTTCACCCTGTCCACAATGTCGATCAACTCGATCGAGGAAGTGGCCGAAGCGACGACCAAGCCGTTCTGGTTCCAGCTTTACACCATGAAGGACCTCGATTTCACCTCGCGCCTGATCGAACGGGCACGGGCGGCGCGGTGTTCGGCACTGGTCATCACGCTGGATCTGCAAATCCTCGGGCAGCGGCACAAGGATTTGAAAAACGGGTTGTCGGCCCCACCGAAGCTGACCCCTGCCACGATGCTGAACCTCAGCACGAAATGGGGTTGGTGCATGGGCATGGCCGGGGCCAAACGCCGCAATTTCGGTAATCTGGTCGGCCATGTGCATGGCGTGACGGATCTGGCAAGCCTTGGCTCCTACACGGCCGAACAGTTCGACCCGGCGCTTGACTGGGACAAGGTGGCAAAACTCAAGGAGCAATGGGGCGGCAAGGTCATCCTCAAGGGCATTCTGGACCCCGAGGATGCCAAGATGGCGCTGAAAGTCGGTGCCGATGCCATCGTGGTGTCAAACCATGGCGGGCGGCAATTGGACGGCGCGCTCAGCTCCATCCGGATGCTGGACCCGATCCTGCAAGCCGTCGGAAATGACACCGAGGTGCATCTGGATAGCGGCATCCGCTCCGGTCAGGACGTGCTGAAGGCGTTGGCGATGGGTGCCAAGGGCACCCATATCGGCCGCGCCTTTGTCTATGGGCTGGGCGCCATGGGGCAAGAGGGCGTGACCGCGGCGCTGGAAGTGATCGAGAAGGAACTCGACGTCTCGATGGCGCTGTGTGGACGCCGCCGGATGGACGAGCTGGACCGCGACATTCTGCTGATCCCCGAAGATTTCGAAGGCCGCTGGCAGTAGCGTCGGATCGCTACTCTGCCACGACGGGCCGCGCCGCCGAAGCGCGCATCAACGTTAGAACTGACGGGATGATCGTCGCCACCAGCAATGCGGTGGCGATGAACGCCATCCGCAGGCCCAGATGCTCGGCAATCAGGCCCATCATCGACGGCCCGACGAAAAAGCCGACAAACCCCACCATCCAGGCGCGTGAAATCACCAGCGACCGTTGATCGGGCCGCACCAACCGCCCAAGCAGGGAATTGGCGCAAGGCACGATCACCGCCATGCCTGCCCCCATCACCGCGACGCCCGCAATGGCCATCGGCACATTGACCGCCAATGCGATCGTCAGCGCCCCCACAACGCCCAAGACCGCCGACCACAGGATCAACGGCCCCTCGCCAAGCCAGCGCGCGGCCGCCTGCCCACACAGACGGATCACGCCCATCGCCAGCCCCAGCATCGACGGGCCGAACCCGCCAGTGCCTTCCGCCGCACCAAGCGTGCGCTCGATCAGCAAGGCCGACCAGGCCTCGGTCGCGTTCTCCCCGATGAACGACGCGAACAGGATGCCGCCGGTCAACAAGATCAGTGTCCATGGCAAATGCGCGGGCTGCGACATGTCGGGCGGCGGCGAGCCGCGCCATTGGCGCCCTTCATGCATGAACACCGCAAGCGCCAGCCCCGCCAGCGCCATCACCGGCAGGATCTGGTCCGGGCCATAGCCTGCGCGCCGTGCAATCCCCGTCACCAGCGCGCCGCCCGCAAAGGCAAAGGAAAACATCGCGTGGTTGACGTTCATCAGCGGCATCCCGTGACGCTCTTCCAGAACCGAGATGCGGACATTGGCGCTGACATCCAACAGCGCCACCATCAGCCCCGAAAACAGCATCGCCGCTGCAAATGAGGCAAATCCATCCGCCAAGCTTAGCAGCAGATACCCCCCGACCAGAAGCGCGCCCGAGACGGGCAGCACCCGCCGCCCCAGAAGCGCGCCGATCCGCGGGCTGAGATACATCGCCACAAAACCGCCCACGGCAGAGAACAACAACGCCAGGCCCATATCCGCATCGCTGAGACCTGCCGTTTGCTTGAGATCAGGAACCGAGGCGGCAAACGTGCCCCAGAACGCGCCCACTGCGGTCAGCGCAAGCATCGGCGCGCGCGAAACCGCGATGGCTTTGGTATATGACATCAGAACCCCTTCACGGCATTTCCCGGCTTGCCGCTTCGTCCCTGCAAGACTGGTCCGACATTGCCCGCATGTGGTACATCGCTGCGCACGCGCTGCAAAGTAACATATTAAAGCGCTTTGGAAAGCGTGCTTTCGAATCGACTTTCCAACCTGAGGGAATTGTCCTATACGCGCGGCTTCACGCGGGGTTACAGCCTTGGAGGAACCCCGCCTTTATTTATGGAGACTACAAAATGGCTGGTGAGATCCCTGATCTTCACGCCCAGGAACGCACGGGGACGGGCAAGGGCGCCGCTCGCGCTGCACGTCGTGCACAAATGGTTCCGGGCATCGTATTTGGTGGCGACAAAGAGCCGCTGGCAATTCAGATCCCTTTCAACGAACTGCTCAAGCGCCTGAAAGCAGGCCGCTTCAAGTCCACGCTGTTCAACCTGAAGGTTGAAGGCCAGGAAGACGTCCGCGTGATCTGCCGCGACGTGCAGCGCGATGTGGTCAAGGATTTGCCGACGCATTTCGACCTGCTGCGCCTGCGCCGCACCACGCGCCTCAACCTGTTCATTCCGGTTGAATTCATCGGCCACGAAGAATGCCCCGGCCTGACCAAAGGTGGCGTCTTGACCACCGTTCGCCCGGAAGTCGAACTGAACGTGCAGGCGGGTGACATTCCCGACCACATCACGATCGACCTTTCCGGCAAGGATATTGGCGACGTGATGCATATCGACGAAGTCGATCTGCCCAAGGGTGCGAAGGTCACGGTTGAGCGCAACTTCGTGATTGCCAACCTGTCCGCTCCGTCGAGCCTGAAATCCTCTGGCGATGATGAAGAAGAAGAGGTCGCAGCCGACGAGGTTCCGGCAACCGAAGTCGAAGAGAGCTGATCCCAGCCTCAACGAGCCAGGTATCGCGGCCCCTGCCCTTGTGGCGGGGGCCGTTTGCGTTTGTCGCACGGCTTTTCTTCGCGCGCGTCCCGGCCTATGTAGCCGGGAGAGCACAGCACAGGGGGCGAAACCCATGAAACTCTTTGTCGGCTTGGGCAATCCGGGCGCGAAATATGCGGGGACACGGCATAACATCGGCTTTATGGCAGTGGACATAATCCAGTCGGATCATGAGTTTGCACCGTGGAAATCGAAGTTTCAGGGCAAGATGAGCGAAGGCAAGCTGGGGTCTGAAAAGGTGCTGTTGCTGAAGCCCGAGACCTTCATGAACCTGTCGGGGCAATCGGTGGGCGAGGCGATGCGGTTTTACAAGCTGGACCCATCGGATGTCTGTGTTTTTCACGACGAATTGGACCTTGCGCCCGGACGGGTGAAGGTCAAGACCGGCGGCGGACATGCCGGGCACAATGGTTTGCGCTCGACCCATGGCCATATTGGCGAGGCTTATCAACGGGTTCGCCTGGGCATCGGCCATCCCGGCCGCAAAGAATTGGTCTCGGGCTATGTGCTGCATGACTTTGCGCGGGCCGATGCGGACTGGCTGGACGATCTGATGCGTGGCATCTCGGACGGCGCGGCGTCGCTGGCGGAAGGTGATCCGGGGCGGTTTATGAATGCAGTCGCGTTGCGAATGGCACCGCCCCGCAAGGCGACGGGCACCGGACCGGATGGTGGAAAGACAGCGCCAAGGAAATCTGAGAAGGTCGCTCAAGCCTCTGAAGCGAAAATAGAAAATCCAGAGACGCCTGACAGGCGCAGCGCATTGCAAAAACTGGCGGATCGGTTTCGGTAGCTGGGCCCGGTTGCGGCGCGCGGAGGCTTTGCACGTCAAAGGCAAAGACACAGCCCAGTGCTGCATCGGCTCTGGCCGGATCAACCCTGATTGGTGTAACATCAAAACCAATCAACCCCACGTTTAGCATATACACAGGCAGATGCCAGACCCGGACGGAGGATAGTCAATGAAGAAAGATCCTGAAATCAATGTCTTGGGTGGCGGACTGGAGAGTTGCTCGACCTCGCCGCTGACGGGGTATTTCCGCGATGGTGCCTGCAATACATGCGCGCAGGATCAGGGCAGCCACACGGTTTGCGCGGTGATGACGGCGGAGTTTCTGGCCTATTCGAAATATGTCGGCAACGATCTGTCGACCCCGCAACCGCAATTTTCCTTTGCAGGCCTGAAGCCCGGCGATCGCTGGTGCCTGTGCGCGGGGCGTTTTCTGCAAGCGCATGAGGAGGGCTGCGCGCCCAAGGTTGACCTGGCCGCGACCCATATCCGGGCGCTGGACATCGTACCGCTGGCCGTGCTGGAGGCGCATTCGTCCGACAGGGTTTGACGCCTTTTGTGCCTTTTGTACGCCTCAAACGTACAAAAGGCCCCGACGGCGAAATTCAGGCGACATTCAGGCCGGCATTCAGGGACAAGACCCCGGTTCGCAGAGCGACCGGGGTGGGTGTTTCAAGGCTCTGCGCTCATGTCGAAACCGAGATGGCGCGCCACGGTGAAGATGTCCTTGTCGCCGCGCCCGCACATGTTCATGCAGATGATGTGATCGCGGGGCAGGTCCGGCGCGATCTTCATCACATGGGCCAGCGCGTGGCTGGGTTCCAGCGCGGGGATGATGCCCTCCATCTCGCAGGACAGCTGGAACGCTTCCAAAGCCTCGGCGTCGGTGATCGAGACATATTGCGCGCGGCCCGTGTCATGCAGCCAGCTATGTTCAGGTCCGATACCGGGATAATCCAGACCGGCGGAGATCGAGAAGCCTTCGAGGATCTGGCCATCATCGTCCTGCAACAGATAAGTTCGGTTGCCGTGCAGCACGCCGGGACGCCCGCCGGTCAGCGAGGCGCAATGTTCCATCTTGTCATTGACGCCCTTGCCGCCGGCCTCGACCCCGATGATGTTCACCGATGGTTCGTCAAGGAACGGGTAGAACAGGCCCATCGCGTTGGACCCGCCCCCGATGGCGGCAATCAGTGTATCGGGCAGACGGCCCTCTTGTTCGTGCAACTGCTCGCGGGCTTCCTTGCCGATGATCGACTGAAAATCGCGGACCATCGCCGGATAGGGATGCGGGCCGGCGACCGTGCCGATGCAGTAGAACGTGTCACGCACATTGGTCACCCAGTCGCGCAGCGCGTCGTTCATCGCGTCCTTCAGCGTGCCGCGACCAGAGGTCACGGGGATCACCTCGGCACCCAGCAGGCGCATGCGGAAGACATTGGGTGCCTGACGTTCGACATCATGCGCGCCCATGTAGACCACGCATTTCAGGCCGAACTTGGCGCAGACCGTCGCCGTGGCCACGCCGTGCTGGCCCGCGCCGGTTTCGGCAATGATCCGGGTCTTGCCCATGCGGCGCGCCAGAATGATCTGGCCCAGCACGTTGTTGATCTTGTGCGCGCCGGTATGGTTCAGTTCGTCGCGTTTGAAATAGACCTTGGCACCGCCCAGATGGTTGGTCAGACGCTCTGCGAAATACATCGGGCTGGGACGGCCGACATAATGGGTCCAGAGATGATTCATCTCGTCCCAGAAATCCGTGTCGGTCTTGGCCCGCTCGTACTGTTCCTCAAGTTCGAGGATCAGCGGCATCAGGGTTTCGGACACGAACCGGCCGCCGAACTTGCCAAAACGGCCGTTTTCGTCGGGCCCGGACATGAAGCTGTTGAAGAGATCGTTCATCGGATGCGCCCCGTGTTATTCGTGCCCATACATAACGTCCCCGTCCGGCGAAGGAAATGGCCGCCCGATGTGTTTTTCCGCCCCCTGCCCGCCTTACCGCCGATACGCCGCAGCCCTGCCCCCGATCAATGCACTACATGGTTGTGTATCCCATTCAACCCGGCTATACCGCGCGCGTCGACAAGGTGAAATTGCCGCGCAACATCGAGATCGAGCAGGGTCGGAAACACCGGCCCTCTTTGTTTTGCGGTTTGTCTGTAGACCAATCCGATCCGCCGTAAGCGCGGACATCCTCAAGACCGGCGGAGACAACCGCTCGGCCAGAAAACATCTTAAAGGATCTAAGCGCCACATGGCTGAAAATACATCTATGGAGGAATTCGAAGCCCTTCTGAACGAAAGCTTCGAAATGGACACACCCGATGAGGGGACTGTCGTCAAGGGCAAGGTCATCGCCGTAGAGGCAGGCCAGGCCATCATCGACGTAGGCTACAAGATGGAAGGCCGCGTCGATCTTAAAGAATTTGCAAACCCCGGCGAAGCGCCCGAAATCAATGTCGGCGACGAAGTCGAGGTTTTCCTGCGGTCCGCAGAAAACTCGCGCGGCGAAGCTGTCATCTCGCGTGAGATGGCCCGTCGCGAAGAAGCCTGGGACCGTCTGGAAAAGGCCTATGCCGACGACGAGCGTGTCGAAGGTGCGATCTTTGGTCGTGTCAAAGGCGGCTTCACTGTCGATCTGGGCGGCGCGGTTGCGTTCCTGCCCGGCTCTCAGGTTGATGTGCGCCCCGTGCGCGATGCCGGCCCTCTGATGGGTCTCAAGCAGCCGTTCCAGATCCTGAAAATGGACCGTCGTCGTGGCAACATCGTTGTTTCGCGCCGTGCGATCCTTGAAGAATCCCGTGCCGAACAGCGCGCCGAAGTCATTGCCAACCTTACTGAGGGTCAGGCAGTGGACGGCGTGGTCAAGAACATCACCGAATACGGTGCGTTTGTTGACCTGGGCGGCGTAGACGGCCTGCTGCACGTCACCGACATGGCATGGCGTCGTGTGAACCACCCCTCCGAGATCCTGTCGATCGGCGAAACCGTCAAGGTTCAGGTCATCAAGATCAACAAGGAAACCCACCGTATCAGCCTGGGCATGAAGCAGCTTCAGGAAGATCCGTGGGATATGGTTGCTGCCAAGTTCCCGCTGGAATCCGTGCACACTGGCCGCGTGACCAACATCACCGATTACGGCGCGTTCGTCGAGCTGGAGCCCGGTGTCGAAGGTCTGGTTCACGTCTCGGAAATGTCCTGGACCAAGAAGAACGTGCATCCCGGCAAGATCGTTTCGACCTCTCAGGAAGTCGAAGTCATGGTTCTGGAAATCGATCCGGCCAAACGCCGCGTTTCGCTGGGTCTCAAGCAGACCATGCGCAACCCGTGGGAAGTCTTTGCCGAAACCCACCCCGAAGGCACGCATGTCGAGGGCGAGGTCAAGAACATCACCGAATTCGGTCTGTTCATCGGTCTCGAAGGCGAGATCGACGGCATGGTTCACCTGTCCGACCTCAGCTGGGACCAGCGCGGCGAGGAAGCCATTCAGGAATACCGCAAGGGCGATATCGTTCAGGCGGTTGTGTCCGAGGTTGATGTCGAGAAAGAGCGTATCTCGCTGTCGATCAAGGCACTTGGTGGCGACAAGTTCGCAGAAGCGGTTGGCGGCGTGAAGCGCGGCTCTATCGTGACTGTCGAAGTGACGGCGATCGAAGATGGCGGCATCGAAGTGGAATATGAGGGCATGAAATCCTTCATCCGCCGCTCTGACCTGTCGCGTGACCGTTCCGAACAGCGCCCCGAGCGTTTCTCGGTCGGCAACAAGATCGACGTGCGCGTGACAAACGTGGACGCCAAGACCCGCAAGCTGGGCCTGTCGATCAAAGCCCGCGAGATTGCAGAAGAGAAAGAAGCAGTGCAGCAGTACGGCTCTTCCGACTCGGGCGCATCGCTTGGCGACATCCTGGGTGCGGCGCTGAAAACCGGCGACGAATAAACCTTAGGGTTTCACAAGATGACGAAAGGCCCCGGCACAGCGCCGGGGCCTTTTTCGTTAGCGCCTCAGAACTCTGTCAGGGGCATCAGTGCACCGTCATCGAAGCTGATCCATTCGATCAGATTGCCATCGCCGTAATTGTAGGTCTGGCTGTGAATGAAGATGCTGTCGGTCACTGCCCCAAACGCGTCCGTGACCGAGATGGTCATCCGCCCCTGCGAATCGACGTCGGCGCTGACGGCGCCGATTGAGAACCCGTTCATCCTGATCGTGTCGCCGGAGGAATCCACCTCGCCCTGATAGACGCCGGCTTCGTAGATTTCGTCATGGCCAAAGCCCGGCGTGAAGATGAAAATGTCGTCACCACCGTCGCCCGACAGAAGGTCGTTGCCGGACCCGCCGATAATGGTGTCGGCGCCGTCACCGGCATAGATCCCGTCATCCCCGCCGGCGGCGTCGATGTAATCCCCGCTCGCGTGGTCTGTGCCTGCGAGGCTGTCAGTTTCGTCGGTTCCGGTGAAGGGCAGCCCCGCGCGAAGATCCAGAACGCCGTCTTTCGTGATCAGCCGGTCTGCCCGGTACGCGGCGGCGGAAAAATGATTCCCCACAAAGACATGATCGGTGCCATTGCTGTGGTAGATGCTGAGATGGCCGCTGTTGACGCCGATCTCGCGCACCAGCCTGAGATCATCCAGCGATGCATCGGGGAATCTCAGCCTGTCCCAACCGCCCTCTTCGCCGATGACATCCACGCCCCAGCCCTCGCGAAAAACATAGGTGTCATTGCCCAGCCCACCTTCCAGATCGTCGTTGCCAAACCCGCCGTCAAGAAAATCGCTGCCCCCGGCCCCGGAAAGCCTGTTGTCGTATTGGTTGCCAATCAGCACTTCATCGGCGTTTGACCCGAATATGTCTTCGGCAGTTTCCGCCAACGGGCCGGAGTCGATCAGCCTGAAGACCTCGACATTGGCGAAAGTGGCGTAATAACCGGTATGAAGCTGCCACATGGTCGAGATGATCGTGTCGAAACCGACACCGCCATCGACCTCTGTCTGGATGTTGTGCACATAGATCGTGTCGTCACCGTAATTGCCGAAAATCGTGTTGGCCCCTGCGCCACCGTCAATCGTGTCATTCCCGCCCATGCCTGACAGGATGTCCGCGCCTGCCCCGCCTTCAAGCAGGTTTGCCTTGCCGTTCCCGATAAGAATGTCGCCGAAGTCTGACCCGACGAGGTTTTCGATATTCCAGAACCCATCGCCTTTCGCCCAGCCGTCGAACCCCTGCCCGTCCTCGTAGCTGCGGATCAAAGACACGCTGACGGCGCGGTCTGACAGCGAAAAGTCGACAGTATCCCTACCACCCCTGCCGATGAAGAAATCCTGACCCGCGCTGGCGATGAAGACGTCCGCGCCCATGCTCCCTGCCGACCTGTTCGGCGCTGGCAGGTCCGGATTGTAGGAGGCTTCAATTGCGGCATTCAGATTGGTCAGGCTGCTGTAAAATGGCTGGCCAAGCGAGTCTAGAAGGGCTTGCAGCCGTTCGTGACGCGGCCAGTCGTTCGCGTCGGCCTCGTTATTGCCCCACAGGACCCATGGCAGAATATCAAAGGCGGTGTGGCCCGGAACATCCACGCTGGGACGGTAATTATAGGTGCCGATATTGCGGTTGGAATATTCGAAATAGCCACTGGATGTGGAAAGATTGTAATCGTCCGTCAGCATGGCGAACCGCCCGGTCTGTGCGGTTCCAACGTATTTGAAAACGTATTCTTCGCGCTCCCCGGTGGTGCTGACCCATTTGGTATTGAAGGCATCGGTATTGGTATTCGGGTTTTCCTCAAACTGATGCAGGACGGATTTGTAATCGGGCAGCATCTTGTATTTGAAAGCACCGTCTGCCTTGGCGGTCATCACGTCAAAATAGTATTTCTGCGCTGCCTGATCGCCGTTGCGCCGGTAGTGAACCCGCTGCGACACCCCCGTCAGCCCCAATGTTTCGAGTTCGTCCACAACGTCGTTCAGAAAACGGGTGACTGGTCCCATGCAAAATTCCTTCGTAGCAATAAGGTCTCGGATTATGTTCGGAATGAAATCGCATGATTGTATACGAATCAAGTGCCGGCCGCAGGGCGTTATGTGCCCATCGGCATCAATGCCGCAACGCAGCATCGCGCTTGTGATGACGGTCCGGCGCGTTTCCGGCGGTACGTGGTGAGATACATCACAATTATTCGGCCTCCAACGCCCGGAAAACATTTCCTTTTTGCGCGTTTGATCCTATAGTTGTCAGGATAAACGAGAACCGTGGGGCATGCCCGAGGGGGGCAACATATATGATCCGGTCGGAGCTAATCCAGAAGATCGCGGATGATAATCCGCATCTTTATCAACGTGATGTAGAGCGGATCGTGAATACGATCTTTGAAGAGATTACCAACGCGATGGCACGCGGAGATCGCGTCGAACTGCGCGGCTTTGGGGCCTTTTCCGTCAAGAAAAGGGATGCGAGGGTGGGACGTAACCCGCGCACCGGAGAGTCGGTCGATGTCGAGGAGAAACATGTGCCCTTCTTCAAGACCGGCAAGCTGCTGCGCGACAGGCTGAACGGAAAGTAAACTTCATGCGCTACATTCGCTATGCCTTTCTGGGCGCTATGGCCATTGTGCTGATTGCCGTGGCTCTGGCCAATCGCGGCTTTGTCACGCTGCGGCTTTTGCCTGCGGAACTGGCCGATTTGCTGGGGCTGACCCATTCCATCCAGCTGCCGCTGTTCATCGTGATTTTCGGTGGGATTGCCGCAGGCCTGCTGATCGGATTCTTCTGGGAGTGGCTGCGCGAGCACAAGGTGCGTGCCGAGGCCAACCGCAAAGCGTCCGAGGTCAAGAAGCTGGAGCGCGAGCTGCGTCGTGTCAAAGGCCAGCGCGACGAAGGCAAGGACGAGGTTCTGGCCATTCTCGACGAGGCGCGCTGAGCCTGCGGTCATGCCCGACATCCGTGTAAAGATATGTGGTCTCAGCGCAGAGGCCGATATTCAGGCCGTGTCCGATGCGGGTGCGGCCTATGCCGGTTTCGTGTTCTTCCCGAAATCCCCGCGCAACGTGACGGTGACGCAGGCGCGCGCGCTTGCCTTGCTGACGCCGCCCGGATTGGCGAAGGTCGCGCTGGTGGTCAACGCCGATGACGCGCTGCTGGACGAGATCACCGATCAGGTGCCGCTGGATATGTTGCAGCTTCATGGTCGCGAAACGCCCGAGCGGGTGCAGGAGATTCGCGCGCGTTACGGCCTGCCGGTGATGAAGGCGGTCGGGGTTGCGTCGGAAGAGGATCTGCCCGCGCTGGACAGCTATGGCCGTGTGGCCGACCAGCTTCTGGTCGATGCCAAGCCGCCGAAAGGGGCCGATTTGCCGGGCGGCAACGGGCTTGCCTTTGACTGGCGGCTGATCGCCGGGCGTCGCTGGCCGGTGCCGTGGATGCTGGCAGGCGGACTGACACCGGAAAACGTGGCGCTGGCGGTTCAGATGACCGGCGCGCGGCAGGTGGATGTGTCCTCTGGCGTGGAAAGCGCGCCGGGCGTGAAGGATGCCGCCAAAATCTCCGCGTTTGCAGAGGCGGTGCGCGGGATCTAGGCCAAGGTGACTAGGCCTGCGTCGCGCCCTTTTCGGTAACGGCAGCAATCGCGGCGGCAACGGCATCGTCGATGCTCATGCCCGATGTGTCGATTTGCACGGCATCCTCGGCCGGCAGCAATGGTGCCGCCACCCGGTCCATGTCGCGCGCATCGCGTTCGCGAACATCGGCAAGGACGGTTTCAAACGTGGTCTCCAGCCCCCGGTCAAGCAATTCGCGAAAGCGGCGTTCGGCGCGCACCTCGGCGCTGGCGGTGACGAACAGCTTGGCCTCGGCATCGGGGCAGATCACCGTCCCGATGTCGCGCCCGTCCAGCACGGCCCCGCCGTCGCGCCGCGCAAACGCGCGCTGGAAATCGACCAATGCGGCGCGCACCTCGGGGATCACCGCGACCCGGCTGGCGGCCTGTGCCACGTCGGGCGTGCGCAAATCATCCGCGTCCAGATCCTCGGCCAGCAGCGAGGTTGCGGCCTCCAACGGGTCAACCCCGTCCAGCATCCGCCGTCCGACCGCCCGGTAAAGAAGGCCGGTATCGAGATGGGCATAGGCGAAATGCGCGGCCACCGCCTTGGAGAGCGTGCCCTTGCCTGCGGCTGCTGGCCCGTCGATTGCAATGGTGAAAGCCAATAAAAATTCCCCCTGAATGAGGTTGTAAAACCGCTTGCGCGGCGCGCGTCAGGTCGCCGATCGTTCGATCTGTGCCCCGAGTTCTGCCATCAGCGGCTCGAATATCGGGAAGGAGGTCGCAATCGGCCCGCCATCATCGACCCGCACCGGGGTTTGCGCGGCCAGCCCCATCACCAGAAACGCCATGGCGATTCGATGGTCAAGATGGCTTTGCACCTCGGCCCCGCCTTGCACGGCACCCGGCCCCTGCCCTTCGACGGCATACCAGTCGTCGCCTTCCTCAACCTGCACACCATTGGCTTGCAGGCCCGTCACCATCGCATCAATGCGGTCACATTCCTTGACGCGCAATTCCTTGACGCCGGCCATCAGAGTGCGGCCCCTGGCAAAGGCGGCGACGACCGACAGCACAGGGTATTCGTCGATCATGCTGGCTGCACGGTCGGTCGGCACGTCGATGCCCTTCATGTCGGGCGAGTAGCGCGCGCGCAGGTCGGCAACGGGTTCGCCGCCCTCTTCACGCTCATTCTCGTAAGTCAGATCGGCGCCCATGTCGCGCAGGGTGGTAAACAGACCCGCACGCGTGGGGTTCAAACCGATATTGGGCACCAGCACGTCCGAGCCTTCGGTGATCAGCGCGGCACAGACCGGGAAGGCGGCAGAGCTTGGGTCGCGCGGCACGATGATGTCCTGCGGCTTCAGTTCCGGCTGGCCGGTCAGGGTGATGACGCGGCCTTCGTCGGTGACCTCGGTGGTGATCTCGGCACCGAAGCCTGCCAGCATCCGTTCGGTGTGATCGCGGGTGGCTTCCTTCTCGATCACCACTGTCTGGCCGGGCGCGTTCAGCCCCGCCAGCAGCACGGCGGATTTGACCTGCGCAGACGGGACGGGTGTGGTGTAGCGCACGGGGACCGGATCTGCCGCCCCCACGATTGTCATCGGCAGACGGCCACCGGCACGCCCCACTGCCTGCGCGCCAAACAGCGCCAGCGGATCGGTGACGCGCGCCATGGGCCGCGAATTGAGGCTGGCATCGCCGGTGAAGGTGGCAGAGATCGGCGTGGTGGCCATGGCCCCCATGATCAACCGCACGCCGGTGCCCGAGTTGCCGCAATCAATGACATTCTCGGGCTCGGCAAAGCCGCCGACACCCACGCCCTGCACGCGCCAATTGCCGCCACCCAGATCCTCGACCTCGGCCCCGAAGGCGCGCATGGCCTTGCCGGTATCCAGCACGTCCTGCCCTTCAAGAAGGCCGGTGATGCGCGTCTCGCCCACGGCCATCGCGCCAAGGATGAGCGAACGGTGCGAGATCGACTTGTCCCCCGGTACGTTTGCCTCTCCGACAAGCGGACCGGACTTGCGCGACATCATCGGGATCGGGGTGCCATGTGCAGACATCTGAAGACCTTTGCGTGAACTGCGAGTTGGTCGTCTGATAGCGCAAGCGGAAGGGGGCGTAAATCACCTGTCGTGCGGCCCTTGGTCAGCCTTTCGTTCGGCGGAAGGTCAGATAATGCGGCCTGCGGCCTTCGCGCAGGGCCTTCTGCTCGTAGCGGGTGGGAATCCAGTCCTCCCACGGTTCGCGCCAGTCCTGCGGGCGTTCGGCCAGCCAGTCAAAGCCAAAGCGCGGGACCTGTTCCAGAGTCTGGCGTACATAGTCGGGAATATCCGTCGCCACGCGGAAGATCGCACCGGGTTTCAGCACGCGGGCCAGTGGTGCGAGGTGATCGGGCGTCACGAACCGGCGGCGGTGGTGGCGCTTTTTCGGCCAGGGATCGGGATAGAGCAGAAAGGCACGGTCGATGGAGGCCTCTGGCAGCACGTCGAACATATCGCGCGCATCGCCGGGATGAACCCGCAGGTTGGTGGCCCCCGCATCACGGATCTTGCCCAGCAACATCGCGACGCCGTTGATATAGGGTTCGCAGCCGATGATCCCGGTGCCGGGGTTGCGCACGGCCTGATGCACCATGTGCTCGCCACCGCCAAAGCCGATTTCCAGCCAGACCGGGGCATCGCCAAACAGGCCCGTAAGATCCAGAGGGTTGCGATCCGGGTTGGTTTCCCAGTCCACCGTGCCGGGCGACAGCGCATCGAGGTCTTCCTGAAGATAAACCTCCTGGCTGGGCCGCAGGGCCTTGCCCTTGAAACGGCCGTAAAAGTTGCGCCACGGGGCGCCTGAAGGGTGCGTATCACGCCTGTCCTGTCCGGTCATGGGCAGAGCGTCTAGCGCGGTGCGGCGTGCAGCGCAATGCCGCACGGCCCAATGTCGACCCTGTCAGCCCAGTTAGCGGGCAGCGCGGGTCACATCTGTGGAAGTGGCCAGACCGTCGGCAGAGTTTGCGCCAGTCAACGCCAAGGTGCCGCCGTCTTGTCTAGCAGGGCCGTCGATGATTTCGCCACCCGCGATGCCAGCACCGTTGTCAGTGCCGCCGTCCTGAGCGTCCCTGCCCGTTTCGGCCCGGCCATTCCGGCTATTGTTGTCGCCATCCTCGTTGGCCGGCACCCATTTCTTGATCAGCCTGCGTTCCAGCCATTTCAGATAGGCGAGCAGCTCTGGCATCGTAGGATCATTTTCACCGATGTAAGTCTGGGTCTTGATCATCGCATCCCTGAGGTAGGCATCCGGCACCATATCCAGGCGCTCAGGCGGGCTGTTCCAGCGCGGACCGCCCAGATAGACGGCGGCAAACATCACTTTCGCACGGCCTGCTTCGGTGCCGCCGACGCGCAGGGCATCGTAGAACATGCGGTGCACATCCTGCCAGGGGGCTGAGTGATATTCCGGCAGCTGCTCGTTTCCGATACCGCAATAGGCGTCGTGGATTGCTGCGGCGTTGACAAATTCCTGCGACCTGGGCGACCCGACAATCGGCACGAAGATCCGTGGAATCGACGCGCCATCCGTCAGCGTGCGTTCTGGCGCGACCCAGCGACGCTGCGTGACATCAACGAATTCAAGCCGCTCTGCGGTCGGATAAAAATCCGCAAGACGCGAGCCGATGCGGACGCTGTCGTTTTGCAGCTTCACGGGGCTGTTGATGAACTGGCAACTGTCAGAGGACGGCCCTTCGCATTGTTGCGCGGCAAGCGCCTGCCGGGTATCAAGCTCTTCTTGTGTTGCCAGCATCGGGCCGCAGCCCAGAAGGCTTAGACAAATTGCGGAAAACGCAGAAATTCGTAACATGTGCACACCAAATTAACCAAAAATTAAGATTTGGCGCACGATAGGCGAAGGCCCTTCCGGGGATCAACCCCAAGCGATGGTCCGGATTTCTTTCAGGCTTGAGAAACTCTGCCGGGCAGGACAAGCGCAGCTATTGCAATCCCCCGATGGCACGAACCGGGAATGGCACCTGTCCCGCTTCACGGGACAGGCGGGTTTCCTTGCGTTTCAGACGGACTTGTTCAGCGCCTCGATCAGATCGGTACGTTCCCAGCTGAAACTGCCATTTTCCTCCGGCGCGCGGCCAAAGTGACCATAGGCAGCGGTGCCCTGATAGATCGCGCGGTCCAGCTTCAGATGCTCGCGGATACCGCGCGGGCTAAGGTCCATGATCCGGGGGATCGCGGCCTCGATCGCGGCAGGCTCGATCGCGCCGGTGCCATGCGTGTCGGCATAGATCGACAGAGGCCGGGCAACACCAATGGCATAGCTGAGCTGGATGGTGCAGCGTTCGGCCATGCCTGCGGCGACGACGTTCTTGGCCAGGTAGCGCGCGGCATAGGCGGCGGACCGGTCCACCTTGGTCGGATCCTTGCCGGAAAACGCACCGCCCCCGTGGGGTGCGGCCCCGCCATAGGTGTCCACGATGATCTTGCGACCCGTCAGGCCCGCATCGCCGTCCGGCCCGCCGATGACGAAAGTGCCGGTGGGGTTGACCCACCACTGCGTCTTTTCGGTGATCCAGCCAGAGGGCAGCACTTCGCGGATATAAGGCTCTACAATGGCGCGGATATCGTCCTTTGTCTGGCTCTCTTCGGAATGCTGGGTGGACAGCACGATCGACATAACCTCGACCGGCTTGCCGTCTTCATAGCGCAGCGAGATCTGGGATTTGGCATCGGGGCGCAATGTGGGTTCGGTGCGGTCCTTGCGGACCTCTGCCAGCCGCCGCAGGATGGCGTGGCTGAACTGGATTGGCGCGGGCATCAGCGCATCGGTTTCGTTGGTGGCATAGCCGAACATGATGCCCTGATCGCCGGCGCCCTCTTCCTTGCCTTCGGCGGCATCCACACCCTGCGCGATATGTTTGGACTGGGCGTGAAGCAGGTTCGTCACTTCAAGCGTCTTCCAGTGGAATTTATCCTGCTCATAGCCGATATCGCGAACGCAGTCGCGCACGACGCTGGCCATGTCGTCGCTCAGTTTCCGCGCCTTGTCCTCGTCGGACAGGCGTACCTCGCCGCCGATGATGACACGGTCGGTGGTGGCGAAGGTTTCGCAGGCGACCCGCGCCGAGGATTCTTCGGTCAGGAACGCATCCAGGATTGCGTCGGAAATCCGGTCGCAAACCTTGTCGGGGTGGCCCTCCGAGACGGACTCGGAGGTGAAGATATAGTTGTTTCGCGACATGGGAAGTGCTCCATTGATGTCTGCCGTCACGCCAGGAAGCCGTTGTGACGGGATTTTCAGTTAGGTCGGGATACGTCGGCAGGCAGAGGTGGTCAACGCGAAACGCGGGTCGCCCGCCAGATCGCGCCCAAGCTGAGCAACACCAACAACACCAGCAGGGGACTATCGCCGGTGCGTGAATAAATCGTTGGCGGCAAGGCCGCAGGTAACGCCGCATCGACATAGCCCGCCTGCCCCAATCCAAGGCTGGCCGTCATCCGCCCGCGCGCATCGAACACCGCAGACACACCGGTATTGGCGGCGCGCAGCAATGGCAGACCCTGCTCGATGGCGCGGAACCGCGCCTGAGCAAGATGTTGATAGGGCCCGGAATACTGACCGAACCACGCATCATTGGTCAGTTGCAGCAGAAAGCGCGGGCGGTCGGTGCCGCGCAGATCCTGCGGAAACACCGCCTCGTAACAGATCAGCGGCAGCGCTTGGCCCAGTTTGCCAAGATCAAGCAATCGCGGCCCCGGACCCGAGCCATAACTGCCGTCGACGCGTTGCGCCAAAGCCTCGATTCCGAGGTTCCGGAAAAGATCCGGAAAGGGCATGTATTCGCCAAATGGCACGAGGTGATGCTTGTCGTAGATCTGCGTGACGGTGCCGCTGCCGTCCAGCACGATGGCGGAATTGTAGTAGGTGAAATCCTCTTCCCGCTGGAGGCCCAGCACAACCGGCACCGGCCCCGCCGCATCCGAGATGATCGCCAAAGCCTCATCGGCGTGGTTCAGCAATGTCGGCAGTGCGGTTTCGGACCAGACAATCAGATCGGGACGCGGGTCCGATTCGGCGGCGGTGTAGTCCACCTGCCGGTTGAAGAAGGTCGGAATCTTGTCGGGGTTCCATTTTTCATGCTGGGCGGCGTTGGGCTGGATCAGGCGCACCACGGGCGCATCGGCATCCGGCGCGCGGCTGCCGCCCATCCAGGCCCCCGTTCCGATCAACGCCGCTGTCACCGCGCTAGCGATCAGCACCGTGCTTGCGCGCAAGGTTGCAAGCATCGCCGCGATGGTAAAGAGGACGAAGCTCAGTCCGTAAGTGCCGATGACAGCGGCCCATTGTACGGCAGGCACCGGTGCCCATGCGTAGCCCGGCAACCCCCAGGGAAACCCGGTGAGGACCGTGCCGCGCGCCATCTCTGCCAGCGCCCAGAGCGGGACCAGCAGAAGCAGCCCGCCCCGAAAGCGATGCGCCAGCCAGAAGGGCAGCGCCCAGAACAGCGCGAGCCCGCCAGAGATACCCACCAATGCGAAGGGTGCCATCCATCCGTCCCGCGCGGCGTCCACCATGAACGGTTCGGGAATCCAGCTAAGGGCGAGCGCGAAATATCCGGTCCCGAAGGCCCATCCGGTCCAGCCCGAGGCGCGCGCGGACTGGGCGGTTCGAAACAGAAAACACCCGCAAGCAAAGCATAGAATGGCGATGAACAGAATATCCCAAGGTGCCTGCCCCAACGCGGCCCCGGCACCAAGAGCGGCGGCAAGCGGCAGGTGCCAGAACCAACGATCCTGTCGCCCCACCCGCGCCGTCTGGTCAGCCACTTGCAGCCTGTTGTGAGGGCACAGCCGCTCTGCCCCCTTGCCCCACGGTCGCGCCCGGCAGACGCACGCGCAGACGCTTGATGCGGCGCGGATCGGCATCCACAACCTCGAATTCCGCGCCGGACGGGTGCGGCACCATCTCGCCCCGCGCGGGCACATGGCCTGCCAGCACGAAAACCAGGCCGCCAAGCGTGTCGATCTCTTCACGGTCGATCTCTTCGCCATCGGCCAGTTGCAGGTCGATCTCTGCCTCGAACTCTTCCAGCGGGGTCTTGGCCAGCGCCAGATAGCAGCCCGGCGTTTCGCGGGTCCAGTTCTGCCCCTCGTCGATGTCGTGTTCGTCCTCGATCTCGCCGATGACCTGTTCGATCAGATCCTCGATCGTGACCAGCCCGTCAACGCCGCCATATTCGTCGATCACCAGCGCCATATGTCTGCGTTCGGTCTGCATCTTGGTCAGCAACACGCCGATCGGCATCGACGGCGGCACAAACAACAACGGCCGCAGCATCGTGCCGAGATCGAATTCGGTGGTGTTGCCATTGAACCCGTGGCTGAGCGCGAGATCCTTGAGGTGCACCATGCCCACGGGCGTATCCAGCGTGCCGGAAAACGCCGGCAGACGGGTCATTCCACTGTCGCGGAACACCTGCACCAGATCGCGTTTTTCGATTGTGTCGGGAACGGCAATGATGTCCGCCTTGGGGACCATAACGTCTTCGACCCGCATCCGACGCAGATTGATCATGCCGCGCGAGAAAAGCACAGCACTGCCCGCGGGATCGGGGTCAGGCGCGTCTTCAGCAGTGTCGTTGGGGCTGAGCGCCCCGATAATGCGGCGGAATAATCCTTCCGGCCGGTCTTGTTGTTCTTCGTCCTGCGCGCTTTGCGCTGCGCTAGAACTGCCTTCTTCGTTGTCGTCCATCATTCCTGTCCAGAGGCGGGCCATCAGACCCTGTCATCTTCCCTATATGGGTCAGGCAACCCCATGTTGCCAAGTATCTCGCGTTCCAGTGATTCCATCAACGTGGCATCGCGGTCACGCACATGGTCATATCCCAGAAGGTGCAGAACACCATGCACGATAAGATGCGTCACATGATCGCTGAGCGATTTTCCGGCCTCGGACGCCTCGCGTGCGCAGGTGTCATAGGCGATGGCGATGTCGCCAAGTTCCGGGTCGGGGTCCGGGGCGGGCAGTTCCGGCGCGTCGCCGTCGGCCTCGGCACCGCGTTCGTCCGATGGCCAGCTCAGCACATTTGTCGGCTGCGGCTTGTCCCGGAAATCGGCGTTGAGCACGGCGATGCGGGCATCGTCGGTGGCCAGCAAGGCGATCTCGAATTCGGCTGGGTCCAGCATCAGCCGGGCAAGAGTTGCCTTCGCCGCCGCCTCGGCCAGCGCGGCAAGCCCGAGCGCCTGCCAGCGGTCATCCTCGATAATCGTGTCGGTCAGCATTGTCTTGTCCATCCAGCCGGGGCATCTGCGCCATGATTGGCGCATTGCCCCTAGCCCTGAGAATCGCCCTCATAGGCCCTGATGATCGCGGCCACCAGCGGATGTCGCACAACATCCGCAGAGGTGAAGTAATTGAAGCCGATCTTCGGGATGTGGCTTAGCAGCCGTTCGGCATCGGCCAGACCGGAGGGCATGCCGCGCGGCAGGTCAACCTGCGTCCGGTCGCCGGTAATGACCATGCGGCTGCCTTCGCCCAGACGGGTCAGGAACATCTTCATCTGCATGGTCGTGGCGTTCTGCGCCTCGTCCAGCACCACGAAGGCATTGGACAGCGTGCGCCCCCGCATGAAGGCCAGTGGCGCGATCTCGACGGTCTTTTCCTCCATCATCTTCGCCAATTGCTTGCCGGGCAGAAAGTCGTTCAGCGCGTCGTAAAGCGGCTGCATGTAGGGATCGACCTTGTCTTTCATGTCGCCGGGCAGATAGCCCAGCTTTTCGCCCGCCTCGACAGCCGGGCGCGACAGGATGATCCGGTCAACCGCCCCCGAGATGAACAGGTTCACGCCCACGGCCACGGCCAGATAGGTCTTACCGGTGCCCGCCGGGCCAATCCCGAAAGCCAGCTCATTGTTGAAGAGCGACCGGACATAGGCCTTTTGCGCGTCGGTGCGGGGTTCGATCAGCTTTTTGCGGGTCTTGATCTCGACCTTGCCGCCGGAGAACATCTCCATCTGTGCATCGGCACCGGGGGCTGTTTCTTCGGGCGCGTTCATGCGGAACTCGCGGTCAATATCGCCGGGATCGACGGTGCGTCCGGCCTCAAGCCGTTGATAAAGCGCATTGAGCACGTCTCGCGCCTCGATCTGGGCGCTTTCTTCCCCGAGAATAGCCAGCAGATTGCCACGGCGCACGATCTGCACATCAAGGCGCTTTTCGATATCGGCAAGGTTGCGGTCATATTCGCCGCACAGGTCGATCAGCAATCGATTGTCGGGAAATTCAATCAGGACTTCGGTCAATGTGCCTGTATCCACGCAATTCTCCACTGCTGCGAGTCACCATGATCGTGCCAACAGCTTGTGGGTAGCGCAAGCCTAACACGCAAAATGTGATGTATCTGACAGAGATATGACGGTTCTCTGTTCCGTTTGGGTGAAATGCCGCCCATCAGGCGGGACAGGCGCTGTCGGCCACCCGCCTTGCGCCCCGCCATGCCGAAGCGTTGAAGCCTGCCGGTGCAAGCAACCTCAAATCAGCTGCCCGGACAGGGAATTTGTCCGGCTTTCAAGGATATGCACCCGCGCCATATCGCCCGGCGACACGCCGTCGGCGGTGACATGCACCGAATGCAGATATTCCGATTTGCCGACCATCTGCCCTGCCTCGCGGCCGGGCTTTTCGAACAGCACGCTGACGTCGCGTCCAACCATGTCGTCCTGCAATTGCCGTTGCTGACGCGTCAGAAGCGCCTGCAAACGTTGCAAACGATCGTCCTTCTCATCCTCGGGCACTTGCGGGCGCTCTGCGGCGGGGGTGCCGGGGCGGGTCGAATATTTGAACGAATAGGCAGAGCCATAGCGGACGGCCTCGATCAGATCCAGCGTGGCCTGAAAATCCTCTTCAGTCTCTTCGGGAAAGCCGACGATGAAATCGCCGGAAATATGGATGTCGGGACGTACCTCGCGCAGCCGTTCGATGACGCGCAGATAGCTGGCGGCGGTGTGGCTGCGGTTCATCCGCTTGAGGATCTTGTCGGACCCGGCCTGCACCGGCAGATGCAGGTAAGGCATCAGTTTTGGACAGTCGCCATGCGCTTCGATCAGCGCATCGTCCATGTCGTTGGGATGGCTGGTGGTAAAGCGGATGCGTTCCAGCCCATCGACGTCATTGAGCGCCCAGATCAACTGTGCAAGCCCCATATCGCCGTTCGGACCCGCACCGTGATAGGCGTTGACGTTCTGACCCAGCAACGTGATTTCGCGCACGCCACGTTCGACCAGATCGCGCGCTTCGGTCAAGACACGGTCCACGGGGCGGCTGACTTCTGCGCCGCGCGTATAGGGCACCACGCAAAAGGCGCAGAACTTGTCGCAGCCTTCCTGCACGGTCAGAAACGCGGTGGGGCCACGCTTGGCCTTGGGCCGGGCGATCAGCTTGTCGAACTTGCCCTCTTCGGGGAAATCCGTATCCAGCGCCTTTTTGCCTTCACGGATCTTCGCCTCCATCTCGGGCAGGCGGTGATAGCTTTGCGGGCCAACAACCAGATCGACCATCGGCTGACGGCGCATGATCTCTTCGCCCTCGGCTTGCGCCACACAGCCCGCCACACCGATCTTCAGATCGGGCTTGGCCACCTTCAGCCCCTTGTAGCGCCCAAGTTCGGAATAGACCTTCTCGGCTGCCTTTTCACGAATGTGACAAGTGTTGAGCAGGATCATGTCCGCGTCATCGGCCGTCTGCGTCTGGACATAGCCCTGCCCGCCCATGGCCTCGGCCATACGCTCGCTGTCATAGACATTCATCTGGCAGCCATAGGTCTTGATGAACAGTTTTTTCGGCGCGGTCATGGCGCAATCCTCGCATGTCTCAGAGCGGCGGCATATCGCAAAATGGCGGTGGGTTGCAATGCATGGCGATATCACCGATTTTGCGTCAAACCTCAGAGGGGCGACAGACACGATGATCTATCCGGGGCTATCGGCGTTTCTGGAAAAGGGCAAACCGGCGCTGGCAAAAGGACCGGTCGCGCTGGTCTTTTCCGAAGATGATGTCGAGATTGAAAGCACCCTGCGCCACCAGCACAAGACAGGTTTCGCGGAAATCGTGGCCTTCATGCGCGAGGGGGCAACGCTGCCGCCCGATCTGGCGACCACCGTGCATCAGGTCAGCTACGACATGGGCACCGAGGGCGCATTGACCAATGCCGTCAACGCCGTCATTGCCGCCGCCCCCGGCGTCTGGCTGCATTACTGCTACAATGCCGAATATCTGTTTTTCCCGTTCTGCGAAAGCCGCACGATTGGCGAAATGCTCGGCTTTCATGCCGAGGAACGGCGCGACGCGATGCTGAGCACTGTTCTGGACCTTTATGCCGGCGATCTTGTGCAGAACCCCGATGCCGTATCGCTGGAGGATGCCTGGGTCGACATGTCGGGGTATTACGCTCTGGCGCGCAAGGATCCGATCAGCCATGAAGCCAAGGAGCGGCAACTCGATTTCTACGGCGGTCTGCGCTGGCGCTACGAAGAGCATGTCCCCCAGGGTCGTCGCCGCATTGACCGGATCTCGCTGTTTCGCGCCAAGCCGGGGCTGCTGCTGCGCGACGACCACACGTTCAACGACGAAGAGTTCAACACCTTCGCCTGTCCGTGGCATCACAACCTGACCTCGGTCATTGCCAGTTTTCGCACCGCGAAGGCGCTGAAACGCAACCCCGGCTCCACCTTCGAGATCCAGAATTTCCGCTGGCACAATTCGACGCAATTCAAGTGGAATTCACGTCAATTGCTTGATCTCGGACTGATGGAACCGGGTCAGTGGTTCTAAAGGAAAATCAATCCCATATCCCGCCGCGCTCCGGATGGCGCGCTGCCGTCCGAAGCAGGTTTTCCGAAGTCGCGCGACAACAGCTCACGGCAATTCAGGGACGGCCGTGAAAGCGATGCCTGCTTCGGCCAGCATGACCTCGGACACCTCAAAACTATGATCCAGCGCGCCGTCGTTTTCCGGACGGGCCGGGCTGACCACGCAGGCGATGCCGCTTTGGATAATCGCGCGGGCGCAATCGGCGCAGGGAAACCGCGTGACATAGATCGTGCAGCCCTCCAGCGCCGCGCCGGACCGCGCAGCGTTGTAGATCGCGTTGCGCTCGGCATGTTCGACCCAGTGGAATTTCTCGCCACTGGCCCGGTCGAACCGCGCGTCCTCTGCCGCGGAAACCCCGCGCGGCAAGCCGTTATAACCGCTTGCGCGAACCTCGTGGCCCTGCCCCACGATCACCGCACCGACATGCCGGTCGCGATCTTCGGACCAGCTTGCCATCTCTCGGGCGAGCGCCACAAAGCGTGTGGCCCAGACGTCTTCATTAGCCATGGGAAAGGCCTCCTGTTTATAGGGCGATCTAGGCGACCGTCTCTTCTTCGGGGACCATGTGATCCAGTGCCGCGCGTTCCGGGTCGCTGAGTTTGGTGAAGGGCGGCACAGCGTTAGCCCAAAGCGGGTTGCCGGTGCGCCGCGTCACCAGATGCTTGACCGAAGGGATCAGCGGTCCGGCCGCGATGGCTGCGCGGATATTGCCGATCTGTTCCATCAGAGTGGGCGTGGCCTCGCCCTTCCAGACCCGCGCACAAAGCGGTGCAGACTGGTTGACCGTGGCCGAGATGCAGCCGGCAAAGCCCGCCTCTGGCGCAACCGACAGGCTGGTTTCGGAACTGGGAAAGACAGCGAAACCCGGATGCGCCGTGACGATCCGGCGGCAATAGTCCAGATCACCCGAGGAATCCTTGATCCCGTTGAACCGCTCCGGTGCCAGAGCGTGCAAACGGGCGATCACCTCTTCAGGGATCACAAAGCCGGTCATCTGCGGATAGTTGTAGAACCAGACCTTTATGGGGCGATCGCCCAAAGCCTCGTGCAGGGCCGTGTACCAGCGTACCAGCCCGTCCTCCGATGGCGGCGTGTAATAATAGGGTGGCAGCACAAGCGCGACCGGATAGCCCAGATCATCCGCATGGATGGTCAGGGATATCGTTTCGGCCAGTGACGGCGTGCCGGTGCCGACCATAAGCCGGTCCAGATCCAGCCCGCGCGCCGCCCAAGCCATGATCTGACGGCGCGTGGCACTGTCAAAACTGTTTGCCTCGCCGGTCGAGCCCAGCACGTTCAGCCCGTCGCAGCCATTGGCCAGTGCCCAGCGTGCATGTTCCAGAAACAGCGTTTCCGAAGGCACCCCCGCCGCATCGACGGGGGTTGGCACGGCGGCAATGATACCTTGCATGAATGTCTCCTCAACTTTCCTGATCGGCAGGTTCGCGCCGGGCGTAATCTGCAAGTTTGGGGTGATCGGGTACGGGCGGGTCGTCTTTGCGCCATCCGCCCGGTTCAACGATCTCGCCGTTTTCGTCCTCGAAAACCTCTCGGTTGATCTGGGCGAACACGGCGTTTTCGGCGTCCAACTCGTCGTCGTAACGGATTGCATCGACAGGGCAGATGGATTCGCACATGCCGCATTCAATGCATTCGGTCGGATGGATGTAGTACATCCGCTCGCCTTCGTAGATGCAGTCCACCGGGCAGGACGTGGTGCAAATCCCGTCCTTGATGTCGATGCATTGGTTCTGGATGACGAGTGCCATGTCTCCTCCGGTTATTTGCCCTGCCAAACAGGGGCGCGTTTTTCACGAAAGGCGCGAACGCCTTCTTCGGAATCCTCGGATTGCAGGGCCGTCACCAGCGCGGGGCGGCGCAGATCGCGCGCCTCGGTCGGTGTCAGATGCGCGGTGTTGCGCAGCGTGTCCTTGATCGCGGCGACGGAAAGCGGCGCGCAGGACAGGATGTCCTGGACCCAGGCCGCAACCTCGGCATCCAGATCCGCCGCAGGCACCACCGCGTTGACCAGCCCGTAATGCGCGGCATCCGAGGCGCTGAGCATTCGGCCGGTCAGCATGATGCCAGCGGCAATGTTGCGCGGGATCAGCCGTTGCAGCGCGACCATGCCGCCATCCAGCGGCAGCCGGCCGACCTTGGCTTCGGGCAGTCCGAATTTCGCGGACTCGGACGCGATGACGATATCCGCCCCCAGCACCATCTCGAACCCGCCCCCAAGGGCCAGGCCGTTCACACGCGCGATCACCGGCACGTTCAGCGTTTGCCGTAGGGCAATGCCGCCGAACCCGTTCGGGTTGGCCGCGGCCCAGTATTCCAGACCGCTATGGCCACCGCCGGCCTTCATGTCGGCACCGGCGCTGAAGGCGCGCTCTCCCGCACCGGTCAGCACGACGCAGCGAATATCATCGCGGGCCTCAACCTGCTGCCAGATGTCGTTGAGCGCCGCATCGGTGTCCGGATCGACCGCGTTCATCCTGTCGGCGCGGTCGATGGTGACATAGGCGACGTGATCCTTGACGTCGAACAGGACGCTCATACGGCCTCCTTTCGGGCTTCGGCGGTAAGGCCAAGCTCGCGGATCACTTCTTCGGTATGCTCGCCCAGTTTCGGCGGTGTATGGCGTATGATGACCGGTGCCTCGCTGAGGTGCACGGGCGATCCGACAAGCGTAAGATGCCCCAGGATCGGATGCTCCATATCAACCAGCATTCCGTTTGCCTTGGTCTGCTCATCGTCCAGCGCCTCGCCCAGCGACTTTACCGGCGCGCAAAGCAGATCCTGCTCTTCCAGCCGTTCGATCCAATAGGCGGTCGTGTTGGTGGCAAAGGCATCGCGGAACCGACCTTGCAGATAAGGTTTGTTGGCCCGCTGAGCAGTCAGGTTGGGGTATTCCGGCGACAGATCCTCGATATCAAGCGCTTTGCAGATGTCTTGCAGCGGGTTGACCTTGAAGGCCCCGACCACGACGACCGCACCGTCGGTGGTGTCGAACACGCCGGTCAGCGGCATGGCGGCCCAGTTCAGCACCTCGCGATGCTTGGACCATTGCGCGGCCTCCTGCATCTGCATGGCGATGATCGAATCGTAGAGCGAGACGCCGACTTTCTGACCCCGTCCGGTTTTCTCGCGCCCCAGAAGCGCGGCAAGAATGCCCTGCACCATATGCATGCCGGCCGTGTAGTCGCACAGCGTGGTGGGGTAGATCGACTTCGGGATCGCGGGATCCTGGGTCTTTTCCATCACGCCGGTCATGGCTTGCGCCAATACGTCCTGCCCGCCCTTGTGGGCATATGGCCCAACCTCGCCGAACCCTGTGCCCGAGGCGCAGATGATCCGCGGATTGATCTTTTTCAGCGTCTCGAAATCAAAGCCCAGACGTTTCATCACGCCAGCGCGGAAGTTGTCCACGACCACATCGGACTGCGCCACCAGATCATAGATCATCTGACGGCCTTCGTCGGATTTGCTGTTGATCTCCACCGAGCGCTTGTTGCGGTTGAGAGAGGCGAAAACCGCGTTGTTCATCGCCTCCTCCGAGGTTTCGCCGAAGAAGTTCCGCGACAGATCCCCCGCACCGGGCCGTTCGATCTTGATCACATCGGCACCGAAATCGGCCAGCATCTGCGTGGCGCAGGGGCCCATCATCACCTGGGTGAAGTCGAGGACGCGAACGCCCTCCAATGGAAGATGTTGTTCAGACATAGTTAACTCCTTCACGCGTCAACGGGTTCTTCGACAAGCGCATTGGCCGAGGGCACATCGCCCGGATCGGCACCTTGTGCGCGCATCTGTTTCTGGATCGAGGTGACGTCCACATCGCGCAGCGCGCAATTTGCGTCCAGCGCCTTGGCAACGGCGACGCCCGCAGCCTCGCCCTGGCTCATGCAGGGTGGAATCTCCCGCGATTGCTTTTGCGCTTCGCTTTCGACCGAGTAGTGACGCCCCGCGACGATCAGGTTGTCGATGCCCTTGGGCAGCAATGCGCGGTACGGCGTATAGTAGTCACGGCCCCGGCACACTGAATCCGCGAAGTGACGGCGCGATTTCACATCGTCCTTGGTGACGACATATTCGCCCTGCAACAGCCGCGTCTGACGGATGCCCATCTGCTCGGCAGCACCCAGCATCTTGGCATTCTCGAAACCGGGCAGGTTCTTGCGGGCAAACTCCAGCAGTTCCATCATCCGGCGACGGCCTTCGAATTCCGCCTCGACCATGTGTTCGGGCGACATGCCGTCATAGCCAGGCATATGCGGGCAGTTGCACCACACCACACCGGGCAGCGGCGTCTTCAGCCACCACATGCCCCAAGCCCCGCCGATCACGCGACGCGCCTGACGGTCAAGCTTTTTGTACTCTTCCGGGTTCTCGTATTCGAACGCCTCGGCGCGGTTCGTATCGACATCCATCAGACGGAACACCGTGGTGACGATGAACTGTCCGGTGATGAAGGATGCCCCGGCCGACGACGCGACGTCCAGATCGCCGGACGCGTCGATCACCATCTTGGCGCGGATCGCCTGACGGCCCAGTTTGGTCTGCACGATCACGCCGGTGATGCGGTTATCCTCGACCAGCGCTTCGGAGAACCAGCTATGGGTGCGCAGGTTGATATTGGCATCCTTGACCATATCAAGGCTGACGCGCTTCCAAGCGTCGGGGTCGAAGGCCACGGCATGAATGATCGGCTGCGGCATGCCGGATTTGTGAAAGTCGATGGCCCCCCAGCGGGACCACTTTTTCCACATCTCCCAGTTGGTCAGGCAATCCTCGGAGGGCGGGTAAACCGCGCCGTCCTGACGTTCCATCCGGTCGACAAACTCGCTGACGATCCCGGTTGTGACAATCTCGTTGCCCTCGTTCACCATGTCGTCCAGCACCAGAACCATCCCGCCGGAGGCCATCCCGCCAAGGTGGTGGTAGCGTTCAACCAGTGTGACGGATGCGCCGTTGCGTGCCGCGGAAACAGCGGCCGCGTGGCCTGCCGGTCCTGCGCCGATCACCACGACATCGGTGTCTGCGACAACGGGCACTTGTTCGGCGCGGGTGCTGATGTGATCCTTGATACGATCGGTCATTTTGACAAACTCCTCCTGATGCGCCGTGATCCGGATGCAGAACCGGGCGCCATTTTACGTGTGTATTTAGTGACTTACTTTACCAGCGGACGATCAGTTTCTCGGCCAGTGTGACCAGTGCAAACATCAGCACCGACAGGCCCGAGGACATGAAAACCGTCGCGTAAAGCAAGGGTGAGTTGAAGTTGAACGTGGCGTCGATGATCAATGCGCCAAGCCCCAGATCCGCGCCGACCCATTCACCGACAATCGCGCCGATGACAGAAGTCGTGGCCGAGATCTTCAGTGCCGAGAACAGGAACGGCAGCGAAGCAGGCAGACGCATCTTCCAGAACACCTCGGATTTGGAGGCGGACAGGATGCGCGACAGTTCCAACGCCTGCGGGCTGATGGCCTGAAGTCCGCGCACCATGTTCACCAACGTCGGGAAGAAACAGATCAGGGCCGCGATGACCACCTTGGCGGTGATGCCGGGGCCGAAGATCAGCACCAGAATCGGCGCAATCGCCAGGATCGGGATGGTGTTGATAAACACGGCGATCGGGAAGAAGGCCATGGTCACATGGCGCGAATGCACGAAGGCCACGGCAATCAGGATCGCCACGATATTGCCCACCGCGAAGCCTGCGACACTTTCCATCAGCGTCGGCCAGAAGTTCATCAGCAGGATGTCGAATTTCTCGACAAAGGCGACGGCCACATCCGATGGTGCGGGGGCGACATAGGTCGGCACGCCGAACAATTTCACACCCAGTTGCCACAGCAGGATCAGGGCCGCCGCGGTGCCCAGCGGCACGGCGGTAGACACGACCTTCCGACGCCGCGCCTCTGCGCGTTCCGCCGCTTCGAGATCGGGCATGGTGATATTTTCTGCCACAGCCATCAGCATGTCTCCAGTAGGTCACGCAGGTAACCGCAATAGGCGGTGAATTCCTGCTGGTCGCGTTGCTTGATCGTGCGCGGTTCCGGCAGATCAATATCCACCACTTCGCGCAGACGTCCGGGATGGGCGCGCATCATGATGACTTTCTGGCCCAGAAACACCGCCTCGGCGATCGAGTGGGTGACGAACAGGATCGTCGTCCCGGTCTCGCGCCAGATGTCCAGCAGTTGCAGGTTCAGGTGGTCGCGGGTCATCTCGTCCAGCGCACCAAACGGTTCATCCATCAGCAGCAGTTTCGGCTGACACACCAACGCACGGGCAATGGCAACGCGCTGACGCATACCACCGGACAACTCGTGGGGGAGCGCGTCCTCGCGCCCTTTCAGGCCGACCAGCTCCAGCAACTCACGCGGGCTGCGGCTGCCCAAGGGCACGTCAACGCCGCGTTTTGCGCCAATCTCCAGCGGCAGTTCCACATTTTTGAGCGCCGACCGCCAGGGCAGCAAGGTCGCGTCCTGAAAGACGAAAGCAAACTCACGCGCCAGTCGCGCCTGTTCTGTCGTCTTGCCAAAGATCGACACGTCGCCAGCCGCCGCCGGGATCAGGTCCGAGACCAGCCGCAGCATTGTGGACTTGCCACAGCCCGAGGGGCCGAGGATCGTGTAAAAGGCACCCTCTTCGATATCGAGGTTCAGCCCGTCAATGGCCGTGAAAGTGCCGAACCGCACCGTCGCATCGGTGAGCGAGGCGGCAAGTGCCTTGTCAGGGGCACCTACCTTTTGTCCTTGAAGGGAGTTTTTCGCTTCCATCATACCTGTCATCCGTAATTGGCACGCGATGCAGCGGTCTTTTCCAGCACATCGAGCGTCATGATTTCATCCACGGCGGGTGCCGCGTTTTCGAACTGACCAAGATTGTCGTAGGCGTCGATCTGCGCCTGCCAGTTTTCACGGGTCATCGTGCCCCAGCCATTCTCTGCCGTGTTGGCGTTGAAGCTGTAGTCCAGCACCATCTGAACCGTCGCCAATTCATTGTCGCGGTCCATGTTGGGGTAGCGCTTGACCAGAATATCCACCGCCGCTTCGGGGTTGTCATGCACCCAGGCCCATCCGCGGGCGCTGGCACGCAGCATGCCTTCGACCTGTTCGGGGTTTTCGGCCAGTGTCTGATCGGTGACGTAATAGGGGTTTGCGTATAGCTTGACGCCCGCATCCCACAGAGACATATCCACCCGGTCATCGCCCAGCACGGCCAGCGCGCTTGTATTGGTGCGCCATCCGGTTACGACATCCGCCTGCCCCGTCAGCAGCGGCGACATGTCAGACCCCATGACCAGAACGTTCACCTCATCCTCGGGGATGTCATTCGCGGCCAGCATCGCCTGAAGCAGGATGCGCGCGGTGCCATTGGTGGCGACGGTCTTGCCGATCAGATCCTTGGGCTCGCGCACCGGATTCTTTTTCAGCGAAAAATATGTGAACGGGTGCTGCTGATAGCCTGCGGCGATACATTTGATCGGCAATCCCTGCGACCGCGCCAGCATCAGTGACGGGCTGGAAGAGATCGACCCCAGATCGGCGCGACCAGAGGCAACCGAAGCCACACCGTCAATGTTCGGGCCACCGGCCACAACATCCAACTCCAGGCCTTCATCCGCATAGAACCCCTGATCGGCGGCGGCGACCTCGCCCAGAATACCGTTCGATGCCAGCCAGCCAAGTTGCAGCGACACCGTGTGCATATCCTGAGCCCAAGCTTTCTGGATACCGACAAAGTTGCCCGCAAAGGCAGCACCTGCCGCCGCACCGAAGGTCGTGAGCGCCCTACGCCGGGTAAGTCCGTTCTGGGTGTCTCGCGTCATTGTCAAACTCTCCTGTTGAGGTTTCGGGACCGGCCTGTTGTTCGGCCTTGTCCTAGTAAGCCTATGATTCCTGATGCGATGCAGGTAGAACAAAGATATGCCAACGGCGATGCATAATACGCACCACCCCTGACAACACCCGAATGGCGAGCGGCTTCATGCACTCCATCTTCTTGAAATACTTCGACGAAACCGCGCGCCAAGGGTCGATCCGCAAGGCCGCACTGGTGCTGAACGTGTCATCCACATCGGTCAATCGCAAGATCCTGAGCGTCGAGGAAAGCCTTGGAATGCGACTTTTCGACCGAACCCCCGAAGGCGTGGAGCTGACCGCCATGGGGGCGATTCTCTTGGAACACTGCCGAAAAGTATTGCACGATTATGAACGCGCCAAGGTTTTGATGGATGATATGCGCGACCTGCGGACCGGCCACATCACCATTCACACGATGGATTCGATGGCCGTCACCGCGCTGCCCCGCGCGATGAATGAGTTCGCGCGCAAATTCCCCGATATCTCGATCTCTGTGACCACCGCCCAGCCAGAGGACGTGGTGCAAACGGTGGCGTCGGGCGATGCCGAGATCGGCGTCGCCTTCATCTTCACACCACATCCTGATGTGCGCGTGCTGTCGGAAAAGTCAGCGCCTTTTGGCATCATCACGCGCCCCGATCATCCTCTTTCGACCCGCCCCAGCGTGAAGATCGGCGATCTTGCCGGCTATAGGCTGGTGCGCACAAGCGATGCGCGCGGCGGCAACTCGATCATAGATCAGGCAATCTCGACTTTGGTGACGCCCCTGTCCACGCATGTCTACACCAATACGCTGTTTCTGGCCAAAGAGATGATCCTGTCGAACCAGGGGATCGGACTGTACACCAAGATCGGCTTTTACGACGAGGTAGAGCGCGGGGATCTTTGTTTCGTGCCATTGATTCAGGCGTCACTGGCGAAAGTACGGATCGGCATCATGGTTTCTGCCTCTGCCGCCATCGGGCCCGCGAAGATGCTGATGAGCGATGCGCTGGCCAAGGAGCTGGGACAGATGCGGCTGGATTCGTAATCGGCTTGCGGCTTAATCCACTCGCAGTCGCGCTTTTGTCGGGCTATACTTGAATGACAATCACCCACCCTTCAAGACTGGAGCTTCCATGCAAACTCGCGTCTGCCGTCTTTATGCTGCCGCTGACATCCGTATCGAGACCGCAGAACTGGACGCGCCCGGCCCCGGCGAAGTCTTGGTCGCGCTGTCCGCAGGCGGGATTTGCGGGTCTGACCTGCATTACTTTCAGGATGGCGGGTTTGGGCCGATCCGGGTGAAGGAACCGATCATTCTGGGCCATGAGGCCGCCGGTGTTGTCGTGGAACTGGGCGACGGTGTGACCGGTCTGACGCAGGGCCAGCATGTTGCGCTCAATCCCAGCCGCCCCTGCAATGATTGCATCTATTGCGCCGAAGGGCTGCACCAGCATTGCCTCAATATGCGGTTTCGCGGCTCTGCCATGCGGTTTCCGCACGAACAGGGATTGTTTCGCGACCGTATCGTGATTGGCGCGGCGCAATGTGTGCCGGTTTCCACGGATGTTTCGCTGGCCGAGGCTGCCTGTTCCGAACCGCTGGCGGTCTGCCTGCATGCCCGCAACAACGCGGGCGATCTGGCGGGCAAGCGCGTGCTGGTCACCGGCGCAGGCCCGATCGGCGCGCTGTGCGCCGCTGTGTCGGCCGAGGCCGGCGCGTCGGAGATTGTCGTCACCGACCTTCAGGACGTGCCGCTGAAAGCCGCCGAGGCGATGGGGGCTACGCAAACCATCAACATGAGCACTAACGCAAGCGCCATGAGCCGGTTCACCGAGAACAAGGGCCATTTCGACGTGGTCTTTGAATGCTCTGCCGCGCAGCCCGCGATCCGTGGCGCGATAGAGGCGATCCGCCCACGCGGCACGCTTGTGCAGGTCGGCGTGACCGGCGATGTCGCCCTGCCCGTCAACCTGCTGGTCGGCAAGGAAGTCGCCTTTCAGGGCACGCACCGCTTCCACCCGGAATTTGAACAGGCGGCTGCTGCGATCTCTTCCCGGCGCATCGATGTGCGCCCGATGATCTCGCAGAGTTTCCCGGTAGAGGACGCATTGGCCGCGTTTGAAACCGCCGCCGACCGCACCCGCGCCGTGAAGGTACATTTGACCTTTGCAGGATAGGCGCGGACTTGGCTTGCCCGGCGCAAATCTGACAGAGCCCCCTCAATCATCTGGAGAGCAGAGGTCCGGCTACAACGCCAAGCCATACGCCGCGGGGCAGTCCCGCGGCGTTCTGCATCGGCCTGCTTGCAATCAGCCTATCGCAGAACGTGGACCGCGCAGCGCGCATGGCGCACGACCTGATGCGCGGTCGAGCCCAGAAGATAGTCCTGCATCCCCGGCCGGTGCGAGGCGATGACAATGCAATCCGCGCCGATTTCCGAAGCGAAATCCAGAATCGTCCGCCCGGAATGTCCTTCGCGCAGCACCCCCTCGCCATTCGGCAGCGTCGAGGCCATTTTGGCCAGTTCGGTGTTGATCGCTTTGCGGCTTTCCTGAAGATAATCCTCCGGAATGTAGCTGATCGCATAGGTGGGCATCTGCTCCATGACATGCAACAGCGTGATCTTGGCGCTTTCGATGGAAAGCGCTCGGGCGACCTCCAGCGCGCCCTTGACGTCCCGATCCTCGTCGAACGAAATCGGAATCAGAATATTTCGATACATCTGCGATCTCCTTTTTGCCAATCCCGCATCAGCCTGACGGCCAAGCGTGTTCATTCCATTGATGCCGGGCGATGACGCGCACATCCATGAATGCACATATGAAGTCCGAATCACAGCCAGTTCTCCAGATGCCGTGACAGACGGCATAGGATGCAAACATGTCAGAAAGTTCCGGCAACCTCGTACATCACCGGCTCGAACGCGCGGCACAGCCCGTTGATCCGCCGATTCCGCTCGCGCATTTCGGGCGTGCGCAGCATCGCCTGAAAATCCTCACGACGGTTCCACTGCGAATAATTGGCAATCCGGGTCTGTGCGTCATTCACATGCAGGCCGGCCGAAACAAAGCCCGGCTGCTTGGAAATAAAGACCTCATAGGCTTCGGTCAGCTCGTCCAGCAGATCCTGACAGGTGCCGGGCGTCATCTCGAATGTGGTGATGACCGTCTGGACCTTGCTGGGGAAATTGATGGTTGTCGGCATGGCATCCTCCGTTTTGTACCAGTCTGGCAGGTTCGGAGGATCAGGCAAAGACCTCTGTTCATGCCTCAGACGTTGGGTTCGCCCTGAAGGCCCAGGATCTTGCGAAAGCCCGTCCAATAGCCCGGCAGGCGCGGCGGTTCCTGCATCCCGCGCAAGGCCTCTTCGGCCCAGGGCTGCATGCGGCGGTTGGCAAAATCGCGTCCCCAGGTCAGGAATGCCTCTGCCTCTGGCGGCCGCAACCGGCAGGCTGACCCGACCAGCCCGACAAGCGTTTCGGGCGGCGAATACCATTCATCCTGAATGCCGGTCACACGTTTCTGCATCAATGGTCCCACCAGCCGCATCAGCCGCTTGTCGGAATATTGCAGCAACATCCGGCCCATCTCGTCCCGCGAATAGTGGATCAGCGGCGGGAACGTGTCGAAGAAAACAGCCACGCCATCAACAATGGCGAAATTGCGGATCGAGGGGTGAAAGCCGATGCGCGTGTCGATCTTTTGCGCCCCGTGCCAGAAGCCTGCGATACACTGCCCTGCGGCCTCCATCATCGCCAGCGTGTCGTCAAGCGAGGCACCTTGCATCAGCGGCCGCATCAGGCTGCTTTCCGGCAGCGCGTCCTGCACGATCACCGGCTGGCGGGCGCCGTCGATGGTCACCAGATGCATCTCGGTATCGGGGATCGTTACGCCACATTGGCGCAGCGCGTCGAAATAGTCGTCATGGCAGCGTTTGAGCCGGTCCAGCGCCGCCTCATCCGGAAGCCCCCGGTAAACCTTGATCACCTTGTCCGACAGCGGGCCGGAACCGGGCCGGAACGGCGCACAGAAATATCCCAACTTGGAAATCGTGTGCCCTCTGGTCGAGGGTTCGGCTTTGATCAGCGCAATCAGCGCGTCGAGGTCGGTCATGGCAGTCGGCTCCGTCAGTCGGCTGGGGCGTGCTTACGCGTCCTCCAGCAAAAGCGCCACCTCTTCGCACAGCGCTGTCACCTCATCGCGGGCCGGTCCGCGCGGTGCCTCGATCGCACCAAGCCCCTGCCCCAGTGTTTCGGCATAGACTACACGGTTCGCCAATTGCGCCGTGGCAAGCTGTGCCTCCAGTTGCGAGGCGGCTTCCGCGACATCCGCGCCCAGCCGTGTTCCGGCCCGTGCGCGGTTCATCACCACCAACGCCACCCGATTTTCACGCCGCGCCAGATCCAGCACGCCTTCGGTCGCCCAAAGGTCGACATGGCTCATAGAAACCGGCACCACGACCAAATCGGCGGCGCGCAATGCCGGGCGCAGATCGCTGTCTGCCTTGGGCGGCGTGTCCACAATCACGATGTCATGGCTGTCGGCCAGCTTGCGACACTCATATGTCACCCCCCAGGCCGAGGAGGTCGCAAACTCGATCCCCGCATCTTCCAGCCGTTCAAGCCGCGCCATGAACCAGCGGCCCAGACTGCCCTGCGGGTCCACATCCACCACCGCGACGCTCTTGCCTGCGCGGGCGAACCCCACGGCCAGGTTCACCGCCACAGTCGTCTTGCCGGACCCGCCCTTTTGCTGTGCGACGGTGATGACGCGTCCTGTCATAGAGCTGCCTTTTCTGCTTGCGGCCCTGTGACCGACGATTCGCTTGCCGCGGTGACAGGCTTTGCGCCAAGCTGCGGTGCGCAAATCGCCACGTCAAGCCCGCCTGTCCGCGCAAAGTCAGGCTCGCTCCGCCTTAACCCGCCATTAACCAACCCTGTCCGATGCTGGACGCGGGGCTGCAAAGGACGGGTTGCGATGCTGAATTGTCTCTGCCTTCTGATTTGCCTGACCGGGACGCTCGCGAATGCGGGTGCCTGGCCACGGCCGGAAGGCACGGGATTTGCCAGCGTCGCGACCCGTCTGAGCTTTGACGACACCTTTATGACACTCACCTCGTACAGTTCGGCCTATCTCGAATACGGGTTGAACGGCCGCCATACGCTTGGGCTGGATGCGGGATACTCTAGCGACGGAACGTCCCGCGCCATTGTCTTTGTCCGGCAGCCGCTGTCCACAACGAAGGCCGGAAGCCCCATCGCGGCAGAGCTTGGGCTCGGCGTCATCGACACGCAGACCGTGTTGCGCCCCGGCATTTCTTGGGGGCGCGGATTGGATAAAGGCTGGATGGCGGCGGATGCTCTGGCAGAGATCCAGATGACCGGCGCAACTGACCTGAAACTGGATCTGACCTTAGGCCTGAAAGATGATCGCGGACGGATGCTTATCCTGCAATTGCAAACCGGAAAACCGTTTGGTCGGGCCGCAACCGCGCAGTTAGCCCCGTCTGTCGTCGTGCCTTTCGGCAAGTCCCGTCACCTGGAGGTCGGCGCTTCGGCAGATCTGCTGGAACGCCGAAACTTTCGGATCAAATTCGGTCTCTGGCAGGATTTCTGATCCGTACCAATCAGAATAGGGCCGAAGCGTGCAAAACGCCCCGGCCCCATGAAGGCTTACTTGTCCATCCGCACCTGGACGTTCACATCGCCCTTCACGGACGACGGCCAGACCAGATGGACCTGAGACCTGTTTGGCCCCTTCTGTTCGAACGCATGCGGCGAGACATATTGGGCTGCGTTGGACGCGTTTGCGATCCTGCCGCGCAATGCCACCCCGTCGACATTCTGCGCGTAGCCATTGAACGGCAAATGCGGCGCGCATTCCACCTGCCAGGTTTGCGCCGCCGTATTCTGACTATGCTTGACGGTCAGCGGGTTATGCGTCGGGTACTCCACGTTGTGATGCGTATTGTTAGAGAAGTAGAGCTTGCGCATTTGCCCGATTTCCAGATTGGCATAGCTGGTGTCCACACGCTCGATCCGGTTCATCACCGCATCCACACAGCGGAAGGTGTTGCCCGACACGTTCAACCCGTTGATGAAATGCCCGGTGCCAAAGGGTTTGATCACGATGAACGAAAACCAGCTCGCCACGCCACCCGCCAGGAAGACATTATCGGTGATCGACACGCCCGCAAAGCCGAAACCACCAGTATAGTCGGGTTCCGGTTCGCGCTCGTTCGTCCATTCGATGAAGCAGTTATCAACGTAATTGCCGGTGATCGTGGTGTTGCAGGCCCGAAGCGCCAGAACAAGACCGGCCGTGCGCACCCCGCCTGTTGAGCCTTGGAAGAAGTGGTTACCGGTGACGACATTGTTCGATCCTGACAGCACCGCAAAATGCCGGAACTGCGATGCCCGGTTATCTCGCAATTTCACGTCATTTGCATTGGCGGTGATCGCCACAACCGTCCTGTCCTGCGCGGCCAGGCCATTTTCAGGGCTTTCAAAGTTGCAGCGGTCCACCAGCATGCCCTGACAGCCCGACCCGTGCGAGGTGATGGCGCGATCCTGCGGACGGTTGAAGAAACAGTCGCGGAACTGAAAGATGCCGCCCAAAGGGGGCATCAGCACGCCGCTTGCCATGTTGTTGCACTGAAACTCGATATCCGACATCGAGAAATAGGTGAGCTTGTCGAAGCCGCTGAAATCCAGCAGATACTTGAACCGCGTGAACGTGTAGTTCTGCGTGCCGACCGCATCGGACAGTGGCTGCGACAGGGTGATTTGCTGCGCGGCCACATTGCGGTCGCGGACATAGATCTCGCGCCCCACGCCATTCGCTTCGACCAAAGACCCCACGGGGATGTTCGCGACATTGACCACGTTGGTCAGCGTAAACGGCTTTGAGGCCGTGTAGCTCGCCTGACTGGTCACGACGTCGTTTTCCCAGGCTGGGCCGCCTTCGGCACGCAACTGGCCATTACGGATATGGCGGCGTTGCGCAAAGGTCGTCCGGTTGTTGACCGCTGCCTGCATGTCGATCGGCGCTGTCACGGACACCCGCCGCCCGCCAAGGTCCAGACCCTCATGGTCGGAATTGTTCAGCAAAGATTGGACCGCCTTGCGAAACGCCAGTTCTTCATTGCCGAAAGCGTCGATATAGGCGGGCAGATGGAAATCACGCGTCAGCGACAGGATCGCATTGTCGGGCATGATGACGTTGCCTTCGAACTGAACCCGATTTTCCAGCGTCACACTGCTGCCGAGATAGTATATTCCCTTCGAGACCAGCACGCGTTTGCCATCGGCGGCCGCGTCAGCAGCCTCGAACGCCGCGCTGTCATCGGTAATGCCATCGCCCACTGCGCCATAGTCGCGCACATCGACCCAATTCATCAGGTCGCGATAAAAGACCTGAGTGACGTCCTCGATCTGTATATCGTCGATCCGCACAACCGCGCCGTTCTGGCCCGTCAGATCGATGCCGAAATGGCCATAAATCGGTTCTGTCCCCCAGACCAGATCGACCCCTGGCCGATTGCCGCTGCCAATGATGGCCGAAACCTCGACAACATCGCCATAAGCCGTCAACGGCACCGCGACATCGGTTTCCGGCAAGCCGCCCACATGGACACCGCCCGCAGATCCGGCCCAACCCGCGATCCTGACAGAGGGCAGATTGCCCGACATCGCCTTGATCCGAGCGGTCACGCGAATGTAGCAGCCCGGCAGTATAGGCGTCTGGCCCTTATAGCGCAGTTTCTGCACGCCTTCGGTTTTCTGAAGTTCCAGACACCCGCCAAAATCCTGATCCGCAGGCACAAAGGCCGCCGTCGCCACATTGTGGTAGCTGTCAGACCCCGGCACGCCGTTGCCGCGTGACCAGTGTCCCAAACCTGCCTCGAAAGCAGCAGGCATGAATTGCACCCCGTCGGTGATTGCCTTGTTCATTCCATTCCCTTTCCGCGTAAACAGCCCACCTGCAACGGGTCTCATCCGCCGCAGGACCGGTGTCCCGGCCTGCTGATCAACAGTGCCGGGTGCTCACCCGGCCGCTTTGAGGGAAATACCAATGCGACATTAACGCCGCCCGACAGCACCGTGACGGTAGGCGTTGCGCCCGATGAAGCATTACGTCCTGAAACGAAAATGGCGCACCAGAAAAGGCACGCCATTGCAATAGATTAGACAGTCTCGTTGTATCAACCGGGCCGTCAGACCGCCATGCCGGGCAGTTCCAGCATCTGAACCCCGCCAATGCGCCAGCCGTCGCGGCCCTCGACCATCTGATAGTCCAGCAGATGCACCTGTCCGTTCTGGTCGACGATCTGCACCTTTTGCCAAAGGCTGCCCTGGATCTGGCGAAGTTCCAGAAAATCCACGCGCCCTGGACGCCACACCATCGGATAGCCGTTCTGCACCATCCCGCCGAAATTCTCGGGCGACCCGAACATACCTTGAATGGAAGGGCTGGCGAAAGAGAACGCCCGCGCGAAATCATCCTGCCGGAATGCTTCCAACTGGGAAGAGATCACATCCTTGATGCCCGTTTCAGGTGTGTCCTGTGCCGCCACGCCGCCAGCTAACGCCACCGCTGCAACCAGCCCAAAAATCAAACTCCGCATGATCCATCTCCCTGCAATCTAGGCAGGGAGATAGCGCAGTTTGCTCTACGGTCAAAACGTGCCTCAGGCCGCCAGCAACTCGCCAGCGAGGGCCTTGTCGATCAATGCGACCGTTTCATCGACACCGTAAAGCGCGATGAACCCCCCGAAGCGCGGGCCTTGGCTGGCACCAAGAAGCACTTCGTACAGTGCTTTGAACCAGTCGCGCATCGGGTCGAACCGCTCGCGCCCGCATGAGAATACCAGCCCCTGCAAGGCTTCGCCATCCGCAGGTCCGTCCCAGGCGGCCAGACCGTCGCGCAACTCCATCAGGGCTTCACGCTCCAAATCAGTTGCGGCACGGAACACCTTGGCAGGTTTGACAAAATCATTGTAGTAGCGCACGGCAAAACCTGCCGCCTGATCCAGATCTGGATGCGTCTCCGGGCTGGCGTCAGGTGCATAGCGGCGCATGAACCCCCACAGGGTTTCCTTGTCCTCGGCACCTGCCACACTGGCAAGGTTCAGCAACATCGAGAACGGCACCACCATCCGGCTTTCGGGCACATCGCCGCCGTGGATATGCCACACCGGGTTGTTCAACTGCGCCTTCAGATCCTGCGTCGGGTAGGCCCGCAACTGCTGGTGATACTCGTCCACTGCCTTGGGGATCACGTCAAAGTGCATCCGCTTGGCCGTCTTTGGCTTGAGATACATGAAATAGGACAGCGATTCCGTCGAGGCATAGGTCAGCCACTGGTCGATCGACACACCGTTGCCCGATGATTTCGAAATCTTGTGCCCCTGATCGTCAAGGAACAGCTCATAGGTGAAATGCTCGGGCGGACGCATACCCAGCACCTTGCAGATGCCGTCATAGATCGGCGTGTTGGTGCTGTGATCCTTTCCGTACATCTCGAAATCGACACCCAGTGCAGCCCAACGCGCACCGAAATCCGGCTTCCATTGCAGTTTCACGTTGCCGCCGGTGACCGGCAGCGTCCATTCACGACCATCCGGGTCGTCAAAGGTGATCGTGCCGTCCTTGGCGTTGACCTCTTTCATCGGCACATACAGCACACGACCGGTTTCGGGGTGGATCGGCAGGAAGATCGAGTAGGTCTGCTGGCGTTCGTCGCGCAGCGATTTCAGCATGATCTTCATCACGTCATCATAGCGCTCGGCCGCGCGCAACAGCACCTCGTCGAACTTGCCCGACCGGTAGAACTCGGTCGCCGAGATGAATTCATACTCAAACCCGAACGTGTCCAGAAACCGCCGCAGCATGGCGTTGTTGTGATCGCCAAAGCTTTCATACTCGCCAAACGGGTCCGGCACACTGGTCAGCGGCTTTTGCAAATGCTCCTGCAACGCGTCCTGATTGGGTACGTTTCCGGGCACTTTGCGCATCCCGTCCAGATCGTCGGAAAAACAGATCAGCCGCGTTGGAATGTCGGAAATCAGCTCGAAGGCGCGCTTGATCATGGTCGTCCGCGCAACTTCGCCAAACGTGCCGATATGCGGCAGCCCCGAGGGGCCATAGCCGGTCTCGAACAGCACATAGCCCTTCTCGGGCGGCGCCTTTTCATAGCGTTTGAGCACGCGGCGCGCTTCTTCGAAGGGCCAGGCTTTCGAGGTAAGGGCGGCGTCGCGGATCTCGGACATGCGGAAAGTCTCCATTGGGCGCGCGCCCCGTCTTGGGGCACGCAGCGCTCGCGTACCTATTGCGGGCGCGGGCATAGGTCAATAATCTGCAACGCAACCTCCTCTTATTCCAAGGATCAGTCTTGTGAGCACCGAAGACGACGATACGCCCTCCCACCCGATGACGCCGCAGGACTGCCTTGTTGCCCTGATGGTCGCGATCTCTGCCTCAGACGAGAACATCCGCACGTCGGAGCTGGTCAAGATCCAGTCGGCGGTGAACAATCTGCCGGTCTTTGCTGAATATGACATCGACCGCATGAACAGCACCACGCAAACGGTGTTCGACCTGTTCGAACAAGAGGATGGGCTGGACGCGCTGTTCGGTCTGATCCGAGACAACCTGCCGGAGCGCCTGTTTGAAACCGCCTACGCACTGGCCTGCGATGTGGCCGCCGCCGACGGTCAGCTTTACGAACCGGAACTGCGCCTGCTGGAGGAAATCCGCTACGAGCTGAACCTCGACCGGTTGCACGCCGCAGCGATTGAACGCGGTGCCCGCGCCCGGCACCTGCGCGCCTGACGCACACTGATCTGCCCAAAATCCCCGCAAAGCCGCCTAACCGGGCGGCTTTCTGCTCAAAATGGTGCAGGTAAGCTATTCCTGACTGCCGACAACATGTCTTTTTTGATATGTCATAAAACAGGCAATTACCGCCGTTATGACTTTAATCGAAATTATTCTTGTCGGAGATTGAAGAATGAACCGCAGAAAGCTGACCCTACTGGGCCTGTTCCTGCTCTGCCTGCTGCCGATCGTCGGTGCCGCGGCACCGCGGCTGGCCCTGCTGAACTGAAAGCAACCCAAATGCGCTGTTTCCGCGGCGCCATGTGCTGACGCCGCGCCCTAGCTCGCGTGCAGAACATACCACCGGTCGATCAACTGCTGTTGCAGGATCTTCGCCCGCGCATTCCACGAGGCCGCCCCCGGCGGGCGTTCCCGCTCTGCTTTTTCCAGCCCGTCGCGACGGTCCGTGTCGGCGGCAAATATGGCGAAAGCCAGCGCCTTGCCGTCGGTCGTGTCCACATAGCCCGCAAGCCCACTTACGAAATTCAGCGTCCCGGTCTTGGCACGAACGGTTGCCGGATGGGACTTGAGAACCTTCCGATTGGCGTCCCGCATCGGGATCTCTTTCAGCAGCGGCAAAAGCCCCAGTCGTTCGCGCACCGCCACAAGCAAGGCCACCATATCGGGCGATTCCACCCGGCTGGTATCGCCAAGCCCCGAATGATCGACCAGTACGATGCCGTCGGTTTCGAACGCTGCATTGGCCCATGCGCTCATCGTCTCTGCCGACGCGCGCACAGAAACAGGCTTGCCGGACCGGGCGGTCGTCGCGGCCAAACCAACGACCTCTGCCGTCAGGTTCGTCGAGAATTTCAACATGTCACGCAGAATATCGCTGAGCGGCCCACTGTCCTGCCCCGCCAGTTCCGCCGCGGCCTCCGGCAATTCTGCGATCACCTTCGGCGCGCGCAACGCGATCCCCTGCGCGCGTGCGAAAGTCTGGAAAACCTCGCCGGCGTAAAGTTCAGGCTTGCGCACTGGCAACCACCGCGCCCCGCCTTTGCCAAGCGCGCCGCGTGCAACCGTCCACTCATCGGCAGCGCCACTGTCTTTGTAGGTGTAGACCGGCATGCTGCGTTCGATGACCTGCATCTTTGCAAAATGCACACCCGGACGATGCTGGCTGGACCGGGCTTCCATCGTCACGGCATAGTCGCTGTCCTCGCGGCGCCATTCGAAATGCACGCGGTTGAAATTCAGGTTCAGCCCCGAGACCGCCGGGTTATAGCCAACGTGATCAGGCTGCGAGATGTCGATAACGGGCACCATGGGCAACGCGCCGCCGTAAACTTGAAAATCGCCCTCGACGGTATGGATGCCTGCTGCCTTCAGCCCTTCCGACAGGGCATAAAGCCCGTCGGTGTTCAGCGTCGGGTCTGCCCCGCCCGCAAGGATCAGATTGCCTTTCAGAACGCCTTCCTGCACCGGCCCGCTGCCCAGCAGTCTTGTGCGAAAGCGATGTTCCGGGCCCAGAACCTCCAGCGCGTATGCGGCCGTGATCGCCTTGGCGACCGAGGCCGGCGGCAGTCCGACATTCGGGGCGTATTGCTCGATGATCTTGCCGGTATCGGCGTCCGACAGGCAATAGCTGACCTGACCGTTTAGCTTGGCGCGGGCGATCAGCTCTTCCGGCGGCGTCTGGGCCACGGCCAGCCGCGCTTCGCCGCGTGGCACGGGGCGCAAGGAACGGGTTGGTGCATTGGCAAGCGCGGGCGTGGCCACCATCAACGCAGCCGTCCCGCCCAGAAATGCCCGTCTCGAAATACGTTTTGTCATGTCCCAGAATTAACCCCACCATTCGCCGTGCCACAAGTCGAGTTCTCGTGAGTGCCTGCTGATTGCGCCCCTGTCCCGCTGTGGCGGGCAGCCCGGATCGCACTGGAACTGAGATCAACCATCGGCATGTTCACGAAACACCATGCCGGAGCCTGCGCATTTGGCAACAGTCGACTGGCCTGCGCCGGCAGTCGCGCATGCCGAAAGACCCGCGCCGCAACGGAGGTGCGCGCCGAAATCCGGTCTCCGGGCCGCGCCAGTACGCCCACAGGCACCGACCGCATGATCTGCTGCCAATTGTCCCATTGGCTGAACTGCACAAGATTATCCGCCCCCATAAGCCAGACAAAACGCACACCGGGGTGGATCTTGCGCAACCGCAGCACTGTATCGGCGGTGTAGCGCGTGCCTGCCTGTGCCTCGAAGTCGCTGACATGCACTTTGGGATGCTGCATGATGGCCCGCGCGCCCGCCATGCGCTGTTCCAGCGGGGCCGGCCCGCGCGGTTTGAGCGGATTGCCCGGACTGACCAGCCACCAGACCCGATCGAGGCCGAACCGTCGCAGCGCCTCCAATGTCACCCGGACATGCCCGGCATGGGCCGGATCAAACGATCCGCCCAGAAGGCCCACGCGCATGCCGGCCCGCAGATATGCCCCTCGCTGTTTCATCTTCCTCCTCGTCGGACCGGAAATCGCATAGTAGCTGCGGCCCGCAGAACAGAAACTACTCCTGAGTGCGAAGATCAACGGCTTTCGACCTCCGCCTTTCTCAATACGCAGTCGCAAACGCGACTTGCACAGCGAAAAGCCCCCACACCTCATCAAGCCCCCGACGTTCGCCCCGGCAAGGCGTTCCCTGTTGACCGGCCTGCCAGACAGCAGGATCAGCGGCATCGGCCACGTTGCAGCCAACTGTCAGGCAGTCTATATGCAGTCAACACTTTCAGGACAGAGCAGGATCGTTTCAGACATGGCAGCTTATCAGTACGTCTACCACATGGATGGTGTCTCCAAGACCTATCCCGGCGGCAAGAAATGCTTCGAAAATATCCGGCTCAGCTTCCTGCCCGGCGTGAAGATCGGCGTTGTCGGCGTGAACGGCTCGGGTAAGTCCACCCTGATGAAGATCATGGCCGGGATCGACAAGGATTTCACCGGCGAGGCCTGGGCCGCCGAGGGTGCCAAGGTCGGCTATCTGCCGCAGGAACCCACGCTCGACGAAAGCCTCAGCGTGCGCGAAAATGTCATGCTGGGTGTGGCCTCCAAGCAGGCCAAGCTCGACCGGTTCAACGAATTGGCGATGAACTACTCGGACGAGACCGCCGACGAGATGGCCGCCCTTCAGGACGAAATCGACAGCAACGACCTGTGGGATCTGGACAGCCAGATCGACGTCGCGATGGAGGCCCTGCGCTGCCCCCCCGACGATGCCGATGTCACCACGCTGTCGGGCGGTGAAAAGCGCCGCGTCGCGCTGTGCAAGCTGCTGCTTGAAGCGCCCGACATGCTGCTCTTGGACGAACCGACCAACCACCTTGACGCCGAAACCATCGCCTGGCTGCAAAACCACCTGATCGCCTATAAGGGCACCATCCTGATCGTCACCCATGACCGCTATTTCCTGGATGACATCACCGGCTGGATCCTTGAGCTCGATCGCGGCCGCGGCATGCCATATGAGGGCAACTATTCCTCTTGGCTGGAACAGAAAGCCAAGCGCCTGTCGCAAGAGGCCCGCGAGGACAAGTCCAAGCAAAAGACGCTGGAACGCGAATTGGAATGGATGCAGCAGGGCCAGAAGGCCCGTCAGGCCAAATCCAAAGCGCGTATTCAGGCCTATGAAGAACTTGCCGGGCAGTCCGAACGCGAAAAAGTCGGAAAAGCTCAGATCGTCATCCCCAACGGGCCCCGTCTGGGTGCCAAGGTGATCGAGGTCGAGAACCTGAAAAAAGCTATGGGCGACAAGCTGTTGATCGAGAATCTTGACTTCAGCCTGCCCCCCGGCGGCATTGTCGGCGTGATCGGTCCCAACGGCGCGGGTAAATCAACGCTGTTCAAGATGCTCACCGGGCAGGAACAGCCCGACGAAGGGTCCGTGTCCTATGGCGACACCGTGCAACTGTCCTATGTTGACCAGTCGCGCGACGACCTGAACGCCGATGACACCGTATGGCAGGCAATCTCGGGCGGTGCCGAAGTGATCAAGCTGGGCGATGCCGAGGTCAACTCTCGCGCCTATTGCGGATCTTTCAACTTCAAGGGCGGCGACCAGCAGAAGAAGGTCGGCCTGCTGTCAGGCGGCGAGCGCAACCGCGTTCACATGGCGCGGCTGCTGAAAGAGGGTGGCAACGTGTTGCTGCTGGATGAGCCGACCAACGATCTGGACGTCGAAACCCTACGCGCGCTTGAAGATGCGCTGGTGGATTTTGCAGGCTGCGCCGTGGTCATCTCCCACGACCGCTTCTTCCTTGACCGGATCTGCACGCATATGCTCGCCTTCGAAGGCGACGCGCATGTCGAATGGTTCGAAGGCAACTTCGAAGATTACGAGGAAGACAAGAAACGCCGCCTCGGCGTCGACGCGCTGGAACCGAAACGGGTGAAGTTCAAAAAGTTCGTGAGGTGAGCATAGGTTGCCGGAATCGCAACCAGGCACGGCTATTAACGGTCAAGTAGCAGAGAGCTGGAAATCTCGGCTACTTGTCCTTGCTGCCCTCACCGCCTTCTCTAGCTTTGACAATATCACTTGCATTGTTTGAATAGGATCAGGACCAGCACGAAAGCAGTGCGCAGGATCTTGTGATCGTCGGGGGAACAGTATTGGGCGGAGTCAACCGACCGTCGCAACACATTCAATTATATCCCGTTTGAGCAATCGGTCGAGTGCTTCGGCGCGAATTCTCCAGCCCATTTCTGGTTCGATTGATCCGCTTTGCAATCCCAAGCCAGCAAGTTGAACGCGATGTTGAACGTATGATTGCTGCGCGTCGTGACCTTGTGTTTGCCAGTTCTCCATCACGGATATGTCGTTCTGGCGCAGTAAACGCCCAATACAGAACCGGTGTTCGGGCCGGCCTCCTTCAACTTTTCAGTTATCCATGACTTGCCATAGCTGAGACAGGAGTGTTCTTGGATGTGGCCAACCTCACCATATCAGATTGCTGCCTGCAACTGACTGGACGGCTGTGGAGGATCGTTCCGGGAATTGGGGGCTGTCGAGTTGGTGAAAGGATGGCGGTCCCGACAGGATTCGAACCTGTGACCTCTCGCTTCGGAGGCGAGCACTCTATCCAGCTGAGCTACGGGACCGCGTTTTCAGCGGCGTATCTGTGCGGTTTCTGTACGATCCCGCGATTGCCGTTTTATTTCCATCTTACCTTTCAACGTCTTGCACCCATATCCCAAAGCCTTCGGAGGGCGACGCTCTGTCCGGTTGAGCTACGAGTGCCTGAGATCGGCGTATAGCCGCCGCGACCTGTGACTGCAATAATAAATTCCGGCTCAGACGCCAGAGAATTCTCACTCAGCCGAACAAATCGTGGGCCAGTTCAAGCGCGTCGATCAGCACGTCGACCTCCTGCGTGGTGTTATACATGCCGAAGGACGCCCGGCAGGTGGCGGTAACGCCCAGATGATCCATCAACGGACCTGCGCAGTGATGACCTGCACGCACCGCCACGCCCTTCTTGTCGAGGATGGTCGAGATGTCATGCGCATGCGCCGCCCCGTCCAGCGTGAAGGAGAAGATCGCGCCCTTGCCTTTCGCGTGGCCCTGCACCTGAAGCCAGTTCAGCCCGTCCAGCTTTGATTGCGCATAGTCCCGCAATCCAGCCTCATGTGCAGCGATATTTCTCATGCCGACACCGGTCATGTAATCCAGCGCCGTGCCCAGCCCGATCATCTGCACGATGCCGGGCGTACCGGCCTCGAACCGCATCGGCGGGTCGTTATAGGTGATCTCATCCTTGTGAACCTCGCGGATCATGTCGCCACCGCCCATGAAGGGGCGCATTTCGGCCTGACGGTCGGCACGGATATAAATCGCCCCGGAGCCTGACGGTCCGTAAAGTTTATGCCCGGTGATCGCGTAGAAATCACACCCGATCTCGGCCACGTTCACCGGCATATGCACCGCCGCCTGACTGCCATCGACGAGCACCGGAACGCCCTTTTCGCGCGCGCCATCGCAGATCGCTTTCACGTCCACCATGGTGCCCAGCACGTTGGACATATGGGTGACTGCGATCAGCTTGGTCTTGGGCGTGATCGCATCCAGCAGTTTTTGCGGATCGAGCGCGCCCGTCTCGTCGACATCGACCCATTTCAGGACAACGCCCTGACGCTCGCGCAGGAAATGCCAGGGCACGATATTGGCGTGATGCTCCATCACTGACAGGATGATCTCGTCGCCCGGCTCCATCCGCGGCATGGCCCAGCCATAGGCGACGGTGTTGATGCCTTCGGTCGTGCCGGAATTCATGACGATCTCATGCTCGTCCATCGCACCAAGAAACTGCGCGATGGTGCCGCGCACCGCTTCATACTTCTCTGTCGCGAGATTGGACAGGTAGTGCAACCCGCGATGCACGTTGGAATATTCCTGTGCATAGGCCGTGGTGATGGCATCAATCACAACCTGCGGCTTCTGCGCTGACGCACCGTTGTCCAGATAGACCAGTGGCTTGTTGTTGACCTGCCGCGAGAGGATCGGAAAGTCGGCTCGGATCTGCGTCACGTCATACATAGTTGCTTAGTCCCAGTGTAGAAGTCCCGACAAGGGACAGCAGAATTGAAAGGCCCACCACCGCGCCCAGAAGCGAAATGAAAAGCACGAAGACGGATTTTCCAAGGCTGCCAAACCCATGCGCCGCATCGATAAAGTTAAGCATGACCCACAGTCCCGCGACAGCTGCCGCGATCACCACAAGAACGCCGGCCCCCGGCAGAGCAAGGCTGATCAGGATCAGCGCCACTTGCATCAGAAAGCGCAGCGCTTGAAGCCAGATCAGCAGCAGGGCAATGTCTTCGAACTTCGCGGTGCCGCCCATCGCGCGACCGGCCCAAGTGATCACTACGGCAGCCGTGGCCACCGATCCGCCAAGAAGCAACATGAATGCCAGAGGCGACAGATTTCCGATTGCCACGGAGGGGTCAGGCGGCATGAGGACGGCCATCCCCGCAAAGACCAGCGTGTTCAACGCCACGACCAGCGCAAAGGCGGTCAGCAATGCCTCTCGCCCCAACCGGGCAGAGATCAGCAGCCGGGCAATATCGCGCGGTGCCAGCACCGTCTGCACCGCAAGCTGAAGGAAGGCTTGCGGGCTCATGCCCCTGCCCCCACGGACGTCTGAGGACGCTCTGCCACCCAGAGGCAACGCGCCCAGAACCAGCCGAAGATGGCCAGCCATAGCAACCCGACAAAGCTAAGCGCCGGGCCGGGCCCGATGAAACCGGCCACCAACCCGTTCAGCAACATCAGCGGAGAAGACGCCAGCACCGCCCAGAACAATGCCAGACGCGCATCGAACCAGCTTCCGCGCCCTCCAAGCAGGCGCGCAACAAGATGGCTGAGCGCCGCCAGCGCATATAGCATCAGCGGCGCGATAAAGACCCAGGCCAGCAGCGAGGCCCCCAGCATCGGGTTCAGCTCTTCCCCGGTCAGGTGCGCCTCGCGTGCCAGACGCGGCAGCTGCGCGACGAAGATCACCGCGCAGCCCGCCATCACGATGGCAATCGCGCGATCCTCGCGCTGGCCCATCGACAACAGGCGATGCATCACGCGCCCTGGCCCGCGATAGGTGGCCACGATGTCCTGGGTGACCGGCACCCTATCCGCGCCGCCGCGCGAGCCACGCTTCCATGCGGGTCACGATCTCTTCGGCAAGATCCGGATCCTCGATTTCCTCTACCGCTTCGGCCAGAAAGGACAGCGTCAGAAGGTCGGTCGCGATCCCATGCGGAATGCCGCGCGCCCGCAGATAGAACAGCGCATCCTCGTCGATCGCACCCGAGGTGGAGCCATGTGAACAGGCCACATCGTCGGCATAGATCTCCAGCTCTGGCTTGGCGAGAAACTGGCTGTCCCCATCCAGCAAAAGCGACTGGCTGATCTGATAGCCATCGGTCTTCTGCGCGCCTGCCTTCACAAGGATCTTGCCCTGGAAAACACCGGTCGCACCGTTGCGCAGAACTTTCTTGAAGACCTGACGGCTTTCGCAATTCACCGCATCATGGGTGATGAACACGGTGTCGTCATGCAGAAAATCGCCGTCGCCCATGCACGCCCCTGCAACATGCGCAGAGGCATCGTCGCCGGTCAGCTCGATCACGCATTCATTGCGCGTCATCACGCCATTGGCCGTCATGGTGAAGGATTTGAACCGGCTTTCCTGCCCCAGCCGCGTGAAGATATGCGTGGCGGCCTGACGCTCGTGATCGCGACCCTGAACGCGGACATGGTTGAACGCGGCGTTGTCTGCCACGTCGATCTCCATCACCATGTTGCACCGTGCCGCGACGGGGCCGCTTTCCAGCAGGGTCAGCGCCGCGCCCGCGTCCATGCGGATCACATGATGCAGCATGACGTCCGATTTCGGGTCGGCGTGATGGTAGACAAGCGCGATGGGTTTGGGGGCCGCGCCGGTCACATGGATCAGCACGCCGTCACTCGCAAACGCCGTGTTGAGCGCCGCCAGCGTGCGCGCGACGGGCGTCTGCCCAGCGGTCTCCAATGTGCCGTACAGATCACGCGCCCAATGGATGTCCGCCGAGCCGGCCTCTGCCAGACGTTCGATGCGCACATGATCCAGCGCCAGATCGTCAGAGGCAGCAGCATCGAATACACCATCGACGAAAACCAGTTTCAACTGGTCAACCTCACCGAAGACCGGCGCTTCGTCCGCGTCGAAAATAGCGGCTTCGGCGGCGGTTTCTGCCGTCAGCATGTCGGGCCGGGTGTATTTCCAATACTCATCCCGACGCCCCGGCAGGCCGGTTGCCTGCACACGGGCCAGCGCATCGCGGCGCGCAGGCTCGGCCCAGCCGCCTTCCGGCAGGCTGAGGGTGGCCAGACGCGCATCTGTCGCGTCCAGTTTTGCTTGTGCGATTGCCATTACACTGCCTCCGCCAGAATGTCGCCATAGCCGTTTTCTTCGACCTCAAGCGCCAGTTCCGGTCCGCCGGTTTTCACGATCCGTCCGTTCGACATGATATGCACCACGTCCGGTTTGATGTGGTTCAGCAGACGTTGATAGTGGGTGATGACCAGAAAACCACGGCCTGCGCCACGCAACGCGTTCACGCCGTCAGCGACCAGCTTCATCGCATCCACATCAAGACCGGAATCGGTCTCGTCCAGAATACACATCTTCGGTTCCAGCATCGCCATTTGCAGGATCTCGTTGCGCTTTTTCTCGCCACCCGAGAACCCTACATTGACGGGCCGCTTCAGCATCTCCGCATCGATCTGAAGTTCCTTGGCCTTGGCTCTGATTTCCTTGAGGAATTCTGTCGCGGACATTTCGTCTTCGCCGCGCGCCTTGCGCTGCGCGTTCACAGCCGTGCGCAGAAACGTCATGTTGCCGACGCCGGGGATTTCCACCGGATATTGAAAGGCTAGGAACAGACCAAGCGACGCACGCTCTTCGGGGTCCAGACCCAGCAGATCCTCGCCTTCCAGCGTGGCCGATCCTTCGGTCACATCATAGCCATCGCGACCCGCAAGCACATAGGACAGGGTCGATTTGCCCGATCCGTTTGGCCCCATGATCGCATGTACCTTACCTGCCTCAACGGTCAGGTTGACGCCTTTGAGGATCTGCTTATCCTCTTCTTCAAGTTCGACGTGCAGGTTCTTGATCTCAAGCATTTATTTTCCTTCCGTTGTCCCATCTGGCGCGCTCAGGGGCGCACCATCAACTGCATGATCCGCAAGAGCTGCGCCGGTGGCACGGGTTGCGGTGTTACATCAAACCGGGCCATCCGCCCGGTCATCTCCGGCGTGCCAAGGAATTCCTCGACCGCATGATAATTCTTGCGCTGCGCGTAGTCATCGAACAGCAGCACCAAGGGACGCTGTGCCATGAATGCCGCCGCCAAGGCACAGCCTTCGCGGAACCGACCATCCACCAGCACCACATCGGGCTGACGAAATTCCGGCAGGCCCCAGACCTCCAGCGGGTAACGCGGATAGCGCCGCCACTGACTGTCATCAACCGGACGTCCCCATTCTTTTGTCTCGCCCACATCGGACCAGATCACATCGACTGACGTGCCTTCGCTCGGCGGATTGTCGTTGAACCAGGCACGCATCATCTGCGCCCAGCCGTTGTCACTTTCCACCGAGAACACCGTCTTGCCCGGCATCTCGGCCGCCAGCACCGTGGATCCACCACTGCCATATTCAAGAATGACCTCTGCCCGCGCGTATTCGGCGCGCAGCAAAGCAGCCTCCGGCACGGGCATGGTCAATTCCGGGCGCGTCTGCCGCGCCTGTGTGATGACAGTGGTGTTCATCGTTCAGCCCAGCCGTACCGCCGTCCCACTGGCCGAGACCATCAGCATCGACTGGCCCACGACCTCGTAATCCAGATCAATGCCGACAACCGCGGTTGCCCCCAACGCGGCGGCCCGGTCCTCCAACTCTCGCAGCGCGGTGTCGCGCGCATCCTGCAACTTGGATTCGTATGCGCCCGACCGCCCGCCGACAATATCGGTGATCGAGGCAAACACGTCGCGCACGACATTCGCGCCCATGATCGCCTCGCCCACGACGATGCCCTTGTATTCTGCGATGGAATACCCCTCGACAGAGTTTGTGGTGGTCAGGATCATGTCCGTTCTCCTGTCAGGAATTTGGCGCTTGCCTTGGAACGCTGGTCTTTTTGAACCGGTGCCCTTGCAGAACCGACGCCGTGAACAGCGCGTTTATCGCCTGGTCACCCCACCGACCCTTCCAGCGAGATCGCAACCAGCTGTTGTGCTTCCATGGCAAATTCCATCGGCAGGGCTTGCAACACCTCTTTGGCGAACCCGTTGACAATCAGCGCGACGGCCTCTTCCTCGTCCATGCCGCGCTGACGGCAATAGAACATCTGGTCGTCATCCACCTTGGACGTGGTCGCCTCATGCTCTACCCGGCTCGAATTGTTGCGCACCTCGATATAGGGCACGGTATGCGCCCCGCATTTGTCGCCGATCAGCAGGCTGTCGCATTGCGTATAGTTGCGCGATTCCTTCGCCTTGGGGTGCATCGAGACAAGCCCGCGATAGGTGTTCTGCGCCACGCCCGCCGAAATCCCCTTGGACACGATGCGCGACTTGGTGCGCTTGCCCAAATGCACCATCTTGGTGCCGGTATCGGCCTGCTGGTGGTGGTTGGTGATGGCAATCGAGTAGAACTCGCCCTGGCTGTCATCGCCGCGCAGGATGCAGGACGGGTATTTCCACGTCACGGCAGAGCCGGTCTCGACCTGCGTCCACATCACCTTGGCCCGGTCGCCCCGGCAATCGGCGCGCTTCGTGACGAAATTGTAGATCCCGCCCTTGCCATTCTCGTCCCCCGGATACCAGTTCTGCACCGTGGAATATTTCACCTCGGCATCTTCCTCGATGATGATCTCCACCACCGCAGCGTGAAGCTGCGAGGTGTCGCGCATCGGGGCGGTGCAGCCTTCAAGATAGCTGACATAAGAGCCCTTGTCGGCAATGATCAGCGTCCGTTCGAACTGCCCCGTGTTCTCGGCGTTGATCCGGAAATACGTGGACAGCTCCATCGGGCAGCGCACGCCCGGTGGCACGTAGACAAACGACCCGTCGCTGAACACGGCGCTGTTCAATGTCGCATAGAAGTTGTCCGACACCGGCACAACGGAGCCGAGGTACTTCTTCACCAGATCGGGATGGTCGCGGATCGCCTCGGAGATCGAACAGAAGATCACGCCGGCGGCTTTCAGCTCTTTCTGGAAGGTCGTGCCGACGGATACGGAATCGAACACCGCATCCACTGCAACCTTGCGGCCTTCTGCGGGCGCGGCCTCTGCCCCTTCGACACCGGCAAGGATCATCTGCTCCTTTAACGGAATGCCCAGCTTCTTGTAGGTGTCCAACAGTTTTGGATCGACGTCATCCAGAGACTTGGGCTTTTCGGCCATGCTTTTGGGACGGGCATAGTAATACTGGTCCTGAAAGTCGATCTCGGGATAATCGACCATCGCCCAGTCCGGCTCTTCCTTCTGCAACCAGCGATCGTAAGCCGCCAACCGCCAGTCGGTCATCCATTCCGGTTCGCCGTTTTTGTCCGAGATCAGCCGCACGATATCCGGAGTCAGCCCTTTGGGGGCATATTCCATCTCGATCTCGGTGTTCCAGCCGTACTTGTACTTGCCGCCAACCTCACGCACCGCGTCAACGGTCTCGCGGTCCACGCCTTCCTTGACGTTTGTGGTATCCAATGCCGACATGTCTGTCTCCTTCGCTCGAATCCCGGGCCTCAAGCGGCGCGGGCCCGGTGTCTGTGATACTTCTCCAGCCACGTTTCAGCGAAACGCAGCACTTCATCCTCTGTCGTCGCAGGCCCCAGTGACACGCGGATCGCGCTCGCCGCCACGGCCTCGTCATATCCCATCGCGGTCAGTACGCGACTGGCGCGCACCTTGCCACTGGAACAGGCAGAGCCCGCCGAAATGGCAAAGCCCGCAAGATCCATCTGCATGACCTGCGTCTCCCCCTTCCAGCCCGGCGTCGCAAGGCAAGAGGTGTTGGGCAGACGACGCGCTGATTTCCCGACTAAAATAGTCTCTTTTGCGCCAGCCTCAATAGCTATTTCTAGAATGTTTCTAAGTTTTTCGACCCGATCCCAAATACCGGCATCAAGGTCTCGCGCCGCCGCCTCTGCCGCGGCACCGAATCCCGCGATCCCGATAACATTCTCCGTTCCGGACCGACGCCCCATCTCCTGCCCGCCGCCCCGAATCTGTGCAGCCAGATCCGTGCCCCGCTTCATCACCAGCGCGCCCACACCTTTTGGGCCACCCAGCTTATGCGCCGAGATCAGCGCCATCTGCGCGCCCGACCAGTTGAACGCAAAGGGCAGCTTTCCAAAAGCCTGCGTCATATCGCTGACAGCCAACCCCTGCGGCAAGTCCTGCACCACCCCGGTCTCGGAATTGGCCTGTTGCAAGGCACTGCCTTCGGGGTGCGTTACCGTCACATGCCCCGCACCATCGACAACCAGGCCGTCTGATACCCAAGCCATCACCGCATCATGCTCTATCGCCGCCCCGTCCAGCTTCCTGCCGATACAGGCCAAAGCCGCCGCCTCGGTGGCACCCGATGTAAAGACAATATCCGCACCTTCCGCTCCCAGGGCTGCCGCCACTTGCGCCCGAGCTTTCTCGACAATCGCTTTTGCGGCGCGACCTTCTGAATGCACCGATGACGGATTGCCTACAACATCCATCGCCGAAATCATCGCGTCACGCGCCTCGACCCGCAACAACGCCGTCGCATTATAATCAAGGTAAACGCGCGACTTCACACCCAACCCTTCTTCTTGGCAAAAATACTCCGGGGGTGAATGCCGCCGCAGGCGGCAGAGGGGGCTGGCCCCCTCCTTCGGGCGCGCAAGACGCGCGCAAACGGCCTGTCACAGAGCGACATCATTCCTCATCCACCACGGCGAACAAGGTTGGTACCGCCGGACAGGGTGCCAACCCGTTACCCACGATATCCGAAAGGCGGGTCTGATGCAGAAACACATAGACATGCGCGCTCAATCCCTCCCACAAACGGTTGGTCAGCGATTGCGCGCGACTGCCCGACAGCCCACCTGACGCACCCGCGCCCTTATGCATCGCATCAACTGTCTCATCCACGGCCGCCAAAACTTCGACAACGCGAATCTCGCTCGCTGGACGCGCCAGACGATACCCCCCGCCCGGGCCGCGGACCGAATCCACCAGCCCAGAACGCCGCAGCTTGACAAAAAGCTGCTCGAGATAAGGCAACGAAACGTCCTGACGTTTGGCAATATCCCCAAGCGTCACCAGATCGCCTTGCGGCTGAAGAGCAATATCAACCAGTGCCACCATGGCATAACGCCCCTTCGTGCTTAGTTTCAACGCACCGAACTCCCCTCGCGAAACGATTGACGTCTGCTGCCGCAGGGCTTATCTGCCATGCAGCCTGACCGGCCTCAAGCCGGATTAGAACCATTCTAAGGTGCTTGAGTGATTTCGTCAAGAATATTGCCGCACCCTACCAGGAGCCAGACCCGACCATGCCCGAGGTGATTTTTCCCGGACCCGAAGGCCGCCTCGAAGGCCGCTACCACCCGCAAAAGGAACGCGACGCGCCGATCGCCATCGTGCTGCACCCGCATCCGCAATTTGGCGGAACGATGAACAACAAGGTTGTCTACAACCTGCATTATGCGTTTTACAACATGGGCTTCACGGTCCTGCGGTTCAATTTCCGCGGTGTGGGGCGCAGTCAGGGTGAGTACGATCAGGGCATTGGCGAGCTGTCGGATGCGGCCTCGGCCCTTGATTACCTGCAATCGATGAACAACAACTCCAAGCATTGCTGGGTTGCGGGTTTCAGTTTCGGGGCATGGATCGGCATGCAGCTGCTCATGCGCCGCCCCGAGATCACCGGCTTCATCTCTGTCAGCCCTCCTGCCAATATGTATGATTTTTCCTTCCTGGCACCCTGCCCGTCCTCTGGCCTGGTGATCAACGGCACCACGGACCGCGTTGCGCCGCCTGCGGATACACGGACGCTTGTGGGCAAGCTGCACGAACAGAAAGGCATCACCGTCACCCATCAGGAGATCGACGGCGCGGGCCATTTCTTTGAAGAGCCGCATATGGACACGATGATCGGAAACGTTTCTGAATATGTGAAGCGCCGCCTGACGGAAAACACGCGCTGAGCAGGTGAGCACAGGCAAATGGGTGTTGAACCCTTTTTGTGATGAATTATCCGACATGCCTGTTTGAAATTGCGGGAGTGAGGGGCCAGCCCCTCACACACCCCGGAGTATTTTTACCAAGAAGAAGCAGTGATTGGTTTTTTCTTTGCCCATTTTATGGGGAGTCAGACGTGGATTGCGCGGCCGTAGGCATCCAGCACGCTTTCATGCATCATCTCTGACAGGGTCGGATGCGGGAAGACGGTTTGCATCAGGTCTTCTTCGGTTGTCTCAAGCTGTCGGGCGACGACATAGCCCTGGATCAGTTCGGTGACCTCGGCACCGACCATATGGGCACCAAGCAGCGCGCCGGTCTTGGCGTCGAATATGGTCTTTATCAGGCCTTCCGCCTCGCCAAGAGCAATAGCCTTGCCATTTCCGATGAATGGGAAACGGCCCACATTGATGTCAAAACCTTTCTCTTTGGCCTGCGCCTCTGTCAGACCGACGCTGGCGATTTGCGGCTGGCAATAGGTGCAGCCGGCAATCGCTTCGGGTGATACGCTGTGCGGCTGACCGCCTGCTATGAGTTCCGCAACCATCACGCCTTCGTGGCTGGCTTTGTGTGCAAGCCAGGGCGCGCCTGCGAGGTCTCCGATGGCGTAGAGGCCCGGCACACCGGTACGACAATATTCATCCGTGACCACATGGGTTTTTTCGACCTTCACGTCCAGCGCGTCCAGCCCCAGACCTTCGGTATTGCCAACGATCCCCACAGCAGAGATCACCGTGTCGAATGCCTGTGTCTCGGTCTTGCCTGCCTGTTCGATATGGGCCTGGACGCCTGCCTTAGCGCGCTCAAGTTTCGTGACCATGGTTTTTTCGCGTATGGTCATGCCCTGTTTCACAAAGGCTTTTTTTGCGAAAGTCGAAATCTCGGCATCTTCGACCGGCAGGATCCGGTCCATGACTTCGACAACGGTCGTGTCCGCGCCCAGCGTATTGTAGAAGCTGGCAAATTCAATGCCGATGGCCCCGGATCCGATGACCAGCAGACGCTTGGGCATATGCGGCGGTTGCAGCGCGTGTTTGTAGGTCCAGACATGTTTGCCATCCGCCTCAAGCCCCGGCAATTCCCGGGCGCGGGCTCCGGTGGCCAGCACGATATTGTCGGCTTCAAGCTCCTGCGTACCGTTGTCGGTCTTCACTCTGACCCGGCCTTTGGCAGGCAGCGTCGCCTCGCCCATGAAGGTTGTGATTTTGTTTTTCTTCATCAGGTGGCCGATGCCGGAATTGAGTTGCTTGGCCACGCCGCGCGAGCGTTTCACCACCGCATCCAGATCATAACCGATGCCATCGGCCTTCAGCCCAAAGTCACCGGCCCGTTGCATCAGGTGAAAAACCTCGGACGAGCGCAGCAGTGCCTTGGTGGGAATGCAGCCCCAGTTGAGGCAGATCCCCCCCATATGTTCGCGCTCGACAATGGCGACATTAAGACCGAGTTGCGCGCCACGGATGGCGGCCACATAGCCGCCCGGCCCCGCTCCGATCACGATCATGTCGAATGTTTGCGACGCCATAGCGTGGACCTCCGGTTCGTTCTGTCATGCCGAAGCACGCTAGCCGAAGAGCTGAAGGGCATCAACGGGAACCGGGGCGACACGGGGCCGCCCGCGCCCGTTATCGAATAGGACCTGTCAGGCCGGGACGTTGATCTGCTTCAACATTTTTGCGTAACCGCCTGCGGCCATGAACTCTGCTTCGGCGTCGGTTGTCTTTCGTCCAAGCGCGTCATTGCGATAGGGAAACCGTCCAAACTGGCGAATGATCTCGCGATGCGCCTGTGCATGGGTAAGGTTGCTTGTGCCGGTTTCCTTCATCCGGTCGCTCATCAGCCGGATGCACCTGTCCTGATCACACAGGTTTTCCGAATGCATCATTGGCAGGTAGAAAAACTGCCGCGCAGGTTCGTCGATCTTCAGATCCCAGCCGCGTTTGACCGCTTGTTTCGCAGCGGCCAGACCGATCTTGTCAGACGCGAAGGACTGCTCTGTGCCGCGGAACATGTTGCGGGGGAACTGGTCGACAAGGATGATATAGGCCAGCGCCCCGGACGGGTAGGTCAGCCACATCGCGTGACGCCCCTCCATCGCGCCTTGCCAGCTCTCAAGAAACTTGTCGCGTATCTGCGCGTCCAGCTCCTTGCTACCCTGATACCAACCTTTTGGCCCGATTTCATCGAGCCAGAACTTGAGAACATCTTCAGGTGCCACCATGGCTCACACTCCTTGCGGTTTGCCCCCCCGCAGATGCGAGAATGCTAACACCTCATTAACAGTTTGAAACAGTAACAAATTACGACAAACCGTCACATCATGCAGCGGCGTCCTGAGGCTCGTCCTGCGCGCTTTCGATTGCCAGTTCCTGTGCCACCTCGACAGCGACGGGTGTCGAGCCCGCGGTCAGCGGCGAATAAGCCGCGGTTTCTTCAATCGACGGTGCCGCACGTTGTGTCATCCGGTAGAGGGCATAGCCCGTCAGGGAGAGCATCAGACCGGCAATGAACACGAAGAACCCGCCGGGTCCAAACACCTCGATCATCCAGCCGGTGATCAACGGGCCCGCAATGGCACCAAGCCCGTTGATGAACAGCAATCCACCAGACGAGGCGGCCATGTCCTCGGTCCCGAGGAAGTCGTTTGTATAGGCGATCAGCAGCGAATAAAGCGGATTGGACATGCCGCCGATCAGGAAGGCCGCCACCAGCATCAGCGCGAAATTTCCGTTCAGCAAGACCGCAACCGATGCCGCGACACCGCCGATACCGGCGCAGATCGTGATCAATTCGCGCCGGTCCATCCGGTCGGAGAGCCAGCCAAGCGGATATTGCAACACCAGCGCACCAACATAGAACGACGCCACAAACATCGAGATTTGCGTCAGCGTCATGCCCGCCTGCGTTCCGTACACCGCCGCCATGCCGAATTGCGATGCGAAAACACCGCCCAGCAAGAACATGCCAACACAGCCCAAAGGCGAGGTGTGGTACAGCACGCTTAGCTTCATCGGTTTGGTCGTCTCGAACGCCGGCGTCGGCGAGATCGACAACAGGATCGGGGCAAAGGCGATAGACACCAGCACCGACGGAATCACATAGAGCAGATAGCCGGACTGATCCGGCACCAGAAGCAAACCCTGCGAAGCAATAATTCCGACCATTTGCACGATCATGTAAAGCGATAGCGACTGTCCGCGGGTCTCGTTGCTGGCGGCGTTATTCAACCAGCTTTCGGCGGTGACATAGACGCCGCAATAGCAAAACCCGATGATCACACGGCCGATGATCCAGGCCGTCGGATGTTCAAACGTCGGATACATGATCAGCACGGCCGAAATGAACGACCCAAGTGCTGCGAAGACACGGACATGGCCAACACGCCGGATCATTCCGGGCGTCATCCGCGACGCGAACAGGAAACCCAGGAAATAGGCCGACATGACCATCGACATCTGGAAGGCGGAAAACCCCGCCTCGCCGCCCCGCACGCTGAGAAGCGACCCCTGAAGGCCATTGCCCAGCATCAGCAGCATCATGCCAAGCAAAAGCGCCCATGAGTTTTTGAGAACGTACAGCATCGTGCCTCCGGCGGAACGAAAGAGAGTTTTGGCGCCAGGGCCTTTGTTTCAGCCTAAAGGCCGTGCGAAGAATCAACTGTCTTCGCAGCGACGCTCTTCATCCTTCGGCGTCGCTTTTGCAAGGCGGCAAAAGCAGCGAGGCATCGCCGTAGGAAAAGAAGCGGTATTCTGCCTCTACCGCATGCGCATAGATATGCCGGATCGTGTCCTGTCCCATCAGCGCCGAGACCAGCATCAGCAAGGTCGACTTGGGTAGATGAAAATTGGTCATCAGCGCGTCGGTGATGCGGAATTCGTAGCCCGGATAGATGAATATATCCGTATCGCCGGACCAGGCGCGGATCTCACCATCTGCTGCCGCACTTTCGATCAGGCGCAGCGCCGTTGTCCCCACCGGGATGACACGCCCGCCCGCCGCGCGTGTGGCCGCGATCTCGGCGGCGGCCTCTTCCGTGACTTCGCCCCATTCGGCATGCATCCGGTGGGTGGTCACATCCTCGACCTTGACGGGCAGGAAGGTGCCCGCGCCGACATGCAATGTCACATGGGTAAACTGGATGCCGCCTTCGCGCAGAAGTGCCAGCAATTCGGAGTCAAAATGAAGCGACGCCGTGGGGGCGGCCACGGCACCGGGGCGTTTCGCCCACACGGTCTGATAGTCGGTCTTGTCCTGTTCGTCGGCGGGGCGTTTCGCGGCAATATAGGGCGGCAGCGGCATGGCCCCCGCCTCTGCCAGAGCCGTATCAAAATCGCTGCCTGTCAGATTGAAGCGCAGCCGGGCCTGCCCGTCTTTGCGCGCCTCGACCGTCGCGGACAGGTCAGGCGAAAAGGTGATTTCTTCGCCGTCGCGCACTTTCTTCAGCGGTTTGAGCAGCGCCATCCAGCAACCATCCGCCGCCGGATCCAGCAGCGTGACTTCGATCCGAGCCTGCGTCAGTCCTTCGACCCCGTCACGTTCGCGCAGGCCCGACAGCCGCGCCGGGATCACCCGCGTGTCGTTCAGCACCAGCCGGTCGCCGGGGCGCAGCCACGCCAACAGATCCGTGACCACCGCATCGTGGATGCCATCGCCCTGCGCCACCAGCAACCGCGCCGAGGAACGCGGGTTCGCAGGGCGTGTGGCGATCAATTCGTCCGGCAGATCAAAGTCGAAATCGGCAAGCTTCATGGCGGGCTCTTCATCTGGGGCTTCGGTGCATTACTGCGGGGTCGGCGGCGGCCTGCGAAAAATCTCGCGGAACATGCCCGGCGTCAGAATCGATAGCGGGTTCACGCCGACCTGTGGGGTATCCGAGGTGCCCTTGATGGTAAAGTTGAACCCGAGCAGCCCCTCGCCCTTGCGCGTCAACAGCGCCCCGATTCCGTTCAGGATATAGATCGGAGAGATCACGCCCTGAAAATCCATCGCCTTGTTGGCCAGCGTGTAATAGCCATCCAGCGACAGGCCCATCGACGGGCCAACAGCGCTGGATTGCGACAGGATCACCTGCGCAGGCGTCAAACGGAACTTGGCCTCTACATCCGTAAAGTAGATGCCGGGTCCGTTCATCTGGTCCAGCAAGCCCACGACGCTGATCCCGTCCAGCAGTGCGGCAAGCGCGTTGCCGCTGCGCAGGCGCGGATTGGTCACTTTCAAGATGCCGTCGAACGTGCCGGCGCGACCGGTCGGGCGCAGGGTCAGATCCATCTCGCCCCCGGCCACGTTTTTCAGCAAACCCGCCGCCGCAAATACCTTGCCTGCCTCTTGCGACTGGATGCGGTAGGCACTGCCCCCGCCCCTTTGCGGCGAGACGACACCCGCAATATCCGGACCGCCGTTGATGCGTGCGGTGAACCTGCCATCCAGCCCGCCCCCGGTGGTGAACGTCCCCCGAAACGGCTGCAACGCAATCCCGTCAGAGATCTGCAACCGGTCAAGCGCCAGTGTGATCGGCCCGGTGCTGCCGCCCCCGCCACCTGATCCGCCACCGATGCTGGCCTTGCGCATATCGACGGTTCCGCCTTGCAGAGTGATTGCAAGCGGTGCCCCGGCACCGCGCCCGGTCAGCACCACCGGCGCATCCAGCCAACCGTCCAGTTGCACGCGGTTCAGCGCAATTCGGTCCAGACTGCCATTGGCATTCAGCCGGACGTCGCCGACAGCACTCAGCCCCGCCCCCGACAGGCTGAGCCGGTCGATCTGAACAGGCTTCGAAAGCCGCCCCGCAACCTCCAGCCTGCCGGTCTGGCGCTGGCTCAGCCCCCAGTTCAGCGCATCAAGCCGCATCCCCAGCCCGGCCAGATTTGACGATAGCGAAAACTCTGGCGCACGATCCCTTTCAAGCGTCAGTGACAGATCTGCCTGCGCCTGTCCCGACAGCATCCCGCGCGGCAGCGCGATGCCGAACTCATCCGCAAAAGCCTGTCCCAGTTCCAGCTTTCCGGTCAGTTTGCTGGCGGCGCCGGGCTGGCCCAAGGGCATGCTCCAAGCGCCGTCGAACGGCACGGCGCCAAGCCGGGCGGGTCCGCTGATGCTCACGCTCTCCTGTGTGGCCTCAACCTTCAATTGCGCCGCGCGCAGGGTACGGCCGGGGATCAGCTTGTCGCTTTGCACATCGGTCAGATCCGCGTCGAAACGGAAGGTCATGTCGGGCAGCTTCACGCCTTTGCGCAATGGCCGTTCCATCCATCCCGTGACGGTCGCGCGCCCCTCGGCCACATCGACCGGACGCTTGGCGCGATCCATCACCGACAGCGGTTCGCGGTTCAGAAAGGCCAGCGCCGCCGGGATCCGGCCCGTCGCGTTCAACTCCAACCTGCCGGTGGCGGGGCGACGGGTTATGTCCGGAATGGTGAAGCTGGAGCCTGAAATATCCAGCGGCTGATCTTCGCTCGCCGCGACCCGCCCCTTGTCAACGGTCGCGAACAACCGCTTGCCATTGATGACAAACTGTCCCGACCCGCCGGTGACCGGCGGCAGGGTCCGCGCGTATTGCACCTGCGCGTTCTCGAATTCGGCACCCAGATATGTTGCCGGTGGCTTTCCGGGTTCGACACGCAGCGCGAATTGCACATCCTGCAACACCCCACCCTGCACATTCTCGCGCACCCATTTGCGAGTCTTGGTCACCACATGCGGTGGCCAAAGCTCTTCCACACGAGCAGGCGCTACCTTGGCCACGCGCGCATCCAGCGCCAAGTGCCAGCCCTCTTCCCCCGCTGCTGCCTCGCCCGAGATCCGCAGCGGCAGGTCTTCGTCCACCAGTCGCATCCGCCCCAGCGAAAAGCGGAACGGGTCCAACTCCAGCTGAAAATCAGCCTCGGCGCCTTTCAGGGCAAGATCCGTTTCAAAAAAACCGCCGGGATTGGTGCGGATGTCGGAGACACGGAACTGCCCCAGCATCGCACTGGGCCAGCCGCTTTGCAGGCCCGTCAACGTCGCGCGGCCCTCTGCCAGCGCCTGCCCCCAGTCGGACTTGACCGAGATTTCGTCGAAAACCAGTGTTTCCGTATCGGGGTGATAGGTAAAATAGGTGCGCGCGCCCGTGAAGGGCACCGGACTGGTCTGATCGGTGGGTTGCAGCACACCTTCGCCAATAGCCAGCGTCGCGTTCAGCGGGCCAAGGCTGCCATCGCCGAACATCTGCGCGCGCATCGACCCCGAGATCGGTGCCCTCAGCCCCTTGAGCCAGGCCAGCGCCGGGCCTTGCGTGGCAATATCGCGTGACGGCATATCCGCGAGCGTCACACCAAAGACCAGCCCTGGATCCCCGAGCGCGCTTTCGGCGTTGAGCGCGATCGTGGCCACATTTGTTCCCCCGCCAAGAACCGCGAAATCACCGCGCAGGGACAGCGACCGGTCACCGCGCGTCAGCGCAAGCCGCCCGCCATCGGCGGTCCAGCCGCGACGGGCGCGGGCATCCTCATAGCGCAGCGTCAAACCTTCGGCCGTGATCTCCTCCAGCGCATCAAGGCGCGGGTTGGCCAGTGCGGTGTCCACCGCTGTGATGATCGCAGGCAGGTCCGGCGCAGCCCCTTCGGGTGCCAGAGCATCGCCGAAAGACAGCCCAAAGCGGCCATCCCGATCGCGCCGCATGGTGACAAAAGCTCCCGCCAGCGTGACCGACTTCAGCTTCGGTTCGCCGCGCAGCAACGCCCCGCGTGACAGCACAGCCTCAACATCGCTGAGCGAGGCAAGGCTCCGCCCGTCACTGGTGCCGATATCCACGTCGTAAAGCGACAGTCTGGGCGCGCCGTTACGTTCGATCAGAAACGTGACCTCACCGAAAGCCACTGCAAGTCCGGGAACGGTCTGCCCGATGCGCTGCTCGATCCGGTCGCGCAGCCAGTCCGGCGCGGCAATGGGCCGCCCCACAACGTATAGTGCCCCTGCTCCTGCAAGCGCGCCCAGCAACAGCAGCACCACCAACAGCCAACCTGCAAGATGCAGTCCCCGCCGCGATCTTGCAGGCTGTTCAGGTCTTTCTGCGTTGGTCACTGGACATGATGCCTTTCGCGATTACGCTTGTCGCGTCGAGTTTGATATGAAACCTCTGACCCTGCAAAGGATAAGGAGCCGCAAATGTCCACAGATTCCGCACAAGCTGCCGAGATGGCACCGGATTTCACCCTGCCACGCGACGGCGGTGACGAGATGACCCTATCGGCCTTGCGGCCCGCCCCGGTCGTGCTGTTCTTTTACCCGCGTGATGATACCTCCGGCTGCACGAAAGAAGCCATCGGCTTTTCAGGTCTTCTGCCGGAATTTGCCACTTTGGGCGTGCGGATCTACGGCATCTCAAAGGACAGCGTGGCCAAACATGAAAAATTCGTGGCCAAGCACGGGCTGACCGTACCGCTTCTGTCAGACGAAGGCGGAGATACCTGCGAACGCTACGGCGTGTGGAAAGAGAAATCCATGTATGGCAAGACATTCATGGGGATAGAACGCTCGACCTTCCTGATCGACGGCGACGGTCGCATCGCGCGCGAATGGCGCAAGGTGAAAGTCCCCGGCCATGCAGAAGAAGTTCTGACCGCCGCAAAAGACCTGTAACGGCCGTCACACGTCTTTCAACCAGAAGATCTGCACATCCCTCGCGACGAGATGTGGCGCATGGTTGCTCACAAAGGAACAGAGTGTCGATGTTAAGCTTGAGCGAGATGGCAGTGGACGTTCTGACCACGTCGGACGGCCGTGAGAAAACCGCCAAATCGCGCCGCCACGCGGCGGACTGGTTTGCCGCCCGCGAAGCAGGTGAAACGCCGGAAATCGGGCGTGCGGTACCGCCGATGCAACCGTCGCGCCCCGCCCGGCCAGAGCTTCTTGACCCCAGACAAATGCCAAAGCGGAAACCCGGCACGCCGCAGGGCCGCATCGCGATGCTGCACGCCGTCGCGCATATCGAGCTGAACGCAGTGGATCTGCATTGGGACATCATCGCGCGCTTCTCGGATATTCCGATGCCGGTTGGCTATTACGACGATTGGGTCAAGGCGGCGGACGAAGAATCGAAACATTTCAATCTGATGTGCGACTGTCTTGAAGATGCGGGCAGCCATTACGGTGCCCTGCCCGCCCATGCCGGGATGTGGCGCGCCGCAGAAGATACAGCCGAGGATTTCATGGGCCGCCTTGCGGTTGTGCCAATGGTTCTGGAGGCCCGCGGACTGGACGTGACCCCCGGCATGATCGCGCTGTTCACCAAGGCGGGCGACAGGCAGGCGGTGGCCGCGCTTGAAACGATCTACGCCGAAGAGGTCCATCACGTCGCTTACGGCTCCAAATGGTTTCACTTTTTGTGCGGACGCCATGAAATGGACCCGAAACTGGCATTCCACGATCTTGTCGGCCGGTATTTCCATAGCTCTTTGAAGCCGCCATTCAACGAAGAGAAGCGTGCCGAAGCGGGGTTGCCCCCGGATTTCTACTGGCCGCTGACCTGACCATCGCCGGGTAATCCGGATCGCAAACCATTCTAGATCGGCGGTTTTTTGCCGCTTTCGACCAAAACGCCACCTTGCGACGAATCGACTAACCCAAAATCGTTGCGAAAATGCCAACGTCTGGATAAGCCATCAGCCAAGGTGCCCGGTCCCAGTTGACCTGAGTGCCGTAAACGGGGCTGGACAAGGACGGACAGGTGAGAACGCGACTCGCGATCAAGACACATGCGCTACTTGAGCGCTTCTTCCCGGAACGCCGACTCTTTCTGAGGTCCGAAACCGACACCCGGTTCATCCGTCTCAAACCCGGCACGCAAGCGCTCGCCTTTACCGGGAGCGCCGTTATCGTCGGTTGGGCAATCATCGCAACAGCCATCGTGTTGATGGATTCCATCGGCTCCGGCAATTTCCGCGAGCAGGCCATTCGCGATCAGGCGACCTATCAGCAGCGCCTCAACGCGCTCTCCACCGAACGCGACATCCGCGCAGAAGAGGCTTTGGCCGCACAGGAACGCTTCAACACCGCGTTGGCGCAGGTGTCCGTGATGCAGTCACAATTGTTGCAGTCCGAAACCCGCCGCAGCGAGTTGGAAGCCGGCATCGAGGTCATTCAAGCCACGCTTCGCGATACGATGACCCAGCGTAAGGACATCACCCGCAAGCTTGCCTCCATCGAGGCCCAGCTTGCCGATGGCGACGTGCAATTGGCGCAGGGGGATCACAGCGCCGACGGCACGATGGATTTCATGGCCGAAGCACTGGAGCGCACAGCGATCGAACGTGACCAGATCCTCGCCGATGCGCAGCACGCCCTGACCCAGGCCGACGCCATGGCCAGCGAGATCCGCGTCATGGAGGATGCAAACGACCGCATCTTCCGCCAACTTGAAGAAGCCATGACCGTCTCGGTCAAACCGCTCGACAAGATGTTTACCGCCGCGGGTATGGACCCGGACCGTATCCTGTCTCAGGTCCGCAACGGCTATTCCGGTCAGGGTGGTCCGCTGACGCCGCTCAGCCTGTCGACGCGCGGCGAAGGCCCGTCCGATGATGCGATGCGCGCCAACAGCATCCTTGGCCAGATGGACCGGCTGAACCTGTATCGAATCGCCGCCCAGAAGGCACCGTTTGCCAGCCCGCTGAAGGATTCGTTCCGCTTCACCAGCGGCTTCGGCTACCGTTGGGGCCGCCTGCACGCAGGTACCGATTTTGCAGCGCCACACGGCACCCCCATCTATTCCACGGCGGATGGCGTGGTTATCCATGCGGGATGGCAGTCGGGCTATGGGAATCTTGTGAAGATCCAGCACGAATTCGGCATCGAAACCCGCTACGCGCATATGTCCAAGATTCGCGTGAAGAAGGGGCAAAGGGTCTCGCGCGGAAGTCGCATTGGTGATATGGGCAATACTGGACGCTCGACCGGGACCCATCTACATTATGAGGTCCGAGTCGGCGGCAACGCTGTCAATCCAATGACCTATATCAAGGCTGCAAACGATGTTTTCTAAGAGCAAGATCAACGAGCCCGGGCCGAAAGCCGACGACGCGCCGAAATCGGCAACCGCCGATGCCTCGTCCTCCGCTCCCCGTCCGCAATCTGATTTTCAAGCCTCGCCGCCCAAGGCAAAACCACCTGCGTCGGTGCTTAGCCCCGACCTTCACATCACCGGCAACGTCAAGACGACCGGCGATATCCAGATCGAAGGCACCGTCGAAGGCGACATTCGCGCCCATCTGCTGACCGTCGGCGAAAGCGCCACCGTCAAAGGCGAAGTGATGGCGGATGACGTTGTGATCAATGGCCGCATCGTCGGCCGTGTGCGCGGGTTGAAGGTTCGCCTGACCGCGACCGCTCGGGTCGAGGGTGACATCATCCACAAGACCATCGCAATTGAAAGCGGTGCGCATTTCGAAGGCTCCGTGCAGCGTCAAGACGACCCGCTGGCAACCAAGGGTGCCGCAGCGCCCCGCGCAGCCGCACAGCAGCCTCAACAACAGTCTGCTCCGCAAAAAGGCTGAGCCTTTGCGCTCGCCAATCTGACAAGGCCGCCCCTAAGGCGGCCTTTTTGCGTTGAGCCCCCTTCCCGCTCGTCGGACCCGCAGCCGGTTGCGGAAATCGGTTTTAACAATGTCAGGCTTTCAGTGCCCGACAGATGCTACGCAGTGCTCAGCCCGCCCCTTCAAGGAGTTTCTGCGCAAACCATTGCGATTTTAAAAAGTGGTTGCACCATTCGATCACATCATCGCTGTTATTGTCGACGGCCGTACACCAACTTGCCGTGCAACGCCCTACGTCTCGACCAGAAGCCGAATTGGAAGATGATCCGATGCGCGCAGGCTTTCCCCCTTGTGCGGAACATCCGCGACGGGATCGCCATTACCCGGTCCGATCAGAAACCGGTCGAACCGCAGAGTAGGACGCGCGGCATGGAATGTTGCGCTTGGTGCCAATGTTCTCCAGCCGTCCGGCAAACCGAAAGCCTCGTCGGACCTTCTCCATTCATTCAGGTCGCCTCCCAGAACGATTCGCCCGCCGATACGCTCTGCCGCTTCAATGACGTTTGCGATCTGGCGTCGGCGGTCGGCATGGCGCAGGCCAAGATGCAGTCCACCCACCGTCACGGCCCCGAACGGTCCCTGGATGCGGGCGAGCAGAGCGCCGCGCGGCTCCAGACCGGGCAGATCGACCGGCTCGATGCGAGTTGCGATAAAATCGCTCCGCAACAATATGGCGTTGCCGTGATGACCGATCGAAGGTGTCCTGGGATCGGCGTTCAAAGCAGTCCATCCAGCTCTTGCCACCTGATCCAGTGGCAACGCCGGATGGCGGGGCGACAGCCGTTTATCCGCTTCCTGAAGCAGTATGATGTCCGGCTTCATAGAAGACAGCACTCGCAATACGCGGGCCGGATCACGCCGCCAGTCAAGGCCTACGGCTTTACGGATATTCCAGCTTACGATGCAAAGGGGACGGCCGCTCATCCGGTGCGCCAATCTTCAAGCGCTCCGTTCCCGGAGGGTTTTTCCGATGGATCCGTCAAAGCAGCCACTCGATCGGCAGCCACCCAATCACGGTCAGCGCGGCACGTTTGAGAAACGTCGTCCCCGGTTCATCCGTCACTGTCGAGCCATCTTCGGGATCGATCCAGACAAGATCATTATCCTTGCTCTCTACCCGCCATGCGAGGCCCTGCAAATCTTTGTCAAAAGCATCGTGCAATCCTTGCGCCAACAGTTCGCTATCAATCAGAAGCCCCATTTCGGTATTGAGCGTGGTCGAGCGTGGATCGAAGTTGAAGGAACCGACAAAGATGCGTTTCCCGTCCACGGCAAAGGTCTTGGCGTGGAGACTGGCACCGGACGACCCGAACGGGCCCAGGCGATCTATTGGCGCGTCAACCGCCGCCTGTTGGCGCAGTTCATAGAGGACGACTCCGGCTTTCAGCATATCTTCGCGGTGCTTGGCATAGCCCGCATGCACCGGAAGCACATCCGTCGCCTCCAGCGAATTGGTCAGCATCCGAACGACAACCCCCTGGCTTGCAAGTGTCGCAAAGGCATTGACCCCTGCCTTTCCGGGGACAAAATAGGGCGAAATACCATCGAAACTGCTTTCAATTTCGCCCACGGCCTTTCTAAGCCGCGACGCTAACAGGTCTTCACGCGGAACGGCCCCTTCCCCCTTTACCGGATCGTCGCTGACCAGCATGGAGTTTGTCCACTCCACCCCCATTTCACCCGCCGCGAGCGCGGCCACGATATCCGAAGATTGCAGCAGAGCACGGTATTCCGCCATTTGCGGGTCTGCCTGATACAAGGCGAGACGATCGGCAACCGGGTCTGCGTCCTGCGGGGCGCCGACAATCGGACCGACAGGATGCGTGGAAGGCGCGGCCCAGTACTTATCGAAATCGGCAGACACTTCGGGAATGATTGCACCTACGGCGAGAACATCCAGATCGACATAAAGCGCTGTAGACCCGGTAGAGAAATATTCGTCGCCGATATTGCGGCCTCCAAGAATCGTGGCGCGTCCATCCACGGTGAAGGATTTGTTGTGCATCCGCCGGTTCAGCCGGAAAAAATCGAACCCATAAGACAGCATCTTGAAATGGCGCAGGTTGAACGGGTTCCACAGACGGACCTCGATCATGGGATGGGCATTCATCTTTGCCAGTTCCGGGTCCAGCCCGCCAGTGCCATTGTCATCCAGAAGCAGCCGAACCCGCACGCCCCTGTCGGCGGCGCGCACCAGCGCATCAAGCAGCAAAGTTCCGGTCAGATCGCCATGCCAGATGTAATATTGCGCGTCTATGGACGACACTGCCGCATCGGCAAGGATCATCCGCGCGGCAAATGCGTCGGCACCGTTTTGCAACGGCGCAACGCCGGTCAAGCCAGCATTGGCAGCCTCACGCTCGATCAGAGCGTCGGCCAGTGGGCCATCCAATGCTGGCTTCAGTGCCGTCGTATCGGTCCGCTCCTCTACCGTCGGCACGGTAAAAACCATGCGGGCAATGAGAATGACAACGCCCACAAATACCAACAGGGTCACAAGAAGTTTTACGATATACATCATGTCACTGTGGGTCCTTGAGCATCCGGCTCCGCCTCTTCGCGCCAGCCGGTCATTGCGTCCAGAAGTGCCACGGTGAAGGCGGCCGTGAAAGCCCCGGTCAACGTCAGGACGATCCGCGTGAAAGTGGCATAAACCGGATCCTGCGTACTGAGCGCCCCGGCGATCAGGGCCAGCGCGACGGAGAAGGCGTATTGATAGACCATGCTTGGCCGTGTGCCGTTCAGCATCTTCTGGCCCAGCCATAATCCGCTGAGAAAAATCAGGCCCAGCAGGATCGGCAGGTTTGGCGACAGAGTGAAAAGCGCCAGCACGCCGACAGCAATCGCCCCGCCGTAGAACGTGGCACGCACACGCTGCCGCGCCTCATCGAACACTGCGTTGCGGGTCGGGAATACCAGAACCATGGCCGCGACCACGGCCATCATCATATCCGAAGGCTGCATCACGGCGTATAGCCAGAAGCTCAGCCCCAGCAATACCGTCGCGCGGATCGCTGCCCCAAGCGTCGTGTTTCCGCCGCCCGGCTTCGGGTCGTCCACCTGTTTTTCGCGGGTGCGCGGCGGTAATAGCAGATAGACCAGAGGACCCACCACCAATGCCACCAGCGAGGCCTGCACAAACCCGTCGCGCAGAAACTCGACCGTTGCATTGCCATGCATCCCCATCACAGACATCAGCACGGCCACGACAACGATCAACATGCCTGCCTGCGCGCCGGACCGCAGGATCAACAGAAAGCCCGAGAAATACACAAGCCACATGGCCGCGACATAGACCAAGGGCATGGGCCGCAGCCATTCAACAAACCAAGTCATGATCCAGGGCAGCACGATCATCGCAACCACGCCACCGATGGCCTTGCCCGGATCAAAGGCACGGCGTTGTGACGCAATCAGACCGACCGGCAGGGCCGCGATGATCGGAGGCAGCGCCGGATTCAGGATCGGGATCGCGAGATATGCCAACGCGCCCATCAGCCCAAGGCGGATGCCATAAAGCGGATCTTCTATCGGGTCGGGGCGAGGTGTGACATACATTGGCGTGATCAGTGCAGATAGCTGAACCAGGACCGCAGACGCTGCATGCCCCGTGCGATCAAGGCAATCGGACCGGTGTCGCTTTGCGCGAAAACCACCGCATGAACCTTGCCCCCCACCCGCACGGCGCGGGGCCAGTTTTCCATGCCACCGTCAATCTCGATCCGGACGGGAATCCGTCTGGCCGGTTCGAACCAACGGTTCGAGGGTTGATTGACCACAAGACCACCCTGAACGTTGCGCCCCGGATTGATCCCCCAGGCGACGCTTTGAACGCGCCCCTCAAATATCTGCCCAGGCAGCGCATCGAAAAGCAGATGCGCCGAATCGCCGGCACCGATGCCCTGCAACTGGTTCTCGCGCAGGTCCACCGTGATCCAGGCGGCCTCGGCATCTATGAAGGTCAGTGCCGGATTGCCCGCCCCGATGAACTGCCCCTCCGACAGGGTGACATTCGTCACCACACCCAGATGCGGTGCGGTCACGGTGGTGGAGGCAAGATCGTATTGCGCCTTTTCCAGCTGCGCCTCCGCCCCAAGGATGGCGGGATTGTCCTTTCCTTGCGGTCCCAGCTTGGCCCGCGCGCTTTCGAGGTTCGCTTCGGCGGTTTGCAGCGCGGCCTCTGCTTGCGCGACACCGGCGCGGGCCTGATCGCCCTGTGCTGTCGCCGCGATGCCACGCTCTTCCAGCCGGAAGGTGCGATCAGCCTCGGCACGGGTGTTGTCCAGTGCGGAACGGGCCTGCGTGACGGCAGCCTGTGCCGCCACCAGCGAGGCACCAGAGGCGTTGACGTTCTGAAGCGCGGTTTCCAGATTGGCCTCTGCCTGTCTGACCGCCAATTCGAACGGACGCGAATCGATGGCAAACAGCGGATCGCCCGCCTGAACCACGGCATCGTCATCGACCAGCACATCGGTCACTTCACCCGACACCCGCGGCGCGATTTGAACGACATAGGCGGAAACAATGCCGCGCGACGAGGATGGTGCCATGCGATCCGCCAAAGCGTAAAGAACAACCATCACAATCAGGAGCAGAACCACGAAAATTGCCACTTTCGAGGCTGGCTTCCCGGCGGGTTGCGTCGTGCTATCAGTCATTTCCAGCCTCTTGTTTTCTACTTCACGCGCCTCAGCGCGTCTCTCGCCTGCCTAGCGTCTGCGAGCCGTTATCGTCTTGCCGGCGGCGGTTGTCAGCACCAAAGCACCCGTATCATCGGCAGAATACCCGTTCACCTGAGATAATAAAACCAAGAGGTTCTGCGATCACACAACCGGTGCCTGCGCCACCAAATTCACGTCATCGTTCAGTGGGAGGTTCTTTGCGTCAAACATGGTCACATCCTCAACTATTGTCGGCGACATGGCTATCGCCTCGGGTTCATGACTGGGCGTTCAGGATGATTGCCTGCTTCTGCCAGACCCTGATGTGGATTCAATTTCTGACGACCCCATCGTCAAGCACATCAGACAACGATCTGGGGAGACGACGTCGCGTATTCAAGAATGGCAATCGAGGAAGGCCAGAATACACCAGGATTTGACCAAGCAACCATCCCTGCAATCTGCATCGCCGGGTCAGGTTCGTTAACGTGAAAGACGGAACAGCATCCTTGAAACACAGCCGAAACCAGACGATCGCGGCGCGTGCGATGAACTACATTCAGGACGGCTGTCGACCGGGGCTGGCTTCAGGCGGACGGGACAGATGAACGACCGACGTAAAAACGTCCGGTGGACATTTATCATTTCGCAGCGTCCTGCAAGCAACATGTCACGACAGTTGATCTCTGCCCAACTACGACATTCGACTCGTGGATAGGTGCCGCCGGTGGTTTGAAAAAAGGGTGCCGCAAGGGCACCCTGTAGGTTCTCTGGAACAGGTTCGGTTGGTTCACCGCTCGGTTTGCTTTCTGCCTGCGACCTGTCCAAAGCGCAGAGCAAGCGCAGCTGCTCTGTGTCTCTGTTTCAGTGTCGGACTGACCCGGAAACCGGATCAGCCCGCATCAATCCTTATCAGCTACAGCCCGACGTGCCGCCGCAGGTGTTGCACTTCATGCAGGTGCCGTTGCGGACCAGCGTGTAGTTGCCGCATTCGCCGCAAGCCTCGCCCTCGTAGCCCTGCATTTTTGCTTTCACGCGCTGGTCCATCCCGACCGTGCCGGAGGACACAGCAGTAGAGCCACCGCCGCCGCCAGCCATTGCGGCCACTTCGGGCACCAATGCTTCGACTGCCCCGGACGTATCGAGCCCGGAAAGCGAGGCACCGCCCTGCAACACCACCAGTTCCTGCGGCAAACGCTTGCGCAAGTAGCCGGTCGAGCTGATCTGTTTCAGCACTTCCAGCGAACGCGACGCTGCGGTTTCCGACATCTCCTTGATGTTGGACACGCCTTCCTCTTCGCCGCGTCCCAGATCATCAAAGGACGCACCTTCGGGTTTGACATGCGCCAGATCGGTACGGTCCAGATAGGACACGGCCAGTTCGCGGAAGATGTAATCCAGGATCGAGGTCGCGTTCTTGATGCTGTCATTGCCCTGCACCATGCCCGCCGGTTCGAACTTGGTGAAGGTGAAGGCATCGACGAATTCTTCCAGCGGCACACCGTATTGCAGGCCCACGGACACGGCGATGGCGAAGTTGTTCATCATCGCGCGGAAACCCGCCCCTTCCTTGTGCATGTCGATGAAGATTTCGCCCAGCGTACCGTCGGTATGTTCGCCGGTGCGCAGATAGACCTTGTGACCGCCAATAATCGCCTTCTGGGTATAGCCCTTGCGCCGGTCGGGCAGTTTGGCGCGTTGCTGCTGCGCAACCTCCTTGATGATGATCTTTTCAACGATCTTTTCGGCCAGAACCGTTGCCTTCTCGTGCTGGGATCCGCTTTCCAGAACGTCCTGTGCGTCCTCGTCATCCTCGACCAGCGCCGATGCCAGCGGTTGGCTTAGCTTGGACCCGTCACGATACAGCGCGTTGGCCTTCACACCCAGCGACCAGCTCAGCTCATACGCCTTCTGGCAATCCTCGATGGTTGCATCATTGGGCATGTTGATCGTCTTGGAGATCGCGCCCGAGATGAAGCTTTGCGCCGCGGCCATCATGTAGATGTGGCTATCGACGGACAGGAACCGCTTGCCCTTCTTTCCGCAGGCATTGGCGCAGTCGAAGACCGAGTAATGCTCCTTGCGCAGGAACGGCGCGCCTTCCAGTGTCATCGTCCCGCAGACATGATCGTTCGCCGCGTCGATATCTGCGCGTGTGAAGCCCAGATGCCGCAGCAGATCGAATGTGGGATCGGTCAGCTTTTCCGCCGGAATGCCGAGCGTTTCGCGGCAGAATTCTTCGCCCAGCGTCCACTGGTTGAACACGAAGCGGATGTCGAAGGCGGCCGCCAGCGCGCTTTCAACCTTCTGGATCTCTGTCTCGCCAAAACCGTGGCCAATCAATGCGGTATGGGTGATCCCCGGCGCATTGCCAAGCGATCCGTGACCGACAGCATAGGCCACCATCTCGGCGATCTGGCTGGAGGAATAGCCCAGCTTTTCCAAGGCCGCAGGCACCGACTGGTTGATGATCTTGAAGTAACCGCCGCCGGCGAGCTTCTTGAACTTGACCAGGGCAAAGTCCGGCTCGATCCCGGTGGTGTCGCAGTCCATCACCAGACCGATGGTGCCTGTCGGGGCAATTACAGACACCTGCGCATTGCGGTAGCCGTGCGTCTCACCAAGACGCAGGGCCTCATCCCAGCTGGATTGCGCCAACTCGATCAGAGTGGCATCCGGGCAATTTGCATGATCCAGCGCGACGGGCTTGGTCGCAAGCGCCTCATATCCCGAGGTCTTGCCGTAAGCCGCATTGCGGTGGTTGCGGATGACCCGCAGCATGTGGTCGGCATTCCGCTCGTAGCCCGAAAAGGCACCCAACTCGCCCGCGATCTCGGCGCTGGTCGCATAGGACACACCGGTCATGATCGCGGTCAGCGCACCGCAGAGCGCCCGGCCCTCGTCTGAATCGTAGCCCAGTCCCATGTTCATCAGCAGCCCGCCGATATTGGCATAGCCCAGACCCAGCGTGCGGAAATCATAGGACAGCTGCGCGATTTCCTTGGACGGGAATTGCGCCATCATCACCGAGATTTCCAGCGTCAGGGTCCAAAGGCGCGTGGCATGCATGTAGTCCTCGGACTGGAACACGCCGTCCTTGAGAAAGGTCAGCAGGTTCATCGACGCAAGGTTACACGCCGTGTCATCCAGGAACATGTATTCGGAACATGGGTTCGACCCGCGGATCGCGCCGTCTTCGGGGCATGTGTGCCAGTCGTTGACGGTGTCGTGATACTGGATGCCCGGATCGGCACATGCCCAAGCGGCGTGGCCAATATCTTCCCACAGGGCGCGCGCCTTGACGGTTTTCGCGACAGATCCATCCGTGCGGCGGATCAGTTCCCAGTCGGCATCATCCTTCACGGCCTTCAGGAAGGCATCGGTCACGCGGACAGAGTTGTTGGAATTCTGGCCCGAGACAGAGGCATAGGCTTCGCTGTCCCAATCGGTGTCATAGGTCGGAAACTCGATCGAGCCATAGCCCTGCCGCGCGTAATCCAGCACGCGCTTGATATAGGTCTCTGGGATCGAGACCTTCTTGGCGGCGCGCACGGCGGTTTTCAGCGCGTCGTTGACCTTGGGATCATAAGCGTCGGCCTCGGCTCCGTCCCATGCCTTGATCGCGGCGAACAGACCGTTCAGCATCTGCTCGTGCATCTTGGATCCGGCAACGATGCTGGCGACCTTCTGCTCTTCCTTGACCTTCCAGTTCACGAACTCTTCGATATCGGGGTGATCGGCATCGCAGATCACCATCTTGGCGGCGCGGCGCGTGGTGCCGCCCGACTTGATCGCGCCGGCAGCGCGGTCACCGATTTTCAGAAAGCCCATCAGGCCGGACGACTTGCCACCGCCAGACAGCGGCTCTTGCGCGGCGCGCAGCGAGGAAAAGTTGGTGCCCGTGCCGGAACCGTATTTGAACAGGCGCGCCTCACGCACCCAAAGATCCATGATCCCGCCTTCGCTGACCAGATCATCCTTGACCGACTGGATGAAGCACGCATGGGGCTGCGGATGCTCATAGGCGGAGGTGGATTTGGTCAGATCGCCGGTTTCGTGGTCAACATAGTAATGGCCCTGGCCCGGACCGTCGATGCCGTAGGCCCAATGCAGGCCGGTGTTGAACCATTGCGGGCTGTTGGGGGCGGCGCGCTGCGTGGCCAGCATGTGGCGCATTTCGTCGTAATAGGCCTGGGCGTCGGCCTCGGTGGTGAAATAGCCACCCTTCCAGCCCCAATAGGCCCAGGCACCGGCCAGACGGTCAAACACCTGCTTGGACGAGGTCTCGCCGGTTTTCTCGACGCCGTCCTTGGCCGGAACAGAGCGCCAAAGGAACTCGGGCACGCCCTTTTCCTTGACCTTCTTCAGACGGGTTGGGACGCCGGCCTTGCGAAAATACTTTTGCGCGATCACATCGCTGGCAACCTGGCTCCACTTCGCGGGAACCTCGATCTCGTCGAGGTGGAAGACCACGGTGCCGTCGGGATTGCGGATCTCCGAAGTGGTGCTCACGAAATCAATGCCTGCATAGGCATCTTGTCCGGCGCGAGTGAATTGTCTTTCGATCTTCATATCAGGCTGCCCCATTACCAGCGTTTTCATTTTTGCGCCCGTTTGCCGGGCACCTGTGCCGTTTTCCGGGTCAGGGGACGGTGAAAACGGCGCGTAATCGAAAACCTGTCGCGCTGTTCGTTTCATGTGTCCCGATCAAGGCGCTTTCGCCTTCTGATCCCGCCTGCCCGCCACTACATATTGTGGCTCAACGACTGACTTACACAATCTGACGTATTTAGGCATAGCCCGTCAACGGATTTATTGGCCTTTTCATGGCTTCTTTTGGGTTGACGCATCTTCGCGTCGAACACGACGAGTCGCCCCCAGACATATCCACAAGCAAAACACCCCCTATAATGGCATTTTTCTATTTAGTTACAGATACTTAATGAATTACACTCATCCATCGTTTAGGTTTTGTTAACGTATATTAATTTAAAATCGCGCCGTGCCGCTCCCGCATGGCGTGGCGCAAAGAACACGGCAGACCGTCGGAACAAAGCGGCCATGTCCCCGCCTCAGGAATGGTCGAGATGTAGCGATGAAATCGCAACCCTACATATATGTGGTGGTCGCGATGGTCCGCGCAGACAATCAACAGATGATTATGGTTCCCGAAACGCCGAACCCCAAAGAACCGCCGTTACGCATCCTATTCGTGACATTGAACAGAACAAAACGACCGGCCTGGGGCAGGATCACTTCATACAGAATTGTTTGAAAACCTGGGAAAGTGGTCGGGACGGCAAGATTCGAACTTGCGACCTACGGTACCCAAAACCGTCGCGCTACCAGGCTGCGCTACGCCCCGAACAGCGGCCTCAATAGACGTGACTGCCGCGATTGAAAAGCCGATTCTGACGCATTTCGGCAGGAAGTTGATATTTATCGGTCGCAGCGCCACGCAGCCGCCGCTCCAACGGCCGGATGCTGCATTTGACTGCCCGCTGTGATGCCCATCGCGTCTGCCAGTCCGCCATTGATTTCCAGGACATACTGGATGTTGTCGCCACCGGGAATCGCGGTCTCGTCAAGGGGAACGGCGTTGGAATGCACTTTTTGCACCACGCCGCTGGCATCCGCAAAAATCATGTCCAATGGGATAAGCGTGTTGCGCATCCAGAAGGCAACCGATCGCGGCGTGTCATAGACAAACAGCATGCCCGCGCTCTTGGGCATCTCCGAACGGTGCATCAGGCCTTTCGCACGCTCTTGGCCATCATCGGCAACCTCGACAGAGAACTGTGCGCTGCCCCAGTCACCGCGCAACGATACGCGATCATCACGGCATGCAGCCCCAGCCTGCCCTGCGGCAATCGTAAAAGCCAGAGCCAGACCTAAACTGCGGTTTCCCAAGAACAAACCTCCGTCGCCATCAAACCACGTTTGCCATCGATCATGCGGATTGCCAGCGCCTCGCCCGGCTGAAGGTCGGACAGGCCGGATCGTCTAAGCACCTCGACATGTATAAAGACATCCTCGGGCCGCGCGAAGACATTCGCAAAACCAAAGCCTTTCGCCTTGTCGAACCATTTGACCCGCGCGGGCAAAAGCGGCGCATTCGCGATGATTTCCGGGTCGATCTCCTCGAAATCGGCAAGCGGCAATCCTTCGGCACCAAGTGGCGGAACGATCCCCAGAACTTCGGTCGCCTGCACACCGCGATCCGTGCGCTGCACGGCGATTTCCACGCGCGCGCCATCCGCAACGGAGCTTTGCCCGAAATTGCGAAGCACGTTTGCATGCAGCAGTATGTCCGGACCACCTTCGTCAGCAATAACGAAGCCGAATCCCTTTGCCGGATCGAACCACTTGACCTTCCCCTGCACGTATTCGCCGGGTGCCATATCCATTTCCAAGTTAATAACCATTCCTTGTCCCCACATACGTCTTGCGACACAGGCTTGATCAATGCAACCAAAAAACCTAGAATATCCGGCCTAATTGCAGTTCATGTGACGCGAACTGCAAACGTTTCAAAGCTTGGCAGAGTTGTCGCGAATCCGCGTCAGGGGTTGAGCCGAACGACCTGCCATGCATCCAAGACATCGCTGCGATGCCAGCGAAACCGATCATGCAGACGAAACGCCCCGTCAGCCCAGAACTCGATCTCCAGCGGCGCGATCCGGAAGCCGCCCCAGAATGGCGGGCGGTCCGGATTGGTGCCTTTGCGCGCAGTGACCTTGGCAACCTCGGCCATCAGGGTCGCGCGACTGTCCAGTGGGCGCGATTGCTGCGATGCCCAGGCACCAAGGCGGCTTTTGAGCGATCGGGATTTATAATAGACATCCGCTTGCGGCCCGTCTTCGCGCGTGACCAGCCCACGCACACGGACCTGTCGGCGCAGGGATTTCCAATGCATGACAAAGGCCGCCTTGCCCGTATCGGTGATCTCACGGGCCTTGGCGCTTTCGTAATTGGTGTAGAAGACAAAGGCCGCCGCCTCGATCTCTTTCAGCAGGACCATGCGGACGTTGGGCAGCCCGTTCACATCCACAGTCGCCAGCGCCATGGCATCCGGGTCATTGATTTCCTGCGTTCTGGCCTCGTCCAGCCAGGATTGCGCAATTACAAAAGGGTCGTCTCCGGCGAAGATGCCACTACGGTCGGTCATGGGAATCCTTTCGGTCGCAGGTAGGTGTCAATAAGCACGTCTATGATACACCAAAGCTGCCATACGCGGCCCGAGGCTTGCCGACAACCGGCCTATCCCCTAAACGGTTTTGCAAGAAGTTTCGGGCGAAGGGATCCTTATGTCTAATCAACTAATGGCCGGCAAGCGCGGTTTGATCATGGGATTGGCCAATGACAAGTCAATCGCATGGGGTATCGCAAAGGCGCTTGGCGATGCCGGCGCAGAGCTTGCCTTTTCCTATCAGGGTGAAGCACTGAAGAAGCGCGTCGATCCGCTGGCGGCATCTTTGGGCAGCAATATCGTCCTGCCCTGCGATGTCGGCGACGAGGCATCGGTGGATGCGCTTTTCGACGGTCTGCAAGAGCATTGGGATAATATGGACTTCATCGTCCACGCCATCGGCTTTTCCGACAAGACAGAGTTGCGCGGGCGTTATGTGGACACCAGCCGCGACAACTTTGCGATGACAATGGACATCTCCGTCTATTCTTTCACCTCGGTGGTGAAACGCGCCGAGAAGATGATGAAAACGGGCGGTTCCTGCCTGACGCTGACCTATTACGGGGCCGAACGCGTGATGCCGCATTACAATGTCATGGGCGTGGCCAAGGCCGCGCTTGAGGCATCGGTCCGTTATCTGGCCGAGGATCTGGGCAAGGACAATATCCGTGTCAACGCGATCTCTGCCGGCCCGATCAAGACGCTGGCGGCGTCGGGTATCGGCGATTTCCGCTACATCATGAAGTGGAACGAATATAACTCGCCCCTGCGCCGCAATGTGACAATTCAGGATGTCGGCAACTCGGCGCTTTATCTGCTGTCCGATCTGGGCGCAGGCGTGACTGGCGAGACGCATCATGTGGATGCCGGTTATCATGTCGTGGGCATGAAGGCCGTGGATGCGCCTGACATCACCAAGGGCTAAGGCGCGATGGACCTCGCCCATGTGATCGCCTTCAACGTGACCCTGCTGGCGGCAATCGCCAGTCCCGGCCCCGCGATGTTGTATACCATCCGCAACACGCTGGCGCATGGCAGGCGTGTGGGGCTTTTCACGGCATGGGGTCTGGGGGTGATGGCGGCGACATGGACTCTGCTGGCGCTGTTGGGACTGGACGCGGTTTTTCAGATCGTGCCCTGGGCCTATACGGCCTGCAAGCTTGTGGGGGCGTTCTACCTGATCCATATCGCCTGGACGACATGGCGTCATGCGCGCGACCCGTTGGCCGACGCCCCCACCCCGCCTGCCCGAGCGTTTCTGGGCGGCATGTTGGTCAATCTTTCCAACCCCAAATCGGTGCTGTTTTCGGCAGCCGTGCTGGTGGTGATCTTTCCCGCCGGGCTTAGCGTCGGGGATAAGGGACTGATTGTGTTCAATCACCTCGGCGTGGAGTTTCTGGTAGGGTCTGTCCTTGTCATGCTGCTCAGCACCCGCCGCATCAGCGCAGGCTACCTGCGCGCCAAGTTTATTTTCGACCGTATTGCGGCCGGTGTCATGGGCCTGCTTGGCCTGCGCCTGCTGCTCAGCCGCTAATCAGGAGTTCTTAATGACCAACCAACTGCCGCATGAAAAAGGGTTTCACGTCAGCTGGGACCAGCTTCACCGCGATGCCCGCGCGCTGGCATGGCGACTGGATGGCAACGGCCCTGCGGACGGGGGGTGGCGCGCCGTGGTGGCAATCACGCGCGGCGGCATGGCCCCCGCGATGATCGTCGCACGCGAGTTGGACATCCGCACCGTCGACACGATCAGCATCAAAAGCTACAACCACCAAACGCAAAGCAAGCCGCAGGTCATCAAGTCGCCCGACATGGATCTGATCGGCGACGGCACCGGTGTGCTGGTGGTGGATGATCTGGTCGATACAGGCCGCACGCTGGAAGTCGTGCGCCAGCATATGCCAAAGGCGCATATCGCCACCGTTTACGCCAAGCCGCAGGGCCGCCCGCAGGTCGACAGCTTTATCACCGAGGTCAGTCAGGACACCTGGATCTTCTTCCCCTGGGACATGGCCCTGCAATATGTGGAACCTTATCGCGGCACGGATTAAGGCTATGCATCGCGGGTAACATGCAAGCTTCGAACAACGCGGAAGCCTTGTTGTCCGCAAACGCCGTTAACCACAGGGATGGTCGATGACGACGCCACGCACCGCCGCCACCTTTCGCCCGCCGATCATGGCGGCGCGGGCATGGCTCAACGGGGTCAGCTTTCCAGCCGACCGCCCGCTGATCAATGTCAGCCAGGCAGCCCCCGTGGCCCCGCCGCCGCAAGCGCTACGCCGCGCGATGGCCGAAGCGCTGGAGGACACGGCCACCCATCTTTACGGTCCCGACCTGGGCTTGCCTGCCTTGCGCTCGGAACTGGCGGCGCGCTGGTCGGACTGGTACGGCGGCACCGTTCTGCCGGAACAGGTGGGCATCACCTCTGGCTGCAATCAGGCCTTCGCGGCCATCATCGCCTCGCTTTGCGGTGAAGGCGACGAGGTGATCCTGCCGGTGCCGTGGTATTTCAATCACAAGATGTGGCTGGATATGTCGGGCGTGCGGGCGGTGCCGCTTTCCACCGGGCCGGATCTTGTCCCCGACCCGCAAGCCGCCGCCGCACTGATCACGCCCCGCACGCGGGCGATTGCGTTGGTCAGCCCAAACAACCCCACAGGGGTCGAGTATCCGGCCGAGGTGATCCACGCCTTTCGCGATCTGGCGCGCGACGCCGGAATCCAGCTGATCCTTGACGAGACCTACCGCGATTTCGACAGCCGCAGTGGCGCGCCGCATGACCTTCTGCATGATCCGGACTGGGCCGACACGGTCATTGTGCTCTATTCCTTTTCCAAGTCCTTTCGTTTGACCGGCCATCGCGTGGGGGCGGTGATGACCTCGCCCGAGCGTCTGGAAGAGGTCGAAAAATTCATCGACGCGGTCACAATCTGCCCGTCGCAACTTGGTCAGCGTGCCGCCCTTTGGGGATTGCAGAACCTCACGCAATGGCTGGCGGGCGAACGGGCCGAGATCCTGTCCCGGCGCGCGGCGATTGAAACCGGCTTTCCGCGGCTGGAGCCGCAGGGCTGGCACCTGCGCGGTGTCGGTGCCTATTTCGCGTATCTGGAACATCCTTTCGCCATGTCCGCCGACGCGCTTGCACCGCTTCTGGTGCGTCAGGCGCATGTCCTCGCCCTGCCCGCCACGATGTTCACGCCGCGCGATGATGCCACTGGCGCGCGGCATATTCGCGTGGCCTTCGCCAATGTCGATGTGGTCGGGATCGCGACGCTTTTCGAACGGCTGGAGACGCTTTCGCTGCCCCTTGCCCCAACCGGCGGTGCAGCGTAGACATCCGCAGCAGCGGCCGGACCGCTTAAAAGACACCGCATCAACTGACACGGCACGAACAGGCAAGGGAAAATCATGGCTTCACCGGTGAAGAGCGTCGGAAAAACGCTGGTCTGGATCCTGATGGGTCTGCTGATCGTCGGCCTCATGGGCTTTGGCGCGATCAATTTCAGCGGCACCGTGCGATCGGTCGGCTCTGTCGGTGACAAGGAAATCGACGTCAACACCTATGCGCGCGCGCTGCAAAACGAAATCCGCGCGATTGAGGCTGAACGCGGCTCTGCCTTGACCTTTGCCGATGCCCAGGCGGCGGGTGTGGACCGCGCCGTGCTGTCACGACTGGTAACAGAACGCGCGCTGGACGCCGAAACGTCGCGGCTTGGCATTTCTGTCAGCGACGAAATCGTGGCGCGGCAATTGCGCGAGATTTCAGCGTTTCAGGGTGCTGATGGCAGTTTTGACCGCGAAGCCTACCGCTTTGCCATTCAGAATGCCGGGCTGACAGAGGCGCAGTTCGAAGAACAACTGCGCGATGAGACCGCCCGCACCATGCTGCAAGCCGCGGTGCTGTCCGGCAACACGATCCCTGACGCCTATGCCGACGCGATTGTCGCCTATGCCGGCGAGACCCGTGATTTTACTTGGGCGCCGGTCGATCCTGCGCTGCTGGCCACCGATCTGCCAGACCCGTCCGAGGAGGAGCTGAAGACCTGGTATGACGAGAATATCGCGCTTTACACCGAAGCTGCAGCCAAGGCGATCACCTATGCTTGGCTCACGCCCGAAATGATCATCGACAGCGTCGAGGTGTCCGAAGACGATCTGCGCGCCTCCTATGAGCGTCGCGATGCGGAATTCAACCAGCCAGAACGTCGCCTGACCGAGCGTCTGGTCTTTGCCGATGACGCCGCCGCACAAGCCGCGCGCGACAGTCTGGATGCGGGCACCACGCAATTCGAAACACTGGTAGAGAACCGGGGCCTGGCACTGGCCGATGTCGATATGGGCGATGTGGCCCAGAACGAACTGGGCACTGCTGGCGAGGCCGTATTCGGCGCTGAGGTTGGCGATATCGTCGGCCCCTTCGCCTCCAACCTTGGTCCGGCCCTGTTTCGTGTGAACGGCGTTCTGCCCGCGCAGGTGACCTCTTTTGAGGATGCACAAGCCGCATTGCGCGACGATCTTGCGCTGGACAATGCCCGCCGTGCGATCGAAGCTCAAATGCAGGATCTGGATGACCGACTGGCTGGCGGCGAAACGCTGGAACAGATCGCAGAGGCGACCGATATGCAGCTTGGCCAAGTCGAGTGGCGCGGACAGGCCGAGGATGAAATCACCGGATACGAAGCGTTCCGCAGCGCCGCGACCGCGCTCAGCGCCGACGACTTCCCGGAAATGGACCTGCTGGGCGATGGCGGCATTTACGCCATGCGGCTTGATTCCGAGATTGCAGCGCAGGCCCAGCCGTTTGACGAGGTCCGAGATCAGGTTGCAGAAGATTGGCTAACGCAAACCCGGACGGAAACGCTGGCCGCAAAAGCCGACGAGATGGCCGGACAATTGGCCGGGGACAGCACTTTTGAGACCCTCGGGCTTGACCCCAGATCCGAGGCTGGCGCGACACGCGGCGATTTTGCAGGCGGTGTGCCGCCAGAGGTACTGCTGGCGGTGTTCGACATGGCACCGGGCGAGGCGCGCGCCGTGACGGCATCGAACAACGTGCTGCTGGTGCGTCTGGACCAAATCTCGGCCGCCGATAGCGACAGCGCCGATGCGCAGGAACTGGTGACAACGTTGCGCGAGCAGGCCGGGGCGTCAATCTCGCAGGATCTGTTCCGCGCCATGGCGACGGACATCCAGTCGCGCATCGGGCTGGAACTGAACCAGCAAGCGATCAACGCGGTTCACGCGCAATTCCAGTAAGGTTCGAGAATGGTGCAACTGACCCCCGACTTTGAAACTTTTGCCCGCGCCTATGATGCCGGGCAAAACCAGATTGTGCATGCCCGTCTGGCGGCTGATCTGGACACACCTGTGTCGCTGATGCTGAAGCTGACAGGCGCGGCGCGGGACGCGTTCATGCTGGAATCGGTGACTGGCGGCGAGGTGCGCGGCCGCTATTCGATGATCGGCATGAAACCTGACCTGATCTGGCGCTGCGACGGCGAACACAGCAGCATCAACCGGCAAGCGCGCTTCGACCGCGAGAGCTTTACCCCGCTGGACGGCCATCCGCTGGACACGCTGCGCGCGCTGATCGCCGAAAGCCGGATAGACCTGCCCACCGATTTGCCACAGGCAGCGGCCGGACTGTTCGGCTATCTCGGGTACGATATGATCCGGCTGGTCGAGCATTTGCCGAACGTCAATCCCGACACGCTGGGCCTGCCTGATGCTCTGCTGATGCGTCCCTCTGTCGTTGCGGTTCTGGATGGCGTCAAGGGCGAGGTCACGGTCGTGGCCCCCGCCTGGACCCGTGAAGGCCTGTCGGCACGCGCGGCTTATGCGCAGGCCGCAGAGCGCGTGATGGACGCGGTGCGCGATCTGGAACGTGCCATGCCGCAGGCCAGCCGCGATCTTGGCGAGGCTGGGCAGACGGCCGATCCGGTGTCGAATTTCACCAAGGATGCCTATAAGGCCGCAGTCGAAAAGGCCAAGGATTACATCCGCGCAGGCGATATTTTTCAGGTCGTGCCCGCGCAACGCTGGACGCAGGATTTCCCGCTTCCGCCCTTCTCGCTTTACCGGTCGCTGCGTCGCACGAATCCGTCGCCCTTCATGTTCTATTTCAACTTCGGCGATTTTCAGGTGATCGGCGCGTCGCCGGAAATCCTTGTGCGGGTCTTTGGTCGGGAAGTGACAATCCGCCCGATTGCAGGCACGCGCAAACGCGGTGCCACCCCCGCCGAGGACAAGGCGCTGGAGGCCGATCTGCTGGCGGACAAAAAAGAACTGGCCGAGCATCTGATGCTGCTTGATCTGGGCCGCAACGATACCGGCCGCGTGTCGAAGATCGGCACCGTGACCCCCACCGAAAAATTCATCATCGAACGCTACAGCCACGTCATGCATATCGTCTCGAACGTGGTGGGAGAGTTGGACGACGATCACGACGCGCTGTCGGCCCTGTTGGCGGGGCTGCCTGCGGGCACCGTGTCCGGCGCGCCGAAAGTGCGCGCGATGGAGATCATCGACGAGTTGGAGCCGGAAAAACGCGGTGTCTACGGCGGTGGTGTCGGCTATTTCAGCGCGGGCGGCGACATGGATATGTGCATCGCCCTGCGCACGGCCGTGGTGAAGGACGAAAAGCTGTATATCCAGGCCGGCGGCGGCGTGGTCTATGACAGCGACCCGGAAGCCGAGTATCAGGAGACGGTACATAAATCCAACGCCATTCGCATGGCCGCGGAAGATGCCGCGCGCTTTACCGGGTCCGGCAACCTCTGATCCGATAGATAGGCCCATTCGGCCAAGGATTGCGCCACCTACGGCGTCGCCCGAAGGCCCGGTCAGCAGAGCTGACCGGGCCTTCCAGTGTTGCGCATGAAGGGACGGGGAAAGCGCTGTCTTGGTGGAAAGCCGCGCAAAAAATCGTCATTGGCGACGATGTGTCAGTCCGCCGTCTGCAACAGAAAAGACGAAATCGGTACGATGTCGACGGCATCCTTGGTCTGGTCCTGCATCCCCCAGAGCATCAGCGATGCCAGCGTTTCCGCACGCAGGCGACCAAGCAGAATGATCGGCTGTTCCCGGCCTGCGCGCGAGGTTGCCCGCGTCGTCGCCTGATCGAGGAACCTTCGGATCACGGTCTGGCCCTGTCCCTGCCCGTCAAGATCCCGAAACGCTGTTGCGGCGGGCACGCCCTGTTGCGCGGCGAGCGTTTGCGCAGAGTTCTGACCATTGGGCCGCATGACCAGCCCGTGACCGCTTTGCCGGACTGTCTGCGTCACCTGATCAGAAATTGCCCGCGCCCCCTGAAGGCCGGCCTGATCGCCCTCAAGCACGGCCACCACTTCCGGGAGATCATTCAACAGCGCGTCCAGGGCGTCCTCTGCCGCATTGCCGCCAGCCTCTTGCGGCAGATCGGCAAGTGCCATGACCTCGTAGCCCTTTTCTCGGTAAAGCGTCATCCGCTGCCGCGCATCGGGGCTGGCGGCATCAAGTGCAAAGGTCACCGCAAAGGGAAAGCCGTCAATGGCGTCCGGCCCAAGCGGGCCTGTTCCATCATCGATCAGGATCACCGACAACAACGGCTTTTCGCCCGCAGGCTGGAAGGGAGCGCCGAAACGTTCAAGCGGCGACAGTTCCGCCAGAGCCACCGCGTTGCCGGGAAACTCTGCGCTTGCGTCGGGCGCAGTGGTTCGGACTGGCTGACTGCCAATCACGGGGGTGCTCTCAGCAATCATTTCCTCTGGAGGTGCCATGCTCGGCTCATCAGCACCCAGGTTCACATTTGCCTCAGCGCCGGTGTCTGCGCTGGCCTCATCGCGATCTGCATCGGCTGGCTCTGGCCCCTCGTCTTGCTGTGCGTCCGACATCGTGATTGCCGGCGGTTCATCCGATGGGCCGCTGTCAGCCGTCGGGGTCGCTTCGACAGAGTCCATGTCGTCCGCTTCGTCAGACCCCGCATCCGCACCATCGTCGGAACCAGGCCCAACATCGCCACCGCCACCAGTTGCCGGCGCTACAGTGTCAGCAGTGCTCTCGCGGTCTGCGGGCTGTTCGTTGCCATCATCGGGAACAGATCGAGCAGTCTCTCCTTCGGCAGTAACAATGTCTGATGATTGTCTTTTTTCTGCGCCAGCGACTTCCGGCGTGTCCGTCAGGACGGGCGCATCCGCAGGCTCTTCAGCTTCGGACCGGGAGCCATCGGTTGCATCCCTCGCACCAGACATGTCACGACCAGCCGGCGCATCATCGGCTCTATCCCGCGCCAACCCAGGATCGTTCTGAATCACGAACGGTGCCGGGGCAGATGGCTCGGAAAGGCCGCTGACCGTGGCTGCCCGGGGCGTGTCGATTGCCGTCGGCGGCGTGGTATCCTCGGCCGTAGGTGGCGCGGGCTGGGCTGGCGCGTCAAACATCGCGACACCGGCGTCCGGGCGCCAGGGTTGTGGCACCGGTCCACCGCTGACCGCCTCTGCCCGCATGCTTTGGACGAACACGTCATCATCAGGCGCGTCATCAGGCGGGGTAAGACCGTTCAGGCGTTCCTCCACCGGTGGTGCCGGAGGATCCGCGGGTTCGGTGGATACCGTCAGGCGCGTCTCTGCCTCAGGTGTCGCGGGCGCGCCCGATGGCTCCACGGCGACCGGGGCCGGCGTTTCGGACTGCACTGTCACAGCACCGCTTGATACCCCGGCATCAGGCGCGGTCATCGCATTCGCGCCCATATCCGGCGAAGGCGCCGCCACCGGCGTCGTGTCGGCATCGGCAAGCCGCGCCAGATCATCCGGCACCGGCGCAGTGATCCGGGGGGCTTCTCCGGCCGGGCCACTTGTCTCTGACGCAGGGCGCGTGGCGGCACGGTCGTCGCGGACATCGTCAAAGGCGGACCCGGCAGGGACCTCGACGGCGACAACCTCTGGGCGTTGCGATTGCGGCATTCCGACAGCCAACGACAAGACGCCTGCCCCGGCGACGGCGGTCACGGTGCCAAACACTGCTCCGGAGAGAAAACCCTTTGCCACTTTACTGCCCTCTCGTTGTCCTTCATGGCCGCACATGTGCCTGCGACGTGCCAAGCCCTTGACGCTGCCTGCCAAGCCAGAGCATGTATACCGCGACCAAGGCCCCGGCCACCAGCCCCAGACAGGGAAATCGACCCATGCTGATGCTCATCGATAACTACGACAGCTTCACTTATAACCTCGTCCACTATCTGGGCGAATTGGGCGCGGATGTGAAGGTCTGGCGCAACGACGCGCTGGATGTGCAGCAGGCCATGGCGCTGAAACCGGCCGGCATCCTGCTGTCTCCCGGCCCCGGAACACCTGATCAGGCGGGGATCTGCTTGTCGATGGTGCTGGCGGCGGCGGAAACCCGCACACCTTTGATGGGGGTTTGCCTTGGCCACCAATCCATCGGGCAGGCGTTTGGCGGTCAGGTCGTGCGCTGCCACGAGATCGTGCATGGCAAGATGGGTGCAATGCAACATGCGGGCAAGGGCGTGTTCGCGGGCCTGCCCTCGCCCTTTGACGCCACGCGTTATCATTCGCTGGTGGTGGATCGGGACACGTTGCCCGACGCGTTGGAAATCACGGCAGAGCTGGAGGATGGCACCATCATGGGCCTGCAACACAAGACCCTGCCAATCCACGGCGTGCAATTCCACCCGGAATCGATCGCATCCGAACATGGCCACGCCCTGCTGCAAAACTTCGTGAAGGAAATGAAGGTGCCCGCATGAGTGATGCGCTCAAGCCCCTGATCGGGGCCGCCCCGGATCGCGCCCTGACCGCCGCAGAGGCGCATCAGGCCTTCGAGATCCTGTTCGAGGGCGAAGCCACCCCGGCCCAGATCGGCGGGCTGCTGATGGCCCTGCGCACACGCGGCGAAACGGTCGAGGAATATGCCGCCGCCGCCGCCGTCATGCGCGCCAAATGCCACAAGGTTCGTGCGCCCGAAGGGGCAATAGACATCGTCGGCACCGGGGGCGACGGCAAGGGCACGCTGAACATATCGACCGCGACGGCCTTTGTTGTGGCCGGTGCCGGTGTCGTGGTCGCCAAGCATGGCAACCGCAACCTGTCGTCGAAATCGGGCGCGGCGGACGCGTTGGGCCAGATGGGCATCAACGTGATGATCGGCGTGGAAACGGTTGAAAAAGCTCTGAAAGAAGCGGGCATCTGCTTTATGATGGCACCCATGCATCACCCCGCCATGGCCCATGTCGGCCCTGTCCGGGCCGAGCTTGGCACCCGCACGATGTTCAACATTCTCGGGCCGCTGACCAACCCGGCAGGCGTGAAACGCCAGTTGACCGGGGCTTTCACCCGCGATCTGATCCGCCCGATGGCGGAGACGCTGGGCAAGCTGGGGTCCGAACGCGCCTGGCTGGTGCATGGCTCTGACGGGACGGACGAGCTGACCATCGCCGGCGTCAGTTGGGTGGCCGCGCTGGAAGAAGACGGCACGATCCGCGAATCGGAACTGCATCCCGAGGATGCGGGCCTGCCCGTGCATCCGTTCGAGGACATCATCGGTGGCACACCCGAAGAAAACGGCGCGGCCTTCCGCGCGCTGCTGGACGGTGCGCCCTCGGGCTACCGCGACGCGGTGCTGCTGAACGCGGCGGGTGCGCTGGTCGTGGCTGGCAAGGCGAACGACCTGCGCGAAGGCGTGGCCATGGCCTGCGAGAGTATCGACAGCGGTGCCGCGAAAGCCCGGATCGAGGCGCTGGCCCGCATCACCCAAGCCGCGTGATGGCTTTGACGGTGCCAGAGGCATGGGCGCATCTGCCCTTCTTCGCCGACACCCTGCCTGGGATCGTCACCAGGCTGGAGGCCGAAACCCGCCCGATTTATCCGCCGGATCAGCAGGTTTTCCGGGCGTTGGACCTATGCTCGCCGGACAACACCAAGGTGGTCATCCTCGGACAGGATCCCTATCACACCAACGGCAAGGCGGACGGGCTGGCCTTTTCCATCCCCGACGACTTTGGCGGACGTCTGGACAGTCTTGAAAATATTTTCAAAGAGTTGCATGACGATCTGGACCTCACACGAACACAGACCAACCTGTCAGACTGGGCCGATCAGGGCGTTCTCTTGCTCAACACCGCGCTGACGGTGCCAGAAGGGGCGGCCAAGGGGCATGCGAAGCTTGGCTGGAACAGGTTGACCAAGGAAGTGCTGACGGCATTGTCGGACCGCCCCCGCGCCTTTCTGCTTTGGGGGGGACCGGCGCAGAAATACGCCCGGCATATTGAAGGCCCCGACCATCTTATCCTCAGCAGCGCCCATCCTTCGCCATTGTCTGCTTACCGCGGCTTTTTCGGCTCGCGCCCCTTTTCCCAAGTCAACGACTGGCTTAAGGCAAGGGGCGAGACACAGATCAATTGGACGACGCCATGACCCTGACAATCCTCGACAAGATCAAAGCCTACAAGCTGGAGGAAGTCGCCGCCGACAAGGCTGCCACGCCGCTTGGCGCGGTCGAGGACGCCGCCCGCGCAGCACCGTCCGTGCGCCCGTTTGCCGAGGCGCTGCGCACGGCGGCCGCGACAGGCTATGGCCTGATCGCCGAGGTCAAGAAAGCCTCGCCCTCCAAGGGGTTGATCCGGGAGGACTTCCACCCCGCCACGCTGGCCCGCGCCTATGAGGATGGCGGTGCCACTTGTCTGTCCGTCCTGACTGACACACCCAGCTTTCAAGGTGCCAAGACTTTCCTGACCGAGGCCCGCAGCGCCACGTCGCTGCCCGCGCTGCGCAAGGATTTCATGTATGACACCTATCAGGTCGCCGAGGCCCGCGCGCTGCACGCCGATTGCATCCTGATCATCATGGCCAGCGTCTCCGACGCGCAAGCAGCAGAACTCGAGGACGCGGCGCATCGCTGGGGCATGGATGCGCTGATCGAGGTGCATGACGGGCCGGAACTGGACCGCGCGCTACGGCTGAAATCGGCGCTGATCGGGGTGAACAACCGCAACCTCAAGACCTTCGAGACCTCGCTGGACACCACGCGCACGCTTTCCAAACGCGTGCCGCACAATCGCCTGTTGATCTCTGAATCCGGTCTGAACACGCGCGACGATCTGGCCGATATGGCCTCCTACGGGGCCCGCACCTTCCTGATCGGCGAAAGCCTGATGCGGCAGGCGGATGTGGCGACCGCGACCCGGCAGCTTCTGTCAGATCCGGTATCGGCATGAGTGGCCTGACGCATTTCGACGCCAAGGGCGATGCCCATATGGTTGATGTCTCCGACAAGGCTGTGACGGCGCGTGTGGCCGTGGCCGAGGGCCATGTGCTGATGGCTCGCGAAACATTTGACATCATCACCGAAGGCCGCGCCAAAAAAGGCGATGTGATCGGCGTGGCCCGGCTGGCGGGCATCATGGGTGCCAAGAAAACGCCTGAACTGATCCCGCTGTGCCACCCCCTGCCCGTGACCAAGGTCGCGGTCGAGATCACGCCGGATGCGGATCTGCCCGGCCTGCGGATCGAGGCCACGGTCAAGACCACCGGCCAGACAGGGGTAGAGATGGAGGCCCTGACCGCCGTCAGCACGGCTGCGCTGACGATCTATGACATGGCCAAGGCGGTGGACAAGACAATGCAGATCAGCGGCATCCGCGTGATGTTGAAAGATGGCGGCAAATCCGGCCGTTTTGAGGCGACATGATTCCCGTTTCAGAAGCACTCGACCGGCTGTTTTCACTGACCCCTACACTGCCCGTTGAAGAGATCCCCTTGATCGAGGCGAACGGTCGGGTTTTGGCGCGCGCCGTTTCGGCGACACGCAACCAGCCGCCGTTTTCGGCCTCTGCGATGGACGGCTACGCGGTTGTCTCGGCAGCCCCCGGCGACCGCTTTACAGTGATCGGTGAAGCGGCGGCCGGGTCAAGGTATGACGGCCCGGTTGGGCCGGGCGAGGCTGTGCGTATCTTTACCGGTGCGCCCGTCCCCCAAGGTGCCACCCGCATTGTGATCCAGGAAGATGTGACGCGCGATGGCGATGTCATCACCGTCACAGAGGGTTTGGACAAGGGACCGCATATTCGCGGCGAAGGCGGTGACTTTCGTGTGGGGCAGACCATCGACGCGCCCGTTCGTCTGACGCCCGCGCTTGTCGCATTGCTGGCCTCGATGAATGTGGCGCGGGTTCCAGTGACCGGCAGGCCTGAGGTGGCTATCCTGTCCACGGGCGATGAGTTGGTGATGCCCGGCGAGATCCCCGGACCGGATCAGATTATCGCGTCCAATACGTTCGGCCTGCACGCGCTGCTGCGCGATCTGGGCGCGCAGCCCCGGCTTTTGCCGCTGGCACGCGATGATGAATCCTCCTTGCGCACCGCCTTTGATCTTGCCCAAGGCGCGGATCTGGTGGTGACAATCGGTGGTGCGTCAGTTGGTGATCACGATCTGGTTGGCAAGGTGGCGGGCGACCTGGGCATGGACCGCGCGTTTTACAAAGTGGCGATGCGGCCCGGCAAACCGCTGATGGCAGGGACATTGAACGGCGCGATGATGATCGGACTGCCCGGCAATCCCGTCTCGGCCATGGTTTGCGGACATGTCTTCGTGGCCCCGGTGATCCGGGCCATGCTAGGCCTGCCCCGCGCGCAAGCCCTGCGCAAGCAAACCGTTCTGGCCCAATCCCAGCCCGCCAACGGCCCGCGCGAGCATTACATGCGGGCGCGGCTGACAGAAAACGGCATTCTGCCCGACCAGCGGCAAGACAGCTCCTTGTTGTCCGTTCTGGGCCTGTCAGACGCGTTGTTGGTGCGTCCTCCGCATGATCCGGCGCGCGATGCGGGCGATCCGGTGGAGTACATTCCGCTCTGATCCGGCCTCAGGCAACCGAGGCGATATAGCGTGCCATCATCAGGTCAAGATGCGCGCCGCCGCCGTTTTTGAACACGGTGATCTGATCGCTATTCGTACGCCCCGGCGCGCCGCCCACAAGATCATAGAAGTCGCCCAGAACATCGCTTTCGGCCAATGCGCCAGAGGCAAGCGGCATGATCAACTCGCCGATATGGTGCAGGGTCGTGTCGCGATTATCGACAAACACGCTCGCCTTGCGCATCAGCGCATCATCCGCCTCGCGCATATCCGCCTTGAAGGCACCGATCAGATCGACATGTGTGCCCGGCGCGATCCAATCGCCCAGCAATACAGGCGCGCGTGCCATCGTGGCGGTCGAGATGATGTCGGCCTGCCCGGCCGCCGCCTGCAAGTCCGGAACCGCCTCGACACCAAATCCTTCCGTCTGCATCTTGGCAACCAGCGCCTCTGCCTGCTCGCCCCGGCGCGCCCAGACCAGAATACTGTCCAATCCCGAAAACCCGGCGGAATAGGCGCGTACCAGCGAGGCCGCGACCGTACCGGCCCCCACGATCAGCAACCGCTTGGCGTCCGGCCGGGCCAGAAGCCGCGCGCCCAGAACGCTGTCGGCTGCGGTCTTCCATTCGGTGACAAGACGGCTTTCGATGATGGCGCGCAGCTGACCGTCCTCGGGCGCAAAAAAGAACATTGCGCCTTGTACTGTCGGCAAGCCGCGCCGTGCGTTGGCACCGAAGACCGTTACCGCCTTCGCCCCATAACCCAAGCCTTCGATATAGGCCCCCCTGTTCAGCAAGGTCGCGTCTGACGGGCCGAGGAACATATCGTCAAGCTCTGGTTTTGGCGCTTTGTGGCCCTCTTTCAACGCCTGAATGGCATCCGGCCAGGACAGATGCGCGTTGACGGCGTCATAGGTGATGTGCTGCATTTGTATCGTCTTTCGTTCCGGCAAGTATCGCCCACAAGCCGTTGGCATGTCGGTCCTTTTCGAACGGGGGGGGTTAGAAACGCGGATGCGCGTATTGCCAGTCGGGACGGTGTTTGCGCATCTCGCTTGCATCATCACGCTCTGTATAGCCGCAATCGAGATAGTTCTGATGCAGCCGTTTCAGGGCATCGCGGTCCAGCGTCACCCCTAGTCCCGGCCCTTCGGGCAGCGTCAGCGCTCCCTTGTCAAAGCGCAGCTTTCCACCCTCGATCACCTCATCCGTCTGCCACGGGTAATGCGTGTCGCAGTCATAACTCAGATGCGGCAAGGACACGGCAAGATGCGCCATCGCCGCCAGGCTGATACCCAAATGCGAGTTTGAATGCATCGACAACCCGACACCCCAGATCGCGCAGATCCGCGCCAATTCCCGCGTCGCCTGTAGCCCGCCCCAATAATGATGGTCAGACAGGATCACCTGCGCGGCTTTGCGCGAAATCCCCTCGGGCAAATCTGCGTCGCTGGTAATGCACATGCTTGTGGCCAGCGGAATCTCCGTTGCTGCCTGTACGGTTGCCATGGCCGGAATGCCATGCGTCGGATCCTCCAGATACTGCACCAGCCCGTCAAGCCGGGGCAGCAGGTCCAGCGTGGTATGCAGATGCCAGCCACCATTCGGGTCAAGCCGTAACGGCGCATTCGGGAATGCCTCGCGCAAGGCCTCCAGCCCGGCTATTTCTTCGTCGGGGGGCAGAACGCCGGCCTTGACCTTGAAGGACCGGAACCCGTGTTGATCGACAAGGGTGTGGGCCTCGTTGACCAATTGTTCAGGCGTGGCCACCTCGCCCCACATATCGGCGGTGTCGCTGCCTGCGTGCTTGGCGAATTTGTAAAACAGATAGGCCGAGAATGGGGCGGTCTTGCGCATTTGCCCGCCCAGCAGGTCGCAGACCCGCCGATCAGTGGCCTTGCCATACGCGTCCCACATCGCAACCTCGATCCCGGCAACCACGCGCAGTTGCACCCGAGGATCGGGCATCGGCCAAAGCGCACGCCGCGCATGTGCCCACAACCCGTTGAGATCGGTCACATCCATTCCGATCAATCGCGGGGCGAGGTCTGTCATCCCGTCCAGCAGCTCTTTGCCGGCATGCGTTTCGCCCAAGCCCACGATGCCACCTTCCGTCTCTACCTCGATGATGGAACGCAACGCATAGGGCTGGTGGCAGCCAGCGTTGTTGCGCAGCGGCGGATCGGAAAAGGCAATTGGCGTGACGCGAATGTCGGCGATGCGGGTGTCGGTCAAGGGAGCCTCTATTTGTTACATGTTTCAGGTCATGCCCCGCCCCCACAGCATATGCAGAGGCGCAAGTCAGTCACGTCATCGTTCAGCGGTCGACGCAGTCCCAATGCAAGTCGGCGTCATCATAGTCGACAAAGGGAGGGTAGAGTCCACACCCGGCAGAACGTGATGCGATAAATTGTCAAGACAAGCGCCGGCCGCACGCCGGTTGGGGATAGTGGCGGTGGGCGCATTTCGCAGGGTGCCCGGTCACGGCTGAGAACCTGAGTTGTCCTTGGAAGTATAGCATGCCATCTCTGGGTGAACGCAAAGATCAAAGACTTCTGGGAACACCGCCAGGTGTCCTCGGCAGTCCGGCACGATGATTTCTTATCCGGCGGCGTGGCTCGCCAAAGACCGTATTCACAATGAGGCTTTTTCATGCAAATTGAATGTGTTGTCTCCAGCCGCAGCATGATTGGCGAAGGCGCTGTCTGGGACGACCGCGCACAGGTGCTGTGGTGGGTGGATATCTCCGCCGGGCTGATCCATCGCTATGACCCCGTGACGCGCGAAAATACCGCGCAGGAATTTGGCGAACCGGTTGGTTGTCTGGCAATCCGGGAGGCAGGCGGGCTTGTGCTGGCGACCAAATCGGGCTTCTGGCTTTACGCCCCCGATAGCGGACGACGCGACCATATCGCTGACCCCGAAGCACATCTGCCAGATAACCGGTTCAACGACGGTGCCACCGACGCGCAGGGCCGGTTCTGGGCTGGTTCGATGAAAGACGGCGGCGCGCCGCAACCGATGGGCCAGTTTTATTGTCTGGATGCAGACCGCGTCGTGCATCCTTGGAAAGACGGCATTTACACGACCAACGGCCTTGCCTTTTCTCCCGATGGGCAAACCATGTATTTCTCCGACAGCAATGCGCGGGTCCGTACGATCTGGGCCTGCGACTACGATACCCAGACCGGAACGCCCGGCCCGGCGCGCGTGTTCTTCGACACACGCCACGTTGCCGGTCGGCCCGATGGCGGCACGGTCGATTCCGAAGGCTGTTACTGGATGGCCGGCGTCAGCGGTTGGCAGGTCTATCGGATCTCTCCCGAGGGCGAGATACTCCTGACCATAGACATGCCGGTTGAAAAACCCACCAAACCGATGTTCGGTGGCAAGGATCTGGACATCCTTTTTGTTACCTCGATCGGCGCAGACCTGACGGAAGGTACGGATCAACCCCAGGCTGGCGGGCTGTTCGCCATCACCGATTTGGGCGCGACCGGCCTGCCGCAAAAGCGTTTTGCCGGATAAGGTTTAAAGGATTGCGGCATCCACGCAGCCGTGCAGGCAAACTTCGATCTGCGTTGCGGGCCTTCGGGCAGTAGGAAATAATTGAAGGACAATGCCATGAAAAGACTACTGATCACCGGCGCGGCAGGAGGGTTGGGGTCTGTCTTGCGCAGCAAACTGGCGTATCTGGCCGATACGCTGCGCCTGTCCGACATCGCGGATCTGGGCAAAGCAGGTCCGAATGAAGAATTGATGCCCTGCAACCTCAGCGACAAGGCCGCAGTCGAGGCACTCGTCAAAGGCTGTGACGGTATTGTGCATCTTGGTGGGCGCTCCATCGAGGACAGTTGGAACGTGATCAGCTCCGCCAATATTGACGGAGTTTTCAACCTTTATGAAGCCGCGCGCAAACAAGGCTGCAATCGGATCGTCTTTGCCAGTTCCAACCACGCAATCGGGTACTATCCGCAAAATGAGCGGCTTGATTCTGATGTCTACCCTCGGCCGGACAGCCTTTACGGCGTGTCCAAAGTGTTCGGCGAAGCGCTCGCCAACATGTACCATGACAAATTCGGGATCGAGACCGCCATCGTGCGCATCGGAAGCTGCTTGCCCGAACCCTCCGACCACAGGCAGCTGTCCACCTGGCTAAGCCAAGACGATTTCGTTCGGCTGATCGAACGGGCCTTTGCGACCTCCAAGCTGGGATGCCCGGTAATCTACGGCGCGTCTGACAATGACGCCGGCTGGTGGGATAACTCCAAAGTCGGTTACCTGGGCTGGAAACCGCAAGACAACTCTGAAGACTACAGGCCGACGGTTGATGCCAATAATGCGCGGCCCGCTCCGGATACTCCGGAAGTGCGGTTCCAGGGCGGTATCTTCACCGCTGAGGGCATCCACGAAGACTAGGACGCCCCTCCCCGGCTTTCAAACCACGCCATAGCCCCCTTTCACAGGCGTTTTGACAATTGTTTTCGAGAAGGCTCTTGGGTCTTTCCATGTCGACACACGTCGCAATGATTGTGCAGAGAACGCAGAGGGAGAATCACCTGCGACGCAGGCTTAGGTTGAACGCACTGAGCAGCGGTCCATCAGTGGGCGTTAGCGGCATACAACAGCATACTGAAACATTTTGCCGCACCCCCTGATGGACCATCCCGGTCCAAATGATTGCGCTACCTTTAATTTTCACTGAACTACGCAAAATCAAGAGAGTGCTGTTTCACAGGGGTTTCCTTGAGGTCAGGCAAATATTTTTACTTATTTGTGCGCCCTTATGAAAATAATTTACAGTAAAACTGTTATTTTTCTGATACTTGTTTAATTATTTTCGTATCACGGTATATTTACCGCAACGGACAGACCCGATTTTTGGTCGCAAATATGGCCAGGATCGAGCCACGAAATGCTTCACTCAGGGAGGAGCCTCTGATGACCAAACAGACCCCAACCGAAACTTCCAAAACCTATCCTCCGTCTTCGGAATTGTCTGGCAAGGCGCATGTTGATGCGTCGGGATATGAGCGGCGTTATGCGGCGTCTGTTTCGGATCCGGAGGC
>NZ_FWYD01000072.1 GCF_900176485.1 Primorskyibacter flagellatus
GCGGCCTTGGTCAGGTTGACCCGGAACCTATCGCGCCTGCGCTGATAGCGGCGCGTCATCTCTGCCGAGGTATGGCCGAGCTGCTTCTGGACATAGCGCTCATCGACCTCTGCTGAGGAGGCGAGCCCGGCGCGTAGGGAATGGCCTGAAAACATCGCAAGCCGTTTTGCTTCCGGCAGTTCCGAGCGGATACCGCTTGTTAGCACAGTTGCCTTGATCAGCCGCGCGACGTGCTTGTCGGAGAGGCGGGTTTCGAGTGCGCGTTTCCCGTCATGCGCACACCGCACGAAGACCGGACCGAAGTCGATCTTCGCGAAGTGCAGCCATTGCTCAAGCGCGTGGACCGGGCAGGTCTGGTCGGACGAACCGCGTCCGATCTCGACCTCACGCCAGCCGGTTTTGGCATTGAGCGTCAACATGGCACCGCCTTCGAAAATCTCGACCCAGCCGCCTGAATCCGGTGTGTCGTCCTTGTGCACATCGAGACTGACGATCTCCGACCTTCGCAGGCCCCCTGCAAAACCTACGAGAAGGATCGCCCGGTCTCGGAGCCCGCGCAGATCGTAGGGCAGGGTGGCTACCATGGCTAGGATGTCCTCCAGCAGGATCGCTTCCTTCTGAACTGGCGGGCGTGCATGTTTGCGCTTGATCCCGGCCAGAACGGTAGCGATGTGCCGGTTCTTGCGATCGAGTGTGAACCCGCGTTGCGTATAGTTCCAGGCAAGACCCGAGAGGCGGCGCTCGATCGTGGAGACTGAAAGGGCAGGGGCCTTCCCAGCTGGTGCGGCCAGATCAGCGACATAAAGCCCAATCATCTCGGGCGAGGGGGGCAGGGGATCCGTTCCTTTCAGTCGGCACCAGCGGGCGAAATGCTTCCAATCGGCCGCGTAGGCCTTGTTTGTGTTCTCGGCTGTCGAGGCTTCGGCATATCCGCGCGCCGTGTCGACCAGCCGGTCCAGAGTGCCGGACCCGGCGACATGGCTGGGCAGGGCGATTGATGCACGTTCTCTCTCGCTGTGCTCGTCACTGTTCGGCGCGTCATTGGACGCTGAGCTCGAAACCTCGGCCTCATGGGCGTCGGAACGCTCGCTTTTGGTGCTTTTATTCGTGAGATTACCCATGTTTTCGAGCGTAACATTTTGATGTCCGATAA
>NZ_FWYD01000023.1 GCF_900176485.1 Primorskyibacter flagellatus
TAATGCGGAGCAAAGCCGTCGCATAACGGCAAAAATGAGTGGCTATCAAGCGACTGTCCCACGCACCTCCGCATTATGGCCACCTGATGATAAGTGAAGCGAGGGAAGAGCGACGCCGTTGATGTAGAGGCGATCTGTGAAGCCGTTCGGCGGCCAACGATGCGGTTCGTCGAAATCAAGACCGAAGAACAGCAGGCTATTCTATCGATCCATCGCACCCGAGATTTGGCAGTTCGGCAACGCACCCAGTTGGCCAACATGATCCGCAGCCTGTTGCGCGAGTTTGGGCACATTTTGCCGATTGGGTTCGAAGCAGTTACGGCTTTTGCAAAGCGTCACCGGGACGGTGATCACCCTGACATGCCGGAAATCGCGAACGGGATGCTTGGAATCCAGTGCTACCAATTCATCGGCCTGAACGAACGCATCTCTGGCTATTCGAAGATGATCGAGCAACACGCAATGCTGAACGCAGATGCACGTCGATTAATGCGCATGCCTGGAATTGGGCCGGTCACAGCATCGGCGATTGTCGCCACTATCGGTGACGCGCATCAGTTTCGGACAGGGCGCGATCTGGCGGCGTGGCTGGGGTTGACCCCTCTCAATAAATCCAGCGGCGGTAAGGAACGTCTTGGAAAGATCACCAAGCAGGGTGATCGCTACATTCGCAAGTTGCTGGTCGTGGGCATGACGTCTCGCGCTGTGATGGCGAAACGTTCGCCAGAGAAGGTCGATCTGTGGACAGCCAAGATCATTGCCGACAAACCGTTCCGGCTGGCAACGGTCGCCATGGCAAACAAGGCAGCCCGGGCCGTCTGGGCCATGCTGGCCAAGAAACAAGAATACCGGCAACCAGCGTTCTAAGCGCTCTACGAGATGCAAGACGTTGAAGTGATGATGCGGAATTAAGTCAACCAAGAGCAAGGACACTCCGGGAATGGCAGCGGCCCTTTGAGGTCGATAAGCCGATTGGAACCTCGCTTGCGGAACTCATCAGGGCCAGTGGAGGCAATGCCAAAACATAAACAGGCCGGACAGACGACAGTACTGACTAAAATGACCGCAGAAATTGCCAGAAAACGCTTGCAATGCAGGAGCCACCCACAGATGCCGTTCGATAAGGTCGCCAATGCCGCGCCGCAGCTATCCCAAAGAAGTCATTCATCGGATGTGCAGTAATTCTGTAGGCTGGAAGGAAGCTGTACGGATGGATAAGCTTTCGCTGTGGTCGTTCCAGCGCCCGTTTACAGTAAGGGTTGCGGGCTCTTTCCGGTTTTGGAATCGGCCTGCTGTCGTTAGAACTGGCCCCAATTAACCCCATTGGAACCGGACAGATACAAATGCTTACTGCAGATATCAACGGCAACCGAAGTAGGCCATTGCCAGGCACCGTTGGTATGTGTCCCTTTTGTCATTCAGAGATGATACCTCGATGTGGTGAAGTAAGAGTTCATCATTGGGCCCACAAAAGCAAAACGGACTGCGATCCTTGGTGGGAGCCCGAAACTGACTGGCATCGCAACTGGAAGAACGAATTTCCTCTTAGATGGCAAGAGCGTATATTTACGGATGAAGCGGCAGGCGAAAAGCACATTGCCGATGTCTACACGCTTGCCGGTCTCACTGTAGAGGTTCAACATTCCCATCTGGAACCAACAGAACGCCGTGCGAGAGAGGCATTTTACAAGAATATGCTCTGGATCGTTGATGGCTCGCGACTTGAGGGAAACCGAAAGAGAATAACAGAATGGCGAAGCGGATTGACCGAAATTATTCAGGGTCAAAAACGCACCGGTCTGTTCCTATCCGATGTCGCGGAAGAGCTTTTTCCCAAATATTGGCTGGAAAGCCCAGTTCCTGTTTGCTTCGATTACATGGGCCCAAAAGCTGATCTGTCAGCAGCCCCTCAGCCACTTTTTCTGCTCTACCCCGGCATTGTCCACAGCAGACGTCTCGTTGAGCCGCTGTCACGCGACGGGTTATTGCGATCCATTCTATCAGAGAAACTGAATATGAACTCCGTGCGAAGCATCATGCATGATGTTGCAAGGCTGCGTCTTGGGAAAAACCGAAGATGACCTACTACTACGCAGTTTTGGTCTCCGTGCCTTAACCGCATTCACTTTGGGTTATGGGCTTGAACCGGAGCTCGCGCTTGGCGAACCATCTCATGCTGTGAAGGTCCAACTTCCGGCGTTTTCCGGCCCAAACATGCAGTTCGTCATGCTGTAGCAATGTTGCGTCTGCAGCCCGCATTGCCGACATTAGCTGCGAACTCGAAGTCTGATGCTTCTTGAAGCCAGAAGCCGGACGGGCTGATCAACTTCAAAATGGGCTGTAACGTGCCTAAATATGTTTCAACGGTCAAAATTTGAAAGGCGGCGTATGAACAACAGGTGAGCGTTCCCTCTTTTTAGTTCAGCCTGAACAAGTCAGAAGCCACTGATTTTACTTATCGATCCCGCTAGAACTGTAGCGTGAAATTGCAGGGTTTCGTATACTGGGTTTCGAAAGCTTGCAAATTCCGGAGCCGTGATGAAACCTCATCCCCGCGCTGAAGAGCAGGATGATCTCCTGCGTCCCCGCCTGACCGACATGATCGATCTGCGCCACGAATTGGCGAAGCTGGAAAAGCTGATCGACTGGGAGTTCTTCGAGACGGAATGGGCCGGTTTCTTTCCCTCCACGACAGGGCGGCCAGCCACATCGCCGCGCCTCGTCGCGGGGCTGCTGTATCTCCAGCACGCTTACCGGCTGTCCGACGAGGCTGTGGTCGCCCGTTGGGTTGAGAACCCATATTACCAGCACTTCACAGGTGAGGTTTTCTTTCAGCATCGCCCGCCCATCGATCCGTCCTCGCTGACCCCCTCTCAGCGAATGTAAACATTCGCCTGCCGGGCAATGGCTGGCGCAAACGGATGGGAGAGGAAGGGGCCGAGTGGCTACTCACCAAGACGATCGAGGCTGGGCGCACATCCGGTGCCGTTGATGATGGCAGCTTGTCGCGCGTCGCCGTGGATACGACGGTGATGGAGAAGAACATTGCCCACCCGACCGATGCACGCCTGTATGAGAAAGCCCGTCGTCAGCTTGTCGCCCTGGCAGACGAAGGCGGGATCACACTGCGGCAGAACTACAACCGTCTGGCACCGCGCCTGGCGCTGCAGGCCGGTCGCTACGCCCATGCGCGCCAGTTCAAGCGCATGCGCAAGGCCCTGAAACAACTGAAGGGCTACACCGGTCGCGTCCTGCGCGACCTTCGCCGTCAACTGGATGAGATCCCCGACGGTTCTTTCCGCGAGCGCGTGCTGGACACCCTCGTGCTGGTCGGCCGTCTGCTGCACCAGGGGCCGAAGAGCCGCGGCAAGATCTACGCTTTGCATGAACCCGAGGTCGACTGCATCTCCAAGGGCAAGGCCCGTAAGCGCTATGAATTCGGCACCAAGGTCAGCCTCGCCACCACCATCGACGAAGGCTTCGTCGTCGGCATGCGGGCCCTGCCGTGTAATCCTTACGACGGCCATACCTTGGCCGAAGCCCTTGAGCAGGTGGAAATCCTCACCGGCCAGATGCCCGCGCTGGCCATCGTGGATCGCGGATATCGGGGCCACGGAGTCTCGCGCACAAAAGTCCTGATCAGCGGCACGCGCCGGGGCCTGACGCCGAAGCTGAAGGCGCTGCTGCGACGGCGCAGCGCCACCGAGCCCGAGATCGGCCACATGAAAACCGACGGACGCCTCTCGCGGTGCCCACTCAAGGGCACGTTCGGCGACGCCATCTTCGCCGTCCTCTGCGGGTGTGGGCACAACATCCGCAAGATCCTGACCCACCTCAGGGCCTTTTGGGCCTTCATCCTGGCGGCGTTGTGCGCCGCCTTCATCCCGAAGAGCAGGCCGTCAACTTCCTATCTCTTCGGCGGATCAGGTTGTTCAGCCGGAACTACTGAGGTAACGAATTTGACAAACCATTTTTGATCCAATTTTCACAGCAACAACGGCCATTATTTTGGAAGGAATATACTTTGAACACATTCGAGGATTCCTTAATTGCGAAACGCCATCGCGACTTCATTTTGGCGGGCCTGTCGAACGGGATCGTGGCCTTCGCTTTTGCCGTTATCTCGTTTGCTGTCCTGCCGTTTGTTCAAGCAATGGTCACAACTCTGATGGTGATGACGGTTTTATATGGGATGTCCGTGAGCCGTGCCCTGAGTCACAACCAAGATCTGCAAACTAGAATGACTACCTTGCGCGATTTGCGCCACCTTGAACTCATAGCCTTGCACCAACCGCGCGACGAAGAAGCCTCTAGTGAACTGTTACGCCAAGCAGACCACGAAATGCTGCAGTCATTGGGCCAAGCATACGATCTTATAGCTGCCGTGCAAAAAACTGGGATCTACATTGCACTTCAGATCGCGTTACTCTTCGCCAGCGCTTGGTTGGGCACAGTTTGGTCGTTGCCAATCTTAAACTTCCTCGCAAAGGTCGAAGTACTATTTCACTGAATTCAAAAAACAAACATGGCCGCACTGTGTGAACTCACCGGTTCCGAAAGCTCGTAGTCGCGACGAACGGCAACAACGGAGGACTGCGCCGCGGCAAATAAACTCGGCTGGCTGCGTCAAACGGCCGAGTTTGCAAATGCCGCTATCTGCGCACTGATCTGCTCTGCCTTTTTCTGGTTTGAAACGGGCGTGTAAGACGACACCGTCGTGATCAGGCTTTCGTGGCCCATGTTCATCGAGCGGTGGTCGCAGGATTTCGGACCAGTTGCTAAGCTTTAGCGACTGACGAAGGACCGAACCGAGATGACGAAACGAAAGCGCTATTCTGCGGAATTCAAGGCGAAGGTGGCATTGGAAGCCATCCGTGAGGAGCTGACGACGGCCGAGTTGGCCAAGAAGTACGGCATTCATCCAACAATGATCAGTGGCTGGAAAAAAAAGTAAGCATCCGGCGTAGGCCACAGCGAGGTCAACGCGCGTGCTCACGGTCCATTTCGATGAGTTCTTGCAGGTTTTCAATCCCGAAAGGAGTGAAGGCGATGACGCTGGCGTCGCCGGGGCCGTAGACCCAGATCACACCATCTTCGGTTTCCATATCAATGGCGAGATTGAAGATCCGATCAACTGTTTCTCCGAGCTCGGCAGCAACGCGGTCGATGGTCTTGACGGAATACACCTTGTTCAGCTGCATGGTCACGCCGCCTCGGCGAGGGACAGGGTTTTCCAGTTCCAGGGCAGAAGTTCATGCACGCGCGAGACGGGCATGTCGGGCAGCCGAGCGAGGACATCGGCCAGCCAAGCCTGCGGGTCGATGTCGTTCATTTTAGCGGTGACGATGAGGGTATACATGGCGGCGGCACGGTGCCCGCCGCGCTCGGAGCCAACAAAAAGCCATGACTTTCGGCCCATAGCCACGCCACGCAGAGCGCGTTCGGCTGCATTGTTCGTCAGGCAAATGCGCCCGTCATCGAGGAATGCCGTGAAGGCCCGCCAGCGGCCTTCTTTTTCGAACATGTAATTGATCGCCTTGGCCACTTTGTTGTGTTTGGACAGTTTCGCGCGCTCCTCCTTCAGCCAGTCATGGAGATTATCCACCAAGGGCAGAGACAGGTTCTGGCGGGCGGCAAGGCGGGCCTTGGCATCCAGCCCGTTAATGTCGCGCTCGATGTCGAAGATGGCGTCGATCCGTTTCACCGCCTCCAGTGCAACCGGCGAGATCTGATGGGCAGGTTTGCCCTTGCGCACGTTGCCCGCGATGTCTGCCAGTTCGAAAAACTTCCGGCGGGCATGTGCCCAGCACAGTGCACTGGTCACGCGGCCCGCATCACGGTCAGCGCGGTAAAGATCGTTGTATCCGCCATAGGCGTCGGCCTGCAGCACGCCTTGCCATCCGGCGAGATGCTGATTGGGATTGGTTGCCGCGCGACCCCGGGAGAAGCGGAAGACCGCAGCCGGTGGCGCGCCACCATTCCAGGGCTGGTCATCGCGCACATAGGTCCAGAGACGGGCCTTTTTTGCACCGCCCCGCGCCAGAAGCGGCACGGTGGTATCGTCGCCATGTAGGCGGCCAGCGGCACGCACATGGTTCTCGATCAAGGCATGGATCGGCTGCAATGCGACAGCGGCATGCCCCACGAGGTCAGCCAGGGTGGACAGGCTCAGATCGACGCCTTCACGGGCAAACCGCTCGGCTTGCCGGTTCAAGGGCTGATGCTGTCCATATTTCTCGAAGACGAGCATGGCGATCAGGCTGGGCCCGGCCCATCCGCGCGGGATCGCATGGAACGGGGCCGGTGGCTGACTGATCTTCTCGCAGCTCCGGCAGGTGAACTTCTCGCGCACGGTCTGGATCACCTTCCACTGCCGCGGGATCACCTCCAGGGTCTCGGCGACATCCTCGCCCATCTTCACGATACGATCCGAGCCGCAGCAGCTACAGGCATCAGGGGCTTCGATCATCACCCGCTCGCGCGGCAGGTGCTCGGGGAACGGCTTGCGCACAGGTGGACGGCGCGTGAAGGCACGCACCGTGGTGGCGGCTTTGTCGGTCGATTGTTCTGCGGCCAGGGCATCTTCGGTAGCCGCAGCTTCCAGTTCGTCAAGCTGCAGTTCCAGTTGATCGATCAGCCGCGCGCGCCGTTCCGACGAGATACCGTATTTGTCGCGGCGCAGCCTGGCGATCTCGAGCTTGAGCTCCTGGATCATTGCTTCCGAGCAGGACACAGCCGCACGGGCCTGTGCCAGCTCGCTTTCCGCAACATCCGCACGGGCCTCGGCTGCGACAAAGGCAGCGCGCAATTTGGCGAGTTCGAAGATGGCATCAGACATGGTCAATGTCTACCATCGGCAATCGCGCTGCACCAATAAAAACAGGCCTGTCAGCGCAGTTTATCCAGCCTTTGCAGGGCGTTGCGTCCAGCGAGGATTGCGCCAGTCGATGCCCTCCAGCAGGTAACCCAACTGCGCCGCCGAGACCTGAACCGCTTCACCGGACCGGCTCACCGGCCAGATGAACTTGCCTGCTTCCAGGCGCTTCAGATAAAGCGACATGCCTACCCCATCATGCCACAGGATCTTGACCAGATCGCCGTTACGCCCCCGGAAGCAGAAGATCTCGCCCGCATGGGGGTCACGGCCAAGCCCTTCCTGCACCTGTAGCGCCAGCGTGTTCATGCCGCGTCTCATATCGGTGATGCCGCCCGCAATCCAAACTTTCACCCCCGCCGGAAACGCGATCATTGCAGGTCCACCACTGCCAAAATCCGGGCAAGCGCTTCGGGCTCCACGCCCATCGGCACGATGAGTCGGCGCCCATTCGGGAGGGCTATCTCGACCTGACAACCCGGAGGCGGATAGGGATCGACCTGGTTGGCTCGCGACGCGGGAGCTTCCTTCGTCACAGCCACCGGCGCGAACGATACCGGGCGAGAAGACCCAAGCTCACCGTTTCGATACTGCCGTCGCCAAGTGGTCAGCAGCGATCAGCAAATGCTATGCCGCCGCGCCGTGGCTGCCACCTGACGGTGGCCGATATAACTTTCTTCCACAATGCGCAGTTTATCATCATCTGACCAAGACCGACGGCGATCCCCATCGGCGGCGGAAAGAACTTCAATTTGAGGGCGGTTGATAAAATCGGACATAAGGTCGGACTTACCATCGGATCAACCCGAGATCAGACGGCCGCCGCCGAAGGCTTACGGAAGAAGGCAGCGATTGCGAACATGGCTTCGACGTTTGGCGGGGCCTCGTCCTCCGAGCCGCAGGTGTCTGCGGGTGACGTCGAAAAACTGCACGCCAAGATCGGCCAACTCGTCGTGGAGCGAGATTTTTTGGTCGATGCCTCCAGTCTCATCCTCGGCACTGGAGGCAAAAGGCGGTGAAGCAGAACCATCCTGAGCTCAGTGTCCGGCGGCAGTGCAGCCTGCTGTCGCTGGCGCGCTCCAGCCTGTACTATCATCCACGCGGCGAAAGCGCCGAAAATCTGGCGTTCATGGCAATCATCGACCGCCAATTCTTGGAGACGCCTTGGTACGGCTCGCGGCAGATGGCCCGTCACATGCAGCGACAGGGCCACCAATGCGGGCGTCATCGGCTGCGGCGGCTGATGAGGCTCATGCGCTTGGTGCCGATCTATCAGGAACCCAAGACAAGCAAGAAGCACCAGGCGCACAAGATTTATCCATACTTGCTCAGGGACTTGCTGATCACCCGCCCCAATCAGGTCTGGTGTACGGACATTACCTACATTCCGATGCGCCGTGGGTTCCTGTACCTGGTGGCGGTCATGGACTGGCACAGCCGGAAGATGCTGAGCTGGCGGCTGTCCAATTCCATGGAAGCGGGGTTCTGCATAGAAGCATTGAAGGAAGCGCTGGCCCGATATGGGGCGCCGGAAATATTCAATTCCGACCAGGGCTCGCAGTTCACCAGCACCGACTTCACTGACGTGCTGCACGACGCGAAGGTGAAGATCTCCATGGACGGGCGCGGTCGCTGGATCGACAACCGGATGATCGAGCGGCTCTGGCGCTCCTTGAAGTACGAATGCGTCTACCTGAACGCTTTCGAGACCGGTTCCGAGGCCCGCGACGGGATCGGCAACTGGATCACCTACTACAACGAAGAACGCCCACACTCATCGAACGGCTTGCTGACGCCTGCCGAGGCCTATGATATCCGCAACGACAAACTTAAGGCCGCTGCCTGACATGAAAACAATGCTATAGCTTAGCCCGGCGGAAAACTGGTCGAAGTTCCAGGACCACCTCTATCGACCATGCCTTGAGTCGCTCCATGTCGTGGCACTTGCGCTTGCCCAGTATGGCCAGCGTCGTGCGGAAGTCATGCGGGGTAAATTCCCGCATCTGGACTGAGACGAAGGTGGAGCGGATGATCTTGTTCAGCTTGCCTCCGTTCGCTTAGGGGTCGCGCAAAAGCCCAAGCACCGCCAAGCCGCTGTCCAGCGCATTTTGTTCGCACGGTTCAACTCGACGGGCACTCAACCCCCGGGCAACGAATTCTCTTCCCCCAGCAGCGCGCCCGACGAAGCCAGTCGCTGGACGCTGCTTCTATCCGGCAGGGCCTAGCTGCCGAGGGCATCACGTGCCCATCGCGCGGCTGGATCGATACACCGAAGAGGGCCGCAAGTTTGATTAATGCCGTATTTACTCCAGAACAAAGAATGCTACGAAACCGAGGCGTTGGGCTTTGCCCGGTGCGATTGATCAGGACTTGTCTGTCAGATAACTGCCTAGATAGCCTTTTGTTTGACCGGCATTTATCCGCAGCTTTAGCTCCAAGATATGGATGCATTAGCTCCTTCTTAGACTGCTTTTAGCTGGGCCCCATCTGCTTTTTTCACGCTCTTACTTCGAGTTTGTCTCTGACTTATCTGCCGCGTCTCCCTGGTAATGCTCGCGCAGTTTGGCGAGTTCGGCTTCGATTTGTTCCTTCGTCATGCCCCGAACGGCGGTGTGGTGATGGGCCATGAGCTCCATCATACCCGGTCGCATGACGTGTTCGTAGTGCCCGGCCGTGTTGCGCGGGTTGTCGCCCCAGGTGTCGGGGAAACGCGTCCGCAGGATTCTAATGAGCGGTTTGGCGTCTCCCTCACCTCCAAATGCCATACGGACCGCCTTACCGGTCCAGTAGGCCGCCAGAGCGGTCCAGGCGATGCAGCAGGCTTCGTCAAATTCGGGGTAGCGCGCAGCCCAGTTGTACATGGTCGACATGGAGACCCCCATCTCGGAGCACCAAGCCTCGGGGAACTGGCCCTCGCGTGCCATGCGCTTGACGATCTCACAATATTCGGGCCGGTACTTTAGAGCATTTTTTGCCCGCGGATCGGCCGTGAGCGGCACGATGTTGCTGCGCTTTCGACTGTGCGTCATGACAAGGATCCTTCGATACGCTGGCTGTGGAGAATCGTCATCCGAGGAACCCCATAAGCGGGCCGACTGCAAAATACATCGACCAAACTTTGACGCTCGACATCACGTTCTGGCACGCGGTCGGTGACTTCATGCCCCGACCGGGTAAGTTGCTGACTCGTAAGAGGTACTGGTTTCGACAGCCGGACAAAACCGACATTACCGACAAAACCTTCATCAAGACGGCTTCTGTCAGTTTCGTCAGTTTTGTCCGGACCGACGTTGCCAAACGTTCAGCTGCCAACCATTGGGTCATGTTTGATCTCAATGTAGCGCCGGGTTGACCGCAAACAGTCGTTGTGGGCGTCCCCCCTTAGCGCCCGGTGGTGTCTCCATTGGGCGTATACAGTCACCTTCGTCCAGGAGCGCGAGCGCCGGATTGAGTTGTGCCTTGGTGCCCAAACCTGCGCGGTCGAGCCGCAGTACATCTCGTGAACTGAAGCTCCTCCAAGCCTGATCCCGGATGATGCCCACCAAACGCCGTGCCGCGCGTTCCGCTTTCGATATCGCCGCGTCCGCGTAAGCGCGCTGCGCCATCGGCAGGAGATATGCCTCAACCAGCGTCGTTGCCCTGCCAAATTCCAATGCCGAAATCTCTCGAGGCTCGTCCTTGTCATCTAATGCCCAGCCAAGGAAGGCTAGAACCAGAGACAGGCGTGCAGCGAGCCCTGGCAACTTGCCAATAAAGGACAACATCAGCCCTTCGGTCTCAGCTTCCAGGCAACGCATTCGCTGGCGGAAACCTTGCAAAAGATCGCGCGCATCCTCGGCGAAGGGAATAAAGTCAGACTGTGTCTCGCCTTCTTTGCTTGTAATAAAATCGAGAGACAGAAGTTTGCTCAATATCCGTTCCATCAGGATTTCGTCTGTCCCTGACCGAGGGCGGCGCAAGGGCGCGGGGTCCGGCCAGATCGGCACGAAGCGCGCCAACAGCCCGTCATCGTCGGACTTGAACAGCAGGCTCTTCAACCGGTCAGGCTGGATTCCCCCGCAAACGCCCACCGCGAGTCGGTCAATTGTCAGGGAATCCCTCCCCATTCGCTCTACTGTAAAGTTTCGGCCGCCGAAGGCCTCGATCCAGAACGGCCGGTCGCTGGCACCACCAGAGTAGCGTTGCATGTCTTGCAACCATCCTGCCAGTTCATCGCGTAGCTGCAGGACGCCCCGAGGTTGCTGCGCGAGGATCACTCCGAGCCGCTCGATCGTGGCGTCGTTTATCACCAGCCTGGGAACATGCGGAGACGTGCCGGCATTCGCTTCTTCTGGTCGTTTCGGCGGCGTGTCGCCCGCCTTAATCGCTGCCTTTGCTGTTTCCTTCCATGCGGCTTCGGCCAATTTCGCAAGGTCAGCCTTTGCGGACCAAGCTTTATATTCTGCGTGCGCCGCCTCGCGCAGGCGGCGTTCGATCGACCGCAGCGGCTGCATAATAGCATCGATTGCTGGTGATTTTCCTGAACTGGGGAGTCCGACGCACATGGTCCAGATGATGGGCGGTTCAGCCCAGCCCTGCCAAGGCGAAACCCACCGAGTATTGCCGATAGCCGCGCCGCCCACGGTCATAAGGGTTGCAAAGATGTAGTCTGGCGGCGCTCCTTTCGCCTCCGCGGCATCTTTTACCCATTTCGAGAGGCACGGCCCCAGCACGTCGCGCAGCGGAAGTTCTGGCGCAGGCGGCAAGTCTGTGCGCAAAAAGCGTTCCGAGGGTTCTGGCCAGTCGGGTGTGAAGGGTATCGGTTCCGGGGCACTCATGCGGTACCCCTTTTCGTAATAAGGACATCATTCCAGTCGCAGCGGTTAGGAGCGGGTAGCAGCGAGACGTCCCAGCCGGTCGCATGCGCCCGTTCGGCCAACGCAACCGCGGCCGCCTGCCCAGCGGGGTCGCCATCGGATGCTACGATCAGCTGACCTGGTTTCGAGGGCAGCGAAAGGGCGCGCATCCCAGACGTGGAGAGCGCAGCCCAGACAGTTGCCGGATCTTGCAGCAACCCGCAGGACAGGCTGAGTGCGGTTTCGATGCCCTCGGCCACGGCCAGCGCACCGGGGATGTCAGATAGTCTGACTGCACCACCGGCAACAGCGCCGAGCATCGCTTTGGCGGGCTTGATCGCTGCCTTGCCGCGCCCGTCGCTGCGCAGGTAGGTCCGGTGTACCGCGAAGCCGTCGCCGCCCACTACGAGCGCCACCAGAGCGGGATGTCGGGTCGCGGTCGCCCCGTGCCAGCATGCGGATTGAAAGCGCAGCGTCTCCGGCAGCGGGCAGGTGATGCCGCGGGTGCGCAGGTAGATCTCGGCGAGGCTACCGCCAATCGATTGCGTCGCATCCCAGATTCGGCGCGCCTGGACGGCACGATTGACGGCTTTGGCCCGTCGGGCCGCCTCTCGACGTGGAATCTCAAAGGGATCGGGCGGCGCTACATTGCCAGAGACAATACCCCCGGCCGCGAGAATATCGCGGAAGGCACAGTCCGATTTCTTGCAGTGCAGCAGCAACTTGCCACCTGCATCAGAGATTGTCAGCGCGGTCTGATGCCTTCGCATCTCGGGCTGACAGACGGGGCACGGTGCAGTTCCATAGGCACCGTGCCAGTGCCCTCCAAGCCGTTGGGCGAGAGTGCGAGCATCACTCACTGGACGCCCTCCCGCAAAGGTAGCCCGCTCGTCGATTGACCATAAAAGAGCTATGAGCCATCTGTTCACGCATCGGGATCGACCCGGTTTGCCTCGGCCCATGCGTTCAGGTCCGCGCCGCGATAGATGATCTTGCGACCAAGGCGATAGAAGGCCGGGCCGACCCCCTTGTGGCGCCACTGCGCCAGTTTCGCCCTATCTCCAATCAGCTCCAAATCGATGTCACCGAGAACGTAGCTGCGCGCGTCGTCGAAAAGTTTTGGCATTTGTTCCGCTCCGTATATGTCTGAAACGGATCTAAGCGGATCATTTTATACTGAAAACGGCTCATCAAATGACAAAATCTGGCCGCACACCTTCTTTATGGTTCGGCGTCCAGGATGGTTTTTCCACAATTCGGGAGTCAGTCCTCCGGTACGGAGGATTTCGACCTTAGCGCCTCGAATATGTGTAGATCGTAGATCGGCAGCCGCACAATATCTTCATCTGTCAGTTGCTTCAAAGCCCATTCTCCGGGGCGGCGGATTTCGCCCTTGATCTCCAGAGCCTCGAAAGTTTCCTCCAGCGCCCTGCCGTAATCGGTTGACGGGTGCCCTCCATCAGAAGCGGTGCCGAGCGTTGGCTTTCTGCCGGTTCGCCCAGCCACCAGTTTGGCCAATCTCAACGCAATCGTCCTGGCATAGGCATTTGGTGGGCGTCCCCTTTTGCTCCAGGTTTTCTCCAAACGAGCATCAAGATCCGCCCGCCTTCGCTCCGCCAATCTCTGAATTCCGCCCAGCAAGGTGGCCGAAGACCCCCAAGCGCCAACCTTTGCCGCTCCGTCGATGACCAGGTCGGTCGGGTCCTCAACCATCCGCTTGGCAGCGTACCGTCTTGCCTCGGAATCCACATATTGCATCAAGGGCAAGCCAACCTTCTTTTCAGCGTCTTTTCCGAGCAAGGGGGAGCGCAACAGCGGCACCAGAACGTTTAGCTGAGAGAGGAGTTTTTCTATCAGTTCTATTTCCGCCAAAAGTTCCCCCTTGGTTTCGTGCAGGTCCGGATTGTCGATGTCGAAAGGCGGCTGATGCGCGCCGAATCCGACGCCCGGCGGAATGTCGAAATATCGTCCAACAATCTCGTTCAGGCGTTTGACGGTGTCTTTGCCGCGCATCCGGTCAATTTCCCCAACTGTATTTGGAACATGGATGATGCGCTCTTCTGCGGTTTCGGCTGGCGCACTGGTCTGGACATAAATGTAACCGACGCCTGACTTTTGTCATTTACTTTCCGTCCAGCGTCGCACCCGGCAGCGCAATAACCGTGCCCTCTGAGCCGGTTACATGGCTTGACCACCGATCCATCAGCACCCGCCGCTTTTCCAGCATGTCCGACCGCGCATAGGCCCTTTCGACATCTGACCCGACTCGGTGCGACAGGCTCAATTCGGCGACTTCGCGTCGCGCGCCCGCGACTTCGGACGCCCAATCGCGGAAGGTGGAGCGGAAGCCGTGGACCGTGACGCCCTCGACATTCATTCGGCGCAACAGCATCAGCATTGCCATATTCGACAGCGGCTTGTGGCGTTTCTGGCCCTCGAAGACGTATTCCGATTGCATCGCGCGCAGCGGCTCGATGATCGCCAGCATCTCGTCGGTCAGCGGAACGCGGTGATCTTCGCCGGTTTTCATCCGCAGCGCAGGACAGGTCCAGACCCGCGCGTCGCTGTCGATCTCATCCCATGTCATGCCCAGCACTTCGCTGGTGCGCGATCCGGTCAGACAGGTCAGCATCAGCGCCTTTGCCGCCATCGCGTTGCGGGTTTGCAGATCGGCATAGAAGGCTGGCACGTCCTGCCACGCCATCGCCTTGTGGTGTTTTACCTTGGCTTTGACCTTGGGCAGAGACCGGGCTTCCTTGATCGCCGTAACAGGGTTCTCGCCGGATCTGAACCCCTTGGAGCGCGCCACGTCCAGCACCGTCTTGATCCTTTGCGCCAGACGCTTCGCCGTTTCGTGCTTTTCGGTCCAGATCGGCGCAAGGCACATCATCACCTCGGGCTGGCCAATGCTGTCAATCGGCATCCGCCCGATCTTGGGAAAGGCATAGTCGCGCAGGGTGTTGATCCATTGTTGACCATGCTTGGCGTTTTTCCATGTCGGCATCCGGTCGATATGAACCTGCTGGGCAAACTCCTCGAAACTCTGCACCTCGCGCTTGGCGTTGTAGCGCGGGTTCAGGCCTTGCTTTGCCATGCGCCGATAATCCAGCGCCCGGTCGCGCGCTTGGTTCAGCGTGACAACATCCGCGCCGCCTAAGCCGAAGTCAGTGCGCAGCGGTGCGCCCTTCTTGTTCTTCTGCCCCTTGACCACAACCCGCACGATCCAACGCCGTGCCAAAGACGGATCAACCACCAGATAAAGCCCCGAGCCATCGCCATGCCGCCCCGGTCCAAGGTTCTCCACCAGCTTCTTGGTCAGCTTTCCAGTCAGGGCCATCTCAAAATACCACGTTCCATACCACTCAAGAAAAGCATACGGGCAGTATCGAAAGAAATCCAACAAAAAGCAGAAACCGCGCAACCCCCGACACACAAAGAGAAAAGGCCACCCAAGGAGATCCGATCAAATCATGAAAAATGTGATAATGGCGGAGGAGGTGGGATTCGAACCCACGGTACGCTTTCACGCACGCCGGTTTTCAAGACCGGTGCATTCGACCACTCTGCCACTCCTCCGGCGCGCGGTGGGTTGTCGTCTAGACCGGTCCGGGTGATTCTGAAAGCAAACTTTGCAGGCGGGTTTTTCCGCCGACAGCGCCGGGTGGACTTTCCATGCGCGGGATGACGCTGTAGGCTTTGGCCGTTGGCGCTTTCCCGCGCCTGTTGAGCATGAGGACCGGCACAACCGGCGCAGTCTCAAGGTCCGAGCAGGCAAAGGGTGACGCATGAAAAATTCTGGTGCAGCCGGCCTCTGGCGTGACCGATGCCGATATGGCAATCAACTGCACTCGCAACTGACTGGAGAACGCGCCGCGATGCTGCCAAGACTCTGCCGATTGATCCCTGCCCTCGTCGCCGCAATGCTGTTTGCACTGCCCGCAGACGCATTCGACACACGCGCGCGCGCAGCCTATGTGCTCGACCAGACCACGGGGACTGTGCTGTTGGCCAAGAACGCCGACCAGCCCCTGCCGCCCGCATCGATGTCCAAGCTGATGACGCTTTACATGGCATTCGAGGCGATCCGCGACGGCAGGCTCAGCCTTGACGAAAGGCTGCCGGTTTCCAGCCACGCCATGTCCTATGGCGGCTCCACCATGTTTCTGGACACCACGGACCGTGTCCGGGTCGAGGATCTGTTGCGCGGCATCATCGTCCTGTCGGGAAATGATGCCTGCGCGGTGATCGCCGAAGCGCTGAGCCCGGATGGCACAGAACGCGGCTTTGCGCGCTACATGACCCAGCGCGCGCGGCAAATGGGCATGACCAACTCGGTTTTCGCCAACTCCAACGGCTGGCCCGCACCGGAACACGAGATGTCGATGCGTGATCTTGGCCTGCTGGCTACGCGGCTGATCGCCGATTTTCCGAAATTCTACCCGATGTTCGCGGAAGAACGGTATGAGTTCGATGGCCGCGCGCCGCAGAATGTGCGCAACCGCAACCCGCTTCTGTCTTTGGGGATCGGTGCGGACGGGCTGAAGACCGGCCACACGACCGAGGCCGGGTACGGTCTGGTCGGGTCGGCGGCACAGGGTGATCGACGGGTGGTCGTGGTGATTTCGGGACTGGATACAGAACGGAGCCGCGCCGAAGAGGCCGAAGCGATCATCAACTGGGCCTTTCGGCAATTCGCCAGCAAGTCGGTTGCGCGCGCCGGGACCGTGATCGCCGAGGCCGACGTCTGGATGGGCGATGCAGCCAAGGTCGGCCTGACCGTGGCCGAGGATCTTGATCTGCTTTTGCCGGTACTGGGCGGCGACGAGGTCAAGGGCGAGGTTGTCTATACCGGCCCGATCACCGCGCCCGTCCAAAAAGGACAAGAACTCGCCGAACTGATCATCAAGCCCGAAGGTCTGCCAGAACACCGGTTGCCGCTTGTGGCGGACCGTGATGTGGCGCGCGGCGGCTTCGTCAACCGTATGATGACGGTCAGCCAGGTGTTGATCAAACGACTGAACGAAGGTCCCGAGGGGGCGCTGTGACATCCAAAGGACTGTTCGTCAGCTTCGAGGGTATCGACGGATCCGGCAAATCGACACAGGCAAGACGCCTCGCTGATACGCTGACCGCGCGCGGGCATGAAGCGGTGCTGACCCGCGAGCCCGGTGGCAGTCCGGGGGCCGAGGAAATCCGTGCACTTGTCTTGCAAGGCGACCCTGACCGTTGGTCGGCAGAGACGGAGTTGTTGCTGTTCACCGCTGCCCGCCGCGACCACCTGGAACGCACGATCCGTCCGGCGCTGGCCGCCCATCGCATCGTCATCTGCGACCGGTTTGCCGATTCCACCCGCATGTATCAGGGTCTCAGCCGTGGTGATCTGCGCGCTGCGGTGGATCAGTTGCACGAGCTGATGATCGGGCAGGAACCGGATGTGACCATCCTGATCGACATGGACCCCGCCGCTGGTCTGGCCCGTGCGAAATCCCGTCAGACCGTCGAAGAACGGTTCGAGGATTTCGGCGTGGCGCTTCAGGAAGACATGCGCACGGGCTTTCTGGCGCTGGCGCAGGAATTTCCCGACCGCATCCGCGTCATCGACGGCAATCGCCCTGAAGAAGCGGTGGCACGGGACGTTCTGGATGCGGTGGAAACCTGTCTGCCATGAGTGATGACGCCCTACCCGAATCCGACCGCGCCCCCGGCGCGCCCCACCCGCGCGAAACGCCCGAGGTGATCGGACAGGATGCCGCCAAAGCGGCTTTTCTCGAAGCTTTCAACAGCGGACGGCTGCACCACGCCTGGCTGATCACCGGACCACACGGGGTTGGCAAGGCGACGCTTGCATGGACCATCGCGCGCTTTCTGTTGGCCATGCCGATGCCGCAACCTGAAGGTGGCGCGGGCCTGTTCGGCGATGCCCTACCCGATGCCACGCCGCAAACGCTCGACATCGATCCCGATCATCCGGTCTCGCGGCGCATTCTGGCCATGTCCGAACCCGGCCTCTTTCTTCTGCGCCGCCCCTATGACGAAAAGTCGAAACGCCTCAAGACCCAGATCACCGTCGACGAGGTGCGACGGCTCAAGGGGTTCTTCTCGCTCTCGGCAGTCGATGGCGGACGCCGCGTGGTGATCATCGACGCGGCGGACGAGATGAATATCTCTGCCGCCAACGCGGTTCTAAAACTGCTTGAAGAACCGCCTGCCGACACCACGCTGCTGCTGATCAGCCATCAACCGTCGCACTTGCTGCCGACCATCCGCTCGCGGTGTCGCGAATTGCGACTGAACAGTCTGGACAGGCATGGCATGGCCGAAGCCCTTGCGCTTGCCGGGATCGAGACCGAGACAGCCAACACCGCGGCCCTTGCCGAACTGTCCGCCGGATCCGTGGGCGAGGCGATCCGGCTGGTCAACCTCAACGGGCTGGCGCTGTATGACGAGATTATCTCGCTTCTGGGCGGCCTGCCCGATCTTGACCGCGCGCGCGCCATTCGCCTTGGCGAAAGCGCCGCAGGTCGCACCGCCGAGGATCGCTATGCGCTACTGCTGGGCCTGCTGGATCTGGCGCTTGTCCGTGTCGCGCGGACCGGTGCCACGGGCCAGCCGCCGGTGATCGAGGCCGCACCGAATGAAGCGGGCATCCTGACACGGCTGGCCCCCTCTCCCCATGCCGCCCGCGCCTGGGCCGAGACCGCCCAGACTGTCAGCGCGCGGCTGCGCCATGGCCGGGCGGTCAACCTTGACCCCGCCGCGCTGATCCTTGATACCCTGCTTAAACTACGCAGTACCGCCGCCGATCTCGCGCGGCAGCACGGATGACCATGACCCAGATCCCACACATCACCGACAGCCATTGCCATCTCGACTTTCCCGATTTCGACGAGGAACGCGACGCCGTCATCGACCGTGCGCTGGAGGCAGGCGTTCACCGCATGGTGACAATCTGCACGCGACTGCGGAGCGAACCGCAGGTGCGCGCCATCGCCGAGGCGCACGCGCCGGTTTTCTACGCGGCAGGCACACATCCGATGAGCGCCGCAGAAGAGCCGCTAGTATCGGTGGACGACCTTGTCGCCCTGTCGCAGCATCCCAAATTCGTCGGCATTGGCGAAACCGGACTTGACTATCACTACACGTCGGAAAGCGCCGATATTCAGAAAAAGTCCCTGCGCGTCCATATCGAGGCGGCGCAGAAAACCGGCCTGCCCCTTATCATCCACGCGCGCGCGGCTGATGACGACATGGCCCGCATCCTGACCGAAACCTATCGCCACCGTGCCTATTCCTGCGTGATGCATTGCTTTTCCTCCAGCGCCGAACTGGCCAAGGCCGCGCTTGATCTGGGCTTCTATCTTTCGATGTCCGGCATTGCCGCCTTCCCCAAAAGCCAGGAGTTGCGCGACATTTTCGCTGCCGCCCCGGTCGAGCGCATTCTGGTGGAAACCGACAGCCCCTATCTTGCGCCGCCGCCGCATCGCGGGCGCCGAAACGAGCCGGGCTATACCGCGCACACCGCGCGCGTCGGTGCAGAGGTCTTCGGCCTCGATTATGCCGCGTTCGCCCAACAGACAGAAGCAAATTTCGACCGGCTCTTTGCCAAGGCCGCCAGCTACCGGGCCGCGCCATGACCCGAGAGCTTCGCTTCACCATTCTCGGCTGCGGGTCTTCGGGCGGCGTGCCGCGCCTTGGCGGACATTGGGGCGATTGCGACCCCGAGAACCCCAAGAACACCCGTCGCCGCTGCTCTATGCTGGTCGAGCGCGAGACCTCCGACGGCACCACCCGCGTGCTGATCGACACCTCGCCGGACCTTCGCCAGCAATTGCTGGACGCAGGTGTCGGCGAACTTGACGCAGTGGCCTACACGCATGGCCATGCCGACCATGTCCACGGCATCGACGATCTGCGAATGATCGTTTTCAACATTCGCAATCGCTTGTCGGTCTGGGCCGATGGCGACACGCAAAACGGCCTCTATTCGCGGTTTGGCTACGCTTTTGTGCAGCCGAAAGACAGCCCCTACCCGCCGATCCTTGACATGCATACGATCAACGGTCCCTTTACTGTCAACGGTGCAGGTGGCCCGATTACCCTGACTCCGTTTCAGGTCAATCACGGCTCAATCGACGCTTTGGGCTTTCGCATTGAAAACCTCGCATACCTGCCCGATGTCGCAGAAATGACCGATGAGGCCTGGACGCAGGTCGAAAACCTCGACTGCTGGGTGCTGGACGCGCTGCGCCGCAAGCCGCACCCGACCCATTCGCATCTTGCGCAATCGCTGGACTGGATCGCCCAGGCAGCGCCGCGCCGCGCCGTCCTGACGAATATGCATAACGACCTCGACTATGCGACCATTGAAGCTGAAACCCCCGACCACATCACCCCCGCATTCGACGGTATGGTGATCCGCTACAAGCTGTGATCGGAAAGATGGTGCCGCATTTTTCGGCCCGCCCCTGTTTTTCACCAATCTCCCCTTTGGCTTTCGAAATCAGGCCACATCCATGCAGGCGCTGATCGACGTCATCCTGCCGGTCTTTCTGGTGATCGGAGCAGGCTATGCGGCGGTCTGGCGCGGCTGGTTCAGCAATGACGCGGTAGACGGCTTGATGAAGTTCACCCAGAACTTCGCCCTTCCCTGCCTGCTGTTCCGCGCGATCTGGCAGCTCGACCTTGGCCAAAGCTTCGATATCGCCCTCTTGGGCAGCTTCTACGCTGGCGCGCTGGCCGGTTTCTGCGCTGGCTATCTCGGCGCGCGCTACCTGTTCGGCCGGGATGTCGAGGATTCCATTGCCATCGGGTTCTGCGGTCTGTTTTCCAATTCGCTGATGCTGGGGCTGGCCATCACCGAACGCGCCTATGGGGCCTCGGCGCTGGAAGCCAACTATGCGATCGTCGCGGTGCACGCCCCGTTCTGCTACGCCGTCGGCATCACCGCGATGGAGGTCGCCCGCGCGCATGCGCGCGGCGAGGGGCTGACGCGTCTGCCAATGACCGTCGGTCGTGCCATGTTCAGCAACGCTCTGATCCTCGGCATCGCGCTGGGGTTCGCGTTTAACCTGGGTGGCATCGGCCTGCCCGACCCTGCGGCAGAGGCGATCGACATGATGGTCCGAACCGCCCTGCCCTGCGCGCTTTTCGGTCTGGGCGGCATCCTCTACCGCTATCGCCCCGAAGGCGACCTGCGCGTTATCGCCTTTGTCTGCGCGCTGTCGCTGATCCTGCATCCCGCGATCACCTACATGATGGGCCGCAGCACCGGTCTTACTTCTGCGGAAATGCGCTCTGCCGTACTGACCGCCAGCATGGCCCCCGGCGTCAATACCTACCTCTTTGCCAATATGTACGGACGGGCCAAACGCGTCGCCGCGTCTGCGGTGCTGATCTCGACCGCGCTGTCCATCGTGACAATCTGGGGCTGGCTTCACCTGCTGCCATGACCCTGGAGCTGCGCTCTCGTAATGCGTCACCTCACCTTTGGCCGCAGAGCGAGGAAAAGGCCGCAAGGCCTTTGACGAGACACAAAGCGCGCCGAAGGCGCTCCGCCAGGTCAAGCCCGGCCATGCGATCAGACCCGGCGCAGCGCCAGAACCGCATTGAACCCGCCAAACGCAAAAGCATTGGAAAGCGCCACTTTGACATCGGCGTCGCGCGCCTCGTTCGGCACCACGTCCAGCGCGCATTCCGGATCAGGTTCCTGATAACCGATGGTGGGCGCGATCACCCCGTCGCGCAGCGCCATGATACAGGCCAACAGCTCCACCGCGCCGGTTCCACCAATCAGATGGCCATGCATCGATTTCGTGGAAGAGATCATCAGCGTATCCGCATACGGCCCGAAAACATCCGCAACCGCGGCACATTCGGTCTTGTCATTCGCGGCCGTTCCGGTGCCATGCGCGTTGATATAGCCTACCTCGCTTCGCGACACCTGCGCGTCGTCCAGCGCGCCTGCAATCGCGCGTGCGGCACCCTGCTTGGACGGCATCACGATATCGGCCGCGTCCGAACTCATCGCATAGCCAATCACTTCGGCCAATATCTCGGCACCGCGGGCGCGCGCATGTTCATATTCCTCGAAGACAAAAACGCCTGCGCCCTCTCCCTGCACCATGCCGTTGCGATTGGCGCTGAAGGGCCGGCAGGCATCGCGGCTCATCACACGCAGACCTTCCCAGGCCTTCACCCCGCCAAAGCACAGCATGGATTCCGATCCGCCTGTCACCATCGCTTTTGACATACCCGACCGGACCATCTGAAACGCCTGCGCCATGGCATGGTTCGACGATGCACAGGCCGTGGACACCGTGTAGCTCGGCCCTTTCAGATTATACTGCATCGAGACATGGCTGGCTGCGGCGTTGTTCATCAACTTCGGCACCACAAAAGGATGCACGCGGTTTTTTCCGTCCTCATAGACAGAGCGGTAATTATCATCCCAGGTAGACACACCGCCCCCCGCCGTGCCCAGAATGACGCCTGCCTTGGCAGCCAACTCGCCGGTAAACTCCAGTCCGCATTGCGCGATGGCTTCAGCTGCGGCCACCAAGGTGAATTGCGTGAAGCGGTCATAGAGCGTCAGCTGCTGACGGTTGAAGACGTTTTCGGCCTCGAACTCGCGGACCTGCCCACCGATGCGGACGGCCAGACGGTCCACATCGCGGATGTCCAATTCGCCAATGCCGCAGCGCCCCTCGCGCATCGCTTCCAGCGTCGCGGGCACATCGCCGCCCAACGCATTGATCGTTCCCGCGCCGGTTATGACGACACGTTTCACGGCTTTTGGTCTCGCACCAGCTTTTCGATGCCGGCGACGATGGTGCGCACGGTCGAGATGTCGAATTCGCTTTCGGTCGGATTGTTGGCGTTGAACGGGACAGAAATGTCGAACGCCTCTTCGATCGCGAAGATGCTTTCAACCAGCCCAAGACTGTCGATCCCCAGCTCTTCCAGCGTGCTGTCCATCGTCACGTCCGAAGGCTCCAGAACAGCCTGTTCGGCCACTATTTCGATCACTTTTTCCCTGATCTCCATGGCACCGCTCCTGTTGTCACGTTCTGAGCGAGGCTTTAGCCGTTCTGCTCGTGCTTTGAAACCGATTTCTGCAAAGCAGCGACGTCACGAAACAGCCGTGGCAACCGGCGCATGGCCTTGTAGATTTCGATATGTTTCTGCATCTGCACCGCCGGATAACCCAGCATCACACGCCCCCCCGGCACATTGGCCAGCACCTTGGTGCCGCCACCCGTGATCACATGGTCCCCGATGAAAAGATTATCACCAACGCCCGTTTGTCCGCCCAGCACGACGTGATTGCCCAGTCGAGTGGACCCGGCCACACCTACCTGTGCGCACAACAAGCAATGGTCGCCGATCACAACATTATGGCCAATCTGCACAAGATTATCGAGTTTTGTGCCATTCCCCAAACAGGTGTCCCGCACGGTGCCACGATCAATGCAGGAATTGGCACCGACTTCGCAATCGTCACCGATGTTGACCGCACCAAGCGAATGGATCCGCGCCCAAGGTTGCGCAGCGATCTCGCCCTGATCGCCCAGGGTGCCACGCGCGCGCTCCACAGCCGATTGTTCGGGCGTTACGAATGAAAACCCGTCGCCGCCAATTATCGCGCCTGATTGGCAGATGAACCGCGCCCCGATGATGACACGCGCCCCGATGCGGACCCCGTCGCGCAGCTCCGCCCGTTCCCCCAGAACAGAGCTGTCGCCAATATGGCATTGTGGGCCGATGACAGATCCCGCGCCGATTTTCACATTCCGCCCGATCACCGTGAACGGCCCCACGGACACATCGGCACCCAGAACAGCAGTTTCGTCTATGCATGCTGTGGGATGGATTCCCGGCGCGAAGCCCGGTCCGGGGTCCAACATGCTGGACAGGCCCGAAAGCGCGTGTCGCGGGCGCGCCGCAAGAACGGCCCCCTGAAGCCCCATTGCTTGCCAGTCCGCATCTTCCCACAGCATCGCGGCACGCGCTTGCCCTTTGCCAATATCCGCTGCAAAATCCGGTTTCATCGCAAGCGCCAGATCTTCGGGGCGCGCGTCGGCAGGTTCTGCAACAGCCGTTATCCGGATGCTCGCATCACCTGCAACCTTCAGACCAAGCGCACCTGCTATCTCACCGATGGTGTGGCTCATCGCATCCTCCGGACCATTGCGCGGAGTGGTTTATCCCTGAACCGCCCGCAGGGCCACCCCTGCATTGCGCAGCGCCCCCCAAATCCGCGCATCACGGCCATAGACGTCACGACGATACTCCAACCCGCCCTTCGCCTTGGTGATCGCCGTCCGGTAGATCAAATGGACCGGCACGGGTTCGTCCAGTGTCACGCGCTGTTCCTTGCCGCCGTTCAGTCGGGAATGGAAAAGCCCCTGCGGATCCGAAGTCTGCTTGGCCAGCAACGCATAGGCAAATTCAAAGGGCTGTTGCAGGCGTATACACCCATGGCTGAACGCACGCGATTCGCGATCAAACAGGCTTTTTGAAGGGGTGTCGTGCAAATAGATGTTGTATTTGTTCGGGAACATGAACTTCACCAGACCCAATGCGTTGGTGGAACTCGGCGGCTGGCGCATCGAGAACGGAAAATTCCGGGCGTTGTAGGCCGAGAAATTCACCGAACCACGGTTGATCTGTCGGCCATTCCGATCGGTGATAATCAGATGGCTGACCGCATTGCGGTTGGATTTCAGCTTTGGCAAATATTCCTTGGTCACGATCGAGCGCGGGACGTACCAGCTTGGATTGATGACCATGAACTCCATCACGTCGGAAAATTCGGGGCTGCGCCGGTCGCCCTGATCGGCACCAATCACCGAACGCGTTTCAAAGGTCAGTTTGTCGTCATCGTAGATCTTGGCGGAAAAATCGGTGAGGTTCACCTTGATATGCCGTTCACCCAGGCCTTCGGGTAGGTTTATCCAGCGCTCACGTTCCATCGCCACAATGACAGAGGCCAGCCGGTCCTCGACATCGCGATTTATCTCCGCCATTGTGACGGCCCCGGCCACACCATCGGCCGACAACCCGTTATCCTGCTGAAATGATTGCACGGCCGCCTGCATCTGCGCATCAAAACCGGCCTGAGCCGTCCGGCCAAGATATCCCATCAGTATCAACCTATTGCGCAATGCAACCACCGCATTGCCCGTTTGACCGGGCTTCAAACTGTCGGCGTTCACTTTTGGCCCCCATCCGCCCTGCGCGAGCCGCATTTCAAGCACACGTTTTTCTTTCATCAGGCGCGCATATTCGGGCGATTGCGGCGGCAAGGCTTTGAAGAACGCGGCGGGGCTGCTTGTTGTAAGGGCGGCAAGATAAGAAGTTCCATTGCGCAGCGGAACAGTGCGCTTGATCTCGCTGTCAATGCGCGAAGGGGTTAGAATCCCGGTCTGTATATCACGGGCGAATTGCAAAAAGACCTTACTGAGTTCGACCTCGACGTGACCGCGGGCACGCGGATCGGTCGCCCCCTGCATCTTGGTCTTCAGCATCGTCGCGTCATAACGGCCCGCAGGTAGCCCGTGGGCGTTCGCCGTCACGACAGCATCCAGCAATGCCTGTCGCCGCGCCTTGTCGTCAGAGGAGCTTCCGGTCCAGATCGGATCGAAATCGTTGGCCCGATAAAAAGCAGCGATATCAGTGTCCTGCGCAGCAGCTTCGGCCACTGCCTGTTTGAACGCCGTTACCTGCGCCGTCGCGGCAAAAGGCCATGTCAATGCAAGTATGGTGGCGACCGAGATGACCCGCAGGTGCAGTTTGAGATTGACCGAAAAACGTTGGCTCATACGAACCCCCTTACAACAACTGATATCCCCATCTAAACGCATCTCGTCCAAAACTGCCCACAAGTCTATTCACAAACGGTAAACTTCTTCCAAACAGACCTTCGTGGTGCAGCCCCGCACCTGTTTGCGGACACATTAGCCACATCTTTACCAATTTCAGCGAAAAATTGCTCAAATCTCTTGATCCTCTGCCGGACACCGAAAACGGCCTTGGTCGTCGAATCGGAATATGCAATAAGTCAGGCGGGGATGTCACATCACGGCCGTGCAACGACACGGGCATCACGAAACCGAGCGACGGGACAGGCGCTAATAACATGACTGACATACGCACTCGCGGAGTATCGCGGCGGCACCTTCTTGGTGCATTCGCTGCAACCATGGTCACGGCGACACCAACCTTCAGCAACGCAGCCGGCTTTTTGCGCGGTGCCGGCGACATTCGCCGGATACGCATGTATTCCGGGCGAACTGGCGAACGGCTTGATATGATCTATTGGATCGAAGGTGACTATATTGCCGATGCCGTGAAAGAAGTTCACCACTTCATGCGCGACTGGCGCACGAACGACGTCAAGCAAATCGATTTGCGCACCATCGACATCATGGCAGCTGCGCATAATCTTATGGATGTCAGCGAACCTTACATGCTGTTGTCCGGTTATCGCAGCCCTAAAACCAATGCGATGCTGCGCGCGCGCTCGTCGGGTGTCGCGAAAAACTCGCTGCACCTCAAGGGACAGGCTGCGGATCTGCGACTTGGATCGCGTTCGGTCAGCCAAGTGGCGCGGGCTGCGGCGGCCTGTCATGCAGGCGGCGTGGGGCGTTATTCGAAATCCGATTTCGTGCACATGGACTGTGGTCCTGTGCGCAGCTGGGGACGTTAAGCGACCCAAACGATCAGAAGGACCGAGCGTCCCCTCCTGTTCTGCTAGGCACCCTTCAGGGTGCCTTTTTTCGTCGAGACCTCCCGCAGCGGGAGAAAACATCGGCTTGCAGCCAATTTCTCGAAATATCCTGCCTGTACCCATCATGGAAACCCAACCCACGACGAGCGATCAAGTTCCCGGAATATTTTGAATTTTGACATGTTATTCAGTAGTGGCGCGGTTGACGGGGCTCGAACCCGCGACCCCCGGCGTGACAGGCCGGTACTCTAACCATCTGAGCTACAACCGCGCATCTGTATCGGATCCCGAACAGAACGTTCGGCTGTGATCCTGACCCTGGTTCAAAATTGGCAGCGGTGGCGCGGTTGACGGGACTCGAACCCGCGACCCCCGGCGTGACAGGCCGGTACTCTAACCATCTGAGCTACAACCGCCCGCTGCACACCCGAACCTTGGGCGTGAGCGGTCTTCTATGGCGCTGTCTGCCGACCGTCAAGCAGTTTCCGCAGGCTGCACAGCGCATTTTTTCCACTTCGCGGAAATGCGCCTTGCCGATGTCTTAATCCGACGCTTGCGCGAATAAAGCCAAGGCGCAGGCTTGGGTAAATCAAAGTGACGCTAAATAGCGACAGTCCCCTGAAAACACAGGCCGTCAAGCATGGGAACCGTTCGCGCACAACCGACAGAGACGATAGACTCAATTCGTATCGCCTCGATGGCTTGGATTTGACCCGTGACAAGAAAAATAGGCAATTTCGAACCGGATATACGTCTCGTCGACATTCTTGGCAGATCTCTCGACGTTCGGCTGGAAGATGTACCTGATTATTTATTGCATCGTAAAACCTTGCTGTTTTACGCGCTGAGCATCGTCGTGTTGCTGGCAGCCGACCCGTCCAACATCAGCGTCCATTATGCTTTTCCGGTCACTGCCGGGTATTGGGTCGCGGGCTTCGTTGTCTATCTTGCGCTCTATACTCCGGCACTATTGGTTGTTGCACCGCTGCAAACCAGATTTCCGCGTCTTCTTGTGCCGCTGCCGCTGCTCAGCATTCTGGTGCTGATACCGGCACTTTCTCTGACCACGGCGCTTGCCGATTCATTCTCCGGGACAGATCTTCGCATCTTCGCTCCGAAGAGATTCCTGCCACTATTTCTGACCGTTCAAGTGCTGGAGACGGTGTTCTCCCGCTATGTCCTGCCTGAGGTCATAAGAAAAACGCGTTCGGTGAAGACCCGTGCGTTGGAGGCACAGCCGCGCCACATCGCGGTTGGGCACCATCGCCTTCCGATAGATCGCCTCTATCACGTTTGCGCACAGGAACATTTTATCCACATCCAACTGCAAGACACCCATATCCGGCACCGTGCCCGTCTGAGTGATCTGATTGCCCAGACCGCTCCAGAGGATGGTATTCAGCCGCATCGCTCCTGGTGGGTGTCGCGGAACGCCAAACCACGCCTGGATCGCGAAGGCAGTCGGCATGTCTTGGTGCTGGAGGACAAGACTGTGGTTCCGGTTGCGCGGACGCGCCTTCGCGAAATTGAAGACTGGTTGGATCGCCGGAGGTGACGCTCCTCCCGAGGCACGCTGCCTGACTGCAAGATCATGCGTGGACAGTTCCGTTCAACACGCTTCCCCTTGCGATTGCGCAGCGAGAGTCCGACAATATCCGCGATCAAGTGCGGCTCGACACAACGTCAGTGCGCAACTGTGGCAAAATAACTGAACCGATCAGTTTGCATTTGTCCGACTTTGGCATATTTGTGCAGCGAATCGCGGAACCACACAAAAGGGACACGCCGTGCGCTTTTTTCTTCCATTTCTCGGAGTCCTCGCTCTGGCCGCCTCTTCGCTTGCCGCACAAGAGGTGGTGAAACCCGTAAAACTGATAGAGCTACGTTCTGGCCCTGTCGTCCTGCAACGTCAGTTCTTCGGACAGGTGCAGGCACGCCAGACCGTCGACCTAGCGTTTCAGGTGGGTGGACAGATCGTGGACTTGAACGCCGATGAAGGCAGCAAAAAGGCCAGCGGCGCCCTGATTGCCCGGCTTGATCTGGACGGATACGAACGTGCCCTTGCGCAGGCCCAAGCGAATTACGACAAAGCCCAGCGAGATGCGGATCGCCTGAAATCGCTGCGTGGTCAGGCCGTATCAGAAGTGCAGGTCCGCGACGCTGAAACCCAGCTTCAGCTGGCCGACATTGCACTTGCGGGCGCGCAGGACAACCTGGAACATGCCACGCTGCACGCCCCCTTCGATGCCTTGGTGGCGCGGCGGCTGGTGGCAAATTACACCACTGTGGCAGCCGGTACGCCGGTTGTGCGCCTGCATGACGTTTCGGAAATCCGCGTCGACATCGAAGTGCCGGAGGTCCTGTTCCGGCAGGCCGGTGCTGGTGGCGGTGTCACATTTGCGGCAGAACTGCCCGGCGACACCACACGCTTTGCGCTCGCCATGCGCGAATTCGAAGCAGAGACGTCCTCGGTCGGCCAGACCTACACGATCACCCTCGCCTTCACCGAAAACCCCGGAAACTACGTTCTTCCCGGCGCGTCGGTGACGGTCTATGCCTCGGCCGAAGGCACCCAACCCGACGGCATCATCCTGCCAGAAACAGCGCTGATCTATGACCCGGCGGGTGCCCCGTCTGTCATGGTCTTCGAGGATGGCAAGGTCCGCAGCGTCCCGGTTGAGGTGGAGTTGCAGGAAGACGGCCAGTTGCACATGATCGACGGCCCCGAAGGCGGCACGCAGATCGTGCTGACCGGCGCTTCACAGCTCACGGATGGTCAATCCGTTCGCCCCTTCACCCGCGTCGGAGAATAAGCCCATGTCCATCGCGCGCGCGTCCATCGACAAGGCGCTGATCACCTGGATTCTGATGCTGGCATGTTTGCTGGGTGGGATCTGGGGCTTCGCCACCATCGGCCGCCTCGAAGATCCGGCCTTTACGATCAAGAACGCCATCATCTTCACACAATACCCCGGTGCGACCGCTGAACAGGTGGCGCGCGAGGTCACGGAACCCATCGAATCCGAGATCCAGAAGATGGGTGAGATCGACTTTATCACCTCGTCCAACAAACCTGGCGTCAGCCGCATCTCGGTCAATATCGAATCGACCTATGATGGCACCGAATTGCCGGCGATCTGGACCAAACTGCGCAACCGCGTGGCGGACTCGCAACGCAGCCTGCCGCCTGAGGCTGGCACACCCATCGTCAACGACAATTTCGGCGACGTATACGGTGTATTCTATGCGGTGACAGCTCCCGGATTTTCCGATGCAGAGCGTCACGAAATCGCGGACTACCTGCGGCGCGAGCTTTTGGCGGTGGACGGCGTGGCGGATGTCGCCGTGGCGGGCCTGCCGGAAGAAGCTGTCTATGTCGATGCCAGCACCTCGATCATCACCAATCTGGGGATCGCACCCAACGCCATCGCGGGTGCGCTGTCGAACACGGACACGCGCACAGAAGCAGGCAGCGTCACCCAAGGTGGGCAGCAGATCCGCATTCAGGCCCCCGAGGGCACGGAAACCGTCGAGGAAATCGCCAACCTGACCATCGGTGTCGGCGGCGAGGTCATCGACATGCTGGATCTTGCGACGGTTTCGCGCAGCCGGGTGACAGAGCCCACCGAGATCATCAGATTTCAGGGCCAGGAGGCCTTTACCCTGGGTGTCGCGGGCAAGGCCGCCTTGAACATCGTCGATGTTGGCAAACGGGTGGATGTGCGTCTGGCCGAAATCATGCGCGACGTGCCGGCAGGGGTCGAACTGCACCCGGTCTACCAGCAACATGTGGTGGTGGATGAAGCGTCGAACGCCTTTTTGCTGAATCTGGCGATGTCGGTGGGCATCGTCGTCCTGGTGCTGGCGCTGTTCATGGGGTGGCGCGCGGCTGTGGTTGTGGGCGCAACACTGCTTCTGACCGTTGTCGGCACGATCTTTCTGATGGCGATTTTCGGCATCGAGATGGAACGGATCTCGCTTGGTGCGCTGATCATCGCGATGGGCATGCTGGTGGACAACGCCATTGTTGTGGCCGAAGGCATGCAAGGCGACATGGCGCAAGGCAAGACCGCGCGCGATGCCGCGGAGGATGTCGCCGCCAAGACGCAAACCCCGCTTCTGGGTGCCACGGTGATCGGCATCATGGCCTTTGCAGGGATCGGCCTGTCACCGGACGCGACGGGCGAATTCCTGTTCTCGCTCTTTGCGGTGATCGGGATTTCGCTTCTGCTGTCCTGGATTCTGGCGATCACCGCAACGCCGCTTCTGGCGCATTATTTCTTCAAGACCGGCACCGGCGACGCTGGCGACCAATATGGCGGGCCGCTGTTCCGGACCTACCGCGCAGTGCTGTCCGCGGCGCTGCGCTTGCGCTACCTTGTCATCCTTGCGCTGATCGGCATCACGGTGGTCTGCTATATCGGGTTCGGGCAGGTCAAACAGCAGTTTTTTCCGGACAGCAACACGCCGCTCTTCTATGTGCATTACAAACTGCCGCAGGGTGCCAGCATTCACCGTGTGTCCGACGATATGGCGCAGCTTGAGGATTGGCTGGCGGACCGCGACGAGGTTGTCTCTGTCTCGACCTTCATCGGCGGCGGGGCTACCCGCTTCATGCTGACCTACGCACCAGAGGAAGCCCTTCCGACCTATGGCCACCTGATCATTCGCACCGATACGCTGGAACAGATCCCGGACTTGCGCGAAGATCTCGAAGCCTTCGGTCGCAGCACCTTGACCTCCGGGGAATTCCGGACCGAGCGGCTGGCATTCGGGCCGGGCGGCGGCTCGCCCATCGCGGCACGATTCTCCGGCCCCGATCCGGTCGTGCTGCGCCGTCTGGCACAAGAGGCAACCGCCGTGCTGACCGAAACCTCCGATCAGTTGCAGGATCTGCGCACCGATTGGCGGGAACGTGAATTGGTGATCGTACCGCGATTCGCTGACGAACGGGCAAAAGCCGCCGGCGTCAGCCGTGAGGATGTCGCGCAATCGCTGCAACTGGGGTCCGAAGGCATTCGTGTCGGCGTCTACCGCGAACGTGACCGGTTGATCCCGATCGTTCTGCGCACTGACAGCGCCGCGTCTGAAGGCAGCGCGCATTTGTCGGATCTGCCGGTCTATTCGGCGGCAGCCAAATCCTACATCCCGGTATCACAGATCACCAACGGCTTCGCCTGGGAGGCGCAGAATACACTTCTGATGCGTCGTGACCGGGTGGAGACGATCACCGTTCAGGCCGGCGTTCCGGCGGGCGTGAATGCCGCGACGGTCTTCACCCAGATCCGCAGTGCGGTCGAAGGGATTGAATTGCCCGAAGGCTACAAGATGGAATGGGGTGGCGAGTATGAAAACTCGACCGAAGCGCAGGCATCGCTGGGCAAGCAATTGCCGCTGTCGTTGATCACCATGGTGCTGATCTCTGTCCTGCTGTTCGGGAAGATCCGTCAGCCGGTTATCATCTGGCTGCTTGTCCCGATGAGCGTGAACGGCGTGGCGCTGGGTCTGTTGGGCACCGGTCTGCCCTTCTCGTTCACCGCGTTGCTGGGTCTGCTCAGCCTCTCGGGGATGCTGATCAAGAACGGCATCGTTCTGGTCGAGGAGATTGATCTGGTCCGTGCCGAAGGCGTCGGCTTCCGCAAGGCGATCCTGGACGCCTCCACCTCGCGTCTGCGCCCCGTCGTTCTGGCGGCGGCAACGACGATCCTGGGGATGATCCCGCTTCTGTCCGACGCGTTCTTTGCCTCTATGGCGGTGACCATCATGGGCGGGCTGGGATTCGCCTCTGTCCTGACCCTGATCGCGGCACCGGTCTTCTATTACAGCTTCTTTCCGAAAGAACGTCGGGCAGATGCGAAGGCCAACGCCTGAAAGCAAACACCTCGACCCAAAGCGCTCATCCGCTTTGGGTCGTGACAGCTTTCCCAACTCGCAAGCCACCTTGCGGCGATTGCCCTGTTGTGCCTGTTTGCGGAACGGGCAATCCTGTGGCCTGAAGTCGTGATGGGAGCCACATTGTGAGCATCTTTGCCGATCTGTTAAGCAACATATTCGACCGTCGCTACCGCTTTGGTCTCGCGCGGGAGGACGACCGCACCTTGTCAGAGCTGACGGACGATCTTGTCAGCGCCTCGGGCGATGTCACCGGGCAGGCCGTCGCGCGCCAGATCCTTGACCGTTATGCCAAATGGGACGACGCCGAAAAGCTGGATTTCTTCCGCCATATGGCACTTGGGATGGATCTGGACCCCCAAGCGGTGCGCGTGGCACTGGATGCCTATGAGGCATCGCCGGGCAAGACCAGCTATCGCGTCTTCATGGCCGCTGCCGAGCCGCCCCGGCAAGAACTTGTCCGCCGCCTGAATCAAGTCCCCGGAGCCACACATCTTTTGGTGTCGATGCGGTCCGATCTTCTGCGGCTGGGACGGGAGGACAACGCGCTGATGGCACTGGATCTCGACCTTCGTCACCTTTTTGCCTCGTGGTTCAATCGCGGCTTTCTGGTGTTGCGGCCGATCAGCTGGGAGAGCCCTGCGCATATTCTGGAAAAGATCATCGCCTATGAGGCCGTGCATGCCATCGACAGTTGGAATGAACTGCGCCGCCGTCTGCAACCTGCCGACAGACGATGCTTTGCCTTCTTTCACCCGTCCATGCCGGATGATCCGCTGATATTTGTCGAGGTCGCGCTGACCAAGGGCGTGCCCGGCTCTATCCAGACGCTTTTGGCCGAAGGCCGCAGCGCGCTTGCGCCTGAACAGGCCGACACGGCGGTGTTCTATTCGATCTCCAACTGCCAGTCCGGGCTGGCCGGAATCAGTTTCGGCAATTCACTGATCAAACAGGTGGCTGCGGATCTGTCCGCGCAGCTGCCGGGACTGAAAACCTTTGTCACGCTGTCACCGATCCCCGGTTTTGTCCGCTGGCTGGGCGATCAGGATCTGCCTGACAGCACTCGGGACGACACAACCCTGCGCCAATTGGCGGCCTACTATCTGACCCGCGCCAAACGCGACAACGGCAAGCCGCTGGACCCGGTGGCACGGTTTCATCTTGGCAACGGCGCGGTGGTACATGCGCTGCATGCCGGGGCGGACACCTCGCCCAAGGGGCGCGCCCAATCTGAGGGCGTCATGGTCAACTACCTTTACGATCTGGCCCGCGTGTCGCAAAACCACGAGAAATTTGCGTCTGACGGCGTCATTGCCACCTCGCCGGATCTGCGAAGCCTGGCCCAGGCCGGTGAGGCGAGATTGAAGGAAACCGCACCATGAACCCGCTTTATGATCGTCTTTTCGGGGCTCACGAAGGCAAGTCCACGCCGTTCTTGCTGCTGCCCTCCGGCAAGGTCCTGCACCACGGTGATTTCCTGAAAATGGCGGCGCAATTCGCGCATGTTTTGACACGCGCAGGTTTGCAGCCCGGTGACAGGCTGGCCGCGCAAGTCGAAAAATCGCCACAGGGACTGGCGCTTTATGCGGCCTGTGTGCAGGCAGGCGTTGTCTTTTTGCCTCTGAACACCGCCTACACCCACGACGAACTGGAATATTTCGTCGAAAACTCCGGCGCAAAGCTGATGGTATGCGACGGTGCCACCGAAGAAGATCTGCGCCCGATGGCCGAAAGCTTGGGCGCGCAGTTGATGACGTTGAATGGCGATGGAACGGGCAGCCTGCCGGACGCCGCGCAAACGCAGCCTGTGACCTTCCAGACCGCAGAACGCACAGAGAATGATCTGGCCGCTTTACTGTACACGTCCGGCACCACCGGGCGATCAAAAGGGGCGATGCTGACTCAGGCCAACCTTCTGTCCAACGCGGAAACGCTGGTGGAGTATTGGCGCTTCACGGCACAGGACGTCCTGATACACGCGCTGCCGATCTTCCACACGCACGGGCTGTTCGTGGCGACCAATGTGACGCTGCTGGCAGGCGGGGCGATGATCTTTCTGCCGAAATTCGATCCCGACACCATTATTGCACGCCTGCCCGAAGCGACGACGATGATGGGGGTGCCAACCTTCTACACCCGGCTGCTGGAGGATACGCGCTTTGACCGTGATCTTGCCCGGCATATGCGGCTGTTCATATCCGGCTCTGCGCCGCTGCTGGCCGAAACGCATATCCGGTTCGAAGACCGCACCGGCCACCGCATTCTGGAACGCTACGGGATGACGGAAACGAACATGAGTACCTCTAACCCCTATGAGGGCGACCGCCGGGCGGGCACTGTCGGCGTCCCCCTGCCCGGCGTCGAATTGAAGGTCACCGATCCCGACACGGACGAGGAACTGCCGCGCGGTGAGGTCGGACAGATCGAGGTGCGCGGTCCCAACGTCTTCAAGGGCTACTGGCAGATGCCCGAAAAGACCGCCGCTGAATTGCGCGCGGACGGTTTTTTCATCACCGGCGATCTGGGCGTGCAGGATGAAGATGGCTACGTCACCATTGTCGGCCGAAACAAGGACCTGATCATTTCCGGCGGCTACAACATCTACCCCAAAGAAATTGAGCTTGTGTTGGACGGTCAACCCGGCGTTCTTGAAAGCGCAGTGATCGGCGTTCCGCACAAGGATTTCGGCGAGACCGCAGTTGCGGCAATCGTGCCCGAGAAAGACCAGACACCAGCCACCGAGCAGCTTCTATCGGCCTGCGTCGAGCAACTGGCCCGCTTCAAACACCCACGCAAGATCATCACCGTGGATGCCCTGCCCCGCAACACGATGGGCAAGGTCCAGAAAAACCTGCTGCGCGAGGCCTACAAGGGTCTTTTCGTCACGGATTGAAAAACTGGCGTTTTCCTGTCGCCAACATTCGTCGCGGTCGAGAAACGGGTCGGGAGTTTGCACATGTCAGGCACTGTCACGAATGATCAATTGTCCCGAAAACCGGCAAAGATCCGTTGTGTCGGATTCACCTTTCAAAACCTGCACCAACCCTTCGGCCATCGCGGAAATCGGTTGCCGATAGGTGGTCAGCAAATAATGCGGGCTGGCCGCTTGGGGTACATCGTCAAAGCCGGTCACGGCAATGTCCTGGGGTACTTTCAGGCCCAGCTCATAGCGGATCGCGTCGACGGCCCCCATCGCCAGCGCATCGTTTTCGCAAACGACGACGTCAGGCCTGGCGTCTGTCGTGCTGTTTCGCATGCGATCCGCGACAGATTGGTAGGCCAGCGCCGGATCGTAACTGCCGACGGAAATGAAATCCGGCCTGTCCCCATTGGCCTCATGCCACAGTCTGACAAATGTTTCCTTCCGCATCAGGTGGGCGGATTGAGTCTGCGGACCGGCCAGAAACAATGGCCGCCGATAACCCTTGCGGATGACGTGGCCAGTGATCTCTGTCATCGCTGACCGGTCATCACAGCAGATCGAAATCGTGTTGGGGTTTTCAGAGCTGCGCGCAAACACGATCAGCTTTTTGACACGGCGCGCGCCAAGCGCCGCAGCCAGTTCCTGATCGTTGAAGTTCACACCGATCAGCACGGCCGCGTCCACTCTGCGCTGGCTGGCATTCATCAAAGCCGCAGAGGCATCGTTTTCGTCCAGAGTGTTCACCAGCAACGTATCCCAACCATTCTTGCGCAGGATGCGAGTCAGCCGCTCCATCATCACCAGCTTGTGCGGGTTGGCGAAATCATCGACCAGAAGTGCAACAAGGTTGCTTTTGTCCGACGCGAGGCTCGCCGCCAACAGATCCGGCGCATAGCCAAGCTCTGTCGCGGCTTCGAGAACCTTCTTTCGGGACTTGGCAGAGATCGAGGCGTCTTTCTTGAACGCCCTGCTTACAGTCCAACGGGACACGCCTGCCAGTTCCGCGACATCGTCGGCAGTGATGCTGTCTTGTGCGACATTTGATGGCATGTTCCGCGCCTCCTTATTGTCAGGCTAGCTGATTAACCACCCAGCCTCCAGAACATTTGCACCCGCGTGCAGTTTTTTGTTGCACGCGTGTGCAAAAATTGCCACCATGGCCCGCAACAACAGGATTCGGGGGAAACATGCTGAATATTGGGCTTCTGGGCGCGGGCCGCATCGGCAACGTACACGCACGGGCCATTTCGGCACATTCGGGTAGCCGCTTGGTGGCCGTGTCTGATGCGACTGCGGAAAACGCGAACAAGCTGGCAGCGGAATTCGGCGCAAAGGCGCAAAGCTCGGATGAAATCATTGCCGATCCCACAATCGACGCGGTCCTGATTGCCACCTCCACGGACACCCATTCGGATCTGATGGAAGCAGCCACCGCCGCCGGAAAGGCCGTGCTTTGCGAAAAGCCCGTTGATCTAAGTCTGGAACGTGCGCAAGCCTGCCAACGGGCCGTTGCAAAGACCGGCATGCCGGTGATGATCGGCTTCAACCGCCGGTTCGATCCCAGTTTCGGGGCGCTCAAGGCAGCCTTGGATGCGGGCGAGATCGGCAAGGCCGAGCTTTTGTCGATCACCTCATTCGATCCCGCACCGCCGCCAGTCAGCTATATCAAAGTGTCGGGCGGGTTGTTCCGGGACATGATGATCCACGATTTCGACATGGCAAATTTCATAATGGGCGACGCACCGGTTTCGATCAGCGCGGTGGGCAGTTCGGTCGTCGATGCGGCGATCGGCGCGGCTGGGGATGTCGATACAGCCGTGGTCACGCTGAGCTACGCCGATGGCCGGATCGCCGTTATCAAGAACTCGCGCCGCGCCGTTTACGGCTACGATCAACGGGTGGAATTACTGGGGTCCGAAGGCTTGCTACAGGCGCAGAATATGCTGGAAAACACGGTGGTTAAATCGACAAGTTCAGGCGTTACCGGAGCAAAGCCCACCTACTTTTTCCTGGAGCGCTACATGCCCGCCTACATTGCCGAATGGTCGGCATTTGTCGAGGCGGTCACGACCCGATCCCCCATGCCTGTCACGTTGGATGACGGCGTCACCGCACTGGCGATGGCAGAGGCCGCCACGCGTTCCGCCAGAACCGGCGCGCCGGTCAACCTGTCAGAATATTGTTGAAACCGGTTGCAATGTGGCCGAAGTTCGGGATCAGAAGGAGGTAGATCAGCGTTTCAAGCCAAACATAATCCGGCAAAAGCCGGATAAGCCGGGGACTGCTTGCGGGCTTCGGCTTGGGGTCGGGATGGCCCGCATTACCATAACTCATTGGGAGGAAGACAATGAACACTCTATTGAAAGGCGCACTGGCAGCCAGCGCGATTGCACTGACAACACCGGCATTCGCTCAGGACATCGTTGTGGTGTCACACGGTCAGGCAAATGACGCGTTCTGGAATGTCGTCAAAAACGGCGTCGAGCAGGCCGGCAAGGATACCGGCATCAACGTCGATTACCGCGCACCGGAAACCTTTGACATGGTGGCCATGTCCCAGCTGATCGACGCGGCGGTAAATCAGGAACCTGACGGGCTGATCGTCTCGATCCCCGACGCGGACGCGCTGGGGCCATCGATCGAACGTGCGGTTGCGGCAGGTATTCCGGTGATCTCGATCAACTCGGGTTCTGACGTCTCCAAAGGACTTGGTGCCCTGCTGCATGTCGGTCAGGATGAATTCGACGCAGGCAAGGCCGCGGGCGAGAAGCTGGCCGAGATGGGCGGCACAAATGGCATTTGCGTGAACCACGAGGTCGGCAACGTCTCGCTTGACCAACGCTGCGACGGGTTCGCCGAAGGTTTTGGCGGTAATGTCACCGTTCTGCCCACCTCCAACGACCCGACTGAAATCGAGTCGAAAGTCAGCGCCGCGCTGGCGTCGGATGAAAGCGTCGACACCGTGATGGCACTGGGTGCCGGCACTGCGGGCGAGCCATCGGTTGCCGCGGCCAAAGCATCGGGCCGCGACGTCAACGTGGCTTCGTTCGATCTCTCAGCCAACTTCCTGCAATCCGTGGTGGATGGCGATGCGGCCTTCGCGGTCGACCAGCAGCAGTTTCTGCAAGGCTATCTGTCGGTCAATTTCATGGCGCTGAATGCCAAATATGGCCTGATGCCGGGCGGCAACGTGCCATCGGGTCCAAACCTGGTCACGTCCGACAAGGCCGCACAGGTCGTAGAACTGTCGGCTCAGGGCATTCGTTGATCCAAAGCTGACTGAGTAGACCAAAGGGTTCGGCATTTCGATGCCGACCCCGTGGAACCCAAGAGGATCACATGGAAAATTCATCTACCCCACCTGTCGATGAAAGGGTGAAATCCCAGCCCTTTTTCGCAAAACTGATGCAACGGCCAGAGCTGGGCGCGATTGCAGGTGTCATTCTGGTTGTCATCTTTTTCTCGATCACGGCGGATGGCTCCATGTTCAGCCTGTCGGGTTTCATGAATTTCATGTCTCCGGCCTCTCAACTGGGTATTCTGGCAATCGGTGCCGCGCTGTTGATGATTGGCGGTGAATTTGACCTGTCCATCGGATCCATGGTCGCTTTTGCGGGCCTGTTCTTTGCCGTCTGCGTGATAAACTGGGGCCTGCCACTGGCCGTCGCGATCCCGCTGACATTTGTCTTCGCGGGCTGTGTGGGCGCGATCAACGGAACCATCGTGATCCGGTCCGGACTGCCATCCTTTATCGTGACGCTGGCGTTTCTGTTCATCCTGCGCGGCCTGTCGCTGGTCGGGCTGAAGGCGGCAACCGGCGGGTCCACCCAGCTGCGCGGCGTGCGTGACGCGACCGAGACCGACTGGCTGACGCCGTTCTTCTCGGGCGATGCCTTTCCCGGCCTTTTCGCCTGGCTGGCCGAAAACGGGTGGGTCGAAACCTTCAAGAACGGTACCCCCAAAGTGCCCGGCATCCCGGTGGAAATCCTGTGGTTCGTGGTGATCACCCTGCTGGCCACCTATGTTCTGCTGCGCACCCCTGCAGGCAACTGGATATTCGCAGCAGGCGGTGACACCAATGCGGCTTCCAATTCCGGCGTTCCCGTCACACGGGTCAAGGTGTCACTGTTCATGCTGACGGCCTGTTGTGCCGCTCTGGTGGCCATCATCACCGTGATCGACGCAGGCTCGACCGATGCCCGCCGCGGGTTTCAGAAAGAGTTTGAAGCCATCATCGCGGCCGTGATCGGGGGCTGCCTGCTGACCGGCGGCTACGGATCTGCCATCGGGGCCTTTTTCGGGGCAATCATCTTTGGCATGGTGGTGATTGGCCTGACCTACACGGATTTCGATCAGGATTGGTTCCAGGTTTTCCTTGGTGGCATGTTGCTGATTGCAGTCCTGTTCAACAACGCGATCCGCAAGCGCGTCACGGGGGAGCGTTGATATGACTGATGACAGCACATTCCATCACGGTGACGCCACGAGTGCAGCGCCCATCGTCGAAATGAAGAATATCGAAAAGCATTTCGGCAATATCATCGCCCTCGCCGGGGTCAGCTTTGATGTCCGCCCCGGTGAATGCCACTGCCTTCTTGGCGATAACGGTGCTGGCAAATCGACCTTCATCAAGACGATGTCGGGCGTTCACAAGCCCACGAAAGGCGAGATCCTGTTCGAAGGCAAACCGATGAGCTTTTCCACCCCGCGCGATGCGATGGAGGCCGGGATCGCCACGGTGTTTCAGGACCTTGCCATGATCCCGCTGATGAGCGTGACCCGGAACTTTTTCATGGGACGCGAACCCACAAAGGGAAAAGGCCTGCTGAAAAGGTTTGATATCGACTATGCCAACGAGGTCACGATGACCGAGATGCGCAAGATGGGCATCAACCTGCGCGGTCCCGATCAGGCCGTGGGAACCCTGTCGGGTGGCGAGCGTCAGACCGTCGCCATCGCCCGAGCGGTGCATTTCGGTGCCAAGGTTCTGATCCTGGACGAGCCGACCTCGGCGCTGGGGGTGCGGCAAACATCGAACGTGCTGGCGACCATCGACAAGGTGCGCAACCAGGGTATCGGCGTGGTCTTCATCAGCCACAACGTGCGCCATGCACTGGCGGTGGGGGATCGGTTTACCGTGCTCAACCGGGGCCAGACACTGGGCACCGCAAAACGTGGCGATATCTCTCCCGAAGAGCTTCAGGATCTGATGGCTGGCGGGCAGGAGATGGCGGCGCTTGAAGGCTCGCTTGGCGGTACGGTCTGACCTACCACTGACAAGGATGAACCATGCGCCCTCCCGCATCCGGGAACTGGCGCACGGCCCGCGAGGGGGCCGTTCTGACAGCCCCTCGCGAAGCGGTTCGCTCCGTTTCAAGACACCGCTCGGCTGATGCGTCTGTATCCGGGTCGGGCAATTGAGTTTCCGCGCTTGGGCGCTTGAATGCGCTTGACCGTTTCGAAAGGCAAAAACTGTGAAAGCACTTGATCTGATCACGATTGGCCGGTCATCGGTGGATCTTTACGGTGGCCAGGTGGGTGGCCGGTTGGAGGATATGCGCTCCTTTGACAAATATATCGGCGGCAGCCCCACGAATATCGCCTGCGGCACGGCGCGGCTGGGGTTGAAATCCGCTGTCATCACCGGCGTGGGCGACGAACATATGGGCCGGTTCATCCGCGAGGAACTGGAACGCGAAGGCGTCGATACAACAGGCGTCAAGACCGATCCGGACCGGCTGACGGCGCTGGTATTGCTCGGCATCCGCAATTCCGACAGCTTTCCGCTGATCTTCTACCGCGAGAATTGCGCCGATATGGGGCTGACGGTCGATGATATTGATCCGGATTTCATCACCTCAGCGCGGGCCGTCGTGGCCACCGGCACCCATCTCAGCCACCCGAAGGTAGAGGCCGCGACGCTGAAGGCGCTCGAAATTGCCCGCGCGAACGACATGCAGACCGCGCTGGACATCGACTACCGCCCCAATCTGTGGGGCGTGGCCGGGCATGGCGACGGCGAAAGCCGCTTTGTCGCCAGCGAAAAGGTCACGGCCAAGTTGCAATCGACGCTGCATCTGTTCGATCTGATCGTCGGCACCGAAGAAGAGTTCCACATCGCAGGCGGCACCACCGATACCGTCGCGGCCCTGCGTGCCGTGCGCGAGGTGTCGGCCGCCACGCTGGTCTGCAAACGCGGCGCTGCCGGTGCCGTGGCCTTTACCGGTGCGATCCCCGACAGCCTTGACGATGGCGAGGCCGGACCGGGCTTCCCGATCGAGGTGTTCAACGTGCTGGGCGCGGGCGACGGGTTCATGTCGGGCCTTCTCAAAGGTTGGCTGGACGGCGAGGATTGGCCCACCGCGCTGAAATACGCCAATGTCTGCGGTGCCTTTGCGGTCAGCCGCCATGGGTGCACCCCCGCCTATCCGTTCTGGGACGAGATGCAGTTTTTCCTGAAACGCGGCGTCCTGCGCCCGGACCTGCGCAACGATGCGGAACTGGAACAGGTCCACTGGTCCACCAACCGTCGGGGGGACTGGTCGACGATGCGGGTCTTTGCTTTCGACCACCGAATGCAGCTTGAGGAGATCGACGGCTACACGAAGGACAAGGGCGGCGCATTCAAGTCGCTGTGCCTTGAGGCGGCGCGCAAAGTCCAGAACGGCAAGCCGGGATACGGCATCCTGTGTGACGACCGGATCGGGCGGGACGCGCTGCACGCGGCCAGCGGCTCCGGGCTTTGGGTCGGACGGCCCACCGAATGGCCCGGATCGCGCCCCCTGACGCTGGAGGCAGAGCTTGGCCCGGATCTGGGCGGGCTTGGCGAATGGCCCCGCGATCAGGTGGTCAAGGTGCTGTGTTTCTGCCACCCCGATGATGATGCGGCCATCTGGGCCGATCAAGAGGCGACAATCCTGCGCCTGTTCCATGCCTGCCGCCGCAATCATCTGGAATTCCTGCTCGAAGTGATCCCTTCGAAAGTGGCACCGATTGACGATGACACGACCGCGACGCTGATCCAGCGCTTCTACGACCTTGGCGTCTATCCCGACTGGTGGAAGCTGGAGCCGCTCAAGACCGAAGCCGCTTGGACAAAGACGGTCGAGGCCATCACCCGCAACGACCCACACACACGCGGCATCGTGGTGCTGGGCCTTGATGCGCCCGAGGAGGCGTTGGCGGCAAGCTTTGAACTGGCCGCGCGGCATGATCTGGTCAAAGGGTTCGCCGTGGGCCGGACGATCTTTGGCTCAGTCGCGCGCAGTTGGATGGCGGGCGAAATGCCGGACAGCGACGCGGTAGAGGAAATGGCCCGGCGCTACGCCCGGCTTTGCGACATCTGGGATGCGGCGCGCATCGCAGCAAGAGGATGAGAGCGATGAGCAAGACAATCAGACTGACCGCCGCGCAGGCAATGATACGCTATCTGACCGCACAAATGACCGAGACGGGCGAGCCGTTCATCGCCGGTATCTGGGCGATCTTCGGTCATGGCAACGTCGCGGGCATCGGCGAGGCACTGCACGGCGCGCGCGACCAGATCCCTACCTGGCGCGGCCATAACGAACAGACCATGGCGCATGCGGCAATTGCCTATGCAAAACAGTCGGGCCGCAGGCGGGCGATGGCCGTGGCCACCTCGATCGGGCCGGGCGGGACGAACATGGTCACGGCCGCCGCGCTGGCGCATGTGAACCGTCTTCCCGTCCTGTTGATCCCCGGCGACGTGTTCGCGCATCGCGGCCCCGATCCGGTGCTGCAACAGATCGAAAGCTTCGGCGATGGCACGGTCACGGCCAATGACACGTTCAAACCCGTCAGCCGCTATTTCGACCGGATCTCGCGGCCCGAACATCTGCTGACCGCGCTGCCCCGCGCCTTCCGCATCATGACCGATCCGGCAGATTGCGGCCCGGTGACGCTTGCATTCTGTCAGGACGTGCAGGCAGAGGCCTATGACTACCCCGCCAGCTTCTTTGAGCCAAAGATCTGGTATCAGCGCCGCATTCGTCCAGACGCGGGCGAGTTGGACCGCGCAGCAGAGGCCATCAAGGCCGCGAAAAATCCGGTGATCGTCGCGGGCGGCGGCGTGCATTATTCCGGCGCGACCGAGGCGCTGCAAGCCTTTGCCGAGGCGCACAACATCCCCGTGGCCGAAACGCAGGCCGGAAAGTCCGCGCTGGCCTGGGATCATCCGCTGAACCTTGGCCCCATCGGTGTCACAGGCGGCGACCCGGCCAACAAGATCTGCGAGAGTGCCGATCTGGTGCTGGGCGTGGGCACGCGATTTCAGGATTTCACCACCGGATCCTGGGGGCTGTTCGCCAACCCGGCCCGCGTGCTGATCAGCCTGAACACCGCCGCCTATGACGCCGAAAAGCATGGCGCGATGCCGGTACAATCCGACGCTTTGGTCGGGTTGGAAGAACTGACATCCGCGCTTGGTGCCTATAAGGCCGACGCGCTTGCCCCCGACCTGAAGGCGGATTGGTTTGCAGCCGTCGATGCCCTGACCGATGCGCCGACCGACGGCAACGCGCTGCCCACGGATATGCAGGTCATCGGTGCGGTGCAACGCGCCGCCAATGACAACACCGTTGCCATGTGCGCGGCCGGCACGATGCCCGGCGAATTGCACAAGCTGTGGAAAGCCCCCCGCCCCGGTGCCTATCACATGGAATACGGCTTCAGCTGCATGGGGTATGAGATCGCGGGTGCCATGGGCATCAAGATGGCCCAGCCCGACCGCGACGTGATCTGCTTTACCGGCGACGGCACCTATATGATGGCCAATTCCGAACTTGCGACCGCCGCGATGATGGGGATCGGCTTTACTGTCGTGGTGACGGACAATCGCGGCTTTGGCTGCATCAACCGGCTGCAAATGGGCACTGGCGGGGCAGAGTTCAACAATCTGCTGGATCACACGATCCACGAGACGCCTTCGGCCATCGACTTTGCGGCGCATGCCCGCGCGATGGGCGCAACCTCGGTCAAGGTTGCGTCTATTGCGGAGCTAGAGGACGCGCTGGCCAAGCGGGGCGACATCACCGGACCTTATGTCATTGTCATCGACACGGACCCCTACCCGTCCACCCCCAATGGCGGCACATGGTGGGAGGTTGCCGTGCCAGAGGTCAGCACCCGGCCCGAAGTAAACGAAAAACGCGCGGCCTATGAGGCGGCCCTTGAGAAAAGAAAAACCCAATGAGCGTCCGGATCGGGATCTCTCCCATCGCGTGGCAAAACGACGACCTGCCGGATCTGACGGCGGGCTTCACGATGGAACAGGCGCTGCTAGAGGCGCGCCAAATCGGCTATACCGGTGTCGAACGCGGCCGCCGGATGCCGCAGGACACCGACGGGCTGCGCCAATATCTCGATGCCAATAACATCGCGCTTTGCGGCGGTTGGTGTTCGGGCAATCTGATGGGGACCAGCGCGTCTGATGAAATCGAGGCAGTGCGCCGGCAGGTCTATCAATTCGTGGCACTCAACGCGCCCTGCCTGGTCTATGCGGAATGCTCGAACACAGTTCAGGGCCAGATAAACACGCCTGTGAACGACCGACCCAAACTATCACGCGATGAAATCAGAACTTATGCCGCCAAGCTGTCCGAGCTTGCCAAATGGATGGCAGATCAGGGTATGGTGCTGGCCTATCATCACCACATGGGCTCGATGATCGAGGATCAGGACGACATTGATTGGCTGATGGAGGGCAGCTCGGACGCGGTGACGCTGCTGTTTGACACCGGCCACCTGCATTTTGGCGGGGTCGATGTGATGGCGACGCTGGATAAATGGGGCCACCGCGTCCGGCATGTCCACTTCAAGGATGTCCGCGCGGATGTGGCAGCCAAGATCCGCGCCGAAAACCGCAGCTTTCTGGACGGTGTGATTGCGGGTGCCTTCACCGTGCCGGGCGATCCGCAAGGCTGCGTCGACTTTCAGGCCGTCACCGACGCGCTGGCAAAGTCAGGCTATACCGGCTGGATCGTGGTGGAGGCAGAACAGGACCCGGCCAAGGCCAATCCCTACGAGTATTCCAAGCTGGGCTACGACCACATCGTCGAGATTTGCGGCAAATCCGGCCTGACCATCGACACACGAACCTGAAGGAGCCCCCTAATGGCGGACCTGCAAAGAAAACCCTTCGGCACGCGCGGCAAGGTGCATGCGATCACCCCCGAAAGCGCGGGCTGGCGCTATGTCGGCTTTTCGCTTTACCGGCTCAAACCGGGGGATACCGCCGCAGAGGCGACCGGCGACAATGAGGTGATCCTTGTCATGGTCGAGGGCAAGGCCAGGATCACCGGCGCGGATCAGGATTGGGGGGAGTTGGGCGACCGGATGAATGTGTTCGAAAAATCCCCGCCGCATTGCCTGTATCTGCCCAATGGAACCGACTGGCGGGCCGAAGCAACGACCGATTGCGTGATCGCGGTCTGTACCGCCCCCGGCAAAGGCGGCCACGCGGCGCGCCGCATCGGCCCGGAGGGTATCACCCTGACCGAACGCGGCAAGGGCACGAACACGCGCCACATCAACAATATCGCCATGGAAAACGAGGATTACTGCGACAGCCTGCTGGTGACAGAGGTCTTCACGCCCGCGGGCCACTGGTCCTCTTATCCCAGCCACCGGCATGACGAAGACGATTTTCCGCGCATCACCTATCTCGAAGAGACCTATTACCACCGCCTGAACCCCGCTCACGGGTTCGGCATCCAGCGGGTCTATACCGACGACCTGCAATTGAACGAAACCATGGCCGTGGCGGATGGCGATGTGGTGCTGGTGCCGCGCGGCCACCACCCCTGCGGCGCACCCTACGGGTTCGAGATGTATTACCTCAACGTCATGGCGGGCCCCTTGCGCAAATGGCGCTTTGTTCCGGCCCCACCGGTCGCATGGATCGTGGAGCGCGACGCGTGATGAAAGACCAACGGATGCGCCAACCGTTCCAGCTTGCGGCCTGCGCCGAGATGCTCTGGCAGGACAGGCCAATGGATTGGCGCGCGGCGCGCCTGACCGAGATGGGCCTTGGCGTCGGCCTTTGGAACTGGTCCGCCTGGGATCTGGACGCGCTGGAAAGGTCAGGTGCAAACTTCACCATTATGAACGGCTATCTTGAAGGTCGGCTGGCCGATGAGGAAGGCGCCACCATGCTGCTGGCCTCAGCGCGCGAGGCCGCGCAGGTCGGCAAACGTCTGGGCGTGGACCGGCTGAACCTGCATGGCACGGGGTTGGGCGATGGCGGCATCCCGATCCGGCAACAGGAAACTGTCAGTGGCGCGATGTGGCTGAAGGCCAAGGATACGCTGCACCGTCTATGCGATCTGGCAGAGAAAGAAGACGTCGTTTTCACACTGGAAAACCTCAACGCGCTGGATCACCCCGGTTGCCCGTTCGCCAGCACGGCGGACGTACTGGCGCTGGTCTCTGCGGTGGATCGACCGCAATTGCGGATCAATCTTGACCTCTACCACACGCAGATCGGCGAAGGGGATCTGATCCGCTGGTGTGAAAAATGCCTGCCATGGATCGGCGAGATACAGGTCGCTGACAATCCGGGCCGTTGTGAGCCGGGCACCGGAGAGATCAACTATGCCGTGGTTGCACGGGCGCTGATCGAGTTGGGGTATCATGGCCCGGTCGGGATGGAAGCCTTTGCCGCAGGTGACCCTGACACCGCACTGGAAGCGTTCCGACTCGCATTTTCAGCAGAACCGTCAGTTGACTAGGCGGGAAACCGTTCTGGCCGCGCCCGGTGCTAACCCGAGGCCGCGCGTGACGCAATGAACCGCTTGCCCAACTCCAGCGTGTAGCTCTCAAGCTCTGACAGCACGGTATCAGCGCCAATTGTGTCGCGGGCCTCTACCGCATCCGTCAGCCTTGTATGCAGCCGAACGATCTGACCCCGCGACCGGGCGCTGAAGGTGATCATGTTCATCAAGGGCTGCATCGCCTCGACCGCACCGGCAAGCTGATAGGACAGGATCGGATTGGCCGCCGCATCCACCAGCGCGCGGTGCAGGGCGACATCCGACGCACAGAACGCCTCGTCGCTGAGATCGGGTTGGCTCTGGCGGTGAATCTCGGCCCGCATCGCGGCGAGGTCATCCCCTGTCCGGCGAAGCGCAGCCAGTGCCGTGCAGGATTTTTCCATCGCGAAGCGCGCTTCGCAGGCGATGTCGAAATCCACCTCGTTGATCGACAACAGCAGGGTCGAGGCCGTCGCGTGCAACGCTTGCGCCTCCTTGTAGGACAGGCGTCGGACGAAAGCCCCGCCAAATGCCCCGCGTTCGGTGCGAATAAGCGATTGCGCCGCGAGCCGTTTCAGCGCCTCGCGCACTGTCGGGCGCGACACTGCGAATGTCTCGGCCAGATCTGCCTCTGACGGCAGGCGGTCGTCGGCCATCAAATCACCGGCCAGAATGGAATCGCGGATTGCCTTGGCAATCTGCGCGGGCAGATCTGGTGTTTGATTTCGCTTGCTTCTTTTCATTTGTCTTACATTTAAATGTCAGGCATTTTGATTGCAAGCTTGATCGTCAGATGCAGGACAGGAAGGAGGGGCCATGCTCGCATTGCGTATCAGATCACTACGCGGCCCGCACTGGCTCGCCTTTTTTGGCGCTACGATACTGTGCTGGGCGGTGCTGTTCCGCATGGCCATCCCGTCAGATTTGCGAAGCCTTGAGGCGACCTACGGCGCGTCCTTTGTCGAATTGCTGTGCAGCGGCGGGTTCGGCGCGTCCGGCTTTGCATCCGCATTCGCGATGTGGGCGCTGATGAGCGCCGCGATGATGGCACCCACCGCCCTGCCCGCCTTTGCCACCTATGAAGATCTGGGCCGCATCACCCCGACGGGTCTGGGCAAGCTGTTGAGCGGTTATCTCACAGCATGGATCGGGTTTTCCGTGATCGCCGCGATGGCACAGGTCAGCCTGTTTGAGTTGGGGTGGATCGGCGGGTTCGGGCAAAGCCTGTCGGTACCGCTGACGATGGTTCTGCTGATCGGCGCGGGCCTCTATCAATTCAGCGCAATGAAAGACGCCTGCCTGTCGCGCTGTCGCGCACCGCTGACATTCTTCATGCAATATTGGGACGAAGGTCCGTATCGCAACGGGCTACGATTGGGGTTGGATTGCGTCGGGTGCTGCTGGGCGCTGATGCTGCTTGGGTTCGTCGGCGGCACCATGAATCTGGCCTTCATGGGCCTGGCCATGGTACTGATGACGCTGGAAAAACTGCCCGACCTTGGCCGCTATTTCACCAAACCGCTTGGCGTCGCCCTGATCGCCGCCGGGCTTGCGATACCACTTTTCTGAAACCGAGGAGCCCCGCAATGGCATTGGACGCCACCACCATTCCCGACTGGACGCTCAAGGGAGAGCTGATCCTGAACTGCAACTGCACGGTGTTCTGCCCTTGCGTTGTCAGCCTTGGCAAACATCCCCCGACAGAGGGGCATTGCCAGACCTGGGGCGGCGTCCGCATTGATCAGGGTCAACACGGCGAAACCGACCTGGCGGGACTGAATGTCGGTCTGATGATCGAGATCCCCGGCATGATGTCGCGCGGCAACTGGAAGGTCGCGTTGTTCATCGACGACCGTGCGACAGACGCGCAATATGACGCGCTTGTCTCGATCTTCAGCGGTGCCTCGCGCGGCACGACCGGCTTGTTCAAGATCCTGGTCAGCGAGATTTTGGGCCATGAGCGTCAGCCTGTCACCTACGAGACCGAGGGCAAGACACGTCATATCACCGTCGGTCGCAAAATTCAGGGCGTGGTGACGCCGGTCGGCGGCAAGGATGAGGACAAGGATCTTGTCATCACCAATACGCAATACTGGATGGGGCCCGATATCACCGTGGCCTCTGCGCAAAAAGGCAAGCTGCGCGCCTACGGCCGGGTCTGGGATTTCGACGGACGCTCGGCCGAGATCTGCCAGATCGACTGGCACGGGCCGCGCTGAACCAGCGACAACAGTCGCACGCGGCAAGACCACGCAAACGGCCGGGGGCGCCTCATAGCCTGCACCCCGGACCCATTCACAAGATAACTGGCTTTCAGGAAAGGACACCATGTTCAAGGCTCTGCTTGTTGAGAAGAATGACGAGGGCAAGACCTCTGCCTCGGTTCAGGACATCAGCGAAGATCAATTGCCCGAGGGCAATGTCACCGTTGCGGTTGAGTATTCCACCGTCAACTACAAGGACGGGCTGTGCATTGGTCCCGGTGGCGGGCTGGTGCGTACCTATCCCCATGTGCCCGGCATCGACTTTGCCGGGACGGTCGAAACATCGGACGACGACCGCTACAAGCCCGGCGACAAGGTCGTGCTGACCGGTTGGCGCGTGGGCGAGAACCGCTGGGGCGGCTATGCCGAGAAGGCGCGTGTGAGCGCCGATATGCTGGTGCCCCTGCCCGAGGGGCTGACGACCCGTCAGGCGATGGCCGTGGGCACCGCCGGTCTGACCGCGATGCTGGCCGTCATGGCGCTGGAGGATCGGGGGCTGAAGGATGGCCCGCTGCTTGTCACCGGGGCCGCGGGCGGTGTCGGGTCGGTCGCGACCGCGATCCTTGCCAATCTGGGCCATGAGGTCGCCGCCGTTACCGGACGCCCCGAGCAGGAGGACTATCTGAAAAGCCTTGGCGCCACGCAGATCGTTGCGCGCGAAGAGTTGACGGAGGTTACCCGCAAACCGCTTGAGGCAGAGCTGTGGGGCGGGTGTGTGGATGCCGTCGCCGGTGCCATGCTGGGCCGTGTGCTGAAGCAGATGAAATATGGCGCTTCCGTTGCCGCGATCGGCCTTGCCGGCGGTGCCGCGATCGAGGGCGCGCTGATCACGCCCTTCATCCTGCGCGGCGTCAACCTGCTGGGCATCGACAGCGTGATGCAGCCATATCAGAACCGCGTCCGCGCGTGGGGCCGGATCGCCAAGGATCTGCCGATGGACAAGCTGGAGGCGATGGTACAAACCGCCACGCTTTCGGACCTGCCGGGTCTGGGCAAAGACATCCTGAAAGGTCAGGTCAAGGGGCGGGTGGTCGTCGATGTAACCGCCTGACGGGCGACGCGGGGTGAACGTGTAGGGCGGCGACCGGCGTCGCCCCGCACGGTCAAATTACCGACCGGCATGTCATCAATCCAGCGCGACACGTTTCCGGCCACGGCAACATCGCGCATGGAAAACCAAATGCCACCCGAAAAGGGGCAACGGGGTCACTCGGAAACGCCCAGAAGCCGCATGGCGTTTTCCTTCAGGATCAGCGGGCGCACCTCGTCCTTGAAATCCGCCTTGTCGAAGGCGTTCAGCCATTTCTCGGGCGAGATCATCGGCCAGTCAGATCCGAACAGCATCTTCTTTTTCAGCAGGCTGTTGGCATAGCGCACAAGGATCGGCGGGAAGTATTTCGGCGACCAGCCCGACAGGTCGATATAGACATTGGGCTTGTGCTGGGCGACCGCCAGCGCCTCTTCCTGCCAGGGAAAGCTGGGATGGGCGGCGATGATGTTCATATCGGGAAAGTCCACTGCCACATCATCCAGATACATCGGGTTGGAATATTTCAGCCGCATCCCGTTGCCGCCACGCATCCCCGACCCAACGCCCGTCTGCCCGGTGTGAAACAGTGCCACGCAGTTATGCTCTGCCAGGACTTCATAAAACGGATAGGCCATCCGATCATTGGGATAGAACCCCTGCAAGGTCGGATGAAACTTGAAGCCCCTGACGCCATGGTCCTCCACCAGTCGCCGTGCTTCGCGCACCGCCATCTTGCCCTTCCACGGGTCGATGGACGCAAAGGGGATCAGGATGTCGTCATTCTGTTTGACCAGTTCCAGAACCTCGTCGTTGGAATAGCGCCGGTAGCCGGTCTCACGCTCGGAATCGACGGGAAAGATCACCGCCGCGATGTTCTGTTCGCGGTAATGCGCGGCGGTTTCGGGAATGGTCGGGGGATGTTCCCACGGGGCACCGAAATACCCCGCCATGGTACGCTGCAACTCGTCATAGCCGTCATCGGTATGGCAGCCGCAGGGTTCCTCTGCATGGGTGTGAATGTCGATCGCACGGACCTTGGAAAAATCGACCATGGTTGCCTCCTTCAGACGCGGATCAGCGCCGGGTCTTCGTTGTCGTAAAGCCGTTCAAGCAGATCGGCGCGGCGCGTGATGATGTTGCGCACGTTGAGCGAGCCCTTGTCGGTGATCTCGCCGTCTTTCAGCGAGGGCGGTTCGGCCAGTACGATGGCACGGCTGATGCGCCTGGCAGAGCCTGTGGCGGCGTGGGCCATCTCGCGCAGGCGCTCTTCGATCCTGGCTTGCAGCGTGGGATCGATCACCGCGCCCTGCGATGTGTTATCGCCGCGCAGTTGATCGGGATACGGGATGATGAACATACCAATTGCGTCGCGGTCATGGCCGCAGATCACCACATCCTGCGCCAACCCGCGCAGCCCTTCCAGCGCGTCGATCCGCAGTTTGCCCGCCTGAACCCATGTCCCGGTCAGCAATTTGAAATCTTCGGACACGCGCCCGTCAAAGGTCAGCCCGCGATCCGGATCGTCGACATCGACAAAGCGGACGGCATCACCGGTGATCAGGAAACTCTCGTCGTCAAAAGCCTGCGCCGTCTTGTCAGGATCGCCGAAATATCCCGCCATGATGTTGGGGCCCTTGACGCGCAGCTCGCAGCGCATTTCAGCGTCGGGAGTCAGCTTGATCTCGGTCCCCGGCAGCGGCACGCCGATCACCCCGGACCGTCCGATAGGTTCATGCAGCATGATCGTGGCGGGCGCGGTTTCAGTCATGCCCCAGCTGGAAATCATCAGGGGCAGCTTGCCGCGCACCTCGCGCGCCATGTCCTCAAGCCCGGTCCAGACTTCTTGCGGAAGCGAGGCACCGGCATAGAAGATCAGATCAAGATCGCGGAAATATGCCTCGCGCAGCGCGGCGTTGGTCTTCATTTCCTGCACCAGCAAGGAAAACCCCACGGGCACGTTGAAGGACAACGTTCCGGGTTTTTCGATGATGTTGCGCACGGTATCTGCAAAAAGGTTGTTGGTCGGCTTGCCGCTGTCGATCACCAATGTGCCGCCATGGGCAAGCATCATGTTGACGTTATGCGATCCTCCAAAGACGTGATTCCACGGCAGCCAGTCGCAGATCCGCGGCGGACGATCCTTGAGGAACGGCAGGACAGAGGCCATCTGCGCCTGGTTGGTACACATCATCTTCTGCGTGGTCAGCACGCCCTTGGGATCGGAGGTCGACCCCGAGGTGAAAAGGATCTTGGTCACGGTATCCGGCCCCATCGTAGCATGGCGGGCGTCCAGATCGACAGTTGCATCGCCATTTAGCAGATCAGCAAAGGCTGTCACGTCCCGAGGCGCGCCAGCGGAGTTCGAGGCGACAACCTCTACCCCGTCGAACTGCGGAAGCCTCAGGGCAGAGGCATAGCGCCCGGCATCGTCTGTAAAGGCCATAGACGGTTTGACCTTGTCCAGAACATAGGTCAGCCGCCCATGTGCCTCGGGGGTCAACGAATATTGCTCGGCCAGTGGCACGGTCGGAACACCAACATACTGCGCCCCGAAAGACAGCAGCGCGTGATCGACGGAATTGCCTGACAAGATGACGATGGGCGTGTCCTGCGTCAGCCCGCGCGCCAGCAGCCACGCCGCAACCGCCCGCACCTGCCGCAGCGCCTGCGCATAGGTGACCTCGCGCCAGCTATCGCCTGCCCGCTCGGACAGAAACACGCGGTCGGGCGCAGCACTTGCCCAGTGATGCAGCCAATCGGATGTACGGTCGACAACGGCGTCCAGCGGCACATTCGAGGTTAGAAAAAGATGAGACTTTTCGCGCCGCATTTCGACAGAATGGGGCACCAGCCTCAGACCTGTGACCGGGTCTTTCATTCGTCCGCTTCCTGCCGTTTCCGTGTCGCGCTGCGCGTCGCACGCACAAGCAATTCCCGAAGCGTGCGGATGTCCTCGACTGCGAGCTTGTCAAACAGCGCATCCTCATGCGATTGCACGGCACGCTCCGCATTTTGCCAAAGATGCCAACCCTGTGCTGTCACCTGCAACGCGTAGGCGCGGCGATCGGTTTCGACGGGCTTGCGGTCAATTGCGCCCAGGTTCTCCAGTTCGTCGACCAACACCACGACACCTGACCGCTTGATATTCAGCACTTCCGAGAGCTGTGTCTGAGAAATGCCTTCGCTGCCCAGCACCACTGCAAGCGCCGAGAACGTGCCGATCCGCAGGCCAAAAGGTGCCAATGTTTGGGTCAAGTCGCCCTGTAATTGCATATAGGCCCGTTTTATGTTGTAGCCGACGAACTGACGCAACAACCTGTCAGACGGCTGGACCGAAATGTCCTCGTCAGTGTCACTCGATAAAGCCATTACGCTCCCTCTCCGGATTTTTCAGATGTCACTGGCAGGACGCCGGACGCTGATGGGGAGCACGGTCTGAATCGGTGCCTGCACCTGATGCCGTCGTTTCATCGGCCGCCACGAACCCCCTCCGGAAATCAATAGGTGCTCAAATATATTGTTATGTCAGTGAACATGTTTAATCAATCAATCTTTCAAGCACTTATTGGACAGCATCGCGGATGACACGCCAAGCGTCGGCACGTCCTCCGGCAACTTGTTGCGTATGCGCCGTCTCGGCCCCATTGGTGTTTCGCTTGCGGTGGGGTGCTCGGCTCATTCTGCTGACGTTTTTGCCTTCGTGAACGCTCAGAATGAG
>NZ_FWYD01000039.1 GCF_900176485.1 Primorskyibacter flagellatus
CTCATTCTGAGCGTTCACGAAGGCAAAAACGTCAGCAGAATGAGCCGAGCACCCCACCGCAAGCGAAACACCAATGGGGCCGAGACGGCGCATACGCTTCTTCTTGGTATCAATACTCCGGGGAGCGCGAGGGGCTGGCCCCTCGCACTGTCCTTGACAATCTCACGCCAACCCCAAATCCGCCGACACCCCGTCACACCCTTGACGCGCCCTGTCCGCTGCCGCAGGTTCGCGCGCGAATACCCGCCCAACCAGATCGGAGCCCCGACCGTGCAGACGTCCCCACCGCCCTTTGCGGGTTTCGAATGGATGATCGCCTGGCGCTACCTGCGGGCCAGACGCGCCGAGGGTGGCGTCAGCGTGATGACCTGGATCAGCTTGGTCGGCATCACGCTTGCCGTCTTTGCCTTGATTGCGACCCTGGCCGTCCGGTCCGGATTTCGCGCGGAATTTGTTGATACCATCCTTGGTGCGAACGCCCATGTGACCGTCTACAATATGGCCGAAACGCAGGCGAATGGACGCCTTGACCGGACCATGCCCAACTACGCCGAAACGGCCGCGAGCGTTGCCGCAGTGCCCGGCGTCACCCGTGTCGCACCGCTGGTCAAGGGCCAGGTCATGGCCACCGCCAATGGCCGCAACGCAGGCGTCGAGGTGTTCGGCATCGCGGCAGACGACCTGAAGACAATCCCCCGCATTGCCAATCCCGAAGAGGCGCAGGGCGACATCTCGCGATTCAATGACGGCATCGCCATAGGCTCTGGCGTGGCGCGGGAACTGGGCGTCGGTATAGGCGACAGCCTGCGCATCATCTCGCCCGACGGGGTCAAGACCGCCTTCGGCACCTCGCCGCGCGTCAAGGCGTATGAGGTCACCTATATCTTCACCGCCGGGCGCTACGACATCGACCGCACCCGCGTCTACATGCCGTTCGCCGAGGCGCAGTCCTATTTCAACCGCGAAGGCGTGGCCGATGAACTGGAGGTGATGGTCGACGACCCCGAAACCGTCGATGCGCTGGTGCTGCCGCTGTTGCGGGCGGCGGGCGAGCGGGCACAGGTCTGGACATGGCGCGACTCCAGCAGCGGCTTCCTGCGCGCACTGGAAATCGAGGATAACGTGATGTTCATCATCATGGCGATTCTCGTGCTGATCGCGGCGATGAACATCGTCTCGGGCCTCATCATGCTGGTCAAGAACAAGGGGCGCGACATCGGCATCCTGCGGACCATGGGCCTGACCGAAGGTGCCATCTTGCGGGTGTTCTTCATCTGCGGCGCCTTTACCGGGCTGATCGGAACGGCACTCGGCGTGGTGCTGGGCTGCCTGTTTGCCATCTATGTCGACCCGATCTTCTCGGTTGTGAATTACCTCTCTGGCGGCGGCGTCTGGGATCCGTCGATCCGTGGGCTCTATTCCGTCCCGGCCAAGCTGCAATTGGGTGACGTGATCTCGGCCATCGCATTGTCGCTGGGCCTATCCTTCGTGGTGACGATCTTCCCGGCGCGCCGCGCCGCCCGCATGAACCCCGTCGAGGCGCTGCGCTATGAATGATGCAAAATCACCTAACACAGTACTGAACCTGACGGGGATCACCAAGGTCTACAACAAGGGCGCGCAATCCGAAGTGCAGGTGCTGGACGGTGCCTCGCTCCACGTCGCGGCGGGCGAGGTCGTGGCGCTGGTTGCGCCCTCGGGTGCCGGGAAATCAACGTTGCTGCATATCGCGGGGCTGCTGGATACACCCGACAGCGGAACGGTGCAGATCGGTGGCGAAGACATGACAGCCCGCTCTGATCGCCGCCGCACCCTGACGCGGCGCTCCGAGGTTGGCTTCATCTACCAATTCCACCACCTCCTGCCGGAATTTTCAGCGCTGGAGAATATCGTTCTGCCGCAACTGGCCAATGGCGTATCGCGCCGCGACGCGCAGACGCGGGCGTTGGACCTTCTGACCCGCGTCGGCATCGCCCCGCGCGCCCGCCACCGCCCCGCAGCCCTGTCCGGCGGCGAACAGCAGCGCGTGGCATTCTGCCGCGCACTGGCCAACACGCCGCGCCTTTTGCTGGCGGATGAACCCACGGGCAACCTTGACCCTGCCACTTCGGACCAAGTTTTTGCGGCCCTGATGGAATTGGTGCGAGACACCGGGCTGGCCGCAGTCATTGCCACCCACAACCCCGACCTCGCCGCGCGTATGGACCGGACGGTCCGGTTGGAAAACGGCCGGTTGGTGGCAGAAACACCCGCCCCGGCCTAGAGCCGGGGCCTCCGGCCCGGACCGAACATTTTCGATCAGTTGCAACATCGGGCTTGAACACGCCTGCCGCACGCGCGACACAGAATGCAGGCCAGATGAAGGAGACATACCATGGCGGGACAGGCAATTGCGACCGGGTTCATTGCAGCATTGGGCTTGGCAGGCTGCATCGCGGCGGAGATGCCCGGTGCCAGCGACGGGCGCGCCTTGTTCGCCCAGAACTGTACGGTGTGCCATGGCAACGACGCGCGCGGCGATGGGCCGATGGCGCGCTCCATGTCCGAGCCACCGAAGGATCTGACCTTGATCGAGGCGCGCCACGGCGGCACATTCCCGCGCGCCAAGGTGCTGTCGATCATTGACGGGTATACCCGGCTGGACATGCCCAACATGCCTGAATTCGGCGCATTGCTGGAGGGCGACCTGATCCCGTTTGACACTGGTGATGGAAAGATGACCCCGACGCCCCGCAAGCTGGTGGCACTGGTTGAATACCTTGAAAGCATTCAGGCGGAACGATAGCTCGTCAAGCGACGTTATTCATAAATAAAACGGATCGGGCTTTACGGGATGAGGCCCGTCCGGCGCGCACGAATCCCACGACAGTGCCTTAAGTGCATCCGCATCGGGATTTCCGAAGGATTTCTTGCACGAGCCAAGCCGGGATTTCAGCACTCCCGCAGCGCCCGGTGACCGAGCCAGACCAAACGCACCGCCGGCGAGATCCCACGAATGGGATCACGGAACGTCGTGCGCAGTTCTGAAACGACGGGCGGTCAGGCCTTGGGACGCAGACGGATGACAACCTCGACACTGGCAATCTCGGTGCCCTCGGGTGCTTCGGGCAATTGCACGATCTGCAATTCGTTTGCAGGCGCATCGGTCAAAGTGCCGTCATTTTCCCAGTAGAAATGCGGATGGTCATGGGTGTTGGTGTCGAAATAGCTGCGTGTGCCGTCCACCGTCACTTCCTGTAACAACCCGACATCGCAAAATGCCCGCAGCGTGTTGTAGACCGTTGCAAGCGACACGCTTTCGCCCTGTTCCTTGACCTTGGCGAACAGGCTTTCGGCTGTCACATGCCGGTTCTTTCCGTCGCCCACCAGAAGGGCGGCCAGCGTCAGCCGTTGGCGTGTGGGCCGAAGCCCCGCCCCGTCCAGCCAATCTGATCCGCGCTGCAATACCTGATGTTCCATGTGGCTCCGGCGTCCTTCCCTTGGCAATCAATATATGCGCTGGCAGCGTCGCAGTTCAACCGAATTTACGGACTTTCCCTGCGAGCGTGTCGCAAGACCCCGCTGAACCTGCGCACAAAAGGGACTGCGATCGCCAGGACAGCACGGGCTTGCATGGCCGCGCACCACGGTGATAGAGGGGTTTGAAGTGAAAAATAACGAAAAGGGCACGCCCCCGTATGGCCTCGTATCCAAGCAGTTTCGACCGGGATGATCTTTTAAAATGCGCGCGCGGAGAGCTGTTCGGCCCCGGAAATGCGCAATTGCCCGAACCTCCGATGCTGATGATGGACCGGATCACCGACGTCTCTGGCGATGGTGGGGAACACGGCAAGGGTCACATCGTGGCTGAATTCGACATCAAACCCGACCTTTGGTTCTTTGACTGCCACTTTCCTGGCAATCCGATCATGCCGGGCTGTCTGGGCCTTGACGGGTTGTGGCAACTGACCGGGTTCAACCTTGGCTGGCGCGGCTGGCAGGGGCGCGGCTATGCGCTGGGTGTGGGCGAGGTCAAGCTGACCGGCATGGTCCGGCCCGATCGCAAGATGCTGACCTATCATGTCGATTTCACCAAGGCGATCCAGACCCGTCGGTTGACGATGGGGGTTGCGGATGGCCGGGTAGAGGCCGATGGTGAAGTGATTTACCAGGTCAAGGACATGAAGGTCGCCCTTTCCGAAAGCTGACCCCACTTCCAGACTAAGGAGAACGCCATGCGCCGCGTCGTCGTCACTGGACTGGGCATCGTCTCGTCCATCGGAAATAATGCTGAAGAAGTGCTTGCCTCGCTGAAGGCTGGCAAATCCGGCATCACCGCCAACGAGGCGATGAAGGAACACGGGTTCCGCAGCCAGATCGCCGGGGACGTGAAGCTGGACGTCACCGAGCATGTGGAAAAGCGCACCTTGCGCTTCATGGGGCCGGGGGCAGCCTATGCCCATATCGCCATGAGCCAGGCGATTGCCGATTCTGGGCTGGAAGAGGGTGACGTGGTCAATCCGCGCACCGGGCTTGTGGCTGGATCGGGCGGGCCCTCCACCTCTGCCATGCTGGCCGCGCATCAGACCGTGCTGGAAAAGGGCAGCCCGAAACGCATCGGGCCGTTTGCCGTGCCCAAATGCATGTCCTCCACGATCAGCGCCAACCTTTCGACCGCGTTCAAGATCAAGGGCATCAACTATTCGATCACCTCGGCCTGTTCGACCAGCCTGCATTGCATCGGCAATGCGGCCGAGCAGATCATGATGGGCAAGCAGGATGTGATGTTCGCGGGCGGCGCGGAAGAGTTGGACTGGACCCTGTCCTGCCTGTTCGATGCGATGGGCGCGATGTCCTCGAAATATAATGACACACCGGAAAAGGCGAGCCGCGCTTTTGATGCAAACCGCGACGGGTTCGTGATCGGCGGCGGGGGCGGTATCGTCGTGCTGGAAGAACTGGAACACGCCAAGGCGCGCGGTGCCAAGATCTATGCCGAAGTGACAGGCTATGCGGCCACTTCGGACGGCCATGACATGGTGGCACCGTCTGGCGAGGGCGGCGAGCGCGCGATGCGTCTTGCGCTTGGGTCGCTGCCAGAGGGGCGCAAGGTCGGTTATATCAACGCGCATGGTACCTCGACCCCTGTGGGCGATGTCGGAGAGATCGAGGCGGTTCGTCGGATATTTGGTCGGGGCAGCACACCGCCGGTGTCGTCCACCAAGTCGATGACCGGCCACAGCCAGGGCGCGACCGGTGCGCAGGAGTCGATCTATTGCCTTCTGATGCTGCAAAACGATTTCATCGCGCCGTCGATCAATGTCGAAACCCTCGACCCCGAACTTGATCCCGCCGAAATCGCGACCAGCCGCGTCGATAATGCGGGGCTGGACACGGTGATGACCAACTCTTTCGGGTTTGGCGGCACCAATGGATCGATGCTGCTTTCAAAGTATAACGGGTAGTCAGAACATGTCGGATCAGATGAAGGGCAAGCGCGGGCTTGTGATGGGCGTCGCCAACGAACGCTCGATTGCCTGGGGGATTGCCCGCGCGCTGGCCGGGGCAGGGGCGGAACTGGCCTTTACCTATCAGGGTGAGGCCTTCGGCAAACGGGTTGAGCCGCTGGCCGCCAGTGTCGGATCGGATTTTCTGGTCGATGTGGACGTGACCGACGATGCTTCGCTGGATGCCGCGTTCGAAGGTCTGGCCGCGCGCTGGCCAACGATCGATTTTCTGGTCCATGCGATCGCCTTTTCCGACAAGTCGGAACTGACGGGGCGGTTCCTGAATACCAGTCGGGCGAATTTCAAGAACACGATGGATATCTCCTGCTACTCCTTCATCGAATGCGCCCGCCGGGCACATCCGCTGATGACCGAGAAGGGCGGCACGCTGCTGACGTTGACCTATCAGGGGTCCAACAAGGTGGTACCCAATTACAACGTGATGGGCGTGGCCAAGGCGGCGCTGGAATCCGCGACGCGGTATCTGGCCAACGATCTCGGCCCGGACGGCATTCGTGTCAACGCAATCTCGCCCGGCCCGATGAAGACGCTGGCAGGTGCTGCGATCGGCGGGGCGCGCAAGACCTATAAGCATACGGACATGAACGCGCCTTTGCGCGCCAATGCGACGCTGGAGGCGGTGGGCGGCACGGCTGTCTGGCTGGCATCGGATGCGGGTGCCTGCACGACCGGTGAAGTGATCCATGTCGATGGCGGGTTTCACGTTCTGGGTATGCCGCAATACGAAAACCTCTGAGCCTAGACGCTTAGGCTTGACCTGGCGGAGTGCCCTTGCGGGCACACAGGGTTCATTTTTGCGTTTGCACGCAGCATGGGGCTGTGCCCCCGTTCGCCAAGGGCCGAACGTCCCCCGGTAGCGCCAGTGATGTGCCAGCCGGCACTTTGCGTGACGGTTGTAGCCCAGTCCCGATCGGGATGGTGCGGTTTGGCCTGAGCCCCTGCATCTCTTCCAGCTTTGTGTAGAGTGCACTGCTCCCCAACGTTGGACCGCCGGAATCTGGATTTTTCCGGCTCTTTCACGATGACGGGCTGGTGACGCCATCGGGATAGTGCATGGCAATCGGGACGTTGTACCCGATCGCGCTGTGGGGTCTGTCCTCGTTGTAGTGCCTACGCCAATCCTCCAGTTTTTCGCGGGCATCTGCGGCTCATGAACCAGTGCGCGTTCAGGCACTCGGCCCTCAGCTTGCTGTTGAAGGCTTCGATGAAACCGTTGTCCGTGGGCTTTCCCGGCCGAGAGAAGTCCAGCGTGACGTCGTTCGCATATTCTCGGAGCTGCGGGAGCCACGGGCAACGTGGCGGGACTTGCGCTTGCGGCAGTTGTCGCTGCAATACTTCTGGTTCTTGCGACGTGGCGTGAACTCGGCGTCACAGGTGGGGCATTGAATTTGTTCGGTCATGGTCTGGTTCCTTGGGCTTGATGGATGATCGGGAAGGACCGCCCGTCAGCAGGCCCGCCAAGAGGCCTGACCAAAGGCGCTATCGGGCATGCAGAGAGCTGCCCATCGCGATCATCGAAGGGGGGGGGGCGGAGAGGAATTTTTTGCCCCCTCTCCCTTGTGTGTGGGTTAATTGATTTTTCGCTTGACAAGGAGAAAATCTCCCAACGGTCACAAACGGTGAGCATCACGGGGCAGCGGCGAAGAGGGCCACCTCTCTGTCCTAAGGGGTGGGTTATTCGATTTAGCGGCCCTGCACCCAAAGCGCCTGAACGCTGAACTGCTAAAACGTCCCCCCGTATATGTAATAGGGGCAACTTCAGGGGACGAACGGACTGTGCTGCGGTGGATGATGAATATCATCACACCTTCAATTCCAACCTCGGCGCAAGCCGGGAGCAAGGTGTTCTGAACGTGCAGGAAAAGCTGCCTGCTAGAAATGGCCTAGCTTGAACTTTTCGGTCTCGTTCAGGTCGAAGACCACGGGCGCTTCGCGCAGTGAGACCACTGAGGTAGATAAGATCATCATTTCCACCTACATCTCATCCAACGGCGAAGCCGTGCATAGGCTGTTCTGCATGTGGCCTGTTCTCGCTCAGTCCAATCTGATGTGGTCGAGACCCAGAACCAGAACATGCAGCCGTATTGAGGGCTTCGCCCTGAGAGATTGAGTTTGAAGATTATGGAGTCTTTCAGGCTCGCATGCCCGTTACGGTTCCTTACTACGTATAAGGGGGGACGTTTTTTGCGCCGGGCATGGTGTAGGTGCCCGTCTTGCGGACGAAGGCCCGCAAAGAGGTGCGAGAGATGATGTGGGAAACGGAGACCGCTTGGCGGCGGGGTCATAGTCGCAGCCTGCACTTAACCAAGCGCCTGCTTCAGCCTCAGGCACGGGTGCAGACACCGGCGCATAAGCGCGCTGGGCGGCATGAATGGCTTCCCCTGTGCTGAACCTGCTGGGGGCCGTTAGGGGGCCTGTACCGCGTCCCGAACCACCTCCGCAGCCACTTTTAGCCAAGCGTCCTCGGACCCGTACACCCGGTCACCAAGATTGCCCGCAGCATGGCCCATGATGCGGTGTTCAATCCGGGGGTCTGCCCCAGCTTCGATGAGCTTGTCCTTGAAGTTGTGGCGGAGAGAGTAGACCACATGCCGCCGATCATCCGTCACCGCCCTCACATGCTTGTTCAGGGCCGCAGAGAGCCGCTCAGCGCCTCCCTCACGGGCATAGTGTGGGAAGAGTAGGGTCTCATCCTCTGCTAGCTTTACGGCCTCCCGTGCGGCTTCTAGAGCGTCGCCTACGAGGGGGACCAGACGGTGACTTGCCTTGGTCTTGATGCGCCTATCTTCGTGCCATGTAATGTGGATGTGGGGTGTCTCGTGGTCGATCTTAAAATCCTCCAGCCTCAGTCCAGAGATTTCGCTGGGGCGGCAGCCGGGGCCTTCCAGCAGACGCCAGATCAACAGCAACTCAGGGCGTTTGCTCTGGGCAAGCCGCTCGCGGACCTTAGCAATGACCTCCACGGGCAACGGTAGGCGGGCGTTACGGTCAACCGTAGGCGCTGCGCCGCTGGTTTTGACTTCCAGCTTGCGGAACGGATTGGCCACAGTGCCGACCAGATCGAACTCGACCAAGGCCAACTCGACAATTGCCCGAACATTATTCAATTCCCGTCGAATGGTTTCTGCTGACAGGGGATTGCCGGTGGACGTCTTGGAGCTTTGGAGGTGGTCGAGTAGCTTCCTGCCATGCTGCCTGCGAAGGTTCGCAATCGGCAGCTTTGACAGCTTGCCAAGCGCAGCCTCCGTCTTCTTCCTCACGCGCGCCAGCCTGTTCCTCGGGCCTCGACCTTGGCTTTCGTCGATCTTATCCCGCTCATAGAGGTCGAAGGCATCTGCGAGTGTGTACGCTGGCGGAGCTGCATCGGGCTGGATAACGGCCCGGTAGAGCATGGGGTCGCCTTGGTTTTGGGCAATGTCCTCCGCCAAGACCTGCCGAACCACCTCATCCCCGCCGTGGGCACCTTCAAGCAACCGCTGTGCTTCCTGCTGGGCTTCCTGCCAGAGCGCGCGTGGAGACATGCTCTCGCGCTCCTCTACAGAGCGTCTGTGAGCCGCCACAATGGCCTCAAACTCTGCTGACAGGGCTTCCCACTCGGTGACCATAGTGGGGCCTGAGCGGGCCTTGAGGGGTTTCTGAAAGAAAGTTTCTCCTCTGACCTCGGCTACGGCCTTCGGCCAGCGTCTGCGGAACCTTTTCCGGCCTCCGCCCAAATCATCAATATGCTTCAGCTTCATTGTCACGGCCATGCTAAGTGTCCTCGATGTGTCCCAGAATGTGTCCCGGAACAGCAACGCAAATGCATGTTAATCAATGAAAACGGGGCCTTCAAGAGAAGGTAGTGGTGCCCCCACACAGCACCAACCTATTGTTTTTGTGTGTTTAAATTTGTCCACGTTTGTGAGTTAGCCCCTTAAAAACATAGGTAACGCTGTGCTTGCATGTCTTGTTCTGTCCATTCCTATCCACTAGCCTTGGGTGGATATCTAGGGGGATGAGAAATGCGGGCAAAAAACAGGCTGAGCTCGAGTTTTGTTAAAACTGCGCCCGTGGGCAAACACTGTGACGGCGCTGGCCTTTGGCTGGTGAAGCGCGAAGATGGCGGGGCGCAATGGGTTCTGCGCGTTACGGTGCACGGACGACGACGTGAAATGGGCTTGGGTGGCTTTCCTTCGCTCGGGCTGGCCGACGCACGTAAGCTGGCAGAGCGGTGGCGCAATGTGGTGGCAGCTGGCCGTGACCCTGTAAAGGAACGCGAAGCAGAAGAAAGAGCCGCACGGCGCGAAGATATATCGCTGGCCATGTTGACGGCCGATGCTTTTGAATCGCGCAAGGCGGAATTGAAAGGGGATGGTACTGCGGGCCGGTGGCTTTCGCCGCTGACGCTTCATGTTCTGCCGAAGCTGGGCAAGGTGCCCGTCACTGACCTCGATCAGCGCGATATTCGCGACACGCTGGCTCCGATCTGGCACACAAAGGCCGACACGGCACGCAAGGCACTGAACAGAATTTCAATCGTTATACGTCATGCGGCGGCGCTTGGTCTGGATGTGGATCTGCAAGCGACCGAAAAGGCAAAGGCATTACTTGGGAAGTCGCGGCATGTGCCCAAAAATATCCCAGCTATGGCGTGGGCCGATGTACCGGCCTTCTATGCAAGCCTTGAAGAACCGACGCTAACGCATCTTGCCTTGAGACTGCTGATACTGACTGGGGTGCGCTCGACGCCACTACGCAAGATCCAACTGGACCAGATCGAAGGGGACGTGTGGACGGTGCCAGCCGAGAGCATGAAGGGCCGCAAGGGTGCAACCCTGGATTTCCGTGTGCCCTTGGCAGATGAAGCTCGGCGTGTGATTGATCTTGCACGCCCGCACGAGCGCAACGGTTTTCTTTTTCCCAACGCCCGTGGAGGCGTAATTAGTGACATGACCCTTTCCCGGCACATGGAGAGGCGCGGGTTGAAAGCGCGACCGCATGGCTTTCGTACATCGCTCAGAACATGGCTGGCCGAGGCAACTGACGCCCCACACGAGGTAGCCGAGGCGATGTTGGCGCACTTGGTAGACAGCGGTGTGGTACGCGCCTATCGCAGAACCGACTTTCTGGAACAACGGCGGTCACTTGCCGAACGCTGGGCGGATCATGTGACTGGCGGTGCAGGAAATGTGGTGGCGTTAAGGAGGTGAAGTGACTGAACCAAAACAGAGCGCACCCGTTTCACCCGAAGTCTTCGAAGCGATCGTTGACCTTCTTGAAGCGCGCGCCCGAACGTTCCTTTGCAGGGAATCGCGGGTCGGACATTCGACTCGCGTCACCGGCTATTCCGTATGCGCCGTCCCCGTCCCATTGATTTCTGCGGTTCCGTTGCACTGAGCCAACGGCGAGTTTCGTTCTGAGTATTCAGAAGGAGACGACGATGG
>NZ_FWYD01000065.1 GCF_900176485.1 Primorskyibacter flagellatus
CGCGCCTGTTGTGTCGGGGTGTAGGACCTGCGCTTTGGGTTTAGGCATCCTCGGCCTCCCAGACATTGTGTGACAGAACGTCGTTCATCACCTGCATTGCAAGTTCCAAGAGTTCTGTGCTGTGCCCGGCGGAGATCCGGGCGCCCTCGTAGCCCTCCGAGATCTGATGCTTGATGATTTCGCCGAGCGGTCCCTTGTCTGTCATCATGGCCAGTGTGGCGCGATGTGGCACCATCGTCTTGACGAGGGCAAAATCCTTCCGCGCGCGCTCGAGATATTTCTGCTCGGTCACCGAAAGCCGCGACAGGTTCTTGACATTATTTGCCACGAAACAATGCGCAGGGCGTGGTGACCCCGCACCAAGACGGAGGTAGAACGCCTGCATCCAGTCCCGTGTGGCGACGGCAGAGACAGCGTCGGGTTGCGACAGCTGTATGGGCGACATGACAAAGTCCGACACTGCCAGCAACTGGTCCAGCGCCTTTGTCGCGAAGCCAGGCGTGTCGAGCAGGACAAGATCGGCTGACCGGGTATCATAGGCGTCATCTATGATCTGGGTCACGCGGTCTGCATCGAGCGTGTGATGCAACTGGGCGGTGTCCGGCCAATACCCGTTCTGCACCGCTGCGCCCTGCCATGAGGACAGGTTGTTCGTACTATCGGTGTCGATAAAAATGACCCGATACCCGGAGGCAAGGGCGGCACTGCCGAGCAGGGCCAGAAGGGTTGTTTTCCCGGCGCCGCCCTTGAAGCTGAAAGCCGTGATTACGGGAAGATTGAAGTCCGCCTCACCGTCCGCCATCTCGGATCCTCACCACCTGTTCAGTAGGAATTTGTTCTTCCCCACGCTATCAAACCCGACAGCTTGGGGCCAGCGATCTGTTGACTAGTGATTTGCCAAGCAGTGACCTGTTGATTAGTGGCTTGGCAGATAGTGATTGGTGACCTGCCAGGCAGTGGCCTGGGATGCCATGTGCAGCAGTGACCATGCCACTCGTGTTCCACCCATCCGCGCAGCAGAGACGTGCTGATCATCTGCCCCGCGCTGCGGCAGCTGTCCTCGCCGTCTTCCCGCGACATCCCAGCCGCTGCGTCCACCCCAACACCTCCTTCACCCTTCCCCAGCAAATTGGCGCGGCCCTGTGGCCGCGACTGTTTTCATTCTGGCGACCGCCCCGGGGCGGTCGTTCGGTCGGGTCCCGACCGAGAAAGAATAGTCTCGCGCCGAGTCAACCCAAGGTTGATTTGCGGCAATCAACGGCGTATTCTTTCAATTGCAGGATATGTGCATTGTTAACGCAACATGATGTGCCGGGCGGTGACGCACCGATGAAGAAGCTGAAAGCTCAACAA
>NZ_FWYD01000026.1 GCF_900176485.1 Primorskyibacter flagellatus
CTCATTCTGAGCGTTCACGAAGGCAAAAACGTCAGCAGAATGAGCCGAGCACCCCACCGCAAGCGAAACACCAATGGGGCCGAGACGGCGCATACCTTGCAGCCCCCAGCCATCAAGACCTGAACGCCCTTTGGGCGCACGCGACGCGTATCCCCGTCCTTCCGCATTCCTGCGTCATTTGTGCAGGGCGGGTGATCCCCCTCCCGCCGCGCGGGTCTTGGCTGCATCCTCCTGCTCATTGGCGCGGGCCTAGTCCCGGTTGCATGCGCAACCGGCAATCTAGGAAAGGAAAAGCCAATGAAAAAGGACATTTACCAGGACGTAACCAACAAGATCATCGCTGATCTGGAGCAAGGCGAACTGACATGGCTCAAGCCGTGGAACAGCGGCAATATGGAAGGGCGGATCATCAAGCCGCTACGGCATAACGGCATCGCCTACAGCGGGATCAATGTCCTGATGCTTTGGGCGGCATCCATTGAGCAAGGGTTTTTCTCTCCCCACTGGATGACCTTCCGGCAGGCAAAAGAACTTGGCGCGCACGTGCGCAAGGGCGAATGCGGCAATCTGGTGGTTTATGCCAACACGATCACCAAAACCGAGGAGCAGGACAACGGCGAGACGGAAGAGCGGCAAATCCCGTTTATGAAGGGATACACCGTGTTCAACGTCGAGCAGATTGAAGGCATGCCCGAGCACTTCTATGCCAAGCCCGAACCGATCACTGATGATGTGCAACACAATGAGGAAGCCGAGGCATTCTTTGCCGCAACCGGTGCGGTTGTTCGTCATGGCGGTAATCGCGCCTATTACAGCGGCGGCAGCGACCATGTGCAAATCCCGGTCTTTGAGGCGTTCCGCTCTCCAGAAAGCTATTATGCCACGCTTGCCCATGAACTTACCCACTGGACAAAACACGAGACGCGCTTGACCCGCGATTTTGGCCGTAAAAAATGGGGCGATGAAGGCTATGCAAAAGAAGAACTGGTTGCCGAACTAGGCGCGGCTTTCCTTTGCGCCGATCTGGGTCTCACACCGGAGCCCGGCCTTGATCATGCCGCCTATATTCAAAGCTGGCTGAAAGTCCTGAAGGACGACAAGCGCGCAATTTTCAGTGCCGCAGCGCATGCGCAGCGCGCAGCAGATTACCTGCACGCGTTTCAATCCAACCAACAAAAGGACGGGGTTGCCGCGTAAGCGGCGTCTCCTATCCCTTGGAGGGCAAAGACATGGAATTGCACAACATCATATGGCGCGGCATTGAGATTGAGATCACGTTCACGGCAGAAAAATTCAGAATCTCCGATCATATTGAACTCAGGACAGTGGAACGGCAACCGCTGCCCGTGACCGAGACCGGCTATCGCTCACACTTTATACCGGCTGGCTCAGTTGACGCCTATGGCGGCGCACGCGCCTTTGTCACCGCATGGCTTGAGCATGAAGCAAAGCGCACCCGCTGGACGGTGCGCAGTTGTCCTTGTTTTCATGAGGGCAATATTTTCGCGCCCGCTTGGAAGGCGGGCGCGAAGAACAGAGTATCCCGTCAGGGTGACGGGATACATGCCAATTCAACTTGTCTTGACAAAATGTTATCATATTTGATACTATGGTTGATGAGTTGGAAGATCACGTTCTATAGCGAGAAGGTAGAAAAAGAGACGCTGACATTGCCAGCGGGCATCTTGGCTAACTTCCTACGGATCACCGAGTTGATCGAGGAATTTGGCCCTGATCTGGGACGACCACACACCGCGCCGCTTGGCAAAGGTTTGTTCGAAATCCGCGCCAAGGGCAAGGAAGGCATATCGAGGTCAGTGTTCTGCACCGTGAAGGGACAGGAAATCGTGATCTTGCTGACAGCGATTAAGAAGTCCAACACCCTGCCAAAACGGCAAATGGTGACGGCTAACAAGAGAATGAAGGAGGTTCAGGACAATGACTGAGCGACCAAGTTTAAAAGAGATGCGCGCCAAAGCGCTGAAAAACCCCGAGGTGAAGGCGGAGTATGACGCCTTGGCATCAGCCTTCGAGATGAAGCGGCAAATGATTGCGCTGCGCAAGGCGGCAGGGCTGACACAGGAAGAGATGGCGGAAAAACTTGGCACCAAGCGCAGCAATATCTCGCGCCTTGAAAGCATGAGCGCGTCCAACTCTCCGTCAATTGCGACCATTGAGAACTATGCGCGCGTCTTGGGATATTCCCTGCGCGTTGGCTTTGAGCCAGCCGCCGCACGCTGAGCTACCTCTCGAACGAAGGTGCGTTGTGGGAAAGCTTTGTTGGGCCAGACCGCTCGTTCGTAAATCGCTCTCGATCTTGCACCAACTCTGCGCTCTGATCCTTGAGATTAGAGCGTTCGATTGACTGAAAGCATTTCAAAGAACGCCTAACTTCGAGATCTCGAAACACCAAATCATCTTTAAGCTTCTGATCACGCAGATGGGCTTGCCACGCAAGTTCTTCGTTTTGCCGCCTAATTTGACGATGTTCACCGCGAACACGATCCCACAAACCCTGTAAGCCAGAACGAAACCGTGCCTGTCTTTGTTTCGATTCTACAGATCGCCGCTCTTCCAACTTGGCGATCAGTAGTTCTCGCTCACGGCGTTGCTTCTCGACAAGTTTTTTTAGCTTTTGTTCTTGATGGACTTTGACCGCGTGCTGCCTTGCTTCCAGTTCTTTTTCCCAGCGTGATGCAGCGTTCTGCATGGTATGGGCGATCTGATTTTTTGCTTGTTCAACAGATGGAAGGACTTTCGGGTCACCAAGTTTTTCCCCGACCTCTTTCGTCTTCAGTCCTGTCCATTTTGGGACGGCGTATACCTCGCCGTGAACATCGACGGCAACAAACCCGCGCCGATCACCACGCGCAAGCACATACCCTGTCTCTTCCAAGGCATTTGCAAAAGCCTTTTTGGTGTCCGAGACCGACCATGCTTCTTGAAACGTCCGCTTGATCTCTCTCGCATCCTTGCCCTGACGCTTGGCCTGTTGCCATTCTGCGAGCGTGAAGTTTCTGGGATCACGGTTGCGCTTATCGCGATATCCTTCAGGCAAGCGCCAGCCATGTTCCAAAAACAGATCCTTTGAGACCTCATTCAATTTGGTCTTAAAGAACGGAAGATTGATGGCTATCATTTCTATCACATCGATACGTGACCAGACCACATGAGCATGGCGGCGTCCCTCCTTTTCATGAAAGACAATTGCCCGCGCCTGATCGCTCAGCCCCAAACGTTCTTCGATCCGCTCAATCGCTTTTACAAAATCTGCCACCCGGACCTGCTCAGTTTCAGGCGGGCTAAGACTGAGAGAAAAAAGATACTGCTGGCAGCGTGTGCCTTTTGAGATTGCGTCCGTTTCCTGAAACGCCCCGTACAGGTCGTCGGCTGTGAAGCCGCGCAGTTCATGAACATCGACATGATCATTATCGCGGTCATTCATTAAATGCGCGGCAAGCTTTAAGCCGCCGCTGCGCTGGGAGCCTTTCAGGATCATGGCTGATCCTTACAGTCGTATCCGAGCGCTTTCATCAGTTCTGCCCTGATCGCCAGTACAGCGGCGCAGGTTGCCATCAGTTCTGCCTCGACTTCAGGAGAAAGCGGCAGCGCGCCAACATTGGCCGCTTTGGCAAGCTGATTGAGATTGTTCGCCAGCCGCAAGTTGCCGAGTAGACCAAGCGCCCGTGCCAAAGCGGCATGATCTTTGACGGGTGCCCCGCCTCGTGTTCTGCGCGGAGATAAATCACCATCAAGCAGTTTTGCTTTGATAAAAGGCCCAAGGGGCATTCCGGCGGCAGCTGTTTCCAGCTTTGCGCGCTCTTCCTTGCTCAAACGCAAAGAAAAAGGTGGCGGTGTCTTCTTGCGACCGGGCTTCGATGTTGTAACTGAGAATGTCTTCTTAAGATGGCTCATAATTCCATCTCCAGAATCGGCAGTTCAGTGTGTTTGAGTTGCTCCTCCCAATTGGCTAAATCCTGAAAAATCGCGTTCGAGTTTTCTCCGGTCAAGCGCACCATTTTTCACGGTTTCTAGTGTCTTTCCCTTGGCGGGTTTCTGACCGTCCCCCAGATAGCCCCCAAGGCCGATTGCGTCTAGCCGGCCTCGGCGAGGGTGATGGCGCGTCCCGGTTCACCTTTCTTGGCGCAGAAATGCATGCTGCGCGCAAAGGTGCGGGCCTCCTTGCGGTCCTGCGTGATGGGGGTGGGCTGGAATGCCATGCTACACTCAGGATACAATCGAGGCACTCACCGGGCACCCAACATGTAGATCTTGGGAAGAAATCAGGTTTCTCCTAGGCACCATGTTCGCAGGATATTCGGCCCAATCCCGAGAAAGCTTTGCCCCGATTTACATCGGATCAATGTGTCCAGGGACCGCGGCGGTCGGTTGCAAAGTTTTCGGCATATCCACGGGCGCGAATGTTGGGCTTGCGGGTCTTCGGCTCTATCACCACCGCATCAATGCCGTGATCGCTTGCGTATTCCTCGGCAGCCTCACGGGTGTCAAAGCGCAGACGTACCTGGCTTTGCATGTCGCCTGAAGAGGTCCAGCCCATCAGCGGGTCGACAGAGCGGCGCTCGGACGGAGCGAAATCCAGAACCCAGGTCTTGGTCTTGGCGACCCCCGATTGCATAGCGTTGCGGGCGGGTTTGTAGATGCGCGCTTTCATGGCCGAAATCTCCGTTTCTGTGAGGCCGTTATGCTAGATTTGCGCGTGCCCGGCAAGCCGGGTATTCAGGACAAACTGTTGCATAAGGCCGCAAGGCCGGATCAGAGATTAAAGCAGTGTTGGGGGAGTGAGAGGAAGACCTGCCCTGAACCTGCTGCTCCGGCGCTTGCTTCATAACAGGTAAGGACCGGGTTCGCCCTTGGGCAAGCCCAAAGCGACAGAGTTAAGACTAAAGGACAGGCCCGCGACCTGTTACTGACAGGTTTTGTCAGGGGGTGGGGTTGAAAGGCGCGGCAAAGCCATCAAGTTTGTCACTTCTGAAAGGCCGTAGCACATGCACAACAATTCTCCTGAACAGATGCCGCTGATGCACGCGCCCGCGCCCGACGTGCGGGTGCGCGAAAAGCTGGAAGGCGGCCAGCGGTTTGTGATGCAGACAGAGTTCTCTCCGGCGGGCGATCAGCCCACCGCGATCGTGGAACTGTCAGAGGGTGTCAATGCAGGCGAACGCGATCAGGTGCTGCTGGGGGCGACCGGGACCGGCAAAACCTTCACCATGGCCAAGGTGATCGAGGAAACCCAGCGTCCCGCCATCGTCCTTGCGCCTAACAAGACGCTGGCCGCGCAATTATACGGCGAGTTCAAGCAGTTCTTCCCCGACAACTCGGTCGAGTATTTCGTCAGCTATTACGATTACTACCAGCCCGAGGCCTATGTCGCGCGGTCCGACACCTACATCGAGAAGGAAAGCCAGATTAACGAGCAGATCGACCGGATGCGCCACTCTGCCACGCGCTCGCTGCTGGAACGTGACGATGTGATCATCGTGGCCTCAGTGTCGTGCATCTACGGGATCGGCTCGGTCGAGACCTACGGCGCGATGACGCAGGATCTGTTTGTCGGCAAGGAATATGACCAGCGCAAGGTGATGGCCGATCTGGTGGCCCAGCAATACAAGCGCAACGATCAGGCGTTCCAGCGCGGCTCTTTCCGGGTGCGTGGCGATTCGCTGGAGATCTTTCCCGCCCACCTTGAGGACCGCGCATGGCGGCTGTCCTTCTTTGGCGACGAGTTGGAGGGGATCACCGAGTTCGATCCGCTGACGGGTGAAAAGACCGGCAGTTTCGACCGCATCCGCGTCTATGCCAACAGCCACTATGTGACCCCGCGCCCGACGATGAATCAGGCGATCATCGGCATCAAGAAAGAGCTGCGGATGCGGCTGGATCAGCTTGTGGGCGAAGGCAAGCTGCTGGAAGCGCAGCGGCTGGAACAGCGCACCAATTTCGATCTGGAAATGCTGGAAGCCACCGGCGTCTGCAACGGGATCGAAAACTACTCGCGCTATCTGACAGGCCGCGCACCGGGCGAACCGCCGCCCACGCTGTTCGAATTCATCCCCGACAATGCGATTGTGTTTGCCGATGAATCCCATGTCAGCGTTCCGCAGATCGGCGGAATGTACAAGGGTGACTTCAGGCGCAAGATGACACTGGCCGAGCATGGCTTCCGGTTGCCGTCCTGCATGGACAACCGCCCCCTGAAGTTCGAGGAATGGGACGCGATGCGCCCGCAATCGGTCTTCGTCTCTGCCACGCCCGCCAAATGGGAGCTGGAACAGACGGGCGGCGTGTTCACCGAACAGGTGATCCGCCCCACGGGTCTGCTTGATCCGCAGGTCGAAATCCGGCCCGTTGAAATGCAGGTGGATGATCTGCTGGACGAGGTGCGCAAAGTTGCCGCCGATGGGTTCCGCACGTTGGTCACGACACTGACCAAGCGCATGGCCGAGGATCTGACCGAATATATGCACGAACAGGGCATTCGCGTGCGCTATATGCATTCGGATATCGACACGATCGAACGGATCGAGATCCTGCGCGACCTGCGGCTGGGTGCCTTCGACGTGCTGATCGGCATCAACCTGCTGCGCGAAGGCTTGGATATTCCCGAATGCGGTCTGGTGGCCATTCTGGACGCCGACAAGGAAGGCTTTCTGCGCTCTGAAACCTCTCTGATCCAGACCATCGGGCGGGCCGCGCGGAACTCTGAGGGGCGCGTTATCATGTATGCGGACCGGATCACCGGCAGCATGGAACGCGCGCTGGGGGAAACCAACCGTCGCCGCGACAAGCAGATCGCCTATAATGAGGAACATGGCATCACGCCGTCGACGATCAAGAAGAATGTCGATGACATTCTGCAAGGGCTGTATAAGGGCGATGTGGATATGAGCCGCGTGACGGCCAAGATCGACCCGAAACAGGCAGGGTCCAACTTGGCCGCCGTGCTGGACGGGTTGCGTACCGACATGCGCAAAGCCGCCGAAAACCTGGAATTCGAAGAGGCCGCGCGCCTGCGCGACGAGGTCAAGCGGCTGGAGGCTGTCGATCTTGCCTTGCATGACGATCCGATGGCCCGGCAATCGGCGGTCGAGGCGGCGTCGGATGCTGCCACAAAAGCGCGCGGGCGCAGCACCGCAGGCAGGCCGGGTCAGCATGGCGGCAATGTCAAACGACGCAAGCGATAGGCGAGCCGCGATCTTGCCGCCCCTGAAACCACCGGGCTGAAAGACGCTTGCCCGCGCTTTGGCGGCTTTTTGCTCAAACGACCAAAAATATGGCGAATAGGCCAATTTTCGAGATGCTCGGGATGTTATGTCTTCTTGTTGTCATCCTGCTCGGATAGGTTGATCTGGCATCGGTGCCCAATGCTGAATCGATGCGGCGCAATTGGAGGAGGAGCGTGCAATGAACCCGTTAAGCCAAGGTTACCAATTTAGTGCAATGTGGTGGCGTTTTTGCGGGAATATCGCGGAAACCAATCTGCGCGTTTTGCAGACCATGTCCCAGACAGGGATCAAGCGGGCGAATATGGCGGCTGTCCCGATGCTGGCCTTCGGGGTCTATGCAGCAAGGTCAATCACGCCAGTACAGGATGCCGCAGCCCCGTCGCCCTCGGCCCTGAGCGTCGCGCGGCAGAATGCCCATAAGATGGGCGTTGAAGCGTCCCGGCCCGACGTGGCCAGCTTTGCACCGATGAGCAATTTTCAGGCGCAGAACAAGAACCCATCCTTCGTCGACAGCGACGCTTCCGCGCGCGCGGTCTGACGCCTCAAACCCTGCTTTGCGTCGCGGTCTGTTATCAAGGTCTGCGTCGCGGATGGCACGAGTGGGCGGGCAAGAACCGGCCATAAAAATACCGAAAGACGGGTCCTGAGGAGTGATCGTTTTGCCGTGCACAGGCATCGCTTGTTAGGCGGCGGTCTGGACCAGATGCCATGTCTTTCTGAAGAGGCGCGGGTACGGCATCGCCCTTAGCTCTCGGGACCTTCGGTGACGAAGGCAAGCACTCGGCTGGATTCGTTCAGCCGCAGTGCTTGCCTGTGTGGTTCGGACAACAACAGCGCTGCCAGCCCCGCACCGCCGGAGGGCGTGGTTTCCAGATCATGCGCTGCAAGGCGCGGTAGCGTCCGTGCAACCGCATCGTCCGACAGGGTGACCGCCATATCTGCATCGCGGGCGAGCCCTTTTAACGCGATCAGTGATGGTTCCTTGCAGTCCAGCCGCCCCATGATGGAGACAGGTCCGGTGGTCGTGATGGCGCGCCCCTCTGTCAGGGACGCCGCAATGGCGGGGGCTGCGTCCGGTTCCACGATGATAATGCCGGGCGCATCGCCCCAAACTTTGCGCGTAAACGCGGCAACCGCAGCGGCCAGTCCACCGACGCCGGCTTGTACAAAGACGTGTGTGGGCGAATCCGCGATCTGATCCGCGACCTCTGCCATCAGCGCGAGATATCCTTGCATCAGCCGCCAGGGTCGGTCGGTATAGCCTTGCCAGCTGCTGTCGGACAGAAGTCGCCAGCCGTTAACCTCGGCGGCTTTTGCGGCAGCGGCCATGCTGGCCTCATACTCGGCACCTTCGCGGACCACCTTCGCGCCTTTTTCCGCCAGCCGGCGTGCGAAGCTTTCAGGCACGGTTTCGGCAACGTAGATCACGGCATTGGCCCCGAATATCTGCGCCCCTGCTGCAACCGACATTCCGTGATTGCCTGCACTGGCGGTCACATAGGTGATGCCGTGCAGCGCCTCTGCAAATGGGTCGGTCCCGGTTTGCACCGCGTCATCGGCGATCACATAAGCCGCGCCAAGCGCCTTGAAACTGCCAAGACCCATTCGCCCGCGTTCGTCTTTCGCGCTAAGCTGCGCGATGCCTGTCGCGCGCGCCAGTTCCGGCAGACTGCGCAGCGGCGTGGGCGCATAGGCCGGGCAGCGCGCCAACAGGGCAAGCGGTTTTGACGCGTCGTCGGACGGATAGTCGATCCCTTGCGGCAAGGCGATGCCAGAGTCGAGCTTCCGGAAAAGATTTGGGCGCAGTTGCACAATTCAGCCTTTCTGAACAGCATTGTGTTAGTGAGCCCAGCAATTCGGCATGTCGTCAATCCCCCAAGATTGGCTTTGAACCACGTCGCAGGACGCATTCAAGCCGCAAACCGTTTGTTCTCAAAACATGCCGCCGGGCAGCGGTTGCCGTAACGGCAATTAACTTTTTGTCGCAAGTGAGCCGAAACTGTCACAAACTGTCGGCATAAAACTTCGGAATCGAAATGCGGCCTGGGGGGTCATCACATGTCATATTGGTGGAAATCATTCGTTTTTGGCACGAACGGCGGCGACAAGCTGATTGGTTCTGCGTTCAATGACCGCATTTTTGGCTTTGGCGGCGACGATACGATCGAAGCAGGGGCCGGAAATGACATCGTTTTTGGCGGCAGGGGCGATGATGTCATAAATGGCGGCGCGGGCAATGATGTGCTGGAAGGCGGGCGTGGTTTTGACACGGCCGTCTACGAGGGTGGCATTGGCGATTATGAGATCACCATGCCCACGCGCGGACCGTGGTGGTCGTTTGGCCGCTGGTCCCCCACGACTGTTAAATCCGCCGGGGACGTTGCCGATACCGGGACTGACAAGCTCTGGGGGATCGAGGCGCTCTATTTCAAAGGCGACGATTTCACCCTTTACCTGAACGGTCAGAACAATGACGTGCTTGCCGGGGATGACGCGCTGTCGGCGGGCGAAAATGAGGTTCTGGTTGTTGCTACGGCTGACCTTTTGGCGAATGACCGCGAGTTTGACGGCGACACCATGACGGTGATTTCGGTGGGCGCCACCGCAACTGCGGGCACCTCCGTCAGCCTGTCCGGCGGCCAGGTGACCTATGACCCCGGCACAGCGTTTGACGCGCTGGCAGAGGGCGAGACGGCCACCGACAGCTTCAGCTACACGGTGGATGACGGCAAGGGCGGCACCGATACCGCCACCGTGACAGTGACCATCACGGGCGCTAACGACGCCCCCGTGATCGCAGCACTGGCCGCCGTGACCATCGACGAAAACACCGTGGACGTGTCCGCCGCGATCAGTGCCACGGATGTGGACAGCGCCAGCCTCAGCTTCAGCCTGTCCGGCGCGGATGCGGGCCTGTTCCAGATCGACAGCATCACGGGCGCACTGTCCTTCGTGACTGCCCCGGATTTCGAGGCTCGCGGCGATGCGGATGGGGACAACATCTATGACGTGACGGTCAGCGTCAGCGACGGCATTGACAGCGACAGCGCCGATATCGCGGTGACAGTGGCCGATGTGGTGGAATTGCCGCCACTCGATGCGCGGGTGAATGAATTCCACTACGACAATGCCGGTGCCGATACCGGTGAATTCGTCGAGATCCGACTGGCGGCCGGCACCGATCCGTCGCGCCTGTCGCTGGAGCTGTATAACGGCAGCAGCGGGGCGCTTTACAACAGCTTTGCCTTGCCGGGCACACCGGCTGGCAGTGACGGGACCTATGATTATTACGTGATCGACACGCCCGGGTTGCAGAACGGATCACCCGACGGCATTGCGTTGATCGGCGACGGCGCGGTGGTGGAATTTCTCAGCTACGAGGGCACGCTGACCGCCGCAGACGGCACCGCTTCGGGTCAAGTCTCGACCGATGTAGGCGTGGCAGAGGCCGGATCGACCCCGATCGGCCAATCGCTGCAACGCAATGACGATGGCACTTGGCGCGGACCAGAGGGTGAGACGCGCGGGCTGGACAACGATTTTGTGCCAACACCCGAGATCGTCATCACCGAGATCATGCAGAACCCGTCTGCCGTATCGGATTCCAGTGGTGAGTATTTCGAAGTCTACAATGCCGGGTCGGGCGATGTCGATCTGAACGGCTGGACCATCTCGGACAATGATTTCGACAGCCATGTGATCGACAATGGCGGGCCGCTTGTGGTGCCGGCAGGCGGTTACCTCGTGTTTGGCAACAATGCTGATATGGCGACGAATGGCGGCGTGAATGTGGATTACGCCTATAGCGGCATCGCGCTGGCCAATGGTGCCGACGAGGTGGTGCTGACCTCCCCCGACTTTGGCGAGATTGACCGCGTGGAATATGATGGCGGCCCGGCTTTCCCGGACCCCAACGGCGCGTCGATGGAACTGGTCGATCTGGCGGCGGACAATAATGACGGTGCCAACTGGACAACGGCCGTGGCGGATTTTGGCGATGGCGATCTTGGTACGCCGGGGGCGGCCAATGGTGCGGCACCTGCGGCCTTTGCAGGCCGTATCAACGAATTTCATTATGACAATGCTGGCAGCGATGTCGGCGAATTTGTCGAAATCCGTGTCGAGGCAGGCAGCGACGTGTCGCTGGCGTCGGTTACGTTGTATAACGGCAATGGCGGCGCAAGCTATGCCACCTATGACTTCCCGACTGCCGCCAGCTCTTCGGATGGCACCTATGACTACTATGTCATCGAAACGCCCGGCATCCAGAACGGCAATGACGGTATCGCCCTGTCCAATGATGGCGCGCTTGTCGAATTCCTGAGCTACGAAGGCAGCTTCACGGCTGTCGGTGGCCCGGCGGACGGTGTGGAGGCGACCGATGTTGTGGTCAGCGAAGCCACGACCACCCCCATCGGCCAGTCGCTGCAACGCAACGATGATGGCACTTGGCGCGCGCCAGAGGCCGAGACGCGCGGCGAGGCCAATGACGCGGATGTGACACCTCCGGGTGAGTTGGTGCTGATTTCGCAGATCCAGGGGGCGGGTTCGATGTCGCCCTTCGACGGGCTGGGCGTGACCGTGAATGCGGTTGTCACCTATATCGGCGCGGGCGGCTTCTTTCTTCAGGAAGAGGATGCCGATGCTGACGCCGATGCGGCCACCTCCGAAGGTATCTTCGTTTTTGCCGCCGGTCTTGCTCTGCCATCGCTGGGCGACCGGGTCAGCGTTTCGGGTACGGTGGACGAGTTCTTTGGCCTGACGCAGATCACCTCTGTCACCGACATCACGGTGGAACTTGGCAATCAGCCGATGCCCACGGCAGCAGAGATCCTGCTGGATCCGGCGGTCTCGCAGGACTTTGAGGCGGTCGAGGGCATGCGCATCTCTCTCGACAGTGGAGTGGCGGGCGAACGCATCACCGTCACACAGAACTTCAACCTTGACCGGTTTGGCGAGATCACAGTCTCGGCCGGCAATCAGGTGCAGGGCACGCAACTGTTCGATGCCCAGACCGAGGCCGCGCAGGTGGCGGCGGTGAACCAGGGCAACATCAACAACCGCCTGCTGATCGACGATGGCGTGAGCGCATCCAACCCGACGGAGTTCGCCTATATCCCGGTCGAAGCGGCATTTGATAATGGCAACGGCTATCTCGATAGCGGTGATACCTTCACAAGTGACGGACCGACGTTGCGCCTGGGGGCAGAGATTGACGGGCCGACCACGGGCGTCATGTCCTACGGCTTTGGCGCGTACCGGATGCTGGTGGATGGGCAGTTGAACGTCGACCAGACCACAAATACCGGTGCTCGTGTTGCAACGCCGGAAGATGTCGGCGGCACCCTTCAAGTGGGCGCGTTCAATGTGCTGAACTACTTCACCACGCTGGGCAGTCGCGGGGCCAACAGCGCGGGCGATCTGGCGCGCCAGACCGCCGCAACGGTTGAATCGATGCTGACCTCCGGCGTGGATGTGTTTGCCTTGCAGGAGATCGAGAATAACGGCTTTGGCGCAGGATCGGCCATGCAGACGCTGACCGATGCGCTGAACCTGTCCACGGAGGACGGGGCCAATTTTTCGGTTGTTGATCCCACGGGCGGTGGGGGCGGTATTCTGGGAACCGATGCGATCACCACCGGGATCGTCTATGACACGACCAAGGTAACGCTGATGGCCAGCGATTTCCTTGTGTTTGACGAACCCTCGGCGGCGGCGACATTCGCATTGGCAGAGGTTCTGCACCCGTTTGTTCCGGCTGGCGACCAGATCAGCGATTTCCAGCGCTCGCGCCCCGCCGTCGCCGCCACCTTCATGGACAACGACAGCGGCGAGGTCTTCACCGTCGTCTCTGTTCACTTCAAATCCAAGGGCGACAGCAATCTGCAAGATCTCGCAGAAGCGGCACAATCCTATCTGGATGGCGGCGGCACGGGCTTTACCCAGGCCGATGTGGATGCGCTGACCAGTGATCCCAACTACGATGCCGGCGACGGTCAGGGGTTCTGGAACGGCGTGCGCACGGATGCCGCGGACGAGCTTCAGGATTGGCTGGGCAATACCTATCAGGGCGGTGTCAGCAGCTATGTGGTGCTGGGGGATTTCAATGCCTATGCGCAGGAAGATCCGGTTCAAAGCCTGCGCGATGCGCCAGACACGACCGATCTGATCGACACGTTCATCGGGCAAGAGAATGCCTATAGCTTCGTGTTCGATGGCCAGCGCGGCACGTTGGATCAGGCCATCGCCTCGGATGAATTTGCGATGAATGTTACCGGGCTGACGGAATGGCACATCAATGCGGATGAGCCGGATCTGCTGAACTATTCGTCACAGTTCAAAGACCCGGCTTTCTACAATGCCGATGTGTTCGCATCCTCCGATCACGACCCGCTGATATTGGGTCTGGACTTCAGCGACACCACGGTGATCGGCTAAGGTCGCTGTACAAATTGCACTTTGCCCCCGCCGGTTCAGATCGGCGGTTTTTTTCGAATTTGATCGCCATATGTGAGGACAGCTATCGGGCTTGGCATGCCGAGTCCTGCGCCAAAAGCTGTGTGACAAGGGCCGGAAGCTGCGCAAAATCATCGAAGCGGGCAGCGTGGGGCAGGGTCTCTGCCGGGCTTTTGCGATAGCCTTCGGTGTGGAGCAGGAAGTTGACGCCCGCGCGCTGCGCCGTTTCGGCATCCACCTCGCTGTCGCCCACATAAATCGGCGGGCCATCGTCCCCCAGAGCTGCGAACAGCATCGCCGGATCGGGTTTGCGCGTTGTCAGACTGTCACCTCCGATAACCGTGGCAAACAGGCTTTCCAACCCGAAATGTGCCAGCACGTCACGCGCGGCGCGCTCTGGTTTGTTGGTGCAAAGAGTCAGCCGGTGTCCTGACGTTGAAAGCGCATCCAATGCCGCCCGGACCTGTGGATAAAGCACCGTGTAGGCGCTGCCCGCCCTGGTGTAATGGGCCAAGACGCAAGCGGTCAGGGCATCATGTCGTGCCATGTCCATGCCGCGCGCTTCGACGACCAGTTTAACCAGATGTGGCAAGCCGTTGCCGATGAAACCGGTCACTTCGGCAAGCGTCAACATCTCGGCGCTTTCCTCAGTCAGCATCGCATTTACGGCATGTGCGATGTCCGGCGCGCTGTCGATCAGTGTCCCGTCCAGATCAAAGGCGATTGTTGCGACCATCAGGCGGCTTTCCATTTGATCGAACACCCCATCGAGGCGATCTGTTCAGGCGGTCCAAGACCGGTTTCGGCTATTTCGCGCATTGCCTCAAACAGATCGCGGCGCACGTCCGCTTTGGCAGGGCGCGCGCGCGAGGCATCCAGCCGTCCGCGATATTGTAACTGCAAATCGGCATTGAAGCCGAAGAAATCCGGCGTACAGGCCGCGTTGTAGGCGCGCGCCACGGATTGATCCGCGTCATGCAGATAGGGGAAGGGAAAACCGGCATCCGCCGCAAATTTCACCATATTGTCGAAGCTGTCAGCCGGATGGCTTTCGGCATCATTGGAACAGATCGCCGCCACGCCGATCCCCAGCTTTTCCAGATCACGCGCGTCGCGCACGATCCTGTCGCGCACCGCAATGACATAGGGACAATGATTGCAGATGAACATCAGCAGCATCCCTTTCGGGCCGCGAATATCGCTTAGCGCATGGTGCCGGCCATCGGTGCCGGGCAAGGTGAAGTCGGCGGCAGGCCAACCGAAATCACATAAGGGGGGCGTTGTGGCCACGGAAACCTCCTGTAGGGTTTGAGGCTGCAACTGTCCTATGTGTCCTTGCAAAACGCAAGGCGGACGGCCCGGAAGAGCCGCCCGGTGTCGGGACCTACTTCGCGTATCCGATGGTTGTCAGTGCGTCGCGGATCTCGTCCAGAATTGCCGGGTCGTCGATCGTCGCGGGGGCCTTGAACTCTGCACTGTCGGCGATCTTGACCATCGTGGCGCGCAGGATCTTGCCTGACCGCGTCTTGGGCAGCCGGTCCACGACAAGGCACAGCTTGAACGCCGCAACCGGACCGATCTTTTCGCGCACCAGTTTGACGCATTCTGCCGTAATTTCGTCATGCGGCCGGTTCACGCCCTTGGTCAGGCAGACAAAGCCCATGGGCAATTGTCCCTTAAGTTGATCCGTGACGCCGATAACGGCACATTCGGCAACGTCCGGATGCGCGGCCAGCACCTCTTCCATGCCGCCGGTGGACAGGCGATGGCCCGCCACGTTGATCACATCATCCGTGCGCGCCATGATATAAAGATAGCCATCCTCGTCGATCATGCCGGCATCGCCGGTCTCGTAATATCCGGGGAAGTGATCAAGGTAGGATTTGCGGAACCGGTCTTCGGCATTCCACAGGGTCGGCAACGTGCCCGGAGGCAGAGGCAGCTTGACCGCGATGGCACCCAGCTCTCCGGATTTTACCGGTTGGCCCGCCTCGTCCAGGATCTGCACGTCATAGCCGGGCATCGGAACCGAGGGCGAGCCGATCTTCACGGGCAGCTTTTCGATCCCTGCGGGCATGCCTGCGATGGTCCAGCCGGTTTCTGTCTGCCACCAGTGATCGTAGATCGGCTTGTCCAGAACCTTCTGCGCCCATTCGATCGTGTCCGGATCGGCGCGCTCGCCCGCCAGATAGACGGCCTGCAAATGCGACAGGTCGTATTTCTTGACGAATTCGCCCTTGGGATCCTCGCGCTTGACAGCGCGCAGGGCGGTGGGCGCGGTAAAGAAGCTGCGCACCTTGTATTCTTCGATGATCCGCCAGAACGTGCCTGCGTCGGGAGTGCCGACGGGCTTGCCCTCGAACACGATGGTGGTGTTGCCGTGGATCAGCGGCGCGTAGCAGATATAGCTGTGGCCGACGACCCAGCCGACATCGGACGCTGCCCAGAACACATCGCCCGGATCGACATTATAGATGTTTTTCATGGACCAGTTCAGCGCCACCAACTGCCCGCCGGTGTGGCGGATCACGCCTTTGGGCGCGCCCGTCGTGCCAGAGGTATAAAGGATATAGGCCGGATGATTGCCCTCGACCGGCACACACTCCGCCGGTTCGACACCGTATTGAAAGCCGTGCCAGTTGTAGTCGCGGCCCTCCTCCAGATGTGCCACTTCCTGCTCGCGCTGAAAAATCACGCAGAAATCCGGCTTGTGCGCAGCCTGATCAATGGCCCCGTCCAGCAGGGGTTTGTAATGCACCACGCGGCCCGGTTCTATCCCGCAGGAGGCGGCGATGATCGCCTTGGGTTTGGCGTCGTCGATTCGCACCGCCAGTTCGCTTGCGGAAAATCCGCCAAAAACCACAGAATGGATCGCGCCAAGGCGGGCGCAGGCCAGCATCGCCTCCAGTGCTTCGGGGATCATCGGCATGTAGATGATGACGCGGTCGCCCTTTTCGATCCCCTTGGCACGCAGCGCACCGGCAAGGGTGGCGACGCGATTGCGCAGCTCGACATAGGTGATTTCGCGCTTGGACCGCGTGACGGGGCTGTCATGGATAATCGCCGCCTGATCGCCGCGCCCAGCCTCGACATGGCGATCAACCGCGTTCCAGCAGGTGTTGACCATGCCATCCGCGAACCATTCGTAAAGGTCATCGCCCTTGTCGAACAACGCCTTGCTGGGCGCGCGGTCCCAGTCGATGGCTTCCGCAGCCTGCATCCAGAATGCTTCCGGGTCGGCCTTCCAGCTGTCGTACACGTCCTTGTATGCCATGGTATTCCTCCTCAAAAGCTGAAATGGTGTTACGGGCAAGCGGGCAATTCAAACAAGCATGTTAGCGGTTGCAGCGTCAGAATGGCGCGCAATATTTGCAGAAATTGGGATTATAGGACTGCAAATTTTTGCAAAGCACTCAATGTTTGACGATTAAATGCAAATTACTGGCCAGTTTGCAAATCCCTTGGCTGTTGTGCAAATCATCGACCGGATCAGTGTTGACCATGGATGTGGTCATCATGCCGGGCTGTCCAGCATCGTTGCAAGATGGAACCCAGGGGCGCGCGAACGGATTTGAGTAACCGGATCGGCAGAAAGAGCGGCCGCGCCTCGTGCAAAATGGCTTGGTTCAGCGGCAGTACAAGAGCCATTTCAGCCAAACGACCGGATACAAAAAATCACCGACCCCCACAGGAGCCGGTGATCGGTTGTTCTGAAAGAGACACGACAACCGCACAGGTTTCGGTCTGCGCGTGCGCTGCGGGACCTCAGCCGTAATGCGACACCGGGGTGCCCGCGACGGCGGCCATGTTGAGCAGCCCGCGCGGCGTGATCGAGGGTGTCACGATGTGGGCGCGGTTGCCCATGCCCATCAGGATCGGGCCAACCTCCAGCCCTCCGGCTTTCACTTTGAGGATATTGCGTGTTGCCGAGGCGGCGTCGGCATGACCGAAGATCAGCACATTCGCCGTGCCTTCCAAACGATTTTGCGGGCAAAGACGCTCGCGCAGTTCGGGGTTCAGGGCAGCATCGACGTTCATTTCGCCCTCGTAGCTGAAATCGCGCGGCTCCCGGTCGAGTATGGCAATCGCGTCGCGCAGACGTTTGCCGGAGCCTTGGGCCTGGTTGCCGAATTGCGACTGAGAGCAGAACGCGATATTCGGCGTAATACCGAAACGGCGCACATGCCGTGCAGCGCCAATCGCGGTCTTTGCCAATTGTTCCGGCGTGGGCAGTGACCAGACATGCGTGTCCGCAACGAATAGCGGCCCGTCCTCAAGGATTATCATCGACAGCGCACCCAGCGGATTTTGCGTCTCGGTGCCGAGGATCTGGGAAATGTAGTTCAGATGCCAGCGGAACTCGCCGAACGTACCGCAGATCAGGCTGTCCGCTTCGCCGCGATGGACCATCACAGCCCCGATTGCCGTGGTATTGGTGCGCATGATCGCGCGGGCCACGTCCGGGGTAACGCCGCGGCGCGCCATGATTTCGTGGTAGCTGCCCCAATAGTCGCGATAGCGCGGATCGTTTTCCGGGTTCACGATGCTGAAATCGCGATCGGGAAGGATCTCCAGTCCCATCCGTTCACAGCGGGCGGCAATCACCTCGGGGCGACCGATCAGGATCGGCAGTTCCGTGGTTTCTTCCAGAATGGCCTGTGCGGCGCGCAGCACGCGCTCGTCCTCGCCCTCGGCAAACACGATCTTGCGGCTGGCCGTCGCTGCCGCCTGAAACACCGGGCGCATCAGCAGGGCGGACTTGTAGACCGAGGCATCCAGTTTGCGGCGGTAGGCCTCCAGGTCATCAAGCGGGCGTGTTGCCACGCCGGTCTCCATCGCCGCGCGGGCCACGGCAGAAGACACGATGCTCGACAGGCGCGGGTCAAAGGGTTTCGGGATCAGATAATCGGCACCGAATGTCAGTTGCTCGCCCTGATAAGCGGCAGCGGCTTCGGCGCTGGTTGTGGCACGGGCGAGTTCCGCGATGCCTTCGATACAGGCGATTTTCATCTCGTCGTTGATCTCGGTGGCGCCCACATCCAATGCGCCGCGAAAGATGAACGGAAAGCACAAGACGTTGTTCACCTGGTTCGGAAAGTCGCTGCGCCCGGTGGCGATGATTGCATCCGGTGCAATCTCGCGCGCGATGTTGGGCATGATTTCCGGCGTCGGGTTGGCAAGGGCAAAGATGATTGGGCGTTTGGCCATCTGGCTGACAAGTTCAGGCTTCAATACGCCGGGACCGGACAGGCCCAGAAACAGGTCAGCCCCTTCGATCACTTCCGCCAGCGTCCGTTTGTCAGAGGCTTGTGCAAACGCTGCTTTTTGCGGGTTCATGTCCTCGGTCCGGCCCTCATAGACCAGCCCGTTCACGTCGCACAGCCAGACGTTTTCACGCTTCACCCCCAGCTTCAGCAGCATGTTGAGGCAGGCAATGCCCGCCGCGCCGCCACCGGTGGAGACGATCTTGATGTCCTCGAACGCCTTGCCCGCGACATGCAACGCGTTTGTGGCGGCAGCCCCCACAACGATGGCCGTGCCGTGCTGGTCATCGTGAAAGACCGGAATATTCATCCGCTCGCGGCACAGCTTTTCAACGATGAAGCAATCGGGTGCCTTGATGTCCTCAAGGTTGATGGCACCGAAAGTAGGCTCCAGCGCACAGACGATATCGGCCAGTTTCTCGGGATCGGTTTCGTCCAGTTCTATATCGAAACAGTCGATGCCCGCGAATTTCTTGAACAGGACGGCCTTGCCCTCCATCACCGGTTTGGACGCCATCGCCCCGATATTGCCCAACCCCAGAACCGCGGTGCCGTTGGACACGACGGCGACAAGATTCCCGCGTGCGGTGTAGCGGGCAGCGGTGCTGTTGTCGGCCTGAATTTCAAGGCAGGCCTCTGCGACACCGGGCGAATAGGCCCGTGACAGATCGCGCCCGTTGGCCATGGGCTTGGTCGCGCGGATTTCGAGTTTTCCGGGTTTGGGAAACTCGTGATAGTCGAGCGCGGCTTGCCGTGCTGTCTCGCTGGGATTGTCGGCCATGGGATCCATCCTCCGGGTGTCTTTACGTCAGGCTTAAACCACTGTCGGGTGAAGCGGAACCATGGACAGCGCGAAACACCTTTTGATAAATGCGAACAGTCGCTGTTTCGACAGGCGCAGCAAGGGAAGGCTTGCAATCCCCCGGCGCGCTAACGCACCATTGCCGGACTGGTGGATGCGGGGGAGAGGACAGATGTCACTCAGACAGTCAGCGTTGGATGTGCGGGAGCGGGCCTATGCGCCGTATTCGGGGTTCAAGGTCGGGGCCGCGATCCGCGATACCGATGGCACCGTCCATTTGGGCTGCAATGTTGAAAACATCGCCTATCCCGAAGGAACGTGTGCCGAGGCCGGTGCAATCGCTGCTATGATCGCTGCGGGCGGCGCACGGCTGGCAGAGGTCTATGTGGTGGCCGATGCGCCGATGCCGGTGACGCCATGCGGGGGCTGTCGGCAGAAACTGGCGGAATTCGGCGCGGGGGATGTGCGCGTGACGATGGCCACAACTGATGGCACCGAACAGGCGATGACCCTTGCCGAACTGTTGCCCGGTGCTTTCGGCGCAGAGCATATGGGCCGATCAGAGTCGGGCGGCACCTGAGCATGGATGCCCGTGCCGTGAATGCCGCTTTGCGCAAGGGACAGGCGCTGTCGTCAGAGCAATTGGCGTGGTTCACGCAAGGTCTGGCCGATGGGGCGGTGTCGGACGCGCAGGCAGGTGCCTTTGCAATGGCCGTCTGTCTGCGTGGGCTGAACGAGGAGGATCGCGTGGCGCTTACCCTTGCGATGCGTGACAGCGGCGATGTGCTGCGCTGGGATCTGGGCGCGCCGGTGATCGACAAACATTCCACCGGCGGGGTGGGCGATTGCGTCAGCCTCGTGCTGGCGCCTGCGCTGGCGGCCTGCGGGGCGTATGTCCCGATGATCTCGGGTCGGGGCTTGGGCCACACGGGCGGCACGCTTGACAAGATGGAGGCTATTCCGGGGCTGGTCACGGCGCTGGACGAGGATCGGCTTCGACAGGTCGTGCGCGACACCGGCGCGGCCATTGTCAGCGCCAGCGCCGATATCGCCCCCGCCGATAAACGGCTCTATGCCATCCGTGATGTGACCGGAACGGTCGAAAGCCTTGATCTGATCACCGCGTCGATCCTGTCCAAGAAGCTGGCGGCGGGGCTGGACGGGCTGGTGCTGGACGTCAAGTTGGGCACGGGGGCGTTCATGAAGACCCCCGAGGACGCGCGCGCGCTGGCGCAGGCGCTGGTCAAGACCGCCAATGCGGCAGGGTGCCGGACCACGGCGCTGATCACCGATATGAACCAGCCGCTGGCATCGTCGCTGGGCAATGCGTTGGAGGTGGATGCCAGCCTGCGCGTGCTGACCGGGCTTGACGATGGCTCGCTTGGAGAGTTGAGCGCAGAGCTTGGCGGCGCGCTGCTCGCCTCGGCCGGGTTGGCCGCGAGTGCGGAGGAGGGCAGAGCGAAAATCGCCGAGGCGATCCGGTCAGGCACCGCGGCAGAACGGTTCGCCCGGATGGTCTATGCCATGGGCGGCCCGGTTCATTTCGTCGAGGATTGGCAAAGGTTTCTGCCCGAAGCGCCGGTGATCCGCGAGATCACCGCCACTGCGTCCGGCATTGTCACGGCCATTGACGGCGAAGCTTTGGGGTTGGCGGTGGTCGACCTTGGCGGCGGGCGTCAGGTGGAAACCGATGTGGTTGACCCTGCGGTCGGGCTGTCAGACATCGTGCGGCTTGGCGTGCGTGTCGAGAAAGGACAGCCACTGGCGCGTGTCCATGCCGCACGGCTTGGTCAGGCCGATGCGGCAGAGGTGGCGGTGCGCGCCGCAATCAGCCTTGGCGATATGGCCCGCGACCTGCCGCCGCTCGTGCATGAAAGGATCACCTCATGAGCCGCGCTTTTCTGGTTGTGATCGACAGTGTCGGCATTGGCGGCGCACCGGATGCGGATGCGTTTTTCAATGATGGCGTGCCGGATACCGGTGCCAATACGCTCGCCCATATCGCACAGGCCTGCGCCGAGGGGCGCGCCGAAGAGGGCCGCTCTGGTCCGCTGCGCCTGCCTACGCTCGACGCGTTGGGCTTGGGGGCGGCGGTCCGGCTGGCCTCCGGCGACAATGTGCCGGGGCTGGGTGCCGAACCCGTGGGCCTTTGGGGGGCCGCGACGGAGGTTTCTCCGGGCAAGGACACGCCGTCGGGCCATTGGGAACTGGCGGGCCTGCCGGTGCCCTGGGACTGGACCTATTTCCCGAAACAGACGCCCGCCTTTCCCGACGACCTTGTGGCGCAGGTCTGCAAGATCGCGGGCACGGATGGCATTCTGGGCAATTGCCACGGCTCCGGCACGGTGATGCTGGACGAATTCGGCGCAGAGCATATGCGAAGCGGTTGGCCGATCTGCTACACCTCTGCCGACAGCGTGTTCCAGATCGCCGCGCATGAAGAGACCTTCGGGTTGGATCGGCTGCTGGATCTATGTGAAAAACTGGCCCCGACGCTGCACGAGATGAAAGTCGGCCGCGTCATCGCCCGGCCCTTTGTCGGGGAACCGGGCCATTTCAAGCGGACCGGTAACCGGCACGACTACGCAATCCGTCCGCCGGAACCTGTCTTGACCAACTGGGTGCAGGATGCGGAGCGTCAGGTTTACGGGATCGGCAAGATCGGTGACATCTTTTCGATGGAAGGGATTGACGAGGTCCGCAAGGGCGACGATGCCACGCTGATGACACATCTGTCCGATCTGGTCGATGACGCCCCCGAAGGCAGCCTGACCTTTGCCAATTTTGTCGAGTTTGACAGCCTTTACGGGCATCGCCGCGACGTGTCGGGCTATGCCCGCGCGCTGGAATGGTTCGATGCAAGGCTGGCGCGGCTGCTGCCGCGGCTTCGCGGCACCGACATGCTGCTGATAACCGCCGACCACGGCAATGATCCCACATGGACTGGCACCGACCACACGCGCGAACGTGTGCCGGTTCTGATCGCGGGCCGGGACACTGGATCGGTGGGGCAGGTTTCATTTGTCGATGTGGCGGCTTCTGTCGCGGATCATCTGGGCGTGGTCAGCCACGGCCCCGGAAGGAGTTTTCTATGAGTTTTCGATCCCTGCCCAAGGTGGAGTTGCACCTGCACCACGAAGGCGCCGCCCCGCCGGAGTTCATCCGGCGGCTCGCGGCCGAAAAATCGGTGAACCTGACGGGCGTGTTTGCCGAGGATGGCAGCTATGCCTATCGCGACTTCGTGCATTTTCTCAGCGTCTACGAAGCGGCCACCCAGGTCTTGCAAAGCCCCGAGGATTACGCCCGCCTGACGCGCGCCATCCTGGAACAAAGCGCCGAAAACGGCGTGATCTATGCCGAAACCTTCCTGAGCCCCGATTTCTGCGGCGGCGGCGATGTCGGGGCCTGGCGCGAATATCTACAGGCCATTCGTGAGGCTGCGGAGGAAGGCGAGCGCGATACCGGCGTTACCTTGCGGGGTATCGTCACCTGCATCCGCCATTTCGGGCCGGACCGCGCCAAGCCGGTGGCGCGTTGCGCCGCCGAGACGGCGGGCGACTGGATTGTAGGATTCGGCATGGGGGGCGACGAGAATATCGGCAAACAGTCCGATTTTGCCTACAGCTTCGACATGGCGCGAGAGGCCGGGCTGCGGCTGACCACCCATGCGGGCGAGTGGCGCGGCCCGCAAGAGGTGCGCGAGGCCATAGACGATTTGCATGTCGAACGCATCGGGCACGGCGTTCGCGCGATAGAGGATCTGGCGCTGGTCGATGACCTTGCCGAACGCGGCATCGTTCTGGAGGTTTGTCCGGGGTCAAACGTGCGGCTTGGGGTCTATCCGCGCCTCTCTGCGCATCCGATTGAAAAGCTGCGCGCGCGCGGCGTCAAAGTGACAGTCTCGACCGACGATCCGCCGTTCTTTCACACCACGATGACACTGGAATATGATAACCTCGCACGGGTGTTTGGCTGGGACGAGGATGATTTTCTCGACCTTAGCCGTATTGCCGCCAACGCCGCGTTCTGCGATGACGCCACCCGCGCCCGCATTCTGAAAAAACTGGAGCCCGCATGACCGATCACCTGAACGTCGTTTTGCACCCCTTGGTACAGCATAAACTGACCCTCATGCGCAAGAAGGACACGTCGACCGGGGTGTTTCGGCAGTTGCTGCGCGAAATCAGTCAGTTGCTCGCCTATGAGATCACCGTCAATCTTCCGATGACCTCACGGACCATCGAGACACCGATGACCGAGATGGAAGCGCCGATGCTGGCTGGCAAGAAGCTGGCGCTGATCTCTATCCTGCGGGCAGGCAACGGGCTGATGGACGGCGTTTTGGAGCTGATCCCCTCGGCCCGCGTCGGCTTTGTCGGGCTTTACCGGGACGAAGAAACACTCCAGCCCGTGCAGTATTACTTCAAGGTGCCGGACAGCCTGAAAGACCGGCTGGTGATTGCGGTGGATCCGATGCTGGCGACCGGCAATTCATCGGTTGCGGCCATTGATCTGCTCAAAAAGGCAGGGGCGACGAATATTCGCTTTCTGTGCCTGTTGGCGGCACCCGAAGGGGTTGCCAGGATGAAAGAGGCGCATCCGGACGTGCCAATCGTGACGGCAGCCTTGGATGAACGGTTGGACGAGAAGGGCTATATCGTGCCCGGTCTTGGCGACGCCGGAGACCGGTTGTTCGGCACCAAGTAGAGCAATCGCCGGATGTCGAGAACCTTCGGGACGGTGTGGAAAATGGCAAGATATTGGCGGGGACAGATATGCAGATCGCGAGTTTGATTGCATCGGCGGTGCTGGTCATTGGAACCAGTGCTTTCGGGCAAGGGGCCGGAACAGCGGCCGGGCAGGGGGCTGGTGCATCATCCGGTGATCTGCTTCATGCCCCGGCCGAAGCGCCACCCGCAGAATTTCCCGGCGCGCAATATGTCGACAGCCGGGGGTGCATCTTCGTGCGCTCAATAGACGACGGGCGCGAGGATTGGGTACCCCGCATCGCCCGGTCCGGGCAGATGATTTGCGGCGCAGTGCCAAGCCTGACGACCCTTGCCGGACAGACGCCGCAGGTCAGGCCAATGGCGCGGCGTGCACCGGCCACCGGGGGTTCTGCCGCAGGCAGCGATACAGCCGCGCGGAATGCGACGCAGACAATTCCCAATATTGCCGGCACGCCCGACCCGAACGGATTGCCCGGCAGGTTCGTGCAGGCCGGATCTTTCAGAAGTGAAAAGACGGCGCAGGAAGCCGTCCAGAAGATCGCCGGCACCGGCTTGCCAGTGACAGTCAAACGCTGGCGGCGCGGCAGGGTGTATTATCAGGTCGTTTTGGCTGGGCCACTTCATGGCACAGTCGCGCAGGAGCGTGGGGTGCGTATCGTGCGGGGCGAAGGTTTCAGCGACGCCTATTTAAGAGACTGAGGCGTTTCGCGTCCGGGCAGCGGAAATAAGGCAACTTTCATCGCCTGGCGTTCAGCCCCCGCAGATGGTTTGCAGGCGGATCCAGTTGCTATCGCTCAGGACTGACGTGTCGGACCCTGTGGGATAGGGGTCGGCCTCGATCAGGCCCAGCACGGATTCGCCCGATACGTCTCGGGCATAGGCATAGGGTGCGGTGCGCAGCTTCGCTTTGGTAAAGGCGGCAATCAGCTCTGCGTCAGGCAGGGGGTCGGGCGGCGCGGTCAGGATGCGTTCGGCCTGTGCGTCAAGTGTTTCAGGGGTGAGTTCGCCGCGCGTCAGAAGACGCAGGCTGGACCAGAAACCAGCGGAACGCAGCAGCGCCTCCAATGGATCTTGACGGTCGGCACGCAGCGCTTCGACGACGATGTAACCGGCAGGCACGTCCGCATCCTCGAAATCCTCGACCAAAGCGCGGTTCATCAGGATCGTGCCTCCGGGCAGATGGGCGGTTTCCCGCACGCCGTCGGGCAGAACAACCAATCTGTCAGGCGTGTCCAGAAGGCGCAGTGACAGCGCCTGCAACGCCGGTTGCGCGGCGCGGTCGGCGCAGGCTTGGCCCGAAATGCGGGTAATGCGCGACAGCAGGCCCTCACCGATCTCGGAGCGTTTGACGTCCGGGATCACCGTGACGGTGTGATGCAGCAAGGCACCCGGCAGCCAGACAAAAGCCAGCGCAGCCACGACCGCTGCGGCCGACAATGTCAGCACCATTCGCAAACGTCCGGGTTTTGGGCGCCGACGGTCGATGACCCTGCGCAAACGCTCGATCGCGTCGAGCATTACAGTGGCATCCTCGCTAAGTTCCAGCGTCTCGCCGGGGTCGCCGTCAGGGTGATAAATGGCCGGAAACTGACCGGGATTGGCCCGTTCCAAGGCCGCGAGCGACCAATGCGTCAGTGCCACGTCCCGCAAGTCAGAAATGGTCAGCGTGGCATCGCCCAGCGACACGACGACTTCGCGGCGTTGATCGTCGGCAGTGGCCCGCCAGAGGCCGCTTGCCTCCAATCTGTCGTATTGCTTCAGCGCTGTCATTATCCGGGCTGCTCTGGCTTATTATTGCGCGGAAGCTAGCACGCCGACGACATGCCCGGCAATGCAGCACCGCCCGAGACCTGGCATCTACAGATCGGCCACCCGCTTGCGCAGTTCGAATTTCTGGATCTTGCCCGTGGAGGTTTTGGGCAGTTCTTCGAAGACGATCTGTTTAGGGGTTTTGAACCCGGCCAGACGCGAACGGACAAAGGCGATCAGATCCGCTTCTGTCACCGAACGGCCCTGTTTCAGCTCGACAAAGGCGCAGGGCACTTCGCCCCACTTGTCGTCGGGTTTGGCCACCACCGCACACAGGCTGACCGCCTCATGCGCCATCAGTGCGTTTTCCACCTCGACCGAAGAGATATTTTCGCCCCCCGAGATGATGATGTCCTTTGCGCGGTCGGCGATCTGGACATGGCCGTCAGGGTGCATCACGGCAATGTCGCCGGAATGGAAATACCCACCCGAGAAGGCCTCGGCGGTGGCCTCGGGGTTCTTGAAATACCCTTTCATCACGCCGTTGCCGCGGAACATGATCTCGCCCCGGCTGGCGGCGTCCCGCGGCACGTCGGCCATTGCGTCATCCATCACGGTCACACGGTCAAGAAACGGCATCGCCACGCCTTGCCGGGCCTTGACGGCGGCGCGCTCATCGCCTTCAAGGCGGTCCCATTGCGGCAGCCAAAGGCTTTCGGTGCCGGGGCCATAGGTTTCCGTCAGGCCGTAGACCTGCGTGACGTTGAACCCCATGGGTTCGATCTGTGACAGGGTGGACGGGGCAGGTGGTGCGCCGGCGGTGAAAACCTCGACTGTCTGGGAAAATTCGCGACGGTCGCCTTCGGGCGCGTTGATCAGCGCGTTCAGCACGATGGGCGCGCCACCGAAATGTGTGACGCCCTCATCCGCGATGGCGTCGAAAATTGCCTTGGCGGTGATGTCGCGGCAGCACACTACGGTGCCGCCGACCATCGGCATCATCCAAGTGTGGCACCAGCCATTGCAATGAAACAGCGGCACGATGGTCAGATAGACAGGCTGCAACGTGATGCGCCAGCTGATGACCTGTCCCATTGCGCTAAGATACGCGCCGCGATGGTGACAGACCACGCCTTTCGGATGCCCCGTGGTGCCCGAGGTATAATTGAGCGCGATGCTTTCCCACTCGTCCTGCGGCAGGATCCATTCGAAATCCGGGTCTGCCGAGGTCAGCAGATCCTCATAGGTCCGGTGCCGTCCGCTGGCCTCAAACCCTGCCTGGGGGTCGGGGCATTCGATCAGCGTCGGTTTGGGGCCGTCCAGCGCGGCGATGGCGTTTTCAGCCAGATCAATGAACTGGCTGTCGACCAGCAGCACCTTGGCACCGCCGTGACCCAGAATGTAGCTGACCGTGGCAACGTCCAGCCGGGTGTTGATCGTATTGAGAACCGCGCCACAAGCGGGCACGCCGAAATGAGCCTCGGCCTGGGGGGGCAGGTTGGGGATGATCGTCGCCACCACATCGCCCGGCGTCACGCCAAGCGCGGTCAGCCCGGATGCCAGCCGCGTGCACCGCTTATAGTATTCGGCATAGGTCACGCAGTGCATGCCGTAGACCATTGCTGGCTCGTCCGCGAACACATCTGCCGCGCGGATCAGTCCTGAAAGCGGCGTCAGCGGCGTATAGTTTGCGGCGCATTTATCCAGCCCGGTTTCATCTGCAAGCCACCCCATCGGAACCTCCGCAATTTGCTGTGTTGGCTGACTATGCGGCGCTTTGCAGAGAGTGAAAACCCCTTTGCGCTTTTCCCCGGCTGCTGTCGCGCTAAACTGCCGCGCATGATTATTTCCGAAGGCCGCGCCTATATCTTTGTGCATATCCCAAAGACCGGCGGGACCTCGATGGCGCTGGCGTTGGAGGCGCGCGCGATGGCTGGGGATATTCTGATTGGCGATACCCCGAAGGCGCTGCGCAGGCGCGGGCGGCTGAAGGGGTTGCAGCCCCGCGGGCGGCTTTGGAAACACAGCACGCTGGCGGATATTGAGGGCGTGCTGACGCCTGCGCAGATCGCTGCGATGTTCACCTTCACCATCGTGCGCAATCCCTGGGATCGGGCGGTCAGCTATTATCACTGGCTGCGCGCGCAGAGCTTTAGGCATCCGGCGGTGACACTGGCGCAACAGACCGGCTTCGCGGCGTTCCTGCGCGATCCGCAGATCGTGCGCAGCCTGCATGCCGCGCCGGCGCGGCACTACCTGACCGATGCGACGGGGGTTGAGCGTGCATCGGCCTACCTGCGGCTGGAACATATCGAAGAGGACATGCCGTTGCTCTCTGGCCATCTGGGGTTTACGCCCGATTTGCCGCATGTAAACCGGTCGGAGCGGGCGAATGACTATCGTCAGCACTACGGCGACGCGCTGGCCGAGCATCTGGCAGAGGTTTGCGCCGAGGATATTGCCCGCTTTGACTATCACTTCGACGGGCAGGATTAGGCAGGGCGTCAGGGTGCCGGGCGGACCTCTATGGTGTTGACAAGTTTGCCGTTGGCGCGGTCGAAAATCAGGATACGGTCATCGGCCGTGACCACCGCGTACCAGTCCGATCCTTGGGTAAAGGCGGTGGCCGTGGTCCCGTCCGGCAGGGTAATTGTGTCCGGCAAAGGCGCGCGTTGGTCAGAGTAGCGGATGACAACCAGTGCAATGATGATTAGAAGTCCCGCGATCATCGTGCCGGTCAGGATTGTGACCAGCATCCGCAGAAATTTCAGGTTTGCCGGTTCTTCGAAACTCTCGTCCGGCTGAGGAGCGTCATCCATGGATACCACCGTGATTAGCGTCACGATCGGGCTGGCCCCGCCGCCCCGCCTTGATAAGGCGCTTTCGCGGGATGTGCCAGACGAGGCATCGCTGTCGCGCACACGGCTGGCGCGGCTGATCGCCGACGGTTGTGTGGCGCTGAACGGAACGGTGGTGACAGACGCCAAGGCAAAGGTATCAGAGGGCGACGTGCTGGAGATCACCGTGCCGGTTGCCACCGAGAGCCATATCGGCCCGGAACCGATCCCGCTTGAGATCGTTTACGAGGATGACGACCTTATCGTGGTGGACAAGCCTGCGGGGATGGTGGTGCATCCCGCGCCGGGCACGCCGACGGGAACGCTGGTCAACGCTCTTTTGCACCATTGCGGCGACACGCTTTCAGGTGTCGGCGGGGAAAAGCGCCCCGGCGTCGTGCACCGGATCGACAAGGACACGACCGGATTGCTGGTTGTGGCCAAGACAGACCGGGCGCATCACGGGCTGGCAGCGCAGTTCGAGGCGCACAGCGCCGAACGCGCCTATCTGGCGATTGTCCACGGCATGCCAGACACCGGCGATCCGCGTCTGCGCGGCATTCGCGGTGTCTCGGTCGAGCCGGGGGCGGTGATCCGCATCACCACGCAACTGACGCGCCACAAGACGGACCGGCAAAAGCAGGCCGTGGTGTTCAATGGTGGACGACATGCGGTGACGCGGACGCGGGTGCTGGAAGGGTTTGGAACACCGCCTGCGGTGGCGCTTGTCGAATGCAGGCTGGAAACCGGGCGAACGCATCAAATCCGAGTGCATATGGCCCATGCCGGTCACGGGCTTGTTGGGGATCAGACCTATGGCGGGCGCCGGAAGATCGCGGCAAAGGCCCTGACCGCCGCGACACGAGACGCTGTATCGGCGTTTCCGCGACAAGCGCTGCATGCCGCCGTGCTGGGATTCAAACATCCCGCGAGCGGTGAGGTGATGCGGTTCGAGTTGCAGCTTCCCGCTGATATGGCGCTGCTTTTGGCGCGATTGCGCGCATGACGCGGTCAAATGCACAGCACATGCGCGTGAACGCACTGACATATTGATTTCTTCCCGACGGAATTGTCTTAACTAAACGTTATAGTTTTGCACGCTACGGGAGTTGAAAGCCCGTACCGAGATGCCTAAGTAAATGTTAAGCCCTTAAACATGGGGAGGGACATATCCATGAGTAACTACAAAAACCTGCCGGCACCGACGCCAGAGGGCGGCCTGAACCGCTATATGCAGGAAATCCGGAAGTTCCCGCTGTTGGAGCCGGAAGAAGAATACATGCTGGCCAAACGCTGGGTCGAAGAGCAGGACACCGAAGCCGCCCACAAGATGGTGACATCTCACCTGCGTCTCGCGGCAAAGATCGCCATGGGTTATCGCGGCTACGGACTGCCGCAGGCCGAGGTGATTTCCGAGGCGAATGTCGGTCTGATGCAAGCGGTCAAACGCTTTGATCCAGAGCGCGGCTTCCGCCTTGCGACCTATGCGATGTGGTGGATCCGCGCCTCGATCCAGGAATATATCCTGCGCTCGTGGTCGCTGGTGAAACTCGGCACGACCTCTGCCCAGAAAAAGCTGTTCTTCAACCTGCGCAAGGCAAAATCCCGCATTGGTGCGCTGGAAGACGGCGATTTGCGGCCCGAGCATGTGCAACGGATCGCAAACGATCTTGGTGTGACAGAGACCGAAGTCATCTCGATGAACCGTCGTCTGTCGGGCGGGGACGCGTCGCTGAACGCCACTGTCGGTCAAGAGGGCGAAGGCTCTATGCAGTGGCAGGACTGGCTGGAGGATGAAGACGCCGACCAGGCCGGCGACTATGAAGAGCGTGACGAGTTGGAAACGCGTCGGGCGTTGCTCGCGGAAGCAATGTCGGTGCTCAATGATCGCGAAAAGGACATTCTGACCCAACGCCGCCTGACCGATCAGGCCGTTACGCTGGAAGAACTGTCCGGCCAATATGATGTCAGCCGCGAACGTATCCGGCAGATCGAGGTGCGCGCCTTTGAGAAGCTACAGAAGAAGATGCGCGATCTGGCAAGCGAAGCCGGAATGACACCGACGCAGTAACCCTGCCCATATGCCAATATTTGACAGGCCCCCATCGCGGGGCCTGTTTGCATTTATGATGGGCTGTTGACGTAAGGGACGGCAAAGGTAAGGTGTTCACAACAGGGAGAAAACGCAATGGCCAAACACATTCGCTGGGGCATCCTGGGTGCCTCGAATTTCGCGTTGAACCACATGGCACCCGCGATTCACTCTGCGCGTGGCGGCATGTTCTCCGCGCTTGCAACCTCCGACGCTGAAAATGCAAAACCTTTTGTCGAGAAGGTGCCCGGCCTGACGGTATTTGAGGATTACGACGCTCTGCTGGCCGACGACCAGATTGATGCCATTTATGTACCGCTTCCGAACCATCTGCATGTCGAATGGACACTGAAGGCTTTGCGTGCCGGCAAGCATGTTCTGTGTGAAAAGCCGATTGCCATGCGGGCCGATCAGATCGACGAGATCATTACCTTGCGCAATGAAACCGGGTTGCTCGCGGCCGAGGCCTATATGATCGTGCATCACCCGCAATGGCAGAAGGCCAAGGCGCTATACGAAGCCGGTGCAATTGGGGAGCTGATCCGCGTCTCCGGCGCGTTTTCCTACGATAACAGCGCCGATGGTGGAAATATCCGCAACAGGCCCGAAACCGGTGGCGGCGCAATACCCGATATTGGCGTCTATACCTACGGATCGACCCGCTTCGTGACCGGGCAAGAACCGCAGGAAATCCTATCCACCGCTATCCGTTATGAAAACGACGTGGATGTGTGGTCGCACATCACCGCGCAATTCCCGTCATTCCACTATACGGCCGTCAATTCCATGCGGATGAGCCCGTGGCAGGATATGACATTCCACGGATCCGAAGGGGTGATGCGTCTGACAGCGCCGTTCAATCCGATGGTCTACGGCGAGGCGCGCATTGATCTTCATCGCGCCAGTGGCGAGATCGCCGTTTACCGGTTTCCCGGCGACAACCACTATGTGCTTCAGGTCGAGGCGTTCAATCGGTCCGCGACGAGCGGTGCCGCATATGCCTGTCCGCTGGAGTTTTCTCGCGGGACGCAGGCGATGATCGACATGGTGTTCGACAAGGACCGGGGTTGAGCCGACGCCCCGCGGTTGGACCGTTCCCCGCACGGTCATCTTGCATAAGACGGGGCCGAACCATTGCTGGTGCGGCCCCGTTATGATTGGTCCAATGCAACGCCCCGGAGATTGTCGATCAGGCGGCGGCGTTCTTGTTCGCTGTCTTGGTGGTTTTGGCGGCAGGCTCCGGCGCGTCCGAATTGGCGTCGATGAATTCCAACACCAACGGACGAATGTTCTGCCGCCAGCTCTTGCCCGCGAAGATGCCGTAATGGCCGGCACCCGGTTCCAGATGGCTGGCCTTCTTGGACTCGGGCAGGCCAGTGCACAGCGCCAGCGCCGCGACGCATTGACCGGGGGCCGAGATGTCGTCCTTGGCACCTTCGACCGTCTTGACGGCAACGCTGGTGATCTTGCCAATATCGACCAGCTTTCCTTTGACGGTGAATTCGTTCTTGGCAATCTCGCAATTCTTGAACACCCGCTCCACCGTGGACAGGTAGAATTCCGCAGGCATGTCCATCACCGCAAGATATTCATCGTAGAATCGGTTATGGGCGTCATGGTCAGACGCTTCGCCGCGGCTGACACGCATGATCTGGTCGCTGAACGCCTTGGAGTGCCGTTCGGCGTTCATCGAGATGAACGAGGACAGTTGCAGCAGGCCAGGATAGACCATCCGACCGACGCCATTATACTTGAATCCCACACGTTGGATCATGGTTTCTTCAAGCTGACCCATTGTTACGCGTGCGCCGAAATCGGTCACATCCGTCGGTGCAGCATCCGGATCAATCGGTCCGCCGATCAAGGTCAGCGAACGCGGTTGCGCATCGGGATCTTCTTCGGCCAGATAGGCGGTGGCGGCCAGCGTCAGTGGTGCGGGCTGGCAGACGGCGATCACATGGGTGTCGGGGCCGAGATGGCGCATGAATTCGACAAGGTAGAGAGTGTAATCCTCGACATCGAACTTGCCTTCGCTCACCGGGATGTCGCGGGCATTGTGCCAGTCGGTCACATAAACCTCGCAATCGGGCAGCAACGAAATCACGGTCGAGCGCAGCAGCGTGGCGTAATGCCCCGACATCGGCGCGACCAAAAGCACTTGCCGGGGTTTCGGGTCGCGCCCCTGTACTTTAAAGTGGATCAGGTCACCGAAGGCGCGCTGAACGACGGTCTGCTTGACCACAACGTGATCTTTTCCGTCTTCGCAAGTGATAGAGCGGATGCCCCATCCCGGTTTTACAGTCATTCGCTCGAAGGATCGTTCCGTCACCTCGCCCCAAGCCGCCATCCACTGCAACGCAGGGTTGGGAATCAGGGCAAACGCAGGGTAGGATGCAGCAGCCTTGGCCGTCGCTCCCAACCACTGGTTGGTGTTGCGAAGGGTCTCCATAAGGTCGTACGTCGCCATGTAGCGCATGTGCGTCTCCATAAGTCCGGGCAGGCAAGCCGGTTCATTTCGTCGCTTTGCCCCCCAACAAGAGGCGACAGGATATTTTATTCTGCGTAGCAGCAAAAGTAAGGGGGAAATTTTCCAATGACAACTAAAGACGTTGCCGCAGGGCAGAATTTGGATCGGCTGAAGGAAAATTTGGCGCGTGTTGAGGAGTTGTCGCAACGCTTGATGGCCGCGATGTCGCAAAAACAGCCGGTAAATCCGGCACTCAGCGGCCCGAATCAAGAGCTGTATACCAAGGCAATGCAGACCTATTGGACGGAGGCCGTTCAGAACCCGTCGAAGCTTCTTGAACACCAGATCGGATTCTGGGGCAGCTCTCTGAAGCATTTTGTCGAGGTACAACAGACGCTTGCGCGCGGAAAACTGGAGGCACCCGAAGATCCCGGCCCGAAAGACCGGCGGTTTTCCAACCCGCTGTGGGATTCGCACCCTTATTTCAATTTCATCAAGAAGCAGTATCTGATCAATGCGGATACGATTTCTCGTGCCGTCGAGGACATCGAGCATCTCGACGATACCGAAAAGCGCCGGTTGACGTATTTCTCGCGGCAGATCCTTGATATGATGGCACCGACCAATTTTTTCGGCACCAACCCGGATGCATTGCAGAAGGCGGTTGAGACGGATGGCGAGTCCCTGGTCAAAGGTCTCGAAAATCTGGTGTCTGACCTAGAGGCCAACAATGGCGAGTTGGTGGTGCGGCTGGCGGATGAGCGCGCCTTTGTGCTGGGCAAGAATATCGCCACCACACCGGGCGAGGTTGTCTATCGCAACAAGATGATGGAACTGATCCAGTACACACCGGACACCGATCAGGTCTATGCCACGCCGATCGTGCTGTTTCCGCCGTGGATCAACAAATTCTACATTCTCGACCTGAAAGAGCAGAACAGCTTTATCAAATGGGTGACAGAGCAGGGCTACACGCTGTTCGTCGTCAGTTGGATCAACCCCGATCCCAGCTATCGCGACGTGGGGCTGGAGGATTACATAGAGGATGGCTACCTGACTGCTTTTCGGGAAGTGAAAGAGATCACCGGACAATCTGAAGTAAACGCGGTGGGCTATTGCATTGCCGGGACCACGCTGTCGCTGACGCTGTCGCTGATGAAGCAGCGCGGCGACAAGACGGTAAAATCGGCCACGTTCTTTACCACGCTGACAGATTTCAGCGATCAGGGTGAATTCACCCCTTTCCTGCAAAACGATTTTATCGACGGGATCGAACAGGAGGTCGAGGCCAAGGGGATGCTGCCATCCTTTGTCATGGCGCGAACCTTCAGCTTTCTGCGGTCGACGGATCTTATCTACGGTCCGGCGATCAAAAGCTATATGATGGGGGAAACGCCGCCTGCTTTCGACCTGCTGTACTGGAACGGTGACGGTGCCAATCTGCCCGCCAAGATGGCCATGCAGTATCTGCGCGGCCTGTGCCAGCGGAACGAATTTTCCGAGGGCACGTTCGAGCTTATGGGCCACACGCTGAAACTGTCCGACGTTGATGTGCCGCTCTGTTCAGTCACCTGCGAGACCGATCACATTGCTGCTTGGAAAGACTGCTACCGGGGTGTTCAAAAGATGGGAGCGCGGTCCAAGACCTTCATCGTGTCGGAATCCGGCCACATTGCAGGGATCGTCAATCCGCCGTCCAAGAAGAAATACGGGCACTACACCAACACCGATCTGAAGCAGGACGCAGAAGGCTGGATGGAGGGGGCTACCTTCACCGCCGGGTCGTGGTGGCCGCGGTGGGAGGAATGGCTGCGAAAGCGTTCTGGCAAGAAGGTGGACGCGCGAAAACCGGGTGATTCGGACCATCCGACGCTTGGGCCAGCCCCCGGAACCTATGTGACGATCAAGGCAATCCGCTGAAAGTATTGGTCAAATAAACATTTTTCTGCGGCGCAGCATTTAATTCTTGAAATGCCGCGCCGCAGCATGCATATTCCTGACAGACGCAGGAAACGGGGTGGGCCCGAGTTCAGCTCTGAAAGGAATTTAACAATGGCTAAGACACAAGATCCGACCGCAATGATGAAAGACATCATGGGCGCGTTCCCGGTTGACACGAAAGCAATGGAAGACGCGTTCAAGACCACAGCGACTCTGAACGAGAAGCTCTCGGGCGTTGCTCTGGAAGCTGCTGAAAAGTCGACAGAAATCTCTGCCAAGTGGGCCAAGGACACTCTGACCAAACTGGCAGACATGTCCAAAGCCAAAGCAGAGCCTGCCGATTACGCCAAAGCGATGACAGATTTCGCTTCCGCTCAGGCTGAAGTTGCTTCCGAGAACATGGCCGCTTTCGCTGAAATCGCGAAAAAGGTTCAGATGGACACGGTTGAGCTGATGATGGCTGCCGGCAAGGACATCTCCGAAGACGCATCCGCGGCTGTCAAAAAGGCAACCAACGACGCGACAGCCGCTGCCAAGAAGGCAACTTCTGCTGCAACTTCGAAGTAAGTTATAATAACGACTGCGCCAACTCCTCCCAACGCGGCGCAGAGGTAGGGGCGGGCTTTATGCCCGCCCTTTCTTTTTGTTCTGCACTCGCATAAGCTTTTCTGCATTGCTGCATTCTTGGGGAGAACCTTCTTGGCTGACACCGATAAACCGCTGCTGATCAAGCGCTATGCAAGCAGACGACTCTACAATACCGAGACCAGTGATTACGTCACACTTGAAGATATTGCAGGCTTCATTCGCGCGGGCCGCGAGGTTCAGATCGTCGATCTGAAATCCGGCGATGATCTGACCCGTCAATATTTGCTGCAAATCGTGGCCGAGCATGAAAGCAAGGGCGAAAGTGTCCTGCCGATCAATGTGCTCACCGATCTTGTGCGCAGCTATACGACGCAGGCAACCTCGGTCGTGCCACAATTCCTTGCGGCCTCCTTCGATATGTTCCGCGACAGCCAGTCGAAATGGGTCGAGAATATGAACTCGATGAACCCGATTTCCAAGGTTCCGGGGTTTGAGGCAGTGCAGGCGCAGCAAGAAGCGTTTGTTAAGGCGATGACCAGCGGAATTGGCAACACCTGGACCGGCCCCGGCAAGGACCCCAATGCCGAGAGCGGCGATGAGGATCTTGACGACATCAAAAAGCAGCTCGCGGAGTTGCAGGCAAAGCTGTCCAAACTCTCCAAGTGACAAAGCCTGCGACCGGAGACGCAGTAAAAGCCCGGTTACATATCCCGTTTCTTGTTTGTCTGATCGCCGTCTTTCAGGTGCCGTAGGCAGGCAGGGGAGTCATCACTGCCGCAGCCGCCCCGGTCAAGGCATCTGCCACGAATTTCAGTTCCGGCACCGTCAGTCGTGCCGGAAGACGTACATCGCAGGCCTGTTTCAGCATGGCGCGTGTCTTGGGCAGATCCGGTATTCCGCCCGGAAGAAACTTCCAATTCCAGAACGCGCGTGCATTGTCCGTGGACAGGCCGAAAATCTGTACCTTGACCGCGGCTGCTGCGGCGGCGTCGGCAAAGCGCGCCGCATCGGAACTGTCCATGCCGACAAGGTTGAACTGAATCGAATCCGGCGCACGTTCTTCGGGCGACAGCGGGGCAGGAACGTCCAGCCAAGGCGACTGGTTCAGCCGCTCCGCAACGAAATCGTGGTTTGCCCGTCCGTCACGCACCCTGCGCGCAAGTTCGTCCAGTTGCGGGCGGATGACGGCCGCGCTGAGGTTGCCCATGCGCAGATTGTAGAGTGGCAGAAGGTTCTGCCAACGCTGGAAGGCTGCCGCCAGCCCGTCATGCTTTTTCCAGTTATGCTCATAGGCGCCGGACATGATGACCGCCTGGGCAAAGATTTCCGCATCATCCGTGATCAGAATGCCGCCTTCGCCCGCGTTGATCAGCTTGTAGCTTTGGAAACTGAAACAGCCGATTTTGCCGATCGTACCGATCTTGCGACCGTCCCAGACCGTGCCAAGAGAATGCGCGGCATCCTCGATTACCGGGATGTCACGGGCATCGGCCAGTTCCATGATGCGGTCCATATCAGAGGTATGGCCGCGCATATGGCTGATCAGCACCGCCTGCACATCATCCAGCTTTGCTTCGAAATCTTCCAGATCTATACGATAATTCGTGCCGACCTCGCACAGGACCGGATGGCAATCCGCGTGGAGAACGGCAGAGGGCACGGCGGCGAAGGTGAAGGCCGGGATCAGCACCCGCGCGCCACGCGGCAGACCCAACGCCTTGAGCGAAAGGAACAGCGCGGCAGAGCAGCTTGACACCGCCAGCGCGTATTTCACGCTCATCATCTCGGCAAACTCGCGCTCCAGCAGGGACACCGGTGCGTCTTGGGCCGCGTGATAGCGAAATAGATCGCCCGATTGCAGCAGCTCCTCGACCGCTTTCAAGGCGGCTGCGGGGATCGGCTCGGCGTCATGCATCTTGGGTGCGGTGACCATATTTCAATTTCCCAAATAGACCTTTCTGATTTTGTAAACTTATGGCGCGAAACCGCAAAGCGAAAAATGCCCGCGTCACGGGGTTTTCATCGAACTGTCACATGGAAGTGTGGTCAGACGCCCAGCCTGTCCCGCAGCGCGTACCAACTCATCGCCAGTGCCAGTAGGGGATTGCGCATCATTGCGCCGCCGGGAAAAGGCTGCGCCGGGACCGCCGCCATCGTATCGAACCCATCGGTCTGGCCTTCGATGGCGCGTGCCATAAGCTGACCGGCATGTACGGCCGTGCCCACACCATGCCCGGAATAGCCCGAGGCCGACAGGATGTTCGGTGCAACCCGTGCGAGATAGGGCATTCGCCGCATGGTGATCGCCAGCGTTCCACCCCAGGCGTGGTCGATGCGCACGCCTTTCAACTGCGGAAAGCTCTGCTCCATAGGTTTGCGGACCAGAGCCGCAATATCAGCCGGAAACTTGTAGCCATAGCTTTCGCCGCCGCCGAACAGTAGACGGCCATCGTGGCTCATCCGAAAATAATTGACCACGAACCGGTCGTCAGCCACCGCGACGTTCCGTGCCAGAACCTCAGCTGCGCGGTTGCCCAAGGGCTCTGTCGCTGCGATGAAATTGTTGATCGGCATGACCCGTGCCGCGACCTTGCGGTTCAACCCGCCCAGATAGCCGTTGCAGGCAAGGATGACCTGCTCGGCAATCACGCGCCCGCCCTCGGTCTGTACGGTCGCCGGGGTGCCTTGGATCAGGTGATGCACATGGCTCGTTTCATGGATCTGCACGCCCGCGTCGTGCGCTGCCTGCGCCAGCCCAAGCGCCAGTTTCAAAGGGTGCAGATGCGCGGCACCGTGGTCAAGAATGGCCCCCAGATGCTGTGGCGCGCGGCAGATCGCCTGCCAGTCGTTGGTTCGCAGCGCGTCTATCTCTTCGTAGCCGTAGCGCGCCGCCAGATGTTCGGCATAGCGGTGCAGCCCGTCCACTGATCGTTGCGAAGTGCCGGCCCAGGCCACGCCTGGCGTCAGATCGCAGGCGATACCGTGACGCGCGATCAGATCCTTTACCAGCGCCTTGGCATCCTCGGCCAGATCCCACAGCGCGTGCGCGGGGCCGTCGCCCATCATCTTTTCCAGCCCGTCCTGCGTCAGTCGCTGCCCGGATCCCAACTGCCCGCCATTGCGCCCAGATGCGCCAAAGCCCACGCGATGCGCCTCGATCAGCACCACCGACCGGCCCGCCTGCGCCAGATGCAGCGCAGCCGACAGCCCGGTATAGCCGCCGCCCACCACGCAGACATCCGCGCGAACCTCGCCGCGCAGGGGCGCAAACGGCGCGAGAGGCGTGGCCGTCGCGGCATACCACGACGCCGGGTAGGTGCCTCGTCTGTCATTGGAAAACAGCAAATCCACGACGCAAGTTCCTGTTCGTTGTCTCAACTCAGATCAGGAAAGGAAGGGCCCGTTCCCTTTCCGGTAATCGAACGACTAGACGTTCAGCAGCAGATGTTCGCGTTCCCACGGGCTGATCACTTGCAGGAACTCTTCGTATTCGGTGCGTTTCACGATGGAATAGACCCGCGCAAATTCCGGACCAAGCACTTTGTGCAGCGCTTCTGCGCCGTCGAACACATCCAGAGCCTGTCCCAGCACGCGCGGAATATCGCCCTCGCCCTCATAGGCGTCACCACGGAACTGCTTTTGCGGGCGGATTTCCTCCGTCATGCCCAGATAGCCGCAGGCCAGCGACGCGGCGATGCCCAGATAGGGATTGCAGTCCATCCCCGCCAAGCGGTTTTCCACGCGCCGTCCGTCGGGGCTGGAGAGCGGAATGCGAATGCCCGTCGTGCGGTTGTCGCGGCCCCATTCCAGATTGATCGGTGCGGCCTGATCCTTCACATAGCGGCGATAGCTGTTCACATAAGGGGCCATCACGGCAATAGCTGCGGGCATATAGGTCTGCAACCCGCCGATGAAATGGAAGAACGCGTCGGTTTCACCGCCCTGCGGTCCGGAAAAGGCGTTCAGCCCGGTTTCAACATCCAGCACCGAATGGTGGATATGCATGGCACTACCCGGCTCGTCCGCGATGGGTTTGGCCATGAAAGTCGCGAAACAATCGTGGCGCAACGCGGCCTCGCGGATCAGGCGTTTGAAGTAGAACACCTCATCGGCCAGCTTCAGAGGATCACCATGTTGCAGGTTGATCTCCAACTGTCCGGCACCGCCTTCCTGCGTGATGCCGTCAATCTCAAATCCCTGTGCCTCGGCAAAGTCGTAGATATCGTCGATCACCGGGCCAAACTCATCCACGGCGGTCATGGAATAGGCTTGCCGTGCGGCGGCGGGGCGGCCTGACCGGCCCATCATCGGCATGATGTCCTTGGCCGGGTCCAGATTGCGCGCCACGAGGTAGAATTCCATCTCGGGCGCCACCACGGGCTGCCAGCCCTGATCGTGATAAAGCTGCAGGACACGGCGCAGCACGTTGCGCGGCGCGTAGGGTATGGGCCGGTCCTTGCGATCATAAGCGTCGTGGATCACCTGCAACGTCCAGTCGCCGGTCCAGGGGGCTGCCGTGGCGGTGGCCATGTCCGGGCGCAGGATCATGTCACGCTCGATAAAGCCTTCGCGCTCGTCGGCAGCCTCTCCCCAGTCGCCGGTGATGGTCTGAAAGAAGATGCTGTCGGGGAGGTGAAAATGCTTCTGCCGGGCAAATTTGCTGGCGGGCACGGCCTTGCCACGCGCGATGCCGGGCAGATCCGAAATGATGCATTCGACCTCGTCAAGGCGGCGACCTTCCAGATAGGCGCGGGCCGGGTCGGGCAAGCCATCCTGCCAGTCAGTGTCGCTCATGTGATCCTCTTTTCCTTGAAGAACAGCGCAAACATCTCGGCCAGCCGCGCGCTGTCCGTGTCGGCGTCAAGGCGGGATAGCGCCTCCTGCCGCAGCGGTTCGGGCACGACGCCTTGCGCCCGTTCGTCCAGCAGCCCCTTGAGATAGGTCCGGTCAATCTCGGGGTGCGGCTGGATGGTGAAGGCGCGATCACCATATAGCAGTGCCGCATTTTCGCAGAAATCGGTGGAAGAAACAATTTCGGCATCGTCGGGCACCACCACGACCTGATCCTGATGCCAGGCGTTCAGGTTCACGGTCTCGCCCAATATGTCATAGCTGGTGCGCCCGACAGACCAGCCGCCCGCGAATTTCTCGACCTTGCCACCAAGCGCTTGCGCGATGATCTGATGGCCGAAACAAACGCCGATCATGGGCCGTCCCGAGGCGTAGATGTCGCGGATCAATTCCTCCAGCGGCGGGATCCACGGATGATCCTCATACGCGCCAAAGCGCGAGCCGGTGATCAGCCAGCCTTCGGCATCTTCCGGGCCGTTCGGAAACTCGCCGTCCACGACCGCGTAGTTGCGGAAGCTCAGGTCACGGCCTGCCAGAAATTGCGCAAAGATTTCCGGATAATCACCGTTCTCCGCGACAAGCTCTTGCGCGACATGACCGGTTTGTAAAATGCCAATAAGCATGGGGCACCAATGTTGGGGTTCTGCTCAAACCTAAAGATGCGAAGGGCCGTCCACAAGGGGCGGCCCGTTGGCGTGTCACACAGTGTCGAGGTAGATTTCGACCTGTTCGGTGGGGCTAAGTTCGGCCATGTAGTATTTCTCTTGCTTCTTGGTCAGGACAAGGTTGCGGATCAATTCTGCCGAGAAGACGCGCGGGATGAAGCTGCTGGCCTCGAAGGCCTCAATGGCGCTGCCCCAGTCGGACGGGATATGCGGAAGGTCCTGTGTATAGGCGTTGCCGGTGATCGGTTCGCAAGGCTCGATCTTGTCTTCGATGCCCACCAGCGCTGCGCCTAGGATCGCGGTCAACAGCAGATAGGGGTTCACGTCGCCGCCCGCGACGCGATGTTCGATCCGGCGTGCGGCGGACGCGCCGGAAGGAATGCGGATCGCCGAGGTGCGGTTCTCATAGGCCCAGCAGATCGCCGAGGGCGCATGCGCGCCGGGCACCAGCCGGTCATAGCTGTTGGCATGCGGTGCGAAGATCAGCGCGCTGTCATGCATGCCCGCAAGACAACCACCCACGGCATGACGCAGCATGTCCGTGCCCTTGGGGCCGCCATCGTCAAAGATGTTGTCGCCGTTTTCATCCAGAACCGAGAAATGCGTGTGCAGGCCGGAACCGGCGTAATCCTCATAGGGTTTCGCCATGAAGGACGCGGCAAAGCCGTAGCGCCGCGCCAGCCCTTTTACGAGGATCTTGAACAACCATGCGTCATCGGCGGCGCGCAGCGCGTCGTCGCAATGCATCAGGTTGATCTCGAACTGGCCCAGCCCGGCTTCGGAAATGGCGGTGTCGGCAGGTATGTCCATCGCCTCGCACCCATCGTAGAGATCGGTGAAGAATGTATCGAACTGGTCCAGCGCGCGAATGGATAGCGTCTCGGCGGCCTTGCGGCGCTTGCCGGAACGCGGACTGATCGGCACCTGAAGGTTGCGGCCTGAATCGTCGATCAGGAAAAACTCCATCTCCATCGCGACAACCGGGGTCAGGCCGAGCTTCTTGTAGCGTTCGACCACCGCACGCAGCGCATGGCGGGGGTCGCCGTCATAGGGTTTACCACCGTCACGATACATCCAGATCGGCAGCAGCGCGGTCGGTGCCTCCAGCCAGGGCATCGGCATGAAGCCGCGCTCTGTCGGCTTCAGGATGCCGTCTTCGTCGCCGCTTTCAAAGACCAGCGGGCTGTCGTCGATATCCTCGCCCCATATATCAAGGTTGAGGACGGACATCGGAAAGCGGGTGCCGTCCTCAACCACCTTGTCGGCAAAGCGCGACGGCACGCGCTTTCCGCGCGGCTGGCCGTTCAGATCTGCCGCAGCCACACGAATGGTACGCACTTCGGGATGTTTGCGCAGGTAGTTTTTCATTGTCAGCTTGGACATAGGACACCGGTTTAGAATATGATCAAATCATCGATAGCTGGGCAGGGGCGGGCTTGGCAAGGGCCATGTCAACACGCGCCTTAACGCAGCAGGTTCGGGCGCACCCTCAGCTTTGGTCGCGCGTCCTGCGGCAGATGCCGATTGAGATGCCGGTTGATCAGCCCGAAAATTCCCACGATCACCAGCGTCAGCAGAATGAAATAGCCGGCGAGGATCGGGTAGGGGACAAACGGGTTGAACGTCTTGTCAGCGAAGTAGCTGGCGTAATACAGCGCATCGCCTTTCTGTTGCAGCGCCGGAAACCCAGAGAAGAAGACCAGCGTCGTGGCGTGGAACAGAAAGATCGCCTCGTTCGTATAGGCAGGCCATGCCAGCCGCAGCATCGTGGGCCAGACGATCCGGCGAAACCGTGGCCAGCCGGACATGCCGTAAGCATCTGCGGCTTCGACATCGCCCTTGGGGACCGACAAAAGCGCGCCATAGAAGATCTCACCGCTATAGGCGGCGGTGTTCAGAAACAGCACCACCAGCGCGCCCGCCCAGGCAGAGGAAAAGGCGGTGAACATACCGGTTGCCTGTTTGAGGCTGAGAAACAGGAAGTAGGCGAAGAAGAACTGGATAAACAACGGAGAGCCTCGGAAGATGAAAATGAACCACTCCGACAGTTTGCGCAGGACGCGATTGTTCGAGGCCTTTCCCATCGCCACGGCGGTGGCCAGGCAGAAGCCGCTGGTCAGCGCGCATATGCCGAAATAGATGTTCCAAAGCATCCCAGAGCCGATCAGGGTGACCTGTTGGCACAGCGTGAAACCCTCTCGGGGCAAAAGACGTTCGCCAATCCCGAGCGAACGCAAACCGTAATCGGCAATCGTGTCCCAACAACTCATGGCGCGGACCTGCCCCGGGCTTGACCCGGGGCCTTGCGGCAGGCGGGGCAGAGGTCCCGGATCAAGTCCGGGACGCGTGTCGCTGTGTCTTTCGCCATCATGTCGCCGCCTTGCGTTGCGCTTCGCCGCCGGTGGTGGCCTGACCATGTGTGAGGCGGGCCATCAGCCGCCCAAGGACAACCTCTGACACGCGGGTGAACGCCAGATAGAAAATCAGCAGGGCCAGAAAATACCACATTCGCCAGTCGCCATGTGGATAGTCGGTGAAACGCGGCGTCTTGGCACCGCCAAGCTCGCGCGCCCAGTAGACGATATCCTCGACCCCCAGCAGGAACAGGAGCGGCGTGGCCTTGATCAGAACCATCCACAGGTTCGACAGGCCGGGCAGGGCAAAGACCCACATCTGCGGCACCAGGATGCGCCAGAACACCTGCCTGCGTGACATGCCGTAAGCCGCGGCGGTTTCCAGTTGGGCATGCGGTACGGCCCGCATAGCGCCGAACAGGACATTGCCCGCGAAGGCTCCGAAGACGATGGAAAAGGTCAGCACGGCGAGAAAAAAGCCGTAGGTTTCGTGCATCCATTGCGGCGAATTGCCCAAGGGCAGCTTGGCTGCGGCGCAGACCACGAAATCGTTGCCTTGACGGATCGGCTGGTCCCAGTCAGCACATTTCACCTTGTGCCGCATCCATTCGAATGCCTGATCCAGTGCGATCACGAAGAACAGAAAGAACGCGATGTCGGGCACGCCGCGCACGATTGCGATATAGGCCTTGCCGATCCAGCGCAGCGGCGCAACGGCGGATCGCGCAGCACCGGCGGCGGCAAATCCAAAGGCCAAGGCCGTGGGGGCCGTGATTGCCAGCAGCAGCAGCACCGTGCCGAACGAGACGTAAAATCCCATATGTTTGCCGGTCGTCAGGTAGCAGGCAAACCACTGCAATCCGTCCAGAGCCGTGGGATCTGTGCAATAGCTGAAAATGGCAGACCTCCCTGGGCAGGCGGACGGGCGGAAATCAGGGGCAGCCGCAGCCGCCCCCGGATAGGATCATCAGAAGGCGGGCGAATCCTCGCCCAGATACTCAGCGATCATCGTGTTCAGCGTGCCATCATCCTTCATCGACTGGATCGCGGCGTCGAACTTGTCGCGAAGCTCGGGGTCGGACTGGCGGAAGGCCATGCCGATGCCACCGCCCAGAGGAATGTCGTCGCCCACGAACACCATCGCACCTCCGGATTCCTCGACCGCAGGGATCAGAAAGTCCTTGTCGGCAAGCCCGGCATCCGCTTCGCCGCTTACAACGGCGGCGACGACTTCATCAGGGTTGGGAAATTCCAGCAAGGTGGCCCCGGTCTGGGCGATATGAGCGGCCTGAATCGTGCCGGTCTGGGCCGCGATCACCCCGTTTTCAATATCCACATCCGCAGTCGCACCAACATAGGAGGACGGCGATGGCGGCGTGTAGTTCTGGGTAAATGCGACAACTTCCTCACGCTCTGGCGTGATCGACATGCCGGCGATGATGGCGTCATAGTTGCCGGATACCAGATTGGGGATGATCGAATCCCAGTCGTTGGTCACCCATTCGCAGGTCAGCTCGGCACGCTTGCACAGCTCGTCGCCCAGAACACGCTCGAACCCGTCCACTTCACCGGCATCGTTGATGAAGTTATACGGAGGATAGGCACCCTCTGTGCCCAGACGCACAACCGAATGGCTGGCGGCGAAAGCCACTGACGCACTGAGGGCCAGCGCGGCGGTGCCAAGGATCAAACTTTTCATGAATACACTCCCTTATTGAGTTTTACGCCGTCTGCGTGGCACTTAGAAAGCCTCGCAGACGTTCCGATTTGGGCGCACCGAACAACCGGTCCGGCGCGCCTTCTTCCTCGATCAGGCCCTGATGCAGAAAGACGACGTGGTCCGACACATCAGCGGCCAGTTTCATGTCATGCGTGACGATCAGCATCGTCCGGCCTTCGCGGGCCAGATCCTTGATGACACGCACCACTTCCTGTTCAAGTTCCGGATCCAGCGCCGAGGTTGGCTCGTCGAACAGAAGTGCCTCGGGTTCCATGCACAAGGCCCGTGCGATGGCGGCGCGCTGTTGCTGACCGCCTGACAGCTGTGCCGGAAAGGCATTGGCCTTGTCGCCGATCCCGACCTTGACAAGATAGGCATGCGCAGATTGTTCAACCTCTGCCCGGTCACGGCCCAGCACCGTCACAGGAGCCTCCATCACATTCTGAAGGATGGTCATATGGGACCACAGGTTGAATTGCTGAAACACCATCGACAGGTTGGTCCTGATCCGCAAAACCTGTTTGGGATCGGCTGGCCGACGCGACAGGCCATCGCCGTGCCATTGCACGGGTTCCCCTTTGAACAAAATCTCGCCCTGCTGGCTGTCCTCAAGAAGATTGCAGCAGCGCAGCAACGTCGACTTGCCCGATCCGGATGATCCGATCAGCGACACCACACCCCCAACCGGAGCAGAGATGTCTACCCCTTTGAGAACCTCAAGTGACCCGTAGCGCTTGTGCAGGTCGTGGATCTCGATAACGGAACTGGTGTCTGCCAAAGTAAACCCATGCTGATAGCAATCCTACACCGCGTAGCATGGGCTGCTTTTTTGCCTCATTGCAACATTCAAAATGCCCGGAACACATCGGGAATGCCAAATTGACGACACGGAAGGTCGCTTTTCCGACCCTTCCCCGGCTTGCAGGCGGTCCCAGCGCCGCCGAGCGGCTCCCTTGCATATCTTCCAGCAGAAACGGTGATAAGACTGGCCATTTGCCTTGAAGGCGGCGCGCCGGTTAGGCAATTCAAGCTGTGCGATCAGCCTTTTTCCATCCGTTGCCGTGCCAACGCGCTGTCGACATCGCTGACGCCCAGCAGGTTGGATACGAGCCGCAGCAACGCGTCCTCTGCCTCGTCACGTTCGCCATCCGCCAGAACCACCTGCCAAAGCGCCTCGATCACGCCAATGCGGTGGTCGTAGGGCACGGCATCTTTGATCGCGCGGGTAAAGCGTACCGTGTCCGGCGCCTCGGATTCCAGCGTTTCGGCATCGCGCCGCAGGGCCGTTGCCTCGAAGGGCGACAGACCGTAGCGCGTCGCAGCGATACGGTCGATGCGCGAGATCTCGCGGTCGGAATAGTCGCCATCGGACCGGGCCACCCGGACAAGCAGGGCGGTCAGGGCGAGGCGGGCATCACCGTCGTCCAGCGGGGCGGGCTCTGGCTGGGTCAGCCGTTTGAGGAAGTCTGCGAACATAGGTGATGATATATGCCGCCTGTCCGGGCGCGCCAAGCCTGATCGTTTCGGGGTCGCGCGAAAGGGCGTCGCTGTTCTGGATTTATGTGCGCTGTCAATGCGTTGCGCGTCAGAGCGTCGCGAAGAGTTTGCTCAGACGGGCGGTTTCGTCCTCGATCCGGTAGGGCGGGTTGAGGATGAAGAGGCCGGAGCCGACCATCCGGTGGCCCTGACGGGCGGGCGGAAAGCTGACTTCGTGGCGCAGCGCGTCGGGATGTGCCTTGCTGAGGGCGCTCAACATCTTGCGGTGCGGCGCGTCCGAAAGGATCGGATACCACAACATGATGATTCCGACATTCCACTTGCGATTCAGGGCGGCGATCTGCGTGGGGATCAGATCATAATCGCTTTTGATCTCATAGCTGGGGTCGATCAACAACAGGCCGCGGCGCGGGGTCGGGGGACAGATGGACTGTGCCATTTCAAATCCATCTTGTTGATAACACTTGGCTTTTGGGACTGCATAGTCGAGTGCGGCGTATTCCTGCGGGTGCAGTTCCGCAAGGTGCAGACTGTCCATCGGGCGCAGGATTTGCGACGCGATCAGAGGGGAGCCGGGATAGGAATTTTCTCCATGATCTGAATGGGTTGCGCGGATCGTATTTGCATATGGGTGGCTGTCGGGAAACCAGTTCAGGGCGGCTGCACGGGCAATGCCCTGTGCGGCCTCGCCGGTTTTCAGCGCCTCGGCAGCGTCCAGCCGGTAGAGCGCCCGGCCCGCATGGGTTTCCAGATAGGTGAGTGGTTTATCCTTCTGGATCAACTGGTTAAGCATCCATGCAAGCAGGCTGTGCTTGTGAACATCGGCCAGATTCCCGGCGTGATAAATATGTTGATAGGACAGCATCGGACTGGCTTAGCCCCGCGCGCCTGTCCGCGCAAGAGCGGCTGACGTTTGGGGCCTTTTGTGTGTTTTGTACGGTGAATATGTACAAATGCCCGTCGGCCCGGAAAAACTTTGTTGAATGGCGGAGCCAAGCGCGAAGCGCTGGGGCGCTAGTGAGGTCCGCGTAGTGCGTTGAGCGAAGCCAAGCTTTGAAAATTGAAGTAAGCTCATCAACCGCCAGTCCGCAGGCTGTCTCAGGCGCTTTCGCTGCTAAATCGGCCAATAATCCGTATGCGCCGTCTCGGCCCCATTGGTGTTTCGCTTGCGGTGGGGTGCTCGGCTCATTCTGCTGACGTTTTTGCCTTCGTGAACGCTCAGAATGAG
>NZ_FWYD01000027.1 GCF_900176485.1 Primorskyibacter flagellatus
CCGAAGCGCCTTCAAGATGCCAAAGACGCATGCATAAAGTCGATCATCGAGCGTGACCCGGTCCGCGGCACGGGAATTGCGAAGTTTGTCCCGAATACGCGATCTATCAAAAACCCGTCACTGATCACAAGGCACCAAGTGGCGACCGGTGAATTTTGACATCGGTGCCGGTCTGTCCTTTGAGAACGCAATGTGTATGAAGCATTCCGGGGCACCCCTTTTCAGATCATAAGAAAGGGATGAAACGCCCATGGTCGTCAGATCCAGACCGTCGATCTGGCTGATAATGCGCACCACCTCGCCTTGGCCGGTGGGGCTGCGCGAACGCAGCCCCAGCGCGGATGACCATGTGGTTGAGGATGCCCCGCCATACCGGATGTTGTGTATGGTTTCAGATGTTCGACAGAGACATGGCCTTCGCTATGGGCCTGATTGATATCAGACAGTTTCACATCGCGCTGAAAATCGACAAATGCTTTGCCAAGCGTCTTTCCGTGCTTGTCGCAAAGAACGTGAAGCGGCGATAGCCCCCGTGTCCATGCGTTCTCGTTTGGAAATTCCGGCGCTTCTGTCGAGTCGTCGACGTCTGACAGCGCTTGCTGGATGATGTCGACGCCCAGCTTGTCGGTGCCGCGTGCATATCCCCATGCAACTGCGTCATGGCGCGCGGTGCCGGATCGAGTCTGATAGATTGTGCCGTGGATCGGATAACGCACATTGTCAGACCAATCGAGAAATGGACGGCGACGCCTTACGTCTTCACGGTCGAAAAGCCCGGCCTCAATACGGTTGGCCAACAACACTTTGCTACGTCGGTGTGCAGCCTCCATCTGCGCGGGTGACTGACGCAAGTTGAATTGCCCGTGCTGAGAAATCATCACGTTGAAGTTCAGATCCTGGCTGAGGTTTTCCTACAGCTCCATCAAGCGTTCGTAAGACAACGTGTTGCCGGGCATCCTGTAATTGGAGCGAACGATTGTGGTATTGCGGCCAGCGTTGCCGTCGCCAAGCCCTCCCTTGTCGAGCACGATGTCATCGGCTGGTTTCGGCACGACATCGCGCCAGACCCTTGCCCAAATTCTATTGCCGGTCAGGCCTTTCTTGACGATGGACAGGGCAGAGTAGTGGTTCATACGGCTTCCATGCGTCGGGTGCTGTCGTTTAGGATTTTTATGACTTCATCTTCGCTCAGCCAGCCGCGTTCGATGGCGAGGCGTACAAACGGACGCTCTTCGACGAGTGCAAGTTTGACGATTTCAGCGACGCTGGCGTATCCAAGACGATCCACAAAGATGGTCGCCATAGCAGATGAATCCATCAGGTTTTTCAGCGATTGAGCGCGGTTGGCCTTCAATCCAGCAATGCAACCATCCGCGAACAACCGGGCCGAACGGGTCAGAAGGTCAATGGAATCGAACATGCGCGACGCGATGATCGGTTCAAAATGGTTGATTTCAAGCTGCCCGTTGAGGGCCGCCAAGGACACCGCAGCATCGTTGCCCACGACCGCAAAAGCCACCTGCTGCACCATCATCGGCATGACCGGATTGATCTTCCCCGGCATGATCGAAGATCCGGGCTGCACGGTCGGTAACAGCACTTCGCCGACACCGCTGTTTGCGCCGGCAGACAGCATAATTAGGTCAGAGGCAATTTTTCCGATCACTTCGGCGGAGATGCGGATTTCCGATGAAACGCGCGCAAACGTGTCGGCATTCTGCATGGCATCGAACGCGTCGTCCGGCGGACGGACAGGTTTTTCGATTGCTTGCCCAAGATGGTTGAATACCTGTTCGCGAAAGCCGGGCGCAGCACCAAGGCCGGTGCCGATCGCAGTGCCGCCCAAAGGCAGCGTCAGCAAATCGTCGCAAGCCAATGTCAGTTTTTCCGTAAGCCTGCCGAGTGACGCCGCATAGCCGCCAAAAGCCTGACCCAAACGCATGGGTTGTGCCGCCTGCATGCATGTCCGACCAATGCGCAAGACATCGTCAAATTCTACAGCCTTTTCCGCCAACGCCGATTGTAGGTGCGATAACGAGGCGAGAAGGTCTTGTGCTTTCGCATGAACAGCGATCTTGACCGCCGCCGGAACAACGTCATTGGTGGATTGTCCACGATTGACGTGATCATTCGGGCTGACAACATCATATTGTCCGCGATCATGCCCAAGTTTGTCCAGTGCAAGATTTGCCAGAACCTCATTGATGTTCATGTTGATCGAGGTGCCGCCGGAACCCTCAAGCATATTGACGGGAAACGCATCCGCATGCTCCCCGGAAATGATCGCATCGGCGGCAGAGATCAGGGCGTGGGCGATATCGGCGTCCAACACGCCAAGATCCCGGTTTGCACAGGCTGCGGCCCGTTTGATATGCGCCAGAGCACGAATGAATTCGGGTTCATCGCCGATGGTCCGCCCTGAAATGCGGAAATTTTCGGTGGCGCGAAGAGTCGAGACCCCGAAGACGCATGACTGTGGCAGGCTGCGGGGGCCGAGACTATCGATTTCAGTTCTGGTAGGGGTCATAACTACTTTATCCATTGAAGCGGCCAGCGAAGACCTGCTCAATTGTTGCCCCAGAAGCTTCGCCAAGATCACGGCTTAATTGAGAGTATTATAAATACTAACGGGATACATAAATATTATTTATATTCGAAGCTTTGATCTGGATGTTTGCGATATACAGGTCAACAGAGTTACTGGCGGCACCAGCAGAGGGGCGCGGACGTGCAAAGAATAGCATTCATCGGAACCGGTGGCACATTAGCGGCAATGGGTGCCGATCCATTTGATGTTCTTGATTACACGGCAACCGGCGTCCATCTTTCGGCGCAGGACTTGATTGCGCGGTCCGGGTTGAATGGCGAAATCGCAACAATTGATCCGATCGAGTTTCGATCATTCGATAGTACGGCTGTCACGCTCGACGACTGGATGGCTCTGGCTGCTCTTTGCGACGATCTTGGTTCATCGGGCGCGTATGATGGCATCGTCGTAGGGCACGGAACGGCCAGCATGGAGGAAACCGCGTGGTGTCTTTCGTTGGTTCTTTCTGACATCGCAATTCCCGTAGTGCTGACCGGGGCGATGCGCCCGTTCAGCGCGCATTCGTCGGATGGGATCGCAAATCTTGCGGCGGCTTGCCGCGTGGCCGGATCACCGGAGGCGCGCAAGACCAATGTGCTTCTGGTGATGAATGGCGAAATCCACGCTCCGCGCGATGTTGCCAAAACCGATACATTGGCGGTCGAGGCATTCCGGGCCGCCGAATTTGGTCCGCTGGGCAACGTCGCCGGCAATATGGTCCGGTTTCGCCGAGAGGTGCTGCGCCCGGGTCCGTCCTTGCAGTTTAGCGCCCAGGATTTCCGGCGATTTCCGCGTGTCGATATTTGCTATTCCCACATTGGTGCCGATTCCACTGCGATCAACGCATTCGTCGCTGCCGGGGCAAGTGGTCTGATCAGTGCAGGTTTTGGTCCGGGCATGACAACACCGGCAGAGCTGGCCGCGCTGACGGTGGCTGCACAGGCGGGTGTCACGGTCGTGCAATCGTCCCGCGTCGGGGCGGGCTACGTCGTCGACAGCCAGTGCCATCGCAGCAGGGGTATACTTTCGGCGGGATCCTTGTCGCCGCAAAAGGCGCGCATCTTATTGGGATTGTGTCTGGCGCGCGGTGACAGCCTTGATGTGGTGAAGCAGGTATTTGCATTAGTTTAAGCAGCTACTCCAACACCATCGACTCCGCTTCGGATTCAAGCCAGTCAAATTGCGTGATGATCTGGGGGATGATCGCGCGTCGGATGATATCGCGTGTAATTTCAGCGATACGAGGACCTAGCGTCGTGAGCTCGCCCCTTCGGACATAAAGCGCGATTTCGCGAGAAAACCCGGGATTTGGCAACGGCAGAACATTGATGCTGTCGTGGTGCAATCCGCCTTGCAGCACGCCCAGTGGCGTGCTGATCGCAACACCGACCCCACGGCCGACCATCGCCAAAAGCGAATCTGACGTATCGAACGCCAAAACGCGAGGTTGTTCCAGACCGACCCTACGCAAATGTCTGTCGATCTGTTTGCCCATATGGGACCGGGCGCTGTAGTGGATGAGTCTGTGTTTCTCCAGAATCTCCGTGAGCGACAGCCCAGTCAGGCCCTCTGCACGCCCTTTCGGGCATACCAATAGAAATGGCTCCCGATAAAGCGGGAAACTGTCCAGGTTGGTCACGTCGCGTATTGTCTCGGATGTTATAGCAGCATCTATCGAGTGATTTTTCATCGCGTCAGCCTGAGCCGACGCCAGCCCCGACAGGGCAGACAGTTGCAATGCAAGCGCACCATCAATCAGATCGCGAAGCAGAAGCGGCCCGACCGTCGCTGCAAACGTGTCGATCATGCCAAGCCGCAAGTCGAAACGCTCAGGTGTGGCTGCGGCGCTGCGGACCTTCTCGATCGCCTGTTCGATACGTTGTTGCAGAATTGGCATCTCTTGCGCGAGCATCTGTCCAGCCTTGGTCGGCGCATAAGGACGACAGTCGCGGTGTATCAAAGTCGCACCGAACAGCGTTTCGGCGCGTTTCATACCCTGCGAGACGGCTGATTGTGTCAATTCAAGCCTTTCGGCCGCTGCGCTCATACTGCCTTCGGAAATCACGCTTGCTGCGATTTCCAGAGTTCTGAGATCAACTTTCGCCGCCATGTTCATCAATCCAAATTATATAGATCAGTAATAATGTTAATTTATGCAATTCATGTTGGGAGGTCACGAATTTTCCGCATAGCTTGGCGCTGACAAGCGCTCAAAGCTTTTTCCAACGATTCTGAGCAAGACAACGAAATGACTGGACCTTCAATGCCAATTCCCGACCAACTCTCTTCCATCAATCCAGAGACCTACGCGCCTTACCGTGATCCGCGTGACTATATCCTGTCGTGGACCGATGAAATCTGGATCGACATGGGCCTGGGCCGGCTGGGCGAGCACTATGGCAAGGACATCAAGGTTCACACGGCCTATGGCGAGACTTACGATTTCGACCATGTGTTGATGAACAGCGTCCAGAAGATGAGCGCCTTTCCCAATGGCGGCGGTGGAAGCGGCGAGGATGTCCTGTGGGAAGAACGTGGTCCGAATGGCTTCATTTCTTCCCATCGTGTGTTCAAGACGGGGACGCATACCGGTTACTGGACGTACGGACCGCCCACTGGCAAAGACTGGGTCTCTCGCACCATCGCCCACTGCACTGTGCAGGATGGCAAGGTCGTTGAGGAATGGCTGGTCCGCGACGAATATGCTGTTCTTCAGTCGCTCGGTCTTGACCCGAACAAAGTCGCCTGGGATCTGGCGCTTGCCTCCCCTGTCACAGGCGAGGTCGTCGATGTGGCGACATCCGCTGCGTTCGCGGGAACTTATGAGAACCCAACTCTGGAAGGGATCTCGGGCAAGCGACCGGACCGTTTTGCCGCAGAGTGCGAAATGATCAAAGCGATGTACGAGGATGTTTGGAACTCCCGCTTGTTCAATATGGTCGGCGACTATTGCAGCGACAAAGTCGTTTCGCATTCGGTGCGGATGCGCAGGGCGCAGGGCATTCAAGGCTATCAGCAACAAGTGATAGATCTGCTTGCTGCCTTCCCTGATGGCCGGATCGAACTGCGGGATCTTGTGGTCAATGAATCATCCGACCTCGGATTGCGCGTTGCTGCCGTCTGGACGCTTCACGCAACTTATTCGGGCGTGCCGATTTATGGCCACCCAACCCGCAGCCCGGTGAGCATCATGGGCATCACCCATTTCGAGATCCGCGACGGCAAGATCCTTCGTGAGTGGCGTCTATACGATGAAATCGCGGTGCTGACTCAAATCATGCGCGCACGGCAGTTGAGCGGCGAAGAGTTTTGAAGCCCGACCTGCCTCTGATCGCCATCGGCGGAACCCTGTGCGACGCGCGCATATGGTCACCGGTACTGGAGGACCGTGCCACTATAGCGATTGTGGCGGGCAAGACTGTGGACGGACACATGTCTGGCAGCGGAGATATGTCGGCCTATGTCGCCGACCTTCTCCAGCAACTGCCGCCGCGGTTTCTTCTGGTCGGGTTCTCGCTTGGGGGGTTGGTCGCGCTCGAGATGATTGCTCAGGCACCTGATCGTATTGCGGGACTGGCGTTGATCTGTGCCGGTTTCGGCGCTGAAACCGAAAAGGGCGTAATCGCGCGCCGGAATGATGAAATGCGCGCCGAGACCGCTGGGATAGCCTTGCATGCAGAACAGGATGTGTGGCCGCGGTTTTGTGCAAAAAACGTGACGCAAAAGACGGATTACACGGAAATGGCGCAGGCGGTGGGGCTTGATCTGTATCGTCGGCAAAACGACCTTGCGATTTCGCGGAAAGACAGCGTGGACAGGCTGAGCAGGATCGACGTGCCCGTACTGCTTGTGACAGGAGCTGAGGATCGCCTTTGCCCTCCTGACCGCCATGAGATTGCGCAACAAAAAATTGCAGATGTCAGCGTAGTCGTCATTGAGGATGCAGGACATATGATTCCCTTTGACAAACCGGGTGAGCTGTCGCGACACATCTACGAATGGGTGACGAAGATAGAAGACGTAACAGCGCCGCGTGTCAAAAACGTGAAACATTCAATCACCGCGCAGACTACAACCTGAGATCGCATCCTACGCGTGCGCAGGTTCGCATTCGAATGCCTTGACGAGCCGAGGTTAAAGCAAGCCTGCAAATGGGCGGCAAAAAACGACATTGAATTACCACAGGAGAGAGAAAATGAAACTCAACAGACGCACATTTTTGGGCAGCAGCGCCGTCGCCGCACTGATGGCGACAACTCAGCAGTCTTGGGCGCTTTCCGCCGAGGAGCTTTCGCTGAAGTCGGGCAAGCCATATGCAGGCACGACCATCAACGTCATGCTTCCGAATGCTGGCCAATACCGGGCGCAGAAGAAACGCTTGGGCGAACTTGAAGAACTGACCGGCATCAAGGTTGTTCATACCTATGTGCCTTACGGCCAGTTGCTTGATAAAATCACCGCCGAGGCGATTGCAGGCAATGACGACTACGATCTTGTGACCTATCAGGACACTTGGGGACCGGCGCTGACGCCCTATCTTGATCCTCTGGATGATCTTGTCGCAGCGGACGGGTTCGATATGTCGAACTATCCACAGGTATTTGTCGAATGTTCGCAGTATAAGGACACGCTGTATGGCTTGCCGGTTCGTGGTCAGGCGCAGCTGCTGTTCTATCGCAAGGATCTGTTCGAAGCGGCCGGAGTTGCACCTCCCACGACGATCGATGAAATGGTCGAAGCGGCCAAAACCGTGCAGGAGTCCAGCGGCATATCCGGCATCGCCATGGATTACGGCAAAGGCAACGGCTTCCAAAACCTGTTCTCCTGGATGAACTACATGCGCGGCCACAAGGCGGAATTGCTGGATGCCGATGGCAATGTCGCCTTCAACAGCGAGGCTGGCGTCGAAGCCACAAAGGACTATCTGCGCCCGCTGACCGAAGGCATTGCAAATCCGGGCTCTGTTCAGTTCGTCGAAGGCGACAAGGTGACATCCTTTGCCGAAGGCAATTCGGCGATGTTGATGGTCTGGTGGTGGGGCTATGCGCGTCTCACAGGTGAATCGTCCAGTTTGACGCCCGAGCAGGTCGGCTTTGTTCCGGTTCCCGGGTTTGGCAATGACACCAAAGCGGGTATCGGCCAGTGCATGCCATTCGGTATCTTCAAACTGTCCAAGAACAAGGAAGCCGCTTGGGAAGTTCTCAAATGGATGGCCGCGCCGTATCTTGAAGTGGATATCGCCACCGACAAGAGCGACCCGGACACCAACGAGATCATTGTGGTCCATACGTCCAGTCTGAAAGACTCCGCAGTCAACGAAGCCAACTTCGGCGTTCAGGAAGTCGGATACGAAAGCCTGGAAAATGCGCGTGCGATGCCGATGCTCAAGACTTGGCCGCAGGTAGCGTCAGTGTTGGAAGCGACAATCTCCGATATCGCCGCCAACGGAACCGATGTGAAAACTGCGCTCGACGCCGCTGCGACACAGGTCCAGCGCATAGTCGACCGTAATCCGGAGTAAAAAAATGCGCGACTCCGCACTCAAGTGGGGGCTGTTAGCCCCCGCGATCCTCATCAGTATTGCCATGCTGTTTTACCCGATTGGGAGATCGTTCTGGTATTCCTTGCATGACTGGAACCTTACGATCAGTCCGCAGCTTGGGCCGTTCATCGGTTTGGATAACTATGTCAGGTTGCTGACCGACGATCCGCAATTTTGGCATAGCGTGTGGGTGTCGTGCGTCTTCTCGTTTTTTTCCGTGTTCACGACAATCGTTGTATCAATGCTCATGGCGCTGCTCTTGCAGGGCAGCCGTCAACTCGAAATCAATGTGCGCTCCATCTTGGTATTGGCATTCGCCATGTCGCCCGCGCTCGTCGGTATTTCTTGGCGGTTCCTGTTGGCGCCGGAGTTTGGTGCCGCCGACGCAGTGATCGGCTGGATTTTTCCAAGGTGGGCCGATGTGCCCATCCTTGCAGACACAAGCACCGCAATGGTCGCGCTCGTTCTAGTCGATGTTTGGCACTGGGCCCCGTATTTCATGCTGACCTTCATCGGTGCGTTGGCGTCCTTGCCGCAAGAAACGATCGAAGCAGGTCAGATCGACGGCGCGGGCCGCTTCCGGATCTTCTTCGGGATTGTTCTGCCACAGCTTAAGGGCGTGCTGGCAATCGCTATCCTGCTCAAGACGATCTTTTCCATCAAGATGCTTGAACAGGTCATCACCATGACCTCGGGTGGACCGGGATCTGAAACCTCAACCGTGCCCCACAAGGTCTATGAGACCGCGTTTAAATTCTATGACTTCGGGTATGCTGCGGCGATGGCCTACTTCCTGGCGGCAGCGATGCTGGTGCTCGCAATGATCTATTCCCGCATGTTGTTCGGAGGCCAAAAATGACTTCTCTTTCATCGGGTGTCGCCCCAATGCCAACGAAAGCGCAGATCAGACGCCAGCGTAACCGGAAGACAATGAGCGTCCTGCGCATCGTCGGCATCTTGTTGATAACGGCGCTTTGGTTGTTGCCGGTCCTGTGGATCTGCGCGACCGCCTTCAAATCGCCGGGCGATGTCATCTCGCTTGACATTTTCTTCACGCCCACCCTGGACAACTTTGCAAAAGCTGTCGGCCCCAACTATCAGTTGGGTGGCCGTATCTGGAACAGTATTATCGTGACTGTGGGCACGCTGTTGGTGGCGATCCCATCATCTACGGCGGCGGCATATGCCTTCTCAAGGTTTCGCTACCCCGGCGGGATAGTCTGGCCCATCGGACTTTTGGCCACACAATTCGTGCCTGCGGTCATGATCATTATTCCACTTTTCATCCTCTTTCGCTCGATCGGGCTGCTTGATACGCCTATTGCCCTCATCGCGGTAAACCTGTCGGTGGTCGTCCCTTACGCAATCTGGATGATCAAAGGGTTCATGGATGCATTGCCGATGGACATGGAAGAGGCCGCAATGATGGATGGTGCCTCGCGGTTCCGGGCGCTTATCGATGTGGTCATTCCAGTGGCCATGCCGGGTATCATCACCGCGACGATCTTCTGCTTCGTGGTTACCTGGAACGAGTTTTTCTACGCCCTGATCCTGACAAGCAACGATTCTGTCACACTGCCCGTGTCGCTGATGAGTGCGCGGACAGACAAGGGTGACGAATGGGAAATCATGGCCGTCATCGGTCTAACAATCATGGTGCCGATGATGCTGATCTCACGGGTGGTTCAGCGGCACTTCCTCAAGGGGCTTACAGCGGGAGCAGTGAAGTAATGGCATCGGTAGAATTGGACGGAATTGGGAAGAAATTTGGCGATGTCGTCGGCGTCGCAACGCAGTCAATGACCATCCATGATGGCGAGTTCATGGTTTTCCTCGGCCCGTCGGGCTGCGGCAAGACCACGACCATGCGGATGATCGCAGGTCTCCTGGAACCATCCGAAGGCCGCGTTCTGGTCGACGGTGAGGACGTGACCTACGACGCGCCCAAAGACCGTGACATCGCCATGGTTTTTCAGAATTACGGTTTGTATCCGCATATGTCTGTGGGCGAGAATATTGGTTATCCCCTGAAGGTGCGCGGTCTGTCGAAGGCGGATCGTAAGGCTCAGATCCAGGATGTGGCCGAACGGGTGGAACTGACGCAGCTTCTTGATCGTCGCCCCAGCGCGCTGTCTGGTGGCCAACGGCAACGCGTGGCACTGGCGCGTGCCATTGTCCGGCGGCCCAAAGTGTTCCTGATGGATGAACCCCTGTCCAACCTCGACGCGCAGCTGCGCGTGTCGATGCGGGCAGAGATCAAGCATCTGCAACAGGAGATGGGCATCACGACCGTCTATGTGACCCACGACCAAATCGAAGCGCTGACTTTGGCCGACCGTATCGTGATTATGCAAAAAGGCGTCATCCAGCAGCTTGGCACTCCGGAAGAGATCTACAACACGCCGGCCAACCTGTTTGTCGCCAATTTCATCGGCTCTCCTTCGATGAATCTGATAAACGGGTCGCTGGAAAACGGTATATTCACAGCGCCGGGCGGTGTTCATGTCCCGTTGAAAGATAGCAGCCAGAAAAACCGCGCGAATGTTGTTCTTGGCATACGCCCGGAAGACATGAGCGTCTGCGATGCGGTCGGTGCAATGATATCGGGTGTCCTCTACAACTCCGAGATGACAGGCGACGCTGTTTTTGCAACGATTGACGTAGGCGAGGCGCGCGTATGCGCACGCGGAGACCGGCATTTGCGTTTTCAAAAGGCGCAGAAGGTCGGCTTTGATCTCGACCTCGATTACGTTCACTTGTTCGACGGAAAATCCGGTGCGCGCCTATAAAGAAGGGCATTCCTTGTCTTGAATACGTGCAGACGTGCGCACGATCAAACGACCGGCCATTCGGATGTTGCGTTCTTCAACATCCGTATTGGTTGCCCGCGAAAGCAACAGCTCGACAGCTTTCAGCGCCATCTCAAGAATGGGTTGCCGGATCGTGGTTAGCTGATAGCTTAAACGCCCGGCTTCCGCGATGTCGTCGAATCCAACGACAGAAATATCCTCGGGTATGCGCCAGCCAAGCTTGTAGCGACACGCATCCATGACCCCCAATGCAAGCTGATCATTGGCGCAAAAAACAGCGTCAGGTCGCGGCAGATTTTCGACCAGATCGGTAAATGCCGTAAGACCCTGATCGTAGGAAAAGTCTGTCGACACGGTCGGCACATGCGCAACGCCCAATTCCGCAAGGCGGGCAACGAATGCACTGGCTCTGACAAGGCTGACCTGTGCCTTTTCAGGGCCTTTGATGCATACAATCCTGCGGTGCCCGGCCTCGAACAAAAGATCCGCAGCCCTTTGGCCCGCTTCGGCGTGATCCGTGGCGATGCTGTCTGTAAGGGCGGATTTGACATCGCGGTTGAAAAACACAATCGGAACGCGGCGCGTCCGAAACCGACTGATATCGGTCTCTTTCATATTGGAGCAACAGATCAAACCATCGAGCGGATATTCCAGCGCTTCGTCGATGATGGACCCGACCGTCGCGTCACTCTCAATCACCATCAGTAACATGCGTCGCTTCTCGCTGCGCAAAGCGTCGCCCAATGTATAAACAAGTTCGGGATTGTTTCGGATGGTGAACCGCGTTGCGACCACGCCCACCATGTTGGACTTTCGTGTTATCAGGGATCGCGCCAAAGCGTTGCGGGAATAGCCCAACTCGGCGGCGATGCGCCGCACACGCTCTCGCGTTTCTGGCGAAATGTTACTGTCATCTTGAAAGCATCGCGAGACCGTCGACTGAGCAACGCCAGCAGCTTTCGCTACGTCGTAGGATGTGGCAGGGTACGGTATCTCATTGTCAGAGGCGCTCAAGTGTACAATCCTAATTCCAGGCAACGAAGCGCAACCAAGGCGCACGTTCTTGCCTCGCATCATTTACAAGTTTTGGCCAAGTAACCAGAATAAATAGTCCCTTGCTGTATCTAGACGATGAATTTGGCATGGGACAGAAACCGGCATACACAGGTTATTGAACGTGACAGCACTAACAATTTAACATAATATTTTCTGCGCGAGCGTGTTTGCTTTCGCGACCAGCCGAGGTTCCGACCGGTTCTCCAAAGCGCTCTTTGCTGACTTCACCACCAAGATGTCGGGCGAGAATGCCGAGCCCGTAGCAACAGCCCATAAACGGGCGATCCGTATCGATGACTTGTGGCATCAGCCCCAAAATCCGCCTTTCGATCCGAGCATCTGTGCTACTTTTTCTTCTGGTGTGTCACTCACACAGCCCGGACCACCGCCGACAATCACGGCCGAAAAGTCAGTCACGTCCAGATCGGAAGGGATGACCTCCTGGTCGAGACGAATTCGGCGGGTCTGCTCCGGAGACATCGCGCACCTGACTGGAATAGACGCGTACTCATCGTCAGACGCATCGGTTTCTGGCCGGAATTGTAGGATATGGAGCGTCTTCATGCGCGTTCGATCTCGGTTTTTTGGGTGTGCACGGGCGGGAAGGGTAACCCCCCCAATCGAGGAGGTTGACCGCCCGGCGATCAGCGCGCCCACCGCGACGATGGTCATGAACAGGCGGCCCGCCAGCCCCGTCAGCGCGTTGAGTACGGACACGAAGAAATTGTTCAGCCCCGATGTATCAATCGGTTGCCCATCGGCAGGGGCCGCCAATACACAGGCCACAAGGCAAATGCTGGCGAATTTGATCTTGTTTTGTTCCATATGGTTTTCCTCTCGGTTTTAGCTGCGAAGTCTGGACCAGACGCCGAGAACCTTTCGGACGTGGCCTTGGGTTTCGCGATAGGGCGGTATTCAGCCATGCCGCGATGCCGCATCCGGGCCTGCGTTATAGGCCGCGAGCGCCAGTGCTGGTGTTCCGATTTTACTGAGCATCGACAGAAGATACCGCGCGGACCCATCAAGGTTCTGTACGGGCGCACGCGGGTTCACGCCGAGATCCTGTGCCGTTGCAGGCATCAGCTGGCCTAGGCCGACAGCACCCACATAGGAGCGCGCGGATTCGAGCCACCCGTATTGAAGTTGATGACGAAGGAGTCAGCCGCCGCAGAAGAGGCTGCAAACAGACCTCTGATAATAAACATTATGGTAATACGATCTGTCATTTGCCACCGCCGATTTCGCTTCTTCTTGCCTGAGATTGTTAGCCAGGTTTCATCAAGCTTGGCTTCGAACGCGATCAAAAGGTTTGCGCCTTGACCTGAAAGCCAGAGATTTCACCCCAGGGCTGACCCTGCCTGCCTGATTGACGTCCATAACGCGCATAGGCACGCATGATCGGGCCGCCTTTCCGACTGTTTCTATCAACTTTTAGCTTGACCCATCTAACTCGGCTGATAAACGATCAGACTGTCCAGCCAGCGCGCAGCCGTAACAAGCGCCAGCCAGCATCGCATGAAAATTCTGACTGGAGGGTGCCATGGCTTTGCGCGCATCAACTCTCGCCCTTGCCTGCCTTTGCGCGTCGCCGCTTGCGGCGCAGGAAGACGCGGCGGGCAAGCTGACCATCGAGCTGAACTCGGTCGAGCCCGAGCAAGATAATTGCCGCATGAGTTTTGTCATTCTGAATGGCCATGATGTCGACATCAAATCCGCCGTGTTCGAGGCGGTGCTTTTTGACATTGACGGCCGCGTTGATCGCCTGACGCTATTCGATTTCGGTTCCCTGCCTGCCAGCCGCCCGCGGGTGCGCCAATTCGTCGTGCCTCAGCTTGCTTGTGACCAGCTGGCGCGGGTTCTGATAAACGGTGCGCAGACCTGCGAGACGGACGTAGCGCGCAAGGACATTTGCACCGAATCCATTGATCTGAAATCCAGGTTAGAGATTGAGGTGGTCGGATGATGCAATCGCTGGTCGAGGCCATTCAGCGGATCGCCGATCTGGGCGGGCCTGTTGTGCTCCTGCTTTGTGCATTGTCCATCGTCGTAATGACAGTGGTTCTGTACAAGCTCTGGCAATTTACCACCGCAGGCGTCGGGCGTCACAAGGCGCTTCGCGACGCTGTGGCCGCGTGGGACGCAGGCGACCGTGCAGGTGCGCGCAGTTACCTGAACCGGTCGCGCAGCTATCTGTGCCCGGTCGTGGACATGGCCATGTCCGGGCAACGCGATGGCGAACGTCTGGAAGCCGAAGCCGAGCTTCGCTTTGCCAAGCTGGAGCGCGGCTTCCGCCTGCTGGATTCTGTGGCGCAGCTTGCGCCGCTTTTAGGACTGTTTGGCACGGTCATTGGCATGATTTCGGCGTTTCAGGCGCTTCAGGACGCGGGCGCGCAGGTTGATCCCTCCATTCTGGCCGGGGGCATCTGGGTGGCGTTGCTGACCACCGCAGTCGGGTTGGCCGTCGCCATGCCGACGGCCCTGATCCTGAGCTGGTTCGAGGCCCGGATGGATGCCGAAAGGGTGCTGGCGGGTAAAGCCCTGCGCACCATCCTTGCCCCCACGGGCCGCACCGCTGAATTGCAAGATGTGGCCACAGGTGCCGCGGTTCATGCGTAGACGCACCCGCCGCAGACGCTTGTCGATGACATCGCTGATCGATGTTATCTTCTTGCTGCTGTTGTTTTTCATGCTCAGTTCGACATTCACCCGGTTTTCCGAAGTCGAATTGGCCGCCGGGGGCGCAGCGGGTGCCGCAACTGCGTCCGACATCCGTCCCTTCTTCCTGCGCTTGGGCACCGACAGCCTTGACCTCAACGGGCGTGATATTGCCTTCGCCAGCTTGGCCGACGGGTTCGGCGAAGATGCGGCCCCTGTGGTGTTGGTCTCGATGGTGCCATCGGTGACAGCGCAACGTCTGACTGACTTACTGGTTGCCCTTCGGGCCGTTCCGGGCGCGAAAGTCACCGTTCTGGAGAGATCCTGATGCGGCGCCTGAAATCCAGTTCCGAACGCGAACCGACCACTGCGCTTATCAACATCGTCTTCCTGATGTTGATTTTCTTTCTTGTTGCCGGAACGCTCGCGCCGTCGCTGGACAAGGACCTGAAGCTGGTCCGCACGAAAGACCTTGACCGGCATGCTCCGGCAGATGCGCTTGTGGTGCATCCGGATGGCCGTTTGTCCGTGCGCGGCATGGATGTCAATGACGCAGCGACATATTTCGCAGGGCTGGACAACGACGCGCGCAAGCGGGTTCGGGTCGTCCCCGATCAAGACCTGCCCGCCAGCGCGTTGGTGGCCTTGGGTCGAGACCTGCGCAGTGCCGGCGCAGAATCTGTCGTCATCGTGACCGAGAGGGGGCTGGAATGATTTCGACCTCCCGCTCCGTGAAACTGGCATGTGTGCTGTTGGCAGCAAGTGCCCATGCCGCTTTGGCACTGGCTTTGATGACCAATGATCCGGTCAGAACGGAGGGCGCGCCCGGCAGCGCGGATGTACAACTGGGGTCGTCCTTTGCGGATATGGCTGCGGGGACGATGACAAACGAAAGCGTTGAGAAGGCGATTCAGCCTGACAGCGCCGCGCGCCCGCTACAGCCTGACCAAGCAACGCCATCCCCTGGCGAACGCCTGAAGGTGACCAAGGCCGCGCCTCCGGAAACGACGCTGCCCAATCCGGATGCGATCACCAAAGCCGTGCAACCAGCGCCCCCGTCTCCCTTGACGGTTCCCGTTGCGCCTCTCACGCCCAGTAGCACCATTCAAGCCACGCGCCAAACGGCAGCACCGCCGCGGTCGTCTGCGCCGACATCACGAGAAATGATCAAAGCCGAAGCGACAAATGCAACGGCTGTAGCGCGCTCCCTGCGCCCCATGGCCCGTAGCCGCGAAGTCGAAGAAAAGGCGCAACAACAGGCCGAAGCCGAAAAGGCCACCAAGCCCAAACAAACCGAACAGCCACGCGGTAATTCCCAGAGAAACGCCCGTGCAGGTGCCACAACCGGGACACGCACTGCGAAGTCCAAGTCCAGCGGGTCCGGCGGGAAAAAGTCCAGCGCCAGTGGCAATGCGGCAGTGAGCAACTATCCTGGCGTGGTCATGTCCTGTGTGTCTCGGTCTGGTCGCCCAAACGTCCGTGGACGCGGAACCACGCGTGTGTCGTTCAGCGTTGCGAACAACGGGCGTATTACAAATGTCGCTCTGGCGGGCGCATCGGGGAATTCACGACTTGACCGGGCGGCCCTTGATCTTGTGCGACGGGTTCGATCCTGCCCGCCCCCACCTGCGGGGGCAAGACGGAGCTTTTCCATTGGGATCTCGGCGCGTTGAGCCGGGTGATCGCCACATCGCACTCTGGGTGAACGGACCCTGTTTAGCAGTATGCGCAGAACGAAGTGGCCGCTGCGCCGGACGTTGGGACATTCACCAGAAGCGTATTGACGAATAGCCAACAGATATACGTCGCCTTGCTGGAGAAGGCCCAAGATGTCCAGCCGAGACAATCGGCCGGACACAATGTCAGAGTGATCAGTTCTGCAAGTAGACTTCGAGCGAATCGTCCAGTGCATCTTTCCAAGGCGTGTGGTGAACCGGGGCCATCGTATTTGTGATGACCGACCGATAGGAGTTGTCGCGAAACGCCATGATGTCATCCATCTTGTGCTGTTTCCACGCAAAGAACGCGGCGCAAGCGCCATCCACATCAAAACTGGGATAGTCCGTTTCGGCAATCAGTTCCTTGATGTAGTCGCCTTGATACTGGATTGCATATTTCACATCATCGCTGGCTTCTTCGCGCTCCATGCGTTCCTTCACGTCGTCCGTGAGGGTTTTCATGTCAGTCGGCACTTGCAGTTTGCCCATGATCGCATCGCGGACCCACCATGCCTGTGCGTCGAACATGTTGAAGGTGAACCATTGGTCCTGCATGCCGATGTAGAACATCTTCGTGTTCTTTACGAAAACCACGCCCTTGTAGAGATCGGACGACGCCAGCCGGTTGGCCGTTTTAAGGCGCAGATCGTCTGGGAGATAGTTGAAGAAGTGCTTGTAGCCGGTGCAGAGGATGATCGCATCGACATCGCGCGACGTGCCGTCCTTGAAATATGCGGTCTTCTCGTCAACGCGCTCAAGGGCCGGAACTTCGTCCCAATTGTCAGGCCATTCAAAGCCCATCGGCGCGGTGCGATACGACGAAGTAACTGATTTGGCACCGTATTTCCAGCATTGCGACCCGATATCCTCTGCCGAATACGATGCTCCGACAACAAGGATGTCCTTGCCTTCGAATTCGCGCGCGTCGCGGAAATCGTGCGCATGAAGGATTCGCCCGTTGAATGATTCGAATCCGTCATATTCCGGGACGTTCGGTGTTGAAAAGTGACCCGAGGCGCAGATGACGTAGTCAAAATCCTCTTCGTAGGTTGTGTCCTTGATCTGGTCATGCACCGTGATGGTGAAATTCTCTTCGGCTTCGTTGTAGCGCACCCAACGGATCGGTGAGTTGAAGCGGATCCAGTCGCGGATGCCCGCCTTTTCAACCCGACCCACAATATAGTCGAAAAGAACCGCGCGAGGAGGATAGGAGGCGATTTGCTTGCCGAAGTGCTCTTCAAAGGAATAGTCTGCAAACTCAAGACCTTCCTTCGGACCGTTTGACCAAAGGTAACGGTACATGGAGCAGTGCACAGGCTCACCGTGCGCATCCAGCCCGGTACGCCATGTGTAGTTCCAAAGGCCACCCCAGTTGCTCTGCTTTTCGAAGCAAACGATTTCAGGGATCTCTTCGCCGTTCTGATGTGCAGACTGGAAGGCTCGCATCTGGGCCATGCCCGAAGGACCGGCTCCGATGATGGCAACACGCTTGGCAGTCATATGTGATTCTCCTGTGGTATGGACCAAATAGTCGTTTGTGGTTCTTTTGGTTCCGCAAATGGTGCAATTCATTATACCAAAATGTCAACATTATTCCAATTTGGACCGAAAGATGATGAATTCGTCTGTCTTTACTGCTAACCCGGAAACATGATGCCTTCCAGTTTTGCACATCAACTTGCGGTTTCTTCGGCCTTTCCCCGTTTGTCGGTGGGCATGAACGAGCCCGTGAAGATCGGATTTCTTGCACCGTTGAGCGGGCCGGTTGAATCGTGGGGCCTGCCTGGCCTGAACGGTTGCCAGATATGGGTCGACTCGTTGAACCGGTCCGGAGGCGTGATGATCAGCGGGCGGCGCTATCCGGTCGAACTCCGGGCGTATGACTGCGGTTACAATGCCGACCGCGCACAAAATGGCGCGCGCCATCTGGTCGAAGAAGAAAATGTAAAGCTGCTGTTGATGCTCGGCGGCGATACGATCACCCCGCTTCTCGATTATCTGAACGGACGGAAGATCCTGACATCGACATTGCTGCCCAGCGACCTGTCACCGGACACACCGTTCTTGATTGCCCCCAGCGAGTTGCATCCGATCTACAACGTCACCGGGGTTGAATGGCTCTCCGCCAACCGGCCAGAACTGAAGACTGTCGCACTTTGCAGCCAACAAGATGCGCTTGGCCTGCCCTCTCTGGCGACCTATCGCGCGGCTTTCGGGTGTGCCGGCATGTCTCTGATCAAGGAAGTGCAGTATTCGGCGGAATCGACGGATGTCAGATCAATCGTGCAGCCGATGCTGGATGTCGACCCGGACATCCTGTGCTGGTGCACAAGCTATACGCCGATGGTTCACGCGATGACCGAATACGCCCATGCGCATGGGTTCAAAGGCCAGATCATGTCCTGCACGCTGGATCATTATGAACGCCTCGTGGCGCGCACCTCCGTCGAGTTCATGGAAGGTACGGTCTTTCAGTTTCCCGATTTCGATGATCCCTTGCTGCGCGAAAAGACGTTTTTCTTCAACCAGCCGCATGTGTTCTTCGAGGAATATAACCGCCGTTTCCCCGACAGCTGGAGCGCGGTGAGCTGGGAATATGCCGCCATTCTGGACATCTGGCATTCGGCTGTCGAAAAATGCAACAGCGTCAACTCGGTCTCGGTCCTTGCGGCGATGAAACAGCTTGGCCACGTCTCGCACGCATTCGGTCCGGCGCATTGGTGGGGGCACGATATGTTCGGAATCGACAACGCCCTTGTCGGGGATTGGCCGGTTGTCTCGATCAGCAAGGGCAAGGCCCGCGTCGTTGCCTTCGGCTCCATTCCCGACTGGCTGGCGCGTCACGGCGAAACCCTGAAGCAGGAAATGTCAGATTTGGGGCAGCTTTGGGATCAACGTCTGGTCACCGATGCCCCGCGTCCCGGCTTTATCTGCGAACCTCCGTCGGTCTGATCAGAGATTCTGCAACAGCAGCTTCTGCTCTTCGATCAAATGTAATTTGATAAACTCGACAGCACGCTCCACATCGCGCGAAGCGATGGCGTTGAACAGGACATTGTAGCGCTGCTGATAATCCAGAATCCGTTTTGGTGTCAGGTGCCGCCGCAACAGCGTTGTCCGAAACGAGGTCCGGCAAGATTCGATCGCCAGATTGTAGCAGGACGCCAAAAGCGGGTTCCGCGTTCCGGTCGCGATTTTGCGGTAGAAGTTCTCTTCGCATTTGATGAATTCCAGCACATCCGTGCGCACGCCTTCGATTTCGGACATCAACCGTTCAAGGTCGCTTATGTCGCGCGGGGTCATGTTGATGACGGCAAGCCGCACCATTTCCGGCTCCAGGATGCCGCGAACGACCAGATGATCCAGCGGGCTTGTTTCAAAGGCCACCGCAATCTCCGGGCTCTCGGTCTCTGCCTCGGATTGGTAGGTCACGAAACTGCCGCTGCCGGGACGGCGATTGATGACGTCGCGGGCCTCAAGAACATCCAGCGCTTCGCGCACCGTATTGCGCGCAACGCCAAGCTCTGCGGCCAGCGCCCTTTCCGAGGGTAGCCGCGTGCCCAACGGATATTCCTCGTTTTTGATCTGGGCGAACAATCGGTCGAGCACGACCTGCACCGTCGCACCGACCGAATGGCTGGCGATGATTTGCGAGGTTATTGTCGGGGGGTTGTCGTTCATTGGTTCTGTTTCCGGTGCGGCTCCAGCGTCTGGCGCGGGACAAAATTTCGATTCCTGTTACTGGACGGGGCACCGCCAGAAGACTTCACATAGCAGGCCGGTCGGGCGGCTTGGGTGCAGAAGGTATCGGCGCGTGACGGCGCATACCAGCAAGTAATCGGTTCAAAACAGTCTATTTTGGTTCACTCCAATGTCAGATTCCTTCAATAATATTATACCACTTTAGAGCCACCCACAACTTTCAGAAAGCCAATCTGTAAATTGTTAAAATAATATTCTTGTGTGGAAAATGCTATCCTGTTAGCTTTTTTAAGAGAACCATGAAGAAAATTGGGCATGCCACCGTCAAGAGTGGGCCGGGGATCATCCGGAAATTGGCCTGAAATTGGTTTCTTCGCAAACCGCACTGATTGCGGCAACCAACAGGAGAGATTGATGTTTCCCAAGGGATTGAAAAACGGCTTTTCGCGCCGCACCTTTCTTAAGTCTACGGCGGCAACAGCGCTCAGCGCGGGCCTACCGTCCATTGCGCTCGCTGCCGGCGAAACGGTCAAGATCGGCTTTCTTGCACCTTTGACTGGGGCGACCGCCGCATGGGGCGCGCCAGGTCTAAGCGGGTGCGAAATCTGGGCCGAGAAGGTCAACGCTGCTGGTGGCATCAAAATTGGTGACGACAGTCACCACATCGAATTTGTCGCCTATGACAACGAATATGACCCGGCAAAAGCCCGCACAGGTGCCACCAAACTCATCCGCGAAGACGGCGTGAAATTCGTGATGATGCTGGGCGGTGACACATGGCCGGGCGTTCAGCCCGTCGCGGACCGGACCGGCATGCTTTTCTCGACGCTGCTTCCGTCTGATCTCTCGCCCGATACCGAAACGCTTCTTGCCCCGACCGAGGTTCATCCGATCTATCTGGTGACGGGCGTGCAATGGCTGGCAGAAAACAAGCCGGAACTGAAAACGGCCGTGATGTGCGCGCAGGACGATGCGCTTGGCCTGCCTTCGGTAGCAACCTATCTTGCCGCATTCGAGGCCGCAGGCATCGAGATGCAGGATGAGCCACTTCTCTTTGATCCGGCGACCACTGATTTTGCGCCGATCGTCACGCGGCTGCTGTCAACCAGCCCAGACATTGTCTGCCTTGACACCTGCTATTCCGACTATGTGCATCCGATCTGCGAACAACTGTTCCAGCAGGGCTATCAAGGCCAGATCATTTCGGCAACGGCAGATTTCTACGACCAGATGATTGCCAAGACGTCCAAGGAGTTCATGGAAGGGTTCATCTTCCAGTTCCCGGATTTCGACGATCCGGCCCTGAATGCCGACAACATCAACTTCAAGGATGCCAACGGGTTCTATGCTGAATACAACAAGCGGTTCCCCGGTCAGTGGGGCGCTGTAAGCTGGGAATATGCGGCAATCATGGAGCTGTGGAAAGACGCGGCGGAAAAGGCCGGGTCGGTAGAACCCGACGCCGTGCTGGCCGCGATGACAGAAGGCGGCAAGGGCAAGCACGCTTTCGGCGACGCCGACTGGTGGGGCGAAGAGATGTTCGGCATCAACAACGCGCTGGTTGGTGACTGGCCGGTTGTCGTGATCGAAGATGGCAAAGCGGTCATCAAAGGGTTCAAGTCGATCCCCGACTGGTACGACCAGCACGGCGATCTGCTGATCAAGCATATGTCTGCCTATGATCAGATGTGGAATCAGCGCAGCTGAGCCTCTTTCCCGGATACCCGCAGCGACGGTGCTGACCGCGCTGCGGGAACCCTGCAAAAAATGAGTATTCGTGATGTTTGAACTTCTGGCCCAGACCGGCCTGAACGCCGCCTATGCTGCGTCCTATATTTCGCTTGTGGCCGTCGGGCTGGTCCTGATCTTTGGCGTCATGGGCGTGATCAACTTTGCACATGGCGAGCTGTTCATGGCCGGCTCTTACGTTGTTGTCGCCCTTTATGCCGATAGAATGGTTCCTTTTTTTGTGGCCGTGGTGGCAGGTCTGATATTTGTCGGCATTCTCGGGCTCATCATGGAGCGCGCGCTGTTTCGGCCCTTGCGCGACAATCCGTTGGGCGGACTTGTGGCCTCGATCGGCTTTCTGCTGATCCTGCAAGCCCTCGCAGTGCTGGGTTTCGGTGTACGGATGGAATATGTTCCGCCCCTCACCCAGGATGTCATCGTTTTCGCTGACAAGATCAGCATACCCGTCGCGCGCCTGTATGTGATCATTGCCGCGGTCGTGATGCTTTCGGCGCTGTGGTATTTCCTCAAGCGCACCCGCTTTGGCTGGGCGCTACGCGCCTCGGCGCAGGATCCCGAAGCTGCCGCGCTGCAAGGCATATCTGTCACGCAGACAGCGATGATTGCAATGTTCATCGGCGCGGGATTTGCCGGGCTGGCCGGGGCGCTGACCGCGCCGCTGGTTTCGGTAAACCCGCATATGGGGCACACCATCATCGTCACAGCGTTCATCGTCATCATCGTGGGCGGTGTCGGATCTCTGGAAGGGGCGGTGGTGGCTTCGGTCGTCTATGCCTTCGTGCACACTTTCGTGACAACCTTCTATGACGGCGTTTTGGCGGATATCACCGGGCTTTCCCTGATGCTGATCGTGCTGATCGTCAAGCCCACCGGCCTGTTCGGGAGTGCGGATCGTGCGTAATTTCCTTATCTGGGCGGTCGTAGCCGTCGCATTGATCATCCTGCCCAATCTGGTCAGCTTTTCGCAGCAGGAAGTACTGGTATTCCTGACGATCAATATCCTTGTCGTGGCCTCTTACCGGTTGCTGACGCTGACTGGTGAATGGTCGCTTGGCCATGTCGTCATCATGGGTGTTGGTGCCTATGCTTCGGCGCTGGTGACAAAGGAACTGGGCCTTTGGGTGCCGCTGGGTATTCTGGTGGGCGGCGCTTCGGCGGCTTTCATCGCCTTTCTGCTCAGCTATCCGCTGTTCCGCATGAAAGGCTTCTACTTTCTGATCGGCAGTTTCGCTGCGGGCGAAATCATCCGCCTCATGTGGAAGCGCTTTCGCGATCCGTTCGGTGGTGCCAAGGGGATCAAGGGCATCGACCCGATGCCAGACTTTTCCATCGGCATCTACCAATTCGATTTCTTCGAGCCGGTCAGCTACTTCTACTTCTCCGCTGTCGTGGTCGCGCTGTGCCTGTGGATCCTGTGGCGGATCGAGAAATCGCCCGTCGGCCTTACCTTTCACGCTGTTCACTGGCAGGACAAACTTGCACAGGCATCCGGCGTGAACCTGCGCAGCTACCGCACGCTGGCTTTCGTGATCGCCAGCGGATTTGCAGGGATCGCCGGCGCATTGCTTGCGCATTACATCGGCACGATCAACCCCAACAGCTTTGATGTCGAGGTGATGGTGTTCGTTCTGACCTGGGCCATTGTCGGCGGCACCGGTACATTCTACGGACCGATCTTGGGATGCATCGTCCTGACCATCCTGAACGAAATCGTGCTGCGCGAGCTTGGCCTCGAACAGACCCGACCGCTGATTTACGGTCTGATCCTGATCCTTTCGATCCTGTTCATGCCAAATGGGCTTGAAAGCATCGTGCAGAAATTCACCCGCCGAAAGGAAGCCAAATGACCTCCCTTCTCGAAGTGCAGAACCTCACCATGCGGTTTGGCGGTCTGACGGCCGTCGACGGCCTGAACTTCAAGGTTGAAAAGGGCCACATTCATGGTCTGATCGGACCGAACGGTGCAGGCAAAACCACAACTTTCAACATGATTTCGGGCTTTTATACGCCAAGCGACGGCAAGGTTTTGCTGAACGGCGAGGAAATCTCGGGCCTGCCCATGCACCACGTCGCCAACCGTGGCATCGTGCGCACCTTCCAGCATTCGACGCTTTTTGGCGAACTTTCGGTGCTGGACAATGCGCTGGTCGGCACGCATATGACCTTCCGGCCAAACATCTTTGCAGCCATCCTGGGCCTTGACGGCGCAGCCCGGCGGAATGCGCTTGACCGGGCCAGGTCGTCGCTGGAGTTTTTCGGTCTGGGCGGTCTTGAAAACGAGCTTGCGGGCGATCTGTCGCACGGGCATCAGCGCGCGCTTGGCATGGCGGTGGCCTATGCCTCGCGCCCCGACCTGATCCTGCTGGATGAGCCTTTTACCGGGATGAACCCCGAAGAGACCCGACAGATGATGGAACTGATGCGCCGTCTGTGCGCCGAAGGTACAACGATCCTGCTGGTGGAACATGACATGCAGGCGATCATGGGCCTGTGCGACAACATCACCTGTATGAGTTTCGGAAAATTCCTGGCCGAAGGCGGACCGTCCGAGATCCGCAATCATCCCGACGTTATCGAAGCCTACCTGGGAGGCGCGCGTCATGTTGCTTGAACTGCGCGACATAAGTGTGAATTACGGCAAGATTTCCGCGATCCGCAATATCTCGATCGGCGTTCCCGAAGGTCAGATCGTGACGATCATCGGTGGCAACGGGGCGGGCAAGACGACCACGCTGCGGGCCATGTCCGGAATGCTGCCGCTTCACTCGGGTGAAATCCACTTTGATGGAAAACGCATCGACGGGATGGCCTCGCACAAGATCGTGGCGAACGGCATCGCGCATGTGCCCGAAGGCCGCCGCATCTTTCCCGACATGACGGTCGAGGAAAACCTGCGCACGGGTGCGTTTCTGCGCAAGGATCGTGACAAGATCGAAGCCGACCTTGAGGATGTCTTCAAGCGGTTTGAACGGCTGCGCGAACGGCGGCGGCAGCGGGCGCAAACCATGTCCGGTGGCGAGCAACAGATGCTTGCGATTGGGCGGGCGCTGATGTCCGACCCGCGCATTTTGCTGATGGACGAACCGTCCATGGGTCTTGCCCCCGTGATCGTCGAGGAAATCGCACAGATCATCGAAGAGATAAACGCGCGCGGGCTTTCGGTGGTATTGGTCGAACAGAATGCTGTGTTGGCGCTGGAATTGGCAAACCATGCGTATGTTCTGGAATCCGGCAATATGGCGCTAGAGGGACCGGCGGGGGATTTGCATGACAACGAACACGTTCGGGCGGCGTATCTGGGGCTTTGATCGCAGCGATGCCGAGATGAAGATGGCGCGCGCGGCTGGCTGGTCGCGCGCCGATCTGGTCTGGGAACGTCTGCTTGAGGCGGGGAATCTCGCCTGGGCCGAGGGGGTGCAGGCCAAGGCCGCAAGCCGGTTCCGTCAGGCCGATCTGCTGACGCGCCTGTGTTTTGACAGGAATGATCTGCGTCGTGCGACATGCCACGCGAATCTCTCATTGATTGCCATGGCCGGGAACAAGCCGCACCGTGCTGCCCTCCATCAGGCCCGCGCTTTGCAGATCTGGAAAACCGCCGCCAGTCAGATCGCAACGATGAATGTCGCGCCGCGGTCGCGCAGCTCGCTGTTCCATCTGCGGCTGGAAGCGAAACACCGCGACACCTTTCACGACAACATGCGCAAACGGTTTTCCAATTTCGCGGCCGAGACTGAAGAGACGCTGCGGATGCTGACCGCCCCTGCCCCATCAAGACACCGGCATTTCAGTCGTTGGCGCGGTGAAAGGCCAAACGTCTATGACGACACCCGCAAGATCATGGGTGCTTGCCTGCTGATTATCGACCGGGCCTGACAAACACCAAAGCCCCGAAGCCTGGCCGGCCTCGGGGCTTTTTTATGTCGAACCCGACGTGATTAGTCGTAGTTGCCCTTCACGCGCTCTTTCTTCGGATCGAAATGCGGGAACGGAACGATGGTGGCTTTCAGGCGCTTCTGTTCGCCATCCAACTGACCAACCTCGATCTGGGTCCCGATTTCCGCGTGCGCAACGTCGATCCGCGCCAACGCAATGACTTTGCCGAGAACCGGCGATTTCATGGCCGACGTGATTTCGCCGATCTGGGGCTTTCCGACGCGAACGCAGTCACCGGGAACGGGTACGATACCGCCTTCCAGATCCAGTCCGACCAGTTTCCGCGACGGTGTCGCCTTGCGACGCTCCAATGCGGCGCGTCCAATGAAATCATCCGTCTTGCTTTTCAGCGGAACGGTAAAGCCAATGCCAGCTTCCATCGGGTCGGTCTGTTCGTCGAATTCCGATCCGGCAAAAATCAGCCCCGCCTCGATCCGCAGCATGTCCAGCGCGGCAAGACCGAGCGGGATCATGCCCATCGGCTCGCCGACCTTCCAGATCGCATCGAACACTTCTGTTGCGTCCTTGGGATGGCAGAACACCTCGTATCCCAGTTCGCCGGAATAGCCGGTACGGCTGACCACAACGGACGGACCGTTGAATTCATGCAGGCGCCCGATCGTCAATCGGAACCATGCCAGTTCCTCGACCGTTGCCTGCTGCGGAGGTGTCCAGATCACCTGTTTCAGAATATCACGCGACAGCGGGCCCTGAACCGCGATGTTGCAAAGATGGTCAGTGGACGCGCGCACCCAGGCGTTCAATCCGCGCTCGACCGCTTGCTTGCGCAGCCACAGACCGGATTGGTCGTTGCCGCCGATCCAGCGAAAGTTCGTTTCGCCCAGACGGTAAACGGTGCCGTCGTCGATCATGCCGCCATGTTCATAACACATCGCGGTATAGACAATCCCGCCGACCGACAGTTTCTTGATGTCGCGGGTGACGCAAAGCTGCATCAGCTCTTCGGCATCCGGGCCGGTGACTTCGTATTTGCGCAGCGGCGACAAATCCATCACCACGGCCTTTTCGCGCGCGGCCCAATATTCGGCAATGGCACCGTGATTGGTCATCTGGTTTGGCAACCAGTACCCCTGATATTCAGTGAAATCGCGCGTATGGCGCGCAAAACACTCGTGAAATCCTGTCTTCTTGGTCTCTTCCATATCCGCCTCCGGAGTCTTTCGCCAACCGATAGAGCGGCTGAATTCGTTGCTTTTTTCGTAAGTACGGACCTGAATATCCGTGGGGTTCCAACCATTTGCCGGGTCCACATCACATGGACAGGCCGTCGAAATGCAGACCAGATCGGTCAGCGCGCGCAACAACACGTAATCCCCCGGACGTGAATACGGGTCATTCATGCTGATCGCATTCGTATCGTCCAGCATCGTGTTGAAGAAGAAGTTGATCGCGGGCCAGCCGCCGCGCGGCCGCACGTCATATTGCGCCAGTTCGATGTTCATATTGTCTGAACAGTTGACGTGACCCGGATAGCCGAGGTCTTCGTAGTAACGCGCGGTACAGGACAGGCCGAACGTGTCGTGCCGTCCGACAGTATCGCGGACAATTTCTACAATCCGCTCTTGATCGGAGTTGAAATACTTGGCGAACAGCCCAGGCTCGGGATAGAGCGACCCCACCATCGAGCGTGTTGTGGTCGGGTCGATTTCACGTTCCAGCCCGCGGTCCAGCGCGCGATGCGAAAACGCCTGAAAATCCGAACATTCCCGGCCCTGCACATCCAGAACCTGAATGTACTGGCCCGCGCGGACCTCGTAGGCCTTCGCCTCGCCCGGCAGAATGTTGAAATCCAGCAGCGGATCGGCCAGCGGTTCGGGCGGCAACAAGCCGCCTTTCACCTCGCCCGGATCGGCGCGTTTCACATAAAGCGCGACTTCGGTCGGTGCCCATTGTTCATGCGGCTCCATCGGTGCGCCGGGTGCGCAGACGATCAGCAGGCCATCGGACGTGGCTGTAAATGTCTGGTAATCGCCCGCATGGGACCCGTCTGCGAAAACCACTGTGCCGTCGGCCTTGGCAATGTCGAATCCGGCCGCCTCAAGCGCCTTTACAACCTTGGCACCAGAAGGGTCGCCCAGCAACGCCGCCTTCAGACCGGCAGGATCCCGCCCGCCTTTTGCACCGATCATTCCGGCATCCGAACTGCCGTCCGGAGAAAAGAAGACCAACTCAACCGGTTGCAGGCCTTCACGGTCCTGTACGGTGATCTCGTCCCCTTTCAATATTCTGACCGCGCGGCTACCTCCGCCGGGCACCGGATGTCGCTCCACTCCATGCGGCAGGATGGGCAGTCCGGGTGTCACCACGCCGGCACGTTCATAAGGGGTTTGGAAAATCGGCTTGATAGTCATGTTCATGGAAGTCATCCCACTCGGCATTGGCGGAAGTGAACGTTTCAGGCCCTCTAGGCGTGAAATGGCGTAGATTTTCGATCCGTCCGAGTCTGCCTCGAACTGGATCTCATACTGCCTCTGAATCTGCTTTTCTTCGAATGTTATTTTGATATTCTCTGCCCGCATTAATTAGCGCCAGATATACGTTGGCGGCAGCCCTCTGGATGTTAGTCAAGAACGTCGCAACCCCCAACGAAACGGTGGTCGGAAGATGAAAAAAGGCAACCCCGCACTGCCGCCGCTGGACTATCTGCTGGCGTTCGAAGCAGCGGCGGAACACATGAGTTTCGTCGGCGCATCCAGCAAACTGAACATCAGCGAAACCGCGATCAGCCGGAAAGTGCGGCTGCTTGAATATCACTATAATGTGCCATTGTTCATGCGCGGCCACCGATCCATCCATCTGACGCCACAGGGCGAACGGTTCTTGAACCTGATAAAGCCCGCCTTGCAAAGCCTGCGTGACACGTCGCGGCGCATCGTGTCGGAAGACCAGATCAAATCCGTCACACTGGCGGCGACGAATTCGGTCGCGGCGCTTTGGCTTATGCCGCGCCTACAGGTATTCCGTCGCGACAACCGAAGCATCAAGATCAAGCTTGTTGCCTCGGACGACGATTCGGAATGTCTGAGCGATACCGTGGATCTGGCAATCCTGCGCGGAAATGCAGAATGGCCAAGCCATGAGGCGCAACATTTATTTGGAGAAACCGTTTTCCCGGTCTGCTCGCCTGACTATCTTGCCGCCAATCCGTCAGCATCAAGTCTTGCAGCGTTAGGCGAGCAGGACCTGATAGAAGTGAGTTCGGAACACAAGGAATGGATGAACTGGAAATCCTGGGTGTCCGAAGTCGACGCCAGCGGGAGCGAACCGGAACAGGCTGCGCTTTTCAACACATATCCGCTGGCAATACAGGCCGCAGTAGATGGGCTGGGATTGGCACTTGGCTGGGGCCATCTTGTCGACGGACATCTTGAAAAAGGCACGCTGGTGCGCCCGATGGGTGATTTGCGGGTGCGGACCAACGAAGGATATTACCTGCTTCGTCCCAAGAAAAGGGAACGGTTCGACGAATGCCAGATCGTCGAAAAATGGCTGACCGATGTCGCAGCGGCCTTGCCCAGCTATGCGGACTGACAGCACAGAAATCTGACAAATGTCGGATTTGAACAGGTGTACGTCCGATCAGAACCTTAACATTTCAGCTGAACGGCTCAATATCGTGTCTCAAATGAATGAGGTCGTTCCATGCGGTATTCGGGTCTACGAGTCATCAAGGAAGCTTTGACAGGGCACAAGGGCTGGAAGCCCGCGTGGCGAGATCCTGAGCCTCAGTCTTCCTATGACTACATCATCATCGGTGGCGGAGGCCACGGGCTGGCCACTGCCTACTACCTGGCCAAGGAATATGGCAAAAGCCGGATTGCTGTTCTTGAGAAAGGCTGGATCGGTGGCGGCAATGTGGGCCGCAACACCACGATTATCCGGTCGAATTACCTGCTGGATGGCAACGAGCCATTTTATGAGTACTCGCTGAAACTCTGGGAAGGGCTGGAGCAGGAACTGAACTACAACGCGATGGTCAGCCAGCGCGGGATTCTCAACCTGATCCACACCGATGCACAGCGCGACGCCTTCACCCGGCGCGGCAATGCGATGATCCTGAACGGTGCCGACGCCGAGATGCTCAGCGTCGATCAGATCAAGGCGCGGTATCCATTCCTGAACTTCGACGACGCGCGCTTCCCGATCAAGGGCGGTCTGGCCCAGCATCGTGGCGGCACCGTTCGCCATGACGCCGTGGCCTGGGGCTATGCGCGCGCCGCCGACAGTCTTGGCGTCGATATCATCCAGAATTGTGAAGTGACCGGCTTTCGCATCGAGAATGGCAGTTGCCTGGGCGTCGAAACCTCGCGCGGGTTCATCGGCGGCACCAAGGTTGCCAGTTGCGTCGCGGGATCGTCGTCCCGGCTGATGTCGAAAGCGAACATGCGGCTGCCGATCGAAAGCACCGTGTTGCAGGCCTTTGTCACAGAAGGTCTGAAACCGGTCCTGCCCGGCGTCATCACCTACGGCGCGGGTCATTTCTATTGCAGTCAGTCCGACAAGGGCGGGCTGGTATTCGGCGGCGATCCAGACGGCTACAACAGCTACGCGCAGCGCGGCAACCTGCCCGTGGTTGAGGATGTCTGCGAAAGCGGCATGGCCTTGATCCCGGCCCTTGGCCGTGCGCGTTTGCTGCGGATGTGGGGCGGCATCATGGACATGTCGATGGACGGCTCTCCGATCATCGACCGCACCGACATCAACGGGCTCTATTTCAACGGCGGCTGGTGTTATGGCGGCTTCAAGGCAACGCCGGCATCGGGCATGTGCTACGCCCACCTTCTGGCCACCGACGCCCCGCACGAATTCGCCACCGCATATCGTTTCGATCGCTTCCGCCGCGGATACATGATCGACGAAAAAGGTATGGGCGCTCAGCCCAACCTGCATTGAGGAGCCGTCAGACATGATTATCAATCACCCTCTTCTTGGCCCCCGCGACGCGCAGGAATTCACGTTTCTTGGCGATGCTTCTCTGATCGACCGACCCGATTGGGAGGCAGAGAATGCCGCGGAACAGTTCTATGAATACGCGTATCTGCGCGATAATCCGGCCGGGCTCCACCGCGAGTTGTGGTTTCACGAAACAGGCGACCGATCTTGGCTTGTCGTCACGCGGAACACGCTGACGCATGAGATCACGGACGTCGAAATGGCCTCCGATGTGGCTCGCAGCAAGGGGCGCAGCAAATGACCGACAACAAACAGACGAATCGCCTGACCGGCGGCCAGATTGATACTTCGCGGTCACTGAAATTCAGCTTTGACGGCAAAAACTATGCGGGTCATCCCGGTGATACGCTTGCCTCTGCGCTGCTGGCCAACAATGTCCGGCTGATGGGCCGGTCGTTCAAGTATCACCGTCCGCGCGGCGTGCTGACTGCGGGCAGCGAAGAACCCAACGCGCTGGTCGAACTGCGCAGCGGCGCACGGCAAGAGCCGAACACCCGCGCGACCACGGCGGAACTTTTTGACGGGCTGGAGGCGAAAAGCCAGAATCGTTTTCCATCGCTGAAATTCGACGCCATGGCGATCAATGACCGGTTTTCGCATTTTCTGACCGCCGGTTTCTACTACAAAACGTTCATGTGGCCGGCCGCTTTCTGGGAAAAGCTGTATGAGCCGATCATCCGCAAGGCCGCAGGGCTTGGTTCACTGTCGTTGCAGGAAGATCCAGATGAATATGACAAGGGTTTTCTGCACTGTGATCTGCTGATCATCGGCGGCGGACCTTCGGGGCTTGCTGCGGCTCTCCGCTCGGGACGTGCCGGGGCGCAGGTGATCCTTGCCGACGAAGATTTCGTCTTTGGCGGCCGCCTGAATGCCGAAACCTATGAGATAGGTGACCAGTCCGGACAGGCATGGATCGCAGCCGCCATCGCGGAACTGGAGGCGATGCCGAATGTGCGCTGCATGGCGCGCACTAGCGTGCTGGGCGCGTTTGACCACGGCATTTACAGCGCGGTGGAGCGTGTCAGCGATCACCTCGCCGTGCCGCCCAAGGGCAAGCCGCGACAGATCCTGTGGCGCATCTATTCCAAGCGGGCATTGGTCTGCGCGGGGGCGATCGAACGTCCGATCGCGTTCGAAAACAATGACCGCCCCGGCATCATGCTGGCAAGCGCCATGCGCGCCTATGCCAATCGCTGGGCCGTGACCGCAGCGCCGCGTGTGGCCGTCTTCACCAATAACGATGACGGGCACCGCACCGCGGTCGATCTGTTGGCCAAGGGCGTCAAGGTCACAGCCGTGATCGACACCCGCGCGGATGCCCCGCGCATCGCTGATTGCGAGTTGCTGGCGGGTGCGCAGGTCATTGATACCGCGGGACGTCTGGGCCTGAACTATGTCAAGATCCAGCAGGCCGACGGCAGCGAACGCACCATCGAATGTGGCGCGCTTGGCGTCTCGGGCGGATGGAACCCCAATGTTCACATGACTTGCCATCAGCGCGGCCGTCCTGTGTGGAATGACGCAATCGCCGCATTCGTGCCGGGCGACACCGGCACGCCGGGAATGTCCGTCGCCGGGGCGGCGCAGGGTGACTTTTCAACCGCTGCTGCCTTGCAGACCGGCAGCGATCAGGCCGCAGCGGCCTTGCACGACCTGGGTATTGATGCACCGGCCATCGACCTGCCCCAGGCCGAGGATACGCCAGTAAACCTGCAACCGTTCTGGTACGTCAAACACGGAAAGGGCCGCGCTTGGCTGGACCAGCAGAACGATGTGACCGTCAAGGACGTCAAGCTGGCGCATCAGGAAAACTTCCGCTCGGTCGAACATCTCAAGCGCTATACGACGCTGGGCATGGCCACCGATCAGGGCAAGACCTCCAATATGGGTGGCCTTGCGATCATGGCCGAGCTTGCGGGCAAATCCATCCCCGAGGTCGGCACGACAATGTTCCGCCCACCCTATACGCCCGTCCCTATGGGCACGATGGGTGGCCGCGCACGGGGCAAGCATTTCCACCCCGTCCGTGAGACACCAAGCCACAAGTATTCCACCGAGAACAACGCAACCTTTGTCGAAGTCGGCAACTGGCTGCGCGCGCAATGGTTTACCAAACCCGGTGAAACCCATTGGCGGGAAACTGTAGATCGCGAAGTCAATGCGGTGCGCGGGTCGGTTGGTGTCTGCGACGTGACCACCTTGGGTAAAATCGACATCCAGGGCACCGATGCGGCGCAGTTTCTGAACAAGGTCTATGCCAACGCATTCGCCAAACTGGCGGTCGGCAAGACGCGCTACGGGCTGATGCTGCGCGAAGACGGCATCGCGATGGATGACGGCACCACCGCCCGCCTGGCCGAAGACCAGTTCGTGATGACAACGACCACGGCCAATGCGGTCAATGTCTACCGGCATCTTGAATTTGTCCGCCAATGCCTGTTCCCGGACATGGACGTTCAACTGATCTCGACGACCGAGGCCTGGGCACAATATGCTGTGGCAGGGCCGAATTCCCGCAAGCTGCTACAAAAGATCGTGGACCCTGAATTCGACATCTCCAACGAAGGGTTCGAGTTCATGGCCTGTCGCGAGATCACCGTCTGCGGTGGCCTGCGTGCGCGCCTGTTCCGCATCTCCTTCTCCGGCGAGTTGGCGTATGAAATCGCCGTGCCGACACGTTATGGCGATGCGCTGTTCCGCAAGATCATGGAAGCGGGCCAAGAATTCGATGTCGTTCCTTACGGCACCGAAGCTCTTGGCGTGATGCGTATCGAAAAAGGCCACGCCGCAGGCAATGAGCTGAACGGCACGACCACGGCACTGAACCTTGGTATGGGCCGCATGGTGTCCAAGAAGAAAGATAGCATCGGATCCACCCTGTCAGAGCGCGAAGGCCTGAACCAGCCGGATGCGCTGATGCTGGTCGGCTTCAAGCCGGTCAACAACGCAGACAAGGTCACGGCCGGCGGTCACCTGATGACAAAGGGCACGCCAAAGGACGCCGAGCATGATCAGGGTTATATCACCTCCGCCGCCTTCTCTCCGAGCCTCAATTCGTCCATCGGGCTTGGCTTTCTCAAGGATGGTGGCAACCGTCTTGGCGAAGTCATGATCCTTACGACACCGCTGACAGGGGCTGATGTCGAGGTTGAAGTCGTCAGCGCCCATTTCGTCGATCCCGAAGGAGAACGGCTCCGTGCATGATTTGAAACCGCTCACACCGCTTGGCAGCACCACTGCGCAAATCGACAGATTCGCCGGGTTGACCATCTCCGAATGTCCCGATTGGGCGCTGGCATCCCTTGCCGCCCGACGCGGACGCGAGCAAGACACCGCGACCGCTGCGCAAAACCTGCTTGGCGCGTCATTGCCCGATGTCGCCGCCTCTGCGACGAGCGGTGATTTCACCGCGTTCTGGACCGGACCGCAGCAATGGATGATCGAGGCACCGCATGACAGCCACGAAGAACTGGCAGCAGAGGTCAAATCTGCTGTCGGCGACGCGGCGTCGGTCACCGAACAGACCGATGGCTGGTGCCGATTCGACCTTGAAGGAACGCGCTGCCACGACGTTCTGGAACGTTTGTGCAACGCGGATACCCGTGCAATGATACAAGGTCAGGTCACGCGAACACGGCTGGAACATCTGGGATGTTTTCTGATCTGCCGCACGAAAGACGCGCATTTCAGCGTGATCGGTCCGCGTTCATCGGCAGGTTCGATTCATCATGCCCTGACCGTCGCTGCGGCCAGTGCTATTTGAACGGGGTCACAGTCAACGGCACCCGCGTTAGGTCGAAGGAATCGAGACGTTGTTCTCGACCCGGAACATATTGATGGTCTTTCGATCTTCGCGGGGACTGATGCCGAACGCATCCCGGTAATGGCGCGTCATTGGTGCGGCGCTGACATAGCCGACCGCGTTTGCAATTTCCGACATCGTGTCGCGGGAATACAGCACAAGTTGCCGGGCAGCCTTCATTCGCAGCGCGCGATAATAATGCGACGGGCTTTGGCCAGTGGCCTGCTTGAACACGCGTTCAAGCTGACGGGTCGAAACACCAACTGTCTGCGCAACATCGTCCAGCCCGACCGGGTCCTGAATATGATCGGCAAATATCTCGACAGCTTGCGCCACGGCGGGCGGCAACATATCGGATGTGCTTTGCTTTCCGACAGTCGGAATTTTCTGCCGAACCCCTGCCCCACGCACAAGCGGATGCTGGAACCAGCAGGCCACTTCGGTTGTAACCTCTTCGCCAAGCCGTTCTTCGATCAGATGCAACATCAGATCGAACGCTGCGGCCGATCCTGAAACGGTCAGACGCCCCCGATCTATATTGATCACGTCGTCGGTCATGACATGGTCAGGAAACTCGGCAGCGAATGCCGCTTCGTAGCACCAGTGAACGCTACATTTGTAGCCCGATAAAAGCCCCGAACGTGCCAGAGGGAAAACGCCTCCGCTGATACTGCCCATATGCACGCCATGCCGCGCCAGACGCCGCAAGTGGCCATCTGATGCCTTTTTATCCACGAACCGTGATTGCGGGCTGCTGAGCAGGAAGAGGAAATCCAGCTCCGCCGCCTGGTCCAATGAGGAGTCCGGGTCAAACCCGACATCCGCACTTGACGACACCCGAGACCCTGTCTCGGAAAATAGTAGCCAGGAAAAGGCCTTTTCTCCCGCGATTTCATTCGCGGCCCGCAACGGTTCTATTGCAGATGTCAGACAGGCCATCGGAAAACCGGGATAGATCAAGAACCCCAATGACGTTGATTTGTTGGTACCATTCATGGCTGCTACCTGTGTGCATAATGCCAGCGCAATCTATTGTGCGCCGGTCTGCGGTTGAAGCAGATTCCCTTCAACTATATGTTACGTTGAAGGGATTGAAGGTAAAGGCGATACATAATGAAGAAGGCGAAGAGCGAGGCCGACAGGTCCTCAAAAGTATTGTCTCAAAACCCCCATAAGGTCGGCGGCGAACGAGAAAAAGTTCTTGAAGTCGCCATCGGCAAAGAAGTCAGAGCCTTTCGTCGACAGCAAAATATGACGGTATTCGAACTTGCCGAAGCAACAGGCCTTTCGATCGGCATGTTGTCCAAGATCGAAAACGGCAATACGTCGCCGTCGCTGACCACGTTACAGGCCTTGTCCCATGCGCTTAGCGCGCCGTTGACTTCGTTCTTCCGCGGATTTGAAGAAAGCCGAAGCGCGGTTTTGACCAAAGCCGGTGAAGGCGCAGAAATATCGCGCCGTGGCACACGCGCAGGGCATCAGTACAATCTACTGGGTCATATCGGCTCGAATGCCAGCGGTGTGGTGGTCGAACCCTACCTGATCACATTGTCAGAAGAATCCGATATTTTTCCGGTCTTTCAGCATGACGGAATTGAGACGATATACATGCTGGAAGGTGAAATCGACTATCGGCATGGCAACGACCTTTATCCGCTAAGGCCCGGTGATACGCTGTTTTTTGATGCCGATGCCCCACATGGCCCGGAAGTGCTGGCAAAGCTGCCGGCACGCTATCTTTCGATTATCGCCTATCCGCAATCAAGCTGAAGCGCTTGTCGCCTTTGTGATATGGACTCGGGCCTGGTGAGCACCATCGCGAAATAGAGCACCAGTCAAGCTGACGATAACGAAAGCGAAGATGTCCACTGTGCGGGATTGCCACGCGCGTCGCGGACAATCCCCGATAACACCAGCATTTACCGCGGCAGGCAACCCAGCCGCGGAACTGTGCAATCGCCCTAATCCGGCCAGACGCCATCCGATGTGGGTGCGCCATCATCGAACTTCGACAGGTAGTCGACAATGAGCGGGCGATTGTCGATGAAACCTTTATAGGTGGCCAGTTCTTCCGGAACATCGCGGATGACACGATGCAGGCGGCGGCCCCATTTGGGAATGGTGACCAGGTCTTCCAGCGAAATCAGATAACACCGGATCGGAAAAACCATCCCGTTTGAACGCGGGAGCCGAAAAAAGGTCTGCAATTCAACCCGCAGATATTGTTTCTGGCCAACATTTTCTGGTGTCAGCGTCGTCTTCTGCACACCCCATTTATGATAGTTTTCCGGGCTGGTATCGAGCAGCGGATTGACCGTCATCGTCCAGTTCAGGCGCCGCGCCGGCATCCCCTGCTGGATGTTCAGCAGGAACTTCAGCGCCCGCTTGAAAACCCCCATCTCGGCTGCCAGTGGCACGGGCGCGTGCCATTCGAAGAAATTCATCCCGATGTCGAAATCCAGCGACCAATCGGCCTGGGTCGTGACCGTGCCGGCATCCATCCACAGGTTTTCATCCCGCTGGTCCAGCAAGGCGAAATCGCCCTGAGTCTGGCGGGTGATATACTCCATCGGCCCATAAGGCAGCGTCGATTCGTCCATGAAAACGAACTTCTGCTCGATTCCCAAAGGCTTGTTGATCCAGTGCCAGTTGTTGCCATCACGGTGTAGCTCGAACAGGTCCGGATAATCCTCGGATTTCGAGACCATGATCAGTTCAAGCAAGTCCCAGCCTGCCAGCGTCATATGCGGCAGGGACTGGCAGCGCAGCGGATCCTCGTCCAGCACAAGTGCCCGGTCTTTCATCTCCGAGATGTAATGTTCATCCACGTCAAAGCGCTTTTCATAAATGCTGCCCTCTGGGCCGCCTTGATGCTGCTCCATATTGACCGAATACATGTAACTGTCTTCATGGAACGGGAACGGAAAGCGTTTGATCGCCCGCTCGGAGTTCGTGAAAGTGTAATCGTCGCGGAATGTTTCGTCGTTGAATTGAATGGTCATCGCGGTCTCTCCCTATCGGTCCAACACGATAATCCTGCCCTCGAATCTGCTGACGCAGGGCATGATTTTCTTGCCGCTCTCCTTTTCGTCGTCCTCAAGCCAGTGATCCCTGTGCAGGATCTCTCCATCGGCTTCCAGAACGTCCGTTTCACATTGCCCGCATGCACCGCCGCGGCACAGATACGGCGCATCGACACCGGCAGCTTCAATCGCTTCAAGCAAGCTCTGGTGTTCGCCGACTTCGAACTCCAGGTCGGACTTCGCCAGTTTCACCGTGAACGGCTTGCCAGATTGCGGGGCGAGGAATTCTTCGTAATGCACCGCTTCGCGCGGCCAACCCAGGCGCTCTGCCGTGTCGCGCACCCAGTTGATCATGCCTTTGGGGCCGCAAATGTAGATATGCGTACCCAGGGGCTGGCCATCCAACAGGTTTTCCAGATCAAGGGCTTGCCCGTCATCGTCGAAATAGACATGCACATTGTTGGGATGCGCCGTCGTCAGATCGTCGACATATGATCCCAACGCCTGATTGCGACAGGCATAGTGCAGCTCGAAGCGCCCGTTGGTGGCAGAAAGTTGTTTGATCTGTGCCAGAAACGGGGTGATCCCGATGCCGCCCGCGATCATCAGATGCTTGTGCGCGCGCAGGTCCAGCGCGAACAGGTTGACCGGATAGCTGATCACCATCTCATCGCCGATCCGCACATTCTTATGCAGGAAAAGCGACCCGCCCCGCCCGGCATCGTCCCGCCGCACCGAGATGGTATAGGCATGACGGTCTGCCGGGTCCGACATCAGGGAATAGGGGTTCAGGCGGGTTGTTTCGCCATCCTTCATCTCGATCACGGTATGTGCCCCGCCCGAGAATGTCGGTAGCAATCCGCCATCCGCGCGCTCGAACTTGAACCGCGTGACCAGCTCATTAAGCGGTACGATGTCGGTGACAACGACGCCAATCTTGTTGGTTCCGGCGCTCATGAGTACAACTCCCGCTTTGGAGGCACGTTGCCTGGGTCTTCGGCATCAACACAAACGCCCTGGAACGCAGCGATCCGGCGGGAATAATGATCGCGCACAAAAAGGTTCAGCCCGCAATGCGAGCATGTGAACGGATCTGTCACAACATTTTCGGTGATGCCCTTGCAATGCACACATTGCATGCGCCGCGCGACAGAACCACGATGTTCGGTCTGGATTGCGGTATGCGGAATGCCGGCGTTGGTGGCTTCTGACATTGCCTGCCCCATCAGCCCTTCGGTGCCTGCCAGGTAGACCTGCAAACCCATATGGGCGTCCTGCAATATCCTGCGCAGACGCGGGACGGCCGCGCTATAGCTTGGCCCGACATAGAGTTTGGAAGGTGAAAATGCCTTTAGCTTTTCAGCATACCCGGTGTCGTCTGCGGCAGGGAAATACATGATATGGGCATGCGCGATCAGATCTGGATCTTTTTCCACAAGATCAAACAGCGCCTCGGCGCCCTCGGCGTCCGCGATCATCAGATGGTGCTTGCCGGATCGCGGCTCCAGCGTTCCGTAGACGGGTCTGCTTGTGATCGATGGCGGGAATTTGAACGTGCTCATCCTTGATTAACTTCCCCTGCTGGTATGATTATTTACAAAGGCGCGGCGTATTGAACGCCGCGCCGAAGCTGTGATCAACCCTTGGCCGTACGGCGCTTTTTGTCCGGGTCGTGGAATGGCAGCGAATGTGCAACGCATTTGATCTCGCCGCTTTCGTTCTTCACGGTCATCTGGGTGCCATCCACCGCGCAATCAACGGGCATCCGGGCGATGCCGACGTTCCACTCGTTCAGCGGTGAATACATCCCGATCGTCACGACGCCCACCTGCTTGCCGTCCTTCAGCAAAGGCGCGCCTTCTTCGGCAGGCTCTTTGCCTTCCAGTTTGACACCGTAGATCTTGAACCGCTCCTTGCCTTTGAGGCGGTAGTGTTCCTCGGCACCGCGGAACCCGGTCTTGCCCGGCGATACGGTGAAATCCAGGCCCAGCTCCCAAAGCGTATCGCCGGCCTTTTCATTCTCGAACGGATACATTTCCGAGTTGTCATACGGATAGAACAGCAGATAGCTTTCCGCACGCAGCAGATCGAGCGTGGTGAAACGTGTCGGGATGATGCCCTTGGGCTTGCCCTTTTCAACCAGCGTATCCCAGATATGCGGTGCGTCCTGCCCGCGGCAGAAAATCTCGTAGCCGCGCTCACCGGTATAGCCCGTGCGCGAAATCGTCACCGGCTTGTCGAACAGTGTCGTGTGCTGGTGGCTGAAATAGACCTGATCGCGAATGCCCGGCACGCCCTGCTCTTCCAGGAAGTCGACGGCTTTCGGACCTTGCAACGAGATGTCGTGCAGATTGTCGTCGAAACGCACATCCACGTCGCGACCCGTTGCCGCCATGGTCAACTGCTCATGGCCGCCGCCCGTACCGTGAACGACCATCCAGGAGTTCGGCCCCATCCGGTAGATCACGCAGTCGTCGATGAATTTGCCTTCATCATTGAGCATACAAGCATAGGACGAACGGCCTGGCTTGATCTTCTCGACGTTGCGCGTGGTGGCGCGGTCGATCACATGCGCGGCATGCGGGCCGACCAGATGCACCTTGTGCAGCCCGGAAACGTCCATGAACCCGGCATTCGTCCGAATCGCCATGTATTCCTCGGTCTGGTCCTTGTCATAGGTCCAGGCCGTACCCATTCCGCCCCAGTCCTCCAGATTGGACCCCATTGCGCGGTGACGGTCGGCCAGGGCCGAAAACCTCCAGGATGCTGTCATGTCAAACTCCTTGATTCACTACGACCACTGACGCGCAGAGGCCGTTTCATTCAATTCCGGGCCTGGGGCGATAGCCCCAGCCGATGAAACCAAACCAAGCCTAACCATCTTCCAGCCCATATTAGCGAAAAATTACTGAAGGCGTTGGCTGCAAAATTCATCGGCATCCCTCTGAACAGTTGACAGGTGTAACTCAAAAAAAGCAATACTTAACGAAAAATAGTTTCCTGACAGGCAAGTTTTGCCATACTTAATGATCGAACGGGCCGAGCTTTCGAAAGAAACTTACCACCGCAAAAACGATAAAAAATCACCAACAAGGAGCAACATGATGGTTTCAACAACCGAAAACGCCACGCAATCTGCGGGTGATGGCACCCTCCACCGAGCGATCGGGTGGAAAGACGCCTTCTGGATGGCCTCGGGCGTGCCTGCACTCGTCCTGTTTTCCATTGGAGGAATCGCCGCAACAGTAGGAAACCCGTCCTGGGCCATATGGATGCTTTCCGTGTCCTTCGGCTTCCTGCAAGCCTTTGTGTATGCCGAAATCGCCGGGCTTTTTCCCAGCAAATCCGGCGGTGCGTCGGTCTATGGGGCCGCTGCATGGGTGCGTTATTCCAAGGTGATCGCGCCCCTGTCGGTCTGGTGCAACTGGCTGGCCTGGACGCCGGTTCTGGCGATCGGCGGCGGTCTGGCGGCGGGATATGTCCTGACGTCCCTGTTCGGAGCCGATGCGACCGTCAACGCGTGGCAGATCACACTGCTTAATCTGGATTTTCTGAACGAAGGTCTGACCCTTCGGATCAACGCCACCTCCATCGTGGGCACCGTGATTTTGCTGCTGGTTTTCATGGCCCAGCATCACGGCATTTCCCGCGCGGCCAAGATCCAGACAATCATGGGCGTCGCCGTGATGATCCCGCTCCTTATCGTGGGGCTTGTACCGATTCTCTCTGGTGATGTTCTCTCGACGAATCTCCTGCCCCTCGTTCCCAACACGGGATCGTGGAATATCGAGGGCACAACGCTGTTCCTCGGCGGGTTGTTCATCGCCGCATGGTCTGCATATGCCTTCGAAACCGCGATCTGTTATACCAGCGAATTCCGCGACCCACAGCGTGACACCGTTCGTGCGATCATTGCGGCGGGGGTTGTCTGCGTCGTGATCTACACGCTGGTCCCGATCAGCTTTCAGGGCGTTCTGGGCGTTGAAGGCATGCTGGAGCCCGGAATCGTTGACGGCTCTGCCGTGGCAGGTGCCATGGCCGGCATGGTCGGCGGTGGTTCCATCATTGCCAAGATCATGGTTGTGATGCTGTTTCTGGCACTGGTGCTGGCCATCATGACATCGATGGCGGGATCGTCACGGACACTGTATCAGGGATCGGTGGATGGCTGGTTGCCGAAATTCCTGTCGCGCACCAACGAGCACGGCGCGCCGGTCAACGGCATGTGGACTGACCTTGGCTTCAACCTGATCCTGCTGATGATGTCCGATTACCTGTTCGTCCTGGCGGTTTCGAACTGCTGCTATCTGGTGTTCAACTTCCTGAATCTGCATTCGGGCTGGCTGCACCGGATCGACAACGCCAATGCAACACGACCCTGGAAGGCCCCGACGATCATGCTTTGGATCGGTGGCGGACTTGCCTTCGTGAATGCGGTTCTGCTGGGTGCCGGAGCGAACGTATGGGGTGAAGGCACGATGCGCTCTGCGATCATCGCGATCGCGATCATTCTGCCCGTCTTCGCCTATCGTCACTATATCACCGACAAAGGTCAGTTCCCCGCCAAGATGCTTGAGGATCTTACGATCGGAGGCAACACGGATATCAAGATCCGTAAGGCGGGCATGAAGCCTTATCTTACGCTTGCGGCCGGGATTGCGGTGGTCATAGCGGCCAATCAGATCTTCCAACTTGGGTAATCGTTGTTGAATCCACCCCCACGGCGCGCACGAAATCAGCATGTGCGCGCCGTTCCTCTTGTGAAAATAATATTCTTCCTAGTTGAATATTCTTTTGCCGAGTGCTAACCTAGAAAATGAAACTCGCAGAAAGGATCAAAGCGATGTGTGGTATCGTTGGACTCTTCCTAAAGGATAAATCGCTCGAACCTAAATTGGGCGAAATGTTGACCGATATGCTTGTGACCATGACCGACCGGGGTCCCGATAGCGCCGGGATCGCGATCTATGGCAACGGGTCTGATGAAGGCGCCAAGATCACGGTGCAATCCGACAACGCAGACAAGGACTTTGCCTCGATCGGTGACGAACTGGGTCACGCGATCGGTGCCAATGTCAAAGCCGAGCGCAATGACACTCATGCCGTTCTGTCGATGCCCGCCGACAAGATCGCCCATGCCAGAGAGATCCTGAGCGAAATCCGCCCGGACGTCCGGGTGATGAGTGCCGGCTCGTCGCTTGAGATCTACAAGGAGGTCGGCCTGCCAAAGGACGTGGCGGCCCGTTTCCACGTCGAGAAGATGAGCGGAACGCACGGCATCGGTCACACGCGCATGGCAACCGAATCGGCTGTCACCACAATGGGTGCACACCCGTTCAACACCGGTTCCGATCAGTGTCTCGTGCACAATGGTTCCTTGTCGAACCACAATTCCCTGCGCCGCAAGCTGCGCCGGAACGGCATCCTCATTCAAACCGAAAACGACACCGAAGTGGGTGCAGCCTATCTGACATGGAAGATGCAGAACGGTGCCACACTGGGCGAAGCTCTCGAATCCTCTCTGGATGATCTCGACGGCTTCTTTACGTTCGTCGTGGGCACAAAGGACGGCTTTGGTGTCGTGCGTGACCCCATCGCCTGCAAACCCGCCGTCATGGCAGAGACAGATCAATATGTCGCTTTCGGATCGGAATACCGTGCGCTGGTAAACCTGCCCGGCATCGAGACCGCCCGCGTCTGGGAGCCGGAGCCAGCGACCGTGTATTTCTGGTCCCATAGCGACGATCCCACCAAAATCGAGAAGGCCGCCTGAGATGCAGACCATAGACCTTGAGGCAAAAGGGCTTCGCGCCCTTAACGAGCAGCTGCACGCCCAGACTGCTGACACCAACCAGACCGCATGGGAAATTGTGAACGCCAGAGGCAGCCACGCCATTGCGGTCGGTCTGGACGCTCCTATCGAAGTGACGGTCAAGGGATCGACCGGATACTATTGCGGCGGCATGAACAAGCAGGCGACGATCAATGTGCACGGCTCTGCCGGGCCTGGCGTCGGTGAGAACATGATGTCCGGCACCATCGTCGTTGACGGCGACGCCAGCCAGTATGCCGGTGCGACCGGTCACGGCGGATTGCTTGTCATCAAAGGCAATGCGTCTTCGCGTTGCGGTATTTCGATGAAGGGCATCGACATTGTCGTGCATGGCAATATCGGCCACATGTCGGCCTTCATGGCACAATCGGGCAACCTTGTGGTGCTCGGGGATGCCGGGGATGCGCTTGGCGACAGTTGCTATGAGGCGCGGCTTTTCGTGCGCGGCAAGGTCAAGAGCCTCGGCGCGGATTGCGAAGAAAAGGAAATGCGGCCCGAACATATCGAAATCCTCAAGGATTTGCTGGAGCGCGCAGGTGCCGATGCCAAGCCGGAAGAATTCACCCGCTATGGCTCGGCTCGCAATCTTTACAACTTCGACGTCGATAACGCGTCGGCCTACTGAGGAACATGTCCATGAAAGACCAGGAACACAGAGGCATTCCGCAGACGACGCCGCGTCAGTCCGCGACATTCTCACAGGACGTCAACAGCGACATCCGCCGCGCCGCCGCGACGGGTATCTATGACATCCGCGGAGGTGGCGCGAAACGCCGCGTCCCCAACTTCGACGATCTGCTTTTCATGGGTGCGTCTATCTCGCGCTATCCGCTGGAGGGCTACCGGGAGAAATGTGAAACGAAAGTGACGCTTGGCACCCGTTTCGCGAAAAACCCGATCGAACTTGATATCCCGATCACCATCGCGGGCATGAGCTTTGGCGCGTTGTCCGGTCCTGCGAAGGAAGCTCTTGGCCGGGGCGCAAACGCAGCGGGCACTTCGACAACCACCGGCGACGGCGGCATGACCCCCGAAGAGCGCGGGCATTCCTCCAAGCTGGTCTATCAGTACCTCCCCTCGCGTTACGGGATGAACCCCGACGATCTGCGCAAGGCCGACGCCATCGAAATCGTCGTCGGACAAGGTGCAAAGCCCGGCGGCGGCGGCATGCTGCTGGGGCAGAAGATTTCCGACCGTGTGGCGGAAATGCGCAACCTTCCGAAAGGGATCGACCAACGCTCGTCCTGTCGCCACCCCGACTGGACCGGCCCCGACGATCTTGAAATCAAGATCCTCGAACTGCGCGAGATCACCAACTGGCGCGTGCCGATCTACGTCAAGATTGCCGGTGCACGGCCCTATTTTGATACCACGCTTGCGATCAAGGCAGGTGCCGACGTCGTCGTGCTGGACGGCATGCAGGGTGGGACGGCTGCCACACAGGATGTCTTTATCGAACATGTGGGACAACCGACTTTGGCTTGCATCCGCCCCGCCGTTCAGGCCCTTCAGGATATGGGAATGCACCGCGAAGTGCAGCTTGTGGTCTCCGGCGGTATCCGGTCGGGTGCCGACGTGGCCAAGGCGCTGGCACTGGGTGCAGACGCCGTGGCAATCGGGACCGCCGCGCTGATCGCGCTTGGCGATAACGATCCCAGATGGGAAGCGGAATACAACAAGCTCGGCACGACAGCAGGTGCCTATGACGACTGGCACGAAGGGCGCGACCCTGCCGGGATCACCACGCAGGATCCCGAGTTGATGGCGCGTTTCGATCCGGTCGAAGGTGGGCGTCGCCTGAAGAACTATCTCAAGGTGATGACGCTTGAGGCTCAGACGATTGCACGGGCCTGTGGCAAAAACCACATGCACAACCTGGAGCCGGAAGATATGGTTGCCCTCACAATGGAGGCCGCCGCAATGGCGCAGGTTCCGCTGGCGGGGACCAACTGGTATCCCGGCAAAGGCGGCTTCTGAAGCACAGATCATGCGACACCTGTCCGGGTGTCGCATTTTTCACATTGGGGACGGACCGCAAAAAGGCCGCCCAAACAAGCCAAGAAACTGGGAGAGAGTTCTGATTATGGCAAAAGATCAACTTGTTCAGACATCTGAAATAGACCTTGAGGCGTGGGGAAAAGAGCGCGGCATCAAGTATTTCATGGTCAATTTCACCGATCTTTTGGGAGCGCAGCGCACCAAGCTGGTGCCGATCCGCGGGATTGCGGGAATGCAGGAAGGCGGCGCAGGTTTCGCGGGTTTTGCCGGCGGTATGGATTACACGCCTGCCCATCCGGACATGTTGGTGATGCCCGATGCCGATGCCGCGATTCAGGTGCCTTGGCAGCCCGACATGGCGTGGGTTCCTGGCAACCCCGTGATGAAGAATGAATATTCCGCACAGGCACCCCGCAACGTGTTGCGCAACCAGATTGCCGAAGCGGCAGAGCTGGGCCTGCACGTCAAAATTGGTGTCGAGCCGGAATTTTCCCTGCTGACACCTGATGGCAAGGCGCTGGCCGATGAGCTCGATACGCGGGTCAAGCCCTGCTACGATCAGCAGTCGATGATGCGGAACTATCACATCATCCGTGAGATCAGCGAATACATGCTGCAACTCGGCTGGGGCAACTACCAGAACGACCACGAAGACGCCAACGGCCAGTGGGAAATGAACTGGGATTTCGACGATGTGCTTGCGATGGCCGACCAGCTCAGCTTCTTCAAGTTCATGGCGAAATATGTCGCTGAAAAGCACGGTATGCGGGCAAGCTTCATGCCCAAACCATTGCCGACCCTGACGGGCAATGGCCTGCATGCGCATATCTCGGCTTGGGACGGAACGGGCGAGGATGCCAAAACCAACCTCTTTGCCGGGTCCGATGACACTCCGACAGGACGGTACGGTTTGTCCGAAACCGGCAAACACTTCCTTGGCGGTATTCTCAAACACGGAAGCGGCATGGCCGTAATCTGTTGCCCAACCGTCAACAGCTACAAGCGTATCGGCGCGCCAAGCACTGCGTCCGGATCCACATGGGCACCCAACAGCGTGACCTGGGCCGGCGATAACCGCACGCATCTGGTGCGCGTACCCGGCGGCGGACGCATGGAACTTCGTCTGCCCGACGGCTCCACAAACCCGTATCTGATGCCGGCCGTGATCATGGCGGCAGGGATTGACGGTATCCGCACCAAGGCCGATCCCGGCGAGGCCAAGGAAATCGACATGTATGTCGATGGCCATCAGGTAAAGGACGCACCGAAACTGCCGCAGAACATGCTGGATGGTCTGCGCATGTTCGAGGCGGATAACGTCCTGACTTCAGCGATGGGTGACGAATTTTCCAGCGCCTTTCTCAAGCTGAAGAATAAAGAGTGGGGCGAGTATTCAAGCCACTTCACCGAGTGGGAAAGACAGCACACGCTGGATATCTGACCTTCAAGAAACGAAGCTATAGAAAAAACCGCACCGACCGTCAGCGTCAGGTGCGGTTTTTGTTTGGATCTACCTGTCGAGCTGCCCCAATGCACGCTCAGCAGTATGGCAACGTCATAATGTTTGGCTGAAGCGTTCAGAAACCGACCTTTTCTTGTCGCCGCCGACTCTTTCAGAGGGAGGTGCATTCAAGCACGACGACAAGAACCAGAACGAGTGAGGGGCCAGCCCCTCACACGCCCCGGAGTATTTCCGCCAATGAGAATTTGAACGAAGGCCTGGCGAGCGAAGGCGGGGGTCGGGGTTACGGAGGCTGGAATATGGTTTCCCACGCCTCGACCGACTGGTTCTGGCCGACCCGTCTCTGCATTTTTTTGCTACAGAAAGTCCGCCGGAACGTCTTTTTACCTGCCCCCGACGCCTGTCTTGGGGCAGGTCTTTTGCGTTTTGTTTCAGATGCCTGGGTAGATCGGGAAGCGTTTGCAAAGGGTTTCGACTTCGGCCCGGACCTTGGCTTCGACCTCTGTGTTGCCGTCTTCGCCATTGGCTGCGAGGCCGTCGACCACCTCGATGATCCAGTCGGCGAT
>NZ_FWYD01000029.1 GCF_900176485.1 Primorskyibacter flagellatus
TCTTGTTCATCTTCGCTCCTTAAAGGCTACGATGAACCAGAAACCCTCCGTTGTTCAAATCGCCATATCTGTCCCATAGGTGCTGACGTCAGACAAGTAGGGGTGCGTCTGTGGCTTCACGCCGAGAGGGTTGAATTTTCGATTATAGGCGTCGACGAACTCTTGCGGGATGGCGTAGCGGACAAGTACGCCCTTGGCCGCCTTTCGTGTGGCAATCCATTCCTTGTCTGGCATGTCGAATCTGCCGATGCTGGACAGCGCGATGGCCACCAGCTTGATGATGTCGTCCTGCGAGACGCCTGTTCTGGCCTGGTGCTCCTCGATCTCGGAGAGGTATTTTTCAGCGATGTGCAGATGCGTTTGCGGGCTTTGAGAGACGATCGTTTTTTTCTTTCTCTCCGTTCCCGTTCCCCTCGCCGCCGCCGCTGTGTCAGGTAGCTGGACAGGGTTCGCACTTGATTGGTCAAGGCGCTTCCTGTCACCAATATGAATGGCCGCGCCTGTTGTGTCGGGGTGTAGGACCTGCGCTTTGGGTTTAGGCATCCTCGGCCTCCCAGACATTGTGTGACAGGACATCGTTCATCACCTGCATCGCCAGTTCCAGAAGTTCGGTGCTGTGCCCGGCGGTGATCCGGGCGCCGTCGTAGCCCTCCGAGATCTGATGCTTGATGATCTCGCCGAGCGGTCCCTTGTCTGTCATCATGGCCAGTGTGGCGCGATGTGGCACCATCGTCTTGACGACCGGAAGATCCTTCCGCGCGCGCTCGAGATATTTCCGCCCGGTCACCGAAAGCCGCGACAGGTTCTTGATATTGTTTGCCACGAAACAGTGCGAAGGCCGCGGTGACCCCGCACCAAGACGGAGGTAGAACGCCTCCATCCACTCGCGTGTGGCGGCGGCAGAGACAGCGTCCGGCTGCGACAGCTGCAAGGGGGACATGACAAAGTCCGACACGGCCAGCAACTGGTCCAGCGCTTTCGTGGCGAAGCCGGGCGTGTCGAGAAGGACAAGATCGGCTGAGCGGGTATCATAGGCGTCAATCCTTGGCCTTTATATAGGGCACAGGTTATCGTAACGCAAATTTTTTCCCGACAGGCCGTTTGTTCATGACATTTTCCCGTACCCCTGACACCCGTGAAGAGGCGGCCTCCAAGCTGCCAGCTTTGCATGTGCTGATTTCCATGGGGTGGGAGTATCTTAACCCCACCGATGCACTCGCCTTGCGAGGGTCGGAACGCGGTGTGTTGCTGGAGCCTATCTTGCGGGAACGGCTCAAGGGGCATCGGTTCGACTTCAAAGGCCAGACCTATCCGCTCTCTGCTGGTGGCATTGATCAGGTGGTGCGCGAGATCAGCGCCACGGGCCTGAACGAAGGGCTGATCCCTGCAAATGAGGCGATCTACAAGCACCTGACGTTGGGCATCACGGTCACCGAGTTCGTGGATGGCCAGCGCACTTCCGTCACTGTGCCATTGATCGACTGGGCGGACCCCGCCGCCAATATCCTTCAGGTCACCGAAGAACTCAGCGTTGAGCGGCCTGCTGGCATGGGGCGGTTTCGGCCCGATGTGGTTTGTTATGTGAACGGCATCCCCCTGGTGGTGATCGAGGCGAAGCGGCCCGTGTCATCGACCAAGGACAAAGCGATGGTGGATGAAGGCATCAGCCAGCACCTGAGAAACCAAAAAACCGACGGCATTCAGGACCTCTATGCCTATTCGCAACTGCTGCTGTCGATCTCTGGCAATAATGGGCGCTATGGCACCACGGGCACGGATAAGAAGTTCTGGGGAGCATGGACCGAGGAAGAGATCACGGAAGGTCAGATGCAGGCCGTGAAGTCCACGCCCCTGTCAGAGGCTCAGAGAGAGGCGCTGTTCGCCGACAAGCCCAAGTGGATGCGCGACGACTTTGACAGTCTCCACAGCGGACCCGTGTGGCCCACAGAGCAGGACAGGCTGATCATCAGCCTACTGCGGCCTGACCGCCTGCTGGATTTCACCAGACGGTTCATTTTCTTCGACCGGAAACTGGGCAAGATCGCGGCGCGGTATCAGCAGGTACAGGGGGCCAAGGCCATCCTGACCCAGGTATCCCACCAGAAGCCCGATGGCAGCCGTGAGGGCGGCGTTATCTGGCACACCACAGGTTCGGGCAAGTCGAACCTGATGGTGTTCCTGACAAAGGCGCTGCTGTTGGACGCAGAGCTCGCCGGATGTCGCATCATCATTGTCACAGATCGTGTGGACCTTGAGAAACAGCTTGCGGCAACGTTCATGACGGGTGGGGCCTTCGGGTCTGCGGTGGCGACCAAGAAGGAGGGTGAGACCTCCAAGGTGCAGTCCGGTCGCGATCTGGCCAAACGTATTGGTTCTGGGTCAGAACGGATCATCTTCACGCTGCTTCAGAAGTTCAACTCAGCGACCAAGCTGCCGGAGTGCAAGAACACCTCTGACAAAATCATCGTTCTGGTCGATGAGGGGCATCGCAGCCAGGGCGGCGAGAACCATGAGCGGATGCGGCTGGCACTGCCCAACGCAGCCTTCATCGCCTTCACGGGAACGCCGCTGCTGAAAGAAGACAAAACCCGTAACAAGTTCGGCCCGATCCTTCACGCTTATACCATGCAGGATGCCGTCGAGGACGGAGCGGTCACCCCATTGGTTTATGAGGAACGTCGGCCCGTTGTTGATATCAATGATGCTGCTATCGATTCTTGGTTCGACAAGATCACAACCGGGTTATCGGACAGCCAGAAGTCCGATCTGAAGCAGAAGTATTCCAGCCGTGGTCAGATATATGGAGCGGCCAATCGTATCGACCTGATCGCCTACGACATCGCGATCCATTTCACCGAGAACTTTACCAAGCTGAAGCTCGGCTTGAAGGCGCAATTGGCGACTGACAGTAAGCTGTCTGCGATCCGGTACAAGAAAGCACTCGATGAAACTGGCCTCGTGACCAGCGCGGTTGTGATCTCGGCCCCCGACACCCGTGAAGGTCATGATGATACAGATGATGCAAAGACACCTGAGGTGCAGACCTGGTGGAAAATGAATGTTGGCAATGATGCGGACGTCTATGAAACTGATGTCATCGAACGGTTTGGCACCGATGGCGCACCGGATATCCTGATCGTCGTGGACAAGCTGCTGACCGGCTTTGACGAACCCCGAAACGCCGTCCTTTATATCGACAAACACCTCAAGGGTCATAACCTGCTTCAGGCTATCGCGCGAGTGAACCGTCTGCATGAGGCCAAACAATTCGGGTACTTGATCGACTATCGCGGGATTCTTGCTGAACTGGACACGTCGATCCAGGATTACGCGGACCTCGCTTCACAAACCCAAGCCGGATACGAGATCGACGATCTCGCGGTGTCACCTGCTTGGAGAAAACGGGACCCGCCTCGTCGTGGCAACCGACCATCTCGTCTCTCCGACGTTCGAGTGCGGACCGCCGCGACAATTGCAGCTGATATCAAGTCAGTCTCCAAAGATTCCCAGATTAAAATGCTAAAGTGCGTCAGAACGACTGCATTATTACATTTTAGTGCTAAGCGACAGCGCCTCGCCTGCGTCACCGGGGTTCTGGTGCAGTACGGCATAGATCGCGGCTTCCCAGGGCTCGTCAAGGAACTCATCGCATATCGGACCCGTTTTTCGATCCGTCAGTTGACGTCCTGCAGCGAAAGCACGCGGCTGGCCGACAATTCTCCGGCCTCCGAAAGGATCGGGTATGACACCGCCGCGATATGCGCGTTGATGCGTTTCAGGTCACGCAGAATATCAAGATGCAGGGTCGTGGATCCAAGCGTTTCGGGCTGTCCCGCCTGCAGTCGCGCGATATGGCGCTTCTGTGACCGCTCCTCGATCTGACGCACATGGACCTTCTCGGCCGTCAGCCGCCGCGCGAGAGCGATATCGCGGCTGTGGAAGACGGATTGCGCCAGTTCGAGGTTCAGCAGGGTCTTGCGATAGAGCTCACCTATCTCTTCCTCGCCCGCCGCAGAGAATTTCACCTGCCGCTCTGCTTTCTTGCGCGCCATCTCTGACAGATCACGGTCAATGATGTCACCCACGTGTTCAAGGTTGATCGCGTAGGACAGGACTTCGCGCATGCGCGCACTGGCGCTCTCCGGCAGTTCCTTGCGACCCAGCCGAAGGAAATACATCTTCACCTCGGACAGCGCGGCGTCGACACGATCGTCGAGCCTGGCGATTTCGCGGCTGGCCTCCGGATCGTCGACCAGCAGGGATCGCAGGTTGAGCTCCATCATCAGGGCGACATTGTCGCCGATCCGCAAGACCTCGCGCACAGCGCCGCCAAGCGCCAGTGCGGGCGTGTCGAGCGCCGCGTCGTCAAGATAGGACGGCGCGCCCTGCTCGGCATCAGGGTCAGGCCAGATCTGCCTCGTGATGCGCTCGAACGGACCCAGCAGAGGCAGGAAAAGCAGCAACAGGATGGCATTGAAGCCCAGGTGCGCAACGATGGCGATACACCCCACCGAAGGCAGAAGGTCCGCCAGCAACGGCCCGGTGAAGCTAGCCGTGACCAGCGCGACCAACGCGCCGGTTCCCCTTACGGTGAGGTTCCCGTTGACGAGCCGTCTTGCCTCGGGTCCTTCAGAGGCCACGGCAAGGCAGGGCAGCACAGCGCCGCCCAGGTTGGCACCGGCCACCAACGCCACCACCAGTGACGGGGTAATCGTTCCGGCCTCGGCAAGCATGGCGATGAAAAGCACGACCGCCAGGCTGGATGACGAGGCGAAGGCAAGTATTGCGGCCAGAAGCAGGCCAAAGATCGGTCCCTGATCCAGCGCCGAGAGAATGGCCGCGGTGACCTCGGCCGCTTGCAACGGTTCGGTGGCGGTGCCAAGCAGATCCAGCGCAAAGAGCATCAGCCCCAGCCCGATCAATGCCTCGCCGATGCCGCGACCCCGCGCCAACCGGCTGCGCGAATGGGTCACGACGCCGGACAAGACAAGCACCGGCGACAGCCAATGCAGATCGTTTACCAGTATTGCAGCTGTCAGTGCGGTGCCCAGGTTGGCCCCCAGAAGAACCGCCTGTGCCATGCGTGGCGCGACGATATTGCGATAGACGAACGAAGCCGCGATCACTGCCGTCGCAGTCGAGGATTGCACCAGAATGGTGGCGAACAGGCCCGATATCGCGGCGACAACGCGGTTGCCGGTACCCTTCGCAATCCCCTGGCGCAGCGATGCGCCAAAACCCGAAAGCACGCCTGATTTCACTATGCGCAAGGCCCAAAGCACCAGCGCACCGGCACCCAGCAGTTCGATAAGCTGAAGGGCCGAAGTCATGCCGCCCCCCAGCCGAATGGGCACCGATTCGGACCGTCGTCAGCTTTCGCTTGAGGCCTGCAGGGGCAGACACTAAGTTGCCGAGTGAACATAGTTACAACCATTTGCAAAGGCAGTGCATGACCGGACCGACCACGCGCCGCGGCGACAGAGCCTCTTATGTCAGCGCCAACGAGGTAGCGGAACGCGCCGGCGTGTCCCGCTCGGCGGTATCGCGCACCTTTTCCGGTGCCGGCAGCGTGGCGCCTGCGACGCGGCGAAAGGTCCTGAAAGCCGCCGAAGAACTCGGATATCATGCCAACATGCTGGCGCGGGGACTGGTGGGCGAGCCCTCCAAGATCGTGTGTCTGATCGCGGCAGATGTCGGCCAGCCCTACCACAGCGCGATGATCGACAAGGTCACCCGGCAGCTTCAGCTGCACGGCAAAGTGGCCATGATCATCAATACCGGCGGCGATGAGGACAGCGTCAGCCAGGCCCTGCGGCAAAGCCTGCACTACCGGGCGGAGGCTTCTGTCGTGCTGAGCGGGGCACCGCCCGCGAAACTGGTGCAAAGCTGTCTGTCGAACGGCCAGCGCGTAGTGCTGGTCAACCGTGATGATGATGCCGAGGGGGTCGAGCGCATACGCATCGACAATACCGTCGCCTGCCGCGAAGCGCTGGCCTTGCTGCGCCGGGCGGGTTGTACGCGGCTGGTCTGTGTTTCGTCGCAGGCACGGACCACGTCGATCACCTCGCGCGAAGAGGCCTTCTCCGAGGCGGCCGCCGAGCTCGGGATCGAGATCGACGTCACACGGATCGGCCCGACAAGCTACGACACCGGGCTCGAATCCGCGCGGGTGCTTCTGGGGCGGTCCAACCCGCCTGACGGGGTGTTCTGCGTCACCGACCTTCTGGCCTTCGGCTTCATGGATGCCGCGCGCAACATCTTTGGCATCGATATCCCCGGCGATCTCTGTGTCATCGGCTTTGACGACGTGCCGCAGGCGCGCTGGTCGGCCTATGAGCTGACGACCTTTCGCCAACCCATGGATGAAATGGTCGAACGCATCGCCGAGATCCTGACCTCGGATTCCAGCGGCAGCGACTCCGCGTTCGAGGTTCTCCCGGTCTGGCGCAAGACTGTTCGGATGGGCTAGCACGGAACAGCAACCGCCCGGAGTCGATCAAGAGCCGCCCGTTTGTTGTCAGCGCCGCCCAGCAGCAGCCCGAGCGTGCGCAAGAAGACGACAACAACTGCCTCGTCCGATCCCGGCGCAAAGTCCCGGTGGCCATAGGTCCGCATCAGCTCTGTATAAAGCGCATGCCGCTCCGGGCTCACGTCGGCCACGGCACCGCCCCCGGCCTCGCGCAACCTGTACCAGTCAACGAAGACATCGGCGGCGGGAATATCTGGCAGGCCCATCTCGACAGGTCCCAACCGCGAGACCATATCGGCCAAGCTGTCGTTCTCCACCATCGTCCGCATCCCGAGCGGCCAGTCTTCGGACAGACGCCGTTTCAGCACGACGGTACGGAACTGCCGGTCGAGAAACTGCCGATAATCCGCCGCATCCATTACCGAACTCCCGTGCCTCGTCCGGGCAGCCTCGGCGCGGTAGCGGCTGAACCAGGCATCGAAATCCGGCACCGCGTCCAAGGGCCGATCGCCAATACTCGCACCCTCGGCGGAAAGTTCAAGGCATTTCCAGCCTGCGGGATAGGACACGGTCGAGGGAACCGAGACATTGACCAACCCGCCTTGCTCCGCCTGGGCCGTGGAGTCCACGTGCCAGTGGCCGCTGAAATGCGATTGCAGACCGGTGGCCGCGATGGCCCGTGTCACCTCGGGTTCCGGCATCCTGCGCGCGCCCGCGCGCGAGCCGGGCAGTCTTGCCAGTTCCGTCGTGCACCCGTGGAAGACGTCGACAACCGGGTAGTGAGAGAAGGCCACCAGCCGCTTGTTCGCGGCCCCTGCCCGCCCTGCCACGTCGCGCATCCAGTCCAGCAGGTAGGACTTGTGCCGCAGGACGGCGTTCCAGCCTTCCTTGCTGCAATCGCTGTACCCGCCCTGCCCGTCGGGCAGGTAGACATTGGCGTCGATGGACAACAGCCACAGACCCTCGACCGGCTCCACGAGATAGGAAAGATCGCAGGCGGACGCGCGGCGGGCCGGATCGGGTGCCGTGCCAAAAGGGGTTTCCCAGTGGAGGTCGGCGCGCTGCGGGTGATAGCCAAGCTCGCCAGCACAGGCCATCATGTCGTGATATCCGACCATGCGCATACCCGGGCAGATATCTGCGCCCTCGCAATGCGGAAAGTCCCGCCCCGCACACGCCCGGACGCCGCCGTCGGCATCCACCATGTTTTTCGCCAGTGGCTTGCCGGTCATCGACCACTGGTCGTGATTGCCGGGGGTTGCGAAAAAGCGGATGCCGTGGCACCGGGTGTAATCGGCCAGAAGGTCGGACACCGCTTGCCAGTTCGCCGGTTGCCCGTCATCCGTCAGATCGCCCACGATCATGCACAGGCGTATCCCCTCTGCCGCAACCGCGTCAAGCGCGGCGCGAACCGCGGCCTCGCTTTCGTTGAAGACGCGGGTCGAATGCAGGCTGTCGGCCAATGAGCGCACGAAAGCCGGCACACCTGCAGGCTCACCGAAACGGACGTCGTGCAGATGTGGATCGGACAGGACGGCGATACGGATCATTTCGTCTGGCCGGTATCCGCCTGTTCGGGGTCGCGGTGGCCGATCCGGTCAATCCAGTCAGAGGCCGTGCAGGCCGCTTCGATCAGCATCGGCTTGGGTGCCTCGAACCATTCGTCATGGCGCAGCTGGCGCCGGATGCGGACATGCTCCAGCGCGGCGTCCATCGTCGGATAGCGGTCCGGCATCTGCTTGTGCAAAAGCAGCGCCACCAACGCAACCGACCTGCTGCGCCCGCCGCGACAGTTCACCAAGACGTTGCCGCGTTCGCGCAGCGGATAAGAGGAGCGTTCCGGTAGGATCTGCGACAGCGCGCCAACAAGCTGATAATACCCCGCCAGCATCATCGTCTCGGCGTTTCCCGCGCCATCCACGAGGCCAAGTTTGTAATAGCGAAAGGCCCCGTGCCCATAGGTCAGGTGGCCCTCTCCGACGGATGGGTCCGGCGCATCGACAAGGTTCACGTCAAGATTGACCGCGCAATTGATGACAGTGCTGATCCCCCGCTCGCGCAAGAGCGGCAGGTTCGACATGCCTTCACGACCGCCGACATAAACCGCGACACCATAGGGCTCGAGTCGCTCCTCGATCAGGCTGATCTCGGGGCGGTCGTAGTGGGGCACGTTGCTTTGCGGAGAGGTCTGGTTCATGCGATCATCCTTGCACGGTCAGTTGAATTCGAGTGCGACGCCAGCGGAATACCCGTCGACGCGCTGATTTCGGGTGCCAACGCGGGCACGACGGCCAGCACCGCGCCACCGTTGCTCAACCCGTCCTCGGGCAGATCACTGACACGGCCACCGGCCTCTTCGACCAGCAGCAGACCGGCCAGGCAATCCCAGGCGTTCATGTGAAGTTCGGCATATCCGTCAGAGCGGCCATCTGCGACATATACCAGCCCCAGCGCGCCCGACGCACCCCGGCGCACGTTGGCACCATGATCCAGCAGCCGGTTCAGAACCGAAAGGTATTCCTGCTGCGGGCGTCGATTGTTCCAGCCAAGCTCCAGACAGGCGGCGGCAAAGGTGCGGGTTCCGGCCACGTGGATGGGCTGCCCGTTGCAGGATGCGCCCATGCCGCGCCGGGCGAACCAGAGCTCATCCGTCGCAGGCGAGAAGACCGCACCGATTTCCGTGATGCCGTCGCGCACATAGGCAACCGAGATGCAGAAATGCGGTATCCTCCGGGCGAAATTGGCGGTCCCGTCGATCGGATCGACCACCCATACCGAACGGCCCGTCACCGAGCCCCCGGTCTCCTCGCCGAGAAATTCGTCCCCGGGCAAGGCGGCGGCGATCCCGGCGCGCAGGTGTTCTTCGACAGCGGCGTCGGTCTCGGTCAGAAAATCCTGCGATCCCTTCATCGCGATTTCGTCGGTGTCGCGGCGACGGAAGCCGTCAAGGGCGATCCGTCCGGCACTCTGAATCAGGGAAAGGCACAGGTTGGCACGTTCGACAATATGCTTGTCCGCGGGTTTGGCTGCTTGGTCCATGCAGTAAAGGCTCCGTTCGAGAAAAAGCGCGCGGGCGCGGGTCTTTGGGTGTCGGCAAGAATGCGGTTCGTTGTCAGGCGGGTGCCATGGCCCCGGCCCGGCGACGGGCATCCACGGCTTCGGCGATGCGGTGCAGGGTCGGATAGCGCGCGCCCGGGCCCTGGGCCACGTAACCCGGGCAATGATGCGCCGGAGTCCCGTCCGGCTGCTTGCCCAGCGTCAGGGGATGATAGCTGCCACCGGCCCGCTCGAGTATCAGGATCGCCGCCGTGACGTCCCAGGCGTTGACGCCAAAGCCGGCGGCGGCATCGGCCCAACCGGCCGCCACGTGACAAAGGCTGAGCGCGGCGCTGCCGGGGCGGCGCAAGGTCGAGAAGGCCGAGACCAGATCCCCCAGCCCGGCCAGCGCGGAGTCCCGGCCTTCGAGCCGGAAATCGCGTTGCACCGGATAGCCGGTAATCAGCGTCGCGCGCGCCTCTTCGCGTCCCGCGGGGCAGTGCAGCGGCGCGCCGTTCAGCCAGGCGCCGCTCGTATCCGCAGAGAACATGGTCTTGGCCATCGGGTCATAGACAGCCCCGGCGGTAATCCGACCATCGACCACGGCTCCGATGGAGACGCACCAGAAGGCGAGACCCGCGGCAAAGTTCGAGGTGCCGTCGATGGGGTCCACGAACCACTTCACCGGGCCTTCACCGATTTCTCCCCCCTCTTCGCCAATGATGGCAGAGCCGGGAACCTCGGTCAGAAGATGCTCGCGGATCAAGGTCTCGGTCCGCTGGTCGTGCACGGTCACCGGGTCGTGCAGGTCGGCCTTGTAGTCCACGTGCATCTCGGCGCGGAATACCCCGGGCAGCAAATCCCCCGCCGCCCGTGCCACGGTTTCGGCGACCTCGCGCAAGCGCGCGGCCGCAGGTATGGCAGACTTGTTGGTGCCGGTCATGTCTAGCAATCCTTCGTTTCCTATGTGTCCCGGGGCCCTGCTTGGCCCCGGAGCGATGCCGCGAGGGAGGTCAGCGGCTGTAGTGGATGCGCCAGAAATCCTGCCAATCCTGGCGGGAGTCCCAGTCTGCCAGCCCGGTTGCGGAATCGTAGGCCAGCAGGTTGTCCCAAAGATCGATGATCCCCGACGGCTCGTTCGCGGGCATCGATATCGTCGAATTCGTCGGCACCTTGCCGTCCACCATCTGCGGGCCGATGCCTTCCTCGGTCAGGATGAAATGCACAAACAGCTTGGCCGCGTTCGGGCTGTCGGTGCCCGAGGCTATTAGCGCCAGCTTGGAATAGGTCCAGCCGACCCAGGGCTCCAACGTGTCGCAGATCGCCATCTTGTGGCCCTTGGCCTCAACGTCACGGAACTTGGCCGAGGACATCAGCCCGAAGAACGGGGTCTCCTGCCCCGGCGCGCCGACCGCAGCAGAGGTATTGTCGTCGCCATCGGTCACCAACGGCGCGTTTGCGCCAAGGTCGGCGACCCAGCGCTTGGTGGCGCTGTCGAACTCCGTGACCAACGGTTTGCCGTAATGCGCTTCATAGGCGTCACGGACCGCGTCGTCGTGGTGGCTTTCCATCTGGCTGAACCAGTCAGTGTAGCTTGCCTTGGTCAGCGGATCGATCATGGCGAACTTCCGAGTCCACTCCTCGTCGGTCAGCTCCCAGATATTGGAGACCGGACAACTATCATGGACCTCGGTATTGTAGGCAAAGACGTTGGCATTCGTCGTCGCGGTCATCGGGTCCTGGTAGATGGTCGGGATGACGTCGGCCATGTCGGGCGGCAGGTAGCTGTGAACGAACCCCTGCGGGATCAACTGCGCCAGCGCCGCCGGGGCGTCGGTGATCATCAGCACGTCGCCCTTGACGTTGTCGGCCTGCGATTCCCGGATCACCATTTCGAGCTGCGCCGTCGCACTGACCTTCTGGCCGATTGCGTCGAGCCCATACTTCTCCGCAAAGTTCTCGACGACCGTCACGATCTTGCCGGTGCTGTCATAGACGGTCAGTTGCGGTTCCGCCTTGGCTGCCTCGATCAGCGCGTCGAGGCCGGCCTCTTCCGCCTGGGCAAGCATCGGCACAACCAGTGCGGCACCGAGCGCCAGGGCGGCGCTGCGCATGGCGGGCTTGTTGACATTCTTCATTTCGAGTCTCCTCCCCTGATGGTCGCCGGGCGGAGGATCCGCCCGGCGCGATTGGTCAGCGTTCGTAGGTCAGACGCCAGAAATCCTGCCAGTCCTGACGCGTGTCGAAGTCCTCGACCGCCGTGGACAGGTCATAGGTCAGCAGCTGATCCCAGGCCGCGCCGATCCCCGAAGGTTCGCCATCGGGCAGACCCACCTCGGTATTGGACGACATCTTGCCGTCATCGGCCTGGGGTGCGATGCCCTCGGCCGTCATCACGTAGTGGATGAACAGCTTCGCGGCGTTCGGACTGTCCGTCCCGGACGCGATCAAGCCGACACCGGCATTGGTAAAGCCCAGCGACGGCTTGATACCGTCACACAGGCCAAGCTTAAAATCCGAAGCGGCGTTTTCGCGGTACTTGGCAGAGCTCATCAGCCCCATGAAGCCTTCTTTCTGTCCCGGCGCGCCGACGGCCTCTGCCGCGTTGCTGTCCGAACTGCCCAGAAGCGGCGCGTTTGCCGCCAGCATGGCGATCCATTGCTTGGCGGCCGATTGTTCGGACCGGTCGAGCGGCTCTTCGAAGAAATCCTCGTAGGCGGCGGCCAGTTCGTCGTCGCCGTGCGACTCGATCTGGTTGAACCAATCGGTGTAGACCGACTTGTTCAGCGGGTCCTGCATCGCCACCTTGCCGCGCCACGCGTCCTGGGTCAGTTCCCAAACGTTCGACACCGGGCAGGTGTCATAAAGCTCGGTGTTGTAGGTCCAGACATTGGCCATGGTGACAACCACCAGCGGATCCTGGTAGCGCTCTTCGATCACGTCTGCGAGGTCCGGCGGCACCCAGCTGACGCCGAATTCATTCGGCAGCAACTGCGCAATCGCGGCCGGTGCGTCTGAAATGATCGACACGTCGCCCTGCACATTGCCAGCCATCGCCTCGCGCGCCATCATCTCGAGCTGGGCATGGGCCTTCACCTTCTGGCCGACGGCATCCAGATCGTATTTCGCGGCGAAATCCTCTGCCATCGTCACGATCTTGCCGGTGCTGTCGAATACCGCCAGTTGCGGTTCGCCCCTGGCCGCCTCGATCAAAGCGTCAAGGCTGAATTCCTCGGCGTGCGCCCCCAGGGCAATCATTCCGAGGGCCATCGCGCTGGCCGTTGTGGTTACGATCCGTTTCATGTCTCTTTTCTCCTCCAGTTGATACATGCACCCTGCCCGCTTCTTTGGCGGGCAGGGTGAGGTGTCATCGGCTGTAGTGAATGCGCCAGAAATCCTGCCAGTCCTGCCGTTTGTCAAAGTCCTCGGCGGCTGTCGTGGTGTCATAGACCATCAACTCGTCCATGTAGTCCGCGACCCCGGAAACCTCTTCCGCGTTGGCGGGCACGGCGCTGTTGGACGAAACCTTGCCATCGACCGACATCGGTGCGATGCCCTCTTCGGACAGCAGGTAGTGCACGAAAAGCTTCACCGCGTTCGGGCTTTCGGTGCCGGACGCCATCATCGCTAGACCCGGATACAGCCAGCCGGCAAAGGGTGCCATCCCGGCGCAGATGCCAAGCGCGGTCTCGCCGCTGGTGTTGGAACGGAACTTGGCGGTCGACATGATGCCAAAGAACGGTGCCTCCTGGCCGACGGCACCCACCGCTTCGGCCACCGACGTGCTGTCACCCAACAGCGGTGCATTGGCGGCATAGAGACGCACCCATTGTTGTGTCGCGCTTTGCTCAGACCGGTCGATCGGTGTGCCGAAATGCGCCTCATAGGCTTTGGCCATCGCATCGTCGTGATGGGTTTCAAGCTGGTTGAACCAGTCGGCGTAATTGGGCTTTACCAGCGGGTCGAGCATGGCCACCTTGGCATTCCATTCGGGCTCGGTCAGCGCCCAGACGTTGGAGACCGGACAGCTGTCATAGGCCTCGGTCGAATAGGCCCAGACATGCGGGTCCGAGACCACGACCAACGGATCCTGTTGTCCTTCTGCGATGCCGGATGCCAGGTCGGGCGGCAGCCAGCTTTCGGCGATCCCCTCGGGGATCAGTTGACCCATGATAGAGCCGACATCGCCCGCCACGCCAAGATCGCCCACGATGTTTCCGGCCCGAAATTCGCGGATCATGAGGTCGATCTGGTCGGCCTCGTTCACCTTTTTACCGGTCGCCTCAACACCGTGGAGCTTCGTGAACGCCTCGGCGGTCCGAACGATCTTGCCGGTCACGGCATAGACAGTGATCGGCGGCTCTGCCTTGGCCGCCTCCACCAGCGCGTCGAGGTCGAACTCTGCGTCCTGTGCCTGCGTTGCGCCGCCAAGTGCGATCCCGAGGGCCAGCACGGCCAAGGGCAGCGCGGTGGTTGATTTTTGTTTTATGGTCAAGTGTTTCTCCTCCCTGAAAAACGTTGTGTCACGCGGCCGCCACCGAAAATGCGTCGTCCGCTGCTCGAATTCGGTCGCCCTGGGTGTCAAAGACATTCAGCGCATGGGCCTCTACCCGGAACCACATCCGGTCGCCCTCGCGCACGCTGGGCGCGACATGGGTATTCATGAAGATCGTGGTCCCCCCGGTTTCGAGCTCGATGATCCAGCTTCCTCCGGTGGGCAGGATCGCCGCAACACATGCCGGTGCGCCGAAATCGCCTGTGGCAAGCGCCTCCTTGCCGGAGACAAGCGAGATCGCCTCGGGCCGGATACCGACGGAACCGATGTCGAAAATCTCGGGATGTTGCTTGGCGAGAAAGCGCATCGCCTCCTGGACCAGTTCACCCGTCCCGCCAAATTCAAGGATGTTGATCGGCGGGCTGCCGACGAACTCGGCGACAAACCTGTTGGCGGGCCGTTCGTAGATATCGTCGGGCGTGCCCAACTGCTGCAACGTCCCCTCGTTCATCACCGCGATCGTGTCGGCAAGGGTCATCGCCTCCCACTGGTCATGGGTGACAAAGACGATGGTGGTCGAGAACTTGTCGTGGATCCGCTTCAGCTCGGCCCGCATCTCAAGCCGCAGGCGGGCATCGAGGTTGGACAGCGGCTCGTCTAGCAGAAGCACATCGGGGTTCACCGCCAACATCCGCGCCAGTGCCACGCGCTGCTGCTGGCCGCCGGACAATTGCGACGGATAGCGCGCGCGGTATTGCTCGATCCCCAGCGACTGCATCACGTCTGTCGTGCACTTTTGCCGCTCCACCTTGGCGACCTTGCGCAGTTTCAGCCCGAACTCAACATTCTGCTCGATGGTCAGATGCGGCCAGAGCGCATAGCTTTGAAACACCAGTCCCATGCCGCGCTTTTCCGGCGCGATAAAGCTCGCGGTCTCGGGGCAGTCGACGACACGCTCGCCCACCGCCAACTCGCCGCTCGAAAGGTTTTCCAGCCCGGCAATCATCCGCAGCGTCGTGGTCTTGCCGCAGCCCGAGGGACCGAGCAGGCACAGAAACTCTCCGTCAGCGACCTCCAGGTCCAGATGGTGAATGGCCTCGTATGCGCCGTAGCTTTTCTTGACGTTTTTAAGCGTTATTCCCGGCATGACTTATCCTCCCAGGCCTTCGGCAAGGTTTGTTTTGGTAAGTTTCTGTGCTGCGACCGTGCCGAAGTAGGCCAGCGCCGCGATGATCAGGACCACCGCGTTGGCGGCCTGTGTGTAGTTGTAGTCGACGAGCCGCAGCGAATAGGTTGTCAGCACGTCGGTGGAGGGCACCGCCAGCACCACAAAGAGGCTCAGGCCCTTGATCCCCGAGATGAACGGCAGCAACACGCCCGTCACCAGCGATCCTTTCTGGATCGGCACCACGATGCGGGTCATGCGGTGGAACCAGCCGGAGCCTGCGACCTGTGCCGCCTCTTCAGGTTCCTTGCCCAGTTGCATCATCGCCGAGATACCGGCCCGGGAGGCATAGGGCATCTGGTCTGCAATGAGCGCAAGGATCAGGATCGCCATGGTCCCGTAAAGCGCCGGAACAGGTCCGCGCTGGACCGCAAAGAGCGACAGGTAAGCGGCCGCAAAAGCGATCCCCGGAACGAGGTAGGGGAAAAACGTGACCTGGCGTAGAAAGGTGGCCAAGGGACGCAACGGAGTGCGCACCACCGCATAGCCCACCAGCAGCCCGAGCAAGCCCGACACCACAGAGGCCGACCCGACGATCCACAAGGTGTTCCACGCCGCGCTCCACAACTCGGGCGTCAACAGGATGCCCTGCTGCAACGCGACCGTGTCCAACCCGGTGCCAAGCCAGTAATCCAGCGTGAAATTTTCCCAAGTGAAGCGCGCAGGAACATGCATCACTGTCGACAGCGCCAGGGTCAAGACCGGCAGACCCACGCTGATAGAAAAGATGAGCGCCGCAAAACCGGCCGCCGGGAGCCGCAATTTGCGCAGCTGTGTCAGGCGGTTCATCGAACCCTTGGAGCCGACGGTGACGAACTTGCGCGCCTCGCGCACCAAGTAGGCGTCGATCAGCAGGGTCATGATCCCGAGGATCATGATCGAGGCGGCAAGCACACCGGCCACGCCGGTCTGTCGCGACCCGAGATTGCGATAGAGCGAGGTGGCAAGCACGTCGAACTTCACCGGCAGGCCGAGCACATAGGCAACCCCGAATTCGCCCAGGCACTTGGCAAAGATCAGCACGATGGCCGAAATCAGTGCGGGCTTCATCAAGGGCAGTATGATTGACCAGGCAATGCGGCTGCGGCTGGCACCCAGCATCTGCGCGCTGTCTTCCAGCTGGCTGTCGAAGCGACGCAGCGCACTCCCGAACAACAGGATGATGAACGGTGTGTAGTGCAGCGCCAGAATGATGGTGATCGGCACCTGCCCGTAGGCCAGCCAGTCCGGCGGCGTGAAACCCATGGCCTCGAACCATCCCTGCTGGCCACCGACCGTGCGATTCTTGAACAGGGTTGTCCAGGCCAGCGCGAAGGTCCAGGCCGGAAGCATGTAGGGAACGATCAGGGCCGTTGCAAACCAGCGCCGCGCGAACATGTCGGTGCGGCTGATGAGCCATGCGAGGATGCCGCCAACGAAAAGCGACACCGCTATGGCACCCAAGGCAACGCTCAGCGTGTTCCTCAGCGGCTCCCAGAACATGTCGCGGGCGATGGGCGAGAAAAACGTCCTGTTCAGGTAGTAGCTCGTCCACTCTCCGACTTCGGTGTCGGTCCGGCGGGCGTCGCCGAATTGCGTCTGTACCGCGTCGAGCAGGATCGAGATGATCGGCACAACGATCAGATAGGTGAACAGCGCCGCCATGAAGAGCCCGATCAGCGTCGTCGGCTCCCGCATCGCGATCCGGGTCCGGTATCGAAGCCGCGTGATCCGACCCGATCCGCCGGTCTGGCCGGAAATATCCGAGGCCTTGCTCATTGCGCTCCCCCTAATACTGCAATTGCTTGCACGAACGTCGTCCGCCGCATTCCACCCTCCCATAATCTCCAATCACGTCAGTTATTTGACAGATCCATACCAGCGCACCCCTCTGCACCGTTTAAACGCACTCAACTGCAAATCGGCCGAGCAAGAAGCAGGATTGCAGGGGAGACCCCTGCTTGTCAAACAAATACTGATAATAATGGTCTAGTGTGCAATATACTAATAGTATATATCTATTGTTTTTCAATATCTTACAATCTTCATAAACGATATATCTATTTTTAATGCACCTATGTGCATATGGCGATCAAGTCTAGCTTCGCAAAGCCTTTGGCTTCCTCAGGCAGGAAGTTCACGTACGTGGGGTCTGATGCCGGAGAGTGCAGGATCCTACGCTCTCATGAGCGTTTTCAGGTATTCTGACACAATTAATCTATCCCGCTGACACGGGTTGGTCAAAGATGTGGCCTGTGCAGGCGCTAGAGACGGTGGCCGAGCCGGTGATTATCATGCACTCATCCGCAGATTGGTTACCGTTTGACCAAATTCGATACGGGTTACCTCTCTCTAGCCGATATGCAACGTCGCGCCCAGATCGGCCTGAACAAGGGCGAAGCCCATCACGCCCTCAAGAATGCGCTGGGTATTGGCCGCCAAGGTGAAATTCGCGACGGGACAACCGAAGGGCAACATTTCAGGATGGCCGGGCTGAACCTGCTCACCACCCCCATGATTTACTGGAACACCAAGCACCTCGGTCAGGCTGTCACAAGCCGCCGCCGCAATGGGTTGGATGGCATTGCCAACTTGTTCCGCCGACATTACCGGACTATTTTGGCGGCATGAGAACTCCGACCAGTTTGCATCGCCTCAAGGGTTTCCGATACCCTCGCGAAATCATTGCCTACGCTGTTTGGGCGTACCACCGTTTCGCGCTGAGCACGGCTGACGTCGAGGACCTTTTGGCTGAGCGGGGCGTGATTGTCAGCCGGGAAGCCATCCGGTTGTGTGTCAATCGATTTGGTCGGCATGTTGCGAATTGCATCCGGCGCGATCGCCCCCGCCCCAACGACAAATGGCATCTGGACGAAGTCGTTGTCCCGATCGGTGGCAAGAAGCATTGGCTGTGGCGCGCAATTGACGCGAATGGCGACGCTCTCGATATACTTTTGCAAACAGGCTTCGTTGCACAAACCCGATGTTAGCCAGGGTTCCCCTTTCCCCGGACGGATTTATGCTACGGGCTCGGTGACGGGTATGCCAAGTGCAGTGTAGCTGTTGAGGACGGAGATACGGACGTGGATCTCTGCGACCTGCCTTTCGAAGTCCCTCGCCATCAGTGATTGGCCGAGTAGTTTTATACAATGCATCTTCGTTTCGACGCGACTTCGGCGGTGGTATCCACTCCAGCTCGCCAAAGTGTCCGGCCCAGGTATCGTTGTGCATTGACCGCGTCGTTTCGGGCAACAGCTCCGGCGCTCGTCCATTGCCCGGCAGTGCATGCCAGCATGCACGATAGGGGGTTTCCAAGGCTTGGCATTCTTGCGCGGCGGGATCACCGCATGGGCATTTCTGGCGGCAATCGCCTCATGGCATTTACGGGTGTCATACGCCCCATCTGCGGTGACGCTGCCGATGTCCTGATCGGATGGGATTTGGTTCAAGAGTTCGGGCAGCATGGGAGCGTCACCGATGTTGCTGCCAGTGACCTCAACGGCCCGAACTTCCAGAGTTTTCTCATCGATCCCAATGTGTATCTTGCGCCAGATGCGCCGTTTGGAGCCATCGTGCTTGCGTGCATTCCATTCGCCTTCTCCTTCGGCTTTGATACCGGTGCTGTCGATAAGGAGGTTCAGCGGACCCTTGGATCCGCGATGCGGCAATCTCACGCTCAGTGTTCGCTGGCGGCGACATAAGGTGCTGAAGTCCGGCACAGCCCAGTTCAGTCCAACCAACTGCAACAGGCTCTGGACAAACCCAGTCGTCTGCCGAAGCGGCATACCAAACAAGACCTTCAGCGTAAGGCAAGTTTGAATTGCGGCGTCACTGAATTGCTGTTGCCGACCACGCTTGCCGCTTGGCGGAGGCGTCCAAACCATCTCGGGATCAAACCAGATCGACAGCGATCCGCGTTGCTTCAGCGCTGTGTTGTACGAAGGCCAGTTCTTGGTCTTGTACTTCGTAGGGGCCCAACTGCTCATGCCCTCCAGCTATCATACTGGACTCCCAACGTGAATCCCGGTCGAGATTTGTGCAACATGTATAACCGCCCCTTGCGCAAGAGGATTCTTCAGAGCTGATTTTGGCGTGTCATCGGGTGCTGACATGTATCCGGCCTCATGATGCGGCTTCGCACATGCCGCGGGCCCGTATGGTGTTCGAAGGTCGGGTCCAGATCAAAGCCGCGTGCTCGATGGCACTCTGTTGCACACTGGTTCTCCCGATCCCGTCTCACGACTATTGCGCCAAACTTCTCATTGCCCTCTTACGCTCCGACGCCCTCGCGACCTACAGCGGGCTTATGCCGCCGCGGCCGGAGACTGGTAGACGCCACCCCGAGCCATCAAGGCCCAGACGATCCGCGCCATTTTGTTTTGCCAGCGCAACGCGCACCAGCATCGGTGGCTTGCGCGACAGCATTCCGGCCAGCCAGGTGCCCGGTCGGGCTTCGGCATGGATGTGGCGTTTAATGATGACGCTGTTCGCGCCGATGATCAGCAATCGCCTGAGAGACCGCTCGCCCATTTTCGTCGTCGCCCCGAGCCGCTGTTTGCCGCCCGTCGAATGCTGCCGTGGCACCAGACCCAGCCAGGCAGCAAAATCCCGAGCCTTGCGGAAACTGTCAGGTGGTGGCGCAAGGGTCGCTATGGCCGTGGCAATCAGAGGGCCGATGCCCGGCACCGTCATCAGGCGTCGGGCCACGTCGTTCTCCTTGGCGCGACGGGTGATCTCGGTATCGAGCTTGCCGATCTCTGTCTCCAACTGCCCCAGTGTCTCGACCAGAACCTTGAGGGTCGGAATGGCGTCGGCAGGCAGGTCGCATTCTGGATCTTCGATAATTGCAATCAGCTTGGTTGCGTTGGCCGCCCCTTGCGGCACAACCTGTCCGAACTCGCTCAAATGCCCTCGAAGAGCATTGATGGCCTGGGTCCGCTGCCGGATCAGAAGTTCGCGCACGCGAAACACCATCGCCGCGCCCTGCGTCTCTTCGCTCTTCACAGGCACGAACCGCATCGTCGGACGCAGCGCTGCCTCGCAGATCGCCTCGGCATCGGCCGCATCGTTTTTCTGACGTTTCACAAAGGGTTTGACGTAAGCTGGCGGGATCAGTCGCACCTCATGACCCAGCTTGCCGATCTCACGGCCCCAGAAATGGGCGCCACCACAGGCTTCCATCGCAACGACGCAGCTTGGTAGCCGCCCGAAAAACTCAAGGACCTGTTCCCGTCGCAGCTTCTTGCGAAGCACTGCCCGACCTGAAGCATCGGCCCCGTGCGCTTGGAACACATTCTTCGCCAGGTCGAGCCCGACCGTGATAATCTCCGACATGACCGTCCTCCTTTGTGGATCATCGTAGACCCACCTTGGCACATTGATGCCGTCGGGGGGTGGTCACATCATCAAAGCCCATAAATTGGGCACGCTGCAGAACTTTCATCAAAACTTTACCAGCGTGTAATCGAGCTGTCATCAATTTTCACCATTGATTTCCCAAAGCTGCACAGCTGTGCGGTCAGAGAGTGGGAACAGTCGTGAACCAAATTCAAACAAACAATATAGCAAAGAGTTATGGCCAGACTGAGGTCTTGCGCCAGATTTCACTGTCGATCAATTCCGGTGAATTTGTGGCGGTTCTTGGGCCCTCAGGATGCGGAAAAACGACCTTATTACGCTGTCTTGCGGGTTTTGAACGGTTGGATTCCGGGAAAATAGACATTGGGGGCCAGACAGTTTCTGGCCCGAAGCGACATCTGCTGCCCGAAAATCGTGGCATTGGCGTGGTGTTTCAAAACTATGCACTCTGGCCACACATGAGCGTGACACAGAATGTCGCTTACGGGCTGAAAATTTCAGGAGTTCCCAAAAAGGAACGCAAAGCCCGTGTCGCCCACGTACTGGACCTTGTTGAGCTGGGCCCGCAGGCAAATAGGCGCCCGTCGGATTTATCTGGCGGCCAGCGGCAACGCGTTGCTTTGGCACGGTGTTTGGCCATGGAAAGTCGTGTTGTTTTGCTGGATGAACCTTTGGCCAATCTGGACGTCCATCTTCGCGGGGCATTGGAAGAAGAATTTGCAGCGTTCCATGCTCGTACGGGTGCGACAATGTTCTATATCACACACGATCAGTCTGAAGCCTTAGCTCTGGCAGATCGTGTCGCGGTTATGGATCGCGGTCGAATTTTGCAATTCGATAAACCAGAGGCATTATTTCGTCGACCTTCTACCGAAACCGTCGCTGGATTCATCGGTGAAGGCCGCGTGCTTGAGGCCGAAGATATTCGCCCGCTGGGGGGCGGGTTCGCGTCTGCAATCGTACTAGGTCAGCCGGTCAAGTTGCGCTGCAACCTTGACCAAGATGCGCGTGCGCATGCCAAAATTTCGTTCCATCCCGGCGATTTGCATATGATCGCAGACGCCGCACCCGATGGCATCTGCGCCAACGTCACACGCGCAACCTACAGAGGCGCCTATCTGCGTGCCAACGTGATGGCCGGCCCATCGGGAGCCGTTCCGTTGTCAGTGGATATTGCCGCGCCTGCATCTTTGACATCCGGTCAACAGGTCAAACTTGCCCTGAATGACGGCTGGGTCATCCCGACGACACACCCAACTTGCAACCATATCTAGGACAAAAGAATAATGAAACTTTTCCCTCTTACACTTGTTGCGGTCCTCATGGCTGGCGGTGCCTATGCTGAAACAACGCTAACGCTGTACACAAGCCAAGCACCTGAACAAGCACAGGAAACCGTCGACGCGTTTGAAGCCGCCCATCCGGATATTAAAGTCGAATGGACCCGCAACGGAACATCGGCCCTGATGAACGTAATGCGCGCCGAAATCGAAGCGGGTCAAATCCAACCAGATGTTTTGCTAGTGGCTGATGTGATCAACCTTGGTGAACTGAAGGCTGGGGGTCATCTTATGACTTATCCAGACGCGCCAGTCGCGAACTATGATCCGGTGACATATGATCAGGATATGACCTTTTTCGGCACTAAGGCGATCACGACAGGTATTGCCTATAATCCAAATATTGCCGCGCCAGTCGCAACATGGGCTGAATTGCTCACCGAAGAAAATCGCGGCATGATCGCTGTGCCGTCACCGCTGTATTCTGGTGCCGCCCTGAATCACCTGCACGCACTGCTTAGTGCCGAAAATATCGGTTGGGACTTCTATGAAGGCCTGAACGATCTGGATGTCATACCAGAAGGCGGCAACGGCCCCGCGACGAAGGCTGTCGCGTCTGGCATGGCAAAATATGCAATCATAGTCGATGCCAACGCACTGCGCGCCAAAGCTGCCGGTTCGCCAATTGACTACATTGTTCCGAACGATGGCGTTTCTTTCATCACCGAACCTGCTGCAATTATGGCAACGACGGAACATGCGGAAGAAGCCAAGCAATTTATCGATTTCTTGCTCAGCGAAGCAGGACAAGAACTGGTGGCTAAACAAGGCAACTTGCCGATCTTGCCAGGTGTTGACGGCCCTGATGGGTTTCCAAATCTCACAGATATGAAGCTTCTGGGATATGATGCCGATGAGGCATTGGGAGCGAATGAAACCGTCCGCGAAAAATTCGCAGATACTTTTGGGCTCTAATAGAGTGACTGTATATAACAATATGCCGAAGCGTCTTTTCTGGACGCTTCGGCCCGAGCTGGGGCTTGGAGGCGAGCGCGCGTTGTTGCTGGCGCTCGTGCTTTTCGTTGGGGTGCTATCGATAGCACCGCTGGCACGGCTGGCGTATGCAGCACTGGTTACGAACGACGGTTTCGACCTAGATCGTATCGTCGATGTCCTTGGTGGCCGCAGGGTGCTTGAAGCAACAGTCAATACCATCTGGATTGCCGTTTCCGCGACTCTGATATCTACGGTTCTTGGCACGATCGCAGCGCTGCTGTGCAACCTGACCGACATGCGCAAGCGGTCGCTTTGGGTTTTCGGGTTTATGTTGCCGTTGATGATCCCGCCGCAGGTTATTGCGTTGGCATGGGTTCAGGCCTTTTCACCAGCCAGCCCGTTGTTGGGCATTCTTGGTTGGTCATTACCGCCGGGCATGCGTCATCCACTCTATTCTATGGGGGGTATTATCCTTTTGCTTGGCCTGTATAATGGGCCACTGGTTTTCCTATCTGTTCGGGCCAGCCTGCAACGTCTACCCGCATCCATGATCGAAGCCGCCCATGCGAATGGCGCAGGCCATCGGGCTGCAACCCTTGATATCATTTTACCCCTGATACGCAGCGGCATATTTGCTGGTGCTGCGCTGGCTTTTGTTTCCGCAATTGGGAACTTTGGAATCCAGGCAATGCTCGGCATTCCGGGGCGTGTTCCGACATTGATCACCCTGATCTACCGTCGCCTCAACTCTTACGGAACCTCGGCACTCAATGATATGGCCCTGCTGGCCCTGCTACTGGCTGTTTTGACTGTTGGTGGCATGACGCTGACGGCTTGGTTGGGTCGGCAAGGTGATCAACGTGTTGAAACGGCGCAGCGCCCACCACGCATTGCGCTGGGGCGCTGGGGTCTTCCGATCGTTGGCATCGCATGGCTGTATCATTTGATTTTTTTGATGTTGCCGCTTTCTGCCCTGTTTGGCACGGCGTTGGTTCGCGGATATGGACAGCCCGTAAACTTTGAAACCATCACATTCCAAAACTTCTCGAACGCCCTTTTCTATCATGAAGGTATTCGTGATGCTTTTTTGACCAGCCTTTGGGTGACGTTAACCACCGTGGCAGTATTGATCCCCGTCGCGGTCGCACTCGGTTATGTGTTGACTTGGCGTCAGGGGTGTATCGCGCAGTTTCTGCGAATGGCATCAGAAATGGCATACGCCTTGCCTGGGATTATTATCGGTGTGGCAATGATCCTGTTTTTCCTGCGCCCGTTACCTTTTATTGGGACCGGCTTGTATGGAACTGTTTGGGTCATTCTAGCCGCCTATATGTCAAATTTTCTGGCACTGGCGTTGCGCCCGATACTTGGTGGATATGCGCAGCTTGATCGCGGGCTGGACGAGGCTGCACAGCTTGCCGGCGCTGGAATTTTTGCACGGTTACGTGACATTGTGCTGCCGTCACTGGCACCCGCAGTTATGGCCTCGGCTATTCTTGTCTTCATGACGGCAATCAACGAAATTCAGACATCTGTTTTATTGGTGTCGTCGCGCGCGCAAACGATCGGCCCGATGATCATATTCCTTGAGGAGGCGGGATCGTCCACCTTGGCTGCTGCAGTTGGCTGCTTGATGGTTGTAATGGTGCTTGTGTTGATGAGCGGTAGTCTTCTGCTGGGGAACCGTTTGCCAGAGGGGGTTCTTCCATGGCGCGACTGACCGCGATTAGCGGCATGGGCCGCAAAAGCGCCGCTATTTTCCTACTTGAGTTGGAGGGTCGAAAACTGTTGCTCGATATGGGCAACGGTCTAGAGCTGGGAGAACATCCGGATTTGTCGGCCGTAGGTAAGGTCGACGCCGTGTTACTTAGCCACGTTCATATTGACCATGTCGGTGGGTTAGACCGATTGCATGAAATCGGTAATCCACCGGTCTATGCGAGCGCCAAAACGTTGCGGTGCCTACCTGACCACCTGAAGCCGGGTCAGTATGCAATATTGCCCGAAAATGGAAATACACAAGTCCTCGGCCTGCCTGTGGAAACGGGCCGCGCAGGACATGCGCCCGGTGGAATCTGGATGCGCTTTGACACTCCAGATGGCGGTTTTTTGTACACTGGCGATTTTAGTACAGAAGCCCGCCTCTTGGCTTGCGATCCTTTCCCGCGCGCGACAAGCGTGCTTGCCGATGCGTCTTATGGCGACCGCTCGGAAAAACTTGCTGATCAGATTGCCGCACTGGCAGTTCAAGCGGCTCAAGGCGCAATTTTACCCTGTCCGGAAAACGGGCGTGGCCCTGATATGGTTCTGGCACTTTCAGCGGCCGGACTTAATGTTCATGCCTGCGCCCGGATATCTGCCGAGACCGAAAGGTTGACAGGACATGCACCACCTGTGGTGGACGCTAAAACTGCGCGATCGGATCAGGTTATCGTCGCCAGCGGTCCCAACGCGGAAACAGGGTTGCCTGCATCTGTGGTTGGTCGCGTAAACTTTCGGTTCATTTTCTCCAGTCATGTGCCTCGAACCAGTCCAGCGCACGCGATTATCGAGAGCGGGCAAGCAACATGGATGGGCTGGAATGTCCACCCGCGCCAGTCCGACTTGGTCGCTCTGGCCCAACAGACTGGCGCACAGAGAATCCTGCCTGCATTTGTCAATCTGGACGAGGCTCCCCAACTGGTAGCCGCGCTCGGACCAAAGATTATCCGCACATTTCACACGAAGGTTTAATGATGTCTCTCGGCTATAAACAACAAAATATGTCGCCCTCAGTGCCCGCCGAAGAGGCGCAAGAAGATGCAAACCCACTGCTTATTCCCGTCGCCACCGGCATTGGTCCTGGGCTTGACGCGCTTTGGTTGGGGAATTTGACTGCCGCTGAGGACGCTTCCGCGTTGTACGAGGCCGGGATCACGGCCAGCCTTAACCTTGCAGTCAACATATTTCCATCGCCGCTTTCTTTACCGGATGGAACGCACGTTCGGCGGTATCAAATTGGTATGCTTGATGGCGTAGGAAATGCCCCTCAGACTTTGGCAGCCGCGGTCCTATTGGTTGACGGGCTTAACACCAGCTACACAAAGGGCAAACCGCATTACCCAAGCCATCGAAACGGAGGGCTGCTCGTGCATTGCCGTGGCGGGCGCTCTCGGTCGGTGACAGTGCTAGCCCTTTGGCTGCATTCGCGATTCACTTCGGAGCATCCTAGCTTGGACGCAGCACTCGCGCGTCTTAGATCTCTAAGAGGTTTAACTGAGACGTACCCGTTGCCCCCGATGATTGCTTTGGCGCGGGAGGCATTGGCGTTCATTCCGCTACAAAAATGATGGGAAAGGAGCGTCAAAAGCCCGGGGCAGCGCCCAGTGGGCGCTTTGTTTCAGCAAGTGACGTGGCTGAGCGGGCAGGTGTTTCGCGCTCGGCTGTGTCACGAACATTCACCCCCGGCAGCCAAGTTTCGAGCGCGGTTCGTTGCCGCATTATTGCGGCTGCTGAAGCACTCGGATATCGCGTCAATCGGCTGGCGCAGACACTCCATCAGGACCGATCAGATCTTGTTGGTGTGATTGGAGGGAATGTTTCGTCCCCCTATATAGCGGCCCAATTAGACGCGCTGAGTGCAGCTTTACACCAACGCAAACTGCAGTGCCTGTTGATGAACACCAGAAACAGCGACAAAGAAAGCCCGGATGAGTTGGCGCGGTTGCTTGATTATCGTGTGCGCAATGTTGTGGTGCTTTCAGGCGCGGTTCCAGATGAATTGATCCGGCTATGCGCACAGAACAGTGTGCGTATGGTTCTGATCAACCGTCCATCGCCGCCCGACGGTGCGACAGCCGACCTGATCCTTGCAGATTCGGCAAAAGGCGGCCGCTTGGCTGCCGACCGCCTGATTGCTGCAGGATGTCGTAATGTTGCTGTTGTCGTTTCTGGCTCACGCACATCTGTCAAAATAGCCAGAGCTGATGCTTTTTGCACGATAATGGCCGAGCACGGAATTCCTGTAATTCAGTGGACCAATGGTGCAAATTCCTATCAAACGGGCGTCGAAGCTGCGCGGGCTCTTTTGCCGAGGGCGGGACTAGATGGCATTTTCGGGGTGACCGATGAAATCGCGCTTGGCGTATTGAATACGGCACGCTTTGAGTTGGGTTTGTCAGTCCCCGCAGATGTATCGGTGATCGGGTTTGACGACGCGCCAATTTCGAGCTGGAAATCACATGACCTGACCACAATAAGTCAGCCGATCGATGCGCTAACACGTGCCACTATAAAGGCGATTGAATTGCCGTTAGACGCCCCGCCAGCCTGGTTCGAGATCCCTGTCGAACTTATCGAACGAGGCACAATTTCCTGATATGAGCTTCGCTGCATGGCGCATCCAGCCCACCATCGTGATCAGAGCCGGAAAACACCAGCTTCCGGCGGTCCAAGGTTGGGGAGCAGTGCATAACCCCAAGGACTCCACGTAAAGCTGGAGGAGACTTGGGTCTCAGGCCAGCCGCAATGGATGCCCGGATTCATCTTGGGTACGCCATTGCACCCTTCAATTCGTCGGGTAACAGCGCCTCTGGCCAATTCTGATAACTGACGGGCCGCAAAAAGCGTCTGATGGCCATGGTGCCAACGGATGTCGCGCCAAAATTGGTTGAGGCAGGGTATGGGCCGCCATGAACCATAGTGTCGTTAACCTCAACGCCCGTCGGAAAGCCGTTGATGAGAATGCGCCCCGCTTTGCGTTCCAACATCGGCGTCAGCCGGCGCGCGGCCTCCAGATCGGCGTCATCCATATGCAAGGTCGCTGTCAGTTGGCCTTCAAAGCCGTAGGCAAGGTGCGCCATCTCGTCAAGATCGCGCACGCGCACGATCAGGCCAAGTGGGCCGAAGACCTCCTCGCCAAGTGCAGAATCTTGGAGGTAGGCTTCGGCTGTAGTTTCATAAAGGTTCGGGCGGGCAAAACGATCTACGCTTTCTGTCACCAACAATGGTTTCACCGCATTGCGGCTGTCAAAACGGGCTTTGCCTTCACGATAGGCTTGGGCAATCCCGCTGGTCAACATGACTTGAGGTGCAGCCGAGGCCAATGTCGCATGCGCGGCCTCGCTAAACTGATCCGCATCCGGGCCGTCCATATCAACGGCAATACCGGGATTGGTGCAGAACTGCCCTGCGCCCATGGTCAGTGACCCTGCCCAGCCGGTTCCGATTTCGGCCGCCCGCGCCGCCATGGCAGCAGGCAGCAAGAACATCGGATTGATTGACCCAAGCTCGCCAAAGAAGGGGATCGGCTCGGCGCGCTGTGCGCAAAGATCAAACAGCGCCCGACCGCCTGCAAGGCTGCCGGTAAAACCAACAGCCTTGATCAATGAGTGCTGGACAAGGGCTGTCCCCACATCGCGCCGTCCCCCCTGAATAAGCGAAAACACGCCCGGATGCAGGCCACAGGATTTAACCGCAGCGTGGATCGCCTCGGCAATGATTTCGCCCGTTCCGGGATGCGCGCTGTGCCCCTTCACTACAACAGGGCAGCCCGCTGCAAGGGCCGATGCGGTATCACCACCCGCTGTTGAGAACGCTAAAGGAAAATTCGAGGCCCCAAAAACCGCAACCGGCCCGACAGGACGCTGCATCATGTACATTTCCGGGCGCGGCACCGGTTTACGATCCGGCAAAGCTGCATCATGGCGACGATCCAGATAGTCGCCTTTGCGGATATGATCCGCAAAAAGGCGCAACTGGCCAGTGGTCCGGCCCCGTTCGCCTTCAAGACGGGCGGCGGGAAGGCCGGTTTCAGACGTGCCGATTTCGGTGATCTGCGGGCCGCGCACCTCTATCTCATCCGCGATGGTTTCCAGAAATGTCGCACGGGTTTCGCGGTCCGACCAGCCATAAACAGCAAACGCCTGTTCCGCCGCCACACAGGCGCGATCCACCAGGTGGGAGTGGGCAAAACCTGGTGGTCAGGCGGCCAGTTTCCTGTGAGCGACAGTCAATCGCCCGTCAAGAACGGCAGCTCTGGTGACGGCCACGCGGTGAGCGCCTTTCGGAGACCATCGCATCCTGCGACGTTTTCCCATACGAGCGTTTCCGATATCGTCGACACAGCCTTCGGCACGGGAGGATGAAATCGGAAAACCGTTGCGGTGCCGCCAGTCGTAGTTGGTGAGTGCATCCCAGTTATTTGCCAGATAAGTGTACAGTTCGCGACATCGCGCCCAGACGCGTGCTGCAGCCGCGCGCACCATGGTGTCTTCTTTGGAGAGCCTGGAGCAATCGATCATCAGGCACTGAAGACGTGTACCAGCTGTCATGATTTTCCCATGCCACAGGCACCATCGCAATGTTTCCGATGGGCGTTTGAAGAGTTCCGGCATCCCCGGAAAATTCTCCGCCTGCAAAAGCCCTTTCACGGCATTCGCAACATGTTGAACTCGCATTGAGATATGCCACCAATCAAGGATGTGACGGACGGGCCCTCGAACGGCGCGCCGCACCAGATTTGGAAGTGCGGGTTCCCCGTCGGAAATGACGGTGACGGGGCGATGGTCATCCCATCCTAGCGCGCATAGATCCTGCCGGAGTTCATTGGCCGGAGACCGAACGGCTTGTTGCGCGAGGCCGAAGCGGCGGCTCCTATCGGGGCTCTCGATCTTCCCAACCACAAGATCGAGGTGCCGTTTCTGATATTCTGGCCGGCATCGAATGTGCGCTCCGTCCAGGAAGACGGTCAGCGGTGGCGATGGTGTCCCGTCATCCACAGCAGGGACCGATTGTTCACGATCACTAAGTTCTTTGGCAATTCTGCCCAGCCGATTGCGTACCGTGGTGTTCATCTGCTTCGCGCAAGGCAGAAACGTCTCCATGATCCGTGCGGCTTCCCGAAATGAGTGGCGCGACCCAAGTTCGGCTTGAAGGCGGCGCAATTCCGGGGTTGCTCGATCCGGGAATAAGTGTCCGAGCAGGCTATTTGGTCCACCCGAGGTAGCGTCCGGTTTGGCGGTACAGCCACAGCCGCGAATACGCGGCACTCGCACGCGAAATCGACCGAAAAGCGTGTCGAGAACCCGAGGCCGGTAATCATGAATGGCCCTCACCTTATTGCAGGCGGGGCAGCTCCGGCCTGCTTCCGATATCTCCTCGATCTGATCGAGCAGCATCGCTTCCTGCAGTTGCCGGAGCAACGTCCTGGCATCCTCAAGCAGAAGTCCGAAGCTTTCAGGCTGGGCCTGCCGAAATGGGCGTGAAAAATAGCCGAGGTGATGGGAGCGTTTCCTTCCGTTTTCGAAGGTGGTCTCAACAGTTATCCGGACATCCATGGCAGTTCTCCTCGCAAAGAACCGACCCTAGCACGACCAGACCCCCACGTTTTGCCCACTCCCGCCCGAACGGAGACACCGGCCCTCCTGGTTGATTTCAAGCTTTCGCCGAATGATGTGGTCAGACGATCTCGACCCCCGCGGTTTGAAACCCGTCGAGCTGCGCGTCGGACGCGGCTCTGTTTGTCACCAGCGTTCCGATCGTCTCCACTTCCCAGGAACGCACTTGGCTGGTGCCTCCCAGCTTGGAATGATCCGCCAGCAAGACCGCCCGACCTGCCTGCGCTGCCATTGCGGCAGAGATTTCGGCCTCTTGCAGGTCGTAGAAATATGTTCCCTTCTCGGGATGCACAGCGACCGGCGCGGAAAAACACAGGTCCACCTCGAAACGCCGGATTTCCGACAGGGTCAGCTCGCCCACCGTGGCGGGCACGTCAGCTGCGATCCGACCTCCCAGAAGAAGTACATCAATGTTTGCGGCCTGTAGCGTCGTGGCGATATCCAGCGAATTCGTTATCACCGACACGCCGGGCACTTTGGCAAGCTCTCGGGCGAAGACGGCAGTGGTCGACCCGGCATCTACCATGATCGTCTGCCCCGGCTGGATCAGGCCGACCGCTTTCTTCGCGATCTCGGACTTGGCCCGGATCTGGCTCGTCATGCGCTTTTGAAACGGGTCCTCTGTCCGCGCCTCGGGCAGAACGGCACCGCCATGCACCCGCGCCGCCTTTCCGGCCTCTTCAAGGTCAAGCAGGTCGCGCCGGACGGTTTCGCGCGACACGCCCAACATCCCGGCCAAATCGTTTGCGCTGACCTGCTGGTTGGCCGCCAGCATCGACACGATCCGCTGATGACGCTCCTTCGCCCACATCAGGTCGCCCCCTTGTTTGCGCCACGCCGTCGCAACAGCGCCAGTGTCACTTTCATAGACAGGACGGCCAGGCAGACAACCCCCATGACGCAGGTCGAGAAGGCCGCTGCCTGCGAGGTCAGCCCGGCATCGTCCAGCCGCATGATCGTCACGGCGGCCACGCTCAGGTCCGGTGTCGTCAGGAAGACGACCGCCGACAGTGTCACCATGGAGCGCATGAAGAGAAAGAAGAAGACCGACACCAGCATCGGCGCGATGAAGGGCGCAACGATGTCCCGCGCCGTGCGACCCAGCCCGGCACCAAGACTGCCGGCGGCCTCCTCCAGTGCCGAGGGCAGTTGACGGAATCCGGTCATCACCGTCAGGAAGCCCTGCGTGTGGTAGTGGTAGAAGTTGACGATCGCGATCAGCGCGGCGGTACCGTAGAGCAGGTAGAGCGGCGTCGCCGTGGAATTGAACGTCAGGATATAGGCCAGACCCAGAACCATGCCTGGTACAGCGGCCGGCATCGCGGCCAGGATCTGGATCGGTTGCGCCACTGCCTTGGGCAGGCGTCGCAGTCCCAGTCCCATCAGGAAAACCGCAACGGTCCCGCCCGAAGCGGCAGCCAGCGAGATGAAGATCGTCATCCAAAGCGATGAATACCCGCCCGCCAGCGTGATATCGTAATGCTTGGGCGACAGCGCCATGTTGTAGGGCCACAATGTGACGAAACTGGCATAGACCACGATCCCGATCACCGAAAGGATCCCGGCACAGATAAGCAATGACAGCGCCGCCATGCTGATGTCTCGCAGCGGAGCAAAGCTGGGCCGATAGGGCTCTTGCCCGGTGATTTGTCCGGCCTGCTGCCGTTTCATCGCCTGCCGCTCGATACTGTAGGAGATCACCGTGGGCAAAAGTAGCATGATGCCAACAACGGCGCCCATATTGAAGTTTCTCTGCCCCACGACCTGGCTGTAGATCTCGGTCGCCAACACCGAGTAATCGCCGCCGATTACCGCCGCATTGCCGAAATCGGTTATGGTGATGGTAAAGCAGACGAACGCTGCGTTCAGGATACCGAACCGCGCGGCGGGCAGGGTCAGGTCGCGGAACTGTCTCCACGGCGGCGCTCCCATGACCTCGGCGGCCTCGTAGGTGCGGGCGTCCAGAAGCACCAACGCTGCGCCGATGATCATTACGGCCTGTGGCAGCGCGTAGAGGGTGTTCGCGATCAACAGGCCCCAGAAACCGTAAATCTCGATTTCGACCCCAAGCATACGACTGATAACGCCGTTGCGGCCCAGCAGGAAGATCAGCCCGAGCGCCTGTACCAGCGAGGGGGCCAGCAGAGGCAGAACAATGACGCTGCGTATCAGCCACTTGCCGCGAAATGCACAGCGGTAAAGGCCATGCGCGATGATGAACCCCAGCAACACACTCAGCACCGTGGTCGCGCCCCCCATCGCCAGCGAATGCCGCGTGGCCCGCCAGAACCCGGAAGAGCCCAGCACTTCGGTGTAGTTGCCCAACCCGTAACTGTCGCCAACCGTGATCGAGCGCAGGAATACGATCACCATCGGGTAAGCGAAGAACAAGATCAGGCCCAGCAGCGGCAACCCGATGCAAGCCAGCGTCAGCAGGCGGTCGGCGTCAAATCGGGGGCGCATACGGGCACGGGATGACGTCTCGGCGAGGCTCATGCCGACACCGCCTCGGTTCCAACAGTGTCGTCAACAACCCATGTGCAGGCTTTGGGTGCGATGCTCAGCTCAACGCGGTCGCCCGTGTGATATGGACTACCGCCATGCGTTTCGACCAAAAGCGGCCCGGCGGGGCTTTCCACTTCCAGGCGCCGCAGGTTGCCCAGGAAACTGATGCTGCGGACGACAGCCCCACCGTTTTCTGAAGGGGTCACCTCGATCTGCTCGGGTCTGATACAGGCAAGATAGCTGTCTTCAGACGCGGGACGAGTCGGAACCAAGTCGGGAAAATGCCGCGCGACCGTGTCGGCAGCGAGCAGGTTACTGATCCCCATGAACTCCGCGACAAAGCGCGTAGCGGGTCGGTGGTACAGATCCTCCGGCGTGCCCGCCTGCACCACGACCCCGTGGTTCATGCAGATAATCTTGTCGGCCAGCGCCAGCGCTTCTTCCTGATCATGTGTTACCATCAGCGTTGGTATTCCCAGCGAGCGCTGCACCTGTCTGATCTCGTCGCGAAGCACCGCGCGGACCTTGGCATCGAGCGCCGATAGCGGCTCGTCGAGCAACAGGACGCGCGGATCCACGGCAATAGCCCGCGCCAGCGCGATGCGCTGTTGTTGGCCGCCCGACAGTTGCCCCGGCAGGTTATCGGCCACCTGAGGCAGTTTAACCAGCGCCAGCAACTCCTGCACCCGTGCGGCGATGTCGTCTTTTCGAACGCCCCGGATCTTCAGGCCGTAACCGATGTTCTCGGCCACCGTCATGTTCGGAAACAGCGAGTATGACTGGAACACGATCCCGAACCCCCGCTTGCGCGCCGGAAGATCCGAAAGGGTCGCGCCCTCCAGCGTGATCGTTCCTCCGTCCAAGTCGGTCAGCCCTGCGATCAGCCGCAGCAAAGTCGTCTTGCCGCATCCCGACGGGCCGAGCAAGCAGACGAACTCGCCTTTCTCGATCTCGATCGACACGCGGTCGAGCGCGGTGAAATTGCCGTAGGTCTTTGTGGCGTCGCGTACGGTCAGGTACATGTGGGGCGTGCTTTCTCATTCGTTGGGCAGGTTCGCGACCGGCCCGTCAAGTGTCGGGGCGGCCAAGGCCGCCCCAGTCTCGGGCTCAGCGCCCGAATTTTTCTTTCCACTTATCTTTTACGGCCATCTGATCCTCCGCCGCCTTGACGAAGTCAACATCCGCCAGGATCGTCGAGATTTCAGCCGGAAGGCCGGCTTTCTCGGCCGCCTCCGATGCATCGACACCCGGCACCGTGATCAGCGCCTTGTAGGTCTGGTAAAGGCCGATCACCTCGTCGGACATGGTCCAATCAAGGAAGGCTTTCGCCGCTTCCTTGTTGTCCGAGCTTGCCATCAGTCCCGACGCTTCCAACTCGTAGCCCACACCGCCCTCGGGAAAGACCATCGCCAGCGGGTAGCCTTCCTCGATCGACTGCATCGCGGTGAATGCCAGCGAAATGCCGACTGTATATTCACCCACGCGGGCAGATTTGCATGGTTTTGAACCCGAAGAGGTGTATTGCGCCATGTTGGGATCGACCGCGGCCAGCTGTGCCCAGCCGGCCTCTTCGCCCATGCTTTGCAGCACGGCGTTGACGTGCAGGTAGCCGGTGCCCGAGGAGTTTGGATCGGGCATCAGGATCTCGTCTTTGAATGCAGGGTCTTCCAGGTCGGCCCAGCTTGACGGCATCGGCAGGCCCTTTTCCTCGAGCCGTGCGGTGTTCACGCAGAAGGCGCCCATATAGCCGATTGGGGCGAACCACTTGCCGTCGCCACTGCGGAATTTCTCGGGCAGCACGTCGGAGCCAGCAGCCTCGTAGGGTTCCAGCATTTCAAGGATCTGCGGGTCCATCATCGCACTGACAGCCCAACCCCAGATCACGTCAGCCTGCGGATTCTCGGCTTCGGCCAGCAGCCGCGCACCAAGCTTGCCAGTGGACAAGCGCAGGACATTGATCTCGGTGTCCGGCATGGCGGCCTGTGCCGCTTCCACGTAGGCCGCGATTTCTTCTTCCTCGAGGGCAGTGTAGACGGTCAGTTCATCGGCCAGCGTTGGTGCGGCAAGGCAAAGCGCCGCGATCGACAGCGCGGTGGTCTGTGTCCAGGTGTTCATGGTGATCTCCTTGTTGGTTTAGTTCTGTTGGTCCGGGCCTGTATCCGGAAGATTGCGGACCCTTGCGATGGTCCGTTCTGGTTGCCCGACGCGGAATTCGAGTCTGGGGTTATTTGTGTAGTCTTGCGTTTTTGTGGCATTTGTCTACGATAAATTTTCAAAGCGCACCTTCGCGGCCCCCCGTTCCCCGCATTTGAGGAAAAATCATGCAGTCTCTCTCGACCTTTCCGGAAACAGACCGGCTCGCACAGTTCGCCCAAGGTTTGGCCGACGTTACGGACGCCATGGCGATGACCTATTTCCGCAAGCCGCTGGAAATCGAGGCAAAGGACGACGACTCGCCCGTCACGCAGGCCGACCGCGCCATCGAGGCAGAGATGCGCCGGCAGATCACGCAAGCCTTCCCGACTCACGGCATTCTGGGAGAGGAACAGGAGAGCGCGCGACTGGAGTCCCCGCACATCTGGGTCATCGATCCGATTGATGGCACCAAGAGTTTCCTGTCCGGCATGCCCACCTTCGGCACGCTGATCGCCTGCCTCTCCGATGGCACGCCGAACCTCGGGGTGATCTCGATTCCTCCCACCGGCGAACGCTGGACGGGCCAGCGCGGTCAGCGCACAACACTCAACGGCGCGCCCTGCCAGACCAGTGGGAGAACGGCTCTGGCCGATGCGATCCTCTACACGACCAGCCCGGACAATTTCGACGCGACCGGACTGGCTCAGTTCGAGACGCTATCGGAAAAGGCTGCCATGCGACGGTTCGGCGGCGATTGCTACGGCTACGGTCTTTTGGCCTCGGGCCATGTCGATCTCCTGTTCGAGATGAACTTGCACCCCTATGACTACATGGCGCTCATCCCGGTGGTCGAAGGAGCGGGAGGTGTGATCACTGACTGGGACGGCGAGCCTCTCACATTGGCATCGGACGGCAAGATTATCGCCGCAGCCAGCGCCCCCCTGCACGCAGAGGCCCTGGCCGCTCTGAGGGCCACAGCATCCTTCCGGTGACCTTCGCAAGCAGGTTGGAAAGTTGTTTGCCCAGAAGCCGCTTGCGCCAAAAGGCTGATCCAACCCATTAGCGGACATATCTACAAAGCGCATGGTCATCTCCCGACCATAGAAATCGAACGTCAGGTTCTTCCTGTAGAGTTGAAATATGACCAAACTGCAGCGAACTTCCGCTTCCCGCCCTGATTGCACACGGCACCCACGCCTCATCACTGCAGTACGTGACGTCATTGAATACGCGCCCGCAGCTTGTCGGTGATGATTTCCATGACCATGACGATGAGAAAAATCGCAATTATGATCATCGAGGCGTTGCGATACTGGAAGAGATCAAAGGCGACCTTGAGCTCCTGACCGATCCCGCCCGCGCCCACGAGCCCCAGTACAACCGAAGACCGGACCGCCTTTTCCACAGCAAAGAGCGACGAATTGATGAGGGACGGCATGATGTCCGGCAGGATCGCACCCACGAGGATCGAGCCGCGCCCGGCGCCAATCGCGGATAGCGCCTCCTGCGGTTCTTTCTCGGCGTCTTCCAGTCCCCTTCTACGCGCCACCAGAATGTCGATGCAGGATGGCGCACGACCCATGCCATAGGGTCAATCTCATCTTCGAGGTCGTCCCCAGCTGGCGAAGGAAAACCTGCGCTGACTGGTGTGCTGACAATTCGAACAGATTGGGATGGTATGTGGACGGGTTCATCAACTGGGTAAACTGGCATGGGAATCCTAACTGTTCGCTATTTGTTCTCAATCTGCGATTCACCTATCCGATGTCAAGTTCGGGTCGTTCACGTCGTGAATTTTTTGTGCATTCGCGCAATTATGCGGGACCGCATTCGGTAAGCATGGCTCGAAGCCGACGGTCTTCGCGTCCCATGCAAGAGCTCGGAGTTTAGGAACTTAACACTTCCCATGTTCGGCCACAGTAGCATCGCGTTAAACCATATTAGCAATAGTGTTAACTTGACCCCGTCGTTCCGCATTTTTGTCCATCAGCTGGGCGAGGCTTTTTCGCCCTTCGCTGCGCGGTGCAGGAAGGTCGGCTGAGCGGGACGAATCGGGCATGGCAGCATTGCATTCTTGTCGCTTGTATTCGGTTCAGCTCCACATATGTAAAAGACAGCACGGTCCTGCAAACTGGAGTATTCACCAATGAAAAAGATCGATGTAAAAAAGGACTACAACCGGACAAAGTTTCTGATTATTGCCATGGTGGCACAGATTGTCGTGGTGTGGATTGTCATGGCAATCTATCTGGCGTGGTTGAACTGACTACCAAATCGTGAACCGGGCTGTGCAAGTTGGTTTCCTTAGAACCGCGATGGCGGGAAATTGGAAAGGCGTGACACCTCGAATGGACTCTGATGATGTGACCGCCCCCCGACGGCATCTCTGTGCCAAGGTGGGTCTGCGATGATCCACAAAGGAGGACGGTCATGTCGGAGATTATCACGGTC
>NZ_FWYD01000052.1 GCF_900176485.1 Primorskyibacter flagellatus
TTGACTTATCATCAGGTGGCCATAATGCGGAGGACTCTGTGCAAACCTGCTGTTTGTCAGCGTTTTTGCCCCATGTTCCTCCGCATTATTTCAGAGCGTATCGAGCCAGGCGAGCAGGCTCGTATCCCGTTTCCATGACGGCGGTTGAACCGCCGTTGCCGGAAGACTGACCTGTTCCAGTGCCTGTCGCTTCGTTTCCAGGTTCGCCTTCGCATAGTGGTTGGTGGTGTCGAGGCTCACGTGGCCAAGCCAGCTGCGAATGACCGTGACGTCGACACCGGCCGAGACAAGATGCACGGCGGTGGCATGGCGGAAGCTGTGTGGCGTCACATGTTTGGTTTGCAACGATGACACGGTTTCGGCTGCCTCTTTCACATAGCCCGCAAGCTTGAACCGGACGCCCGAGGCGCTCAGCGGCTCGCCGTAGCGGTTCACGAACAGCCGCTGGTCCGGCGCTCGCGGTTTTCGCTCCAACAGCTTTTTCAACAGCAGCACGGTTTCCGGCCAGAGTGGGCAGATGCGTTCCTTGCGGCCCTTGCCTGTCAGCCGCACGCAACTTGGGCTATCGAACCGGATCATATCGGGGCACAGATCGAGAGCTTCCTGTATTCGTGCCCCACTGTTGTAAAGGAACGAGAGCAGCGCGTGATCGCGCATGCCTTCGAGGGACGAGTGGTCTGGCTGGGCAAGGATTGCCGCCACTTCCGCCGGTTCCAGATAACAGGGTTCCGATACCGGCGCCCGCTTGACCGGGATGTTGAGGACATCCACGCATTGAGCGATCGATGCCGGTTCTCTGGTCGCTACGAAGTTGAAGAAGCTGCGGATCGCAGCAAGCCGGCAGTTGCGCGTGCCGATCGTGCCGCCGCGCCCGTGTTCAGTGTACCTCAGAAACGCAGCAACTTCGCCGGCCGTCAGATCGGCCAGCGTGATCCTCGCAACTTTCTTTTTTGCGCGCTGCGCGGCGAACCGCAGGAACAGTCGCCAGGTGTCGCGGTAGGATCGGACCGTATGGATGGAGGCATTACGCTGCTCAACAAGCCATTCATAGAAGAACATGCGCATCAGGTTCGGGAATGGGTTGGCCTTGTTCATGATCCGCCCTCCCGCTCAAGGTTGAGGCATGGTGCGCCCACGGCCCTGAACCGTTCGTTGGCGTGATGCAGCAAATCCTGCGTGACGGTGATGTAGACGAGGGTGGAGTTGATATCCCGATGCCCGAGGTATGTCGCGAGGAACGGCAGTCGGTCCTGCGGATTGATGCCTGCTTTGTACCAGTCCAGGATACGGTTCACGACCATCGAGTGGCGCAGATCATGAACGCGTGGCCCGGTTCGCCCTTGCAGTGGCTTCAGCCCGGCGCGCCGTATGACGTTAGTGAGCAGCCATGTGATCATTTCCGGAGTGTAGCGGCGGGTGCGGCCCCGCTCGTGCCAGAACAGACCGGAACATGGATCCTGCGATGCGCCGGCACTGCGCCGGGCTTTGATATAGGCTCGAAGCTCGGCCATCACGCTGTCGGGCAGCGGCAGGATCCTGGTTTTGAAGAACTTCGTTTGGCGAACCGTGATCGTACCGCTTTGGAGATCGACGTCGGCAAGATCGAGACGGGCAAGCTCGCCCCGCCGCAAGCCTGCACAATAGGCCAACACCAGCATGGTGTAGACCGTCAGCGGGCGAAGCGGTGACCGTGGTGAGGGGTAGGAACGAGCGACGTCGAGCATCCGCCGTACATCGGCGGGCGAGTAGATGTGGGGCTTGCGCCATTGCATGACGACTTCCTTCTGCGGTCGCGGGTCCGGCCGGCGCGATGGGATCGATGGATCCCGGTGACGGAAGATTTTCGTGAGGACGCGCCTGAGGTTTTCACATTCGGCGGCGTGATTGTGCGTGGATTTCGCCGCCGCCCAGTGATCGAGCATCACCCCGATCGGCTGTTCCTGGAGTGCCGGGTTCAGCTGCATGAACTGGTCGAATCTCAACAGCCGCGCTGACTGCGAGGTGTATTTGTAACCCCGGTTCCGCATCAGCGCGACGTGCTCAGCCAAAACCTCTCCCAGCACGCTGCCGAATGGCCGGGGCCGGCGCAACTCGGCAAGGGCCTTTTCCGGATTGCGCGACGCCAGCGCGCGCCAGACCGGCATGCACTGCTTGATGTTGCATGCTTCTCGCAAGGTGGTGACGGGATTGCGGTCGATCGCCTTGGTTCTCAGAAGGTGATCGAGGAACCGGTCAACGATGCGGGTGCGGTGCAGCAGCGTCGTCGCTGCCCAGCATTCAGTCATTACCCGCAGCCATGCGATCAGCATGTCCTGATCGAGTACGCCGTGACGCTCGGCAACGTCCTGGAAACCATGCAAGACTTGGCGGTAGCAGGCTCGGCTTTTCAAGCTACGTAAACGAAGGCTCGCGAGATAGTGGTCAATGATTGTGCGATCGGGATCGGGCCAGCGAGCGGTCATGTCAGCAACTCCGCACCCGGCACATCAAGCGCAATGGCCCTGAGATCCTCGGTGGCAAGCTTCAGGTAGACGGCCGTCGACGCGGTTGAGCGATGCCCCAAAAGGTCGCCAATAATTTTTTGCGGAACTGATGCGCGCAACATCTCGACCGCACGCGCGTGACGGAAGATGTGTGGCCCGCATTTGCCTGGCGGCTTGATGCCGGCATGGCGGAGCCGTCTTCGAACCAGACTGTATAGCTTCTCGAGCTTGCGATAGGGTGCGCGGGTGCGCATGAAGATTTCCCTGGCTTCGGTCACTGGCCGTCCGGAACGCAGATAAGCGAGAACGGCCTCGCCGGCAGGCGCCATCAGAGGCAGAAACGAGCAGGCTCCCGTCTTACTGTGACGGATACGGATGGATTCGCCCCGCCAGTCGATGTCCTCGATCCGAAGATTACGGACTTCTCCAGACCTCAGCCCATAGGTTGCAAGCAGTTGCAAGATCGCATGGTCCCGCAGTCCCGCCGGTGTCTTGTCCGCCCTGGCGCTTTCCAGAACCGCGGCGATCTCGCCCCGTTCCAGGATCGAGGGCACCCCTTCATAGGCGTAGAGCAACGGCGCGATGATGTGCGGCGACAGGTCGGTCGCAATGTGGCCTGCCCTATGGAGATGACGCAGCAGCGAGCGAAGCCGCTCCGCAACAGATTTCAGCGAGCTGCGCGTCAGCTTCAATGCGCGCAGGTCCATATAACGATCGATGTCTTCTACACTCAGATCCATCGGGCCTTCGGCACCACATCGTTCGAGTTGCCAGGCCAGGAAGTGTCGGGCCTCCCACAAGAGCGTGTCAATGCTGGGCCGGGCAAGGCCCCGCTCATCGAGAAGCCAGGCCTCGTACTCGTCGCAGATCGCAAATCGCAACGCGTCGGCCGCACATGACGCTTTTGGTGTTGGTGGCCACCGACCCTGCACAAGCCGCAGCAGCGCGTGAATGCCCGCGCACGGGATCTGGTGCCAGCGCGGACCGGGAAGGCGGCCATGACGGCGCTGGAACAGCGCGACCGCATCGCACAGGTGTTGCTCCACCTGGGCTTCGGTTACATCCGCGATCGGGATGTTCTGCTGTGCAAGATGGTCAAGGAAGCCGCGCGCATAGGCACAGTAATTCCTGACCACAACCGGGTTGTATTCTTGGCTGGTCAGTACGGCTTCGAGTTCGGTGATTACTTCGCGATCGGTTTTTGTCATCGCTGGCTCCTCCGCTGGTCAAACAACCGCAGAGGTTCGTCCGAAAATAATGCGGAGCAAAGCCGTCGCATAACGGCAAAAATGAGTGGCTATCAAGCGACTGTCCCACGCACCTCCGCATTATGGCCACCTGATGATAAGT
>NZ_FWYD01000031.1 GCF_900176485.1 Primorskyibacter flagellatus
AACCTCGGCCTCATGGGCGTCGGAACGCTCGCTTTTGGTGCTTTTATTCGTGAGATTACCCATGTTTTCGAGCGTAACATTTTGATGTCCGATAATGCAAACTTATTGGACACGAGTGAAGGTCACCAAGTGCGGCGCTTTCTACACTATATTGTGGCATCAACCGCCGCCATCCGATAGTCTTGTGACATGACCTACGTCCGACACGAACCAAGCGACGACTTTGATCCCATACCCCGGATGCCCTCCTGGGTCACCTCCGGACGCATAGAAACCCTTGAAGATGGTGCCTTTTTGTCGGGATCGGCACTGAGCCACCTGCACCATGTGTTGTCGAGCGACGACCTCCCGCATTCTTTGCTCCGGGAACGCCTTGCGCTTCGTGCTGCGGAGGCTTGTGTCGCTCATGCGGGTCGTCCGGAACGGGCCGGAGAATTGCGCGACGCGATCGCGTTCCTTCAGCCAGGTGACGAGCCTGGTCCTGCGGGTGAGATTTACCTGTCTTGGCGGAGGGCGGTTGAACGACCGGTTTCGGTCAGGTCGCTGCGCCGGGCTCTTGCGGTTTCAGAACCTGACCAGATCGCCCAGAGGCTCGAAGCCAGGAAGAGGGCTCCGGTGGTTCGAGCGGCAGCCGTCCTCGAGGCCGTTCTCGGGAATAGCTCCCGCGACTTCACCTCCGCGCTGCTCCTTGCGGATGCGGCTCTGACGCTGGCGCTCGGGTGGGTGCATGTCACGCCGCTACTTGCATACGGGCTCAAACGCACCGACTTGAGAAAGACCGGTGATGATCTGCGACTGGCCTGTCACCGAGCCGTTGTATTGGCAGCCACCGAGGCTTCTCGCGAACTCGTCGATCTGACCCGACGCGCCAACCGCCTGCGCGCCATCGCACACAAACTGCGGGCAAGGGGATCTGACGAGGCTGTCACCCTGTTTCTGGTCCTCGACGCAGTGGCCCCCGCCGCGCTCACCTCTTTGCGGTCTGACCGCGCAGCGCGCCGGTTCTGCGACCGGCTGGTAGAGTTGGGCGTCGCCCGCGAGCTCACCGGGCGCGACACGTTCCGGCTCTACGGAGTGTGAGCATGGCCAAGAATCACGCCGAAACCGGTCTCGACCGGGAACTAGAGGATCTGCCAGCCGAGTTGCGCTGGCGCGAATGGATGCGGCGGATCGAAGCCGTTCTCTTTGCATCTGCCTCGCCAGTAGCGCGTGAGGATCTGGCACGGGTGGTGGGGCAGGGAGCTTCGGTTGAGCTGTTGATCGAGGACCTGGCCGCGGATCTTGACGGCCGGTCATTCGAAGTGGCGCAGGTCGCCAGCGGTTGGATGCTGCGAACCAGGCCCCCCTATGCGCCGGCGATCCGGACCGCGGCTGACATCGGTGAACAGGATCTCGATCTGCGTGAATATGATGTCACGGTACTCGCCGCTATTGCCTACCACCAGCCAATCACGCGGGATGGCTTGAAAGACATCTTCGGAAAGGAAATCAGCCGGGATTTGATCGGTCGGCTGCATGCGCGCGGTTTGATCGGCACCGGGCCGAGATCGCCAAGGCGCGGGGCACCCTATACCTATGTGACAACCGACAAGTTCCTGGCCACCTTTGATTTGGGGGCGCTGCACGATTTGCCGGATGGGGAGCAGATGGTGGATGCAGGGCTCATCAATTCGCAGGCGTAGTATCAGCGCTACGATGCGCGGCGGTTTGAATGAGGGCGGATGATGGCTAGCTGTAAACCTGCCAAATCAGGATGTCCGGAGCGCAACTTTTCTCGCGGGATCCTCCGTGACGTGATTTCTGCCATGAACGATGCCACCAAGCCCGAATGGTTGGCGCGGCCCGAGCAATGCGGGACCAAAGCGCAGATGCAGGACTCTCGGAACGCATGTGGAAGAGGCATTCTGGCCTCAAGGCTATCGAGGAACGTCGCGAAATCCTCGTCATATGGGGCATGCGACAGGTGGGCGGCCTGCCGAGCGGCTCTTTCATCGTTTGGGCGTTGGAGTCAGCGATGACACGGTGCTTCGGCAGTTGAAGACGCGTGCTCAAGGCACGACCGAGCCGCCGACGGTGGAGCCGGTCCAGAGCTGCTCAGAGACCGAATGCTACCTCTCCGCCACACAAATTGAGACAGAACCGATTTAAGCGCAACGCGACACAGACTTCTTGCTCAACGATCGGTTGACACCTGGAATTTAGGGTGCCTAACTGTCAACAGTTTTCAGAATGAGGGCGACGTGCAGTCACGCAAGATCATCATTCCAGCACCGTCCCTGTCCGACCAGGCTTTTGCGGCGATTTCGGACGGTATAGCCAAGGGCGAGCTGGAGCCAGGGGCTCGCCTGAAAGAGGCCGAACTTGCTCGGGATTTCGGGATCAGTCGCGGGCCGCTGCGCGAAGCAATGAACCGACTGGAAAGCCATGGGCTTGTCGAGCGCCGGACAAATCTCGGCGTGTTTATCACCGCTCTGACGCTTGCCGATCTCGACGATCTTTTTACAATGCGCGAAGCACTGGAAGGCCAAGCTTGCGGGCTTGCGGCGACCCGCATGGCTGCGGATGATCTGCGTATCCTCGCCCAGATGCTGGCGCGGCATGAGAGTGAGACCGCAAGCACCGGACACTACAAACAGGTGTCGTCGGACAACGATTTCCATTTCTTCATCATCAAGCATTCAGGCAGTCAGCGCCTGTTCCGGGCGCTTTGCGATGAACTCTATCTTCAAATACGCATGTACCGTCACCGCTCTTCTTCAAAACCCGGTCGCTCAGAGGCGGCACTCGCCGAGCATGCCGATATCGTGCGGGCGCTGGAAACTGGCGAACGTTACAAGGCTGAAGAAGCGATGCGCCTGCATATCTCCAATGCGCGGGAAAACCTGCTATGGACGGAAATGCCCGCGCGATGAAGACGCTCGATTCTTCTCCCACAGCCCAGCAGACGGGTCCGCGCCATATTGGCAGCTTCACTGCCGCAGGCGGGCGTGTGCACCGCTTCTGTTCCCTGCCATCGCTGGAAAAAACCGGCTATCCGGGTATTGCACGGTTGCCGATATCGATACGCATCCTGCTGGAATCCGCGCTGCGCAATTGCGGCAAACCCGGAACCACTGCCGCGCATATCAAAGCACTGGCGAACTGGAGTCCCGACGGCCAACGCACCGAAGTGCCGCTTTCGGTGGGGCGCGTGGTACTACAGGATTTCACCGGTACGCCGCTGGTCTGCGACCTTGCGGCGATGCGCGACGCCATGGTCCGTGCCGGTTCCGACCCAGCCCTGGTCGAGCCGCAGATCCCGGTACAACTTGTCATCGACCACTCGGTCCAGATCAACCACGCACGCTCTGCCGATGCATTGCGGCGCAATCTGGAACTGGAATATGATCGCAACGCCGAGCGTTATGCCTTTTTCAAATGGGGTAATGCCGCGTTCGAAAACTTCACCACGGTTCCGCCCGGCTTTGGCATCATCCATCAGGTGAACCTAGAATCACTCGCCAAGGGTGTGTCCGAAACCGATGGCATCTGGCACCCCGACACGCTGGTGGGCACCGACAGTCATACCACGATGATCAACGGCATTGGCATTCTGGGCTGGGGTGTCGGCGGTATCGAGGCGGAATCCGCCATGTTGGGTCAGCCAGTTACGCTGGTGGCGCCGGATGTCGTGGGGGTGGAACTGACAGGTCGTCTGCCCGAGGGCGCCACCATCACCGATGCGGTGCTGGTGGTGACGGAACGGCTGCGCGCGCATGGCGTGGTGGGCAAATTTGTCGAATTTTTCGGCGCTGGTGCGGCGTCTCTGTCTGCCACGGATCGGGCGACGATCGCCAACATGGCTCCGGAATATGGTGCCACGATCGGACTCTTTCCCACCGATGACCGGACGATCGATTATTTCCGCGCGACGGGCCGTAACGATGCGGACGTCGCAATGCTGGAAGCCTATTACAAGGCGCAAGGCATGTTCGGCATGCCGATGCCGGGCGATATCGACTATTCAGAGCACCTTCAGATAGACCTTGGCCGGATCGTGCCCAGTGTTGCAGGGCCAAAACGCCCGCAGGACCGGATCGACTTGTCTGATGTGAGCGAAACCTTCGAACGTCTGATGGCGGCACCAGTCGGGGATGGTGGCTACGATAGAGCCGCGGAGCTAGAGCGGCGCAGCCCGGTCGCAGCGGCGCCAGACATGCCCGAAGATCTGGGGCAGGGCGATATCCTGATTGCTGCAATCACGTCGTGTACCAATACCTCCAATCCCGAGGTTCTGATGACCGCGGGCCTGTTGGCACGCAACGCCGTTGCGGCTGGTCTGTCCGTGCCGCCTTGGATCAAAACCTCTTTCACGCCAGGCTCTCGTGTCGTGGCGCATTATTTGACGGCCGCCGGACTAATGGCGCCGCTGGAGAAACTGGGGTTCGGCATTTCCGCCTATGGTTGCGGTGCCTGCGCCGGCAATTCCGGCCCGCTTGATCCGGCGCTGGATGCGGCGATTGCGGCGGATGATCTGGTTTGCGCCGCTGTGCTGTCGGGCAATCGCAATTTCGAGGCGCGTATCCACCCGTCAATACGGGCCAATTTCCTGATGTCTCCGCCGCTGGTCGTCGCCTATGCACTGGCTGGCAGCATCCGGGTCGATCTGACATCCGTGCCGCTGAGGCAGGGGAACGACGGCGGGCCGGTGCACCTGCGCGACATCTGGCCTTCGGCGCGAGATATCGAAGCGGCGCTGGTTCACGCCGGAGATGCGCAGGCCTATCGTGACATCTATGCCGTAAGCGACCCCGGCGGCCAGCTTTGGCAACAGGTCGACTCGCCTGCCGGGACGACCTACGAATGGCCCGCCTCCACCTATATCGCTCGCCCGCCCTTCTTTGAGCATTTCGACGCCGATGATGACGCTGACGCCGCAATCGAAGGCGCATCGATCCTTATCATTCTAGGTGATTCCGTGACCACCGATCACATCAGCCCCGCGGGGGTGATCGCACCGGATTCGCCCGCCGGGCAGTGGTTGCAGGCCCGCGGCGTCGCGCCGGCAGCGTTCAACACATACGGCGCGCGGCGAGGTCATCACGAGGTAATGATGCGCGGTGCCTTTTCCAATCCGCGGCTGCGCAACCGCATCGCCGTGGGTATCGAGGGTGGCGTTACGCGGATCGAGGGACGGGGTGAGCCGCTGCCGATCTTCGATGCCGCCGAGGCCTATCGCGCGATGGGCCGACCGTTGGTGATTGTCGCTGGCCGGGAATACGGCTCCGGCTCCAGCCGGGATTGGGCAGCCAAGGGCACGAACCTACTGGGCGTGCGCGCTGTGATCGCGCAAAGCTTTGAGCGCATTCACCGCTCCAACCTCGTCGGAATGGGGGTGATTCCGTGCCAATGGTCCGAAGGCGTCTCGGCAGAGACCTTGGGTCTTGACGGGACCGAACGGATTTCACTTCCTGACCTGAAACATCCGATTGCGCCGCGCGGCCGGACGCGGCTGGTGATTGACCGCGCTGATGGCGCGCGCGAGGAGCAAGAGGTGACATTGCACATCGATAGCGCACCGGAAGCCGAGCAAATCGCGGCGGGCGGCCTCGGCCGATTGATCCTGCGCCGACTCCACGCGGCGGCGGCACGACAAGACCAATAACCGAAAGTGGCGCGATCAAGCGCCGTTGCATGAAAACCAGAGGAGGAAAACCATGCTATTCCAGACCACATCCCACGCGAGCGGCGCTATGAGCCGAATTCTGCGCCTTGGTGCCGCCGCGGCATTCGCCGCCGGGCTTGGCGCGCCAGCCATGGCTCAGGGCGAGATCGACAAGCCGGAATGCGTGGCACCAGCTCAGCCGGGCGGTGGGTTCGACCTGACCTGCCGGATCGCCCAGAGCGGACTCGAGCCGCATCTGTCGGAGACCATTCAGGTGACCTTCATGCCTGGCGGCATCGGCGCGGTGGCGTTCAACCTGTTCAACACCACGCGCACCGATGACGATTCCGCCATCGTGGCGTATTCCACCGGCTCGCTACTGAACATCGCGACCGGAAAATATGGCCAGTTCTCCGAAGAGGACGTGCGCTGGGTCGCTACTGCGGGTGCCGATTTCGGTGCCGTGATCGTGCCGGCCGACAGCCCGTTCGAAAGCCTCGAAGACGTCATGAACAAGCTGACCGAAGATCCGGCCTCGGTGGTCGTGGGCGCGGGCGGATCCATCGGGTCGCAGGACTGGATGAAGGCCGCACTGCTGATCCGCGAAGCCGGCGGCACGCCTCAAGGTATGCGCTATGTCGCTTTGGATGGCGGCGGTGACGCGATCGCTGCGCTGATGGGAGGCTCCATCGACGTCTATACCGGCGATGTGGGCGAGATGGTGCCGCATATGGATGCCGGCACTATGCGCGTTCTGGCCACCATGTCGAATGAGCGTCTCGATGAACCCTTTGCCGATGTTCCGACCGCCAAGGAGTTAGGCTATGACGTGGAGTGGACCATCATGCGCGGCTTCTACATGGGCGGCGACGTGTCGGACGAGGCTTACAACACGTGGGTTGATGCCTTCAAGGCGGCCTACGAGACCGAAGAGTTCGCCAAACTGCAATCCGAGAAAGGTCTTCTGCCGCTCAACCTTGCCGGGGACGAGCTGACCCAGGCGGTGAATGACAACATGGCCAAACTGCGCGAAATCGCAACCGAAGCCGGTTTGATCCAGTAACACACACCGGGCCGGGGCAGGTGCGATGTACCGCGCCCCGGCATCCCGTCACGTCGCACCGAAGGAAAAACCTATGGCAGATCGGATTTTCGCCGGCGTGCTGTTTTTGGCGACCGTCGCTTATGCGATCATTGCCTTTGTCAGCATCTCTGCGCCATTTCAATACGACCCGCTCGGACCGGAAAGCTGGCCGCAGATCCTCTCGGTCATCGCGCTGCTTTGCCTGATACACATTCTGTGGAAGCCGGATGTGGAAGGTCTGGAAGTCAACCGCGCGACCGCCTTCCGGCTGCTCTTTATGGTCGCGCTGATGATCGTCTATGCCGAACTGTACGAGCCGGTCGGTTTTATTATCTCGACCATTCTCTTTGGTGCATTGACCGCGCGCATGCTGGGCGCAACCCTGAAACACTCGGCAATTTTCGGGCTGGCGGCTGGGATCGGCGGCTATCTGCTCTGCGCTATCCTACTTGATCTCAACCTGCCCGAGGGCGAGTTGGTCGAGGCGCTGCTTGAAATGGGAGGCACCTGATGGATACCATTCTCACCGGTCTGGGCACCGGTTTTGCCGTAGCATTGGACCCGTTCAACCTGATGCTGGTGCTTGCAGGGGCCTTCTTTGGCACGCTGATCGGCGCGTTGCCGGGCCTTGGCCCGATCAACGGTGTCGCGATCCTGCTGCCCATCGCCTACAGCATGGGGTTCGAGCCCGCCTCGGCGCTGATTCTGCTAGCGGGCATCTATTATGGTGCTGAATATGGCGGCCGGATCTCGTCGATTCTGCTCAACGTGCCGGGCGATGCGGGCGCAGTCATGACCACGCTTGACGGCTATCCCATGGCGCGGAACGGTCAAGCGGGCCGAGCGCTGTCGCTGTCGGCGATCTCGTCCTTTATCGGTGGCACCTTCGCGGTGATCCTAATGACGCTGTTCGGGCCAATGCTGGCGACCTTCGCCGTCACCTTCAGCCCGGCGGATTACGTCGCGCTGATGGTCTTCGCGTTTGCCTCGCTGGCCTCGCTGGTGGGCAAGAACCCCACCAAGACGCTTTTAGGCGCGTTGATCGGCCTGATGCTGGCGACCATCGGGATCGACGCCAATACCGGCGTGCCGCGCTATACCTTCGGCATTCCCGATTTTCTTGCGGGCATCGACTTTCTGATCGTCATCGTGGGTCTGTTCGGCATGGCGGAACTGTTCACGCTGGTGGAAAAACAGGTCTCGGGCAAACTGGACTCGCTGCCGGTGGACAACTCTTTTGTCAAAATGGCCGATCTGGCAAAATCCAAATGGACCATCGTGCGCTGCTCATTCCTGGGGTTCTTCATCGGCGTGCTGCCGGGCACCGGCGCGTCGGTTGCCTCTGCGGTCGCCTATGGCACGGAAAAACGCTTGGCGGGGGCCGAGGGTCATCTGTTCGGCACCGGTGATGTGCGTGGTCTGGCCGCGCCGGAAACTGCCAATAACGCGGCTGCGGGCGGGGCCATGGTGCCGATGCTGACGCTGGGCATTCCGGGATCTGGGACCACAGCGATCATTCTGGGCGCGCTGCTGATGTTCAACATCCAGCCCGGACCGCTGCTGTTCACCCAGCAGCCAGAGATCGCCTGGGGACTGATCGCGTCGATGTATGTCGGTAACGTGGCGCTGCTGCTGATCAACCTGCCGTTGGTGGGTTTGTTCGCGCGGATGCTGACAATCCCGCAGCACTATCTGACGCCGATGATCGCCATCCTGGCCTTCGTGGGAATCTACACCATTGTCGGCAACCCCTTTGACCTCTTGCTGGTCACGGGGCTGGGTGTCTTCGGCTGGTTCCTGCGCAAGATGGAATTCTCGCTGGCACCGGTGATCCTCGGTTTCGTGCTGGGTGGGTTGTTCGAGAACAACCTGCGCCGGGCGCTGTCGATTTCCGGTGGCGACTGGATGATCCTGCTGGAGGATTACAAGAGCGTCACGCTTTACGTTCTGGCAGTGCTGGTGGTGGCCATCCCTGTCTATCTTCAGCGCCGCGCCCGGCGCATGGAGGGTGACCCGGTCTCTCGCGAAGACGCGAACGACTGAAGAAAAACAGCGGGCGGGGCCGGTATGGCCCCGCCGTCACTTCGACACGCTGTCGGTATCTTCCATCGGAACGGCCAGCCGCCGCGCCAGAACCGGCAGGATCGCGACGATCAGGAATACGCGCGAGACGTGATGCGCGGCCACCATCGCCGGGTTGATCATCAGTGCCAGCGCGACGACGCCCAGTTCCGGCGCGCCTCCCGGCAGGTAGGCCAGAAAGAGGGGCGCGATCTCGTCTCCGGTGACATGGACCATCGCCCAAGCCGCAGCCAGCGCTCCGAGTGCCAGAGCCAGCCCGACAAGCGCGGCAAGCCAGCCGTCACGCAAGATCTGGCGCAAGGTATAGTCTGCGAAACGCGCGCCGACCCCAGCGCCGATAACGACCTGCGCCAAGCTGGAGAGAACCGGCGGAACATGCACTGTCATTAGACCCGACCCGTGCAGCACTGCCGAACTCAGCAGCGGAAAGAGCAACAGCGCCGAGGGCAGGCTCGACCGGCGGGCCACTGCCCAACTGACAACCGCCACCAGCACCAACCCGCCATGGCGCAGCGGGTCCAGTGGCTCAATCGGATTGAGGAAGGCGCTGTTGGCGTCTGACAGGTCGATGCCCGAGATTGTCTCGATGATGAAGGGCGCACTGGCGAGGAGCACCACCAGCCGCGCGGTGTGGCACAGCGCGACGCGATTGACCGCTGCATCGTATTGCTCGGCCAGCAGGCTGACGACTGTCAGCCCGCCCGGTGTCGCGGCGAACAGTGCTGTGGCGCGGTCCATGCCGCCGAAGAGGCGAAACACCATATAGGCAAACAGGCCGAACCCCAGCGACAGCAGCAGCATCGCGACGATGCTGACCGCCCATCCGCCCGCATGGGCCACCACGTCCGAGGTGAAGCTGGTCCCCAGCATGGTGCCGATGGCGACCATGGCGTACCCGCGCCAGGAGCGCGGCAGGTCGGTTCTGAATCCGGTGACCTTCCGTACGAGAAACGTTGCGGTTAGACTGCCCAGCACCCAAGGCAGCGCCAAGTTGAGGATCAGGAACACCGCGCCGCCCGCTGCCCCGATTGCGATGGTGGCCCCACCGCGCGTATATGGGTTGTACAGCACGGAAGGTCAGCCAGCGATGTCGCCGGTTTTGCGCTTGCGATAGGCTTTGAGCGCGGGTGCGCCCACGAGCACCAGCAGCATGACCACGAACAAACCAAGCGCGATTGGCCGCTCGAACAGGTAGCGCAGCGGGTTACCACCAGAGATTTGCAATGTGCGCACCAGTTCGCCCTCCATCATCCGGCCCAGCAACAGTCCGATCACCGTGGCTGCGACGGGGTAACGGCTGCCTCGCATCAGCCAGCCCAGCCCGGCAAAGACCGCAACCGTGAGCGGTCCTGCAATGGTCCCGGTGATGCCGTAGCCGCCCCAGGCGCACATCGCCAGCACGCTGGGCACCAGATAGGCGAGTGGCACCCGCACCACCATGCCTAGCACCCGCAGCATCAACAAACCAATCACGGCCAGAAGGATGACCTGACCCAGATTCCCCAGGATGATCGAATAAACGATATCGGTCTGGTTACGGATGAAGGACGGTCCGCCGACGATATTGTGGAACGAGAACGCCGCCAGCAGAACGGCCGTTGCCGCCCCGCCGGGGATTCCCAGCGCGAGCAGCGCCGTCATCGATCCGCCCTCGGAACTGCTATTGGCGGATTCCGCCGCGATCACGCCGTCCGGGGCACCTTTGCCGAACGATCCGGGATTTTTGGATTTGCGCTTTGCCTCGCCATAAGACACGAGGTTCGCCACCGAAGAACCTACGCCCGGAATGGCACCGATCACCGCACCAATCAGGCTGCCACGGATCAGCACGCCGGGATATTTGAACGTCTGGCCCACGCCGGCCATGATCCGCGCGATGGATATGTCGCGCTGTGCATCATCGCGAACCAGATAGCTGCCGCCGCGCAGGCGTAGCAGTTCGGAGGCCGCAAAAATGCCGATCATCGCGGGCACCACCGCGATGCCGTCGATCAGGAAGGGCATGAAGATATCGGTGCGCATGACGCCGGTTGTGGACATGCCGATCTGGCTTAGCATCAGGCCGAAGAAGCCGGCCATCAGCCCCTTGGCAAGGCTACCTTCATTCAGCGTGGCGATCAGGGTCAGCCCCCAGAGCACCACCACGACCATTTCCATCGGGCCGATCTTCAGGACCAGTGCTGCCAACGGGTCGATCAGCAAAAGCAACAGGATATAACCCACGAAAGCGCCCACGACGGACGCCGCAAGGCCGAGCCCCAGCGCCTCGTTGTGCTTGCCCGCGCGTGCCATCGGGTAGCCGTCAAAAGCAGTGGCAATCGATGACGAGGAGCCTGGGATGTTCATCAGGATCGCCGTCACCCCACCCCCATAGGTCCCGCCGGTGAAGATCGCCGTCAGGAAGAGCATGGCTTGCAAAAATTCCATGCTGAAGGTGACGGGTAGGAATACGGCCATGGCCATGGAGATCTGCAAGCCCGGAATGGATCCGAAGATCAGACCGATCAACAGCCCCGGAATGACCCACATCCAGGGCGCAAAGCTGGTGAACAATAGCGAGACGGCGCCGGAGAAGGCGATTTGATCGATCATGTCACAGCACCAGCGTCAGCATCGGATACGGAAAAAGCGCGCCGAAACCCTTGACCAGTACCAGCGTGAACAGTGCTGAGAACAGCGGCGGCTGCCATAGGCCCTTGCCACCGCTCATCACGACCCCGGCCCAGACAAAGACAAAGGTGGCCACGTCAAATCCGATATGCGTCAGCGCGTAGCAGAACAGGGCGAACCCCGAGAGCAACAAAAGGTCGCCCCAGACGGCGCTGGTTTCGTCAGGCTCGGGGGGGGTAGGGCTGCGAAAGGCCGCAAAAAGAATGACCCCGCTCAGCACGGCGATGAGTATTGCGACCGGCACCGTGACGATCAGGTTGTTGAGCGTATTGGAGGCGGAAAGCGCGCTCCAGGTGATATAGCCGGTCAAGGCAAGGATGATGCCCAGCAGCGCGGCATGGGGCGCGGATAGCTTTCCGGTCATATCAGCCTCCATTCAGAGGAAAGGGTGACGCGCGGCGATGCGAACCGCCGCGCTATAAAGGTCATTCGGTATTGAACCGCTTGAGAATGTCAAAGTTGGACCGGATGATCTTTGTCGTGCGCTCGGGGCCTAGCCATTCGGCACCGATGTTCTGTGCCTCAAGAGACGCAACAAACTCCTCATCCTCCAGCACGGTCTTGTAGGCGTCGACCACCTTCTGGAACGCTTCCGGGTGTTCCTGCTGGAACTCGGCATGGGCAGCCAACCCGCGCATGGAACCTGCCAAAACCGGCAGCGGGTCCAGCCCCGCGTCTTCCAGCGCGGCATTCAGCGTCGGGGCATCCCAGTTGGCATCAACCTCGTCCGACGCGATGGCCAGCGGGCGCACCATTTCCTTGATCGACAGGGTGCCGTCGGCGGCCAAAACAGTCATGTCCACCTGACCGCCCGCCACGGCCGTGCGTGCGGCCCCGCCGGACTGGTAGGTCACGATATTGACTGCATCCTTGTCCAAGCCGAAAGCCTCCAGCGCCAATTCAAGGTTGATCGCGCCGGTCGAGCCGGGCACCACCGACACTTTCAGCGTGCCGGGGTTGGCCTTGGCGGCTTCCATGAATTCAGTCATGCTTTCAAAAGGGGTATCGGCGTTCACGGCGAACAGGTCGTGGTCGTTCCACTGGCCGTTGATAAAGGCGAAGTCGTCCAGCGAATAGTCCGCGTCGAAATCCATGATCGCATTTGAAATGTAGGGGTGAATCGAAGACGCGAGAAAGAAACTGCCATCCTTTGGCATATTGGTGAAATAGGTCTGACCGACATGACCTCCGCCGCCTTTCTGGTTCACCACGGTGATCGGCACGCCGATCTCATCCTGAAGCCGCTGCGCCAGCGCTCGCGCTGTACGGTCAGCAGATCCGCCCGGCCCCAAGGCCACGACAAAAGTGACCCGGCTGGGCGGCCAATCGCTTTGAGCCGAAGCGGCTAGAGGGGTCAGCGCGGCGATCATCGTCAGGCCGAAGGCCGTGGCAGAAAACTGGCGTCGTTTCATGTCTGATGCTCCTTGTCAGGACGGATTGAAATCCGAAAATTGTAGTGCAATCTGGATAGCGAAGGGTGGTAATGCCACATACGACCATCTGTCAACAGATATCGAAGTATTGACATTATCACATGTTATGGGGATTTTAAGTGCGCCGCTTGAGGCGCTGTGCGATGCTAAGATCCCACTTGGAGAGAAATATTGTCTACAATAATGACAGAATCTCGGACTCTTGTATCAGAGCGACTGGCCGCCGAACTGCGCGATGACATTCTGTGCGGCGCGCTGGTGCCGGGCAGCCGGCTGGGCGAAATGGCACTGGCGGAACGGTTCGCGGTCAGCCGCGGTCCGGTACGCGCGGCGCTTGGCCTTTTGTCTGAAGCGGGAATTGTCCAAATCGTGCCCAACAGCGGTGCACGTGTTCGAATCATCGGCCGAAGCGATGCGCGCGCGCTCTACCAGGTGCGCACGGCCCTCGAAGCCGAGGCCGCGACGCTGGCGGCCTCAAACGCAGGACGGCATGCTGCGCCGCGTTTCAGGCAATTGCTCGACCAGCACGGGGCGCAGATCGCGGCCCACCCCGAGGGCGCATATCTGCAAGCTTCAAGCGACCGCGATTTCCATGTGGTGATTGCCGAGTTGTCGGGCAATCCGCTGATCCTACGCTACCTTACCCGCGAACTGTATCCGCAGTTATCGCTACTGCGGGTCAAGCACCGCAATGTTACAGGACGCGGTGCCGTTGCGCTGAAAGAACACGAGCGCATTGCCGCCGCCATCATCGATGGTGACGGCGAAATTGCGGGACTGCTGATGCGTCGTCATATACGAAACAGCTGGACGGCGCTGGAAATGCAATTGAGCCAGACCGAACAGGAAGATGAGACCCGGACATGAGCCAGACCCGAATTCCCGCCGCCTTCATCCGCGGCGGCACCTCTAAGGCCGTTGTGCTCAAACGCGCAGACCTGCCCGAAGACGAAACCGATTGGCCGGTGCTGTTCGCCGCGATCATGGGCAGCCCCGACCCGAACATGCGTCAGCTTGACGGCATGGGCGGCGGGATTTCCTCGCTCAGCAAGATTTGCATCATCGGGCCCGCGACGCGTCCCGATGCCGACATCGACTACACATTCGCGCAGGTCGGCATCAAGGACATCAACGTCGATTTCAGCGGCAATTGCGGCAACATGAGTTCGGCCATGGGGCCGTTCGCCTATGACGAAGGTCTTGTGATCGGCCCGCGCGACGGTGAGGCGGTGGTTCGCATCCACAACACCAATTCCGGTAAGCTGATCGAGGCGCGCTTTACGGTGCAGGACGGCCAGGCGGTCGTGGACGGCGATCTGGAGATCCCCGGCGTCGCGGGTACCGGCGCGCCCGTCGCGCTGGATTTCCTCGACCCGACCGATACCGCCGGACACGGCGCATTTCCCGCAGGCGGAGTGGTCTCCCGGGTCGACCTTACGGATGGCAGGTGCATCAAGGCCACGATGATCGACGCGGCGATGCCCTCGGTTTTTGTCCTGTCCAACGAGGTAGGCGGCGACACCACAGTCTTGCCCGAGGAGATTGACGCCAACGGCCCGCTAATGGCGCGGCTCGAAGAGATCCGGTGCCGTGCCTCGGTGGCGATGAGCATGACCGCCGATCTGGATGCCGCCGCGAGCCGCATGGCCACACCCAAGGTCGCCATGGTGGCACCGCCTGCGAGATACAGCGATCTTTCGGGTCAGAGTCATGCGCCCGACAGCCACGACCTGCAGATCCGCATGATATCCGCCGGGCAGGCGCATCGCGCTGTGCCGGTGACCGGAGCGTTAGCCCTGGCCTGTGCGGCCCAGTGCGAAGGGTCGGTCGTGGCCGGCTGTTTGCCCGATGGTGCCGACCCGCTGAACCTGCGCATCGGCACGCCCAGCGGTATCGTTTCCGTTGGCGCGAAACGCGACGCACAGTCCGAAAAGATCAGCGCCGCACGTATCCTGCGCACGCAACGCCGATTGATGGACGGTTTCGTCTATGTGACCGACACCCGCCTTCACGACACAAACTAACGAAAGAAACCCGATGCTGAGCCATGAAATCAATCGCGCCTTCCGCGAACGTTTGTCCGAAAACCGCCCTCTCTTGATGCCCGGCGCTCCAAATGCGCTGGCCGCAAGAGTGATTGAGGATCAAGGCTTCGAGGCGGTCTACTTGACCGGTGCGGGGCTGACCAATACCTATCTGGGGCTGCCGGATCTGGGCTTTGTCGGCCTGTCGGAGATCGCGCAGCACACCTCGACGATCCGCGACGCCACCGATCTGCCCATCGTGGTGGATGCCGATAACGGTTTCGGCAATGCGCTGAACGTGCGTCACACGATTCGCACGCTGGAACGCGCTGGCGCCAGCGCGGTGCAGCTGGAGGATCAGAAATCGCCCAAGCGCTGCGGGCATTTCTCGGGCAAGGAGGTCGTGCCACTTGCCGAGGCGCGCATCCGCATCCGTGCCGCGGTCGATTCACGGCAGGACGAGAACATGCTGATCCTCGCTCGCACTGATGCCCGTGCTACCGATGGTTACAATGCCGCTCTCGACCGCGCGGCAGCCTTTGTCGAGGAAGGTGCCGACATCACCTTTGTCGAGGCTCCGCAATCGGTCGAAGAAATGCGCGGAATCCCGACAGCGTTGCCCGGAACACCGCAACTCATCAACCTTGTCGTGGGCGGCAAAACACCGATCGTTGGCTTGGAAGAACTAGGACAGATGGGCTTTTCGCTGATTCTTTATGCCAATGTCGCCCTACAATCCGCCGTGCATGGAATGCAGACGGCGCTGGGTCAGTTGAAGGAAATGGGTCGTATGGACGAGGGCGGGCCGTTGGCCAGCTTCGAAGAACGCCAGCGCTTGGTGCGCAAATCGATGTTCGACGAACTGGAGGTCCGCTACAAGGAATAGCTTGCAATGGCATGCTGAGGCAGGGTCAGGACCTTCTGATTTCCTCCGGACAGCGTGCTTCGCGGTTCGAAAAAGAGCGATGACATCGCTGACCTTTATTGGCTAAGCGACGCGCAAATGAGAGTTGGTCTGGCCGCCGGGCATTGCAACACGAGGTTGACCGTCAGAAAATCATCGACGCCGTCTGTTGGGGCGTCAATCCTCCTGCGTGTCGACGAACATCCGGTCCTTCGCGGCGGTGATGTGGTGGCGCATTGTCGCCTGAGCGACCTCCGGCTGTTGCAGACGGATCGCATCGAGCACTGCGCGATGCTCTGCCAGCACAAGTTCTTGCCGACCGGAAGTGTCGAGCAGGGTCAAAGAGCGCGACAGTTTAACGCCATATGCAATTTGATCGCTCAGCGATTCCAGCACTGACGAGAAGAACGGATTCTTTGCCGCCTGGGCTACCGCCAGATGCAGACGTTGATCCGCGTCAATACCAAGAGCGTTCTGCTGATAGGTTTGCTCCATCACCTGATAGGCGGCATCCATCGCCGCCAGGTCTTCGTCGTCGCGCCTCCGTGCTGCCCAGGCGGCTGCCGCACCTTCGACATCGATGCGAAACTCGTAACACCGCTGTACATCCGAGACCGATTTAAGCGGTACGAACCTGTTTAGTTCGCGATCGGGACGGCGCAGCACGTAACTTCCCGAGCCGCGGCGCGATTGCACGATGCCATCGTCACGCAACCGTGACAGCGCCCCGCGCACAATCGGCCGGGAAACACCGAAGCCTTGTGCCATCACCTCTTCGGTGGGCAACCGACTGTGCACCGGATATTCCTCTTCCAGGATCTTGGTCAGTAGCTGGTCGTATACTTGATCTGCCAGCGAGGGGGGTCTTGTCTCGGACAACGGGGTCTCCATGTTTGTGGGCCGGGTGCGCGAATGGTGCCAATATAGACAGCATATGCCCGAGATACAGCCGCCAACACGCGTCAGATCGCAAAGTCCCTTGCCGCCCCATGGGATAGGGCGGCCAGCGGTATTATCCTATTTCGTTTTGACAGCCTTGGGTATTTCAGCGGGCTTGCGGATCACCAGGAAGTAAAAGAAGATCAGCGTTAGCACCACAAAGAACAGGCTGTCGGGATTGGTGAAGAAGGTTGTCGGATCACCGTTCGACAGCGCCAGTGAACGCCGCAGGAATTCTTCTAGATTTGGCCCGAGGATATAGCCCAGCAACATGGTGATCACCGGAAAACCGTTGCGTCGTAGGTAGAACGCAAGAACCCCCATGGCGAGCGCCATGAACATTTGGAACGTGGAGTAGGTCGCCACATAACTGCCCACCACCGCAAGAAGCGCGATCACGGCATAAAGCACATCCTTGCGCATCGAGACGATCTTGATGAAATACGGGCCAAGGAGCCAGAGCGTCAGCGGGATCAGCACCACTGCGCTGAACAGCAGCGCCGCCAGCATCGGGGCAATCAGCCCGGCTTGATCGGCCATCAGCTGCGGACCCGGCTGGATGCCGTTGATGACCAGCACGCCCAGCATGATCGCGGTGATCGGATCGCCGGGGATGCCGAAGGTCAGCATTGGGACCATGGCCCCGCCACAGACCGCGTTGTTGGCGCTTTCCGAGGCGGCGATGCCCTGCGGGTTGCCCTTGCCGAAGGATTCCGGGTCTTTCGAGGTGCGCACCGTCTCGGTATAGGCAAGAAATGACCCCATCGAGCCGCCTGCGCCGGGCAGAGTGCCCACGAAGTACCCGATCAGGCAGGATTTGAAGTAGACACCAAAGCCGATCTTGCGGATGTCCGACAGCGGCGGCAGGAAGTCGCGCCGGCGTATCCTGACCTTGTCGGCGGCGGCGGCCGCGGCGCTGACATCGGTGTGGGAATAGGCCTGGGTCAGGACCTCGGCAATGGCGAAGGTGCCGATGATTACCGGCATCAGGTCGATCCCGGCGGTCAGGTTGGAATAGCCATAGGTGAAACGCGTAACCGGCTCCATGGCGTCAAGCCCGACGGTGGCCAGCATCAGCCCGATACAGGCGGCCAAACCGGCCTGCGGAATACGACCGCGCTGTGCGATCACGACGACGATAATCGCAAAGGCCAGAAGCGAGAACTTGCCCGTGGTCTTTACCAGTAGGGACAGTTCGGCCACGAAAGGTGCCACCGCGATCAACAGGAGTGCGCCGACCGCGCCGCCGAACATCGAACCAAGCGCGGCATGGCCCAACGCCAGCGCACCCTTGCCCTGCTGCTGCATCGGATAACCGTCGAGCGCGGTCATCATCGAGGACGGCGCGCCGGGGATGTTGATGGTGGTGGCGGTGATTGATCCACCGCACATGCCGGCCATGTAGATGCTGGCGCAGGCCATCAGCGCGGTTTCGACATTGAGGGTGTATGTCAGCGGCAGCAAGAGCGCCATCGCCAGCGTCGCGGTCAGGCCCGGAATGGCGGCAAAGATCGTGCCGATCACGAAGCCCAAGATCACATAGGTCAGGTTGAACGGATCGAGCAGCAGGGAAAAGCTGCTGAAAACTTGCAGGATGAAGTCCATGATTTATCCCCAGAGCGTCGGGAGGCGGACCCCGAACAATTGCTGGAACATGAGATAGGCGACGCCGGTGACCACTGCGGAGATCACCGCCTTGACGAGCAGTTTTTCGCGGCCCGAGAACAGCACGATCAGCGCAAAGACAAAGAGCCCCGAGGACAGGAAATACCCAAGCGGTTTGAACGCCACGACATAGAGAAAGACTGCTACCACGACCCAGAGATGGGTGAAGGTGCGCGGCGTCTCGACGGGGGGCGCATCCCGCGCCTCGCGGAGTTTTTGCACGATCAGGACGCCGGCAAAGAGGATCGCCGTGCCGCCCACGAGCATGGGAAAGAACGCGGGCGTCAACCCGCCATCGACGACAGGAGCACCCAACCTCAGGGCCGACACAAGATAACCGACAGACACGGCCAGAGTGACGTAAAGAAAAACCAGTTGCCTGTTCATGAGCATCGTCTTCTCCTGGGCTGGGGTGAGTAAAAAATTGTAAGGCTCTGAAAGCACGGGACTGCAGATCGTGTCGTCTGCGGATGTCCAGGCCACGGTCGGGCATGTAAGGCTGGATCGGGCGTCGCTGACGTCCGCAGCCAGTCCCCGGTCCGCGGAACGGGGACTGGCGAGAGGAATGATTACAGTTCCAGATCGTCCATCAGTGCGAACGTCTTGGACTGAAGCTCGTCGATCCAGGCGACAACCTCGTCGGAGCCCAGCCAGTCGGCGGTCACACCAATCTGCGCCAGCCAATCCTGAAATTCGGCGCTGTCATAGGCCGCCTTGAAGGTGGTCTCGAGCGTCTCGACCGCGTCGTCGGGTGTGTTGGTCGGGGCCGCAAGCACGATGAAGCTGCCGGTCTGCAGGTCATGGCCTTTGGATTTCAGTGTCGGCACGTCGGTGTAGGTCGCGTTCTGCACCCCGGTCAGTTCGACCACGCCCTTGGCATCGCCGGAAGACAGCAGGCCGCTGAAGTCACCCAATGAGGAGATCGCCGCATCAAGCTCGCCCGAGAGCAGGGCTTCGGCTTCGGCGCTGGAGGATCCAGCATATGTGATGACGTTAAAATCCACGTCGAGTAGTTCTTCCAGCTGCATCACCGAGAGATAGGGGCCAGAGCCTTTGGGCGCCACGCCAACACGCACTTCGCCGGGGTTTTCCTTGGCGCGGGCAATCAGATCTTCGTAGCTTTCAATGCCCGACTGCTTGGAGACGACGATGGCGTCGGCTTCGCTCGTGATCCGTGCGATCGGCTTCATATTGTCGAGCGAATAGCCCGGCACCATCTCGCCGCGGGGGAGGGTGATGATGCTGTCATAAGTCAGCACGGCGACAGTGTGGCCATCGGGACGCGCGTTGGTCATCTGCATCAGTCCGGTGGCGGTGACCGCACCGGCGATGTTTTCCACATAGATGGATTTCGGCAGGTCCTGCTCGGCGATGTTGCTGATCTTGCGCGAAATCGCGTCAGCGCCGCCACCTGCGGGCCAAGGGACGATCAAGCGAATGTCGCGCGTCGGGAACTCCGCCGCGGCAACAGATGTGCCAAGGATGGCCGCGCCAAGCGCAACGCTGAGTGTGGTTTTCAGGCTCTTGTAAAACATGGGTTTGTTCCTCCGTTACAGATGTCGTGTGCCAGACAGGTCCGGCGTTGTGCGTGCGTCGACTGGTCCGGCAAAGCTGTGCTTTATCGGCTTGACGCTGTGAAAGTCGTTTAGCGGCGTCTTGAAACGGCCGCGGCAAGTGGCCCGGTATGGCCGTGGATGGGTCCGGCGGCTATGTGGGAACTGTCCCTTACCGTCTCTACTTTGCGCGTGAACACACGGTAAGCCTGTGCCTTCGATGCGACTGATACGCCCCCTCTTCCAGTCTTGTCGCTTCGCCGAATGTTCGCCTTGTGAAGCGAGATTGTCGAAGCTTTGCGCACGCTATTCCGTAGTAATTTACAAATCAACACAAATTTAACATATTTTGCGTAAATTTTGGGTATTCTTGCGGGTTAGTTGTTCGTTTATCAGAAATCTCTCGAGAAAAGTCCGATTTTGGCGCGTTCTGGCAGTACATTTGGAAAAAGTTGTAATCTTTCCGTGCTGCGCGGCATCGGATCATCCGGCAGACACACTGTCGGCGGACTTTTTTGGCCATTCTGGCGTCAGTCCAATTGCAGATCGGCGGGCAGCGGCACCTCGGACAGGTTCTGATAGCATACGGGCCGCAGGAACCGGCGAATCGACAAGGTGCCGACCGAGGTTGCCCCAAAGTTGGTCGAAGCCAGGTGCGGCCGCCATGGACCATCGCGTCGCAAGCATCGACACCGGGGGGAAAGCCGTTGGCCAGCACTCGTCCCGCCATCTGCTCGCGCACCGGCAAGAGGCAGCGCGCCAGATCAATGTCGCCATCGTCCATCTGCAGCGTGGCCGTCAACTGTCCCTTGAAGCTTGCTGCAACGGCCCGCATCTGCGCTGCGCCCTTGACCCGGATCACCAAGCTCAGCGGACCAAACACCTCTTCCGACAGCACTTCGTTGGCGATCCAGTCTTCGGCCGGGACATCAAACAGATAATGCGCGGCAATGGATTTGAGACCTTCGCTGGCGGCGTTTGCGAATTCATTCGCGTCTGGCCCGTCTATGACAACGGCAATGCCGAGATTGGTGAAGAACTGCTCTACACCCATGGTCAGGCTACTGGCCCATCTGGTGCCCAGATCGGCACCGCGCGCAGCGGCAGCCTCTGGAAGCACGAACATCAGGTTCACGCTTTCAAGCGCGAGACACCAAAGACTTCAACGGGATCTACCGGGCATTGCATTATCCGCAGATCGGGACGTGGCAGCGCCTTGTCGTAGCGACGGTCTAGGTCGGCACCGTTGCGAATATGCGTTGCCAATAGCCGCCGCTGACCCGTCGTGCGGCCGCGCTCGCCCTGACGCCGTGGCTCGCGCAGGCCAGAGCGGAAGAGAAATTCGTTTCGGCGCTCACGCGCTTGCCGTCAATCAGGTGGTTTCCCTGGTGTGTATATGTCATGTCTATCGCCCCGTCTTTTTGCGCCATGCGTTGAATTTCACGGTGCTTTCGTCTTCGGTTCCCGGATAGAGGCCGATAATCCCCGCGCCGTCATTGACCTGCTCGAGGACGAAATCCTCATAGGTTTCCATTTCGATGCATTCCGCCGCGATCTCATCCGCCAGATGCGCCGGAATCACCATGACCCCATCGCCATCGCCCAGCATCACGTCGCCGGGAAAGACCGCTGCGTCACCACAGGAGATCGGCACATTGATATCGATCGCCTCGTGCAGGGTCAGGTTCGTCGGAGCTGAGGGGCGGGCAAAATAGGCTGGCATGTCAAGCGCGCCAATGCCTGCCGCATCCCGCACACCGCCATCCGAGACGACACCTTCCACACCGCGCTGCTGGAGCCGAGTAACGAGGATCGAGCCCGCTGTCGCGGCGCGGCTGTCCTTGCGCGCGTCCATCACCAGCACCTGACCCTTAGGGCAGGTCTCGACGGCGACGCGCTGCTTGTGGTCGCGGTCGCGGAACACGGTGATCGGGTTGCGATCTTCGCGCGCTGGAATATAGCGCAGGGTAAAGGCTTGGCCGACCATGGTCACGGGCTTGCGCTCAACCGGTGTGACGCCCTGCACAAACTGGTTGCGCAGGCCCCGTTTATAAAGCGCGGTGGCCACGGAGGCTGTGGACACCTGGCGTAATTTGTCACGCGTCTCGTCGGGCAGGATGTATTCGTTCATCTTTTCTTCCTATGGTGTGGCGTTTGGCAACCTTGGGTAAGGCAGACCTTGCAGATCACTCCCTTGGCTCGCCCCGGCATGCTACGTCGATCCCCAGTTCTTCCGCAGATCGGCAGTCGGTTCTTTCCAAGACATTGAACTCGTAGCTACTCGTTTGCAATAAATGTGTCAACATTTGTAAATAGTATTCATGATTTATACAGCGGATTTAGTCTGCAAATAGACATATGAATAACTAATTTTTACATAATGACTTGGATGGACGACCTCTAGGAACATCGGGAATGCCCCCGAACAAGCGTTTGCCGCGTAGTTTTCCGAAGCTGCCATTCGTCCCTGCCAGCGTGGCCGAGTGTGGCGCGAAGTCAGAGGACCTTTGCCTCGGGTCTCCTACACGGCGTACCGTCATCGCGTTCGCACAGGCAGAACCGCATCCACATCGCAGAGGCGAAAGCAAAGGGGAAGGGTGGGTCGTCCAGGTGACAGCAGAGGTACAGGCCAAGGGATTGCGCATGCGGCGCGGGGTCGGACAAAAACGACCATGTTCGCGCGCAGCCTTTCGGATGAAACCCCGTCATAGGCGGACAGATGCACGCGCACGGCCTCAAGCGAAAGCGTTTCGGCGGTACCGGGCATGCCGCTGACGACATTGCCCGCCAATTTGCGGCGACGATCTGGCGACATGTCGGGAAACCGTTTGGCAGCAACTTCACCACGCCTTCGGGAAATGACTGCGTCGCTTCGGCGCCGGAGGATGTGGATATCGAGGACCGCAAAGTCGATCAGGTTGAAGCGCTTGCAGGTGGTGCCGCTTGGCAGACGATAGGCCAGAACGCTGCGGGTCCAGTCAAGAACCGGCATGAAGTTATAGCAGACCACGTCGATACTTGCGGCATGCAGATTGGTCTGGCTTTCCTTGTAGGTTTCAATATGATGTTTCCGATTGCCGGCCTGCCGCTTGATGCCCTCGGACACTAGCAGGCTTTCTACCACGTCCCATTCGAGACCCGACGCCGAACCATCGCGCAAACTGGCGATAACGCCTTGCCGCTGCGCAATCTCTTCGGGGCCCAGACCGCGCCGGGCTGTATGTGATGTAGCGCAGAAACGACCCCCTGCATGCCAGCCTGAACCAAATCATTAACCAAGGCCGGGTCATTCGGGCCGAACCAAGGCCACGTCTGTTGCATCCATTTCTCCTGAAATTGTCGAGAAATTTACAGCACACTAGTATACCAAATCGCAAGCATGTAAGCTGGTCTCAGGGCAGCTTTGCCGAGCCGCCTCGCTACGTTCGAGCCAGATAAAATACATTCACGAAAGGGCTTCTAAAGAATGGCATCCGCGCAAACCAACGGACCGATAACGTCACGCCAGCCGAATGAGTCCGCCGGGGTGCAGGACTGGGTCAGCTGGTTCTGGGATGATTTTCTGCCGGGCTGGACGCTGCGGGCGCGTGATCCCGAGAGCATCGGCTTTTTCGATCTACTGGACGAGGCTGGTCAGCCAATGCAGCCGGCAAGACGAACGATTCTGGCGCAGGCGCGTTTGCTGTTTACGTTTTCCCATCTCGCGCTGATGTCGGATAATCCAGCGTATCACCGGGCGGCACGTATCGCGCGGGCGGCCATTCCGGCGTTCCGCAAGGCCCCCGGTCTCTACCGTCGTGCGATCAATGCATCCGGAGAACCGACCGATGATCCTGTCGATGATCTGGCGTTCAGCTACGATCTGAGTTTCGTGATCCTCGGGCTGTCGGCCTGGGGAAGGTTGACACAGGACGACAACGTGACGCCCGAGTTGGACGCTTGCTGGTCGATGGTCGAGACGGTGCTAACGGATCCGGCGACGGGCCTGATGCTGGAACATGACGGGATCGAGGACCCTGCGTCGGCTTTGTCGCCGAACCGCGCACAGAACCCGCATATGCACTTGTACGAGGCCGCGCTTCAGGCGTTTGAAATGACCGGCACACCGATCTGGCTTGAACGCGCCGCGAGGATGCGAGCCAAGGGATTGGAGTATTTCCTCGACAGCGACAGCGGAACGATCACCGAATTCATTGCTCCGGATCTGTCAGTGCTGCCCGGTTGTGACGGAGCGCGTCGCGAGATCGGCCATCAATGCGAATGGGCCTGGCTGTTGTTTCGAGAGGTTGAGCTGGGCGGCGATCCTTCGCAGCGCGAGGTGGCCATGCGGATGCTCGGTTTTGCCGACAGGCACGGGTTTTCAGAGGGCGGCTTCATGCATGGCGCTGCCTTTGACGCCGTGTCTGCCGATGTCAGTTGGCGCGAGGATCGTTTCCTGTTGTGGCCGCAGACCGAGGCGATCAAAGCCTATGCGGTTCGGGCAACCGAAGGCGACAACGGCGAAAAGGCACAGGCGCTGGCCCTGCTGATCTTTCGCCGCTTTTTCGCTGGCCGCGCGGCATTTGCCAATCAGTTGGACACCAAAGGTCGGGCGCTGTGGCCGGACGCGTTAAGTCGGTTGCTTTATCACCTGGTGCTGGCCCTGACCGAAGGTGCCCGCGCAGGGCTTTGGCGATATCCTGGCTAGACAGCCCCCGCCTCTTGGCGTGACAGTCTACTTGGTCCGAAATGTTCAGTCGTCGATGCCACCCTGCTTCCAGTCGCCCTTGTACATCCGCAGGTGGAACGGTGCGAACTTGACGATTTCCTCGATCAGCAGAAGTGAAAACACCCAGGTTACCGAGAGGTCGAGATAAAGCACCATTACCGCGGTTGCCGGCACCCGGAAGAGCCATTGTGACCAGACGAAGATGTGCATGACATAGACCGTTTCACCCCCCGCCCTCAGGGTGTTGCCGCAGATCGCGTTCGACCCCTTCGGGAATGGCAGGACCAGCAGGATCGGCAGAAACGTCATCAGCATCGCGCGGGTCTCGGTGTGCAGGTCGGAGTAGATAATCGGCGACGCGATGACGATGACGGCATAGATCGCCGCGACCACAGTCGCCGCTACCAGCGCGCCACGCCATGCACCGGCAAGGAACCCGTCGAGGCCGTCGCCGCTTTGGCCGCGACCGAGAAGCTGGGCAACGATGATGCCGGTGGCCTGTGCCCATGACATGCCGAAGGTTCCCGCGACCTGAACCCAGGGCATGATGATTGTCATCGCTGCGAACTGGTTAACCGGGAAGGCGGCGTAGATCAGCCCGCAGACGTTCATCGCAATGGTGGCGCTGGCAAAGGTCGTGGCGATCGGCAGGGCAAAGACCAGATGACGGCGCAGGCTTGCCAGGAACGTGCCGTTCCGCCAGCCCGTGACACGCAGGAGAAAACCGGTGCGTATCATCAGCACCGTAGCGAGAAAGCCGGCCTGCAATGCCGAGGCCAGCGCCGAGCCCATGGCGGCGCCGACGACGCCGAACTCGGGTGCGCCATAGAGACCGTGGATCAGGATCACGCTGGTGCTCACGTTGATTGGCACCGCCAGCAGGTAGCTATAGAGCGGCAGGCGGGTTTCTCCGCAGCCGTTGAAAAAGCTGGTCAGGCACTGACCGATGGCTTCGGACACGATCACCAATGCAAAGACCGTGATGTAGCGCCGCGCCTGATCGGCGATCCAGTCGGTGTGCGCGAGCGCGTCGATGATCCCTCCCGCCGAGAAGCCCAGGATCGTCAGGCCGATGGCGATGACACACAGGTTGATGATCAGCCCGGACCAGAGCGCGGATTTCAGGAACGCCCGGTCGCCAGTGCCAAAGGCCTGGGCGACGCGGATCTGGGTCGCGGTGGAAAACGCGACAATCAGCCCGAGCAACAACCCGGCAATCGACGCCGAGAGACCGAGAACGGCAACGGCGGATTCCCCCAGAGACGACACCAGCCAGGCGTCGATGACCACGATGCCGTGCACCATGATGGCCTTGATCGTCATTGGCCAGGCCAGATCAAAGACCGCGCGTGTGGTGGGAATATCGGTCGTGCGTGAGAATATATCGCTCATGAGGCGTCCGCGCGATAACGCGCTTGATGAGAGGAACCGGGATTTACGCACAGACGGCGGACAGGGCTTTCGCCGGTCCATCATTGGTGCGTATCGGAAGGATCTTGGTCTTGGCCGTGTTCGAACTGTCTGGCGTCAGGCGTCTTCGAAGTAATTGGCGTTGCTGGCCGAGATCGCCTCGATCGTGGTATCCAGCCTCGCCAGGTGCAATGTGCCCGCCGCGACCGCTGCGTCTTCGTCCCCTGCGGCAATCGCCGCGGCGATGGCCCGGTGGTCGTCAAGCAACTGCGGCATCCGGTCTTCCTTGGATAATCCCAGCATGCACAGACGGTCGACCTTGGCCTTTTCGGACGAGATCGCCTCGAAGGCGAATTCGGCACCGGCGACCTCGCATAGGGTGCGGTGGAATTCGTAGTCCAGTTCACCGAATTTATGAACCGCACCCTTGGCTAGGGCTCGCTCCTGACGCTCCAGGCAGGCATCCAACCTCTTTGCGTCGCGCGCCTCGAAGGCGCGGGCGGCGCGGCGCAGTACCTCGCATTCGATGGCCAGCCGGATGAAGCGCGATTTCTCGATCTCACGAGACGAGAACCGCTTCACCTCGGTCGCGCGCTGCGGGCGGATCAGCAACAGGTCCAGATTGGCCAGCCGGGTAAAGGCATCGCGCACCGGCTGGCGCGAAACGCCGAATTTCGCGGCGACCTCGGACTCGGAGATACGGTCGCCCGGAAGCAGCCGCAATGAATTGATTTCCTCGACCAGATACTGAAAGATTTCGTCGACGGCGGTTCGGCGTCCACTCTGGAGAGTATGTTGCATCAATCGGTTTCCTTTTTGGCGAACGTTTTTTGCCCGGTTTCACCACGCTTCTAATAACTGAATTTCCGCGGGTGTTTCGAGGTGCTACCTTCATGGGTGCCTTTTATACGGACTTTGCGATTTGCCAAGATCCGCTCAGGATCATGGCTATTGGTCGTGATGGCGCGGTCATGGCGCGCATCGCGCCCGTCCAATGCCGGTTGGTCCAGTTCGACGCTCATCGCCGTTTGCCATTTGCAACCGGAACGGCCGGGGCCGCAACCAGCGTAGCCGGGGCATTGATAGTTCTCATTTCGTCCATTCTGTCTGTGTCTTGGGACAATCTAGCCTAATCCACTCGAAGTTCATACTAGTATTCCACGATAACTACTAGTATACCAGATCGAGATCAATGACGAATCGCCACAACATGCTGCCGACATCGAAACGGCTTTGCGTGGGGTTACCACGAAAGGCGCGAGCCGAGCGCCAGACTTACAGGGAGGAAAGGACATGTCGGGAGTTCGATTGGAGGGCATTGTCAAGGCTTACGGCGCCGTTCAGGTGGTGCATGGTATCGACTTGGAGGTGCAGGAAAAGGAATTTGTCGTTCTCGTCGGTCCGTCCGGCTGCGGCAAATCCACGACGCTCAGGATGATCGCGGGACTGGAGGAGATCAGCGATGGCGATCTGACCATTGATGGCCGGCACGTGAACCGGGTGGCACCCAAGGACCGCGATGTGGCGATGGTATTCCAGAACTACGCTCTGTACCCGCACCTCAACGTCGCCGACAACATCGCCTTTGGCCTGCGCATCCGCAAGGAAAGCAAAGAACATATCGCCGCCTCCGTGGAAGAGGTTGGCGGAATTCTTGGTCTGACGCCCTATCTTGAACGTCGCCCCGCGGATCTGTCTGGCGGTCAGCGCCAGCGGGTCGCCATGGGCCGTGCCATCGTGCGCCGCCCCAAGGTGTTCTTGTTCGACGAACCCCTGTCCAACCTCGACGCCAAACTGCGCACCCAGATGCGGGCCGAGATCAAACGGCTGCACAAGCGGCTCGGCGCGACCTCGATCTACGTCACCCACGACCAGGTCGAAGCGATGACCCTTGCCGACCGCATCGTCGTCATGCATGACGGTCGGATCGAGCAGATCGGCTCGCCCATGGAGCTTTTCCTCAACCCCGCCAATACCTTTGTCGCGGGCTTTCTCGGCTCGCCGCCCATGAACATGGTAAACGCCACGGTCGTCGCGGGCGATCAGGGGCCGGTGGCCGAGTTTGACGGCCAGCGCGTCCAGCTTCAGCAAATCCCCTCGCTGACCAATGCGGTGGGCCAGGACGTGATTCTGGGCATCCGGCCGGAGTTCGTTTCGGTCACCGACCAGGACGATCCGAACCTCATCAACCTTGACGTCGACCTGGTGGAAACCCTGGGGTCCGAGGCGCTGATCCACGCCAACCTTCAGGGCGAACCCTTTGTCATCCGCACCGACACCGTCGGCCAGATGCACATCCTCGACGGGATCAAGGGCTTCACCATCGATCCCAAGCTGGTCAAGGTGTTCGACGCGAAAACCGGTGATGCGCTGCCCGGACAGGTGGTGGCGCAATGACCAACGATCCGGATTTCACCACTGCCGCAGGCTCGTCGACAGAAGAGTTGATCTTCGACGCCAGCGAATCCCTGCGCCACCGCCGACCCAGCCGCATCACGCGGGTCGGGGACCATCTCAAGCGGGAATGGCAGCTCTACGTCATGCTAATCCCGACGATCCTCTGGCTGGCGATTTTTCTCTACAAGCCGATGTACGGACTTCAGATCGCGTTCAAGGATTACTCGATCTTCCGCGGTGTTGCGGGCAGCCCCTGGATCGGGCTGGAGCATTTCCAGACGCTGTTTGGTAACGATCAGTTCCTGCGCGCCATCAAGAACACGATCATCATCAGCTTCTACGGCCTGATCTTCGGCTTTCCCATGCCGATCCTGCTGGCGCTGATGTTCAACGAGATCCTGAAACAAACCTTCAAGAAGACGGCCCAGACCATCGTTTATCTGCCGCACTTCGTCTCGTCCGTGATCATCGCGGGGATCGTCATCACCGCCTTCTCGCCCTCGGCAGGTATCGTCAATACCTTCCTTGGATGGATCGGAGTGGAGCCGATCTATTTCCTGACCAAGCCCGAATGGTTTCGGCCGATCTTTGTCGGCACGGGGATTTGGCAGGAGGCGGGTTTCCAGTCGATCGTCTATCTTGCGGCCATCGCCGGTGTTTCCCCCACGCTGTATGAATCCGCTGTGGTGGACGGTGCAAGCCGCTGGCAGATGATGTGGAAGATCACGCTTCCGTCGATCCTTCCGACCATCATCATCATGCTGATCATCCGGATCGGGAACATGCTCGAAGTCAGCTTCGAAATGATCATCCTGCTCTATCAGCCGGCGACCTATCAGACCGCCGATGTCGTCAACACCTACATCTATCGCCAGGGCATTCAGGGCGGTCAGTACGACCTTGCCGCAGCCGCGGGCTTGTTCAACGCCGTAGTGGCCTTTGTTCTGGTGATGTCGGCGAACGCAATCTCGAAGCGCTACTCGCGCACGTCGCTCTGGTAAGGAGGGAACCCCATGACCAACATGAATCTCTATTCCCGTGGCGACAAGATGTTCGTCATCCTGAACATGGTCTGTCTGACGTCAGCACCTATGGGACAGATATGGCGATTTGAACAACGGAGGGTTTCTGGTTCATCGTAGCCTTTAAGGAGCGAAGATGAACAAGA
>NZ_FWYD01000032.1 GCF_900176485.1 Primorskyibacter flagellatus
TAATGCGGAGCAAAGCCGTCGCATAACGGCAAAAATGAGTGGCTATCAAGCGACTGTCCCACGCACCTCCGCATTATGGCCACCTGATGATAAGTGAAGAGGCAAAAGAACGATGCGGCAGATGCCGAGGCGATTTGTGAGGCTGCGGTGCGCCCGACAATGCGGTTTGTTTCCGTGAAGAGCGAAGAAACGCAAGGCGCGGCAATGGTTTTCCGCGTCCGGGAACTTCTCATCCGGCAGCGGACCCAAACCATCAATGCCTTGCGAGGGCACTTGAATGAATTCGGGCAAATCGTACCCCAAGGCGTAGCAAATGCCTCGAAGCTCGTGGCACTCGTCGAGTGTTCAGAGTGTGAACTGCCAATGGAAGCCATTGCAACGTTTCAAGCCCTCATTGCAACACTCGGGCATTTTGAAACTGAAATTGCCAAGCTTGATGCCGAGATCACCCGCCGGGCCAAAGAAGACGATCTTGCGCGGCGCCTGATGACAGTACCAGGTATCGGCCCGCTGATTGCCACTGCAATTGCTACTCTTGCTCCGCCACCAGAAAACTTCCGGAGGGCGCGTGATTTTGCGGCCTGGCTTGGGCTGGTGCCGCGTCAACATTCGACGGGCGGCAAGCAAAGGCTTGGGGCAACGACTAAGATGGGAGAGCGAACTCTGAGACGATTGCTAATTATTGGTGCGAACAGTGTCATAATCAAACGACACATCCATCAAGAGGCTCAGCCAGGAACGTGGTTGGGTAATCTGCTGCTACGCAAGCCACCGATGTTAGTTCGGGTGGCACTCGCAAACAAAATGGCGCGCATCGTCTGGGCCTTGATGGCCCGTGGTGATGTCTACCAGTCTCCGGTAGCGGCAGCATAAGGCTGCCGTGGCTGCGAGAACGTCGGAGCGTAAGAGGGCAAGGAGTAGTTTGGCGCAATAGTCGTGAGACAGGTTCAACAAGTCAGTATGCAACATGTGCCAATGAGCACGCGGGACTGATCTGACCTTGAACTTCGAACACCATACGGGCCCGCAGCATGTAGTGCGCTGCATCAGAGGCCGGATACATGTCAGCACCCGATAACGCGTCACTATCAGCTCCGAAATTACCTCTTGCGCAAGGGGCGGTTATACATGTTGCATTAATTGTCTGAGGGGGTGGAGATCACGGTCCGAGCCATTGATCATCGGGCGTTGCCTAAATCGAGCGCAGCGCCGGGAAGGTGCACTTTACAGCTTGGCGGCAGATCTGTCTCGAGGTGATCGAGGCCAACCTTGAGAAGCGGTCTCAAGCCAACCGCAAAGCGGTGCGGGATCGTTTCGAGCGCCAACTGGAGGGCGACTTCGAGCTCGACCAATTTTGCCGTTACAGCTGGCCCGCGCGGGCAGTGTTTACCAAGGTGCGCGACTTCTGGTCCTGATCCCCGAGGGGTTGCCAGAACAGATCATTTGACGCGTCGCGCGGGCGACGCCGAAGGCTGGAGCGGGGCAGGGCGGCCTCTCATTTGAAAAGGGAGCGCCACGCTGTTGATCAAACCCCGGAAGCGCTAATGGCGCGCCTGCCAAGGCAATCAGCAGACCGGTCGGCGATAGGTGATCAATCAGCGGGCAGGTCCGCGAGGGCCTAGGCGCACTTAAATGCCTTCACGAAGGCCTCGGATGTCCCGTTGGACTGAGGGCGCTTGTCCGTCGCTTCACAGCTTCGAGCAGCATGTCGCGAGAATCCGCCCCGCTGGTCAATCTGTGACGTGTATAGATTAGGCTTATTCTAATATAGGGATATTAGATTTTCAATTTTTTCGTGTCCATGGATACTCTGCAGCTGAATCGGTATTTGAGCGTGAGCGCAAATAGTGGCGTTACGGTTTTCGGAACGCTTCCGAGCGAAGCCGTCGCCACTGCTAGAAATCCAGCCTGCGAAACGGAGGACAGGGAACTAACATGAACTACACCAGAGAATGCAGATTCGAGGCACTCGACGGCGTTTCCTACGAAAAAACCCAAGACCACATCGACGAGCGGCGAATCGCAGAGAAACGCTGCGCTCATCGCTCAGCGCCCGACGCGCGCGTATTGCTCAGCTTCGATCCGGCCCGCGCCTACCTGTTTGACGCCGAGACCGAAGCGCGTACTCGCTGACATCACAACGGCGCATCGCGCGAAATCCATAGGATGCTCACTTGGCCAAGATACTTGTCTGTGGCGGTGCCGGCTATATCGGCTCGCACATGGTGCGCCAGCTTGTGCAGAACAACTACGATGTCGTGGTCTTCGACAACCTGTCGCAAGGCAACGCCGACGCGGTGGGCGACGTGCCGCTGGTGCAGGGCGACCTGCTGAACCGCGACGCGCTTGACGCCGTGTTTGCCGAGCACGATTTCGATGCGGTCTACCACTTCGCGGCGCTGATTGCGGTGGGCGAGTCTGTGGCGGCACCCGACATCTACTACCGAAACAACGTCACCGGCACATTGAACCTGCTGGACGCAATGCGGGTGGCCAGGGTGGACAAGTTTGTGTTCTCCTCGACCGCGGCGATCTTCGGCAATCCGCAGGCCGAGTTGATCGACGAAGGCCACCCCAAGGTGCCGCTCAATCCCTATGGCCGGTCCAAGCTGATGATCGAGCAGGTGCTGGCGGATTACGGCCATGCTTTCGGCATCCGTTCGGTCTTTTTCCGCTACTTCAATGCCGCCGGTGCCCATACCTCTGGGGAGATCGGCGAGGCGCACGATCCGGAGACCCACTTGGTGCCCAATGTGCTGCTGGCAGCCATGGGCGAACGCGACGGGCTGGAGATCTTCGGTGACGATTACGACACCCGCGACGGCACCAACATTCGCGACTACATCCATATCGACGATATCGCCTCGGCGCACCTCACCGCGCTCGACTACATGGAGAAGAACCCCGGCACCCATGCCTTCAACCTCGGCAATGGCAACGGCTTTTCCAACAAGGAGGTGATTAACGCCGCCGAAAAGGTGATCGGCAAGAACCACAAGATCCCCTACCGGATTGCGCCGCGCCGTGCGGGAGACGCCGCGGTTCTGGTAGCCGACAGCCGCCGCGCACGGGAAGAGCTGGGCTGGTCTCCGCAGACCCCCGACATTGAGACCATCATCGAGACCGCCTGGAACTGGCACCGCGCCCCAAAATTCGGGCCGTTCGCGAAATAGAGGAAAGGGAGGGTGCCATGGCAGAGCCCGAATTCACCGAAGATCCGCACCGCCGCTACAACCCGCTCAAGGGTGAATGGGTGCTGGTGTCGCCGCATCGCAACACGCGGCCTTGGCAGGGCCAGGTCGAGGCAGCCGCGGGCGACGACAAGCCTGCGCATGATCCCACGTGCTTCCTCTGTTCCGGCAACACGCGGGTCAACGGCGTGGTCAACCCGACCTACGACGGCCCCTTCGTCTTCGACAACGATTTTCCCGCGCTGCTGAGCGACAAGCCCAAGGCCGTGCAGGACGACGATCCGCTGTTCCGCGCCGAGACGGTGCGCGGCACTGCGCGGGTGATCTGTTTCTCCGAGCGTCACGACCTGACGCTGCCGGAACTGTCAGTTGCTTGCATTCGCCGGGTGGTCGATCTCTGGGCCGAACAGCTGGAGGACCTGGGCAAGGACCACGACTGGGTGGCGATCTTCGAGAATAAGGGCGCGGTTATGGGCTGTTCCAACCCGCATCCGCACGGCCAGATCTGGGCCAGCGACTTCATTCCCAACGAGGTCGCCTGTGAGGACCAGTGCCAGCGGCAACATGCCGAGGACACCGGCGAGACCCTGCTGGTCGCCTATGCCGCGCGCGAGGCCGCCGACGGCACCCGGACCGTAGTCGAGAATGAGCATTGGATCGCTGTCGTGCCATATTGGGCGATCTGGCCGTTCGAGACCATGGTGATGCCCAAGCGCCACGTGCTGCGGCTGACGGACCTCGACACCGACGAGCGCGACGCGCTGGCCGATGTGCTCAAGCGCCTCTGCACCCGTTGCGATAATCTGTTCAAGACCGAGTTTCCCTACACCATGGGCTGGCACGGTGCGCCCTTGACGGAGGGCGATCACGGCCATTGGCAGTTGCACGCACATTTCTATCCGCCGCTGCTGCGCTCGGCCACGGTGCGCAAGTTCATGGTCGGCTACGAAATGCTGTCCGAGGCGCAGCGCGACCTGACCGCCGAGACCGCCGCTGCGCGCCTGCGGGAGCAATCCGAAGTGCATTACAAGTCGGGGACAACACATGATCGATAACGCCGCCAACATCCTGCTGGCGCGGGTGGCCGAGGCCTACAAGGCGCATTTCGGCATTCCGCCCGAGGCGGTGGCTTTTGCGCCGGGCCGGGTCAACCTGCTGGGCGAGCACACAGATTACAACGGCGGCCTCGTCCTGCCGATGCCGCTCCGGCTGGGCACTGCGATGGCGGCGGGCCAGGGCGGCACGGCCGGCAAGCTGCGCGTGGCCAGCGCGGATTTCGAGAGCGAAGAGGTCCGCGATTTGTGCGAGAACGCCAGCGATGCCTGGTCGGACTACGTGCTTGGCAGCTTCCGCAACGCGCCCGGTCTGAAGGAAGGCTCCGGCCTCACCGCGATGGTCGTCAGCAACCTGCCGATGGGCGCGGGCCTGTCCAGTTCCGCGGCGATCGAGGTCTGCACTCTGCGCACCGCTGACATTCTGTTTGGCACGGAGACCGACCCGGTCACCGTGGCGAAGCTGGCCCGCAAGGTCGAGAACGAATTTGTCGGCATGCCCTGCGGCATCATGGACCAATTCGCTGTTTCGGTAGGTGAGGTCGCCCAAGCGGTCTTTCTCGACACGAGGACACTGCACCACGAACCGGTGCCATTACCTGAGGGCTACTCGTTCCTCGTGGTGCATTCCGGCGCGTCGCACAAGCTGACCGACGGTGGCTATGCCACCCGCGTCGCCGAATGTCAGGCCGCCTGCAAGGCGTTGGGGGTGGAGGCGCTGAGCAATCTCGATCTCGACGACATGGAGCGGATCGAGGCGCTGGACGAACCGCTGAACCGGCGCGCACGTCATATCGTGACCGAGAACGACCGCGTGAAGCGCGGCGCAAAGACACTGGAGGCGGGCGATGCGGCGGCATTTGCGAATTTGATGATCGCCAGTCACCACTCGCAAAGCGCCGATTACGCCGTATCCCTGCCCGAAATCGACAGGCTGGTCGATGGCGCTCTGGCGGCGGGAGCGATCGGCGCGCGGTTGACGGGGGGCGGTTTCGGTGGCTCGATCGTGGTGCTGGTGGCCGCAGAAAGGCTGGGCGACGTGCGCGACACTCTGACCAAGAATTTTCCGATGGTGCGTGTCCTGACTGCAGCCTGAATCTCAACATCCGGAGCGCGGGGTACGTAGCGCACCCTTGGTGCCTGTTTCTGCGCCGCGCAATGGGCGAGCGAGGTCTGTCGGAACGGCACCTGTCGTATGCCGGCGGCCGGAAGGTCACTCAGAGGAAAAGGGAATGTTTACTAGCAGGTCTGCTCGGCGAGACAAGCACTGCCGTGCGGGCTGCCCCACACGGCACATCGCAGATGCTCGGCCCATATCTCACGAGCACTCTGGCAGGGAATCTAACTTTTCCGGATCAATTTCTCTCGAACATAGATGCCAGGGTCACAAAAGGCTCGCAAACTCATGTCAAGTTCCGCACTCGAAGACAGAACATTATTGCATCGCGCTAAGGCCCCATCAGGGAGGAGAAACAATGCCCAAGCTTTCTTATTCTACTGTGTTTACCGCATCACTTCTGGCAACGACTGCAATGTCCGACCAATGCCCGACCGTGGCATCGCCCAGCGGCATCGCCCATCACGGACTTGATCAGGTGGAACTTTCGGCCTTTGAGGCGCAGACAGGAGACAGCCTTACTTTTCACGACAACCCTAATTTGGAGAAACTGGTAAATCGCGGCCCTCTGCCGCCTGTATCGGAACGTCTGCCTGCGGAGCCCTTGGTCATCCTGCCCTATGAAGATTGCGGGACCTATGGCGGCGAAATGCGCTACCTGGCGCGCAAGCTGGAATCGAATACGTCAGAGGGTCTGTCTTGGCGTCAGGTTCAGCTGGTACGGGTCGACGATGACCTGCGCACTATCAAGCCCGACGTCGCCAAATCGTGGGCGTGGAACCACGATTACACCGAAATTACCTTTACCCTGCGGAAGGGGCACAAGTGGTCGGATGGCACGCCCTTCACTGCACACGATGTCGCGTTCTGGCTGAACGACCTGATCAACAACGAAGAGCTCTATCCCACGACGCGCGCGCCTTGGAGTGTCGGATCTCGTGCGGAGGTAATCGATGAGGTGACGGTCAAGTTCGTTTTCGATGTCCCGCAACCGAATTTGCTGGAGCATCTGGTCACGCAGGGCCAATTCTATGCCGCCTTTGCGCCAAAACACGCGCTGATCCCTTTCCACGGGGATTTCGCCGAGGATGCGGATGCCAAGGCACAGGCCGCCGGGCATAACACATGGGCGGATTGGTTCCGGCTGCGCTGGGGCCACTGGATGGACCGCACGACGCATTCCGCGCTCGGGCTGGAGGTGCCGACGCTGGAAAGCCATATCATGGTCACCGCCCCGGAGGAGACGCACCGCGACTTTGTGCCAAACCCCTACTACCACCACGTTGACAGCGCGGGTCAGCAGCTGCCCTATGTCGACCGTCACCGGGAACGGTTCATCGACCCGAGCCTCTATGTGATCGAGATCATCAACGGCAACGTCGACCAGAAATCCCTGGGTCCGATCGAATCTTACTCGGCGCTCAAGGAAAACGAAGCCGGTGGCATCTACAAGGTAATCCTGCCTGAGGGGAACAAGGGACCCTATATCGCCTTCAACCAGACCCACCAGGACCCGGCCGTGCGCGCGATCTACGCCGACGTGCGGTTCCGCCAGGCGATGAGCATGGCAATCGACCGCGACGAGGTCAGCGAGACGCTGTTCCTGGGGCTGGGCACACCCGGCAGCGCCCTGCCTCATGGCACGCCCACCGAGAAGCCCGGCGACCAGATGCATTTTTCCGGGTTCGACCCCGAGGCCGCCGGCCAGCTGCTTGACGAGATGGGGATGAAGATGGGGCCGGACGGATTCCGCCTGCGCCCCGATGGCGAGCCCTTCTCGATCATCTGGGAGTATTCGACCCAGTTCACCGGCGCTCCGGACTTTCCGACGCTGGTTGCCGAGATGTGGCGCTCGGTCGGGATTGACACCCAACTGCGCGAGATCTCGTCGGTCGACCTGGGCGACAAGGGTCGTGCCAACGCGCTGGACATCACCATGATCTACGATCAGCCGACCTACCCGGTGCTGGCCGGCGGGGTCGACACCCTTGTCCCGCCGTTCCACATCAACGACCCGTTGATGGGCGTGCCGTGGATGGACTGGATCAACACGAACGGCTCCCAGGGCGAAGAGCCCCCGGCCTGGATCAATGATCTGGTCGCGCTCGGCCCGGAGATGGCAAGGGAAGCCCCCGGTTCCGAGGCCTGGAACGCCGCGCTCGACAAGATCACGGACATTCACCGCGAGCAGATGCCGATCATCGGGATCTTTTCATCGCTGCCGCGGGTCAGCGTGATCAACAAGGACCTGAAGAACGTGCCCGAAATCACGACCATCGGGAACACGTCCTACACCGGGTACCTTCAACCGTGGCGCGTGGATCAGTGGTATTACCCTGCTGATTGATCCCATGTGCTGACAAAGACCTGCTGGCGGTCCACAAGGTGGCACCGCCAACACCTGAAAACGCGAGGCAGCAGGGATAATGTTGTTTTTCCTATACAAAAGACTCCAGTCAGCAGTGGTGGTGCTCTTTGCATTCTCCTTTGTCGTCTTCTATCTGGTTCAACTTCCGCCGGGCGACTACGCTGACGCCTGGGCCGCGGCACGGGCCGCCGCAGGCGACCGGGTCACCCCCGACGAAGTCGAGAACATCCGTCAAACCTATGGCCTCGACCGCCCCTTCCTCGTGCAGTACGTCTCCTGGATCGGTAGCGTCCTGACCGGTGACCTGGGATATTCCTTCGAGTTCCAGAAGCCCGTTTCCCACGTGCTGTCCGAACGGCTTCCCCTGACCCTGGCGATTTCTTTCGGTGCCCTCTTTGTCGTGTATGCTGTGGGCATCCCGCTCGGTATCTACAGCGCGGTGCGGCGGCAATCGGTGGTCGATTATTCCGCAACCTTCATCGGCTATATCGGCCTCGCCACCCCGAATTTCCTGTTGGCCCTGATCCTGGTTTATTTTGGGCAGAGGTGGTTCGGCCTTTCCGCCGGTGGTGTCCTGTCGCCCGAATTCTTGGGCGAACCCTGGACCACTGCGAAAGTCGTCGATTTCCTGACACATCTGATCATCCCGGTCCTCGTTCTGGGTACGGCCGGTACCGCCGCTCAGGTGCGCACCATGCGATCCACCATGCTGGATGAGCTCAACCGGCCTTATGTGACTTCGGCCCGGGCTACGGGGCTGCCCATGCGCCGCGCCGTTCTTAAGTACCCAACGCGCGTTGCCCTGATCCCAATCGTGGCGACCATCGGATGGGAATTGACCAGCGTAATTTCTGGCGCGCCGATTGTCGGTATCGTGCTGTCCCTGCCAGATATGGGGCCGGTTTTCCTCCAATCACTCGTCAACCAGGATATGCCCTTGGCCGGATCGATCCTGCTGATCTACTACTTGCTCGTCGTGATTGGCACGCTCATCTCTGACCTGCTTTTGTTCGCACTGGACCCCCGGATCCGGCAAAGCGTGGAGAGCGCACGATGACCGCTATCGACATGAACCCGACCGAGCTGTCGCGACTCCAGCTGGCCAGGCGCGTTTTTCACGGCAATCGCCTCGCCTCGATCAGTCTGAAACTGTTTGCTCTGCTGATTGCCCTGGCGGTCTTCGCGGAATTCATCGCGCCCTATTCCCCACAAGAGCGCAACCGCGCTTACAGCGACGGCGCGCCGATGGGCATCACTTTCGTCAACGAGGAAGGAAGGCTGCAACCCTGGCCCCTAGTGCCGGCACGGATCACCAGCCGTGATCCAGTCACATTGAAACGCGTGGTGCGTACCGATGACACCGAACGTTGGAACCTTAAGTTCTTCGTACGCGGTTCGAACTATGAGCTTCTTGGCCTTTTCCAAAGCGATTTGCACCTGTTCGGTGTCTCCGGCGACGGATACCTGCACCTGTTCGGCACGGACCGCCTAGGCCGCGACATCTTTTCCCGAACCCTGTTTGCTTTCCGCACCAGCTTGTCTATCGGGGTTGCCGCGGTCCTCACGGCATTCGTCCTTGGGGTCGCGATCGGCGGTATGGCGGGCTATCTGCGCGGCTGGTTTGACACTGTCATCATGCGGATCATCGAATTTATTCAGTCGATCCCGACATTGCCCCTTTGGCTCACCGTTGCCGCCGCCGTGCCGCGCGACTGGACGGCGATGCAGGTCTATCTGGTAATGACCGTCATCCTCGCGCTGATCGGTTGGACGACGCTGGCGCGCAGGGTGCGATCGCGGGTGATTTCGATGCACACCGATGAGCACGTCCTCGCCGGCAAGCTGGCGGGATGTTCGTCAACGCGGCTTTTCCTGCGCCACATGTTGCCCGCCTTCACAGGATATCTGATCGTCGATCTCACCCTCGCATTTTCCACCATCATGATCGCGGAAACATCGCTGAGTTTCCTTGGCCTTGGCCTGCGGGAACCGGTGGTTAGCCTCGGAGTGATGCTTCTGCCCGCCCAGTCAATTTCCGCCATCATGCTCACGCCCTGGTATCTGATCCCCGGCCTGTTTGTCGTCGTGGTCGTACTGCTTCTGAACTTCATTGGCGACGGCGTCAGAGACGCAGCCGACCCAGCAAATTACTGACGCCATCATGACACACGTACTCAACATAAAAGACCTGACCATCTCGCTTGCGGGAAGGCCCGAATTCCAGTTGGTCAGCGACATCAACCTGACCATTGCCCGGGGAGAAACCGTGGCCCTTGTCGGCGAAAGCGGCTCGGGCAAGAGCATGACGTCGCTCGCCGTGCTAGGACTTCTGCCTCCATCGACGGCGATAAAAAGCGGAGAGATTGCATTCGCCTCCGAACAGTTCGGCCAGTTGGATCTATCGCAAGTACCTGCGCGTCGCATGAATAAGCTGCGCGGTCGCGAACTGGGCATGGTGTTCCAGGAACCGATGAGCGCCTTCTCGATGGTCCACAAGATCGGGGAACAGGTCGGGGAACCGTTGACACAGCACTTCCGGATGAAAAAACCGGCCGTCATGGCGAAGGCAGCGGAACTGTTGGACCAGGTCGGCATCCGTGAGCCAGAGATTGCCGTTGAACGTTATCCATTCGAGTTTTCAGGCGGCATGTTGCAACGTGCGATGATCGCCCGTGCCATCGCCTGCAGCCCGAAACTGATCATTGCGGACGAACCCACGACCGCGCTCGACGTGACAATCCAGGCGCAGGTCTTGAGGCTGTTGTCACAGGTGCAGGAAAGGGTCGGGGCAGGCATGCTTTTTGTCACCCATGACCTGGCCGTGGCCGCTCAGGTATCGGATCGCGTTCTGGTCATGCAGAACGGAAGGCTGGTGGAAGCCGGGACCACCCGCAGTACGCTGCGAAACCCGCGCCATGACTATACAAAAGCCCTGGTCGCGGCCGTGCCCCACATGGCCGTGCCGGGGCGCGTGGCGCGCGACGAAACCACGTCACACGATCCGATCCTGACGGTCCGCGACGTCGAGGTGAAATACCCCGGGGCCTCGTCCTTTACCGGCAAGAAGGCGTTTCCGAAACGCGTACTCTCGAATGTCTCCGTGACCATGCAGCGCGGCAGCATTATGGGGCTGGTCGGTGAAAGCGGGTCGGGCAAGACCACCTTGGCGCGTGCCGTCTTGGGATTGGTGCCCACCACGAAAGGTGAGATCGAGTTTCACCCTAGTCAGGGCGAGACCCAGACAATCACCGGCCTCCGACCGCGCGCTTTGAAGCAATATTGGTGCAAGGCGCAGATGGTGTTTCAAAACCCCTATGCATCGCTCAACCCCTGGCAGACGATCGAGGAGACACTGGTCGAACCGATTGTTCAGCACGGGTTGGCTCGCGGGGCCCAGGCCCGCGACCGGGCCCGCGCCATGCTGGAAAAATGCGAAATGCCGGGCGACGCGATGGGCCGTTTCCCGCATGCCTTCAGCGGCGGTCAGCGCCAGCGGATCGCCATTGCCCGCGCCCTTGTCGTCGCACCGGAACTCGTGGTCTGTGATGAGCCGTTTTCGGCGCTCGACGTGTCGACACAGGCGCGCATCATAGCTCTTCTGAAACAGCTCCGGGCGGAATTGGACCTGTCGATCCTGCTGATCTCCCACGACCTGGCCGTGACCTCCAGCCTGTGTGACGAAGTGGTGGTGATGGAGCACGGCAAGGTGGTCGAACACGGCAGAAGCCCGGAAATATTTGTGAGTCCCAAGGCCAGGTACACGGCCAACCTGATTGCTGCCGTGCCGCGGCTGAACCCCTACGAAACACCTGCAAGCGAGACTGCAAATTGAGCATCAGAAAGAAGAACATCCTGCTGATCTATGCCGACCAATGGCGTCACGATCAGTTCGGATCAAAACGATCTTACACACCCAACCTCGATGCCTTGGCACGAGAGGCGGTGTCCTTTCGTCAGCATTTCACGCAGGTTCTGCCCTGTGCGCCGTCGCGGGCGAGCCTGTTCACAGGGCTTTATGCCCAGACCCACCGCGTCCTCAAGAACCGCACGCCCTTGAACGCGCGGCACAAGACGATTGCACACTACCTGCGTGACAGCGGCTACGCACCGACGTTGTTCGGCTATACCGACACCACGCTGGACCCGCGTGAGTTTTCTGAGGGCGACCCGCGCCGAGGCCCCGGCTACCAACCGCTTCCCGGGTTCGAAGTCGGCTGTCACCAGCCCGACAACAATCCGCATGAATGGTTGGCCCACCTTCGCGCCGAGGGTGTTGAGTACACCGACCATTCTGATGTCTACGACCCGGACCGGACGCGCGCCAATGCTACCGGCGGCGCAGCGGGTTACCCTGCCAAGTACCGCGCCGAGGACAGCGATACGGCCTATCTGACTGATCGACTGATGAGCTGGCAACGCGAGCAGGCCGAGGGGTGGTGCGCGGCGCTGTGCTACCTCCGCCCGCACAACCCCACGATCGCGCCGGAACCATACAACAGTCTGGTCAATCCTGCGGACCTTGCCCCGCCGATCCGCGCCGAGGACGCCGCCGAGGAAGCCGCGGCGCATCCCTACCTGGCCCACCAGATCGCGCAGGGTGACGCGGGTGCCAGCGTGCATCAGGATTTGGCAGGGCGCATTGCCGAGGTTGACGAACAGGACTGGCGGTCGATCCGCGCCATCCACCTGGCCCTGATGGCAGAGATCGACGCGAACCTTGGACGCCTTTTCGATCAGCTGAAACAGACCGGACAATGGGAGGACACGCTGATCCTATTCTCCAGCGATCACGGCGAAATGATGTTCGACCATTACCTGTGTCAGCAGGCGTCCTGGCACGATCAATGTACCCATGTGCCGCTGATAATCCGCGCCCCGGGTGCACAGTTCCGCGCCAGCGCGGGCCATGCCGTCGAGGCGTTGAGCGAGGCGGTCGATACCATTCCAACGCTGCTCGACTGGCTGGGTTGCGAGGTGCCCGGTCACCTTGATGGCCGGTCGCTGCTGCCCTTCCTCAAGGGCGAAAGCCCCGCAGACTGGCGCGATCACGTGGTCTGGGAATTCACCTACCGCAACGCGGTGACGTCCGAATACCTGAGTGCGCACGGACTGGATGACGATGACTGCGTGATGACCGTGATCCGCGACAAGCGCTTCAAACATGCGTTCTTTCCCGGGTCCGACCCGGTGCTGATCGACCTCGAGAGCGATCAGCATGAGCTGCGCAACATCGCCTCGGACCCGGAATACGCCGCCGTGGAACGCAGATACCTTGCCCGGCAGATGCGCAACCGCATCCGGCACAGTGACAGAATCCTGCCGCCTCCGCCGGCACCGAAGTGAACAAAGGAAGATAGCTATGACCAAGATTGCATTTATCGGTGCCGGCAGCACCGTATTCGTCAAGAAGATTCTCGGTGACGTGATGCTGATGCCCGAACTGGGCCAACTCGACATCGCGCTGATGGATATCGACGAAGGGCGGCTGCGGACCTCGGAAATGGTGGCCAGCAAGATCGCGAAATCCGTCGGCGCGGATGCCCGTATCTCGGCGACGACAAATCGACAGGCGGCGCTGGAGGGAGCGCATTTCGTGATTGTGATGATCCAGGTCGGGGGCTATCGCCCGTCTACGGTGATCGACTTTGACGTGCCCGACAGAGTCGGCCTGCGCCAGACCATCGCCGACACGCTCGGGGCGGGCGGCATCATGCGAGGGCTGCGCACGGTTCCGGTGCTACTGGACATCGCAAATGACATGCGCCGCTACTGCCCGGATGCGCTGATGCTGCAATACGTCAACCCAATGGCGATCAACTGCTGGGCGCTGAGCCGCCTAGCACCCGACATCAAGGTCGTCGGGCTGTGCCACTCGGTTCAGAAAACCTCGGCCATGCTGGCCGAGCACCTCGGCAAGGACATTGCTGATATCCGCTTTGAATGCGCAGGCATCAACCACATGGCGTTCTTCACCCGGTTCGAGCTGCGCGACGCAACCGGGTACAAGGACCTCTACCCTGAGATGCAGGCCTTTGCCCATTCGGATGCGGTGCCCGACGATGAACGCGTGCGATATGATATCCTGCGGCGGTTTGGCTATTTCGTCACGGAATCGTCCGAGCATTTCTCGGAATATGTTCCGTGGTACATCAAGTCCAATGCGCCAGAGCTGATTGAAAGGTTCAATATCCCGCTGAACGACTATCCGCGCCGCTGTGAGAAACAGATCGCGCGCTGGGCCAACATGGAAAAAGACCTCATTGCCGCAGACACCATCGCGGTCGAGCAGAGCGAGGAATATGCCGGCCAGATCATCCGCGCGTCGGTCACAGGCGAGCCGGTGGTGATTCACGGCAACGTGCCCAACCGCAACCTGATCGACAACCTGCCCGCCGGTACCTGCGTCGAGGTGCCCTGTCTGGTCGATCGCAACGGGGTGCAGCCGATACGGGTAGGGGCCCTGCCCGCGCATCTTGCCGCGATGATGCTAACCAATATCGCGCCGCAGACCTGCGCGGTCGAGGCGCTGGTCTCAGGCAAACGCGAGTATATCCACCAGGCGCTGGCCCTCGATCCGCATACCGGCGCAGAGTTGTCCCTTGAGCAGATCTGGGCGCTGACCGACAGCCTTCTGGCGGCGCACGAAGGGTACTTGCCCCATGGGTGGAGCGAGGCAGAAAACTCGGCGCTGGCGGCTTCGGACACAGAAGGTCTGGTCGTGAATGCGTAGTCCCGCGCAACCACGGGCACTGGTATGCCATCGCGGCAGCACGCTGTTCGGGCCGGAGAATTCTCTGCGCTCGGCGGCGGGCTGTTTTCGAAACGGATACGACTACGTCGAGATTGATATCCAGACCTCGGCCGACGGGCAGCCGGTAATCCTGCATGACACCACGGTGGACCGGATGACCGACGGACAGGGCGCTGTGGCGGACATGCCTTTGGCTGAGTTGAAACGGCTTTGGCTCACCGATGCCTCCGGCGAGACGTCCGACGAACGCATTCCAACGCTAAACGAGATGCTCTCCATGGCCGGACCAGGATACGGGTTCATGGTCGAGATCAAGCAGGCCGATCCCGGGCTGGTGGCGGCAGCCGTAGATCGGTTTGGCCTGACACCCAGATGTTTTTTCTGGTCTTTTGATCCATCTGTATTGACCTGGCTCAAGAAAACCCATCCAGAACTGCGGTTAATGGTCCGGGCCCGAGACCATGCCTCGGTCGATCAGGCTTTGGCAGCCTATGCGGCTGATGTCATCGAGTTCGAAACGGATTTGCACGACCGCGTCCTTGCAGACGAGGCACGTAACGCCGGGGCCAGTCCCATGGTCTATGCCCAATACGGTACCGATCAGGAGGTCTACACACTGAACTCCTGGGGCATCGATCTGATAAACACCGACCGGCCCGACAGATTTGTTAGTCGTGGAGACCCGATGTGACTCCCGAGATTCGCAGTGAAATGGCGGCCGAAATCACTTGTGCTGCTGGACGCCTCGCCAGGGCCTATTTCGCCGACCTTGGAAATCTTTGCGTGTCCCGCAAGGGTCACCAGGATTTCGTCAGCGCCGCCGACCACGCGGTGGAACTGCTCATGCGCGAGCGTTTGCGCTCTGAATTTCCAGACGACGCGGTGATCGGTGAAGAACACGACCCGATCGAAGGCACGTCTGGCTTCACCTGGGTGATTGACCCAATCGACGGCACGACGAACTTCGTCTCGGGCATTCCGGCCTGGACGGTGGTGCTGGCTGGAGTTCAGGACGGCAGAACGGTTTGCGGCGTGATCTACGACCCCTGTCACGACGAGCTGTTTGTTGCGATGGAGGGGAAAGGTGCTTGGATGAACCGAGAGATTTTACAGATCGGTAGAGGAACGGATCTCCTCAGTGGCAGCCTTGGACTTGGATATTCGAACCGTCGCGATGCACGCGGCGTTGTTCGTCTCATCGAATTGCTCCTGGCACGGGGCGGCGTATTCGTCCGCAACGCGTCCGGGGCTCTGTCCCTAGCTTATGTCGCCTCCGGGCGCTTTCTTGGCTACATCGAAGAACATATGAATGCTTGGGATTGCTTGGCTGGGCAGTTATTGATCTCTGAAGCGGGCGGTCGGATCGAACATCAAAGCACGGCTGATATATTAAGAGATGGCGGCCGGATAGTTGTAGCCGCGCCGGGCGTTTTTGAAGAGGTTCAAAAATTGGCTGACTCGGCGTTCAAGGATAAATGATGCAGCGGGGCAGTTGAGGCTGGGATGGTCACATCGATATGTCGGTACAATGATTGACGCGGGCGATCTGCATCCTTGCCTGCGGTGTGTCCGGCGCAGCCGCTAGGATAAAGCGATGTTTCTTTCACCCGGGGACCAGACCGGCCAATTTCGCGCCATTCGACGCGTGCCCACGGTGATGCCGCGATCCCATTGGCACATGCACCTTGAAATCGTGTTTTGTGCCGGCACTCCCATCACATATGAAATGACCAGTGACATGATCGCGGTGGATACCGGGCAAGTCGCGGTCTTCTGGGCGGCCTTTCCGCATCGTGTCGCGGAAAGCGACATCCACGGTGAGGTCTATGTGGTCAATATCCCACTGGAAAGCGCGTTCCAGTGGAATTTCCCGGTCCAACAGATATCCGACTACTTGGAAGGACAAGCCAAGGTCGCATTTCCTCCTGAGAACTATGGAAAATCGACCTTCCATCGATGGTTCAAGGACATCAACTCTGGAGAGGACGAACTCCTGCAAATCGTTCAGCTCGAGCTGCTTTCCTTTATCCGACGGTTGGATTTCGAGGCGAGCGATAACACCGAGTCGTACGGCTACAAACGCTCGGCATCGCGGCAGTTCGGCGAACTGATGCGTCGGGTGATCGAACAGATGCAACAGGATGATGGTGCCAACGTGTCGGTCCAATCTATCTCCGATGCGCTAGGCATGAATCCCAAATACCTGACCACAAAATTCAAATCCAATACCGGTGTCACACTGGGGTCCTACATCCGGCGCTCCAAGGTGGCTGCCGCACGGGCTCTTCTGCTTGATACCGACTTGAGCGCAACCCAGATCGCGCATGAGGCTGGATTTGGCTCCCTCAGCCAGTTTTATTCGGTGATGAAGGCGGAGACCAGCCTTACTCCGAGCCAGATCAGGAGCCGTAGCTAAGGGTTTGTAACCATCCGGCAAACCCGGCGCGGTTCATCTGGACTTCCTTACGTCGCTGCCGTGGGTTTAGGGCTCTCGCGGGGCCCACTTCACGACAAGATAGCCAATCTGATTCCTCCCTCTCTTCCGTAGACCACTCAACAGTTCATGAAGGACCTGATAATCCGCAGGTTCTTTCGCTGCTTTAGGTGGATCAGCGTCTCTGACATCGCCAAGTCAGTATTTGTCAGGGCGATCTTGATCAGCCTTGGGTCGCTGCCGAATTCAGCTTCAGATACGAAACCAATGCCGAGTCCGGATCCTACGATCTCAAGCATCGCTTCGCGCCCCTCAGCGACCACAGTCGGCACGAGGGTGATACCTTTTTGTAAAGCCTCCCTGTCCAGCTTCTGTCGGGTTTTCGAGCCCTTTTCGCGCAGGATCAGCGGGTATCTCTTCAGATCCGAAAGCCGGATCTGATCGATCCGGTCGCTCAGAAATGCCTTGGCCGCCACCGCCACGATCGCCGAATTGCCCAAGCTTACCATGTGCATGTCGGAGCCTGGGTCTTGGCTACCCACGACCCCGATCTCTGCGTCATAGTTTCTCAGGCTTTCCACCACGTCCTCACTGTTTCCGGTCAGCACCGAGATGGAGACCTCTGGGTATTTCTCTCGAAACCGCACCAGGCGGTCGGTGAGGTGAAAGGCGCTATCCACCATGATCCTGAGATGACCCTTCAGCGCCGCCCGGCGTTCCGAGAGCAGGTCATTTATGCGTTCCTCGACTTCGAATAGCTGTTTTGTTGTCAACAACAGCTGCTCGGCCAGAGGTGTCAGGGTGATCTGCTTGCGTTCGCGGTTGAAGAGCAGGACGTCGTGATCGCTCTCGAGCTTGCGCACTTGTTCCGACACCGCCGGTTGGGTGAGCGAGAGGCGTTCGGCGGCGCGGGAAAAGCCGCCGCTCACCGCGACATAATGGAATGCCCTGATCTGGCTGTAATTCACTCGCTGACCTTCCCTATGATGTACGCCCTTGTTATATAGGGTCAGCCTTTTATACCATTGCTATTAACAATTTTTCAAATACTTCGGCCGGACATAGACCTTGTGAGAAACATCGTCAGATCAAGGAACCTGTCATGTGTACTGCCGTGGCGAAGATAAATGCACCCAAGCTGGGCGAGCCATATCTGCTCACGCCCGGGCCGTTGACGACGTCTTTCGAAGTCAAGGAGGCTATGCTTCGCGACTGGGGCAGCTGGGATGACGATTTCCGGGCCATGACCCGCGAGATGCGTAGCCGGTTGCTCGCGCTGCTCGGAGAGGAGCGGGCGGAGTACGACTGCGTGCCTATCCAGGGCTCTGGGTCCTACTGCGTCGAGGCGATGCTGGGGTCTTTCGTTCCTGAGGACGGCAAGGTGCTGGTTCTTGCGAACGGTGCCTACGGTCTGCGGGCGGCCCAGACGATGGAGTACCTAGGCCGGGATTTTCACTTGGTCAACAAGGGCGACTACCTGCCGCCGCGCGGTGATGAGGTCACCGCGATTCTGAAGCGGGATCCGGACATCACGCATGTGTTGATCATCCACTGTGAAACCAGCTCCGGCATTCTGAACCCGGTCGAAGAGTTGGCCGACGCTGCGCATGCCGCGGGACGCAAGGTGCTGATCGACAGCATGTCCGCCTTCGGTGCCGTGCCGCTGGATACCTCGCGCGTCAAATACACGTCAATGGTCAGTTCGGCCAACAAGTGCATCGAGGGTGTCCCGGGCTTCGGCTTCGTGATTGCCCGCAAAGACGAGATCGAAGCCGCCAAGGGCAACAGTCATTCGCTTTCTCTGGACGTATATGCGCAATGGGCGACGATGGAGAAGACCGGTCAGTGGCGATTCACCCCGCCTACCCATGTGGTCGCGGCCTTTCTCAAGGCGCTTGAGGCGCATCGCGAGGAGGGCGGCGTTGAAGGTCGCGGCGCGCGCTATACCCTCAACCGCGACGTGCTGGTCGAAGGCATGCGCCGGATCGGGTTCGAGACCCTTCTGGTCGACCGCTGGCTCAGCCCGATCATCGTGACATTCTTTTGTCCGGCAGATCCGAAATTCGATTTCGTGCGCTTTTACCAGAGTATGAAGGACAAGGGCTTCATCATCTATCCCGGCAAGCTGACCGTGGTGGACAGTTTCCGCGTCGGCTGTATCGGGCAAATGGACGAGCATGTCATGCGCCAGGTCGTGACCGCCGCGAAGCAGACGCTCGAGGAAATGGGCGTGGCGACCGCGGCCCCGTCGCAGGCCGCGCTGGATGAGCGCAAGAAACTCGCAGCATAGTACTTACAAGGATATCGATATGACCATCACCTCCACGGTCGAGGCGAACGACCGCACCTATTCGGCACCCGGCACCTGTGCGATCGCGATCTGTCTTGACGGCTGCGAACCAGAGTACCTTGATAAAGCGATCGCCGACGGCTTGATGCCGACGCTCAAGCGGATGAAGGAGCATGGCACGGATCGGTTGGCACATTCGGTCATTCCCTCCTTCACCAACCCCAACAACCTGTCGATTGCCACCGGGCGACCGCCCGCCGTTCACGGTATCTGCGGCAACTATCTCTTCGAACCCGACACCGGCGAGGAAGTAATGATGAATGACGTGCGCTTCCTGCGCGCACCGACAATCTTCGCCAGATTCTATGAGGCCGGGGCCCGGGTGGCCGTCGTCACCGCCAAGGACAAGCTGCGGGCGCTGCTGGGCGCCGGTCTGAAGTTCGACGAAGACCGCGCCAGATGTTTCTCGGCCGAGAAATCTGACAGCTCAACACGCGCCGAGCACGGTCAGGATCAGGCCAGCAAGTGGCTGGGCATAGCGCAACCCGAGGTCTATTCGGCAGAGCTTTCGGAGTTTGTGTTCGCCGCCGGCGTGAAACTTCTGGAAGAGTGGAAGCCCGACGTGATGTATCTGACCACCACGGATTACGTGCAGCACAAGTACGCCCCCGACCAGGCTGAGGCCAAGGCGTTCTACGAGATGTTCGATAAGTATCTTGGGCAGCTCGACGCGCTGGGAGCGGCCATTGTCGTGACCGCCGATCACGGCATGAAGCCCAAGCACGACGCCAACGGCGACCCCCAGGTGATCTATGTCCAGGATTTGCTTGACGCGTGGCTGGGCGAGGCGGCGGCGCGTGTCATTCTTCCGATCACCGATCCTTATGTGGTGCACCATGGCGCGCTCGGAGGATTTGCCACCGCCTACCTGCCAGAGGGCACCAATGTGTCCGAGATCATCGCCAAGCTCGCGGCCCGGCCCGAGATCCTTGAGGCCATGACCCGCAGCGAGGCAGTCGAGCGTTTCGAGCTGCCTGCGGACCGGATCGGTGACATCGTGATGATCTCGACCGAAAACATGACCGTCGGCACCTCCGAGCACCGTCACGATCTGGCCGCCCTGAACGAGCCTCTGCGTAGCCACGGCGGGCTTACCGAGCAGGAGGTTCCGTTCATCTGCAACCGGGTTCTGGACTTGCCCTCGACCCCGGTGCTTCGCAACTTCGATGCTTTTTACTATGCAACGAAGGCCGCCGCATTCGAAGATGTCACGGCATGAACACGATGACGAATCCGCGCATCCGCAGCGAAGGCATGCGCATCGGTGGCGAAGTCGTCTTTACCGACGACGTGGTCGAGGTGCTCTTTCCCTATACCGACGAGGTGATAGGCACCGTGCCCGCCGGGACCGCCGAACACGCCCGCCGCGCGTTCGAGATCGCGGCGAACTACCGGCCCCGGCTGAGCCGTTATGAGCGTAGCCAGATCCTGCAACGGGCACGGGAGTTGATCGGCGAGCGACGCGACGAACTGGCAAAATGGCTGACGCTGGAGCTGGGTATCTGCCACCAGCATGCGATCTATGAAACCAAGCGGGCCCAGGACGTCTATCAATTCGCCGCCGCCGAGGCGATGAAGGACAATGGCGAGATCTTTTCCTGCGATCTCACGCACAACGGCAAGGCGCGCAAGATCTTCACCAAGCGCGAGCCAGTCCGCGCGATTTCGGCGATCACGCCCTTCAATCACCCGCTGAATATGGTCAGCCACAAGATCGCGCCGTCGATTGCAACCAACAACTGCATGGTCTGCAAGCCGACGGAACTGACGCCGCTGACCTGCATTGCGCTGGCGGACATCCTCTACGAGGCGGGCCTGCCGCCGGAAATGTTCCAAGTGGTGACCGGCATGCCTCAGGACATTGGCGACGAGATGATCACCAACGAGAACATCGACATCATCACCTTCACTGGCGGGGTGCCGGTCGGCAAGATTATCGCTGCCAAGGCAGGCTACAAGCGTCAGGCGCTTGAGTTGGGTGGGAATGATCCGTTGATCATCTGCAACGATCTGTCCGACGCCGACCTTGAGGAAGCTGCCACTATCGCCGTGGCCGGTGCCACCGGCAACTCCGGCCAGCGCTGCACCGCCATCAAGCGCATTCTGGTGCAGGAGAGTGTGGCCGAGAAGTTCGTGCCGCTGGTGCTGGAGAAGGCCAGGAGGATCAAGTTCGGCGATCCGCGCGATCCCGAGACGGAGCTGGGCTGCGTGATCCATTCCCAGGCGGCCGAACTGTTCGAGAACAGGGTGCTGCAGGCCGAGAAGGACGGCGCGAAGATCCTTTATCACCCGGAACGCCGCGGCGCTCTCCTGCCGCCGATCGTCGTGGATCATGTGCCCCACGACAGTGAGCTCGTCATGGAAGAGACCTTCGGGCCGATCATCCCGATCGTACGCGTTTCCGATATCGATGAAGAGGTTATGGCGATCTCGAACTCGACGGATTTCGGCTTGTCCTCGGGCGTTTGCACCAACGACCTGAACCGGGCTATTTCCTATATCAACGGGCTTGAGGTCGGCACCTGCAATATCTGGGAACAGCCCGGCTACCGGATCGAGATGTCGCCCTTCGGCGGCATCAAGGACAGCGGAAACGGGGTCAAGGAAGGTGTCATCGAAGCGATGAAATTCTTCACCAACGTCAAGACCTACTCCCTTCCATGGCCCGAATAGCGTGAATATCGAGCTGACAGGCCGGGCCCCCGCGACCCGTGCCTTGCCCACGGCCCTCACGGCCCCCCGTTCTTTCCTGCCACATGCCGGCCGGCCCGAAACGGCCATGCGAACGAAGACCGCGACATGAGCGGCGAAACCTTTTTCATCGTGGTCTTCGCGGCCTTCCTGCACGCCTTGTGGAATGCCATCGTCAAGGGTGCCGGCGACAGGACGCTGGTCTTGGGCCTCGTCGCCTCGGGCCATGTCGTGCCGGGGTGCGTGCTGATCTACCTCTACGGCATGCCCGACCGCGCGGCCTTCCCGTATATCGTGGCGACCACCGTCATCCACTGGGGGTACTACATCTTACTGAACATGGCCTATCGCACCGGAGACCTGAGCGTCGTCTACCCGATCGCGCGCGGGTTCGCCCCGGTCCTGATCGCGCTGGGGGCGGTGATCTGGGCCGACGAATACCTGCCGTTGACGGCTTGGATCGGAGTCTTCGCGGTGTCCGGCGGGATCATGCTGCTTGCGAGCGAAGCTTTCGCCAGTCGAGCGGCCCGCAGCGGACTGGTGGCGGCAGTGGGTCTTGCCGCGGTGATCGCAAGCTATTCGATCGTCGATGGCATCGGGATCCGGGTCTCGAACAATCCGGGCAGCTATATCGGCTGGATTTTCGCCGCCGAGATTTTTGTGGTGCTCTACGTCTTTGGCACGCGTTGGTCGAGGTTTCGCGCCATGTCGTCCAAGGCGATCTGGATCGGGCTGACCGGCGGCATCGTCTCGGGCGCGGCCTACGGGCTGGTTCTGCTGGCCAAGACGACGGCCCCGCTCGGCATCGTGTCGGCCCTGCGCGAAACCTCGGTCATCTTCGCTGCCTTGATTGGTGTTCTGTGGTTTGCCGAGGGACCGCGGGGCAGCCGGATCATAGCTGCCGTGGTCGTGGCTGCGGGCGTGGCCCTTTCGGTCGGCGCAAGGGTCTGATCATGCAGATCCTAGCCTTCGTCATCGAGCTGATGGGCGCGACGATGCTGCTGCTCTATGCGGTGCGCATGGTCCGGACCGGGATAGAACGCGCCTTCGGACCGTCCTTCAAACGCGCCCTGACCGCAAGCCGCAACCGGGTGAGTGCCGCCGCATCGGGGCTGGTGCTCGCGATCATCTTGCAAAGCTCGGCCGCGGTTGCGCTTCTCGTCTCCGGTTTCACGGCGGTCAGCGCCATATCCTTCGGCGCGGGACTGTCGGTGGTATTGGGGGCGGACCTGGGCTCCGCCTTGCTGATCCAGGTGTTCTCCTTCGATCTGAGCTGGCTGGTGCCTGTCTTGCTGGCATTGGGGGGCGGTCTGTTCGTGAAATCGGAACGCAGGCCCCTGCGCCAGGCCGGGCGCATCATCTTGGGCATCGCCTTCATTCTGATTTCGCTAAGGTTCCTGCGCGAGACCATGGATCCGATACGCGACAGCTCTTTCCTGCCGGCAATTGCCGACTACTTAGCGCGCGATTTCGTGACGGCCTTCATTGTCGGCGTCAGCCTGGCCTTTGCTATGCATTCGAGCGTCGCAGTGATCCTGATGTGCGTGACGATGGTCTCGATCGGAGCGATTCCTGTGCCGGCCGGAGTCTCGCTGGTTCTGGGGGCCAATCTCGGCAGCGCCCTGATCCCCGTGTGGTTGACCCGATCCATGGAGAACCGGGCACGGCGCGTGCCTCTGGCCAATATCGTCGTCCGGGGCAGCGGCGCGATCATGGCTCTCTTCGTTCTGAACGAGACCAGTATCCTGCCCTATATCGGCTCGCTGGATTCGGCGCAGACGCTGATCAACACGCATATCCTGTTCAATGCGCTGCTGCTTACGCTGATCGTCTTTTCCAACTGGCTCGAGGTGCCGTTCAGGGCGTTATTGCCGGACGATCCGCCAAGCATCGACGATCAGTCGCCGCTCTATCGCAGCGTGCTGGACGACACGGTTTTCGACAGGCCGCATGTCGCGATTGCCAGCCTGCGCCGCGAGGTTCTGCGCATGGTGCAACTGGTCGAGACGATGATGCGGCCAGTCATGGATCTCTACAGCAAGTTCAATGCTGATACGGCGCGTAGCGTGATTGCCAAGGACACTCACGTGAACGCCGCCCTCGACGAGATCCGCCGCTACGCCGCTGCCCTGCAGCGCGTTTCCCTGAACAAATCTGACACCAAGACAGTGCGCGAGTTGACCGAATACGCCATCGCCGTGGAAGCCGCGGGTGATATCGTGGCGAAACGGCTGGTCCCGTTGGCCCGGGAGAGATCCGAAAAAGGCGTGCGCTTTTCCGAGGACGGCGCGGGCGAGCTGAACCGGATGCACGATCATGCGCTGGCCAACATCGTCCTTGCGTCTAATCTGCTGGTGTCGGATGATCTAGAAAGCGCCCGGCTGCTTCTGGAGGAAAAACAGGAAATGACGCGCCTGGAACGCAAGAGCCGCAAGCGACATCTGAAACGGTTAAGCGAAGGTGTCCAGATCAGCTTTGCCTCCAGCGATATTCATCTCGAAACGGCGGGCGGCATCAGGGACTTCAACAGCCACCTGTCTTCGGCAGCCTATCCGCTGCTCCATCGTGGAGGCCAACTGCTTGAAACGCGGCTCATCGAACAGAACTACGAAGACCTCGAAGTGCGCCAGCGTTAGATCGCATCAATGGGGGCGTATCGCGAATGCTGTGGAAATTCCCTGGCGGCGCGGTCCGAGCATGTGAAGGTTCATCATCTCAGGCGACAAGGCCAAGGGGCATTGGCTCGAGCGACCGAGAAGGTGTCTCCCAGCCATCGACCTTGCCGCCGGGCACCAGCAGCGCCCAAAGCAGCATCGGCACGGTTTCGGGGATTACCGCTTGCGCCGAAAGAGGTGACCCGGCGGCATGACAAAGACGATCAGAAGCACAGGTCACATCGTTTTTGCAAGGCGCTGATCAATGCTCGAAAAGCAGCAGGTCTGACACAGGTCGGAATGGCCGAGCGCCGCGCTCGAACACACCGGAGGCGCCTTCGAGCAATGCCCGCTTCCATTGATGGATCATCGTCGGATGCACCCCGAACCGGCTCGCCAGCTCGGCTGCGGTTTCCTCGCCCTTCAGGGCCTCCAGCGCAACCTTCGCCTTGAACGCCGGCGCGTTCTGCTTGCGTTTTGACATCTCTGATCTCCTTCTCGTCGAAGATCAGCAGACTGCAAATCGTAGCTTATGTCTGTGTCCGAATTTCGGGGGGTATGTATGAACTGCCTTCCCCTGCAAGCGTTTTGTTGATGTCCCTTTGACCCTGCTTCTATGTATTCGGTCTTTCAATGGGGCCATTCGATTTGCCCCTGACCAAGATGGGAAGTCGCGCGTCCTGTGTCTCGTTAGCTCATCGGCACTCTTGGGGGGCCATGCTCCCCGTCAGACTGACAAGACGCCGATTGGTCGTTGGTCCATCTCCTCCTCGCTCGCAGATTCCTATTTGTTGCGCGGTTGCGTGTCTATGCGCCCACAAGCGCCGCGGGGCGATATCGCTCGCCTTTCGTCAATACGGCCCAGGCGATCCGCGCCATCTTGTTGGCCATGGCAACGGCAGCGACATTCACGTGCGCCCGCTCTTTCAGCCCATCTGCCCATTGCGTTATAGGCGATGTTCGATCCCGCATGAGATGCAGAACGGTCCGCGCCCCATGGATGAACAATTTGCGGAAGTATCGGTTGCCGTGTTTTGAGATGCCGATCAGCTTGGCTTTTCCACCTGTGGTGATCTGACGTGGCACGAGACCAAGCCATGCGGCAAGATCGCGCCCTTTGGCAAAGCTGCTGCCGGTTCCAACGGCGGCCACAAGGGCGCTGGCAATCGTTGGGCCGACGCCAGGGATTTCCATCAAGCGCTGCATGTCGGCATCTGCCTTGGCCAGAGCCTTGATCTCGGTGTCGATCGCTTCGACCCGGTCGTTGATCGTGGCCAGCTCCGCCATCATGTCTGACAACATCGACAGGATACGGTGCGAAAGATCAGTGGTGCCTGTCGCAACCAATCTGACCAGCTCTTTTTGGAAGACGTGGCGGCCTGCTCCGACCCGAATGCCGCGCTCCATAAGAAAGCCCCGGCCTTGATTGGTAAGGCGTGTCCTTTCGGTCACCAGCCGCTCGCGGGCTCGGTGCAGAGCCTGAAGATCAAGCTGCTCTTCCGATTTGATCGCGACGAATGACATTGTCGGGCGCGTCGCGGCCTCGGCGATCGCCTCCGCATCACGGTCATCATTTTTGTGAACCTTGACTTATCATCAGGTGGCCATAATGCGGAGGACTCTGTGCAAACCTGCTGTTTGTCAGCGTTTTTGCCCCATGTTCCTCCGCATTATTTCAGA
>NZ_FWYD01000033.1 GCF_900176485.1 Primorskyibacter flagellatus
GCATACAGAGGCCTGATACATGACCGCACCCGATCACACGCTTGCACCGTTCAAAAATCACTTGCACTAATAGGGGCATCCATACATGCACAAATCGGTTTGAGGTGGTGCTCCCCCTTACCCCAGACGGATTTATCCTGCGGTCACGGTACGCGGTATGCCAAGAGCTGTGAAGCGGTTTAGGATCGCGGCGCGGATTTGGATCTCCGCAACCTGGCGATCAAAGTCACGTGCCGAGAGGCGCTGACCGAGCAGCTTCACACAATGCATCTTTGTCTCGACGCGGCTCCGGCGGTGGTATCCGGTCAGGTTTCGCCACAGCGCCCGTCCCAGATACTTCGAAGATCGCACGGCTTCGTTGCGCGCGCGTGCTCCCGGTGTATCTGGCTTCCATAGTTTGGCATTCTTGCGCGGCGGTATGACAGCATGGGCGTTTCGGGCCGCAATCGCATCATGGCATGTACGTGTATCATATGCCCCATCGGCTGTGACGCTGCCAAGGTCCTGATCAGGCGGGATCTGGTTGAGTAGGTCGGGCAACATCGGGGCATCGCCAATGCTGCTGCTTGTGACCTCAATCGCGCGGATCTCCAGCGTTTTCTCATCAATCCCTATGTGTATCTTGCGCCATAGGCGGCGTTTTGGACCACCATGTTTGCGTGCATTCCACTCTCCTTCGCCTTCCGCTTTGATGCTTGTGCTGTCTATCAGAAGGTTCAGAGGCCCTGCGGAGCCCTTGTAGGGAACAGCGACGGACAATGTTTTCTGGCGCCGGCACAGGGTGCTGAAGTCTGGCACCGACCAGCCCAGCCCGACACGTTTCAGCAAGCTCTCTACAGCAAGCTCTCTACAAATCCAGTCGTCTGCCTAAGGGGCAAACCGAACAGAACCTTCAGCGTCAGACAGGCTTGAATGGCCGCATCGCTGTAGGTTTGCTGACGTCCCCGTCGGCCGGAAGGTGCTGCCTCCCACGTCATCTCCGGATCAAACCAGATCGATAGTGATCCGCGCTGCCTCAGCGAGAGGTTATATTCGGCCCAGTTCCGGGTCTTGTAAGTCGTCGGTGTCCAGCTGCTCATGGAAGTCCGCTATCACGCCGGATTCAGACAGTGAATCCCGTCAGAAGGCGATTTGTGCAACAAAGCCAGTTGACTTCTGAATGTCTTCGATAATGTTGGAGCAATATAAATTTTGAATAGTGAAAAATCTTAAGTTTCGAAAATGAAGTGTGAGGCCAAGCCCTAACCTGTTATCACTATAGTATCGTATTTCCCCCCCCTAAGGTCGAGAAAGCTATTCTCCACAGTATATCCTTGGCGAATACCATGCTCTTTAATTAGATTTAAAATTTGGTCGTGTCGCAAAATAATTTCTTTCTTTTCGTCTTCTCCGAAATCCGTCCGTTGAGGGAAAATGTCCAGAAACTGAAGGCGCATGCCAGATGACGGCCCTCGGAATGTACCTCGAACAACATCTAAAGCTCTTTGGACCATGTCACTTGGTGCAGAGTGGATATTAAAATCGGTGAAAATTAGGCTCGTTTTGTCAGACGGCCTCGATGTGATACGAACGTATAGTTTGGTGGCGGGCGGAGCAATGAGTTGCCACGACCAATCGTCCTCTCGGATTTGAAATTCCTCACCAACCTTCATATTAAATGCTCTCCAGATCTGTCTATTTTTCACGTCGCGATAGGCAATTTTTTTATAGGCTATGCCCTTCGCCCCGATCAAGGTCGAGCGTGATTTCCTCCTCGTCTTCTTGCTCCAATCTCCGCTCGCCCTCACGGTCCAACGGTTCGCGTGGCTTGTTCTGGCGCGATCCGGCGGATCATCCGGGCGCAGTCTCTTAGAGACTGCCTTGCAGCTCAATCTTGGCCTTGGTGCGGACATCCTCGAATGGGATATCTCGAATTTTCAACACAACCATCGCCTCCACGATATCCAACCGCAGCCCCTACCCAATCACAATCCGTAATCCAGACCTATGTCCCGCTCGCGGACGTGCTCAATCTCGACCTCGCGCTGCCGCTCTGCGTGGATTTCTTTGGCGCGCGCGTTGATGGGGTCGGCAAGGTCGTTGAACTCGACGCCATAGCGCTCAGCGGCGCGCTCCACCTCTTTGACCAGCTCTGATTGCCGCGCCTCTGCCACCTCCCGGTTGGCCGGGTCGTGACTGGCCTGCCACGCCTGCGCGGCCAGCTCGATGAAGCGGGCGCGCTCCTGGTCGATCTGGCGCTGACGGTCCCGCGCCTGCTCTGCCTCAAGGGCGCGGCGCCGGGCATCGTCCTGCGCCTGCATGGCGGCTTCGAACCCCTCGGCAAAGGCCTGATTGGCGTCGGTGTTTTCAAACGCCGCGCGCACCGCATCGACCGCCGCGCTGAACCGGCTGGCATCCTGCTCGCGCGCCTGGACGTAGGCCTCCCGCGCCCGCTCGGCCCGCTGGCGCAGATCCGCCAGCAAATCCCGCTGCTGGCGGATCTGGTGGTTCTGTGCGCCCCGCTCGGTAACCGGGGCATACTCCACGCCATCGCGCGCGGCCTCCTGCAGAGCCTTGCGCTCCACGGCACTGGTCGCTGGCCCCAGCTTGATCTCCGGGGGCCGGTCCAGCTCCGCCGCCGCCAGTTCGTCACCGCGCACGAGCGCCGCCTCCCGCTGGTCCTCCAGAGAGCGGTGATCCACCCGCTCCTCGTGACCCGCGCGCTCCAGGGCCTCGTTCTGCATCCCGGCCCAGAGCCCGCGCATATCCGCGATCTCCGCGCCGCCCGTCCTGGCCGCGTCAAGAATGCGGGTCTTGGCCCCCAGCCCATCGGCCCCAAGCGCGCGGGTCGTGGTCAGGATATGGGCGTGGTGATTGCGCTGATCGCCCTCGCGATGCGGGGCGTGAATAGCCACATCCGCCGCCACGCCGTAGCGGTCCACGACGGCCTGCGCGAAGCCCCGCGCCAGATCAGCCCGCGCGGCGGCAGACAGATCCGCCGGCAAGGCCAGCTCCCATTCCCGGGCCACCACAGAGTTCAGCCGCCGCTCGCTGGCCTCGGCCGCGTTCCACAGCGCGGTGCGGTCCCGGGCCCAGGCAGGCGCATCGGGGGGCGTGAGAATGAAGCTGTCCTCGACCCCCTGCTTGCGGGTGTAGTCGTGGACCAGACCTTCGCGGGCACACTCGATCCGCTCGCCCGCCCGGTAGGCGGCGGCGGCGGTCGAACTGCGCCCGGCGGAGCGCTGCACGGTTTTGACGCAAAGGTGATAGCTCGCCATGGGTCAGCCCGCCGCCAGTGATGTCAGCACCGCAACGGACCGCACGGTGTCACTACGCCTTTGCAAATATGCCTGCCGTGTATGGGGCGGCAGATTTGCAAAAGCGCGACGCGATCCAACGGCGCAGGTTGGTCTGAGATGGGTGAAGCAGCTTCTTGGAAACTCTCTGGGGGAGAGTTTCGCTGCTGAACGGGCGGAGCCCAGGGAAGGAAGAGGCGAAGCGCTCTTCCATTTCGGCGCAGCCGAAAGGGGTCGCTGTCGGCGGGGGCTTTGCCCTGGGGAGACCGCACGCAAATCTCGGAGTGAACGAAGTGAAAGCAGAGTTTGCATAAGTGCGCCATTCCTCCTATCGTCGGTCATGGTACGGCGCTTCGCTCGAAACGTCAAAGCCCGCCTCGATCTCTCTCTCCCGGGAAACCCCGTATGGCAGAAAGCACCGTCGAAAAACTCGAACGCCAGTATGAACAGGCAAAGGCGCGTCTTCAGGCGGCCAAAGCCAGAGAGCGGACAAAGTCCCGCAAGCTGGAAGCACGGCGCAAGATCATCCTCGGCGGCGCGCTGATCGAACGCGCTGAACGCGATCCCGCCGCGGCAGAGATGCTGGCCGGGCTGATCACGGGGCTGAGCCGCGCCCAGGACCGCAAGACCTTCGAGGGCTGGCAAGCCCCCTGCCCTGCTCCAGATCCTCTCCCGGCACACAAGCCAGTGCCGGACGCTCAGACCAAGACCGCAAGCAAGGCAGCGCCTGAGCCGCCGTCCGGACCTCCGGATGAGGATCAGGGGACGCTCCTATGAGCGAGCAGCGAAAGAGAGCCCCGCTGTCCGAGGTATTCCGCAAGGCAATGACCACGCATGACAACAACATGCCCGTGGCTTTCATTGCCGTTCTGGACGAGATCGATCGCCGGGACGCGTTGATCGAAGCCGACATGATCGAGAATGCCGGGCTGTTCAACGTCATGGCGGAGGAGCTGGGGACCGTCGGTGAAAAGCAGGACAGCCTGCCGGCGCAAATACGCCTTGCGACGGAACAGGCGATCGTCGCCACCCTGCCGCATATCCGGCGTGAGAGCCTCAAGGGCGCCAGAGAAGCCGCTGACCCCGGCCAAAGGGCCGTAGAGCGCCTTGAGCGGGCCGCTGACGCGCATGTCGCCTATAGGGAGAGACTGAGCAAGCTGGCCCTTCTCGGCCTTCCTGCGGCCTTTGGAGTGGCGCTCATGCTGGGTCTGTTCTTTGGAAGCATCGCGATCCCCGCGCTTCCCGCTTCATGGCAATGGACCTGCAAGCTCATCGGAGCAGAACACATCACCCAGGACAGCGGGCAGTCGTTTTGTTTCGTCAGGAAGTGAGGGATGGAGAACGTTGAATGGTCGTCATGTTGATCGCTTTCAGAAAGCTGGGTAACGGTTCGAGTGCTCTATTCTGATGATATGGGAGCCAGTTATCCACAGGCTTCTGCTAGTGTTATTTAAGTTAATAAAAGTGTTAATAAGTTACGCCCTATCGGAACTTTGTGTAGTCCTTTGAAATTAAATCAGAAAATGACGTTCTGAGGCGGCTTTCGGTTCCCAGAGGGGCGAATCTCGGTTCCCAGAGGGGCGAATTTTCGGTTCCCAGAGGGGCGAATCTCGGTTCCCAGAGGGGCGAGTCCAAAACGGCTTCTCTCGAGACGACGCGGGTTCCTAGAACGACGAAAACCGGTTCCCAGAACGACGAAGCGCTGATAGGGTCTCACGCATGGGGAATCTCTTGCCAGACAGACATCCCAACCGGGACTTTTTTATTCTCGACGTATCCGATGCGGCGCCCAAGGATGATATGGCATCGATGGAGCATCCAGTATTTTCGTTGTCAGTAAAGCCTGACATGCGCGAGTTGGAGTACAGTCACGATGGTAAGCGCCTGCGAGTGGTGCCAAGCGGGCGCGGCCTCGCAACCATCATGGACAAGGACATTCTGCTGTATTGCATCAGCAAGCTGGTTCATCAGCTTAACGCCGGCGAAGAAATCACCCCTTGGGTAGAGTTGACGGCGCATGAAGCGATGGTGGCAACCAATTGGCGTACAAATCGCGAGAGCTACCAACGCTTTGAGGATGCTCTGATCAGATTGAGGGGCACACAGCTTCTCACGGATATTCCTACTGGCAAAGAAGTGGAAATCTCGGGCTTCGGTTTGATCGATGAATGGAGGATCGTTCGCCGCGACGAGAATGGTGCCGAGGGGCCGTTCGGGCGGATGACGCAAGTGAGGGTAAAGGTCTCCGATTGGACGTTCCGTGCCGTCAAAGGCATGGAGGTGCTGACGATCAACCCGCAGTACTTCCGGCTGCGCCGACCGTTGGAACGGCGCATCTATGAACTGGCCCGCAAGCATGTAGGCGACCAGAAACGGTCCTTCAGGATCGGATTAGATAAGCTGCAGAAGAAAGTCGGCAGCAATTCTCCCGAGAAGAAGTTCAAGTTTTTTGTGAAACAAATCGCTCAGGACGGGCACATTCCGGACTACGATATCGAGATAGATGGATCCCAGGTGATTTTTACGACGAAACGATTGGGTTTTTCACGTGGCCAAACGGACATGGGGTTTGGGTTGCCGGATGTGCCCTCCCCTGCCCTACTGGAGAAAGCGCGTCGGGCGGCGCCTGGAATGGACGTGTATGCACTATACAATGAGTGGAAAGCCTTCGCACAAGGGCAGAACGAGGCGCCACGCAGCCTGGATGCCGCATTTCTCGGTTTCTGCAAGAGACGAGCTAAGCAGAACGCTGAGATTATCTAGGGCAACTCCGCGCCGCGGGAGCTGCCCGTGTCGGCGGCGCCAAGCGTCAATCGTCCTTCGGCGGATATGATGTACGCAGCAATTCGACGGCGTGCTCTAGCGTTTCACCAAGTCCCCATCCTTGTTCGTCAGCAACGGCACAGAACGCCTCGATCGTCTCGGGTCTGGCCTTGATGTTGAATTGGGCATTACGACCGGTACGGCGACGACGCTGTTGGGGTTTCGCTTCAAACCTGGGTGCGGCTACCTCGCGAGACTGGAAGCCATTGGCGGAAGCAATTTTTCGGGTTACTTCCGGTTCAGGCTTGGGCCGCGCCACTTTTTTCTGGGACGGCGACCAATCGTCGGGATTGAAGCTCTCGATCTCGTCGGCAAAGCCGAGATTTGCGCGTTCTTTTGACATCTCATCCAGCCTCCGCCAACTGTGTCTGCTTCAGACGAGCCAGTACTTCACCAGCAAAGCTCCGAGCATTCTCACAAGCTTTTTCGATGTTATTAACCAGCGCAGGATCCAGAGTGGACAGCGCCCCACCATAGTCGAACAGGTCGCGGAAAGCTGCGCGCTCGACAATTGTCGTGGTGAATACCTCTATACCGGCTTTAGACAACTGGTCTTGTACGTTGCGCATTGAACGCGACGTGACTGCCGCACTGGTACGGGTCAAGACGACAGCGTGCGGGATCGGGCGACGTGCCATGCGCTCCTGATTGCGGATCAAACGAATGGTCTTTGCGCCGCCTTTGGCGTCCATCGACGAGCCCTGCGTAGGGATAAGCACCAGATCGGACATCCCGATGGCATTGGCGACCATGAGACTCGCAGTGCCCTCCAAATCAACGATCACGAATTGGGAGTGCTCGCTTGCGGCTTCAATCTGATCGACGATCGTTTCCTCGGTGACATCGCTGATGATTTCGATGTTGTCGGGCTTGCCCGGCAATGCTCCCCATTGCGATATCCAGCGCTCCGGATCGGCGTCGATGACTGTAACGGCCGCGCCGCGTGCGGCGAGTTCACTGGCCAGCAACAAGGCTGTCGTGGTTTTGCCCGCCCCACCCTTGGGGTTGGCGAAAGAAATGACTGGCATGAGACTGCTCCCTCATGATGTTTTGTTTTTTTGGAATGCTACCAGATAGCTATCAGTTAGCCAAAGAGTATCTGACAGCTACTAATGGGTATCCAGTAGCTAGCAGATATCCATTAGTAGCTGTTAGCTACCAGATATCTTCGGTGAGCTTCTCTCGACTTTCCGCACTGAGCCGTAACAGACTCCAACTATGCTGAGAGAAAAGGCGCGCTTGCAATATATGCAAGCGCGCCTTACATAGCCTGATGAACAGCAAACACCGCAAGATTCTGGCTGTTGTCTTCACCGACCCAGTGTCAGGAACAATCGAATGGTCAACGGTCGAGCGTCTGCTTGTCGCCGCTGGCGCACAAGTGATCGAAGGACGCGGCTCGCGGGTGCGGTTCGAAAAGGATGGCGAGGTCGAGACGTTCCATCGTCCACACCCCGCGAAGGAAGCCAAACGATATCAAGTTCGCGCCGCCCGCGCGTTTCTGGAACGGATCGGAGTGACGCCATGACCAACTCTATGACCTACAAGGGCTATTCGGCCCGTATCGAGTATGACGACGACGATGGCATCTTCACTGGACGTATCGCCGGCATCCGCGATGGTGTGGGCTTTCATGCAGACACAGTTGAAGCATTGAGGGATGCCTTTCACGATGCGGTCGAAGACTACATTGAAACTTGCGCAAAGGTTGGCAAGGAGCCACAGAAAGCGTTCTCTGGCCAAGTCATGTTCCGCGTCGATCCAGAAATCCACCGAAAGGCGGCACTCGCAGCCGAACTGTCAGGCAAGAGCCTGAACCAATGGGCAGAAGAAGTTCTTGATCGGGCGACGGGGCAGGGCCTTGGCTGATCTGAAAACAAATAGCGCTGACGTTGACGCCATTCTGACCGCACGAGCGGCGGAACTCGAAGCCATTGATGATACGCTCATCTGTGAAACTGTTGGTGTCGCCCAGGCCGCTGATGATCTGCGCAAGTCCCTTGATGCACTTGACGGCCTGCTCGATGCACGGGAATTCGAGAAAGCTGCCGCGTTGGGGTATCGAGACATCGCGTCCGCGTTCATTTTCCTTCAACGCACCCTGGGCGGGCTACAAAGTGCTGACCTTAGCCGCCACGAATTCACTTCAACCATTGCGCAAGCACTGCAATGCGCTTTTGAGGACGCAGAGCCTCATGTCACTGCGCGTTTTCAATGTTTAAAACCCAAGCCAAACCTAGCCGATGAAGAACGCGCAGCGATCAAGGCCGAATTCGAAGCTCGGATCAGGAAGATGGGTTTAAATTCCCCAGAATGATTGCGCCGTCCGCAAGGCGCTCGAAGCCAGGCAAGTCATTTCATCAAAGTCATGTTCGGCGGCGGCATAGGGTGGCCCATTGAATCATGAGGCGTTGTTATAAAACGGCAAACGTGATTCAGGCCGATCCGCGTAAGTCAGAAGGCAAGAACCAACCGCTTCAGGTGATGACGCCGCCAGACGTCTTCGATGCTTTTAGCGCAAAGGCCGGGGAGACATCTGGCTATTCGAAAGGCTCAAAGTCTCAGCTTTTTATGGCGATGTGGGATCGCCTACAGTTCCATGGAGCGATGACATCATGAAAACGGGCTACTCTGTGCGACTGCCCACTCCATGCAGCGAGAAAGAGCTTGTCGATATGTACCTTTTGCGGTACATCGCATGATGGCAGACCAAAAACAACTACCAGCACGATTTTTCGAGTCTGATACAGGCAGGGTGCCTGTACGGGACTGGCTCTTGGAACTGACCCCAGAGGACCGGAAGGCGATTGGGGATGACATACGGACGGCGGAGTTTGGCTGGCCGATTGGCATGCCGCTGTGCCGATCGCTCAAGGGCCGTAAGGGACTCTGGGAGATACGATCGAGCTTAAGCGATGGCCGGATCGGGCGGGTGTTCTTCTGCGCCCATAATGGCAGCATGGTGCTGCTTCATGGGTTCATCAAGAAAAGTCAGAAGACACCGGACAGGGAATTAAACACGGCTGAAAAGCGAATGCGAGGACTGAAATGACCTATGACATAGAAGCAGGCAAGGCCGGAGCACTCTTTGAGGATTTCCTGAAAGAGCAGGGGACCTATGACGAAACAAGCGAGCAGGCTGTAAAGCGCGTCCTGGCCTTCCAACTAGCCGCTGCAATGAAAGAACAGCATATATCAAAGGTGGAGATGGCCAAGCGCTTGGAAACCAGCCGCTCGCAGCTCGACCGGCTTCTTGATCCAGACAACGACGGTGTAACCCTCGCAGTTCTGTCGCGCGCCGCTCACGTAGTCGGCCGCACCATCAAGCTTGAGCTTCACTGACCCAGCACATCTAAAATTACAGAAAAGGGCTTATATGCCTTTTGTCGGTCCCCTTGGCACATTCTGAACTGGGTTGCGAATTTCCCCCTATCTTGCTGGAAAGCAAGGAGAATGAATGATGGCCTATACCCAGAGGGAAATCCGGGGCGCGACCGTCTAGAGATGGGTAAGCCGATGACAACCGGTTGTACGCGGCCACCGAAGCGGCGCGGGCGCTGTTCTCCGGGGCAGGGGCCAGGGAGACTTCGCCTTCAGCTTCGGCCGTGCCTAGCAGGATCACGAGGCCAAGCGGCAGGTGCGCCGGAAGGAGAAGAAAGGGCGCATCCACGCGTGGAGCGTTCATCGAGCAGATCGCAGAGGCTTGGCAGGACAGTCGGGAGATGGGCGAACGCGATGTTGCCATGGAACGCCAGCAGGCGCTCGTCTCACAGGTGGAAAAAGCCGCCCAGCGCTTCGGCTGCGGGTTCGATGACATCGCATGTCCTGTCAACGCCCGCGCCAACAAGATCAAAGAACACCGTGCGCACGAGCTGGAGATTGAACGCATCAAGGCGCGTGGGGTTAGCGATGGCTGGGAGCTGTGAAATTCATCAAAATCAAATGGACGGAACAAAACTGCGACAGGTCCAAATTGCGTGCACAACTGGCCCATGATACCAGAAGCCTGCACGGTCGCACCGTGAGCGTGCCCTAGGTGTTGAACCTGTTGTGTGGGCAATTTGGACCTTATGGAGGGTATATGAGCATCCTAACTGACGAGGCGTATTTGGTGCCCAAAGACGCCATGAGCAGCAAGAATGCCCGCGATGTTTTCGACCCTGAATTCTATTTGGAACAAAACCCGGATATCCGCGAAGCCGGTGTCGATCCCTGGCAGCACTATATCGATCAAGGCGGCCGGGAGGGGCGCGATCCTGCTCCTTGGTTCTCTGGTGCATTCTACCGTGCGCATGTGCTGCAACAGATGGACCTTCTTGACGTGGCCAATCCGCTTGAACATTGGCTGACTGTCGGGCGCGACGCCAGCTTTTCGCCCTCTGAACATGTCGAGGCGGACCTGCTGGCGCGTGCCAAAGAGTTGTTTGATGCGTCTTTCTACCTTGAACTATACCCCGACATCGCTGAAAGCGAGATGGACCCATGGGAGCATTTCATCCAGTTCGGTTGGCATGAGGGGCGCGCGCCTTTCGCTGATTTTGACGCCGCGTATTACCTTCATAGGCTGATCACCGAGGGCGGCTTCGGCATGCGGCGTAACCCGCTGTTGCATTGGGTGGCCGTGGGGCGCGATGCAGGCTGGGTCACTGAGGCGGACGAGCCGTTCAACATGATGTCAGACCCCGCCGAAAGGTCGCTACGCGCCCTGATCGGGATGTTTGACGACGCAGCAGAGCCCCTTCCCGAAGATGATGCCGTGTTGATTTCAAGGTCAGGGTTGTTTGATCCGGCGCATCTGGCGCTGCATGATCCGGCCTATGCCGATCTTGACCGGTTGGCAGCGGCACAGCGCTACCTGCGCCTGCGCCCTGCTAAGGCCCCTGATCCCTCTGCGCTGTTTGCGGCCCAGTTTTATTACGAGCTCTATGCCGATAGGATGGGTTCCGGACAATCCGCGCTGGTCCATTACCTGCGGCGCGGACGCACAGGGGGCCTACCAATCAGTCCAGAGGCAGCATGGCTGGATGTGCTGCGCCTACGTCAGATCGAAGGCCCGCAGTATAGCTATCACAAGCAGTTGCGCCATGCCCCTCGCCGTGCCGATCAGATCGAGGATTATGTATTGCACGGGGTGGCCTCAAGCACGCATCTGACGCCAGAGGTCGACGAGACATTCGTGCGCGACCTTTACACGCGCCTGGTGCCGGGCGGTATCGGTGCGCCTGCGGCTTTTGTTGCCCGCTCGGCGCGCAGCGGCTGGGTCTATCCGACTGTGGATGCGATGCGCTACGATGCGGACTCGCTGCACGATTGTGCAGTATTCGATCCCGACTATTACAGCCAGCAGGCAAATCTGACTGATGACGGCATAAATCCTGCCGAACATTATGTCACCGCAGGCGTTCAGGTCGGCCTGGCCACCAGCCCCGAATTTAGCACCGAGCATTACATCATGTGCAATATGGATCTGGCCACGGCGCGTGTCGTGCCGGCGGTGCATTTCGACAAATACGGCCGGTCTGAAGGACGCGTCGCCCATAGCACAATTACCGAGCATTCGGAGGAGGCGAAAGTTACCCATAACTCGGAGCGGCCGACTGTTCTGGTCATGTCGCATGAAGCCAGCCGGACCGGCGCACCAATTGTGGCGCTTAACATCGTTCGAACGCTGGCCGAGACACATAATGTCATCAGTTGGATCGACGCCGATGGCCCCCTGCGCGAAGATTTCGGCGAGATATCGACACGGCTCTTGGCAGGCTACGGCACCCGGCAGGACATGCAGGCGATCCTTGAGGGGATACAGCGCGATACCGGCCTGAAGGTTGCGATTGTCAGCTCTGTTGTCTCCAGCTTTGCCGTGCTCCCGCTGCGGCTTGCCGGCGTGCCGACCATCTCGCTTATTCACGAATTTGCCGATTACGTTGCCCCCTTTGGCAAGATGTCACGGATGGCGCTGTATTCGGATATTTCGGTCTTCCCAGCAAAGCTGGTGCGGGCCGCATGTACGCGGGAAATTGATGCTCTGGGCCTGGGACCTGTGCCCGAACGTCTACGCATCCGGCCGCAGGGCTATAACGTGGCGGGCGGGGATCAGAAGGTTGATCTGGACGCACAGGATATTCTGGACCTGATTGATGCTCCGGCCGACCCGTCGCGCCGCCGGATCATGTTTGGCGCGGGCTGGGTGCAGCCGCGAAAAGGGGTCGATCTGTTTTTGCAGGTGGCCGCCGCGCTGAAGGATGATCCCGATTATAACTGGCGCTTTATCTGGGTCGGGGGCAATTACCATCCTGATACAGATATGGGCGTGTCGATCTTCCTAGCGCATCAGATGCGCGAGGCCGGCTTGTCCTCGCAGATGACATTCCTGCCCGAGCAGAAAACCCTGGACCCCTTCTGGGAGATTTCTGACATTTTTCTGATGTCTTCGCGGCTGGACCCTTATCCGAACGTGGCGCTTGAAGCATTGTATCACAGTGTGCCGGTCGTTTGCTTCGAAGGCGCGACCGGTATTGCGGAACTCAAGGAAACCTATCCTTTCGCCGTGCAGGCCGCCCCTTTCGCCGATATCGAGGGTGCCGCGCAGCATGTGCGCAAGCTGGTACATCCCAAGGCCGGCAAGAAATTCTCTGGTGCCGTGGGCAAAAAAATGCGCGCTCATCTGTCATTTGAAACCTATGTGTCCGACCTTGTGGAGATGATCGAACCGGCGCAAGAGACCGCCAGCGCCGCCACCGACGCCGCGCATGCGTTCGAAGCGCTCAGCAAAGAGGATCTGGCGCTTGCCGCGCGGCATTTGCCATCGCGTCTTTGTCTGTCGACCGTGGCCTACCCTGCAGTCTTGCGCCAGTCTCTGGGCGAACTGGCCAGTTATCTTGGACTTGAGATAGATCCGCAAACCGGTGCCCTGCTGGGCGCTGCGGGAAATATGGCGGTGCGCGATGCTGCCGGTCTGCGTCCCTGGCAGGCAGGGGGCGGTCTGGTGGAGCAGGTGGGCCAGCCCGGCGATGTCGAGTTGTTGATCCATGTCGCCGACAAGCTGGCGTTTGATACAGTTGCAGCCCTGTTGAAGATGCTGCCACGCGAAGAAATGATGGTTTGTCTGGTGGCGGGCCTGCCCTGGCTTGTGGCGCCTCTCAAAGAGATTGCCGCAAATTTCCCCGATAGATCTGTGCGTGTCGAAGACCGCACCGCTCTGCGCGCATCCGAGGCTGCGGGTCGCCTGGCCGCGCGCGAAGGACCTACATATGTGGCTGTTGTCTGCGCAAGAGCAGAGTTTGATGTGCCCAATACGCTCGCGGCCCCTGAGAGCGGCGTGATGGCTGCGCTTTTGTCGGGGGCAGCCACGGCCTTTCTTGAGGAGCACGCGGATTGTCCTGCGGTTTTGGGCGCGATGTCGACGGGCAACCGTTCGGCCAAGGCGGAAGAGCGTGCAGACGAGCAAGCGCAAAGCTATGCACCCCGTTTCTGCGGGGTCTACCGGCGAGAAACGTTGTATGATTTTGCGATCACGGTCTTGCCCCGCGTCACAGCTCAAGGCGCGGGCCTGACGGCGAAGGATTGGGATTGCCTGGCGGCAATACATTTCCTACGGGAACACTCGACGACACAGAAGCCTACTATGTTGCCGATCCTCCCCGCTCTTTAAACGAGCTGATCTCTAATGTTGTGTTTGTTGTGAGTGGCATATTTATATGCAGAAAAAGGCGGTAATTATTTTGTAGTGCCCGCAGAAAACAGAGAGAATTCTTATGACTAAAAAAGATGAAAACTCGAACAAGGATCTTCTCACGATCGAGCTGGCACATATCGCGTGGTATGTTCAGAGGGGCAAATTCATCAAGGATCCCGAAGAGTTGCATGCCGCGTGGCGCGACGATCATATCGAGGCCACAAAGCTGTCTCAGGAGATCATTGCAGAGATGTATGCCCGCGGGATGTTGCTGAGCTTTTTCGACAAAAGCCTCGCACTTTTCGCGCGTGCCGAAGATTCGGACAAATAAAGAAATCGCAGGAGCAGGTCAGGGGGCCGTTTCAGGGCTCCTTGGGGGCTGTGTGATATCGTGCCACCATGCAGCGGTGCGAGCTAGGCCTGCTTGAAGCCCCACAGTCGGTTTCCAGCCCAGAGATTCCTGCGCAAGGTCGATGTTCAGAACATTGCGGCGGACATCAATGATGCGCCCTGACAGATAGGTTGTGGCGATGTTGCGCTCTGTTGCTGCTTGGACCAATCCCAAAATATCGCGCATAGAGACCGCATGCCCGGAGCCAATATTGATTACTGACGGGGCTTCTTCTGCTTTTTCAGCGCACAAAAAGGCCTGAGCCACATCCGAGACATGCAGAAAATCCCGCTCCACGCTACCATCGCCCCAGATTTCCATCGGCGCTCCACTCATCGCGTTTTGCATTGCGGCGGCGACAAAACCCTGACCGCGCGTGGCACGCTGGCCTTCGCCATATGGGTTTGAAATACGAAGCGAGACTGTATCCATCTCTTTGCTCTGATAGCTTAGCAGCCGCAAATAATGCTCGATTGCGAGCTTGGATACCCCATAAGCATTGCGCGGCCGGGGGGCTGCATTCTCATCAAGAGGGCTGCCATCTGCGGGTTCATACCCATATACGGTGCCCCCCGAGGAGGCGAACAAGAATTTATTCACACCCAAGGCGCCACACGTTTCTGCAGCGCGCACGGTGTCGCGCACATGTGACTGCACTTCGTTCGACAGATTGGCGATGGCTGATCCGGGCAGGCTTGCATTGGCAAGAAACACAACTGTTGTGCAATTCACACAGGCGGCGGCCATCATGCTGGGATCTGATATCGACCCGCTGATCCACTCATAGGGCGAATTCGGGGGTGGCGGGACAACATCCATCACCGTAACACGCGCACCATCGGCACTAAAAGCTTTGCAAATGTGGCGGCCCATGAACCCGCCTCCGCCAACGACGAGAACGTGACGGCCTACTGCACCAGTGGATGTAACCATTTTATTTCGACCTGCTGCATGGAAGATTTATGGGACGCAAATAAAGGAAAACAAAACGCACAAGAAAAACCAACAATTTGTCCTCCAAATACCGATTTATGTGCTGACAGGTCGTGCAGGGGATAAATCGTCCCAAATTTCAGGCGTAATGTCCTCGTAGACTTTTTCGACATGGGCATAAAGGGCCAGATCGATTTCATTGGCATCCGCGATGCGCTGCGCGACATCCCCTGAAGGAAGTTTTTTTGCGGCGCCGATCCGTTCTTGCTTGTGCGGCAGGGTCGGCTCCCAAAGCATTGAGGACATCATCAAAAAGCTGGCAGGATACCGTTCTTGCATGCCGATCATCGTGTACCGGCCTACCATCCGTTCCACCGCCTCCTTGGGGGTGATCGGCGTTGGTCCGAACATCATACGCCCGATCTTGTTCATCTCTTTGGGATCTTCAATATAATCGTAGATGGTCGGGTAAGTGATCATAAACTCTTTGTGCAGCGGATGCAGGGGGGTGCAGCAATAATTATATTCGGACACAACCCGCGAGACGGGATGGCGCACAAAGCTCAACATCTTGAGCTGTGGCGAGGACTGCACAAGATGTTCGATATTGCCGGCGCGCAAATGACCGGACAAGATCCGCGGCGCATTGGGGCCGTTCACCAGATCGATTGCCTGGTCGGTCAGCGCCGCAAGAGAGTCAATGTAACTGTCGACACTGCTGTAGTTGCCTTCAAGGTTGACGTAATTGTCTTCGCCAACACCAAGAACAATTTCAGCAACCAGCGATGACCCAGCTGTCTTGGGAATGTGATGGAGAAACCAGACTGTTTCCGGATCGCTGTTGGACTTCACAAATTGTGCTACCTGTCCTTGAGACACTGAAAACATGCAAACTCTTTCGTTTCGGGCCTGAATAGGCACTAACTATGGGAGTCTGCTTTGTAAAGTGCTGGTGCACGTGCAGACGTGTTCACAGTCTTTTTGAAGGTGCCCCCGCCAGAAGCAATCAGCCTCTATCGTTTGTATAGAAATCGCGGCGGTGGGCGACAAAATCAACCATTTCCGCCCGCTTGTCGGTGACCATTTTTTGCACGGCTGAATAAAGCTCCATATCTTTCGAATTGGTCTGTTCAATCCGGCTGATAAGCTCGGGGGTAAGCGAGATATCATTTATTTTGCTAGGCGCAGTGACATTGTCGCGGGTGGAGATGGTTTTAGGACATCCCAACAATCCGGTAATGAACTCGAAATGCAGTGTCAGGTCCTCGACCAGGCCCATAAAAAAATATCGCTTGAATACCGTTTCAAGCGTGGCCTCGGTCGCGCCATTGCAGCCAATGACACGGCACATTCGGTTTTGTTCTTTCGGGTTTTCCAAATACGCCTCGATGCTGGGGTATTGCGCCATGAATTGCTTATACGGCGGATGTGTCGGCGTACATGAGTAACGATAGGCTGACACCGTTCGGGAGACCGGATCACGCAAAAACGTGAAAAAGGCGGCATGGGGCGTATGCGCCTTGATGATGTCCATATCAGCCTTGGAAAAATGCCCGGACGCGGATCGGAAGCGCTTTATCTCGTTCTCGTCAATAAACGCCTTTACGGACTGCCGCATGAGTACCTTGGTACTTCGCAAATGCCCGTCGTACTTAGGCTTCTGGGCTTTGTTATAATCGATGTAGATGTTCTTGTAGGGGAATAGCGACAGGCGCAGTTCACGCGACAACGATGACCCGGCTGTCTTGGGAATGTGATGGAAGACAAAAACCGGATTGAACCCCTGGAACTGGTGCGCGAAAGTGTTGAGCCCCGATGCCGAAAACGTTGAAAAATCCATGATCGATGCTTTATATCCGGCCTGTGTTCTGTGAATCGTGCCCAGTCCTTTGTTGGAAACTCCCCGAGCATTCGCGATGTGTGTTACATGCTCTGACCACGTTTTGGAAGGCCGTGCACTTTTTGCATGCCGACGGCTGATCTTTCAGCTTTTTATGACGCACCATGGACCGTAACCTCATACACGAGACGGGCGCAAAATACCCTACGTATCAGGAATAGATATTCTGCGAGAACGGTTCATTTTTTGGTTGCTCACAGGGCAAAATGTCGGCTAAGGAATCTGCAACAAAACAAGAACTAAAAAGGAACAAAATGATGAATGATCTTATCGATCCCGATGTTTTGAAAGCTCGTGGTGGCGTTGCCCGTGCGATGTGGCACACGATGCACGGCAACCCTGAAGGCGAAACACCTGAAGCGCGCAAGGCAGCATGGATGAACGAGCGCGAAGATGCAATGAAGCTTGCCGCCCGTGTCCTGCGCAGGCTGGAGCGTGAAGGCTTCACGGTCACCAAGACAGAATCCTGAGTAAGTCTGGTATAAAAAAGGACCTGCATGATGCTCATTATCCATGCAGGCATGCACAAGACCGGTTCCAGCTCAATTCAACAAACATTGCATCGCTGGGATGGAACCGGTGCCGATTACCTACCGTGGTGTTTTAGCAATCACAGCGGATTATTCTTTTTGATGTTTCAAGACGCACCAGAAGACGGCGGCGGCTTTAAACTTGCAGGGATGCGCCCCGAAGAAGCGAAGAGGCTTGCCGATGAATGGGGCGGCAAGATGTCGGAGGTTCTTGAAAAACGCGCTGCCGACAAGGTGACCCACCCGGCCATTTTCTCTGCCGAAGTCATATCGTCAGCCTCCGAAGCTGTTGTTCAGCGCCTTGCTGATTACATGCGCAAATATGAACCCGACATCCGCGTTGTCGCCTATGTCCGCCCGCCGGTTTCCTTTATGATATCCGCGTTCCAACAACGTATGAAAACTGGACACGTACATAATTTTGAGCGTCTGTGGATCTGGCCGAATTATCGGGATCGGTTTGAAACGCTGGACCGCGTTTTCGGGCGCACGAATGTCACGCTCAAACTGTTCAAGCGCGAGCATCTGAAGGATGGCGATGTCGTTTTGGATTTCGCGCAGGAAATCGGTGTTGACCTGCGCCCGTCAGACGTAGTGCGAACCAATGAATCCATGAGCCTGGAGGCGGCTGCCTTGCTCGATACATTCGGACGGTACGCAGAGCCGTTCGTAACCGGTGATAGACTTTCCGAACAGCGCCGCACCCGCTTTTTTGACCGACTGATGCAAATCGGCAGCCGTCGTTTTGTGCTGGACGAAACGGTAACCGATCCGATTCTCGCGGCCAACCGCGCAGATCTGGACTGGATGGAGGACCGGCTCGGGATGCCGGTTCTCGATGCCACGCCGCAAAGCGATTTCAAGATCGCCTCCGAAGCGGATCTGCTTGCCGTCGCGCTTGAAGCTCTTCCCGAACTGCAAAAAGCCATCGCCGATACGCTCGCCTCTCAGCCGACCCACCGACATGTCGCCGCATCCGTAAGCCTATTGAGCGAGGCCATGCGCCTGACCGAAGCGAAAAAAGCACCGACTCTTTTGGACAAATAGTTTGAGGGAGTCATCTCGTGCATCCAGTGTCGTAGCTGGAGTGCATGGTAATCTTCCCTTTTTTGATGGGACGTGCTCGTAGAACTTAAGCAGCCATTTTCAGTTTCATTACGGGTGTGATCCCGCCGATTCCCATGTTCGGGCGGTCGTTGTGGTAAGTCCAGAGCCAATGTGTGGCGAAATGCTGTGCCTCACCGATGCTGTAGAGCATGTATTGGTCGAGCCATTTGGACGGAATGTACGCTTGATCGAATACTTAACAGTATTACAAATACTGTTAAGTGATCCTGCAATCATCGCCCACAAGCGCATGGGATAACGGGACGATTCTGCTTCGTAGCTTAACGGTTTTCGGGTAAACTGTTAAATATGAGTGAAATGCGCCTTTATGACAGCACCGGAAATCGTCTTTATCTGAATGCAGAAGAGCGGTCCGCCTTCCTTGATATAGCACGCAAACAGCCCGCGCGAGACCGCACTTTGTGCGAGACATTGCATTTTACCGGGTGCAGGCCATCAGAGTTGATCGAGATCACGCCCGCCCGCATTGACCTGTCCGGCGGCACCATTGCCATCCGGTCGCTGAAGAAGCGCAAGGATGCGAGCGGGGTGCAAAAGATCGTTTACCGCACGGTGCCCGTGCCGCCGGACTATCTCGACACCCTCAACACCGCCCACGGCATTCGCGCGGCGCAGAAGTCCCGCAAACTGGCAGCAGTGCCAATCTGGCCGCTCAGCCGGGTTCGGGTCTGGCAGATCGTAAAGCGGATTATGATCGAGGCCGGGATTGCCGATGCGCCCCATCGAAGTCCCAAAGGGCTGCGCCATGGGTTCGGGATCAATGCGACGGTAAACGGCATTCCTCTGCACATGCTGCAAAAGTGGATGGGTCATGCGCAGCTTAGCACCACTGCGATCTATGCCGATGCCTTGGGCAAGGAAGAGCAGGACATCGCATCACGGATGTGGGGGTAGGGGACACGTATCTGACAAAGATTGAACCGCGGGCCAACCAATTCCGCTTCTATCGCATGGAGATCGTGCCGGGCCTCTTCGGTGATTGGGGACTGATACGAGAATGGGGTCGGATTGGCGGTGGCGGTCGTGTCCGCACAGATTGGTTTGACAGCGAAGAAGACGCCACGCACGCCCGATTCGAGCTGCACATGCAGAAGGCCAAGCGTGGCTACGTGTAGGGCAGGGCGCACCTTTTGCACATACCCGCGTGCAATGCAGGTGTTGTGCAACAGGTTTTCGCGCACGCTAAACCATTGATTTCGCGTGATCGCCGGGTGTGTCGTGAGATTTGCCGAGTGCAACATTTTTACGGAAGGCTGGAATAGGTTATTATAACAAATCAAGCATCACTTGGAGAAAGCAAATGCCCCGAGCCCTTCTTTCCTCTATTGCAGCGTTAATCGCGATCTTAATTTTACCAAACCTGGCGCAATCCCAAGGATATCCATGCCATCAGGACGGCAGTTATCTAGCGCCCGGGTACTGCTACCCCGCGCCAACAAGTGCAACTCACGGAGACGCGATCTCAGCAGCGTTATACCTGCAATGTCGGCTCGTATCCGGTGGTCAAGACAAATACACGGCCAACTGTTGCGATCATCTCCGTGGCAACCTTCCGTCGCAGATGGCTGTGTGTTCAGGAAGAACAAATCCGGAGAGCCGCGTCGGGTTGATGATTCAAATCGGTACCATAATGGGAGACTTCCCACTTGTTTGTCAGTGGGTAGACTGTTCACCGGCGATACGAGCGGCGCTCGGCCAAATGTAGAGTTGTCAACGTACTGAGATGGCCACCTCAACCGCATTCGAAATTCTTGGTTGGAGCATTATCATTTTCGAAATTTTTGGCGCTCGGAGTAGACTTTCAGCCTCAGTTGATGCCGTTCATAGCGCAATGGTAAGGGTTGCGGAATTAGTCCTGCATAACAAGATTGTAAGCTTATTAGTTACCCTAATAGTTGCTTCACTTGTTTTGATAATGGCCTATGTTTTGCGACCTGATGATCTGTATTGGCGCCTTGAAGCTTCCCTAATTGAAAGAACTATCATTGCCTTTGACATTTACCAGCACCCCCACAGATTATTTGCTTTGTGGAGCTTATCCACATTAGTTGTAGCTGTACTTTTTGTGCCTCTTTTGGGGTTGTTGCGCTTGATGGAGTCTCACCCTGAAGGTGTATTGGCAAGTGTTGGGGTAATATTGGCGCTTGGTTCGTCCATAGCCGCACGAATATGAGTGCTGGCGCTACCTTCTACGCTCAATGCTTAACATAATGAACCTTATAGGTCATAACTACTGACCTAAAAATTCGCTCCTTCTCCTAGACACAACCCTGCCAAAACCTCGTGGGTTTAGCCTAGGTTTTTTGAACCGGCCAACTCATTGATCCTGTGATCTGGGGTCAATCTGGCCAAAACGGGCCGTTTTTTGACCTCAGCGTAATGTCTTTCCTTGGATCTGTTCCAAACGTACTATTGTACTGAGACACTCCTGAATTTCGGACACTGACATATCAATGCGCAGACTAAGGATTTGACTATGATCCTCTACCTCCATGCCCTCCAGTCTCCGATCAACATCGGCATGATCCTCCGATCCGCCGAAGTTTTTGAAGCTGAAGTTTGGATATATGACAGGTATTCTGTTCTCTGCTCGGACGAAGCCCGTAGAACGATCTCGGACTTCGCCTGTGGAGCAGCAGAGCGGCTGAATGTTCGAATGTTAGATATGGAACTCCAGTTGCCAGTCCATGAACATAGAATAATAGCTACAACAATTGATTCAGACGCTCAGCCACTATCTAGCTTTGCTTGGCAGGCTGACGACATAGTTTGTATTGGCAACGAGTATGATGGCATTTCTGATACAATCGCAGAAAAATCAGATATAGCTTTAACCATCCGGCTTCCAAATAAACACCTACCGAAACCGCCATCGTACTCGCCGATTGATCCTTCTCGACGCACGCCCCCTACTAACGATGGCAGACCGAGCCTCAATACCGCTGTTGCAACATCTATTATTTTACTCGACTGGTATCAAAAGTCTTAGAACTCCTTATGCGAAAGTCGATCTTCCGCCCCTTACTTTGGCCGTCGTGGTGACGTTGACGCCATTTCCGTTCCACCCCATACGCGTCTCCATTGCTCGGTTGAAAATTTAGAAGACTGCCGGACACTCCAACCCAAGTAACGTCTTTGTATGTCATATACTTGCGCCTGTAGTTGATGAAATGGGAGGCGATTGGTGCAGAAGTTAAATGCTTCTGACCAGCCCTCAGTAGCAGCCGTAGTTCGAATAAGCGTGGCACCAACGGTCGCCTTACGTGAAAAGTTAGAGAGTTCCGCCGTCTCATGTAAAACATCATAGATCGCCCGCTTCGATTTCGCTATATCATCATTTATACTTGAAAGCAGAGCTTGTTTAGCGCGTCGTGATGGGCCAATATTTTGCGAATTGACGCGACAACCTAGAAAATCAATCCCATTTTCTACAAGTCCGCTCCACGCTTTTTGAGAACCGTCACGCGGCCGGTATGCATCCATGCCGTCAGCGTCCAAGATTTCAAGAGCCTGCAAAAATGCTTCATCTACGGAACGTTTGGATGCTCCCAAGATAAGGAAATCATCCAAGTACCTTACTGTTGTGATGTTCGCATTGTTCAATCGCTTATCCATATCTGAAAGAGTGAGATTGGCACAGAATACTGAGAGTGGAGAACCTTGAGCTACGCCTTTGTCCTTAATTGGAAATAGGTCCAGCCATTGACCCAGTTCCAACTCATTTGACAATTCTGTCGAAATCGCTCGTTCAAACAGATCGCAGAAGCGATCATCGGTGATATACGTCTGAATTATTTGATTAATCTTCACACGCGGTATGAACGGGTAGAAGCTCTTCACGTCTGAGCACGTAAAGTGAGTTGCGCCTGACTTCATAACGTTATGTGCAAGATGCACCGCTTCCCCGATTGAACGCCCCGGCACCCCAGCCATTGACGTCGGTGCCGATATGACGGAGTGCAATCCAGCTACCTGTTGCCTCGTGCCTTCCGCGGGATGAGTGATTGTCGTAAGGATCGAACGTTGCACAATTCGATCTGCAAGCGAGGCGACGACAATCCCCCGACGTGATCCGCCAGATTTTCGTTTAGTATATCCAAACTTTTTTCCAAACTGAAAATCGCCCGTCGCAAGACGCTCAGATAGTGAGGCTATAAACCCGAACGGATCTTCCTCTATCCGATGGTACTCTTGCCGAACGCGGGGCCACTGCGAGGAACGCGATGCTGTCCGAAGATAACGCCATGCGGCATACAGTCTGCGAGGCGAGCACACTTCGGCATATACATCGTTAACCAATCCGAAACCTTTCTAAATTGCTGGAGAAGAGCAGGGCCGGTCTCTTCTCCAGCCGTTAGGTACCGGCAACCTCCGGGGCACATCATAAAGATGCGGCGATCCGTAAAGCGAACTCAGCAAGGAGTTCGCGAGGTCCGTCGCCGAATGACGGAAACCGTCTTCGCGATGCGTGCGTCGTGAACGCAGGTAGTTCATGACCCATAAATCCCGGCTCAGATCGTAATACGGATCAATGCGTCTCGATAGGTATCAAGCGATTTTCGAGACTAGTTCATGATTACATGCTGCAAGATGAGGCGGCAACCACAATGTTCCTGTCGTTCACTGGGCGGCGGCGTATACTGGACGTCGATTCGGCCTGTCCCGGAGCCTTCGAGTGAAAAATCCTTTTACACACCCCCGAAAAGACTGGAACAATCGAGACCTCCTGCTCACAGAGGATGCTCGGGAGGCTGTTGCTGCTGCGTATCCAACTCTTTTCCCACTACTAGATTGGCCTGAACTTCGCTCTGCTTTTCTTCAATGGGAAAATGTGGCCTTAGTCAAAAAAAAGACAAATCGGCACATGGTACTTGGCTCAGTATCAGCAACAACTTTTGGTCTTTGCGTACTGGCAGCCGCACCTTTGTTAGGGTTTTACGGCATAGGTAGCATTGCCACATTCATCGGTACCATCATACTAATAGCGGGTGCGTCGCTGGGATTTTATCTTTCGTTCCTATCGTCGTTCCGCGAAAGTTGGCTGCGAGCTCGCTTTTGGGCAGAGCGCACTCGACAGTTCTACTTTCAGTTTATCGCGTCAAATATTGACACGATCTGTGAGGCATCCGTTGACACGGAGAAGCAAAGCCAATGGCTTAAGAAGCGCGAAGCGGCTTTGAATAGGTTTTTGCTTATACAAAAAGAGGAAGGTCAGACCGCGTACAACGAAGTTATCGACGACACCCAAGAGGTAAATTTTCTTGTCGTTGACGATCGCGTGCTTTCTAATCCGCACTGGTCAAAAGAGTCAGACGACTTTACTTCAGCGGTATCGAACGTTGCTTCTTACCTTCACCTACAGCGACTCGACTACCAAATCACTTACGCGCGCAGTCAAAACTTACCTAAGAGCCTTTATTCAAAACAACGAGCCGGTACTTGGTTAAGGTTGACTGGAAACCTTTTGACGTTCTTCTTTATTATTGCAATAGCTGGCAACGCGCTTCACTTTCTTTCACTTTCTATCGATCAAGCATATAGTATAAGCTTTGCGGCAATGGTTCAGGGCATCTTGGCGGCTTCAATTGCAGCTATACGAGTCCTTGAAGAGGCACTGGCGTGGTCCGTTGAAGCGTCCCGTTACATTCGCTACGAGAAAGCTCTCGCTGAAGCTGACCGAGTTCTCAGCCCTGCAAGCATTTCGATTTTGCAATCGGGGCTACTTGACATCGAAAGAGCAGCGTATCAAGAACTCCGAGCCTTCATATTGGCGCATAAGGATACCCGCTTCATAGCGATCTAGTTCTGCGCGACGGCATATCAGTACCTATTCTGAATTATTCCCAATCTTAACCATCTTCTCAATTTCCGCACGATACATTGCATATAGGGATGGTGTGTCTTTGGTTCCAGATATATTCGGTGCATCAATTGTGTGGTGCGAATCAAATCGCTCGCTGATAAAACGCGGTGTCATCAATAGTCTGCGCTCTGTAAGGGTTGCTCGGTACTGTAGTTGGAGACCTTCAACGCGCAGTACTTTGAAACGTTCCTTACCGGCTTGGGCGGTAATCTCTTCTTCCAATTTCTTCCATTTTTTAAAGGTCTCATTGAGCCGTGCCTGGAACTCAGATACGGTCATATCTCCGGTAGACTTAAGATATGCCTCACTGATACTAGCCGGATGGTTAACGAGGAGCGTAAATGGTATGTGATCATCTAACGTCTTCAAACGAATAAGGTCAGCGAGTTGAGCCTCTTCTAAATCATTCATTTGAAAAGACCGTGTTCGCACCTTTAAACCTTTCGGCATAACAATAGATACGAATTCACGCGCGTCTTTGATCATGGTGGACCAGTCCCCCAAAGAGATCGCATTGAAACGATTATAGGTAGTATGCAATCCGTACGACGTTGTTTTCTCATTAAGGCACTCAGGCGGGCGACGGCCGCCATCCAAAGCGATCTGTTTCAGCAGTCTCGCAAGTTCAGCAGTTTTGTCTTTTGCGGCTTTAGTCGTTGGATTTTCAGCTTCTTCGTGAGAAACATGTAACCACGTCATGCCTTTCAGGTCGCTCGGCTTTGGATACCCTCCAAGCTGAATAAGTACAGGGCGCTGCCAAAGGCCGTATGCGAACCCAAGTTCAAGGTAGGTATTTGGTTTATCACTGGCGACAACAGCAATTACGGTTTCTGCGGATGCGATCTGTTGTCCGATGCGTCTCCAGAGACCGTCTTCGTGGGCCCGATCACGTCCAACCAGCATTTTCCAGTTGATCCCGTCTTCTAACAGCAAAGTCTCAACAGGTTCGATGATGTTCTTGACCAAATTATTGATCCGCTCAAACATCAGCTGATCTTCTTCATCGCCATTTTGGTCGCCGTAAGGCGTGATTACGAAACAATGAGATCGAGGTGAAGGTGAATTTGGCATTTAACTTACCTTGATAAGTTGACTTGGCTTTGTTGATGGCGTGGATGCCCCTCCCGACGGCATCTCAATGTGCCATTGTGGTGAGTGTTAAAGCCATCACAAAAGGAAGGAGCATCCATG
>NZ_FWYD01000025.1 GCF_900176485.1 Primorskyibacter flagellatus
CGGCCGAAGCCGTGCCATCTGATCTTCGCTCAGCCAGTAGAGATTGCTCATTTTCAAGGCCTCCTTGCGGAGCCTGAATCACGAGAAGCCAACAGAATCAATGGGTCCAGAGCCTAAACATTTCGATGGACCACGTCAGTGGGGGAGGACCAGGACCTGAACCCAAAAAAAAGAAGCGCCGCAAAAGGGTATCGTTGGCGAGGGGTTAAATGGAGGGTGCTTTTCGCGACGCGCGGGATTCCAATGGTTTATCCGGAGAATGCTCCTGTTGACAACTTCACAACTTTAGTGTTTCGTGTGAAGAACTGAAAGGGAGGCCATATGACCAGATTTGCGACCCGCCTGAATTCTTTCGCGGCGAAGGCCGAGACCGCTTGGCCGGATCTCTCGGGAAAACCCACCCCCATGATGATGGCCGAACGTGCCGCCAAAGTGCCGGGATTGACCCATGTCGACCTCAACTATCCGGATCACGTTTCCGATGATCCTCGGGTTGTGAAGGCGCGGATCAATGATTTCGGGCTCGAGGTGAACGGCCTCGCGATGCGTTATTACACCAACCCGGGTTTCAAGCTTGGTGCCTTTACCCATCCCGAAGCCGCCGTGCGTCGCGAAGCGATCGATCTGACCAAACGTGGGATCGATGCCGCTATGGAAATGGACGCCCCGCTGATGACCCTCTGGTTGGGACAAGACGGCTTCGATTACAGCTTCCAGGGCGATTACAATCGCATGTGGCAGGATGAGATCGATGCGATCCGTGAAGTGGCAGAGCACGCCCCGGACTGCATGATCTCGATCGAATACAAACCGAACGAACCGCGCTCCTTCGCGCTCCTGCCAGATGTCGCGACCACGCTGCTCGCTATCGACGAAATCGGCACCGGCAATCTGGGCGTCACCATCGACTTCGCGCATGTCCTCTATGCCGACGAGATGCCTGCCTATGCCGCGACCCTCGTCAAGCGCCGTTCGCGTTTGCTCGGCGTCCACCTGAACGATGGCTATGCCAAGCGTGACGATGGTTTGATGGTCGGTGCTGTCCATCCGCAGGCCACTCTGGAACTTCTGTGGCAGATCACGCGCGATGGGTATGACGGAGTGATCTACTTCGACACTTTCCCGGATGCGTCTGGGATCGACCCGGTCGAGGAATGCGCCACCAACATCGAAACGGTGGAACGCCTGATGAAAATCGCCGGGAAGCTTGATGGGGACAATGCCCTCAAGTCCGCCATAGCCGACCAGAATTCACCGCTCAGCCAACGTGCAATAGGACGCATTATGGCTGGTTGCTGAAACCATAGACCAAATCCACAGTCAAAAAGGGGGGAGACCCATGACTAAAGTGACCAAAGCGACCTTGCTTGCAGGCGCGCTCTCTGTTTTCGCAAGCTTCGCCATGGCGCAGGACCTCGCGCCGCTGAACTCAGACGAGGAACCGGATCGCATAGATTGGAGCCAGCTTGAGGCCACATTCGGCGCAATCCCGACCCCGGCGGAGGGGACGAAGATTGGGGGCGTCTCAAAGACACTGACCAATGAATACTGGCGCTCCCTCGGTGAAGGCTACAAGAACGTCGCCGATGAGTTCGGCCTCGGGTTCGCCTATCAAGCTGCCCCAAGCGAAGGTGACCAGCTTGGTCAGCTCTCGATCGCCGAGAACATGATCCTTCAAGGCTATAATGCCCTGCTGTTCTCACCGCAGACCGACAACAATCTGCAACCGGCGCTGGAAAGCGCGACCGCCAAGGGTATTCCGGTGCTCAACGTGAATGATGCGGTAATTCCGTCCGTTGCGAACTATGTCGGCAACGTTCAGCGCGACAACGGTGTGCGTGTGGCCCAATGGTTCATCGAAAACCACCCGGAAGGCGGCAAAGTTGCCGTGATCGAAGGTCAGCCGGGCGTCTATGCTGCGGCCCAACGGACCGATGGTTTCACCGCCACCATTGAGGCAGTGGATGGCTTCGACGTGGTTGCTTCGGTTCCCGCAAACTGGAGCCGTGAAAAGGCCTATAACACGGCCTCGACCATCCTTCAGCAGCACCCGGATCTGATCGGCTTCTATGCCAACAACGACGGCATGGCCCTCGGGGTTGTCGAAGCGGTTAAAGCGGCGGGCAAGGCTGAGCAGGTTGCGGTCTTCGGCACCGATGGGATTTCGGACGCCTATAATTCGATCCGCAACGGTGACCTGACTGGTACGGTGGATAGTTTCCCGGTTCTGACTGGCGAAGTGGCGATGGAAGTCGTGCTTCGTCTCCTCGGTGGCCAGGACCTACCCCGTGTTGTTGCAACGCCGCAGGCTCTGATCACCGCCGAAAACGTTGCGGACTACGCGATCGAGGATGTCGATCAACTGCGGGAAACCCTCCTCGCTCAGTAAAACGGGCAGGCGGCCTCCGGGCCGCCCACCCATCGGGTCTGCGGGAGGCATCCTCCCTGTCTCCCGCAGCCTTCCGGCCAGATGCGGACACACGCGGAGGGCAGAATTGCGAGCGCTCTGCTAGCGGAGCGCCGAAAGGATCGAACCCATGACGTATACGCCATCTCGCCTCGCGCTCAACGGAATCGAAAAGAGCTTTCCGGGTATCAAGGCCCTCAGCGGCGTATCTTTTGAGGTGCGTCCTGGTGAAGTTCACGGCCTTTTGGGTGAGAACGGTGCCGGAAAATCGACGCTTTTGAATGTACTCTCCGCCGTTCTCTCGGCTGACATGGGTGAAATCAAGATTGACGGCGCCGAGGTACACCTCTCATCCCCTGCGGACGCGAGGGCTGCCGGGATCGCTATGATTCATCAGGAACTTCAGCATATTCCCGCCCTCACCGTGGCGCAGAACCTCTTCCTCGGGCGACCGATGAAACGGGTAGGGGGCCTTCTCGTCGACCGTTCTGGGCAGGAGCGAAAAGCGCGGGAAATCCTCGCCGGGCTTGATCCAAGTATTAATCCGGCCACGCCGATCCATGAGCTCAAGGTTGCGCAGCAGCAGATCGTTGAGATCGCGCGCGCGCTTCTAGACGACGCCAAGATCATCGCGATGGATGAACCGACCTCAAGTTTGACACCCTCTGAATTTGAGCGGTTGGCCGAGCTTATTGCGGAGCTCGCAGGTAAGGGTGTGTCTATTATCTATGTGTCGCACAAGATGGATGAGGTGTTCCGGATCTGTGATCGTGCCACAATCCTTCGGGATGGGCAGTTCATTGACACCGTCGATATGGCGGGCATCAGTCAGGATCAGGTTATCGCCAAGATGGTCGGACGCGAGTTGCAGGCCGCGACGCACCGCAGTTTCGCGACCGAAGAGGTCATGATGCAGGTCGACGGGCTCGGTGACGGAAAGATGATCCGCAACGCGAGCTTTGAGGTTTGCCGCGGCGAAGTCCTTGGCATTGCCGGTCTGGTCGGGTCCGGGCGGACCGAACTCCTGCGGCTTGTTGCCGGGATCGACCGGGCGACCGGCGGCAAGATCACTGTCTGCGGCAAAGAAGCCGCCTTGCGGACCCCACGTCATGCAATTGCCAGCGGAATCGGCCTCGTGCCCGAGGAACGCAAGAAGGACGGAATCGTCAAATCGCGCTCGGTTGCGGCCAACATTGCCTTGCCCTGCATGGATCGTTTCAGCGCGGGCGGGCTGATCAAGCGGCGTGAACTTCATGCTGAGGCCACCGAATTGATGAGCAAGATGCGCCTGCGACCGCCAGACGTGCAGCGGCCCATCGGGCAATTCTCCGGCGGCAATCAGCAGAAGGCCATCATTGGCCGCTGGCTCGCAGCCGATGTCGATATCCTGCTGTTCGATGAGCCGACACGAGGGATCGATATCGGGGCGAAATCCGAAATATACGACCTGATCGAAGAACTTGCCGCCTCTGGCAAGTCGATCGTGGTGGTCAGCTCCGAACTTCCAGAAATCATTAGGGTTTCTGATCGCGTCATGGTCATGCGGGAAGGCGAAATCGCCGGCACCCTAACTGGCTCTGACATCACCGAAGAACAGATCGCCGCTTTGGCAATCCCCAAATCCAAGGCCACCGGAAGCTCGGCTTCCGCTCCGAACTACGAGGTTCAGGCATGACTGCACAATCGAACGTCCGCTCGTCCGGCACCGCGACCCAACAGACCACCGGTCGCCGCTTTACCGTGAACATCCGCGATGCCGGCACCCTTCTGGGCTTGATCCTGATCTTCGCGGTCTTTTCATTCCTCAACCCGGTCTTCCTCACCGGTGCAAACCTGCTTAACATTTTGCAGCAGTCGTCGATCAACGCGTGCATCGCCCTCGGCATGACCTTCGTGATCATTTCTGGTGGCATTGATCTCTCAGTAGGGCCGACCGCTGCGATTTCGGCGGTTGTCGGGGCGACCATGATGGCCGCAGGTGTGCCAATCCCGCTCGCCCTGCTTGGTGCCCTTCTGACTGGGATGGCCTGCGGCGTCTTCTCGGGCACGCTGGTCGCCGTGGCAGGGCTTCAGCCCTTTATTGTGACGCTGGGTGGTCTGTCCCTCTTCCGCGCTCTTTCTCTGATCGTCACGGGCGGCAACCCGATATTTGGCATCCCGCAGGAGTTCCGGGCGGTTATCAATGGGGATCTCTTCGGAGTGCCGACCCCAGTTGTTATCGTCGCGATTATCGCGCTGGTACTATGGATTGTATTGAACCGGAGCCCGCTCGGGGAATACATCCTTGCAGTCGGCGGGAATCAAGAGGCCGCACGGATAGCCGGTGTGCCGGTGGTCCGCACTAAAATTACGGTCTATGTTCTTTCTGGCGGGCTTGCATCGATCGCTGCCATGATTCTCATTGGGAGATTGGGGGCAGCTGACCCAACCATGGGCAACCTTTGGGAGCTTGATGCCATCGCCGCAGCCGCCATCGGAGGGGCCTCCTTGATGGGCGGCAAAGGTTCTGTCGTTGGCACTCTGCTTGGCGCAATCATCCTTGGTGCGTTGACCAACGGTCTTACGCTTATGAATGTCCAAGCCTTCTATCAACTTCTAGCAACTGGCATTATCATACTCGTTGCAATGTTGATCGACCGAGCCACGCGAGGAGCCGCATGATTGGAGTAACAGACCCGCGCACCATTGGTGCACAGATCCGGATGAAAATGCCGTTTCTGACGCCGCTTGAAGCGCGGGTCATGGATACGATCACCGGGCGCAATGACCTATCGCTCAGCACCTCACTACGGGCGGTCTCGGACGACGCCGGCGTGTCAGATGCGATGATCGTAAAGATCGCGAAGAAAATGGGGTTCAACGGCTTTCGTGAATTGCGCGAGGCGCTGGTGGTTTACAAGCAGACGGATGTCGCGTCGCTTCACAGTGAGATTTCGCCCGAGGACAGCTCTGCCGATATCGTGCAGAAGGTGTTCCGGACCGCGACACAGGCGCTGGAAGAGACGATGTCGATCCTCGATATCGAAGCCTTCGACCGTGCGGCGGACCTCCTGTACCAAGCCAAAGTACGCGATTTTTATGGCGTCGGCGGGTCGGCTCAGATTGCGCGCGACGTTTCCCATAAATTCCTGCGGATCGGGTTGCGCAGCAATGTGCATGACGACAGCCATATGATGCTGATGTCGGCCTCACTTCTCGATACGCAGGATGTGGCGGTCTGCTTTTCGCATTCCGGGGCGACCTCTGCGATCGTCGATGCGGCCCGGCTGGCGCGGCAGAACGGTGCGCGGACCATTGCGATCACCAATTACGCCGATGCGCCCATCACCAAGATCGCGGATATCGTGCTTTGCTCGACCGCGCAGGGCTCGCCCTTGCTGGGTGAGAATGCAGCCGCCCGCATCGCGCAGCTCAATATCATGGACGCGATATTCGTGGCGGTCGCTCAACGGGATCTGAAGCGAGCGGAAAGCCAGCTTGCCCGCACCATGGGTGCCGTCGAGACCAAGCGAAACACCTGAACGGAACAAGACATGACGACAAAGCCCTGCGCTGTCACGGTTGGCAGCCTCCACCACGATATTGTCATCGAGGCCCCGCATCGCCCTGTCGCAGGTGAGACTGTCACTGGCCAGCGATGGTTCCGGAAGTTCGGGGGCAAGGGCGGCAATCAGGCTGTCGCGGCTGCTGCGGCAGGTTGTGCCTCACGGATGGTTGGCGCCCTTGGCGACGACGCGTTTGGGCAATTCATGCGCGAGAACCTGACAAGCGGCGGCGTTGAGGATCGCTGGGTCGATGAACTTCCTGGCCAAGCCTCGGGAATGAGCGTGGCGATCAGCGATGCGACCGGCGATTATGGGGCGGTCATCGTTTCGGGCACCAACCTTGCGATCGACAAAGGGCATTTGTCGGATGCGGCGCTCTGGGACGGTGCGAAGGTGCTTATTTTGCAAAACGAGGTGCCCGAGGCGGTCAATATCGCCGCTGCGGAAGCAGCCCATCAGCGTGGCCTTCCTGTCATCCTGAATGCGGCACCCTACAGACCCATGTCCAGCGAGTTCCTTGGTCTCGTCGATATCCTTGTGGTCAATGCCGTTGAGGCAGAAGCCATGTGTGGTGTGGCCGTGGATAGTCTTGCCTCCGCGGAAAAGGCCGCGAAGGTTTTGGTGGAGCAACTGCCATCTGTCGTTGTCACGGCCGGCGGCGACGGTCTCGCCATCGCCGATTCAAGTGGATCTAGTGCGTTACCTGCCATTCCCGTGAAACTCGTCAGCACGCATGGCGCAGGTGATCGCTTTGTCGGGACATTGGCGGCACGGCTTTGCTTCGGGGATGACCTCGAGACGGCGGCCGAGGCCGCGAACCTTGCGGCGGCTGCGCATGTATCCAAAGTGTTTGCGGAAAAATGATTCAGGTGTATCGGATCTCAGTTTGATTGCTGATTTGAAGTGTTCGTTCGTCGGTCATCAGGCAACAGGAAGGGTCTTCTGTAGTACGAACGATCATCCATTCTGTTTTGAACACAGCGCATCCCTCTGCTCGGACGGGTCGCAATGTCCGGTTCCACATCACACGGCATGTGATGCCATTGGATTCACTCCGGCTACCCGGTTGCGTAGGTCCATCTAACTCCGAGGGAACGGTCTCTTGGGAGCCAGTACAATGAATTACAACATCTCGGTCGTGCTTTTGGATTTGGACGGGCTTCTGTTGGACACGGAGCGCGTTCAGCTGGAAGTGGGTCCCGATGTTGTAGCCCGCTTTGGGTTTTCGCTTCCTCCTGAGTTTTTGGAACGACTGGTGGGTGTCACTCGAATGGACGCTGCCCGAATTATCGGGCGTGTTCCGCCGGGTGGTGAAATTTGGACCGCTGATTGCGGTTCGGGCGTGAGCCAGGAAGCGGACGACGATTTCGTCATGGCGGATGGATGAAACCTACATCAAGGTGAAAGGTCGGTGGACCTACCTCCACCGTGCCGTGGACCGCGACGGCCAAATCCTTGATTTTATGATTTCTGAGCGCCGTGACCTAGCCGCCGCCCGGCGCTTCTTGAAGCAAGCGATCAGCGCAAACGGCGCTCCAGATCGGGTTGTCATTGACAAGAGCAGCGCCAACCTAGCGGGACTTCAGGCGATCATAGGGGTCTTGAAACTCACCCCCAGCGGCCGCACCGTCGAGATTCGGCAGCTTAAATACCTCAATAATATCCTCGAACAAGACCACCGCTTCATCAAACGGATTACGCGCCCGATGCTGGGCTTCAAGGCGTTCCATTCCGCCGCTGCCACCAGCGCCGGGATCGAGGCTGCACACATGATCCGAAAGGGTCAGATCCGGGCAAACGGGGCATCTGTGTTTCAGATCTTGGCCGGGCTCGCAGCATAATTACATCTGCTGGACGGGGGGTTCCATCGCGCGGCCAAGTTTGCGGCAAAACCGATCGACGCGTGGCTCATCTGGGGTCCCGATCGTGTTCGCGAGCAGGCAGCGAAAGACCGCAGAACCGAGCGGGGGTCCCGTGCCGCACAAGGCGCTTCAAGGCAAAGCCTTTCGACCGGAAACGGCGTCGGGACGGCTGTCGGATCGTATGATCGCCGTAGATGCAGTGTCGCGCCCGGGCCATTGTCTGCGCCCAGTCTATGTTGACAAAGAAATACTTATTGACATGAATAACGTTTAGCAATGATCATTGTTGTCGTCTCGGCAGGACGGGAACCGGGCCACGCACGTGAAGATCGGGATCATTCTAGCGGCGAGTGAAGTGGCCGGTTTTCAATGGCCGGACGCAATGAACATTTCGGCATTGTCCGACCCGGGACAGCGAAGTGTCAAAAAGGCTTCATATGTGCCTATCGGAGGGGCTGCATGTCGACAAAGGCGAGATAGCGCCGGCACGGACTTTAATATTGGCAATTTGCCGAGGCCTGACATCTCGTACGCGTCGATAGACCGTCTGACGCGGTTACAAGAATATCTAAAGGGGAGGATAATGAAGAAAATTCGCTATGCCGTGGTTGGCGCAGGCTGGATATCGCAGGAGGCGTTCATGCCCGGGGTCAGCCAAACCGAGAATTCCAACATTTCCGCCATCGTCTCAGGGTCGATAGACAAGGCCAGGATGCTTGCGGATTTTCATACGGTTCCGCATGTCTATTCCTACGAGCAGTACGACGAAATGCTTGCCGCAGATGTATGTGACGCCGTCTATGTCGCGTTGCCGAACTCGATGCATGCCGATTTTACAATCCGTGCCGCGCGGGCGGGGAAACACATCCTTGTCGAGAAACCTCTGGCGACGTCGCTTGAGGACGGGACCGCGATGGTCGCAGCGGCCGAGGAAAACGGCGTATTTCTCGTGACCGCCTACCGGTTGCACAACGAGCAGGGAACTGTCGATGTGCTCGAACGGATTAGAGCCGGAGAGATCGGTGATCCGCGCATCTTCAGCGCGGTTTTCTCCTTTATGCCCGATCCGGACAACCACCGGCTCAAGGCGGGTCACTGGGGCGGGCCACTTCAGGATGTCGGCGTCTATTGTCTCAATGCGGTCCGGCATGTCTTTGGTGAAGAGCCTGTCGAGGTGACGGCCGTGCGCAGTCACGGCGACAACAATCCAATGTTTTCCGATGTGGAGGAAAGCATCGCGGTCACGCTTAGCTTCCCGCATGGCCGGTTGGCGCAATTCATTGCGAGCTTTGGCGCGAACAGCAAGGATTGCTATACCGTCGTCGGGACAAAGGGGAGCCTCACGCTCGACCCTGCCTTCCGGTTCGAGACCCCGACGACCCTGCAACGCCGAAACGATGACAGTTTCGCCTTCGAAACGTTCATGCACACGGATCACTTTGCCGGTCAGGTGTCCTACTTTTCCGACTGTATCGTGAACGGGACCCTGCCTGAACCGGACGGCGGAGAAGGGCTGGCGGACATGCGCGCACTTCTGGCGATCGAGAAGGCCGCCGAGACAGGCCAGGCGCAAAAGATCGACACCCCGCCGCGACCGTCCCACCCTGACCGGTCAATGGTGCGCGCCTTCCCGACGACGAAAAAACGCTTGCTGCTCTAACGGCGACGACGTGTCCCTAAGAACGAAAAACGCCTCGCCATAAATGATTTCCGGCGAGGCGTTCGCGGTACGAAGCGGTGACGTCAGCCGCGACGTCGGGCGTCGAGCGTGTCGATCAGGGCAGTGAACGCGGCGGGTGTGGTGCCGTCGGCGAGGGCATCGCGCATCAGGTCGGCATGGGTGCGTGGCGACATCCCCCCGACCGCAGGATCGGTGTCAAGATTGGTTGGAAAGGCATAGCCTTCGGCACTTGCGCTTATGATCCGCTCAAGCGCGTCTTCGCTCCAGCCGCCGCCGGAGAGCACGGGGAAGAGCGCCGTGATCATTCTTGTGCGATCAATGGCTTCCATGGGTCGGCCCATCGCCGAGGAGACCTGTAGCAGGTTCACAAGCCGGAACCGGTCCTCGGTGACATTTGCCCCCGCACAATGCATGACCGCGGGGTTGAAGAAGATCGCATCGCCCTTGTTCATCGGCAATTGCGAGCGTGCGGACTGGAAATAGTCCTGAAATTCCGGACGTTCGAACGCAAGATAGCCTTCGAAGTACATCTGGCTGTAGGGCAGATACAGGGTCGGTCCGGTCTCAAGGGGCATGTCAATATGCGCGACACCACCCTGAAGGGTCAGCATTGGCGATAGCTCCTGAACATGGGCAGGATAGGCCTCTTGCCGTTCCGGTGTCATGAACCCGAGGTGATAGTCGCGATGCGCGTCCTGCGCCTTGCCGCCGGGATTGACCCGAAAGCACTGCGCCGTCATCTGGTATCCCGGTCCAAGCCATGCCCGGCACGCCATGTCGATCGCGGAATAGCTGAAGTAGTCTGCAAAATTCTTCGGGTCCGCCAGGCAGTGTTTCTGAAGCGAATTCCACACTCGGTCATTCGATCCGGCGGTAATGAAATAATCCCCGCGTGCACTGGCGTCCTTTTCCTCCGCGATGATCGCGGAAAACACCTCGGTCGCGCGATCCATCACCGCCGCGTTCGGGATTGCACCCCGTAAGACGATCACGCCGGGTCCGGTGCGAAAGGCCGTCGCCCATTCCGCCATCAACGCAAGGCGCTCTTCGCCGCGCGTCTCGGCCGCTTTGGCGGCATCATAGATCAACACATTCTGCTCGGTAGCCTGAGCGTGGGGCCAATCCTCGAGACGTGTCTCGCGGTCGCACAGGCGCACCAAATCGTCGAGTTCGCCATCCGTCCGGTTGATCCAGACCTTTCGGCGGCGGTCGTCGCTTAGGGGTTGTGCTTCATCTTTCATGACTTCCTCCCTGGATGGTCGCGCCGGTATGTCGACGCGACAGTCGCCACCGCACATTCCGGCACCGTTTCTTCCCCAGAAAGGCGTGGCCATGATCGGTTTGCGATCCATGGTCGCAATAAAACGTATATTGATAAAAACTTACAATTGCAACGCGTGTTGCTTTCTGTTTACGCTTGGGTGGGTGGTCATTGGAGGATGAGCATTCACGCGGCGCTAGACAGGGCCGAAAACACCGTCGCGACGGGGTCCAGCGGCGGGTTATTTCCAAGGATCCACGACCTGGGAGGAGAACCCTTGAATACATTTTTCAAGACCGTGGCAGTCGCCGCGATTGCAACCATGAGCTTCGGTTTCGGCACTATGGCAAAAGCCGAGGGCGAGAACCTCGTATACATTTATCATTCGGGCGATGAGGACTTCTGGTGGAACACCATCAAGAACACGCTCGACCAAGCCGAAAAAGAACTCGGGATCAACATCGACATTCGCAATCCCCCGAACGGGGATTCTGCGCAGATGGCCCGTATCGTCGAACAGGCCGCCGCCGCCAACTACGACGGTATGATCGTCACGATCGGCGACTACGACGCCTTGCGCGATGCGATCACGGGCGCCGTTGACAACGGTATGCCTGTCATCACGGTGAACTCAGGCACTCAAGAGCAGTCGGAATCCATGGGCGCGCTGATGCATATCGGTCAGCCCGAGTACGAAGCCGGCCGCCTGGGTGGCGTTCGCGCCAAAGCCGATGGCGTGACCGATTTCGTCTGCTTCAACCACCAGGTCGGAAACATTCCGCTGACCGACCGTTGTGCGGGTTTCGCCGAAGGTCTCGGTCTTGATGACCTTGGTGATCGCATGGTCGATCTCGGCGGCGATCCCGTCCAGGCCAAGAACCGTGCCTTCGCGTATCTCAAGGCAAACCCGGATGTAAGCGCGATCCTGACGCTCGGCCCCAACGGTGGCGATCCGACTTTGCAGGCTCTTGAGGAACTCGGTCTTGCCGGCGAGATCTACTGGGCGTCTTTTGAGCTGTCCGACGACATGATCGGCGCGCTCAAGGAGGGGACCCTGCAGTGGTCGATCGACCAACAACAGTTCTTCCAAGGCTACCTCGCGGCCAACTTGCTGACCAACTACATCCGCTACGGCGTGCGCATCCCGCACCACATCAATTCCGGCCCCGGGTTCCTGACCAAGGACAATATCGGGCAGGTTGAAACGCTCATCGGCACATTCCGCTGATCATACTCAAGTTCCTTGCGCGGGGCCGTTCGAAGCGGCCCCGTCTTGTCCAATGAGGTAAACAATGTCCGACGAGACCGTTTCTGACGAAAGGGTAAAATCCCTTTCCATTGCTCAACGCTTCCTGATGCGCCCGGAGATGGGGTCATTTTGCGGCGTGATTCTGGTTATCATCTTTTTCCTTTTGATCGCCTCCGACAATGGCATGTTCAATCTCGATGGCGTGCGGAACTGGTCGGTCGTCTCGGCGCAGTTCGCGATTATCGCCGTCGGCGCCTGCCTGTTGATGATCGCGGGCGAGTTCGATTTGTCCGTGGGCTCGATGATCGGCTTTTCGGGCATGGTGCTAGCCATCACGAACGTCCATTTCGGGTATCCGATGTGGGTTGGTATCATTGCCGCGTTCGTGTTTTCGGTCGCGCTTGGTGCCTTCAACGGTTTCCTGGTGATCAAGACGAAACTTCCCAGTTTCATCGTGACGCTCGCGTTTCTCTACATTTTGCGCGGGCTGACGATCTTCATGTCCGTCACCACCACAAGCAAGACCATTCTGAGTGGCATGAAGCCTGCCGCCGAAGCCGACTGGCTTGCCCCGATATTCGGCGGTGAGGCGTTCAAGTTCGCCTTCACATGGATGGCCGAAAAGGGCTGGATCGACACGTTTTCGCGCGGGAGCATGGAAGGACAGCCTGTCGTCAGCGGTGTGCCGGCGCTGATCCTGTGGGCCATCGGCCTTGTGATCTTCGGCCAGTTCGTCCTGACGCGCACACGCTTCGGAAACTGGATATACGCCTCCGGTGGCGATGCGCATGCCGCGGAATATGCCGGTATTCCGGTGAAGCGCGTCAAAGTACTCATGTTCATGTTCACGGCGTTCTGTGCCTGCATTTTCGCGATGTGCCAGGTGACGGAGTTTGGCTCGGCCGGTGCAGACCGTGGCCTGCTCAAGGAATTCGAGGCGATCATCTGTGTGGTCATCGGCGGCGCGCTTCTGACCGGCGGCTACGGGTCGGTGATCGGAGCCGGACTGGGCGCGATCATGTTCGGTGTCGTCCAGCAGGGCCTGTTCTTTTCAGGGGCCGAAAGCTCGCTGTTTCGCGTCTTCCTGGGAAGTCTCCTGCTTATTGCGGTGATCACCAATACCTATATTCGCCGTCGCATTATCGGCGCGGGAGACTGACATGACCCAACCCATCTTGCGCCTTGAGAACATCAAAAAGCACTTCGGTTCTGTCATCGCATTGGACGGTGTCTCGTTCGATCTGAGGCCCGGCGAATGCCATTGTCTCCTCGGCGATAACGGAGCCGGGAAGTCGACCTTCATCAAGACAATGTCCGGCGTGCATTCGCCCACGGAAGGGAAGATCTACTTCGAGGGCGAAGAGGTGACCTTTCACAGCACACATGACGCCATCGAACGGGGCATCGCGACGGTCTATCAGGATCTCGGAATGATCCCGCTGATGTCGGTCAGCCGCAACTTCTTCATGGGTCATGAACCGACCCGGCGCCGCATGGGCGTGCACCTGTTCAATTACAAATTGGCAAACGAGGTGACGATGGACGAGATGCGACGCATGGGTATCAACCTTCGAAGCCCCGAACAGGCGGTCGGCACATTGTCGGGCGGTGAGCGCCAGACCGTCGCCATTGCCCGCGCGGTCCATTTCGGGGCCAAAGTCCTCATTCTAGACGAACCGACTTCGGCGCTCGGCGTGCGGCAAACATCCAACGTGCTGCATACCATAGACAAGGTGCGCAAACAGGGCGTTGGTGTGGTGTTTATCTCCCACAACATCCGCCATGCGCTGGCGGTAGGTGACCGTTTTACGGTTCTGAACCGTGGACGCACCCTTGGCACGGCGGAGCGCGGCAAGATCGAAGAAAGCGAACTTCAGGATATGATGGCCGGTGGTCAGAAGCTTGCGGTTCTGGACTCGTCGCTCGGCGGGACCGTCTGACGCAAGACGTCCAGACCGTGAACAGAATGGTTCGTTGGCGTTTTCTGTCCGACCGAAGAGCGGCTTCCATTCTGGCCGCCGTTATTCGGGACGTTCCGTCGGGAATGTCCGGTCTTTCCGGCGGGCCAAGTGCCTTTTGATCCAACACTGCTCAGGCGACGCAATGAATGTTGCAATGCATCCATTCGCGTATAATATCGCTGCAAGGGGGAGGAGAATCAACCATGGACCAAGCGTCTAGCGCCTTGTTGTCTCTGCGCGGGATCTCTCACGCTTTCGGTGCGAACCGCGTTCTGAAGGCTGTTGATCTTGAGGTGAATGCAGGCGAAGTTCTTGCGTTGGCCGGGGAGAACGGGGCCGGTAAATCGACCTTGATGAAGATCATCGGCGGCTACCTGCCCCCGCAGTCGGGAGATGTCCTGTGGAAGCAGGCCCCATTGCCCGAGGGGCTGCGCACGGTAGAGGACGCTGGCATCACGCTGGTTCATCAGGAATTTGCGCTAATCCCTGACATGACGGTGGCCGAGAATATCCATCTCGGACGCGAACCCAGAAAGTGGGGCCTGATCGACCGTGCCCGGATGCACCGCCAGGCGCGCGAGGCATTGGGGCTTTTGAACGCGGAGATTTCTCCCGGAGCCGGTCTTGCACGGTTGCCGGTCGCCTCTTGGCAGATTGTCGAACTGGCAAAAGCTTTTGCAGCCCGCCCGCATCTTTTGCTTATGGACGAGCCCACCGCAGTGCTGGGTCGCGATGAAGCCGCCGCTTTGTTCGATCGCATCCGCGCCTATACGACCGCCGGTGGCACGGTGATCTTCACCTCGCACAGACTGGACGAGGTGCGTGAAATCGCGGATCGCGTTGCCGTGTTGCGCGACGGGCAGATCACACTGAACAAACCAATCCAAGACGTTAGTGAGCATGATATAGCAAGTGCCATGGTGGGTCGCGAAATGAGCGATCTCTTCGTGCCGAGGATCACACCGGTCGTGGCCAGACCCGTGCTCGAGGTCGAGGGTCTTGATGTTCCGCGCGAGATCGGCGCCCCCGTCAAGGACGCTTCGTTCGCTCTGTATCCCGGAGAGATTCTGGGCGTGGCCGGTCTGGTCGGGGCAGGGCGCACCGAGATGTTCGAAGGTCTGGTGGGATTGCGTCCGGCACATGCGCGACGCTTCGCGCTCTCGGGCAAGGATCAAGTCCTGCCTTGCGCCCGCGAGGCATGGCAATGCGGCATCGCCTATCTCACCGAAGATCGCAAATCGCGCGGACTATTGCTCGACAAGGACCTATTGGTGAATGCCACGCTCGTTAGTGGCGCGCTGTTTGGCGGCGCCCGCATTGATCGGCGTGCGGACGCCGCCGATTTCGACGCGGCGCGCGCCAGGTTCGACATTCGCGCGGCAGGTCCGGCTACAACGGCTGGCCAGCTGTCCGGCGGCAACCAGCAAAAGCTATTGCTCGCCAAGACGCTCGCGACCGATCCGCAGGTCGTCATACTCGACGAGCCGACCCGCGGCGTGGACATCGGCGCGAAAAGCCAGATTTACCGGATTATCGCCAAGCTTGCGGAACAAGGCAAAGCGGTGGTGGTGATCAGTTCCGAAATGCCTGAACTCATCGGATTGGCCCATCGCATCCTCGTCATGGATCGCGGGCGGATATCCGGAGTTCTGACACAACCCGAGGATGGTCAGATTTCTGAACATGAAATTCTCCGTCTCGGTCTTGGGCTCGAAAATGAAGAGGATGCCGCATGAGCATGGCACTGGACATGGGCAAAACCGACCGGACCCTTCCAAAGCTGATGGGACTGTTGGGCAAACTCGGGCCGCTTTTGGCCTTGGCGCTTCTCGTCGTCGTCGGGGCTCTCGTCAGCCCGACGTTCTCAACCACCGAAAATATTCTCAACGTGCTCACGCGGTCTTCGATCATCGGCATCATCGCTATCGGGGCGACGTTCGTGATCACGTCTCGCGGGCTCGACCTGTCCGTCGGCGCCATGGCGGCGCTGGTTGCGGGGCTTTCCGTGATGGTGATGAACGGCTTGTCGGCCTCGCTTTCCGCCACGCTCGCTGTGGTGTTGGGTCTGGTGGCCGCGCTCTTTCTCGGCGCAGCCGCAGGGTTCGTGAACGGCACGCTAACTGTGAAAGGCAGGGTTGAAGCGTTCATCGTGACCCTCGGGACGATGGGGATCATGCGGTCGCTTGTCACATGGTTGTCGGATGGTGGGTCAATCTCGCTTGATTTCGCCCTTCGTGGCGTGGGCCGCCCGCTATACTACGGGACCGTTCTCGGAATTCCGGTGCCGATCATCGTCTTCGGCCTTCTGGCCATCGCCGGGGAACTGGTGCTGACGCGGTTGCGCTTCGGGCGTCACGTGGCCGCAATCGGGTCGAATTCCGAGGTGGCGCGTTACTCTGCGATATCCGTCGATAAAGTCCGGATCGCGACTTACGTCCTGCAAGGCGTCTGCGTCGGGATTGCGACGCTGATTTACGTGCCACGCCTCGGTGCGGTGACCCCGTCCACGGGCATGCTATGGGAACTAGAGGCCATTGCCGCCGTGATCATCGGGGGCACCGCTCTTTCGGGTGGGCAAGGTAGGGTGTGGGGGACCGTCGCGGGCGTCCTCATCCTCGGTGTCGTTTCCAACATCTTGAACCTGACCGATTTCATTAGCCCGCACCTGAACGGAGCCTTTCAAGGCGCGATCATCATTGTGGCGGTCTTCCTGCAACGCAAACGCGTTTCAGCCTGATCCATTGCCCGCAAACAAAACCAGGAGGAACCTATGTCCATTACAAGACGCACCATCATCAAAATCGCTGCGGCCGGCGCGATGATCTCGCTCGCCGCGCCTGCAATTGCGCAGGAGGGCGGCGCAAAGATCGGCGTGGCCATTCCCGCGGCCACCCACGGTTGGACGGGTGGTTTGAACTACCACACCGAGCGCACCATCGCCGCCATGGAAGCCGCGTTTCCCCAGATAGAGTTCGTTCTGACGACGGCAGGCGATGTCCAGTCCCAGGTGAACAACATCGAAGACATGGTCGCTCAAGGCATCAACGCGCTGGTGATCCTGCCCATGGAAAGCGACCCGTTGACGGAGCCGGTCAAGGCCGCGAAGGCGCGCGGAATCTTCATCACGACCGTGGATCGCGGTCTATCCGAAGAGGGCGTGGAAGATCTCTATGTCGGCGGCAACAATGCGCAGTACGGCACCATTGCGGCCGAGTATTTCAAGGACAAGCTGCCCGACGGCGGCAAAATTGTCGTGATGCGCGGTATTCCGACCGCTATCGATAACATCCGCATCGACGCGTTCAACGCTGCGCTGGAAGGGTCCGGAATCGAAGTTCTCGATATGCAGTATGGCAATTGGAATCCTGACAAGGGCTTCGAGTTGATGCAGGACTATCTGAGCCGGTTCGAGCAGATCGACGGTGTCTGGGCTGGCGATGACGATGCCGCACTGGGTGCCAAGGCAGCGATCGAACAGTCCGGCCGTGCAGACGACATGGTCCTGCTTGGCGGGTCGGGTATGAACACGGTGATCAAGATGATCATGGACGGCGATGCCCTGATCGACGCGGACATCTTCTATCCGCCCACGCTGATCGTTCCGGCCATCGAAATTACGACGATGCGCTACGCGACCCAAGCCCCGATCCAGGGTCGTTACGAACTCGACAGTCCTTTGATCACAAAAGAAAACGCGGTAGATTTCTATTTCCCCGATAGCCCTTACTGAGGGATCCTCCCTGCTGCGGGTGTCTTTCCCGGATGCCCGCAGCCCCATGCAACATACTCAGGTGGAGCGTCGCTATGGCCGTAAAACCAACACTCAACGTCGGCTTGATCGGCACAGGGTTTATGGGCAAAGCCCATGTCTTTGGCTATTCGTCGGCGCAATGCGTTTTTGACCTGCCGGTGCGGTTCAATCTGCACACGCTGGCGGATGTCTCCGAGGCGGCGGCGCGGTCCTCCGCGCGGCAATTCGGTTTCGCCAATGTCACCACCAACTGGCGCGATATTGTGGATGATCCCGAAATCGACATTGTGTCGATCACCGCTCCGAACGCGCTTCACAAGGAAATGGCCCTTGCCGCGATTGCCGCTGGCAAACACGTCTACTGCGAAAAGCCGCTCGCCCCGCTGGCACAGGATGCGCGCGAAATGGCAGAGGCCGCCGAGGCTGCAAATGTTCGCACGCAGGTCGGCTTCAATTACCTGTGCAATCCCATGCTCCAACTTGCGCGCGACATGATTGCCGCCGGAGAATTGGGTGACATCCGGGGCTATCGCGGCATCCATTGCGAAGACTATATGGCAGATGCTTCCGGCCTTTTCACCTTCCGACATGACCCTGCGGGCGGTGGCGCGCTGGCAGATATCGGCAGCCACGCGCTTGCCACGGCAGAATTCCTGTGCGGTCCGATCACACGCGTGATGGGCGATTGTGTCACGATGATCCCGACGCGCTCCGACGCAAAGGGCGGGCAGCGCAGTGTCGAGGTGGATGACATCGGGCGCGCCTTTGTCAGGTTCGAGAACGGGGCGAGCGGCTCTATCGAAGGCAACTGGATCGCGACGGGTCGCAAGATGCAGCATGATTTCGAGATCTACGGCACCAAGGGTGCGCTTGCGTTCAGTCAGGAGCGATTCAACGAGTTGCACTATTTCTCGACGGCGGACGCGGCCGGACGCCAAGGCTTCCGCCGGATCGAGGCGGGCCCCGATCATGCACCGTATGGCCTGTTCTGTGTGGCGCCGGGCCACCAGCTTGGCTTCAACGACCTCAAGGCCATCGAGGTCGCCGGTTTCGCGCAGGCCATTGCGGGGGAGCGTGACGAACCGTTCAACTTCAGGGCCGGGTTGCGCATCCAGCATCTGGTCGAAACGATTCATCGCTCTGCACATGAGATGAATTGGCTAGAGGCATAATGCAAAAAGTCTGCCTGCGAGAAAGGGCAGCACAGGGAGGACAACATGAACAATCAAATGGCATTTCTGGATCACATCGATCTTGAAGATTTCAAAGCGTCCGTCGAAAGGACGACCCGCGCCGAGGAATACCCAGGCGCCGTGCGGATTGACCGCAATATCCCGATCTATGACGGGGACACGGTCGATGACAGTCTGATCCCCGAGTGGACAAGGCTATTCGAGACAGGGCCCGGTGTTTTGGTGATCAAGAGGGCAATTCGCGACCTCGATGCCATCGATGCCGCAAGCGCGGTGTTCCAGCAGATCATTGAAGACGAGAAAGCTGCGGGGATCGCCGCGAGCGATCACTTTGCCAAAGCGGGGGCCAATGACCGGATCTGGAATTCCCACCAGAAATTGTGTTTGCGCGCGCCCGAAGTTTTCCTGCGCTACATGACCAACCCCGTGATTGATACGCTTTACCGGTCATGGCTTGGGCCGGGCTACCAGATGGCAGCGCAAGTCAATCAGGTCCGCCCGTCGGGCAAATCCCAAAGCCCGCACCGCGATTACCATCTCGGCTTTATGACCGACGCGCAGTTGCGGCAGTATCCCGAGCCGGTCCACCGCCATTCGCATCTGTTTCTCATGCAGGGTGGCGTGGCCCATATCGATGTACCCGTCGATGCCGGACCCACCAAACTCCTTCCGTTCAGTCAGGTGTATCCGCAGGGATACGCCGCAGCCGCGCTGCCGGAATTCCGCGACTATTTCGAACAGAATTACGTGCAACTTCCGCTTGAGAAAGGCGATTGTGTCTTCTTCAGCCCGGCCTTGTTCCATGCGGCGGGCGAGAACCGGACAAGCGATGTTGTGCGTATGGTCAACTTGCTACAGGCGTCGTCACCTATGGTGCGGGCCATGGAGTCGCTCGACCGTGCAGCGATGTCACGCGCCGTCTTTCCGTATCTCAAGGGGATGGACGAAGAGATGCTGCGCCTTGCGATAGCAGCGACGGCGGAGGGCTATCCGTTTCCGACGAACCTCGACAGCGACCCGGCGATCGGAGGCCTCGCGCCGGAAAGCCAACAAGGTCTATTGTTGCGCGCGGTCCGCGAAGATTGGTCGGCGGCGCAGCTCGATCAAGAGCTCGACGCCCAACTGGAGCGCCGCAAGGCCTGAGCCAAATCACAATGTCCGCCCCGTCATGCGGGGCGGTACACCCGGTTGGCCTCGGGGTCTTGAGTGGAATAGGCCAAGCCATTCAAGGCTTGGGCCATGTCCGCGGGAATGTCGACAGAGGCCCACTCTAGGGTCTGGGCCACGCGCTCGGGCTTTGACACTCCGACAATCGTGGACGTCACCTGCGGCGCGTTCATGGAAAAATGAAGCGCCGCAGCCCCCGGTGCCACGCCATATCTTGCACAGAGCGCTTCGATCTGCCGGACGGGTTCGAGCGCTTCGTCGCTTGCCTCTTGGTATGTGATCCGCGGCATGGCCGCCGCCCCCTTGGCAAAGACACCGCCCGCATACGGCGCGGCGTTCAATACCGCGATCCCGCGCGCCGCGGCGTCGGCGAACATACCCTGTGCGGCACGGTTCAAAAGGGTGAACCGGTTGTGGTTGATCAGGGCATCAAAGGGACGCTCGCGCAGGATCGGCTCCATCACATCAAGCCGTCCCATCGCAAGGCCCACCGCTTGCGCCAGTCCCTCTTCCTTGAGGCGGAACAAGGCGTCCAGCGCGCCGCCGTCGCAGGTAATCTCGCCAAGATCGCGTGCGTATTCCGGATCATGCAGATGTAACAGCGGGATGCAATCCAGTCCGAGGACTTCGAGGCTTTCCTCGATGGACTCGCGGACCCGCGCCGCGTCGAACCGCCCGGTTTCCATGTCCCGATCAAGTTTGGTCGAGAGAACGAACCCCTCCGGTAGCCCACCACGTTCGCGGATCACCGCGCCGATGCGTTCCTCGCTGCGCCCGAGGCCATAGTTTCTGGACGTATCGAGAAAATTGATGGGACTGTCGAAAATGGCGCGCACAGTTGCCCGCGCGCGGTTTTCGTCCACGGAGTATCCATAGGTGTCCGGCATGTCACCAAGGCCCGCGGTGCCGAAACAAAGCGGGGTTACGGCGAGGCCGGTGTCACTGATCGGTTTGAGCTTCATCGCGCTACCTTCCGTTGGGTAAAGTGTTTCGGGCGCGGCCTGCGACGCAATCACAGCCCGCTCAGGCGGGGTAAGGGTCGGCCAGCCCGGCCTCCATGAAGGCAAAGGACGCCTCATAGGCGGATCGCGGGTGCGCGAGACCGTGCACCTGCGGCGAGAATGGCTCGAAACTGATCGCTCCGTCATAGCCTTTGCGCAACAGTTCGGCCACCTGTTCAATATTGCCGAGCCGGTCACCCGATGTCACCAATTCGCGGTCCGGGTCCTGAAAATCAGTGACCGCAATGCCTGTTTTGGTCACGCCCGATACGTGAACAATTCCGGTTTCGTTGGGAAAAAGCGCGCCGCCACCGGCGAGCGCGTGGTGGAACGTGTCATGCACGATCTGGAACGGGGCATCCGATCCCAACAGGTGGATCGCTTCGACCACTTCATCCTTGTATCGCAGTGCGCAGCTTTCGAAGCCCAAAGGCTCGATCAGCCCGATCAGGTTGTTCTTTGCCAGCATGGGTGCGAGCGCGTCGAGGGCCACTTTCAGCGCCGCGTTGCGTTCGCTTTTGCCGGTGTTGATGCCATCGTTACGGGCGATCAGGCTGATGCGCTCGGCTCCGCAGGCCCGTGCTATGGTCATCAAGCTTGCCGCCTCCGCCTGCTTCTCGTCCGACCAGTCGTCGAACGCCTTTACCTCGGCAAGTGCGAGGATCTTCAACCCGCGCGCCGAACAGGCCGCCCCGACATCCTCAGGCGTTGCCCCCTCGAACAGGTCGCGCCCCAGATCGTTCCGGAATTCCACGCCCACGCAATTCAGGGACGCGGCCAGCGCGACAAATCCCTGCCACTCGAGGTTCGGCGCGGCCATATGGTTCAAAGCTCGTTTCAACATCTTCACTTCCTTCAAATTATATCGTGACAGGGGTATCGACGCCCAAAGGCGGGCGCGCGTCGACGCCTCTGGTGGTCTGCGAAATCGACCGGAACCAGGCAAAAATCATGCCTGCTGGTCCTCGCCCTCAGGCTCTCAACCTTTGACCGCTTTGCTTGTCGAAGATCATTCCGTCAGTGATGCCGACCCGAATACGCACGCCGTCGCCGTTCTTGACACGCTCGACCCTGTTGCTAAGCAATTTGATCCGTTGGCCGGCGACCTTCAGAACGATACGCTGGGTATTTTCGATCATCTCGTGTGCAACGACGGTGCCAGTGAGCGGACCCGTCGGGTCGATCGAAAACGAGGTGTTCGGAAGGGCAAGTGTGATTTCGCGATGCGGTGCTTGCGCCACCAAAGACGCCAAGTCGTCGGGCAGGGCGAACTCATACGTGTCCAGACGCGCCCGGCCTTCGCCCGCGAGTTCGATCGTAAGCAGCGTGCGCATCGCATCCCCGAGAAAGCCTGCAACAAAGCTGTTGTCGGGGTCGCGGTAGATGCGCATTCCCGGTCCGGACTGCTCTATGCGGCCATTGCGCATGATGACAAGTACATCGGCCATGGCCAGTGCTTCCTGCTGATCGTGGGTCACATGGATCGTCGTCGTCCCCATGGTTTTGTGGATTTGTTTGAGTTCTGAGCGCATCGAAAACCGCAGGCGGGCATCGAGGTGGGTGACCGGCTCGTCCAGCAGCAACACTTTGGGGTGCCGGATCAGCGCGCGGCCGAGCGATACCCTTTGTTGCTGTCCTCCCGAGAGCTGATCGATGGTGCGGTGCAAAAGCGGTGTGATCCGCAACAGGTCCGCCGTCTCGTGCACCCTTTTCGTCATCTCGGCTGAGGACCATCGTCCCTTCTGCTTGGGGGCCAAAAGCGGAAACCTCAGATTCCCTTCAACCGTGTGGTGCGGGTAGAGCGCGTAGTTCTGGAACGCCATGCCGATATCGCGGTCGGCGCTCGACAGGGATTCGACGGCGTGTCCATCAAAGCGGATACTGCCGGTGTGATCAGAATCCAGACCTGAAATGATACGCATGAGCGTTGATTTTCCGCAGCCTGACGGGCCCAGAAGGCACACATAGGCGCGGTCGGGGATCTCGAGATCCAGTGCATCAAAGACCCTGTGCGCGCCGAAAGATTTGCTGAGTTGTGAGATTTGAATATTGGCCATGTTTCAGCGCTCCTCGATCGCGATGCGCTGACCATTGGCAGCGAAGAAATGCAGCCCGTCGGGATCGGGCCGCAAACGCAGCGCGGCCCCTTCGGCAGGCAATGCGTCCGCCGAGGTGAGAGCCGTTGTTGGGCCCGCATCGGTTTGACACAAGACCGCGCCCGATTCGCCCATCGGCTGGACAGATGTCGCGATGGCCGAAATGCCGGTGCCTGCACTGTCCGAAATCGCCAACCGTGCCGGACGGATACCGACCGAGGCCGGCGGCGTTCGCGCAAAGGCGGCCTGCTGGGCGGCAGACAAAGGCATCGAAAAATCCGCCAACCGCATGGTTCCGCCATCGACGGTCAGGGTCTCGAAGATATTGATCGGCGGTTCACCGACGAATTCGGCAACGAAGCGGTTGTTCGGCGTCTCGATGAGCTGGCGCATTGTGCCGACCTGCTGGACCCTGCCCTCGGACATGACGGCGATCCGGTCACTCACCGCGGCGGCTTCTTGTTGGTCATGCGTGATGTAGAACGTGGTTCCTCCGGTCGCCTCGTGAAGGGCCCGAATTTCACGACGCAGTTCTATGCGCAGATATTCCTCAAGATGCCCGAGCGGTTCGTCCATGATGAACATCTTGGGCCGGCGCACCATCGCACGAGCAAGGGATACGCGCTGGCGCTGGCCACCGCTTAACTTGCCCGGCCGTGCTTTGAGATGCTCCGTGATGTCGAGGGTGCGCGCGATCTGGCCGACGCGATCCGCATCTCAGCGTTTTCGACAACATCGCGATGCCTTTGGTCGCGCGCAAGACTTCCAAAAGCGAGATTGCGGATAGAGCGCGTAGTTTTCAAAGACCATGGCGATGTCGCGGTCCCGCGCGGGAACGCTCACCACATCCTCGCCATTGACGAGGATCGACCCTTCGGAGACGTGTTCGAGACCGGCCAGCATCCGCAACGTCGACGACTTGCCACAGCCGGACGGGCCAAGCACGCAAAGGAATTCACCGCTCTGGATATCGAGGTTGAGATCACGCACCGCGGCGGTACCGTCAGGGTAGATCTTCGACACATTTCGGACTTGTACATGGGCCATGTCGGTTACCTCACCGCGCCAAATGTCAGTCCGCGCACCAAGTGCTTTTGCAGGACCAGAGTGAAGATCATGATGGGAAGGACGGCCATGGCCCCCACGGCCATATACGGTCCCCATTCAAGGCCCATCGAGCCGGAAAATCCCCCGAGATAGACGGGCAGGGTCGACGCGTTGCTTTGGGTCATGATCGTAGCGATCAGGAACTCGTTCCATGCCATGATGGCTGAGAGGATCGAAGTCGTGATCATCCCCGGCTTTACCAAGGGCAGGGCCACTTTGGTGAAAACCTGCAAATGGGTGTACCCGTCGATACGTGCGGCCTCCTCGATTTCGATCGGGATCGATTCGAAAAAGCCGCGTATGATCCACACCACCAGTGAGAGATTCATGGAGGTATAGATCAGGATCAGCCCGATATGCGTGTCGAGCAAGCCGACCTGACGCAGCATCAGATAAAGGGGCACCACGAAGGCTACGGGCGGGGCGAAGCGCGTCGACAGAATAAAGAAGAATATGTGGTGGCCGGCAAAGACCCTGAATCGCGTCAGGCCGTAGGACACCATCGCGCCGAGGCCGACGGCCAGTATCGTACTGACGCAGGTCACGATGATGCTGTTGATTAGGAACGGCAGCACGCCGCTGCCGCCGAAGACGAAAAGCGCGGCTTCGTAGTTGTCCCAGATCGGTCGGAAGATCCAGCGCGGCGGCCAGGCGAAGATGTCGCTCTCGATCTTCAGGGACGTACTGATCACGACGTAGAATGGGAACAGGCAAAAGCCGACGAAGATGGCCGCGATCAAGTAGCGCAATGCACCTGTGGCGCGGATACTGTTCGGTGTGGTCAATGAGTAGGTTGCCATGGTTTTATCACTCCGGCGCTGCGATCTTGCGGACGAAGACCTGGGCTACAACCGTTACGACAACGATCATCACAACGGCCATCGCCGCAGCGTATCCAAGATCCAGAGAAAGGAACCCCTTGGTATAGATGTACCAAGGCAAGACCTCGGTGTTTCCGCCAGGGCCGCCCTTTGTCATCACGAAGACCAGTTCGATCATGCGGAAGGCGTCGATGGCGCGGATAACGCAGACCACCAGGATCGCGGGACGCAGCAAGGGCAGAGTGATCCGCCAGAAGATTTCGCGCTCGGTGAGACCGTCCATCCGGGCCGCTTCGAACACATATTCCGGCAGAGATTGCAGCGCGGCGAAAATTACGAGTGTCACGAACGGGGTCCATTGCCAGATGTCCGCAATCACGATGCTCAGCATGGCGAGCGTGCCATCGGTGAGAAAGGGCAGTCGTTCGAACCCGAACAAGGTCAAGAACCAGTTCGTCACACCGAAGTTCTCGTTCAGCATGTAAAACCAGACCAGCCCGACAACGAGCGGCATGGCCATCACCGGCAGAAGCGAGAGCTTGCGCAGCGTTTCGAGCCCCTTCAGCTTTGCATTGAAGACAAAGGCCAACGCAAAGCCGAGCAACAGTTCGATCCCAACGGCGAGAACGATGAACACCGCTGATACCCCGAGGGCGTTCATGAAGCGGTCGTCGTATTGCCAGAGTTCCTGGTAGTTGAACAGACCGGCAAAGCGCGGCGGGTTCGGGCTTGAAAGCGACCAGTGGTGCAGGCTGATGTAGACCGCGTAAATGATCGGAAAGATGTTCAGAGCGAGGAGAAGCAGCACAGCAGGCGAGACCAGAATGGTCGCCGCCCGCCTGGCTTCGCGGGACTGTGACATGATGCGAATTTTCCGTTGTTATTGCGCGTGGGCAAATTCGGCGGGGGCGCACGTCGATGGATGCGCCCCCGCACCGGGAGGAACGGATTAGTAGTAGCCGGCCTTGCGCATTTCGCGGTCAAGTTGGCTCTGGGCATCCGAGAGGGCCTCTTCGGACGGCTTTTCACCGGAGATCACCTGATGCATTTCGGCTCCCAGAACATCGACAATGATCTGGACTTCGGGCACGGGCGGCCGCTGCCATCCGGCAAGTTCGCCTTTGATGGACATGTCTTCCACGTGCGGGATGACCGGGCAGCGCTCGATGACGCTGTCGATCTTGCTGACTGAGCTTCGTGGCGACACGCAGTTGCCGTACTTTGTGTATTCCTCGATCATTTCGGGGCTGGCAAGCCACTCGATCGTTTTCCAAGCCAGTTCGGCACGGTCGGGATCAATGTTGTTGGGGATCGCAAGATACCAACCACCGAGCGTCGATTTAGGCGGTGAGTCCGGGCCGCTCGGATGCGGCAGGTAGGCGGTATTGCCCCGTGCGGGTGACGCCTCGTCCTGTTCGAAGATCGCGGAGCGCCCTGCCCAGATGTATGTCATCGCGCAGCCACCTTGCCCGTAGACACGCACGCGCTCGTCCCACGCCATGTTCAAGATGCCCGGAGGCGACACCTCCATGAGAGCCTGCAAGTAGTCGGCGGTCGCCTTGCCTGCCTCGGTGTCGATCATCGGCTTCATGTTCGCGGGTTGAATATCGCCCATGAGATAGTCGTCGCCTTCCTTGACCATGTCGATCGGCGCAGCGCCGAAATCGCCCATGTCCATGATGAACGTCTGGCCGAGGGCCGTGCCGCGCGCGGCGTTCCAGCACACGCCGGACATGCCGTCTTCCTGCTCGGAAATCGTTCTCGCCGCGGCGAGGACCTTTTCATGGGTGGTCGGAGCGTCGAGCCCGTATTTCTCGAAGATGTCTGTGCGGTAGGCAAAGATTTCGGGATGAGGCTGGAGCGGAATGCCAAGTTGCGCGCCGCCGAATTGTGCGCCGGACCACGCAACATCGTGGAAATCCGACCCGTCATAGCCCGTGGCGTCGATAAAGCCGTCTAGATCGGTCAGGAATGGCTTGTACTCTCCGAATTGCGGAAGATCGACGGCGATGATGTCGTAGGACGATGTGCTGTTCTGGGCGTTCAGAAGGACCTGTTGGCGCAACACGTCGAACGGGCGGACATCAAGTTGTATCGTGCCGCCTGTCATCTCTTCCATCTCGCCGTGGAATTTTTGCATCGCCTGGAACACAGGGTCCCCGATGCCGATGATGCGGATTGTCTCTCCGCCGAGAATGCTTTCCTCCTGCGCGATGACCGGTGCCGAAAAGGCCGTTGCCAGACATGTTGCCGCGAGAGCGGATGTACGGAATTTCCGGCGCTTCGCGCCCTTTGCTGAGTTCATTGATATTCCTCCCTAGTCACCCGAATCTAAAGTTCGCCACATAGGGTTTGCTGTGTTCTTTGGCAGAACCGCTTGACGGAGGCGAGGATTTCGTCGGCGGACTTGACCCATTTGTAAGGTTTTGGGTTCTCGTTGTGCGCCGCAATAAAGGCCGCGATATCGGCCTCCAGTTCAGCAACGGACCTGTGCACGCCGCGTTGCAATTGCTTGCGCGTGAGTTCCGCGAACCAGCGCTCGACCTGGTTGATCCAGCTTGCCGATGTGGGCGTAAAATGGACGTGCCAGTGCGGGCGGCGTGCGAGCCATGCCTTGATCTTCGGGGTCTTGTGGGTGGCGTAATTGTCCATGACGATATGCACCTCCGGACCCGCGGGCATCTGACGGTCAATCTGTTTGAGGAAGTCGAGGAACTCGGTCGCGCGATGCCGCTTGTAGCATTTTCCGATCACAGCGCCGGTGGCGATATCCAGAGCGGCAAACAGCGATGTGGTGCCGTTGCGGATATATGTATGCGTGCGCCGCTCGGCGACACCGGCGGCCATGGGCAGGACGGGTTGCTCGCGATCCAGTGCCTGAATTTGTGATTTTTCATCTACACACAACACGATGGCCCGGTTCGGAGGCGACAGGTACAGCCCCACGATGTCCTGCACCTTGTCGACGAACAGTGGATCGGTCGAGAGCTTGAACGTCTCGCTGCGATGCGGCTGCAGGCCGAAGGCAGTCCAAATCCGGCGGATCGTTGTGTGTGATAGTCCGGTCGCAGTGGCCGTCGAGCGGATCGACCAATGGGTCGCATCTTTCGGCCTTGTGTTCAGCGTGCGCTCAATCACCTCGGCCACCTGTTCATCCGACACCGTGCGCGGGCGGCCGGGGCGGTATTCGTCGGTGAGGCCTTCGATCCGGTCCTTCACAAAACGTCTGCGCCATTTGCCAACCGTGTGCTCATGCACGCCAAGCTGTGCCGCCACTTCTTTGCTGGGAAGGCCATCGGCGCACAAAAGAACCATCCGACAACGGTCTGACAGAGAACGCGGTGCTTTGTGGCGCCGAACCTGACCTTCGAGAAAACGCCGCTCGTCGTCGCTCAATTCAACCACATCCGCAACTCGGCCCACCATCGCATCATCTCCCGATATCCCGTTCAGTCTATGATACGAATTACAGTTCCGGGTGACTAGGTGCGCACCGATGGTGCGCGTCTCCGACTTTGGAAAGCGCTGGACCTCCTCGCCCATGACTTTCCTGGTTCAGCATGGAATAGGCGGGGGCGTATTGGAATACGCGGTATGTTCAAAGTGAATATTGAAAATTAGTACTAAATAACAGCGTGTTGAGAGAATTTACCCAGCTGCCTGCCCGAAAGGCTTATGAGGGGTGTTTCGGTGCGTGGTCTTCTTTCAGCATATCCAGCAGCGGCCGTATCCGGTTTTCCGCCCGGCTCAACACATCGGCGGCGTCCGCCGTCCCCCAGATCGCGTCGTGCACTTCCTGTCCGACAATGCGCATGATCGAGGCCATGAACGGGATCGGCGGGCGCGGCCAGGTCTGCAATTGATTGCGCCGCTCGAATGCGGCCATGGCCCGCATGGCGGGCGCGGCTTCGGGTACGTCGGGGTCCGCCGAAACGCTATGGAGAAACTTGGCGGGACTGCCATTGAGCATGAGGTACTTGGTGACCTCAGGGCTTGCCAGCCATTCGAGTGCCCGCCAGATCTCGCGCTGCCTGTCTTGCGGCAGGTTCCGCGGGATGGCGTAGACAAAGCCGCCCATTGGCGACACGCCGCTTCCCGGTTGCCGCCCGGGGTGCACCAAATACCCCGTATTTCCGCTTGCGGGGGACGCCGGGTCGCCCTCGAACTGCGAGGTGTTTGTGGACCACTCATAGCACATCGCCACTTCGCCGTTACGGTAGCATCGGGTGCGACCGGTCCAGTCCATGTCGGCAATGCCGGGTGGCGACACGGTGGCCAGATCCATCAGGTAGTCCAGAGCCGCGCGTCCGGTTTCGTGATCGAGGGTCGGGCGCAATTCTTCCCAAGGGGTGTCGTTGTCGTAGCCCGTGCCGAACCGGCGAAGGTTGACCGGTGGCGATCCAAATGCCGCCATGGTCTGGATGAAGGTCTGGCCAAGCGGCTGGCCACGGCCCGCGTTCCAGGCAATGCCATATTTGCCGCGCGCCGGACGGTGCATGGCACGGGCGGCGGACAGAACGCTTTGGGCGGTTTCGGGCGGGTCTATCCCGTGCTTTTCGAAGATGTCCTTGCGATACAGAAGAAGTTCGGCGGTGGGCGAGGCAGGGATTCCCAACTGTCGTCCCTGGCTATGCGCACTGCTCCATGCAGCGGCGAAGAAATCGAACGGGTTCAGTTTACCTCGTTGCAAATATCCGTCCAGCGGCAACAGGCTACGCTCCATCGCCATGCGTCCGAGCCACGGAACATCTACGGCCACGATGTCGTAGCTGGACCTGTCTGCGCGCCCGTTCTCGATGATCGTCTGGTTGAGTGGGTCGTAAGCCAGGAGTTCGATCTCGATGTCGGTGTTTAGGAACACCGAAATCTCCGCCTCCATCCGCTTCAAGGTGAGAAAGACGGGTTCATCTTTGAGCAATAGCCGCAATGGCCCGTCAAGCCGGAGCGCCGGCGCGATCTTTCGAGGCGGCCCGATGATGCAGGCGGCCAGGTGAGCACCGCCAAAGACAACGGCTTCGCTTTTGTGATGCCGCAGGCCGAAGGATTTCCCGATGCTCTGTTTCAGTCCTGCGCAATAGTCGTGGAAATTGTGCAGAAGCGTTTCGGTCGGCTCGATAAAGACCAGTTTAGGTTCCTCGGGATCCCGATCCCGCGACAGGAGCCCGGCGCATACCATGCGCTCGATTTGACGCAAGGCGGTCGAATAGGCCGTTCCAGAGGCGTCCGCGAGCGAAGAGATCGTGATCCGCTGATAGGAATAGTGGCACCGCAAGAGCGCAATGGTCATCATCCAGACCGGATCACGCGCTTCGACGCCGAGCACCGAGAGCCCCGCACCGCGCGAGGTCTCGAGAAACTCCAGAATTGCCAGTATTTCTGATCGTGTCATCGACGCCGATCTCTCTTGTCCTGCGCGCTGCCGTTCGATCGACCCGCGCATGTGTGCAGTGTTTCAGAGGGTGTTGCGGCCACCGTCACTACCTTTCGCGAGCCATCCATCCTGCAGGCGGGGCCTGTTCAACGGTTTGTGGCATGCGAAAGCAGGCAGATCACGGGCAGTGCGGTGAGGGTCACCTGCAAACGGACGTGGGGTGGTTTGGATCGGGCCCTCAAGCGAGGCACGATCCACTTTCATGGTCTAATGTTTGTGGGCCCAGTGGCGCAGTTTTTTGTCCCCGAGCGCGGCAAATACGACGATGATCCCCAGCAGGACCATGAACCATTGCGGCCGCACGGCCATGACGACGAGGTATGACTGGATCGACGAGAGCACGAAGGCCCCCATGAGCGCCCCGATGAGCGAGATGCGTCCACCTGCGAGCAGGCATCCGCCCAGCACACAAGATGCAATTGCCTGCAATTCCATAAGCCGCCCCATGGATCCGTCCGCCGAACCGAGTTTGCCGGCTTCTAGCACGCCTCCGAGGCCGGCAAGAGCACCACAGATGATGAAAGCCTTGAGCTTGACGCGATCCACGCGAATACCGCGAGAGTGCGCACTTTCGGATGACCCGCCAACGGCCAACAAATGGTTCCCATAGGGCATGAGTTTCAGAACCACGGTCAAGACCACCAGCGCAAAAATCAACCACAAAAACCCGGTGTTAACTCCGGCAAACGTGCCGAAATTGAACATGTTGTCGCCGCCGAGGATGAAGTACGAGAACCCGCCGCGCTCCTTGTAGGGAATGGAAAAGGCAAAGCCGCTTGTCAACGCGATCGCCAATCCCCGGAAGATCATCAACGACCCGAGGGTAATGATCAGCGACGGCGTTCCCGTCTTGGTCACGAGATAGCCATTGAAGGCCCCGATAAGAGCTCCGACGCAGACAGCGGCCGTAGCGGCAATGAATGGATCGACGCGGACCGCGAGAAACAGGTAGATCAGCGCAGACATGCCGAAGGTCGATCCGACGGAGATGTCGATTTCGCCCGTGCCCACAACCAGCGCGACACCAAGTGTCATGAGGCCGAGCGTGGCTGTGATTTGAAGGATTGTGCTGATATTGTACGAGTTGTTCCACCGGCCTTCAGATGTGGCGGCGAAGAACACGATCAGAAGGATCGCAATCAGGAAAATCCCGATCTCGGAATGCTTGCGGACAAGCGGTTTGAACGCTGCGTCAGCCATGATCACGATCCCATTTTCTCGACAAGGCGGCCGCCCTGACGGATGACTTCCTCGAGTTGCTCGGCGGTCATGGAGTCGGTCGAGGCATCTTCGATCTTTTCGCCGTTTTCCATGATGACAACGCGATCTGCAAGCTTGTGGACCTGGAAGATATCGTGCGTAATGTAGATCACGAGAAGGCCTTGTTCCTTGAGTTGGACGGCCAATTCGTTCACGTGCTCGCGCTCACGCACGGACAAGTGGTTCGTCGGCTCGTCCATGATGACGACGCGGTTCTTGAACTCGACGGCGCGACCGATCTTGACCGACTGGCGTTCGCCGCCTGAAAGCCGCTCAACCTCGTCATCGGCCGAAACGTTGTCACGAAGCCCGAACGCGCGGATGACCTTGGTCGACATGCTGCGCATTTGTTTGAAGTCGAGGAACGGAATGCCCACAATCTTTTTCATGGGTTCGCGTCCGAGATAGAAGTTGCGCGCGATCGACAGGTTGTCGCAAAGACCGACAGACTGCTGGATCGTTTCAATGCCTTGGTCGATGGCCAGTTTCGGGTGGAACTCGGTCACCAGTTCGCCGTCGAAATAGACCTCGCCTTTCGAAGGTTTGTGGATGCCGCACAGGACGCGGATCAGGGTTGTCTTCCCGGCGCCGTTGTCGCCGACAAGGCCGACAAGCTCACCGGCATGGAAATCGACCGAAACGTCTTTCAGTGCGTGAAACGAACCGAAGTATAGGTCCAGGTTCTTTACCTGAATAAGGGGGTGTGCATCTGACATTGTCTGTTCCTCCCGCGTTACACGTTGTGTCCAGCCCAGCGGGCGAGTTTTTGATTGAAGATGATCGCCACAATAAGCACGACGCCGACGAATGTGATGAACCACGAAGACGGGGCACCAAGCGCGATCAGCTCATAGCGGAAACTGGTCACGATGAAGGCTCCGAGCACGGCACCGATAAGCGAACCACGACCTCCCGAGAGCAGGCATCCGCCGATCACGGCTGCCGAAATGGCTTCGAGTTCGAGCAGGTCACCGATTGTGACGTGTGTCTGCGGCTGGTCCGCCAATGTGACAATCCCTGCGAAACCGGCCATCACCGAGCACATTACAAAGGTTATGATTTTGACTCGGTCGATCCGTACGCCGCGGGATTCCGCGCTGTCCGATGCGCCACCGGTCGCCAACAGGTGGTTGCCGAACCGCGTGAATTTGAGAACGACGCTGAGGATGGCCAGCATCAGGAGCATCCACAAAACGGCCGCTTCGATACCGAAGACTTCTCCGCCGAACAGTTTGGTCAGCCAGTTCTCACGCGCGGCTTCCGAGAAGTTGCGAACCGAGCCGCCAGTCCAGACGTAGATAATGCCGCGGAATGTAAAGAGCCCGCCGAGGGTCACGATCATCGACGGCAATCCGCCCCGCACGACAGCGAGACCCTGCAACAGGCCGCAAACTGCCGCGATTGCCAAGGCGGCGATCACCGCGCCCGGGACGCCTAGCGAATGCTCGAACGTGATGAAGGCGATGCCGGTGAGGCCGTAAACCGACCCGACGGACAGGTCGATTTCCTTCGAGATGATCACCAGGGCTTGACCCATCGCGATAAGAGCGAGGATCGAGCTGAAGTGAACGACGTTTGAAATCGTCCGGGCCGTCCACCAGCCGGAGAAATCGATCAGCGTGAATGCGGTCAGCATCAGCGCCACACCAACAACCGATCCGAATCCGGCGCTTTTTGCCAATTGTCTCGTGGATGTCATGGAACACAGCTTTCATAGAGTTGTTTGACGGGGGAGCGGACTGAAACGATACCGCGCTCAGACCCCGGGACTGCAGGACCGCGGCTCAAACGACGTCAAAAGAGAGGGTGGAAGGGCGGGCCTAAGGCCACCGCCCTTCCGAGTAGTCTACGACTTACCAAGTGTTTTGGTTGTCGTATTCTTCGTCACCGAAGACACCGCGAACCAGATCGGCCCATTTTTCGGCGTTTTCAGCGTTGATGATGACCGGACCGGTGAGAATGTCGGACTGCGGCTCATAACCGAGCGTCTTGTTCCAGTAGAGCCACTCCATCGGAGCATATCCCTGCAACCAGAACCCTTGGCTGTTGGCGGCAAGAAGGTGACCGGCACGAATGCCTTCGATCGAGACCGGAGCTTCGTCAACCGTGAGAACGGTAACACCTTCGTTGTCGACGTCCGGGCTCAGGCCCATGTCGTTTGCCACGCCCCATGCCCAAGGCGACGACCAACCTGCAACGGTGAAGATGTAGTTGGTTTCCGGGTTGGCTTGAAGGTAGGACTGCAGCGTGTTGCGTGCGGTCGCCGGTTCCGCGCCGATGAATAGCTCTTCGAAGGCTGCGCCGGTGCCTTCCATCGCGGCTTTCATGCCGGCGCAACGGGCCTTGAGGCCTTGGTGTGCAGCGTCATGGCTTGCGCAGACAACACCGGTCGGCTGCGGGATATTGCCAGCCGCAACCTGCTCCAGCGCGTATTCGCCGAGGTGAAGGCCGGTGAGGTATTCGTCACCGCCAACGTAGGTCAGGTAAGGAATGCGTTCGCCAACGGGGCGAGCATCGGGGATGTTGAATGCAACAACCGGGATACCCATTTCGATCGCCTTGCGCAGCGGGCCTTCGAAAGCGTCTGCATCGACGATCGGAACGGCGATGCCGTCAGGCTTGGTTGCGATAGCTTGCTCGAGCAGGCGCACGTGCTCTTGAACGGAGTAGTTGTTGGTCGACACGTATTCGGTGGTGACGTCGGGATATTTCTCTTCGAAAGCAGCGAGAGATTCCGTCAGCCAGCCCATGTTCGCGTCGTTGGACCCGATGTGGGACACCATCACAAAGCGGAATGTCTCGTCCTGTGCGTGAGCTGCACCAGAGAGAGCGGTGGTCGCCAGAAGCGCAGTAGCCGCAAGTTTGGTCACGTAATTCATAGATTTCCTCCTCCTATGTTAACCGCTCTTATATATGCTGCTGCAACAAACTGCAACAGTTATTGCGAGAATGGCGGTTGAGGAATACTAATTGCGCCGAACCGGTGGCGTCAACATATTTTTCCTCTTATGAAATGCTGCATAAATCATTGCATTTCGCGCTCGAGACTTTCCATTGGACATTCGTGCCAAGTGATCTGCGGCCCGTCGGGCGCGCCATGTTTGTCTGCATTTAATTCCGTTTGAAGACAGAGGCTTGTGGGAATGCAGCGCATTCATGAACGTTGCAGTGAGGTCCACGTTCCCGCTTGCAGGATGGCCCGTTTTCGCATGATCGCACGTCTGTGCGCCTCAGTCGCTTCTGCCACGCATGTTGGAAAATCGGGACGATTGCACTGGTGCGAATCTTGCCGCACCCATTGCGCAGTCGCGGTATTCATCCGTGGAAATCTGGGCCAGAAATCCTTGCTTCCACGACAGACGGAAGCACGCTGCGCCACAGCAATGCGCGCCCCCTTGTGGCCAAAGGACTACTGTCCGGTTACTGTGGGAATCCGGGGGTCGTCTGCATTGTGCTGCACACGCGCGGCCACTGCGACCATTAGCGCCTGAGCCAGACACATCGGTGCAGCGAGAGAGCGCGAGAAGGTGTAGTCGTGTTCCGGGACGGCAAAAAGGATCTTGGAGGGCTTCATCAGTGGTGACAGCGTACTATCGGAAATGGCAAGGATTGGCACACCTGCTTTGGCGCTCTCCTCGACTATGTTGACCACTTCATTGGCATAGAAACGGAACGACACGGCAATAAGCAAATCGGTTGGTTTCATATTGCGCGCCATGTGTGTCGCCAGCCCTCCACTTGCATCCAGAAGAACGCACGGGCGGCCCAGCATCGTCAGGATGTAGCGCAGCAGGTTCACCACGGGTTCGGCGCGCAATTGACCGATGAGATACACGGTATCCGCGCTTTCGATCATGTCGGCAGCTTGTGCCATGTCTTCGGCGCTGATCTTGTCCAGAAGTTCCTGGAGCGAGGCGACATCCCGCACAACCAAATCCCGCAAGAAGCCTAGTTCGGAATGGTCTTGGCGCAGGGACAGTTCGTTTTCCAAAGCCTTCTTGCGGGCTTCGAAGCCGGGCGCTGCAGTGGAAAGACGCGTCTGGAACAGGATTTGTAGATCCTTGAAGCCGCTATATCCCAAAGACTGCGCGAACCGTACGAAACTTGAAGCGTGTATGCCGCAATGCGATGCGATGGAATTGACAGACTGGACAGCAACTTCGTTGGGGTGCTGGGTGAGGTATTCCGCGATCCGCTGATAGGTCTTGCTCATCTGCTCGAAACGGTCGTGGATCAGACGAATGAGTTCCTCGTAGTCAGCCGGCGGCAGGTCTTGTTTCGTTACCATGGTCTTCTCCCAGTCGATCGGTCGCAAACCCGGTGTTCGCTCTGTCGAGGTAGAATAGGGACCGAGCGGCCCCCGTGCAACATTCATTGCAGGATCTATCCTCGCCATAGCGGTGCGCGACGGGACCTGAACGGGTCTTTCTGTCAGAGACATGTCGGGTTCGGTTGGGCGTCCTCCAGCAATGGCTTCGGGATGGGATCGAGGCAATCCTACCTTTACTGCAACCTCGAAACGGTCACGCGCCGAGGGTGAGCCCTATTTCCCGACGATTTACGATCAGTGAAGGGTCAACCCTTTCCCCGAAAAAGTCGATGATGTTCTGTGCGGAACTCAAGGCCATGCGTTCCGAAGCGCCTTCGGTCACACCAGCGATATGCGGGCTGAGGATGACCTGATCGAATGTTCTCAGAGGATTTTCGTCCGCTGGTGGTTCTTGTTCGAAGACGTCCAACCCGGCCGCGCCGACCTTGCCCGAGGCAAGTGCGGCGATCAAAGCGGATTCATCGACGATGCCACCACGCGCGGTGTTCACGATGACGACTCCGTCTTTCATCACGGCGAATTCCTTCGTGTCGATCAGAGGCTTTTCGGCTTTGGGTGCGCTGACCGATATGACATCAGCCCAACGCAGGGCTTCAATCAGATCTTCTGCAGGGGCAACTGCGCCTTCGGGCCACCCTTGTCCGAGGAGGTAGGGGTCGAAAGCGCGAATGTTCATCGAGAAACCGGACATCATTTCCGCCGTATGCCGCCCGATGCGGCCATAACCGAGGATGAGAAGGTTTCGACCGCGCAGATCCTGACTTTCAAGGCTGTTGCGCCATCCCCATGGGCCGGTTCTGACAGAGGCGTCCCCGCGTAGCGCGCGTTTGGATGCCGCGAGGATCATCATGCAGGCATGCTCGGCGACAGAATAGGAATTCACATCACCGCAGACGACAAGCGCGATCCCGCGTTCGTTGAGCGCCCCAACGTCAACGGCATCATAACCAACGCCATGACGGGACACGATCTTGAGGTTTTCCGCCTTGGACACGGTTGCGGCGCTCATCGGCTGGGTGCGGATCAAAAGCGCGTCCGCCTCGTGGATGTGGGGCGCATAGCTTTCTTCGCTGACCTCTTCGATGTAGCGCACGGTCAGACCCGGCGCAGCGTCGAGCAACGCGCGGCCCGCGGGGTGGAGCTTTCCGGCGACGATGACATGAGGCATCAGTATCCTCCCTTGTCGTCGGTCGCTTCGGTCGCCGTGGCCGAAACAGCGTCGCGAAACGCCTTCACTGAGGCCGCTGCGGCACTGGCCAGAAGGCGCGTATCCCCCGAAACCGTTGTCATGTTGAAACCCCAGTCAATGGCTCGGGCCGCATATTCGGCAGTTCCACAATGTAGGGCTGCCTTGATCCCGTGCTTTTGGCAGGTGCGCACTATGGTTTGCAGCGCTTCGATCATTTCGGGTTCTTCACGATCGAACCCCGGCGGGTATTTGCCGTCGCACAGCGAGAACGTTAGATCGGCAGGCCCGACATAAATGCCATCGAGACCGGGCGTTGCCGCGATCCTGTCGAGGTTGGCCATTGCCTCTTTGGTTTCGACCATGGCCCAACCTGTGATTTCGGTGTTGGCCTCGACGTGAATGTTGCCGCCTTGCGCATACGCCGCGCGCGTGGGGCCAAAGCTGCGCTGCCCGTGTGGCGGGTAGCGCAGGTAGCTGACAAATTCAGCGGCCTGCTCGGGGGTGTTGATCATCGGGCAGATGATCTGCATCGCACCCGCATCAAGCGCCTTCATGATCGCCGCTGGATCAAGCCAAGGCACCCGCGCGCCGATCGTGACGCCGGAGGCGCGCATGGCCTGAAACATTGGCAGGACATCCGAATATTCCAGGGCCCCGTGCTGCCAGTCGATTGAAATTGCGTCATAGCCTTGCGCGGCCATGATTTCCGCGGTGAACGGATTGCCGATGGACAACCACCCATGAAGGGCCGGTTTTCCCTCTGCCCATAGCTGTCGGACCTTGTTCTTGATCATCGTCTTCCTCCCTAAATTGACGCTCAGAACACGATCTGGGCAAGCTTGGTGTCGAGGTAGTCCTCGATACCTTCGGTGCCGCCTTCACGACCCATGCCGGAAAAGTTTGTGCCCCCGAACGGAACTTCGCTTGCCGCGAGCGCGAAGGAGTTGATCCCGACCATACCTGCCTTGAGTGCCGCGACGGTGCGACGGGCGCGGTCGGGGGACGATGTGAAGGCGTAGGCCGAAAGGCCCATGGTGGACGCATTCGCGCGGGCCAGAACTTCGTCTTCGTCTTTGAAAGTGGTGATTGCCGCAATCGGTCCGAAGTTCTCTTCGTCAAAAACTTTCATCGAATCCGTCACGCCGGTAAGAACGGTCGGCTCGAAGAAGTAGCCTTCGTTGAAATGCGGCGCGCGCTGTCCGCCAGTGGCCACTGTGGCGCCGGCTTTGATCGCATCGCGCACAATGGCGTCGATTTCAGTCAGACGACCCGCGTTGATCAGGGGGCCCATCGCAACGCCTTCGGCAAGGCCGTCACCCAACTGGATGGCCTCGGCGCGTTTTACAAACCCCTCGACAAAGGCGTCGTGTAGGGATTCGTGAACAAAGAAGCGGTCCGGGGTCACACACACCTGGCCGCAATTCGCGAACTTGGTTGCAACCGTGACATCAAGGGCCGCTTCGAGATCGGCGTCGTCATAAAGGATATAGGGTGCGTTGCCGCCCAACTCCATCGAGACCTTTTTGACGGTGTCTGCCGCGTCACGGATCATCTGCTGGCCCACACGGGTCGACCCCGTCAGCGACACTTTGCGTACGCGGGCATCCGCCATGATGGGCGCATAGGTGTTGCCGGTCGAGCCGACCACGAGGTTCACCGCGCCATCGGGCAGACCGCCCGCACGGATGCAATCGACCATGACCATGGCCACGCCGGGCGTCTGTGAGGACGGGCGCAGCACGACCGGACAGCCGGCAGCCAGAGCAGGCGCGATTTTGCGCGCGGGCAGGGCGGCAGGGAAGTTCCAGGCGGTGAACGCGCCAACGATGCCAACGGCTTCGCGGGTAACTTCGAACCGTCCACCGGGGACGCGGCTGTCAACGATCCGTCCGTATATCCGGCGCGCCTCCTCGGCGTACCAACGGAACTGGTCGCAGGCGAGCGCCCATTCTCGACCGGCTTGCACCAAGGGCTTGCCGGTTTCCGTCGAAATCATGCGGGCGCCTTCGTCCGTCCGTGCGATCATTTCATCGGCGATCTTGTGAAGCGCGTCGGCACGACCGAAACCGCCAAGATTACGCAATGCCGGCACGGCGCGCGCGGCGGCGTCGATGGCGGACAGGGTGTCTTCGGGGGTCGCTGTCGCGACCTGCCCGAGAGATTTTTCGCTGACAGGCGAGGTCACGTCGGCTGAGGTTGTGCCTTTTGTCCATGAGCCGTCGATGAATAGTCCGAATTTCTCGTACATGCTTTATCCGATCTCGCTTGAGTTGATCGCGCGGCCCTCGGCAACGGACTTGAACGCGGCTTCGGCGATGATCAATGCCTGACGCCCGTCTTCGAAACCGACTTCGGGGGTCTCGCCCTTGGACACGGCGTCGACGAATGCGGAAATTTCGTTGAAGAAGGCTTCGCGGTAGCGATCGGTAAAGAAGTGTTGCAGCGGTGCGCCTTGGAACGTGGCATGCGCGTCATGAAGCGTCGCGTAGTTGTTGCGACGGTTTTCCGAGATTGCCATGCCTTTGCCGCCAAAGGCTTCGACGCGCTGGTCGTGCCCGTAGGCGGCTTCCCGCGAGTTGTTGATCAGCACCTGTTTGCCGGATTTGGTGGTCAAGACGACTGAAATCGTATCGAAGTCATGGCATTGCGCCATCAGATCGGGCGCTACGAACCGCGAGCCTGTTGCATAGACCGTTTCAATGTTTTCGCCGGTCTGGAACCGCGCCATGTCGAAATCGTGAATTGTCATGTCGCGGAAAATGCCGCCAGACGCTTTGATATAGGCGTCCGGAGCGATCGCGGGGTCGCGGGAAGAGATGATCACCTGACGCAGGTCGCCGAGTTTACCATCAGCAATCGCGTTGCGCACGGACCTGTGTCCGGGGTCGAACCGGCGCACGAAGCCCAGCATGATCGGAACGCTGCTTCCGGAGATGCGGCTTGCACAAAGGTTCACCCGATCAAGAGACAGATCGATCGGTTTTTCACACAGAATCGGCTTGCCAGCTTCAACGGCCTGTTCGATGAGATCGGCATGGGTGGCAGTGGAGGTGGCAATCAGGATTGCGTCTACGCCACTCGATTTCAGGATCTCCTCGACCGAGGAAAAGTTTGTCACTCCAAGGTGTTGAGAAACATCTTCGGCAGACGGGGCGTGGATGTCGTATACTCCCGCAAGTGTGGCGTTGGGATGCGCTGCGATGTTTTCAGCGTGCATGCGACCGATACGGCCGCAGCCGAGAACTGCGATATTAGGCATGGTGCTCCTCCTGGGCAAAGTTATGCAATTTTCATTGCATGGGAGGTGATTTGTCAATATGCATTTCACAAATGAGGAGAATCCATCTACGGGAGGAAGCCAAGATGTCCGAGAAAACAGTCCGCTTGACCATGGCGCAGGCGCTCGTGCGTTACCTATGCAACCAATACACCGTCATCGACGGTGAGCGGGTGCAACTCTTTGCCGGAGTGTTCGGCATTTTTGGTCACGGCAACGTTACGTGCCTTTCCGAAGCACTGGAACAAGTCCAGGATCAGCTTCCGACATGGCGCGGCCAGAACGAGCAATCCATGGCATTGGCTGCCGTTGGATTCGCCAAGGCCAAACTTCGCCGCCAGATCATGGTTGCCGCAACCTCGGTCGGTCCCGGTGCGACCAACATGATAACGGCCGCCGGTGTGGCTCATGCAAACAGACTGCCTGTCCTTTTGCTTGCTGGCGACACGTATGTGAACCGGCTTCCCGATCCAGTGTTGCAGCAGGTCGAACATTTTGGCTCGCCTTCGACGACCGTGAATGACGGGTTCCGTTGTGTGTCGCGGTTCTGGGATCGCATCGTGCATCCGGCCCAGATCCTGTCCTCGTTGCCTCAGGCCATTTCGACGATGCTGGATCCGGCCGATTGCGGCCCCGCGTTCATCGGTTTGCCGCAGGACATCCAGGAAATCGCATACGACTATCCCGAAAGCTTTTTCGTCGAGAAGACGTGGACGATTCCGCGTCCGCGCCCGTCGCGTGACGAGGTTGTCGAGGCGGTCGAGCTTCTGAAAACCGCGAAAAAGCCGCTTATCATTTCCGGTGGGGGCGTGCGCTATTCGGGCGCAAACGTATTGCTCGCCGATTTCGCGGTTCGCCGCAGCATCCCGATCACAGAGACGATCGCTGGCAAGGGCGCGATTGTCCATGATCACCCTGCCAACGTCGGCGCAATGGGTATCGAAGGCACCGAGGCGGCACGGGAACTGGCGGAAACCGCCGACGTGATCATCGCCGTGGGCACGCGGATGCAGGACTTTACCACGGGATCGTGGACCACCTTTTCCAAGGAGGCCAAGTTCCTCAACATCAACGCGGCCCGTTTCGATGCGTCCAAGCACTTCGCCGTGCCGGTTGTCGGTGACGCGGTAGAGTGCCTGACGGAGATCGACGAGGCGCTCGGGGACTGGACCTGCGATGCGGCCCAGATGGAGCGCGCCAAAAAACTCTATGCCGAGTGGAACGAATTGCTTGATGAAGGTCAGGCGCCGACAAACGCAGCGGTCCCGTCTTACGCCCAGGTTATCGGCATCGTGAACAAGATGGCCAAGCCTGAAGACACGATGGTCACTGCCGCTGGCGGTCTGCCCGGCGAAACAGCCAAGAACTGGCGCGTCAAAGCGCCAAACACCTATGATCTCGAATTCGGGTTTTCCTGCATGGGATATGAGATTGCCGGAGGCTGGGGTCATGCGATGGCCAAGGCGGGTAATGGCGTGCCGATCATCATGTTGGGCGACGGGTCGTACATGATGATGAATTCCGACATCTATTCAACGGTTCTGACAGGCCACAAGATGATCGTCGTCGTATGCGACAATGGTGGTTTCGGGGTCATCAACCGGCTGCAGACCAACATGGGCGTTCCCGGGTTCAACAACCTGCTCAAGGACTCCCGCGTGTTGGACAAAGAAAACGTCCCGCATGTCGATTTTGTCGCGCACGCCCGTGCCATGGGTGCCGAAGCCCGCCATTGCGACAGCCTCGCGGATCTCGAAGCGGCGATGGAATGGGCGCAGGGAACCGACCGGACGACCGTGCTAAGCATCACCTCTGATGCCTACACTTGGACCCCGGGAGGCGCTGGTTGGTATGTGGGCGTTCCAGAAATCAACGAACGCGAAAGCATCCGCAAGGCGCGCGAGGGACAGGAAGCCTTCCGTGCAAAACAGCGACGGGGAGTTTGATTATGCTAAAAGCCAGACTTGGCATCGCGCCGATCGCGTGGTGGAACGATGATCTCGAAGAACTGTCCGACGACGTTTCTCTTGACGAATGTTTGCGTCAGGCGGCCGAGGCCGGTCTGACCGGCATGGAAACCGGTCGCCGCTTTCCCATGGACATGGACGAGCTTGGACCGATCCTCAATCGTCACGGTATTTCCGTGTGCGGCGGGTGGTTTTCGGGTCTTTTGCTGGACGGTGACATCGAGACCGAAAAGGACCGGATTGCTGCGCAGATGGCCTTTTTCAAGGCCGCTGGCGCGCCCTGCATCGTCTACGGCGAAACCGCACGGTCGGTTCAGGGCGAACGAAATACGCCGCTGGCCCGGAAACCGAAACTGACCGAGGCTGAAATGGCCGCTTACGGTCGCAAGATGTCAGACTTCGCGGACTGGTGCGCGGGGGAAGGCATGCCGATTGCCTATCACCATCACATGGCGGCTGCGGTTGAAACTGAGGCCGAACTGGACCTGTTCATGAAGCACAGCGCGGTGCCGCTGTTGTTCGATGCGGGCCACATGGCGTTTGCTGGCGGAGACAATTTGCGCGTCATCGACAACCACTTCGGGCGGATCAGCCATGTCCACACCAAAGACGTGCGTATGGAGGTGATCGACGCGCTCGATCGCAGCACGGAAAGCTTCCTTGATGCCGTAATCAAAGGTGCGTTCACCGTGCCTGGCGACGGCAGCCTAGATTTCGAAGAGATCGTCAAAGCCTTGGCCAGCAAAGGCTATGAAGGCTGGTTTGTGATCGAAGCGGAACAGGATCCGATCGCCAATCCTCCTCTGGAGATGGCGAAAAAGGGTCGGATAGAATTGAAACGCGTCATGGACGCGGCAGGATACGAGGTGGACGCATGAACCGTATTGATGGAAAAATCGCTGTCGTCACGGGGGGGACCCAAGGACTGGGCGCCGCGATCGCAACTCTCTTTGCCGAAGCAGGGGCTGCGGGACTTGTGATTGTAGGGCGCGGTCTCGAAAAGGGGCGCGCCAAGGCGGACGAAATTACGAAAGCCACGGGCGTGCAAACCGAAATGGTTGCCGCCGATCTGGGCAACATGGACGATGTCCGCAACATCATTGCCGAAACCGACCGCCTGTTCGGGCGCGTCGATATCCTTGTCAATGCCGCCGGTTTGACCGATAGGGGCAACCTTCTGAACACCACGCCGGACCTATTCGACCGGATTTTCGCCGTCAACACGCGTGCACCGTTCTTCCTCATGCAGGATGCGGTCAAACTGATGGAGCGCGAAGGCATTGAAGGCACAATGGTCAACATCGGATCGGCCTCCGAACTGGCCGGTCAGCCGTTCATCGCGCCTTATTGCGCCTCGAAAGCGGCATTGGCAACGCTGACCCGAAATTCGGGCTATGCGCTGATGCGGAACCGCATCCGGGTCAACCAGATTGACATCGGCTGGATGAATTCGGACCACGAACGCAAGTTGCAGGAGGCCGAATCCGGCGATCCCGATTTCATCGACAAACAGGCTGCAACCATGCCGTTCGGCCGCCTGCTCGAACCGCGCGAAGTCGCCAAGGCCGTCCTGTGGATGGCCTCGGAGGACAGCGGCATGATGACGGGCGCGGTTGTCCATTTCGATCAGTCGGTGTGGGGTGGCTACGACGGCCAAGCTCCGGCGCCGGCCGAAAAGCTAAAGGCGTAGGCCATGCAGACAATCAAAGGACCGGCCGTTTTTCTCGCCCAGTTCGCGGCGGATGACGCCCCCTATGATAGCTTGCCCAGCCTTGCGAAATGGGCAGCGGAAAAGGGGTTCAAGGGAGTCCAGATCCCGACTTGGGACACGCGCCTCATCGACATGAAACAGGCGGCGGAAAGCGAGACCTACGCCGACGAAATCACGGGCATGCTGGCCGATCACGGTCTGACACTGACCGAGTTTGCATCGCATATCACCGGTCAACTTGTGGCGGTGCATCCGGCGCATGACCAGATCATGGACAGCTTCGCGCCCGAACATGTGCGTGGCAACCCCAAGGCGCGCCGTGCGTGGGCCGAGGAGCAGTTGCGGTTCGCCGTGCGTGCCTCCAAACGCCTCGGCATAACCACGCACACAACCTTTTCGGGGTCCCTATTGTGGCCGTACCTGTATCCCTATCCACAATGGCCGGAGGGTCTGATCGACGAGGCCTTCACCGAGCTTGCCGCGCGTTGGAAGCCGATTCTTGACGACTTCGACGAACACGGGGTTGATGCCTGCTTTGAAATCCATCCGTGCGAGGACGTGCACGACGGTCATTCGTGGGAATATTTCCTCGAAAAGCTCGACGGGCACCCGCGCGCCAACATCATGTATGACCCCAGTCATTTCGTGCTTCAATCGCTCGACTATCTGGCGTTCATCGATCACTATCACGACCGCATCAAGGCGTTTCACGTCAAGGATGCCGAGTTCCGCCCGGATGGCAAATCCGGTGCGTACGGCGGCTTCATGCCGTGGTCGAAACGGGCAGGCCGGTTCCGGTCGCCCGGTGACGGCCAAGTCGATTTCGGCGGTATTTTCACCAAGCTTTCGACCTATGGGTTCGACGGCTGGGCGACGCTGGAGTGGGAATGTTTCATCAAGAACCCCGAAGACGGCGCCCGCGAAGGGGCACAGTTCATCACCGATCACATTATCAAGGTGTCGGACCGCGCCTTTGACGATTTCGTCAAATCCGGCGCGAACCGGCAGGCGAACCGGGCCATGCTCGGATTGGAGGAATAAATGAGTGTTCAACGTAAACTGCGCCTTGGCATGATCGGCGGTGGCGAGGGGGCCTACATCGGCAACATCCACCGGATGGCGGCACGCCTTGACGGCGCTTGGGACCTCGATGCGGGAGCCTTTGACGTAGATCCGGACAAAGCGCGCGCTTTCGCCTTGTCGCAAGGGATCGACGAGAACCGCGCCTACGGCGACTACAACGCCCTGATCGAAGGCGAAACGGCCCGCGAAGACCGGGTCGATGCCGTAGCGATCTGCACCCCGAATTTCACCCATTACCCGATTGCCAAAGCCCTGATCGACGCCGGGTTCGACGTGATCTGTGAAAAGCCGCTTACGGCGACCCTGGAAGACGCTGTCGCCCTTGAAAAACTGGCCCGCGACTCAGGGCGTTTCGTCGGCGTCACCTACACATATTCGGGCTATCCGATGGTGCACGAGGCACGGGTCCGGATCGCTAATGGCGAAATTGGCAAAGTCCGCACGGTGCAGGTCGAGTATCCGCTTGAGTGGATGGCTACCGCAATCGAAGCGGAAGGCAACGCGCAAGCCGCATGGCGCACCGACCCGAAAAAGAACGGGCGTGGGGGCTCCATCGGTGACATCGGCACGCACGCCTACCATTTGGCAGGTTTCGTCACCGGTCTGAAGCTGGAAAGCCTGACCGCGGATCTGGCAACCTTTGTCGAGGGGCGCGCGCTGGATGACAATGCGCATGTGATGATGCGCTATGAAGGAGGCGCGCGCGGCCTTCTTTGGTCCAGCCAAGTGGCGCTTGGCAATTCGAACGGCGTCCGTTTGCGCGTTTTCGGGGAAACCGGGTCATTTCAGTGGTTTCAGGAGCAGCCCAACGAGTTGGTCTACGCGCCTCTTGGCGGGCGGGTGCAAACGATCAAGCGCGGTGCCGACGATCTGTCGGAGGATGCCAAACTGCGGTCGCGTACGCCTCCGGGGCATCCCGAGGGCTATCTCGAGGCCTTCGCCAATCTCTATGCCGGGTTTGCCGAAGCCATTCGAGCGCGCCTTGACGATCGCACGCCAAGTCTCTTGGGGCACAACGTGTCGTTGGCCTATGACGGTCTCAAGGGGGTTGCGTTTGTCGAAGCGGTCGTCGATAGCGCGGAAAGCGAAACACCCGTCTGGCTGACGCCTGTGGCCGTCTAGGCGGACTTTTGATGTTGTCACATTAACGCGCCCAGTCTGCGAGACTGGGTGCTTATAGGACATCAAGCGACGTTTGCCGCGGATTTCCACGCCTCGACAGCGTCGAGCCGATGGTAACGTGTGGCAAGAGCGGAACGACGGCGGACTGGGACGGAGATGGAATTCCGGGTTGCAGGCAGCATGGAGACGAAGCGCTGCAATCCGCCCGGCGATCGGAAGCCTTGCAGCCACTGAAATATGATCCCGAAGCCGATGGCCTGGCCTTTCGCCACTACGACCCCGAAGAGGTGGTTATGGGCAAGCGGCTGGCGTGCTCGACACAATCGGGCGCGGTGTGATAAGGTCCGCGCTCATCCCGCCGCTCGCGGGTTACCCTCCGGCCCGTGATCGAGCCTGAAGACATGCGGTGCCGAACCTTAGGGATAAAGTTGCCGCACGCGCGGATCATGGCCCGGCACGATCAGCCGAGGATCGGACGCCAGGACCTCCAGCCGGATGAACCCGTCGAGCATGTTTTGCAGGTCAACCACGATCGGAAACGGCTTCTTCGCAAAGACGTTCTCGTAGTAATGCGCCGCGTGCGAGGCCAGCACCATCCAGCCCGCCGCCGTCCGCACCCGGACGCATTGCAGTCCCCGCGAATAGCCGCCGATGCAATGCACCGTCACACCCTCGGCCACTTCGGCGTCGCCGTCGTGGAACACCACCTTGCCGGAATAGAGCCGCTTCACCGCTTCGCAGGGCATTGCCAACCTATTTGCGTCCGCCCGAATGCGGCCTGACCCGCTCCCGTCAGGCGGTCATTTCGAGTGTGTAGGCGCTCCAAAGATTGAGGGCATCAGCTCTGGCGTGGCGATAGGTTGTGGCGGTGAGGCGATAGCGGCGGGGACGGAAGATCGTGTTGATCTGATCATGTGCGGCGAGAAATCTCTGTGCCTGTCCGGGCGAGTTGAAACGCCCCATGAGTTTCTCTCGCTTTCGGGTCGGTCTATGCGACCCTTCGATCGGGTTTTTCAAGCCCTTGTGCGCCCGATGATCAGCGCCCGGTGGCCGCGCGCACGAGGGGTCGCACAAGGCCGCTTCGACCCGCGCTGGTCCGCGCAGCGCCGTTCAAGTGCGACGACGTGTTTGCGGCGACCGGGGTTGTTTTTTTCGGCGGCAACGGGGTCGCGCTGAACCTCGGGCAGAAAGCCGAAGCGAATGGACTGATGGTCATGCAGGTTGCAGATCCTGCGAAGAAGCCGACGTAGACGTGACTTTAGAGGGTCGCCTTCGGGCGGCACTTTCGTTTTTTCTCTGGGGCGCTGTGTTGAAAGGATGCCTTGATTACAGCCATCGTCAGGATCATGCCTAGCAATTTTTATTTTTGATAGGTATATCAATGCCAAGCAAAACTATGAAATGATAGGCATGACCCCTCTCAGCAGCATCGCAATGAGCGCTTATACCGATTTGGTACGGCTGCTGAAGGATGATGCCTTGTCCGGTGCTGAGGGCAAACCGACGCTGAAACAGCGCGGTGACAAAGCTTACTGGTACGCGGCTCGTCGTGTCGGAACAGAGATGCGGTTCATCTATATCGGCGAAGAAAGCCCCGACACGCGCGCGCGCATCGACCGTATCGAAGATCTGCGCGCGACCGCAAAGGAACGGCAAGCCGAGAGGTCGCGGTTGGTTCGACTCTTGCGTGCAGAAGGGATGACGCCAACCGACCGCGCGACGGGATCCATCCTGTCCGCCATGGCTGCAGCAGGGACATTCCGGCTGGGCGGTACCATCGTCGGAACGAATGCATTCCGGCTGTATGAAGGTGAACTTGGTCTCCGCCTTCCCCTGGGCGGCATGGCCAACACCGGCGATATCGACATCGCCCAGTTTGAAAAGCTCAGCGTCGCGCTGCAGGATCAGGTTGACCCGGGTCTGGCCGAGACCTTCTCGGCGCTCAAATTTGACCCTTTGCCGGCGCTTGAACAAGGCCGGACCTGGCGATGGGCACAGGGAGGCAGTGGCCAGCTGGTCGAGTTTCTCACACCGGCCTTCGGCAACGAGTCTATCCGCGACCTGCCAGCATTGGGCGTGAACGCTCAGGGGTTGAACTACCTCAATTTCCTGATCGCAGAACCGATCCATGCGGCGGCGATCTATAGATCCGGCGTTCTGGTGCAGGTACCGCGCCCGGAGAGATATGCAGTCCACAAACTGATTATCGCGGATCGGCGACGCGACGGAGCGGGCAGCCTGAAATCGGCGAAGGACCGGGAGCAGGCGGCGTTTCTGATCGAAGCCCTTGCACAGGACCGACCCGATGACTTGGCCCGCGCCTATGCCGCGGCAAGGGAGATTGGCCCACGCTGGCGCGAACATATCGATACATCGCTGAAGCGGATGGTTGAGACAAAGGCTATCCTCGACAGCATCAACGTATAATCACCGTTCGTCTCGTCTTGGCACAAAGGCTTGTGAGCCTCCTGACCTGACCGCCGGCTGAAACGTCGCGCATTCCCGGGGCACCTGCCAGCGGCCCTTTTTCGTGGGGAGGGCTTGGGTTCCTACGCGCCCGGCGGTCAGCCCCAGATTTGCATCGCGCAAGTCGAACTTGAGGCTGAGGAACGGCAACTTCCAACATGCGGTAATTCGGACCAAGGTCGCCGCCATGTTCCGATGTGAGCGCTAGGGTCAAAGTCGTCATGGACATGAAGGATTCCAGTGGCGACTGCGTGGTGTCAGCAGCCATCCGGGTCCCTTCTTTTTGCTCATTGATGTGGATCGCACGGGGTCGGCCCGTCCGTGCCCTCAGCTTACGCTTCGGCAAGCACAAATACGGCTTCCACGGCTGGCCGCGGACCCTCCGCATTTGCGCTTGCGACCGGGCCTCTTGCCCCGTGCCGGGTGATCCCCATCGCAACAAGGAGTAACCCAAATGACCAACCACTACGTCGCCACCGTCCCCGTCAAGTTCACCGACACCGATGGCCAGGAGCGCACCCGTTTTCAGCGCGTGGGTGCGATGTTCCGCAACACCCGCAACGGGGACGGCTCGGAGTTCTTCAGCCTCAAGCTCGACTTCCCCGTCGCGGTCCAGGAACTGGTGATGTTCCCGCCGAGCGCAAAGGACCCTCAGGACTAAATCCTCTGACGAGGATGGGCCGCCCCCGGGCGGCCCTGTCCATGTTCCAGGGACGCCGACACCGGCGCGGATGATCGCCGATAGCGACCTCCGCATTCTGCCGGTCGCTGCGCGCTCAAAGGACGAACACCGCCCGGAATGATCAGCCCGCGACAGACCTTCCAGCCAGCCTCGAGGGGGCCAGCCCGAAAACCCGATTGGCCAAGGCCTCCCGGTTTTTGCGGCAGAGATTTGGCAAGCCAAATCTGGGCCTCCTTGACCCTGCCTGTCCGCCCCGTCGGTGGAGTTTGCACCCGCCCGCGGTTCCGTCCGAACACGCGCGTGTTCGGCCAGAACCTTGGACGCGGACACTCAAATGTCGCTTGGTAGTTGATTTGGTTCTGCATCACTTTGTGTGGTGCCGCGATACAGTAGGCCAGCTGCTCACGAAGAACAGTCATGTTTTCCAAGAAATATTGGACCCCATGCGCTGAGGTGGCGACACGTCGCATCCCGCCAGTGGCGCTCTGATCTGGGGGTCCTGATGACGGTGACAAGGGTCAGGCTGCGTGTGCTGCTTGCCGCGCGGTGCGCGCAGCCTCCAGACCGGCCAAATCAGATGCTTTTCAACCTATCAAGGATCTTCGGGTATACGGTGTCCTCGTGTTGATCTGCCCAGGCGTAGTAGGGGTGGGTCTGAGGCTTCACGCCGAGCGGATTGAATTGCCGATTATAGGCGTCGACGAACTCCTGCGGGATGGCGTAGCGGATGAGCACGCCCTTGGTTGTCTTTCGTGTGGCGATCCATTCCGTGTCCGGCATGTCGAACCTGTCGATCACGGACAGCTCGATCGCCACCAGCTTGATGATGTCGTCCTTCGAGACGCCTGTCCTGACCACGTGCGCCTCGATTTCGGAGAGGTATTTTTCAGCGATGTGCAGATGCGTTTGTGGGCTTTGAGAGGGCATCTTCTTCTCTCGCGACGTCGGCTTTGATCCCCGCGGCGGTTTTGACGCCTGGCCGCTCTGACGGGCCGGTTGCTTTGCCTGCGGCTCTTGCGGCGCGGCCTGCCTGCCGGGCAGGGCGGCAGGGGAGACCCCCAGTTGGTCAAGGAGTTTGCTGTCCCCGATATGCAGGGTCGCGCCTGTTGTGTCGGGGTGTAGGACCTGCGCTTTGGGTTTAGGCATCCTCGGCCTCCCAGACATTGTGTGACAGAACGTCGTTCATCACCTGC
>NZ_FWYD01000035.1 GCF_900176485.1 Primorskyibacter flagellatus
TAATGCGGAGCAAAGCCGTCGCATAACGGCAAAAATGAGTGGCTATCAAGCGACTGTCCCACGCACCTCCGCATTATGGCCACCTGATGATAAGTGAAATAATGACCACCTCTCCATTATTTCACGAACGGGCGCACGTATTGCGGTGCGATCAGCTTCACCTCGTGGCCAAGCGCTTCCATCTCACGCGCCCAATAGTGCGCGCCACCGCAGGCTTCAAAGATGATCAGGCAGGGGCACTGCCGGGCCATGAATGCGGAAAACTGCTTTCGCGTGAGCTTTTTGCGAAACTGTACCTCTCCTGTCCGCAGGGCACCGTGGACCTGAAAAACATTCTTTGCCAGATCCACTCCAATCATCATATCCTTCATCCCGCCGTCCTCCTCGTTGTGTGGCTTTTAACACCACAACCTTGGCACAAATTGATGCCGTCATGGGAGGGCGGCAACCACTCCATCTGGCGCCGGTAGGATCAGCGATGTGATTTTCCAAATACTGAAGTACGATGTCTTCGGTGATGGCGCCGTTGGTGGTTGAAAAATACCCCCGGCCCCAAAACCGGCAGCCCCAGTAGCGCTTTCGGATGGCGGGAAACTCCCGTTGCACCTTGTGGGACGAACGGCCCTTCATCTTGCGCACCAAGTCCGAGATGGCCATCTTCGGTGGCACCGATACGAACATGTGGACATGGTCACACGACAGCACCCCTCGCAAGATGTCGACCTCGTTCTCGCGGCAGACCTGGCGGCAGATGTCCCGCACCCGCAGACGCAGCGCCCCGGTCAGCACTTTGTAGCGGTACTTGGTCGACCAGACGATGTGATAGCGGTGATAAAACACGCAGTGCTTGCCAGTATCATAACACGATTCTTCGCGCTGAAGCGGGTCCGACTGGAAGTCGGAGGGTTTACGCCAGTGAGTGGATACTAAACACGGCACAAATCCCGCTGCTTTGCCCGATTTATGCGCTATCGGACTTGCACCTTGCGTGGCGAAGAAGAATGCCCGATACACCGGGCGATTTCATCAAGGTCCGGTCTCTGTCACCGGCTGACATTTTTACAAGAGGTTGAGGGTAGGATCGTGGAAAAACTGAAAGTCGGCGTTGTGGGGCTCGGAAAGATGGGCCTCAGCCACTTCGCCATGGTCAATGCGCATCCGGATGTGAAGACCATTGCCTGTGACGGTGCGGGGTTCATGGTCGATGTACTCAGCAAGAACATAGATACGCCCATCTACCGTGATTATGACGAGATGCTGGCGAAGGAACCGCTCGACGCGGTGGTGATTGCCACGCCCTCGCGGCTGCATGCGCCGATGGTGACGGCGGCGCTCGACAAGGGGCTGCATGTCTTTTGTGAAAAACCCTTCTGCCTTGACTGGGCCGACAGCCAGCGTCTGACCGATGCGGCGACCCAGAAAAACCTGGTGGCGCAGGTGGGCTATCACTACCGCTATGTCGGCGCCTTCCGTGAAATGAAACGGCTGATTGATGCCGGCGCCATCGGGCGTATCACCCATGTTCTGGCCGAGGCCTACGGTCCGGTCGTGCTGCGCCCCAAGCGCACAACCTGGCGCACCGACAAGGCCGAGGGTGGCGGGTGCCTTTATGATTATGCAGCCCACCCGCTGAACCTGCTGAACTGGTTCTTCGGCGCCCCTGACCGGGTGATGGGCTCCCATCTGGGACAGGTCTTTTCCGAAGGCACCGATGACGAGGTGTTCTCGACCTTGCGCTGGAACGAAGGCCCCACCGCGCAGCTTTCGGTGAACTGGTCGGACGAGAGCCACCGCAAGATGTCCACCAAGATCAACATCATTGGCACCAACGGACGGCTGTATGCCGACCGGCAGGAATGCCAAGCCTATCTGCGCAAGCCCGTCGACGGGCTGGAGGGCTACGATGAAGGCTGGACGGTGAAATACACCACCGAACTGACCGAGGATCGCTGGTTCTACCTGCGCGGCGAAGAATATTCCGGCCAGCTCGATGATTTCATCTGCGCGGCGCGGGACGGCAAGGCACAGGCGTTGGAAAACGGCTTTGCCTCGGCCACCGAGACCGACCAAACCATGGCGATGATCATCGAAAACGCCGAAACCGGCACCGCTGTGGGCGAGGCCCGCACCGGCGCCCCCCAGCCCGCGAAAAAGCGCGGCTGGTTCGGTCGCTGAGAAGGGAAAAGAGATGGACAAGCTTCTGTTCGGCGACAATCAGTTCTTCGGCATCAACCACATGTCCGAGGAAAAGGCCCGCGCCCAAGCCATGCGGTTCCAGAAAACCCAAGCCATCATGGATGTGCTCGACGTGGCCTATGACGCGGGCATCAACACCTTCATGTGCACCACCCATGACCGGATTGCCGAGATCGCGAAACGAGTAAAGGCGGACCCGGTGCGCTACGTCGATTTCCAGTTCTACCCCTGCATGCCCTATGCTCATAAATACGCCAACGCGGTGACGGAACATGGCATGGTGGGCGCGCTGCGCGACTTCATGCCCAAGGACGGGCTGCTGGCAACCGCGCTGACAGGCACCAAGGCGCTGGCGACGAAAGAGGTCGACGGCATCGCCAAGGTGCTGATCGACATGGAAATGAAGATGTTCGAAGGAACGAAGGCGCCGGTCGTCTTCATCCAGAACGTCTTTACCGACCTGCTTCTGGGGATGGGGTTCACCCGCGCGCTGCGGATCTTTGACGACCACATCCGCGAGAAATGGGGCGCAGAGCCTGCCTATATCACCATGAACATGCCGATGCTGCTTGATGCGCTGGAAAAGGAAGGGATCGAACGCCCGATCATCTGTTCCAACATCAACAAGATCGGGTTCCGCATGTCGGGCGGGTTCGATGCCTATCTCGACGCGCTGAAGTCAGGCCGCGTGCGGGCGGTGGCAATGTCGGTCTATGCCTCCGGCGCGATCCCGGCGGATGAAGCCATTCACTGGATTTCGGAACTGCCCGGCGTGGAAAGCATCGTCTTCGGGGCATCCTCGGCTGGCAATATCCACGGAACGAAGGCTCTGGTGGACAAATATATGGGGCAACCTGCGTAATGGCGGATGCAAGCAATACGGAGGCGGCCGTGGGACTGGGCGAGATGAAGCGCGTGCAGATGCTGAACGCTTACGTTCATGACGTCTCCATGGACGATATCGTGGAACATTTCCGCGAGGGCGTGATGCTGACGCTGCATGTGGACATGATCATGAAGCTGCAGAAGGACCGGGAGTTCTACGACCTGCTGGAGCAGTTCGACGTGATCACCTGCGACAGCCAGATCATGTATTTTGCCACCAAATGGCTGGGCACGCCGGTACAGGAGCGGGTTTCTGGCAGCGACTATTTCCCGAAATTCTACATGCGCTATGCGAATGACCCGTCCATGACGGTCTTCCTGTGCGGTGGTAAACCGGGCGTGGCAGACTTGGCCGCCAAGAATATCAACGAGAAAGTCGGCCGCGAGATGGTCATAGGCACTGACAGCCCGTCCTTCCATTTCGATAGTGACCCGGCCGAGATCGAACGCATGATCGCCGCGATCAACGACAGCGGCGCGACAGTCTGCCTTGTGGGGCTCGCCGGCGGGCGGCAGGAAAAATTCATCATGAAATACCGCGACCGGATGCCGGGCGTGAAGCTTTGGCTGCCTTTGGGGGGCACCATCGACTACGAAAGCGGGACTTTTGATCGTCCACCGGTCTGGATCACCGAATGGGGGTTCGAATGGCTCTATCGGCTGATCAAGGAACCCCGCGCGCGATTCCACCGTTATGTGGTTCACGAACCGCCCTTTCTCTGGGCCGTGCTCAAGCAGAAGCTGGGCCGTTACAAGGATCCCTTCGCCTGATCTGGATACCGGGGCGTTTCTGCATCATTCGGCCTGCACCGTGACGTAACGGAACTCTGTGTCGGATTGCCGAGACAGATGCGAACAGGACGTTCTGTAGCACCAGCAGCCAAGGCGGCCCCCACCGTCCTCAGGTGCGCGCGGCCTTCCGGATGTCCATTGTCACGCCCAAAAAGGTTAACTGCCCGAAACGCAACAGTTTGGCCTGTTTCAGACCTGCCTGTCAGCAACCCGGTCTGTTTCCGCTACCAAGCAAAAATTGCGCCGCGACGAAGAGATGGCGCTTTGCACGAACATGCCGCAGCGGGGTGCCTTCAAGGGGATTCTGAGTCATGTTTCATTTGCAATTTTCTAAACATCTCGTTAAATTCCAGACATCATTTTGATTGTGTTGTGCCGTTTACTGTGACGGATTTTTTTATTGCCGAGCGTTTTCAGGAGTTAAGATATAATGACGATGTATTATCCGTATGTTTCCGCGGATGCGGAGGCTGTCCAATTTGGGATAGGCCAGTCGGATCGCGCTGCTAGCTTCTACCATCAAAACACGAAACGCTGGATCGACTTCGTTCTTGTGTTGCTGACCCTGCCTGTCGTGGCCCCCCTGATTGCACTGATGTGCCTGTTCGTCATGCTCGACGGGCACAATCCATTCTATTCGCAACAGCGTATCGGACGCGGCGGACGGGTATTTCGCATGTGGAAGATGCGCTCCATGGTGCCCGGCGCAAGTGCCGCTCTTCAGACGTATCTGGACTCCAATCCCAAAGCCCAGGCAGAGTGGAACGCCACCCAGAAGCTGCGCAACGATCCTCGGATCACCCTTATCGGGCGCGTGCTGCGCAAGACCTCTCTGGATGAGCTGCCGCAATTGTGGAACGTGCTGAATGGCACCATGTCTTTGGTCGGACCACGTCCGATGATGGTCTGTCAGCAGGACCTCTATCCCGGTCGCGCCTATTATGCGCTGCGCCCGGGCATTACCGGTTTGTGGCAGGTCTCCGACCGCAATGACAGTACCTTTGCCGGGCGTGCGGTGTTCGACGACCGCTACTCGCGCAGCGTGTCTTTCGGCACCGATCTGCGGGTGCTGCGTCAGACCGTTGGCGTCGTACTGCGCGCGAACGGACACTGAACCAGCCGCAGCTTTCAGACACGGCTGCCTATATCATCTCAAAACCCGGTCCTGAACGTTCATGACGTTTGCGGATCGGGTTGTTTTTCTTGAACACCAGCATGTATATGAAGCACCATTCATCCTGAGCGCGTGCCCTCAGGGGGTGTAATCAATTAGCAAGGTATTTCTGGAGGCCCTGCCATGTATATCCGACCTCTTCGCAAAGCCTTGTTGATCTGTGGCGTCTGTCTGGCGCTCACTGCCTGCAAATCCGCGGAAGAAAAGGCCCAGGCCCATTTTGAAACGGCGCAGGAACTGATTGCCGCCAATGATCCCGACAGGGCGATTGTCGCATTGCGCAATGTCTTCGAACTGGCCCCCAATCATGAAGAGGCCCGGCGCGCCATGGCCCAGCTGATGGTGGACACCGGTAATATCCCGGGTGCCTATAACCAGTATCTGCGTCTGGTCGAACAAATACCCGATGATGTCGAGGGGCGCACGGTGATGGCGGAACTCGCTTTTGAGGCCCGCAATTGGGAAGAATTCACCCGTCACGGCACGCGCGCCGTCGAACTGGCCCCCGACGCGCCGCGCAGCAAGGCGATTGAACTGGCGCTGCAATACCGCGCCGCGGTTCTGGAAGAGGACGGCCCCGCCGCCGAGGCCCTGTTCACCCGCACCGAGGAACTGGCGACACAAATGCCCGAGAACGGCCTGCTGGAACAGATCCTGTTCGACAGCTACCTGCGCGCCGCCGACACCGAAAAGGCGCTTGCCCAGCTGGATGCGATGATCGCCCGCAAACCCGGTACGCGCCGCTACTACAACCAGCGGCTGCTGCTTTTGCGCCAAACCGGCGACCGGGCAGAGATGGAGGCGCATCTGCGCAACGTCATCGAACGATTCCCTGAAGATGACGATGCCAAGGGCACGCTGGTGCAATACCTGATGGCAACCGGTGATGACGAGGGCGCCGAGGCGTTCCTGCGCGATATCAGCAATCCCGTCGATGCCGATCCGGTCTTCTTCATCAGCCTTGTTCAGTTTCTCAAGGATCAGCGCGGCATTGAGGCAGCCCAGGCAGAGCTTGACGCCGCAATCGACGTCAATCCAGAACCGAACCGGCTGCGGATACTCCGCGCTGCGCTGGATTTCGAGGATGGAAAACAGGACAAGGCCATCGCCGATTTGCAAGCGATCCTCGACACTGTCGAAGACGCGGCCGAACCGTCGGATGTGAACAACGAGATCCGGGTCGCACTGGCGCGCATGCTGGTCTCCACGGGCAATGACGTGGGGGCCCAACGGCTGGTGGACGAGGTGCTGGAGGCCGACAGCGGCAATGTGTCGGCGTTGAAGATGAGCGCCGCACGCCTGATCGCGGCCGACGACACGGATGGGGCCATCGCCAATCTGCGCCGCGTGCTCAATACCCGCGCCGACGACGTGCAGGCGCTTTCCCTGATGGCCAATGCCTATACCCGCGCGGGCAGTTCCGATCTGGCCCGCGATTTCCTCGCACAGGCGGCGGATGTGTCGGGCAATGCGCCAGAGCCCTCGTTGCGCTATGCGCAGATGTTATTGGCCTCTGAAAGCTACGATTCCGCCGAGGAAGTGCTGCTGTCGGCCCTGCGACGCACCCCCACGGACGAGAATATCCTGACCCTTCTGGGCGATATCTACCTGACAACAGAGGATTTCGGCCGGGCAGAGATGGCAGTGACCGAACTGCGCAAAGTCGGCTCGCGAACCAGCGAGGCGACGGCCAACCGTCTTCAGGTCCAGCTGCTGGCGCGGCAGGAAGGCACGGATGAGGCGTTGACCTACCTCGAAGAGATGGCCCAGGGCGCCGAGGCCGGGCTTGAGGAAAAGATTAACCTGCTGCGCGCGCGCCTGTCTTCGGGGCAGCGCGATGAAGCCCTGAGCATGGCCGAGGAACTGGTCGCCGAATCCCCCGAAAGCTCGGAACTGCGCTTCCTGCTGGCAACCACCCGGGCGGCCACGGGCGATCTGGAAACCGCCCGCGCGGAGATGCGCGCGCTTCTGGACGAAGACCCCTCGCGTGTCAGCGTCTGGCAACAGCTTATCCGCATCGCCCAGGTCCAGGGCGATGCAGAGGCTGCCGACGCCCTGCTGGACGAAGCGCTGACCGCGGTGCCGGACGCCCCGGCCCTGCTTTGGGCCAAGGCCGCGGAACACGAAGTGGCCGGTGACATTGATGCGGCCATTGCGATCTACGACACGCTTTATGCCCGCGATACCGGGTCGGTGATCTTCGCCAACAACCTCGCCAGCCTTCTGGTCACCTACAAGGATGACACCGACAGCCTTGACCGTGCCTGGGAAATCGCCCGGCGGCTGCGCGACACCGATGTACCTGCCTTCCAGGACACCTATGGCTGGCTGGCATTCCGGCGCGGCGATACTGAGACCGCCCTGCCCTATCTGGAGAGCGCCGCAACCGGCCTGCCAGACGATCCGATCGTGCAGTATCATCTGGCCGAGGCCTATGCTGCGCTTGGCCAGTCGCAGGACGCGATCACGGCATATCAATATACGCTGGAAGTGGCCGGGTCAGACGATGCCCGCCCCCAGATCGCCCGCGCGCGAGATGCCTTGGCGAAACTGCAAGAGGCGGCGCCAGACCCTGAGAACCAGTAAACATACGGGAACACGAATCGGATATTGAAGCGGACTCCCGACGGTTTTAAGTCTCTAATTTTTGTATCATAGAGCGTAAAAAGGACCGGCGGCATCTCGCGCCTACACACCGAGGTTTCCGCATCCTGATGTTTTTGGAAAGACGTATTCCGTGATCCCTCCTATCGCCGCACTGCTGAGCTGGCCCGCCATCGTTTATGTGTTTTCGCGGACGCGGACGGTTGCGGCCGCGATTACCTTCTCCATCCTTGGGGGATACTTGTTCCTGCCCGAACAGAGCAGCATTGACCTGCCGGCGCTCTATGAACTCAACAAAATTTCCATACCCGCATATACGGCGTTGATTCTTTGCGTGTTTGCCGTGTCAGGCACCGGCCAACCGGGCGCGATCCACCAAGCACAGATGGGCGCCAACGCATGGCGTGCCGGATGGTTTCCGCAGGCCACGTTGCCCCGGGCGCTTCTGATGATGCTCGTTGTCGGGGCGGTGATGACGGTGGTAACGAACCGGGATACGATCATCGGGGTGGATGAAGTCCTACCTGGCCTGCGGCTCTATGATGCCGGCTCCAGCATCTTGGTCGCTTTCGTTACTATCATCCCTTTGCTTCTGGGTCGAAAGTTTCTCGCACACCCCGAGGGTCAACGACTTGTACTTCACGGCTTCTGTATCGCAGGGACCATTTACGGTCTGCTGGCGTTATTCGAAGTACGCATGTCGCCCCAACTCAGCAACTGGACCTACGGAGTCTCCTCAAGTCTTTGGTTGCAGCACGTCCGCGGGGACGGGTATCGTCCTTTGGTGTTTCTGAGTCATGGACTACGTGTCAGCATCTTTCTGGCAGCGGCGCTGATCACAACGGTTGGCTTGGCGCGACTTTACGTCGGAAAGCCGCGGATTGGTTTTATGGCGGTGTCGACGTTTCTTTTTCTCGCACTGGTGCTGAGTAAATCCCTCGGCGCGCTAATGATTGCGCTAGTTTTGTGTCCCATCATGCTTTTTATGCCGCGCCGTTTACTGTTTTTCGCAATGGCGGGAATCGTGAGTGTTGCATTGCTCTATCCAGTGCTGCGGGGAACGGCCATCATTCCTCTTGATGGCCTTGTTAATTTCGCTAACAGCATCAGTGAAGAGCGAGCACATTCGCTATCCTATCGGTTTTATTTCGAGGGGCAGTTGCTAGAACGCGCGCAGGAGCGCCCTTTCTTCGGCTGGGGCGGCTGGGGGCGCAATCTATATTTGGGTAGTGAGGTCGCTGTGCCCGATGGCGCATGGATCATCATTCTGGGCCAGAATGGATGGACGGGGTTTATCGGACGGTTCGGCCTCATGTTCTTTCCCGTCGTCATACTTCTGTGGCGATGGCGACGTGACGGGATCGGGATGGAAAGTGCAGTGATCGCAGCCGCGCTTACTGCTGCTGCGGTCGACTTGATCCCTAATTCGGGCCTCACGCCAGACAAGTGGCTGCTGGCCGGATCGCTCTGGGGGCGGCTGGAAATGGGGCGCATCACGGAGTCAGCCAACGAGGAAGTGCCCGACCCTCCACCTGTCCGTTTCCAATACAGGCGCCGAGGACCCGCGCCTAGCTTGGACACAGAGACCCCATCGGTCACCACCTCTGCCTCCGCCGCACCGTCCAATCGCTACACACGGCAGATACGGCGGATCGACACTCCGCCATCCCAAGCACGGACAAGGAAACAAGACAGATGACACATAGCGAGAGTGCCAAAACCGCAGCAGGCTTGGTAGAGGTATCCGTCATCATCGTCAATTACGGCACTGACATGCTAGCCATTGAGTCAATAAACAGCGTTTTGGCGCAGAAACATGACGGAAGGAACGTAGATGTGCATGTACTCGACAACGCTTCCCCCGGAGACGATGCAGCGCGGTTGAGGGCAACCTTTGGTGGATCGGACTATGCCGGTCGCGTCACGCTCTATACCGAAACCGAGAACCACGGCTTCGGGCGCGGCAACAACATCGTACTGCGGGCGCTGGCTGAGGGGGAACGGACGCCTGAATATGTCTTTCTGCTAAATCCAGATGCCCGGCTAGAAAATGACGCCATCACCATCCTAGCCGGATTTCTCGACTCCCACCCGGGGGCAGCGGCTGCAGGAGCGGGAATCTGCCTGCCGGGCGGCGCCCCGGTCACGGCAGCATTCCGTTTTCCCTCTGCCATGGGTGAATTCGCGCGTGCAGCAAACGTCGGGATCATTGACAGGGCGCTGAAGCACTGGCGTATCCCCCTGCCACCTGATCTGCCACGGGGACCCGTCGATTGGGTGGCGGGAGCGGCAGTCATGTTCCGCTATGACGTGCTGGCAGAGATGAATGGCTTCGACGAAGACTTTTTTCTTTATTATGAAGAGGTAGAGTTGATGCACCGCATCCATCAGGTCGGCCATGACATATGGTATGTTCCCGAAGCGCGAGTGAGCCATGTCGAAGGCGCCGCAACGCGAATGCGCTCGGGCGACACACATCGTACGGTTCGCCCACGATACTGGTACGAATCTTGGCGCCACTATTATCTAAAAACCCATGGACGCGTCGGCACCTTGGTGGCCGCGAGCGCTTGCATCAGCGGAGCCGCGATAAACAACTTCATTAGCCTGCTGCGTCGGCAGATTCCTAGGACGCCACGCCATTTTTCCCGTGATTTCGGCCGCTTTGTCCTGCGACCTTTGGTTTCGGTGAGAAAGCAGGTTGAATGAACATGCACGCCTCCAAATGTCGCAGTCAGACCGATCCACGATTTTTATCTTGGGATGGATCTGGCGACCGCAACCCCGACGACTTGTCGCTGGTCGCGCTGGTGGCCGAAGATTTTCGGACCCATGGGCGGGACTGGCGCAGCCAAGGGTTTTGGACCCTGTTTTGGCACCGCTTTGGCAACTGGCGCATGGGCCTGAAACCGAAGCTGCTGAGAGCGCCGTTTTCGTTACTCTACAAGATCATGGAGAAACGCTGCCAGCATCGATATGGGATCATGCTGCCTTATACCGTGCGCGTGGGGCGCCGGGTCCGGCTTGAGCATTTTGGCGGCATGGTTCTTGTGGCACAATGGATCGGAGATGATGTGGTGCTGCGCCAAAACACTACGCTGGGTGTTGCTCGCGAAGATCGAACCAAAGATCGGCCAGTGATCGAAAATGGAGCCAGTATTGGCGCGGGTGCCGTTATTGTGGGGGCAGTGATCGTCGGGCGCGGAGCGACGGTAGGAGCCAATGCGGTGGTGATCCGCGACGTTCCCACAGGCGCGACCGTGGGTGGTATTCCAGCCCGGATACTCAGCACACCCCCCCCCCTCATATGACTCTCGCTGTCGTTATCATCGGACGTAATGAAGGGGCGCGACTGATCCGGGGGTTGGCCTCCGTGGCAGCGGCTGACCGGGTTGTCTACGTCGACAGCGGCTCCACCGATGGGTCCCAGCAAGCAGCATCAGAGGCGGGTGCGGAGGTTGTCGCGCTCGACATGTCGCAACCCTTTACCGCGGCGCGCGCGCGTAATGCGGGGCTGGAGCGGCTACGCCTTCACGGGACGCGACCAGAACTGGTGCAATTCATGGACGGTGACTGCGAATTGCAGCCCGATTGGCTGCCGTCGGCCCGGGCATTTCTCGCAGCCCGTCCTGAGCTGGGCGTCGTTTTTGGTCGCCGACGGGAACGCTTTCCCGACGCAACGATCTACAACCGGATGTGCGACTGGGAATGGGATGTACCCTTGGGCGAGCAGCGTGCCTGCGGCGGCGACGCTCTGATGCGGATGGACGCGCTTGATGAGGCGGGCGGCTACAACCCCGCGCTTATCGCGGGAGAAGAACCCGAGATGTGCGTGCGGCTCCGCGCAGCGGGCTGGAAGATCTGGCGCATCGACGCGGAAATGACCCTGCATGACGCGGCCATGACCCGGCTGGGACAGTTCTGGTCGCGGGCGCGGCGGGCGGGCCATGCCTGGGCCGAAGGTGCCGTGCTGCACGGTGCCCCCCCCGAACGCCACTGCGTGGACCAGGTGCGCCGCGCCTTGATCTGGGGCGCCGTCGTTCCCTGCGTGATCATTTTACTGGCGATCGCGCTAAGTCCCTGGGCACTGGCTATTTTTGTAATCTATCCCCTGCGCGCCCTGCGTTTTGCCCTGCTCGAAGGGGCGACGCGCCCGGCCTGGGAGCGTGCCTGGTTGCTGAGCATCGGAAAATTTCCCGAAGCCATGGGCGTGATAGAATACCATCTGCGCCGTCTCGCAGGTCGCCCCCGCGGGCTCATAGAATACAAGTAATCCCTTTTCTGGCAACCGGGCGCATCTTGTTACTCCCGTTCTAAAGTCAAAGACCACAATGTCTGCCGCTGTATCGGTTGCTCTGCCCCCTGGAAATTGGATCGTTTGAAACTGGAGTTTTCGGCTAAACTTTCTTGGCTGGGAGAGGAGCGGAAACGCATGAAGGCATCGAAGTTTACGGAGGCGCAGAAAGCGTTCATCCTGACGCAGGGTGAGGCAGGAACGCCGGTCGCCGAGATCTGTCGCAAGGCGGGGATCCACTGCCCGGCAGGGTCATGCGCAGCATGGTCCCGAGAGGGGGCCAGGCAACCTACTTCAACTGGAAGAAGCGATATGGTGGCTTGCTGCCCGATGAGATGCGGCGCTTGAAGGCGCTGGAGGACGAGAACGGGCGGCTCAAGAAGATCGTCGCGGGCCTGACACTTGATCGGGAAATGCTTCAGGACGTCATTCGCCGAAAGCTTTGAAGCCTGGTCGGATGCGCGAAATGGTTCGCGGGATGTGCATTGATTGGGCCACGCTCCGTTAAATATGTGAGGATTATCAATCCGCCTCAAGCGCACCGATTGAGGGAGGTTCAGGCCGCAGCGCACCTCTGAAATCGACACTTGCATCCGGTTGGACAAGCGCAGCGCCAAGCGCCGAAGAACCCAACTGCGGAACCCAAAGTGCCGCGCTGTCGACAGGTGTGGCATAGGTTGCGTCAAAGGGCGTCTTCTCGTCCCGATAACCGATGTACCGACAAGAAAAGGCGGGGATCTCTACCAGTGGCGCATAAGGTGTGTTCGGTGTTTCAATGTTTGGTTCGTGCACGAGATTGTTGGCCTCCGCCACCAAGCGAAACCCGATTGCGTCTGAAAATACCGGAGCAACGGCGTCCGTTAGGTTGACGAGAGTATTATTATAAAGACGGATCGGTGTTGTCTCGTTGTCAATATTGCCACTCGACCCGCCATGAAAATAGAAAAAGCCATATTTCGGCAGGTTAAGACCCCCAATCGGTCTGCTATCGCGAGCGGTATTGGCAAAGATCAGAGTGTTGTTGCGTGCAGTTGTGCCACCGTAACACGTTTCAATCACGGAGCGCGCCTGAAACCCAGCCACAAGAATATTACCTTCGACCAGTGCGTTCACGAGATCGCGCGGGTTGCCAGTATTCTGTGCTTGCACAAGCAAGGTCATGTAGGCGCTTTCCAGTGCGCAGCCTTGCAGATTCAACTTGGCACCGGTCACGGGAGCAGAGGTGTTCCAGCGTAACGCCGTCTGCACTGCTCGGATAGAGTTATAGTTCGACCATCCCGTGCTGCTGAACAGATCGCAGGCCCATATGTTCGTTTTTGTCGGCTCTGCAATCCGCAAGGGACCATGAGCGTTATGCGTACCATCCTTCGGACCACCGGCCTGCGCGTTGGGGTTCTGGATAATTCCGCAGCCCATGATCGCTAGTAAAGATCGCGAATTGTCCAACATCCCGTAATCTCCCCAATCGGATATGCTCAGATCGTTCAGGGCAATCAGCCGGTTCGGAGTCGTGCCGTTCAGATATAGTGTCAGCGCCCAGTTGGAAAATTCACAATCATCAATGACGACGTTCGCTGCACCCTCTTCCGGGAAGTTCAGACAATTGATCTGTGTTCCAGTCTCGTTGGTGACGTCCCAGAGACCTTGGAATTCAATCCCGGCAAAAACCGTACCGCTGTCTATGCCTTTGGCATCCCGTAAGGAGTTGTCGTAAATCAGTATTTCCGAAGAGAACCCTACCGAAGGTGTAACTATGGGTTTCTGTCCGAGTCCCTGTCGCGCTTCTAGACGCAAACTCACGCCGTTGGCGTGGGACGGTGGGCGGAACAACAACAATGAGGTCACGGTATGCGTTTGATCGCGTTCCAGAACGATCCTGTGAGGAGTGGTGGCTTTATCCAAAGCTGTGAAGGCTGAGGTAATCGAGGTGAATGTCTGCGCCCCAGCTGGCGCGTTCGCGTAGACTCCGGTGGTGTCGACAAACAGAGTTGCGGTCCCAGCATGAAATGTGTCTGGATCGCCTACGGTGAGAGTAACTGACGCATATCCCCATTTACCAGAGGATGGCTCAAGTACGGCAACACGCACTGTGTACATTCCGGGTGTGCGGAAGACGTGGCTCCCGAGAGGACCACGGCTGTATCGGCTGTTTGTCCGCGCACCTCCATCTGCAGCGTCGAGGGAAAGGACATTTGTTGGAGAACTGAAAGTGTATCCTTCTCCGTAATCCCACCAGACATATTTGTCGTGGTAGCTTCGATCATACCGCCCCTCTGGAAGAGTGTTCGTCTCAAATCCTTTGAGCGTCAGGTCACAGAACATCGCTTCAGGTGCGACTCGGTGATCACTACGCTGCGTATTGATCCTTACCGATACCTCGGGGGACGGGTCCTGATCCCAGATCGTCCTTCCAGTGTCGGCAATGTCTTGCCACGCCGCGACCGTGACGCCGTTGATTGTGTCGGACGATCTCACCTTGAAACCCATGAATTTGATGTTAGTCATCTCCGTTTAACTCCAATGAATGGGACACAATCATCATGCCGGTATAGCTAATATCTGCGCCGATGGGATCTAGGTCGAAGTCTACCTGATGTGATCCAGCGGAAACTATCAACGATAGATTCTGCTGCGTTTTTCAAAGTTTCGTTCCATTGACCTGAGCCCCAAGTTCCCTCCAGCTTTGCGCGGAGACCTTGGGGTTAAATCTTTGGCGTTAGGCCGCCATTTTGTCCATTGTCTTTCTCTGTAGAAATTCCATGGGTGTCAGGTTACCCAATGCTGAGTGTGGTCTGCGCCAGTTGTAATCCTCCTGCCATTCTTCAAGTGTGTTGCGGGCATCGCGCAATGTTCCAAATAGCGTTTCGTTGAGGCATTCGTCTCGCAGTTTGCCGTTGAAGCTTTCAATGAAGCCGTTCTGCTGGGGCTTTCTAGGCGCGATGTAATGCCAATCGATGCCGGTTTCCTGAACCCATTTGAGGATCGCCATGCTGGTGAACTCAGTGCCGTTGTCCGACACGATTGTCTTCGGCATGCCGCGTTCAGCGATGATCTGTTTCCTCGCCGATCCGGTTGCGCGAACGGGTCAGTGAGGACGGATCGATCGGCGGGCGGTGTTGAAAAAACGTCTCACCGGTGAAGTGCTGGTAGTACGGGTTCTCGACCCAGCGCGCGACAATGGCTTCGTCCGACAACCGGTAGGCATGTTGGAAATACAGCAGCCCCGCCACGAGCCGCGGCGAGGTCGCAGGCCGCCCGCGGTGAGACGGAAAGAACTCGTCCCATTCCCGCTCGAAGAAATCCCAGTCGGTCAGAGCGGCCAGCTTCGCCAGTTCGTGACGCATGTCGATCATGTCGGTCAGACGCGGACGCAGGAGATCGTCCTGCTCTTTCTGGCGGGGATGGGGCTTCATCGAGGGCTCCGGAAAACTGCAAGGTTTCGAAACCCGGAATACGAAACCCTGCAATTTTCTACTACAGTTTTATTACGATCACTGAGCAAATTCAGAGACTTGTGACTTGTTCAGGTCGAACCAAATAGCCGTTTTGTCGGACGTCAACGCCTCTGGGACAGATTATGGGGCCGAGATGAAGGAGTATCTCAGGATGATATCGTCGGTCACGTGGCCTGATGTTGTCGAGAAATGGCCGCGTGCTCAGAACCCCCTACCCCAGTAGCACTTGCGCAATTCGGGAACCTCCATCTGGATGCGTCAGGACGACCGAACCTTGATGCGCTGCATGACGTCTGACTGTGACAGTTTCGGCGGGATCGACAGGCACATATGACATGGTCTCGCGCGAGCACGCCCATTCCCTCGCAGGTCGTCTGCCAGATAATGTCACGGATCCGTTTCCTCGTCGGACCCTAGAGCACCTTGAGCCTGTATTCCGTGACCCAGATGAACTGAAGCGGACCGACTGGAAGCCGGTAGTTTATCTTCAATAGGTGGAAAATCAAAAACCAGACGGCCTTTCAACGCCCCTATCGGAATAAAAAACAGACCGCATAGTCAAGCATACAAAATGACCAGAGCTTACAATGCTCAAATCGTTCTGATGTCCCATTCCATTTTGAGAAATTACAACCTTCAGCGAGCCGTTCGTTTGCGAGCTACGCTCGCTCTCATGATCCCGAATGCTGACGCGAACAACAGCAGCGATGCAGGCAATGGAACAGACGATAGGTCGCCCGACACTGCGAGGCTATCAAGGTCCGAACGAAACTGCAAATTCCTGGATAACCCGCCGCCCTCCAAACCGCTAAAGTCGATTGACAGACGCGTATACGTATCTGGTGCACGTTCATGGCCAGCGAGAACGAAAGCTTGGGAATAGTTCACATCAATAACCCCCTCCGGATCATAATCTCCGAAGACGGAGAAGGCGTAGCCTACCTTCGTGCCGTAGGTGTCATCGCCGAGTCGTGTTGACGTGCTCGCATCGAATACAGCGCTAGCGGCGCGCGTGTCTAAGGACAGGGACTTAAGAGACTTTGTTACAGATAGCTCGAACGCCTTCCACTCAAGCGATATTTCAAATCCGGACCCGTTTGCCTGCCCCCAAGCACCCCATGTGGCGCCAAATGTGACCGTATCCGTCGTGCCATCAACATACGAGGCCGTAACAATCATCCCCGCCAAATCCCCGCCGCGCGTTACCGTATCATCCCTGATCCCATACAGGCTTTGGTAGTACTCACCACCGGAATTAAGGTTTATATTGACGGTTGACGCTATCGCGGTGCACGGAACGGCTAGAAATATCAATGGCAAAAGAAATTTGCGGAACACGACAATAACTCCATACACAACAAAATCAGATATATATATAGACACCGCTAGCCAGTCTGCCCTTGCTTGTCAAGCAACCTCTATAGTTCAGGCTGAACAACCTGATCCGTCGACGAGATAGCAGTTTGCTGGCCTGTTCGCGTACATACCGGCAGCGCGGAATGCGGCCAAGATGAGGGTCAACAAAGCCCTGAGGTGGGCGAGGATCTTACGGATGTTGTGGCCACAGCCGCAAAGGACGGCGAAGATCGCGTCGCCGCACGTGCCCTTCAGCGGGCAACGTGACAGGCGGCCGTCGGTTTTCATGTGACCGATTTCAGGCTCGATCGTTGCCCGGCAGTCGATTGCAAAGCAATCGATGAAAGGGGCGCGGCGCCTTCGCAGCAGCCGTTTCAGCGTCGGGGTCAGGCCTCGGCGCATGCCACTGACCAGGACCTGCGTCGCTGACACGCCGTGCCCGCGGTGTCCTCGGTCCACGACGGCCAGTTCCGAGGTCCGGCCGGTCAGGATTTCGACCTGCTCCAGCGCCTCCGGCAGGGTGTGGCCGTCGTAAGGGTTGCCCGGCAGAGCGCGCATGCCGACGACGAAGCCTTCGTCGATGGTGGTTGCCAGGCTCACTTTGGTATCGAACTCATACCGCTTGCGCGCCTTTCCTTTCGAGATGCAATCGACCTCGGGTCCGTGCAGGGCATAGATCTTGCCCTTGGTTTTCAGGCCCTGGTGCAGCAGGCGGCCGACCAGCACGACACTGTCCAGAACCCGCTCGCGAAAGGGGCCTTCGGGGATCGCGTCCAGTTGGCGACGCAGGTCGCGCAACACGCGCCCGGTTTAACCTTTGAGCTTTTTCAGGGCCTTGCGCATGCGCTTGAATTGTCGGGCATGGGCGTAACGGCAGATTTGCATTGCCAGGCGCGGGGCCAGCCGGTTGTAGTTCTGTCGCAGCGTGATGTTTGCCTCATCCGCCAGCGCGACAAGCTGCTGACGGGCCTTGTCGTACAGGCGGGAGTCCGTCGGATGCGCAATGTTCTTCTCCATCACCGTGGTGTCGACGGCGACACGCGACAGACTGCCGGCATCAACGGCACCGGATGTGCGCCCAACCTCGATCGTCTTGGTGAGCAGCCACTCGGCCCCTTCCTCGCCAATCCGCTTACGCCAGCGGGTTAGCGAGTTCAGGCTGAACAACCTGATCCGCCGAAGAGATAGGAAGTTGACGGCCTTCGGGATGAATGCGGCGCACAACGCCGCCATGATGAGGGCCCAA
>NZ_FWYD01000034.1 GCF_900176485.1 Primorskyibacter flagellatus
CTCATTCTGAGCGTTCACGAAGGCAAAAACGTCAGCAGAATGAGCCGAGCACCCCACCGCAAGCGAAACACCAATGGGGCCGAGACGGCGCATACCATACATCAGCATATCTGTGACAGATATTTCTTGCTACGTCAGTCCTTTCAAGGAAACTCTGTGCAACTTCGGGTCGAGCGGTACGATACCGATCCGGACCATGGGCTCTCCAAGTTCGCCGGTAATTTGACCCAAACGAAATCCCAGTCCCATGACTCCGCCGACGCGAGAGTTTATCACTTTGAGCTACGATAATGAAAATACTGGTCCTGCCCGCTATGTCGACTACCGGCGCAAAGGTGATCATTCGCAACACGTTCGGGCCGGTGCGTAGCCCATTGCCGCTGCCTTAGCGTGATGGTCGATTTCGCAGAGTCTACGTAACTTTTGCGGTCGCTCGAGACCGAACTCGTGCGTCCGCACATGCTGCTGATGCTCGAAAATGTCGGAAACCCGGATATTGAGGAAGCCATCATGTTTCCCGACATCGGCCTCGAAGTTCTGCACGCAGAACTCCCTTGCCTACTGGCGGGGTCGCCTCTCCATCTCGCTCGTGGCAATCTGCGGAAGCGATCCAAATTGTGATGATATTGCGATGGGCAGTCCAAATAGGTCAGCAGCACCTCCAACCTGCCGGTACAAAGGCCGGCGTCTTGAGCGCCGAGGTTCCCGCCGAGTAACTATTGATTGCATCGTGGACGGAGGTGGAAAAAAGCAGGGCCGCATCTCTATGGCTGATCCCGCAAATAGCCTTCCCACTCGGAAAGTACAGAAAATATGGTGTTCGAACTCGGTCCCAGTAGCTCCACCGAGAAGATCCTCGCCTCTGTCGTCATCGCTTTCACCCGTTTTTGTGAGACCGGGTAAGCGCAATGATTTCCAGCGAATCCATAAAAATCTGAATTTATTTTCTTCGCCCCCGAGCAAAACGACCAATGTCACTTCCAACAGGGCGACGGCTAACATTCAACCCGAATCAAAATAAAGGAGATCAACCAGCCCTTTCTACCTCCGACAAACGGACAGGCTTGAAGCTGTCACGAATGATAGATCGACAACATAGGACCAAAGGAGGAAAACCATGTTGTATCCACTGCCCACGAAGACCCTGTCCGCGGACCGCCAACTCGCCGCCACGCGCGCTCATTTCATTGAGCACGGATCAGCCTTGGCAAATGCCGCCGGCCTGATCGGTGGCAATGCTGGCACTGGGCGCGTGTTGCGTCTGATGTCCGATCTGCGCGAGGCTTTCCGTCTCGATCGCGCAATCCGGCGCAGGCTCATCGATCTGCACCGTTTTCTTTCCCTCGACCCCATCATCGGCGACATGGAGCCCGACATGTCGGCAGGACTCCTGCTGGATCCGGCCGGCCCTGAAGTCGAGCAGATCTGTCTGCTCACGGATCGGCTCTTTGATCTTTTGAAAGAGATCGGGAAAATGGACGAGGAACACGAAGCCCTGGCGCTCTCCCTGTCCGTCCAGAGCGCCGCCTGACATGCCTCGCCGACGCCTTCGGGTTCGACGACATGAGTGCTGCGCATTTCTGCGCGACGAGAAAAAAGGAAATGGTAGATGAAATATTACAATCAACTGACGCTCGAAGATCTCCTGGCGAAGACATTGCTGGAACTCGACTTCCTGCACGAGGAGGTCGATCGCAATGTCGCAGGATTGCAGGCGACAGGCCTGAATACCCTGTTGCGCGCCCTTGTCGATCTGCGCCAGGATGGGCCGCTCTCGTCGACCGCTGCGGAGGCTATCCGTCTTGTGCACAACATCCTCGACGCTTCCATCGCAGGGGAGACGCTCGGACACCGCAATGCATTCGACGGAACCAATGATCCTGACCTGGGCGCGATCGGGCGGGTGACGGTGGTGCCGATCCTGTCACACAGCGGAGAGTGCCTCAGGGTGATCAGGACACACTTCCGGAAGATCCTCGCGATGCGCGATCTGCTCGCTGCCCGCATCGACGCAGAGGCCCAAATCGCACGCTGCAGGGCCGCCTGAGGCCGCCCCGCACCCGTCATGCCATGACGGTGCGGTAACAAGCTGCCAGCCGACTTACATCAGGTGGCAGTTTCTGGGGACGCCGACCAGGTAATGGTCGACAGCCTCCCTTAGGCAGTAAAACCTCAACCTGATACGGAAAAGAAGGCCGCGGGCATCCCCGCGGCCTTCTTTCTTGTTCTCCAAGCTCAGTGTCATCAGGCGAAGGCCGGGCTTACCAAGATCTATCGCTGCACCGACCTGCCAGGTCACACTGCATTGTAGAGGAAAAAAGTTCACACTTTTATTTTGGGGGACAGCCAATCGCACCTATATCAATTCAAGACTTCAAATCCATGGTAGGATGGTTCGAGTCTTCCATTCGGCGCGATTACCATCAATAGCCGCCCTTAACTTGTGAAATGGCCAAAATTAGCTTGTCGTCATAACAGCCACCAACTTTCGGGCATAGCTCCCACTTTGAAGACAAGCGATAGAGGCAAGTTATGCACCCTTGCCTAGGGGTTTCAAAATTGTCCCGCTGAATGCTCATCCCTCGATTGCACCGCTGGTTTGTTTATCTTGCTCAGTTCCCACGTTTGCGATGACGCAAACTTATTCGCAAATCGCGCAAACCTTTGGGCATCGCGCACGATTACACGCAATCCTACACTGACTCAGAAATCGAGGTTTTCAACGCTCAATGCATTCTGCTGGATAAACTCGCGGCGGGGTTCGACGACGTCGCCCATCAGTTTTGTAAACAGGTCGTCGGCCTCAGCCATGTCATCGACCTTGACCTGAAGCAGCGTTCTCGCATCGGGATCGAGTGTTGTTTCCCAAAGTTGGCTCGGGTTCATTTCGCCAAGCCCCTTGTAGCGTTGCAGGGAAAGTCCCTTCTCGCCTTCGTCCAGAACCGCTTTCAACAGGTCCAGCGGCCCATGGATCAACTGTCGCCGATCCTTGCGTTCCAATGTGGCGGGAAGGTCATAGACGGCTTGCAGGCTTTGCGTGAAACTGCCCGTCTTGCGGGCCTCGCCCGATCGCAGCATCGGCCCGTCGAGGGTGCGCACCTCTTCAACGCCACGCAAAATGCGTGCCAGACGTATGCCCCGATCTTGCGTAATGCGCCCTTGCCAGCCTTGTTCGTATTCCACAGCGATCAGATCCAGCCGCTTTGCAACCGTATCCGCAACGCCTTGAAGGTCAGATTCGACCGCTCCGGGCACGAAAGCGCCCGCGATGGCCGCTTGTTCAAGGATGTGACGCGGGTAATGCGTTGGGAAAGCATCAAGCACGCGCTTCAATTGGCGTGCCTCTTCGATCACGCGAATAAGATCCTGACCGGCGATTTCTTCGCCATTGCCTTGCCGCAGCAGCGCGCCTTCAACGCCTTGCTGGATCAGGTATTCCTCCATCGCGGCCTGGTCCTTAAGGTAGACCTCGGATTTGCCACGCGCCACTTTGTATAGCGGCGGCTGGGCGATGTAGAGGTAACCCCCCTCGATCAATTCCGGCATCTGCCGATAGAAGAACGTCAGCAGAAGCGTCCGAATATGCGCCCCGTCAACGTCAGCGTCGGTCATAATGACAATCTTATGGTAACGCAGCTTCGATATGTCGAATTCATCCCGTCCGATCCCGGTGCCAAGCGCCATGACAAGGTTGCCGATTTCCTGGCTGCCCAGCATCCGGTCAAATCGCGCGCGTTCGACGTTCAGGATCTTGCCTTTCAGTGGCAGGATCGCCTGTGTGCGCCGGTCACGCCCCGTCTGGGCGGACCCGCCAGCCGAGTCACCCTCGACCAGGAAGACTTCGGTCTTGGAAGGGTCTTTTTCGGAACAATCCTTGAGCTTGCCGGCGAGGAAATTCACATCCATCGCCGTCTTGCGCCGGGTCAGTTCCCGCGCCTTTCGGGCGGCTTCGCGCGCCATTGCGGCCTCGACGATCTTGCCAACGATCTGCTTGGCCTGGTTCGGGTTTTCCTCGAACCATTCGGCAAGCTTCTCGTTGACCAGACCCTCGACAGCCGGGCGCACCTCTGACGATACAAGCTTGTCCTTGGTCTGGCTGGAGAATTTCGGGTCCGGCACCTTGACCGACAGGACACAGGTCAGCCCCTCGCGGGCATCGTCGCCGGTAAAACTGATCTTCTCGCGCTTGGCGATGCCAGAAGATTGCGCGTAGTTGTTGATTGTCCGCGTCAGCGCCCCACGAAAGCCCGCCATATGGGTGCCGCCGTCGCGCTGTGGAATGTTGTTGGTAAAGGGCAGAACGGTTTCGTGGTAGCTGTCATTCCACCACATCGCCACCTCAACGCCGATGCCATCCCGCTCTCCGGTCATGTAGATCGGATCCGGCATGACGGGCGATTTGGACCGGTCGATATATTTGACGAACTCGCGCACACCGCCTTCGAAGAACAGCTCGCTGCGCAGAGGTTCGGCAGGACGTTCATCCTCCAACACGATCCGCACACCAGAGTTCAGAAAGGCCAACTCGCGCAGGCGTTTTTCCAACGTGTCGAACTGGAAATCGTGGTTCGAAAATGTGGTGAGCGACGCGAAAAAGCGGACCTCGGTCCCCTTTTCGCCATTCGCATCCCCGACAACGCGCAGATGTTCGACCGTATCGCCACGCTCGAACCTTGCGTAATGTTCTTTGCCGTTGCGCCAGATGCGCAGTTCCAGCCAATCGCTGAGAGCGTTCACGACCGAGACGCCAACCCCGTGCAGGCCGCCTGACACTTTGTACGAGTTCTGGTCGAATTTTCCGCCCGCATGAAGCTGGGTCATAATGACCTCTGCCGCAGACACGCCTTCTTCGTCGTGAATATCAACCGGGATGCCGCGGCCGTTGTCGCGGACCGAAACCGAACTGTCGGCATGTATTTTTACCGAAACCTTGGTCGCATGACCGGCGAGCGCCTCGTCAATCCCGTTGTCCACGACTTCGTATACCATATGATGCAGACCAGAGCCGTCATCGGTGTCACCGATATACATGCCGGGCCGTTTGCGCACAGCTTCCAAGCCCCTGAGAACTTTGATAGAATCTGCGCCATAGGCTGTTTGTTCTTGCTCGGTATCGGACATGCCGGCCTTCCTTGGTATTTTGCGCATTTTATACCTATCATTGGGGGCATTGTCACGCGATTGACACATGATTTGGTGGTTTGACGGCGTCAAATGACACATCACAACCGCTGCGTGTGCAGCACCCTCAATCGCCGTGGCGCAGCACCTGAGAAACCCCGTCGGTTTCGCTGATTTCCAGACGCTGTGCGCGGGGACCCAGTTCTGAAAAAAGCTCTGCCCCTGTGCCGGTCATCCAGGCCTGTGCACCAAGCGCGCAGACCTCGTCATACAGCGCAGAACGGCGGTTCGCATCGAGATGTGCGGCAACCTCGTCCAGCAGCAAAAGCGGCGGCGCGCCAAAACTGCGGGCAAGTGCACGGGAATTAGCAAGGATCAACGAGATCAGCAGCGCCTTCTGTTCGCCCGTCGAACAATCGCGGGCCGGAACGCCCTTGGCCGCGAAGGTTGCTGCCATATCGGCGCGATGTGGCCCGATCAACGTGCGCCCTGCGGCCATGTCGCGCTGCCGTCCTGTAGCCAGCGCATCACGCAAGTCGGCAGCCGTTTCCGGCATGCCCCCCTCCGACTGGATCAGTTCCAGATCTGCGGTCGGGAATGCGGTTTGTGCTTCGTCCTGCGCCCCCTGCAATTCTGCCAGGGCGGCAATCCGGTTCGCGTGGATCGCAGCACCGGTATCGGCCATCTGGACCTCCAGCGCGGCATACCAGGAGGCGTCCCGCACCATGTCCTTGAGCAGGCGATTGCGCTCCCGCATGGCCTTTTCATAGTCCAGCGAGGCTTCGGCGTGGCCGGGGAAAAATGACAGCGTCATCCGGTCTAGAAACCGCCTGCGCCCATCTGCGCCTTCGATCCAAAGCCGATCCATCGACGGCACCAGCCAAAGCACCCGTCCAATGCGCCCCAATGTCGTTTGCGTCGCGGCCTTTTCGTCAACGCGGACCTGTCGGGGGTTGCCGGCTTGCGATTGAAACGCGACCTCGTGGACATTGGCCAAACTGTGAAGCAGTCCTGTGACCTTCCAGCCAAGCGCTTCCGGCCGTCGCGTCATCTCTTCGGCAGAGGCGCGTCGCAATCCACGGCCGGGCGAGAACAGCGAGATCGCTTCGAGGATATTGGTCTTGCCCGCCCCATTCGTCCCAAACAGTGCCACGGGCCGGGCATCTACCTCCAGCACCGCGCGCTTGTGCGACCGGAAATGCGAGAGTGTGAGCTTTTCCAGATAGAGGCTCGTCATGGATGCTGCACTGCACCATCGGCAGCCCCGACTTCAGGCAAGGATAGCGCGCGCCCTGCCGTCAAACGCGCATGGGCATGACCACATAGACGGCGCTGGTGTCGTTGCCTTCCCGCATCAAAGTGGGATCCCCGGAGGAATTGAACAGGAAAACGGCATTCTCGCGATCCACCTGGCTGGCGATCTCCAGCAGATACTTGGCGTTGAACCCGATCTCCAGCCGCTCATCCGCGTAGGCCACGACCAGCTCTTCTTCGGCGGCACCGCTATCGGGTGCATTCACCGACAGGATCAAGCGGTCTTCGTCCAGTGCAAGCTTTACTGCGCGCGAGCGTTCGGAAGAAACTGTCGCAACACGGTCCACGGCGCGGGCAAAATCGGAGGCGTCAACCTCCATCCGGCGGGTATTTCCCTGCGGGATCACACGGGTATAATCGGGGAATGTCCCGTCGATCACCTTGGAGGTCAGCGTAATTTCCGGCGTGGCGAACCGCACCTTGGTCTCGGAAACCGAGACGGCGATCTGCATCTCGTCGTCTTCCAGAAGTTTTCGCATCTCGCCCACGGTCTTACGCGGAACGATCACGCCCGGCATGTCCTCGGCACCTTTCGGCAGCGGCGCGTCGATCCGGGCCAGACGGTGGCCATCGGTCGCGACGCATCGCAGCACTTTGCCATCCTCGCCATCGGCGACATGCATATAGACACCGTTAAGGTAATATCGTGTTTCTTCAGTGGAGATTGCGAATTTCGACTTGTCGAACAGCCGCCGCAACACCTGCGCCTCTGCCGAGAAGTTAGCCGCATATTCCGACGTCGCCATTACCGGAAAGTCTTCTTTGGGCAGTGTGGCAAGACTGAAATTCGACCGTCCCGCCTCGACCGTCAGCCGCCCGGTGGCACCCTCTTCGCTCAGTGAAACCAGTGCGCCGTCCGGCAGCTTGCGGACAATTTCATGCAGAGTGACGGCAGACACAGTTGTTGCGCCTGCACGTTCAACCTGAGCAGAGGCCTTGTCGACAACCTCGATGTCCAGATCGGTGGCGCGGAATGAGACCGTGTCGCCTTCGGCCTCTATCAACACATTCGCCAGGATCGGAATGGTGTTTCGGCGTTCTACCACCGATTGCGCCTGCGCCACTGCCTTTAGCAATGTGGCGCGTTCCATGCTGAACTTCATTCCTCGACCCTCCGCGTTACCGGGATACACACGGTAGCCGCAGCCACAGGTGGTTCCAAGCGCTTTGTTGGTTTGTCCATTGGATTTTTCGGGTCGTCAAGGGCGTCCGCCGGATCGGGACGCCCGTTGATGCAGATGTGCTGCGATTTCAGGCCTCAAGAGCCCGGCGCAACAATTCCAGATCCTCGGCAATCTGACCATCCTGAACCTTCAGTTCCTCGATACGTTTGACCCCATGCATAACCGTGGTGTGGTCACGCCCGCCAAAGCGACGCCCGATCTCAGGCAGCGATCTGCTGGTCATCTGCTTGCACAGATACATCGCCACCTGCCGCGGACGCGCAAAACTGCGCACCCGTTTCGGTCCGATCATATCACTGAGACGGATGTTGTAATGCTCGGACACTTTGCGCTGAATCTCTTCAATGGTGATTTTTCGTTCCGAAGCGCGCAACACGTCGGACAGACAATCCTGGGTCAGATCCATCGTGATCGGCCGGCCCACCAGCGATGCAAACGCAAACAATCGCGTCAACGCCCCTTCGAGTACCCGCACATTTGTCGAGATCCGCAGCGCAAGGAATTCCAGCACGCCGGATTCAAGCTCCAGATCCGGATATTGCAGGCGATGCCCATCGACCTTGGTTTGCAGAATACCAAGGCGCAACTCGTAGTCGGTGGGGTGAAGATCCACCACAAGGCCGCTTTGCAGCCGCGATTTGATGCGGTTTTCCAGATCCTTGATCTCGCCCGGTGCCCGGTCTGCGGAAATGATGATCTGCTTGTTCTGATCCACCAGCGCGTTGAATGTGTGAAAGAACTCTTCCTGCGTGGAATCCTTGCCGGCGATGAACTGAACATCATCAACCATCAATACATCGACTGACCTGAACATTTCTTTGAAGTCCATCATCTTGCGATCGCGCAAGGCCTGAACAAAACGATACATGAATTGTTCGGCAGAAAGATAAAGTACGTTCATCTGCGGACTGCGCACGCGAAGTTCCCAACTGATGGCATGCATCAGGTGCGTCTTGCCAAGCCCGACCCCCCCATAAAGGAACAGCGGGTTGAAAGTTACCGGACCGCCTTCTGCAACCCGGCGCGCGGCGGCATGGGCCAATTCGTTGGGCTTGCCCACAACGAATGTATCGAACGTAAACCGTGCATCAAGCGGCGCGCCCGGCAATGTGTCGCCTCCGCCAGGTGCCATCGCATCTTTGGACTGCACGGCCAGTTCCGGCCGTGCCGTGGTGGGCTGGCGCGACGCGTTCTGTGCTCCCTGCGGTGCCACCTCGAATTGCAAGCGCCGGATACTGCTCGACTCGGTCGAGAGTTTGGCCAGAATAAGCTCGCCAAAGTTCTGCGAAACGTAGCTGCCCAGAAAGTTAGTGGGCACATGGAACTTTGCCACGCCGTCCTGCACCCCGGAGAATTTCAGCGGCTTTAGCCAGTTCGTATAGTTATTTTTTCCCACAGTCTGGCAAAGACTGTCCTGCAACGCGCCCCATTGTTCCAGTGTCATTTATACCGGCCCCATTTCATGCCATCTCCCAACGTCGACCAACCGCGGCAGCGGCGGACGGCCATATCATCCGGGCAAACAGTTCCTGTCCCCATTGCCGCAACAGCAACGGAACACGAACTGTTTTCACACGCATGATACAGCCATGACAAGCATCGCCAGAGTCCCAAATCCGGCAAGGCAGTACATTCATGACCGCGACACGCGCGCAATTACTGGACTGGCTTGAGGGGTAATACCCCCTAGCTCTACGCCACCTTTTTGGCAGCTGACGTAGGAACGCAGAATGCAAGAGCCTTAAACTCGACCCCTGGCATGTTCTGCCTTCGCCTGTCCCCCCAGCGATGTGACTCGCAAGAACAAACTACCAATTGCGCACCGTCAGCGGCAACCGCTCTTCGATCTTGACTCTCATTAAACACGAAAAGAATCTCTGACCCCTATGCAGGCGGGCCACAACACGAAAAAAGGCACCGCGCAGCGGTGCCTTCATCAAACAATGCGTCAGGTCGGCTTAGGCCAGCGATTTGACCCGGGCGCTCAGACGCGACATTTTGCGCGACGCGGTATTCTTGTGGAACACGCCCTTGGTGACGCCACGCATCAGTTCTGGCTGTGCTGCACGCAATGCGGCTGTTGCTGCGTCCTTGTCGCCAGAGGCAATCGCCTCTTCGACTTTACGCAAATAGGTCCGGATGCGCGACCGGCGCGTCTTGTTGATTGCGAAACGCTTTTCGTTCTGCTTTGCGCGTTTCTTCGACTGAGGCGAATTGGCCATGTGTGTATTCCCAGCTTGCAGGTTCCAAAATTCTTCGCGTCATGAAACCCACATCACGGCACAGCCGATCGGATCGATTCTTGCCAGAGCGGGCATCACGCGCATGTAGCGGCGTCCTATAGACTGCTTGAGCGGCGTTGGAAACCCCATTTCCCAACCAGAAACACCGCAGCCACAAATGCTCGATTGAAAGTTTGCCCGAACTGCCCTGGCAAAACCTCAATCGACACGCCGCGACCCCGCTGCCCCATTCCAACCAACGCGCGCCGCATGCGGGATGGCGGGCGGGACGGCTTTCGGCGTAGCCGAAACAGCGTCCGACGCCATCCCGCTCCAACCAATTCTATCAAGCACCTGGCTTTCGGGGGCAGCCGATCACCTGTCTCGGAACTGCGCTGCGCGCTTTTCAAGAAATGCCGACATGCCTTCTGTCTGGTCCTCGGTGGCAAACATGGACTGAAACAGACGACGTTCGTACAAAATACCCTCTGCAAGCGATGTCTCGTAGCTGCGGTTGACAGATTCTTTCACGGCCATTGAGGTCAGCACCGATTTTTCAGCGATCTTGGCGGCACTCGCCTGAGCTTCTTCCATAAGTTTCTTGGCCGGAACGACCCGGCTTACCAGACCAGATCGTTCGGCCTCGTCAGCATCCATGAAACGGCCGGTCAGATGCATGTCCATTGACTTTGACTTGCCCACGAACCGTGTCAGACGTTGCGTGCCGCCAAGGCCCGCAACCACACCAAGGTTGATCTCGGGCTGGCCGAATTTCGCGTTATCTGCCGCGATGATGAAATCACACATCATCGCCAATTCGCACCCGCCGCCCAAGGCATAACCGGCGACCGCTGCGATGATCGGCTTGCGGATTCGCATCATCTGCTCATGTTCAGTTCCGAAGTAATCGGACAGGAACATGTCGACATAGGATTTCTCCGACATTTCCTTGATATCCGCGCCCGCCGCAAATGCCTTGGCAGAGCCGGTCAGGATGATGCACCGCACTTTTTCATTGCCGTCAGCCTCTTTCAGGGCCTTCACCAATTCCTTCAGCAAATGCGAGTTCAACGCGTTCAGCGCATCCGGCCGGTTCAGCTTGATAGTGGCAATGTGGTCTTCTACCTCGACGATGATCGTCTCATAGGCCATGAAAACTGCTTTCGGTTGTTCCGTTCAGACCCGATTTCTTACCACTTGCGGCCGGTCAATCAAGTTATCTTTGGCATTGCCCGCAGAAGAAAGAGGATCGTCCCGACTGAACGATTCGCTTGACGGACCCTTCACAGCCTTCTGTTCGGCACTTCAAACCTTCGCGACCGTAAACACCAAACCTGTGTTGAAAATACCCCAACTCACCATCTGCCTGTCGGAAATCGCGCAAGGATGAGCCGCCCGCCTCGATCGCCTCTGACAACACATCTCGGATGATCGGAACCAGACGTGCGACACGCTTTTCCGCGATCCTGCCCGCCTTGCGCATTGGCGATATTCCTGCCCGAAACAGCGCTTCACAAACGTAAATATTGCCAAGCCCCGCAACGATCTTCTGATCGAGTAGTGCGGATTTCACTGGCATGTTCCGCCCCCGAAGCGCCCCGATCAGGTGATTTTCAGAGAATTGGTTTCCCAACGGCTCCGGTCCGATTTTGGCCAACAAGGGATGCAGATCCGCCGTGGCGGTTGGCATCAGGTCCATCGCACCAAAGCGTCGCGGATCGTTGAAAGTGATACGCGCGCCATTATCCATGTCGAACACGACATGGTCATGTTTTTCCGCCGCCGGATGCTCATGCGCAAATATTCCCAACGGATCGCCCGAGATCAACATCCGACCCGACATGCCCAAGTGGATCAACAGCGACTCGCCGGTATCCAGATCCGCAAGAATGTATTTCGAACGCCGCCGCAACCGCTCGACCCGAGTTCCGGTCAGCCGGGCGGACATATCGGGCGGAAACGGCCAGCGCAGGTCCGGCCGGTTGACCTGCGCCCTTGCGATCCGCGCACCTTCCATAGCGGGGGACAGGCCGCGGCGGACTGTCTCGACTTCGGGCAATTCGGGCATCGGGGTGTCTCCTGTCGGCAGGGTCGCATTGTAACGGCGGAGCGGCGCTCTATAAGAAGGGTCACACACGAGGATCACAAGGCCCGATGACCCAGGACACTCAGAAAACCACGCATTTCGGATTTGAAACCGTTCCCGAAAACGAAAAGGCCGGACGCGTTCAGGGCGTCTTCAATTCTGTTGCGTCCAAATATGACGTGATGAACGACGCCATGTCGATGGGCATCCACCGGGTCTGGAAAGACGCGATGATGGATTGGCTGGCACCAAGGCCGGGTCAACAGTTGCTGGACGTTGCCGGCGGCACCGGGGATATCGCCTTTCGGTTTCTCAAGCGCGCAGGCCAAGGGCAGGCGACCGTTCTGGACCTGACCGAACCCATGCTTGTCGAAGGCCGCAAACGCGCCGAGGCCGAAGCGATGGCCGATAGCCTCGATTGGATTGTGGGCGACGCGATGTCCCTGCCCTTCCCCGACAACAGTTTTGACGTCTACACCATCTCTTTCGGCATCCGGAACGTGACCCGCCCACAAGATGCCCTGGCCGAAGCGTTCCGCGTTCTGCGTCCCGGCGGTCGCCTGATGGTGCTGGAATTCAGCCAAATACCCAATGACATGATGCAGAAAGTGTACGATCTTTACTCGTTCAACATCATCCCGCGTCTGGGCCAGATGATTGCCGGAGATCGCGACAGCTATCAATATCTGGTGGAATCGATTCGGCGCTTTCCCGATCAAGAGAGTTTTCTGGGCATGGTGCAGGGTGCTGGCTTCGAACAGGCAAAATACCGCAATCTGACAATGGGCGTGGCCTGCCTGCATTCCGGCTGGAAAATCTAGACCATGCGCGGACCCCATAACATCTGGCGCCTGATCCGGACCGGCGCCACCCTGGAACGCACGGGCGCAATGGGCGTCGTGCTTGACGCGTTCGACGCGCCGCGCCCGTTGCGAATTGCCGCGCGCGCCTTGGGTTGGCCATTCAAGTGGCTGGGCTACAAGGGCGATCCGTCCATGCCGCCCGCCACACGCGCACTGACCGCTCTTGGCCCTGCCTACATCAAGTTCGGGCAGGTTCTGTCGACGCGGCCGGATGTTGTCGGCGACGAGCTTGCTGTGCAACTGCGTGTCCTGCAAGACAAGCTGCCGCCCTTCTCGACCGCTTTGGCAAAGGCAGAGATTGAGCGGGAGCTGGAAATCCCGGCCGACACCATCTTTTCAGAATTCGGCGAACCGGTGGCGGCGGCGTCGATTGCGCAGGTTCACAAGGCCCGTATCGCTGAAACCGGCGAAACCGTCGCCGTAAAGGTTTTGCGTCCAGGGATCGAGAAAGCCTTTCGCAAGGACATCGACGCGTTTTATTTTGCGGCGCGCATGGTCGAACTTCTGTCCCCGTCGTCGCGCCGCCTGCGCCCGATGGAGGTCATCACCCATTTTGAAGGCGTGGTTCTGGGCGAGCTTGATCTGCGCCTGGAATCGGCGTCCGCTTCCGAATTTGCTGCCAATACGGTGGGCGATGAAGGCTTTGAATTACCTCAGGTCAAATGGTCCCTGTCAGCCCGTCGCGTGATGACCCTGGGCTGGGCGGAAGGTGTCCCGATGGGCGACAACGCGGCCATTGACGCCGCCGGACATGACCGCCGCGCGATCAGCGAAAGAGCGCTGCAACTTTTCCTGAAACACGCCCTGCGCGATGGTTTTTTCCACGCAGACATGCATCAAGGCAACCTGAAGGTTGCTCCGAACGGAAATATCATCGCCTACGATTTCGGGATCATGGGCCATATCGATGAATATACGCGCCGGGTCTATGCCGAAATTCTGTTCGGCTTTATTCGTCGTGATTACAAACGTGTCGCCGAGGTGCATTTCGAGGCGGGCTACGTTCCTGCTGACCGGGACGTGGACGAGTTCGCCCGCGCCCTGCGCGCCGTTGGCGAACCGATTTTCGGCATGGACGCAACGCGGATCTCGATGGGCCGCTTGTTGTCCTACCTGTTTGAGGTGACCGAGCGTTTCGGGATGGAAACCCGCACCGAGTTGATTCTTCTGCAACGCACGATGGTCGTCGTCGAAGGCGTTGCACGGTCACTCAACCCGCAGATGAATATCTGGGAAGTCGCCAAACCGGTTGTCGAGGATTACATCAAACAGTCCATCGGGCCTCGTGCAGTGGCGCGCGATCTGGCCCGGACGGCGAAGGTCATGGCCCGCTTTGGACCTCGGCTGCCGGGATTGGTTGAAGCAGCGCTTATCCGTCAGTCAGAGCCGACACCTGTCGAAAAACCTCGGACCGGGCGCATACGGTCAATCTGGATGGTGCTGGGATTGACCATCGGCATCGGAACCACCTTGGTAATCCAAGCCGTATTCTGATCGCGTTTCAGGATGTGTACCCTGAGTCACTGACCCATAGTTGTCCGACAAAATGAAAGCGGCGACCCATGGGCCGCCGCTTTCACATTCAGATCCGCTCGAAGGGTTTAGGTGCCCGATGAGGATGCTGCAATCACCACGATTGCGGCAACGCCGGCAACAATGCCGAGCGCCGGAACGGCCGACAGGCCTTGGGTGGCGACGAAGGGATCGCTGTCGACGGCTGCGGGTTCAGCAGCCAGCGGAGCAGCGGTCGAAACGGCAACAGCTGCGACTGCGACGATCATCGAAAACTTTTTCATAATTCTCTCCAGACTGTACTTTTAGGGGCGCAAAGCACCTCATGCTTTCATCTTATACATGATGTGATCGTCGTTCAAACCTGTTTCTATAGTCGATCAGGCATGTTTTCTCTGGATTGCAGCATCGCGACATTCAGGCAACACCACAAGGTTACGTTGAATGATAAAAGGCTTATACACCCAAGAGGAAAACTAACCAGTTTGCTTGCGTGTTCAGGAGCGTGTGTTTTTCGCCATGGGCAATGGCGGGCGAAGCAAAGACTCTGCAAGGTCGCCTGAGCAATCGGTCAGAAAAGTCATGCAGGTCACTTCCATGCCAAATTCACAGATGGATCGCACTTGCAAGAAGCGACAATCTACCAACCCTCAGGCTGACCGTAACGCAATGACTTCATCAGATGCTATTTCTGTACCGCCCGCCAACCCAAGAACGACTCCACCAGAGACTGTTCGCGCTTCGACGATTCGCGCATAGACTGAAACCGGAAGCGTGTCAGTGTCGCCGTCTGCTCCGGTTGCGATCGCCTCGAACTCGTAATTGCCTCTAGGCAACACTTGTCCTGACTCAGTTTTACCCGCCCACTCAATAATCCCTTCTTCGCCGGTAATGTCTTGCCGCGCGACGACTGCGCCGGTGTCATCCTTGACGACCAGCTCTACCCTGCTGGCGTCCTCCGGCATCTCTGGCCGCACAGAAACGGGCGTGCCTGTGAAATAGGCAGGCGCGTCTGACAGTGCGTCCATTCCGACCCAGCCGGACAGTTGAGACAACCCTCCTACATTAAGGGCGGACGATATGTTGCGCAGAAGATCATTAGACAGCACCTGCTGTTCAACTGACGAAAAAGTCGCCAATTGTGTGGCGTAATCCGTCGAATCGACCGGGTTCAGCGGATCCTGATTTTGCATTTGTGCGGTCAGCATGCGCAGGAATGTCTCAAAATCTGAACTGAGGGTTGGCTTACTCGCTGTTGCTTGTGCGGTGCCAGATGATGCGGAATATGCGGGCGGAAGCGTTGTAACTGTGTCCATCGGGTTCCTTTAAATCCTTATATCTATCCCAGTAAGGGCCATTGTCGCCGCTTCCTGAGATCCTTGATTCTGCATGGTGTTTGTTAGATTTTCGGCAGGGCTTGCATGATTCGGCCTGCTATGCTGTTCACCGCTTGAGCGCTCATCGTTGAATGTGAATTCCATTTCTGAATATCCCATCCCTTCGAACTCTTGCGCGAGCAAATCGATATGGCGTCGCAACAGTTCTGTCGTCTCCGGGCGTTCAGAGATTACAGACATTACGATGCCCGCCTCCGTCGTCGTCATCTGGATCTGCACACGCCCCAACTCATCCGGGTTCAAGCGGATCTCAACCCGGTTGTCGGCGGCTCGATGGATCGCCTCAACGATTTGCCGTGTAATATTTTCCGGACGATACATGGCCTGGGTCGCTGCCTTCCGACCCAATTCCTGAATTGGCGTGGTGTAAGGACCCTCGCCTGATTGCTGTTTAATCGCCGCATCAAACTCGACTTCCAGTATTGATTCAGTGACCTGCACAGGAGAATCAGATCTTTCTTGCGCCAAAGTCATCCCAGACGAATAGCCTGCGGTACCATGTTGAGATGCCACAGCGCCCCTGAACGCATGACGGATCGAACTGTCAACGCGCGATGCCGCTGGATGGACCCTAACATCGCCTCCTTCAGCCATGTTAACCTGCTCTTTTTTGGCAATCACGGTTTTCCCATCAGATTCGGTACTCCCTGGTACCTTCGACCCATTGGTCGTCTGGCCGACCAAACCTTGCCTCGCAAGAAGCGGCTGCAATGATCCCGAGCTGCCAGGCATCGCAGACAGCATCTCGGCTGCGATTGGCGCATCGATTCTGTTTGTTGGGTTTTGGCCGGGCACGTTGGGCGACGAAATCAAACCGTCGGCAGAGGCACCGCGGCTTAACGCCACCCTGCTCTTACCATCTGTCCCCAAGGCCGCATTTGTCCCTGATTTGCCGTCTTTTTCTGCATTTAGGCCCTGAGCCTCTTTTTCCCCGTTTGGCGGTTTTGAACTGCTGTCACGAGATGCCAAGGATACCGCCAACCGCTGAGAATGCTCCGCCCCTTTTGCCGCTGAAAAACCAGCGCCGACCGTGCCTTCTGTAGAAAATTCTTCGAAAGCAGTGCTGTCCTCCGTCAGGGCACCTTGTACACCAGCACTATTTTCGTCGTTCGCTTCCTCGTCACTGCGTAGGTCGGCCTTCGTTTCAGAGCTTTTGACGTCTGAAGATGGAGTCTCATCCGGCCTACGCACCGCTTTGTTGATGGTTGTTTCCAAAAACGTTTTGAAATCAGACTTGGGCGTCTCCCGCTTCTGTTTGACCAAATGATTGTCATCTGTAGCGCCATTAAAGCGCAAGAACGGATGTTCTAGCATTCCTGAGCTCCCGACAGTTTCTGTCACTGCACCACTATTACGGACTTTAGTTACCGCATCTTTACCGCTGTCGGATCAAATCGAAGTTAATCAGACCATACTTAGGATCTTTAAATGTTGGTTCAGTCAATTCACCCCCGCAGTATCTCGGTTTCGCCCGGCGATACGGCCTTGATGGCAGCATCCCGTGAGCTGGAGGCTCAGTTTCTGTCCGAGATGTTAAAAGCAGCCGGCTTGGCAGAGGCTCCCGACAGCTTTGGAGGAGGTGCTGGAGAAGCGCAGTTTTCATCATTTCTGAGGATGGAGCAGGCCAGAGCCATCACGCAATCCGGCGGCATCGGCCTGGCCGAAACAATTTTTCACGCATTGAAGGAACGTCAAGATGGCTGAAAATAATATAGACGATGTGCGGGATGCGCTGGATGATCTGCTGAATGCAGAGCGAGAGGCGTTGCTGTCCGGAGATCTGGATCAGATTGGCAGAATGGTGTCACAAAAAGAGACACTGATTGCCAGCTTGAGTGGCGCTGACGTTTCAGACATCACAAGACTGCAACAAAAACTGGCAAGAAATCAAATCCTGCTCGATCGTGCGCTTTTGGGGATTCGTTCAGTTGCCAATCGGCTGGGCAGTCTTCGCAGGATTCGCAGATCGCTTGAAACCTACGATCAATCTGGTCGCAAGTCCGCCCTCGACAGCACGAACCAAAGCCGTATCGAGAAACGCGCGTAATTTCAATAAAATCGCGCATAAGAGCTTGATGTTATTAGCGCTCCATTAGGGATCATTCGCACAAGATAGCCGAGCATCCGATGGGGTGGCGCAGTGACCGGAGCGACCGGGCTGTAATAGTCAGAATGGCGCTTTCGACGCGGATAACCGCGACATGTTTGAACGGGTTAAAGACCCTATTTGAGAAAAGGAAATGCTATGTCTAGCATTCTGACAAACAACAGCGCGATGGTCGCGCTGCAAACTCTGAAATCCATCAACTCTGGCTTGGCTCAAACACAAAGCCAGATCTCAACAGGCAAAAATGTTGCGAGCGCCAAGGACAACTCGGCGATCTGGGCGATCTCGAAAGTCATGGAGTCGGACGTCAAGGGCTTCAAAGCCATCTCTGACAGTCTGTCGCTTGGCGAATCTACTGTTGCAGTAGCACGGCAGGCATCTGAAACGATCACTGATCTACTGACTCAGATGAAGGGCAAGATCGTCGCCGCACAGGAAGACAACGTCGACCGAGATAAGATCAACGACGACGTTACAGCGCTTAAAAATCAGATTGCATCCGTCGTTGGTGCGGCGCAGTTCAATGGTTTGAACCTCGTTAATGGCGGCGGCGGTGCTTCGATCTTGTCTTCGCTTGATCGCGACAGCGCTGGCAATGTTACTGCCTCTTCGATCACAGTAGCTGCACAAGACCTGTCGCAGGGCGGCTATACCGCCAATGATATTTTCTCGGGTAGTTCGACTGGTTCGTCCGGCAACGGTGATGCAGTTGCCTTCGCATTGGACGCCGGGGGCGGCAACGAACAGGTTGAAATTGCTGAGAACGGTCTGCCTTTTGCAGCTGGTGATAAGGTTGCACTGACCGTCGGCGGAGAGACGGTTTCCTACACGGTTACTGCTGACGACGCCGCGTCGACAACGACTGCTGATGTGGTCGCTGTTGCGCTAAAGTCAAAGATCGACAATCTGAATATTGCTGGTTTGACTGTCGATTACGACAGCGGCACCCCCGGAACGCTTGACTTCACCAATGCCGGCGCTGTCGACCTGTCTGTCAGCGGCCAGTTTACCAACGCAGGTTCGGGCGGTCTTGGTGCGCTGGCAGGTATCGACGTTTCAACCGCAGGGGGCGCGACCGCTGCGCTTGCCGCTGTCGAAACCCTCATTGACACGTCAATTGAAGCTGCTGCTGCCTTCGGCTCGGTAGAAGGGCGGATTTCTACCCAGGCTGATTTCATCTCGAATCTTACAGATTCTCTGACATCCGGCATCGGTGCCATGGTGGATGCCGATATGGAAGAGGCGTCCGCGCGACTTCAAGCGCTACAGGTACAGCAGCAACTTGGTGTTCAAGCGCTTTCGATTGCCAATCAAGCACCGCAGTCTTTGCTGTCGCTTTTCCGCTAAACTGATTTGCGGAGGCCGCTTCAACGGCCTCCGCACCCCAATGACCCCCTACATTGCAACTTTCGGAAGGATGTGACGTGAACGCTCACATGTTGGCCCAACGCGCCTACTCAAACTCGGCATCGTCGACACGTACCGCCCGTAGCACTGAATATGAGATCATCGCGAAGGTGACGCACCGAATTCGCGCAACGGCACTTAAGGGCAGTGCGGGCTTTGCGGAACTGGCATCGGCGCTGCACGACAATCGAAAACTATGGACCGCACTGGCGGTCGATGTGGCGGGAGATGGAAACCAGCTGCCTCCATCTTTGCGTGCCCAGATCGTGTATCTTGCTGAGTTTACACAGCGCCACACCGGTGAGGTGCTTAAAGGTAACGCTGGCGTTGCGCCGCTATTGCAAATCAACGCTGCGATCTTGAAGGGCCTTAGCAACGGAGGAGCACAGCGATGACCGGACTGGTGCTAAAACTTGGACCCAAGGAAAGATTGCTTATTAATGGCGCTGTTGTCGAAAATGGCGACCGAAGAAGCCGATTTACCATCCTGTCACCAAATGCCAATATCCTTAGGCTTCGTGATGCGATACATCCCGACGATGCAACAACGCCCGTGCGACGAATTTGCTATTCCGCTCAATTGGTTTTGACTGGTGATGCGGCACCTGAAGTGGTCAAACACCAACTCTTGCGAAGAATCGAAGAGCTCAGCCAAATATTGACTGACGGCGATAGTCGCAAAATTCTCGGCCAAGCAACTGACGCGCTGGTGCGTCAGCAGTTCTATCAGTGCCTTCGCGCCTTGAAAGCACTTATTCCTCGAGAGGACCGACTGCTTGCGGCACATCAACCATGACCTATCAACCCGTCATTCCTACCACAGGCCTATCCGGCTGGAAATTTCTGGAAAGAACTTTGGCAGTGCAGAAGAACACCCATGCCAACTCTGTCACGATCCAGCGGGACACAGACTACTTTAAAGAACACATTGGAAAGGTTGATACGGCAGAGCAGCTAGTATCCGATAGGCGACTTCTAAGAATCGCTTTAGGGGCGTTTGGGCTTTCCGACGATATCGACAGCAAGTTTTTAGTGCAAAAAGTCTTGGAAGAAGGCACCTTAGACCCATCATCCTTGGCGAACAAACTGTCGGACTCACGGTATTCAGAATTTGCGAAGGCATTTGGCTTCGGAGATTTTGATACGCCGCGAACGAAGTTGTCTGACTTTCCTCAAGAAATCGTACAGAAATACCAAAGCCAGACTTTTGAAGTTGCCGTCGGCGAACAAGATGATGACATGCGATTGGCTTTGAACTTTTCCCGTGGGTTGCCGGAAATAGCCAGCTCTACGTCGGGTAACGATACAAAATGGTTCCAAATAATGGGGACGACGGCCCTTCGAGCGGTGTTTGAGACCGCACTTGGTTTGCCAAGCGATTTTGGCTCTCTGGACATCGACAAGCAGCTTGAGACGTTTAAAGAAAAGACAGAACGTTCTTTCGGGACGTCAAACCTAAAGGATTTGTCTGACGCTGCGAGCGTGAATAAAATCGTCGAAACGTTTCTTTTACGTGCACAAATTAAAAATCAGCCCGTAAGTCAAGCTGGAACGATAGCGCTTTCCTTGCTTCAATCTTCCCGTATTTACTAGTTATTCAGGCCTGACATCTGGTGGGTCGAATTGACGGTAAGTCGATCTGGTTCTGAAGGCCGGATTCAGCATGGCTTTGATGATGTGACCGCCCCCCGACGGCATCTCTGTGCCAAGGTGGGTCTGCGATGATCCACAAAGGAGGACGGTCATGTCGGAGATTAT
>NZ_FWYD01000036.1 GCF_900176485.1 Primorskyibacter flagellatus
CCATCGTCGTCTCCTTCTGAATACTCAGAACGAAACTCGCCGTTGGCTCAGTGCAACGGAACCGCAGAAATCAATGGGACGGGGACGGCGCATACAGCTAACCTATTGAATATTAGTATAATATTAGCATGTCCAACGGCGGTGGAACAGCTTGGATCAAAATAAATCATTTGAGATCATACGCTTAGGAGATTCCCTCTCCTAAGGGAGCACTGTACACTTCACAGCAATAAACCTTGTGTTTTTTCCCGACAAAACGGTCGCTGCACAAGCGTTTTTGACACCTGCACAACGACTTATATAATACCATTAAAATTCAGTAGGTTAACGGTGAATTACGACATTCCAAGCGCTTCTTTGTACATCTCAAGGACTGCTTCTTCCTCAGCGATGTCGTCTTTGTCCCGTTTGCGAAGCCTAATAAGGGTGCGCACCACCTTTACGTCGTAGCCACGTCCTTTTAGTTCTGAGAATACCTCTTTTTGCTGCTCGGCGAGGTCGGCTTTCTCCTGATCAAGCCGCTCAATGCGTTCGACGAACTGGCGCAACTCACTGGCAGTTACCTTGTAGGAGTCTGGTGCTTCTTCGTAATCACTCATCATTGCCTCATTTCTATTTTTGGGATGGATTGGCTCTCTGGAATACACGACAGAATACGGTGCTTCCTGCTAGGCCTTTGTGTACTCACTCACACGACAGATTAGTGGTGGTATTTATAACCGCGGTCCTTTGTTGCGGTCATGACTACTTTTTTCTGCTCGGTGATGACTTGTTTGCTGGCGCAAGGTGTTCGCATCGGCGGATGAATTGGCACAATCCGCCCGCAGTCACGCGGTAGCTGTCGTCGTCCATGCTCTGCTCTCCTGCCGATCTGGCCATTTCCTAGCGCCACGTCCCCCGCCCTTCAAGTGGTTGCAGTGGCGCAGTGTTTGAATTATCGCCGAGCGCGACGAAAGGCTGCGAAAGGGCATGCAATGGACGGTTTGATCTGGGCGGGTGCCGCGATTTCGCTTTTGGGGCTGATCGGGCTGGTCTGGTCGATCATCAAGGTTGCAAGGGCGCGCCGCGCCGACCTCAGCGATGAAGACCTGCGCAACGCCGTGCGGGCGGTGATGCCGCTGAACCTTGGTGCGCTTTTCCTGTCAGTCATCGGCCTGATGATCGTGATCGTCGGCATTTTTCTGGGCTGAGCATCGTTTCAGTTCGTCAGCGCCTCGATCCCTTCACCATTGCGCACAAGTGCGGCCAATCGCGGATGCGGCACCCAGAGCGCCTTATCCGGATGGTTGGCCCCCTGCATCGTACGGGCGACGCGGAACAGCCCGTGCAGTTCGGCCGCTTTCATCGGACCGCCACGCCAGCGCGGGAACTGGTGGCCCGTCATCATGACGACGTCGATATCTGACGCACACGCTGCGACGTGTTCATCGACCAATCGTGCGCCTTCATTCACCATCGCGCCAAGGATCAGTGGCACAATATCGGTTTTTTTAACGCCGTTCGTATCGGCACGGTGCTTGTCGAACAACGTCAACGCCTTGTCGTCATGAACAGGCGTCGCTGCATCGCCGAGATAGCTGTAAAAGCCCTGCCGGGATGCCCTGCCCGTCCGTCCGGCTTGCGCAAGGACAGCCGACCAATTCATGCCTCCTTCGCGGCGTTCCACCCGGCCCACAATTCGCAAACCCGTCGCATCGCGTTGCAGGAAGGGTGGCAATTCGAGCCCCCATTTGGTCAGCGCATCATCTATGTCATAGGGGCTGGCACCGAGATCAACCAACGCGTCCGCCGCTCTATGTAGCGCCGCCATCATCCGTCCGCCAATCGTTTCGCCGGATGAGCGGACATGCACGGGCTGTTTACCCAAACGTTTGACCAGCGCAATTGCAGATTCCAGTTGGTCGGGTCTGGCGCGCGGGCCTTCAATCACCTCAACCAGACGCGACAGATGTGCGGGGCGCGCGAAACGCAGACCGATCTGATCGACATTTTCCGCCACTGCAATCGCGCAAACGACATCCTCCGCCATATCCGAACGTTGCAGGCCTTCGGCTGCGCGTATGACGAAATCCGCGTTCTTGATCATGTCCGGCATGGTGCCGCAGATCAGCCGTTTCAGAGCATCGTTTGCGACCTGTTTGGTCAGATCCCCTGCGCTGACCGCGTCTTCAAGGCTGTCTTCGACATCAGTCCAAGCGGCTATGCGCCTGTCCGAATCCGCAATCCCCCAACGAACGGCCAAGCCGGCATTCAGCGCCGCCACGGCGAGTTGCGACGCGAGCATCCCCCCGCCCAGGATAGCGAGAGTTTTGATCTGGGACGGGTGTGGGTCAACCGACTGCGCCACCTTGGCGGCGCGACGCTCGGCAAAAAACGCATGTCGCAACGCTTTTGACTGATCCGAGGCGACAAGATCGGCAAACGCGGCTTCCTCAAACGCACAGCCCGCGTCAAAGGGCAGCAGAAACGCGGCCTCGACGGCGGCCACCGCTTCGCGTCGAGCATTTTCGGGCCCATCAGCTTCATCCGCAGCCCTTTTGGTCAGTTCCAACTGTGTTGCGACCGGATCAGCAAAGCCTTCGCGCCGCTCACAGCTTGGACGGGGCCCTTTTGAGACCGCTTCGTGGCAAAATTCCAACGCGGCGGCGCGCAGATCCTCTGGTTCGACAACCAGCCTGTCGGCGAAAATACGATAGGGTGCCTGATCCAAGGGCAACATGCGCCCGGACAGGATCATGTCGAGCGCCACTTTCGCCCCCACCAGCCGGGGTGTGCGTTGGGTGCCGCCCGCGCCGGGAATAAGGCCGAGCTTTACCTCTGGCAACCCTACACGGGTAGACCGCAACCCGATACGGTAATGACAGGCAAGGGCCAGTTCGAACCCGCCGCCCAGCACCGTTCCATGCAGTTCCGCCACCACTGGTTTCCGGCACATTTCTATCTGTGTGCAAATTTGCGGAAGCCAAGGCTCTTTGCGGGGCATGTCAAATTCCGCGATGTCGGCCCCGGCGGGAAAGGTCTTTCCCGCGCCGGCGATTAGAATGGCGCGCACTTCCGAGTCCATCTCGGCACATTCAAGCGCGGTCAACAGACTGTCCCGCACTTGCCAGGCAAGCGCGTTGACCGGCGGGTGGTTGATGCTGACGACGGCCACGCCTTCATGCACGGAACACTGCACCACTTCTGCCATCACTTGCCTCTTCGCTGCGGCCTGAACAGCCGTCTTGCTAACCTTTCGCAAACCTAACGGTTTGACAAACATTAACAGACTGATGACAGGTCAAGGCAAGTCCTTCAGGCAGGCGGCTTAGACCGGAAAGTTCTCGAATTCTGCGTCATCGGCGTCCTCGTCCGCCCCTTGCAGCAGTTTCCGGGCATCAGCCGGCACTTCTTCGCCCAGGTTTTCTATTGCCGCAGCCGCCTCTTGCAGCCGGTGCATAAGCCAGTCGCGGTGCATGTCGTCACTGGCCAAAATCTGTTCCACAAGGCTTTCAACCTGGCGTTTCGGGTTCTCGGACATCTCTTTCCCTTTCGTAAGGTTAGCATCGGGATCGCGGGGGCATCCGGGATGTTTAACCATTTATTTCACGGCGAGATCCGGAATGCCGGTGATCTTTTCATCGTTCATCCCTTTGCGCGGGACAAAGCCGACAGGAAACCGGGCCATACGCATGCCCTTGCAAACCCGCCTACCAGACAAAGGGCATCGCGCCTTTGATAGTTCCATTTAGCGCCATGATGTATACGGGTTGTCATGCGGCCGTTCTTCAAAGCAGCAATAACCTACCATAAACGTGATTGCCGGTCTTTGATGCACGTCAAGGGATTGGGGGTTGAAACATATTCATTAAAGCGTATATGTTCGGAACAAACGGAGGTATACGCCATGTCACCAGACGTCACAGGCTTCTTCGACGAAGCCACAAATACCATTTCCTACGTCGTCCGCGATCCCAAGGGCACCTCTTGCGCGATCGTCGATTCGGTGCTGGATTTCGAGTATTCCTCGGGTCGCACCGATACCCGGTCAGCGGACGCGATCATCAAATTCGTTCAGGACAAGGGCTACGAGGTCCAGTGGCTGCTGGAAAGCCATGTTCATGCCGATCACCTGTCTGCCGCACCCTACATCCAGAACAAACTTGGCGGCAAGATCGGCATCGGCGACCGGATCACCGTGGTTCAGGATACGTTCGGGAAGGTGTTCAACGAAGGCACCGAGTTTCAGCGCGATGGCAGCCAGTTTGACGCGCTGTTCAAAGACGGTGACAGCTTTCACATCGGTCAGATGCGCGGCGATGTCATGCACACGCCCGGCCACACCCCTGCCTGCCTGACCTATGTCATAGGCGATGCGGCATTTGTCGGCGACACGCTGTTCATGCCGGATTTCGGCACGGCGCGCTGCGACTTTCCCGGCGGCTCGTCCGAGACGCTATATAATTCGATCCAGAAAATCCTGGCGCTTCCGGACGCGACGCGCATCTTCGTGGGACATGACTACAAGGCACCGGGCCGTGATGAATACGAATGGGAAACCACCGTCGCCGAGCAAAAAGCGCTGAATGTGCATATCGGCGAAGGCAAATCAGCCGAAGAGTTCGTGGCGATGCGCGACAGCCGCGATGCGTCACTGGCGATGCCCAAGCTGATCATCCCGTCCCTGCAAGTCAACATGCGGGCCGGGAAAATGCCCGAACCGGACGAGAAAGGCGACGTCTTTCTTAAAGTGCCCGTCAACAAACTCTGAAGCTTAGGGGTGGCGGAACGGATCGTTCTCCACCCGGCCTGACAGTAGGAAACACTTATGGAAATGGATTGGATCATGGGCCTGATCGGCGGCATGTTGATCGGGCTTGGTGGGGCCGCCTATCTGATCGGCAATGGCCGGATCATGGGGGCGAGCGGCATCATCGGCGGACTGGTGGACGGCTCCGGCCATGCGACCGCAGCAGAGCGTATCGTCTTTCTGGCGGGCGTTCTTGTGTTGCCCATTCTGCTGACGCCCCTCTTCGGAGGGGTCGATACCCATATCACCGACAATATGCTGGTGCTCGTTGCTGCGGGGCTTTTCGTCGGCGTTGGTACGCGCATCGCCAATGGCTGCACCTCGGGGCACGGGGTCTGCGGTATCTCACGGCTGTCGCTGCGCGGCATGGTCGCCACGGTGTTCTACATTCTGGCGGGCGGGCTAAGCGTTGTGCTGTTCCGTCATATTCTGGGGGTGATCTAACATGGGTCGTTTGATCGTCGCACTAATCGCGGGAAGCTTGTTCGGATCCGGGCTTTTCCTCTCTGGCATGACGGACACAACCAAGGTTCAGGGCTGGCTGGACGTGTTCGGCAATTGGGATCCGACGCTGGCCTTTGTGATGGGCGGTGCGATCATTCCGATGGCGATCGCTTGGCAACTGACACGCGTCACTCGCAAGCCCGTCACCGGAGGCAGCTTTCCCGCGCCACCAGACGCAAAGCTGGGGCGCAATCTGGTGTTGGGGTCTGTGCTGTTCGGGATCGGCTGGGGCTTGGCGGGGCTGTGCCCCGGCCCGGCGATCGCCTCGCTCAGCTATGCCGGTCCCGGAGGTCTGGTTTTCGTGGCGGCGATGCTGACGGGTATGTGGCTGGCACCAATGCTGCGGGCACGTCTGGACAGAGTCGCGCAGCCCGAGTAAGCGTTGGAAATGGACATGCGACAGATCACACCCCGTTATAACGTCTCGCCACAGATCAATGCCGAGGACGCGCAGGCGATTGCGGATGCGGGCATCGTCCGCGTCATTTGCAATCGTCCGGATAGCGAAGTGCCGCTGTCGCATCAGGTCAAGGCAATCGAGGTGGCGGTGCGCGCGGCGGGCATTGATTTTGCCGCCCTGCCCCTGACCCATCAAACCATGACGCCCGACAATATCGCCGCACAGCAGGCGCTTGTTGACAGTGCCGATGGCCCGGTTCTGGCCTATTGCGCCTCGGGAACCAGATGCACTGTGATCTGGGCGCTTGGACAGGCGGGCAAAATACCGGTGGACGAGATTTTGGCGACAGCAAACCGCGCGGGCTATGCGATTGACGGGCTGAAACCGACATTGAATGCGATGGTGGAGCGTGGCTAACACAGTTCGCGCGTCACTGTTGCGATGACAGCGTTGCGATGACAGCGCTTCAGGCCTCTTCTACGTTCTGCATCTAGCGAGCCGCTCTTGAATTTCCCGCTGACAAACGGCGCGCGATACAACCTTGGCTGATTGGGTTTCGGATGCCTCTCGCTACGTTAATTCAGAGTCAAAAGATCATCATCAATATTAAGCTCGGCACCAGGATCAGATGACAGGTCGGAAAAATCGTCAATGCCGGGGATTTCGGGCAGATCCGGAATATCGACCGGCTCGTCGACAACCGGCTTCGGGGACGCGATTGCCATTGCCTTAGCGGGATTCTTCACTGCTTTCACCTGCTCTGTCTCCGCCTCCACCCGAGGGCCAGTGGTTTTCGACGAAGCCGGGAAGGTTACGCGGACCGCCCGGAAACCACCCATCTGCCCCAAGCGACAGCCATTGGCGATGTGGACGCCCCCTGCTGACAGCTCGACCTGGTTCAAAACGTTCTCTGGCAGCGGCAGAAGATTACCGGGCTTCAATCGGCTCGCGGCAGACAGCGGCATCCGAATTCTCGACAGCACCGCCTCAATCCGCGCCTCCACCATTTGCATGCGCCCGGCATTCTTGGCGGATAACGGATCACGCGGCGGGTCTGGCCTTGTCGCAGGTTCTGGCTTGGGCAGGACCGGAAGGATCAACAAAATCTCACCGCGCCGCAAACCGTCCCCGATTTCGACCGATACAAGGAAGGAATGAAACTCGGCCGCGTCCATCAGAACGCCAAGCGCGCGCGTATCCTCAACCATCGCACCGAATCGATAGCCGGTATATTCGCCCTGTGCCGGATGGCCTTCGAGATTCGCGCTCAACCGCCCAAGCATTGCATCAAGCAACGGCGCACACATCGCGGCATCCGTCTGTGTAAGCGGGCGTTGATCAAGCGGCTGGCTGGTGACGCGCCCAAGCGTCTGAACCTCGATCACTGAACGCACAGTGGCCCGGTCCAGAACAACGGCACCGGTCACACCGTCGAGACCGTCCAGCACCATCACCAGCGCGTCGTGCGGCACGCCGTCAAGACAAACATCCAGAACCAGCGTTTCCTGCTGCATCCCGTCTGCGACAATCGCCAGCCCCCAAAGCGCGTCCGCACTGCGCGACAGCGCACGCCGCAGGGCACGGGCAGGCGACAGAACGCGCGCCTCCTGCTCACGCCGGGCTGCGTTCGCCTTCTTGCTGAGTACTTCGTTGACTACCTGACCTGTCATATCCTCGGACATGTTTTGGGGGACGTTGCCCTTGGTTATGGGCGGATTTGGTTACCAATACCTTATGGAAGGCAGATTATTGCGCCGCCATCGCCGCACGCGGCAGGCTGACGCGAAAGGCCGCACCGCTTTCTCCGCGCAGATAAGTGATCTCGCCACCCAGTCTTTGCATGATCTGTCGGCTGATCGCGAGCCCCAGACCTGCTCCGCCGACCCGTGGCTCGCCGATGCGTGCGAATTTCTCGAAAATTACGTCTTGCGCGTCTGTGGAAATGCCCGATCCGTTATCCACGAAATCTACCCAAAGCAGATCGCCGTGGTCGGTCACCCGAATCTCCAGCGTAGGCTGATCGGCGTCGCAATATTTTCGGGCATTGGCAATGAGATTGATGAAAACCTGACTGAGGCGATCAAGATCAGTGTGCAGCGACAAAGCCTCTGTCGCCGTATCGCGGGTCAGGCGCAGCCTGCGTCCGTCATCGCTTGCGGCCGCGGCTGCGACGGACCGATCAAGCAGGTCGCCAAGATGTCCGTGGCGCAGGTTCAGATTGACCTGCCCGTTTTCCAACACGCTGAGATCCAGAAGATCGTCCAGAAGGCGCGTCAGACGCAGCGCCTCGTCATGGATGATCGAGGCGTATTTGTTCAATTCATTCCCGCTCAACCCGTCGCTGTCGCGCAGGATCTCTGAAAACGCCCGGATCGACGTCATCGGCGTGCGCAACTCGTGGCTGATCTGGCTGAGAAACGCGTCCTTTTGCACCGACAGCCGTGTCAGTTTACTGTTGGCTTCACGCAATTGCCGCGCCGTGCGGGTCACTTCGCGCGATTGTGCCTCCAGCCGGTTGGAATATTCCATCATCTGCGCGGTCTCATCGGCCACGGCCATCAGATCCTCGACCGAAACCGACATGCCCCCGACGATCTGACCCACCATCGCATGTGCGGTGGCCCCCCCGACAGAGCCGGACAATTCGCGCTCGAGGTTTTCCAGAAAATCCGGGCTGGGTTCGGGCAAATCCCCGCGCAGCCCTTGCCGCGCCGCCTCGCGCTGAAACAGCGCGCGCGCCTCGGCGGCACCCAGAATGCGCTGCGCCATGATCATCAGGTCTTCGCTTTGCGCGACACCGCCCGACCAACTGCGCGGGCCGCCGGAATGCTGAAACACATTGACGAATTGCGCGCCCTGCAATCGCTCCAACGGCGATGGAAACGTCATCACCGACACCGTAAAGAACGCCACGGAATTCAGCATCATGCTCCACAAAAGCGCATGGACCAACGGATCCATCCCGGCAATGCCGAACAGCGCCTGGGGCCGCAACCAGTCGATGCCGAAGGGTCCGTTGAGCAGTGCCGCTTCAGACAAGATGAAGCCCGGACCAAAGCTTGGCAGGAACAGCGCGTAAAGCCAGATCACAAAGCCGACGCTCAGCCCCGCCAACGCCCCCAGCCGCGTGGCCCCGCGCCAGAAGATGCCGCCAAGCATGGCGGGCAGCACCTGCGCAACACCGGCAAAAGAGACCAGACCGATCGCCGCAAGTGCCTCGCCGCCGCCAGTCAGGCGGTAATAGATGTAGCCCAGCATGACCACCGCCGTGATTGACACGCGGCGCGACAGCAAAACGACGTGACGCACGTCCCCCGAGACACTGGCACTGCCACCGGTCATGCGCAGGAAGATCGGCATGACGATATGGTTCGACACCATCGTGGACAGGGCAATCGCCGCGACAATCACCATCGACGTGGCGGATGAGAAGCCGCCAAGAAAGGACAGCATCGCCAGCCCCTGTTGCCCTTGGCTGAGCGGCACAGTCAGCACGAAGAGGTCCGGGTTGGAACCCTCGGGCAGCAGGTCCAGCCCCACCACGGCAATCGGCACCACGAACAGGCTCATCAACATGACGTATAGCGGGAACGCCCAAGAGGCCGTGCGCAGATGCCCCTCGTCGTCGTTTTCCACGACCAGCACCTGAAACATCCGTGGCAGGCACAGAAATGCCGCCGCTGACAGCATGATCAGACCGGCCCAGCGGCCACCATTGACCTGCCATTGCCCCAATTGAGACGCGTCGATCCGGTTCAGCGTCTCGGACACGCCGCCAGAGATGCCCCAAACGACAAACACGCCCACCGCGAGCAGCGCGAAAAGCTTGACCACCGCCTCGACCGCGATGGCCATAACGACGCCGTGATGACGCTCGTTCGCATCAAGGTTTCGTGTCCCGAAAACGACGGTAAACAGCGACAGGCCCATCGCGACCCACAACGCCGTGCTTTCACCGGTATAAACCGTCTGACCGCCACCCCCAGCTTCTGCGAAGACCGCGAATGACAGCGTGACCGATTGCAATTGCAACGCGATATAGGGCGTGGCGCTGATCACGGCGAGGATGGTGACGCAAACCGCCAGCAGGTTGGATTTGCCAAAGCGCGACGAAATCAGGTCGGCCACAGAGGTGATGCGCTGGCTGCGCCCGATCCGCACCAGCTTGCGCAGGATCCACCACCAGCCCACCATGACCAATGACGGTCCGATATAGATCGTCAGATATTCAAGTCCCGAGCGCGCCGCGTAGCCCACGGCACCGTAAAACGTCCAGGCCGTACAGTAGATCGACAATGACAGCGTGTAGACAAGCGGCGAGCGCAGCCAGCCACCGCGCCCACGCATCGCCGACCGTTCGGCAAAGAACGCGACAAGGAACAGCAGCGCGACGTAGGACAAGCAAACCGCGATCAGCGCGTTGAGAGCGCCCATATCACAGCGCTCCGCCGCGATCCGTGCTGCGGTCGGCGGGTGGAAGGCTGCGCAGCACATACGACAGGCGCATGGTCACAAGGATCAACACCACCCAGACGCCAAAGAGGTACAGGATGGTCCGCGACGTCATGATCCCCATATCCGGTCCCCTCGGCCAAAGCAGCGGAATGGCAAACAACACCACCCCCAGCAGCGGAACCAGTCGCGCGGCATCCATGATCCGGCGCATGCGGTAGGTCTGCTTTTCAACAAAGATCGTCGGGCGTGGTCCGACCGGCTCGTCTGCGGAATTGGTCATACGCCCACCAAATTGCGCACCGCCTCCAGCACCTCGGAATTCGCAAACGGTTTGGTCATAAAACGGTTGGCACCGTATTTTTCGGCCATTTCGCGGTCTTTGTTTTGACCGCGCGCGGTCAGCATCAGGATCGGCAAGGTTTCGGTGCCACCACCAGAGCGCAGATCGCGCAGAATGTCATAGCCCGACCGTCCGGGCAGCATCACATCCAAGATCAGCACGTCAGGCATCTTTTCCCGCACCACCTCAGTGGCGTCGTGACCATTGGAATGCGTGTCCACCTGCCAGCCATCGCGCGACAGGATAAAGCTGATCGCCTCGATGATATTCGGTTCATCCTCTATCAGCAGGACCTTCTTCGCCATCCCGGTCTCCCCTCCAGTGGCATGCAGGCTTTTTGAATGCCTGTCATGGACATACTATAAGCCTGATCTGGCGGTCCGTGTCAAAAGCTCTCGGCCAGGATCGAGGGTTCGCGGCGCCCCTCACATTCGGTCCGCGGACAGATCCGGCAGCTGACCCCGACGCGCAGTGGGTCGTCAGCGACGTCTGCGGCCTCTTGCGGCACCAACAACATATGCGCCACCAGCATCGGGTCACGGTTCAGTTGCGGCGTGCCCACCGGCTGCGCCACGGCATAGGCACGGAAATGTGCCGGGTCACGGCCTGTCTGCTCCAGTTCCTGCGTCAGCACGACATTGGGTCGCGACAACGCGGTGAACAGCGGCCACAATGCGCAGGCCGCGCCGTAACGTGGCAGTGGAAAATCCTTCAACGCCTTGCGAAAAATCAAAGTGCCCGACGCATCGCAAGCGGCCAGACCAAACCAACCAGCCCCGGCGGAAGCGGGCAGCGCCGCAAGTCTGCGCATCACGCGTGCCGGATCGACACGCACACGCAGCGACAGGGCCAGCGGATCCGGTCCGACCTCGTTTAGCGCGTCAATCAAACGGCTCATCGGCAGCGCGGCGGCATCTTCGGCATAGCGCGACAGCACCTGTTCCAGCAGGTACAGCGAAACCGGTCCCAGATCGCTGTCCTTGAGAACATCGTCAATCGACCCACCTTCTTCCAGCGTGGCGAAATTCCAGCCGTGACTGTCCAGAAAGGCGTCCACCTCTTCCTGAGGCGATCCCAGATCGGCCGAAACGTCGTCAACAGTTTCCAGATACCGAACCAGCGCCTGAGAACTGTCCGCCAACCGCCTGCTGTCTTCGTTCAGGTTGCGGTGGAACCGGTCGCGCCATTCCGGCTCGATCTCGCCCGGTTCGGCAAGGATGGCGGCAGTAGAGCGGATCGCGGTTACCGTTGAGAGCATTTCATGCAACGAGGCGGCAAGATGCGGATCATGCGTCATCCGGTCGGTCAGGCTCTCGACAGTCCGTTCCAGCGCATCCATCCGGCGCTGGCTGTCGGCCAACAGCCACGCCCAGCCCGGAAACCGCCCCGCAAATTCTTCCAGCAACGCGGTCTCGGGCGGCGGCGGCCCCGCGCTGCCATCCTCGCCCCGCCCGCGATCCTGCGCCGCCTCGCGCAGCGTGGCGATCAATGTGGCCTCAGCCCCTTGGGTCAAAAGGGACGGTTCGACCTTCAGGACATGCGAAATGGCAACCAGCAATTTTCCGCCGATTCTGCGGCGGTTATGTTCAATCAGGTTGAGGTAAGATGGCGAAATACCCGCAAAACGTGCCAGATCGGACTGCTTCATCCCCGCCATAACCCGGCGTTCGCGAATTCGGCTACCTGTCAACGTGTCGCGCGCCATGTGCTTTTCCCTCCGAATTCAACAGCTTTCTGCGGTGCAAAATAATATTCTTTACAAATCGCATTCCGACTTTGTTCATTTTTTGACAAAAATATCCATACGCATGAAGCAGTTGTTGCGAAGTTTTCTTGCCCTATCCACTATTGTCTTAGCACAAAAGTGCAGTGCCGTAGCGGAGGAGGAGCCCTGCGGCACATTTCAGAAAATCGGGAGGATTTTATGTCCAAGACCAACCTGACACGCCGTGGCGTGCTTCAGACCGGAGCGGTTGCAGGCGCGGGTCTGGCGCTGCCGACCTATCTATCGGCGGCCAGCCATAGCGGATTTACCAACGCGCCCGGCGATTCCTCGGTCACGCTGGGTTTCAACGTGCCCCAGACCGGCCCCTATGCCGACGAGGGCGCAGACGAGCTTCGCGCCTATGAACTCGCGGTAGAGCACCTGAATGGCGGTGGCGACGGCGGCATGCTGCCCACCTTCTCGTCTCAGGCTCTGGACGGCACCGGCATTCTGGGTCGCAAGGTCGAATACGTCACCGGAGATACCCAGACCAAATCCGACGCTGCCCGCGCATCGGCAAAAGCGATGATCGAAAAGGAAGGCGCCATCATGATAACCGGCGGTTCGTCCTCCGGTGTGGCCGTGGCGGTGCAAGGGCTGTGCCAAGAGGCTGGCGTGATCTTCATGTCCGGCCTGACGCATTCCAATGACACGACCGGCAAGGACAAGAAGGCCAACGGGTTCCGTCACTTCTTCAATGCCTACATGTCGGCCGCGGCTCTGGCTCCGGTCCTGTCTAAAATGTACGGCAACGACCGCAAGGCGTATCACCTGACTGCCGACTACACTTGGGGCTGGACGCAGCAGGAATCAATCGCCGCCGCAACCGAAGCCATGGGCTGGGAAACCGTCAACAACGTGCTGACGCCACTGGCTGCGACGGACTTCTCGTCCTATATCGCCCCGGTTCTGAACTCTGGTGCCGATGTTTTGGTCCTGAACCACTATGGCGGCAACATGGTCAACTCGCTGACCAACGCCGTGCAGTTCGGCCTTCGTGACAAGCAGGTAAATGGCAAGAATTTCGAGATCGTTGTTCCGCTCTACTCGCGCCTGATGGCGCGCGGCGCAGGCGAGAACGTCAAGGGCATTTTCGGATCGACAAACTGGCACTGGTCGTTGCAGGACGATGCCTCCAAAGCATTCGTCAAGTCCTTCGGCACCAAATACGGCTTCCCGCCGAGTCAGGCCGCACATACCTGCTATGTGCAGACCCTGCTTTATGCAGATGCCGTGACCCGCGCCGGATCGTTCAACCCCTGCGCTGTCGTCGAGGCCCTCGAAGGGTTCGAATTTGACGGGCTGGGCAATGGTCCGACGCTGTACCGTGCCGATGATCACCAATGCTTCAAAGACGTGCTGGTTGTGAAGGGCAAAGACAACCCGACATCGGAATTCGACCTTCTGGAAATCGTGGAAATCACTCCGCGCGCCCAGGTAGAATACGCCCCCGACCATCCGATGTTTGCTGGTGGACAGCTGGGTTCTTGCAACCCCGGCGCTTGATCTGACGGCATCCGGTCCGGCGGCGCGCCCCCTGCGCGGTCGGACTTTTCGCCCCGGACGTGATCCGGGGCCTATTCCATAAAAATCAAAGGGTTGGGCGATGGACGCAATCATCCTGCAAATCCTGAACGGGCTCGACAAGGGCTCGGCCTATGCGCTGATCGCGCTGGGACTGACATTGATCTTCGGCACGCTTGGTGTCGTGAACTTCGCCCATGGCGCGCTGTTCATGATCGGGGCGTTTTGCGCCGTGACCGTGCAGCGCATCCTGAACCTCAGCTACGAGACGATTGATCCAAGCCAGACCGACTTTCTTGGCAATCCTCTGGTTGTAAAAACTCCCTATGTCCACAGTTGGTTTGGCCCCGAAACCGGCGCTTCGATCATCGAATGGTCCGTTCCGATTGCCATTATTTTCGCCATTCCGATCATGATCGCTATCGGTTTCATCATGGAGCGCGGGTTGATCAAGCATTTCTACAAGCGCCCTCATGCCGACCAGATTCTAGTAACCTTCGGCCTTGCGATCGTGTTGCAGGAACTGATCAAGTATTTCTATGGTGCGAACCCGATCCAGACCGGCGCGCCGGACGTGTTTCGTGGCTCTTTCGACTTTGGTGTGCTGCTGGGCTTTGATCCCAATGTGATCATCTATCCCTATTGGCGACTTGTCTATTTCGCCTTTGCCGCCGTGATCATCGGTGCCGTCTTTGCCTTCCTGCAATTCACCACCTTCGGGATGGTCGTCCGCGCAGGCATGGCCGACCGCGAGACTGTAGGCCTTCTGGGCATCAACATCGACAAGAAATTCACCATCATGTTCGGCCTTGCCGCGGCGGTGGCGGGGTTGGCGGGTGTGATGTACGCACCGATCAACTCGCCCAATTACCATATGGGGATGGATTTTCTGGTGCTCAGCTTCGTGGTGGTTGTCGTCGGTGGCATGGGCTCGCTGCCCGGTGCTGTGCTGGCCGGGTTCCTGCTGGGCATCCTGGAGAGCTTTGCCTCGATGAACGAGATCAAGTCGATCCTTCCCGGCATCGACCAGATCATCATTTATCTTGTCGCCATCATCATTCTGCTGACGCGCCCCCGAGGCCTGATGGGCCGCAAAGGCGTGATGGAGGACTAAGCCATGCTCGGACTGAACACCAAAGACACCACGCTGCTGATTGTCGTGGCCGTCCTCGCGCTTGGCGCACCTTTCATCCTCAACCCTTTCCCCGAGGCGTCTTCGCTGGCGCAGTTCAACGCAGGCTATCCGGACTTGATGCAGCGCTTCGCGATCTTCGGGATTTTCGCCATCGGGTTCAATATCCTGTTCGGGCTGACCGGGTATCTCTCTTTCGGACATGCCGCATTTCTGGGGGTGGGCAGCTATTCAGCCGTGTGGATGTTCAAACTTCTGGGCATGAACGTGCTGCCGGCCATCGCGTTGTCGATCATTGTCGCAGGACTGTTCGCGCTGCTGATCGGCTATATCAGTCTGCGCCGGTCGGGCATCTATTTCTCGATCCTCACGCTGGCCTTTGCGCAAATGTCGTTCAACCTTGCCTATTCGGTGCTGACGCCGATCACCAATGGTGAAACCGGCCTGCAACTGACGCTGAGCGATCCGCGGATCTTTGGCCAATCCGCAACCTCAGATGGCGGCATTCCCGTCACCAACCTGCTGCCGGGCTTTGAGATGCGCGAGACGTTCACCTGGGAAATCGGCCCCTGGCTCTTTCAGTTCAACACCGGGTATTATCTGTGCGCTGCGTTCCTTCTGCTGGCCTTTTACCTGTCGGTCCGCATTTTCCGCTCGCCGTTCGGGTTGATGCTGCGAGCGGTGAAATCCAACCAACAGCGGATGCACTATACCGGCCTCAACACCCGCCCCTACACGCTGGCCGCCTTCGTAATCTCCGGCATGTATGCCGGGCTGGCGGGCGGGCTTCTGGCCTCGATGGACCCGCTGGCAGGTGCCGAGCGCATGCAGTGGACAGCGTCAGGCGAGGTCGTTCTGATGACCATCCTGGGTGGTGCCGGAACCCTCATCGGACCGGTTCTGGGCGCGGGCTTTATCAAGTATTTCGAGAACATCTTCTCGAAAATCAACGACAGCGTGCTTCATGGCTGGTTCGGCTTCATGCCTGACGGAATGGAAAACGCGATCATCTTCGTGTCGCATTTCTTCGTCGGCAAAAGCTGGCATCTGACGCTGGGCCTGCTGTTCATGCTGGTGGTGACGTTCCTGCCCGGCGGGCTTGTCGAGGGCGGTCAGCGCATCGGGCGCTTGTTCCGGCGCAAACCTGCGAAGGACCCCAAATCCGCCGATATGAAACCCGCGGAATAAGGAGCGCTGAAAGATGGGAATTCTTGAAGTCAAAGACGTCGGCAAACGCTTCGGTGGCCTTCAGGCGCTGGGGGATGTGAACCTCTCGGTCGCGCAGAACAGCGTCCACGCCATCATCGGGCCGAATGGTGCCGGCAAGTCCACCCTGCTCAACTGTCTTGTCGGCAAGCTGATCCCCGACTCGGGATCGGTGATGTTCGACGGCCAGTCGGTGCTGGGCCGCAAGCCTTATGAGATCAACCAGATGGGCATCAGTCGGGTGTTCCAGACACCGGAAATTTTCGGGGACCTCACCGTTCTTGAAAACATGATGATCCCCTGTTTCGCGCGGCGTGACGGGTCCTTTCGCCTACACGCCTTTGAAAGCGTCAACCGTGAACATGATCTCGTCGAAAAAGCGGAACAAATGTTGATCGACGTGAATATGATCGACAAGCGCCACATGCAGACCGCCTCGATGTCACGCGGCGACAAGCGGCGGCTGGAAATGGCAATGTGTCTGGTGCAAGAGCCGCGCCTTTTGCTGCTGGACGAACCCACCGCCGGGATGGCGCGCGCCGATACCAACAACACGATCGATCTGCTTAAGGAGATCAAGGAAACGCGCAACATCACCATGGCGATCATTGAACATGACATGCATGTGGTATTTTCGCTTGCCGACCGGATCACGGTGCTGGCTCAGGGCACGCCGCTGGTCGAGGATACGCCGGACAAGATCAAGGGCCATCCGAAGGTACGTGAAGCCTATCTCGGCGAGGCACATTGACACCCGCCCCGGGCTTGACCCGGGGCCTCTAGCCGCAAGGTCCCGGGTCAAGCCCGGGACAGGAGGAGACAGAAATGAACGTCAAACCCGATTTTTCCAAACACGGAAACAAGGCCGAAACCGCCCCCGCCTTTCTGTCTGTATGGGATATGCACGCTTATTACGGCGAAAGCTATATCGTGCAGGGTATCACCTTCAATGTGCATGAGGGCGAAATCCTTGCGCTGCTGGGACGCAATGGTGCGGGCAAGACAACCACGCTGCGCGGCATCGCGCGGCTCGCATCGCCGCAGGTGCAGAAAGGCGAGATCTGGCTGGATCATCAGCCGCTGCACAAAATGGCCAGCCACGAAGCCGCAACCGCAGGCCTGGGTCTTGTGCCCGAAGACCGTAGAATCATTCCCGGACTGACGGTTGAAGAGAACCTGCAGCTGGCCCAGATTGCGCCGCCGATCGGTTGGTCACTTGAGCGTCTGTACGAACTATTTCCCCGCCTTGGTGAACGCCGCAAGCAGGAAGGCGTGACGCTTTCGGGTGGCGAACAGCAGATGCTTGCCATCGCCCGTGCTCTTGCCCGCGACCTCAAGGTTCTGCTGCTTGACGAACCCTATGAGGGCCTTGCCCCGGTGATCGTCGACGAGATCGAAAAAACGCTTCGCCTCATCAAGAGCCAAGGCATGACGACCATCATCGTTGAACAAAACGCCATTCGCGCGCTACAATTGGCTGATCGCGCTGTAATCCTCGACACTGGCTCCATTGTCTTTGACGGCACTGCCGAAGAGGTTCTGGAAAACGACAATCTGCGCGCCGAATATTTGGCGATCTGACGTCAGGTCGGACGTAGGTTATTCTATCGCTCTCTGGATCGGCTTGGTGTCGTTTATGTGTTGTGCGGCTCAAGTAAACATCACGTTTCGCCCTTCGTCGCGGTTGCTTGCGTGCTGGTAGGTCCATAGGCTTTCTATCAGCGATTCAATCAAACAACTTTGGGAGAAACCATGTCTGCTACCACCTATCCTCCGTCTTCGGAATTGTCTGGCAAGGCGCATGTTGATGCGTCGGGATATGAGCGGCGTTATGCGGCGTCTGTTTCGGATCCGGAGGC
>NZ_FWYD01000038.1 GCF_900176485.1 Primorskyibacter flagellatus
TCATCCAGTTGACGGCGAAGGTCGCGCAGGACGCGACCGGTGTAACCCTTCAGTTGTTTCAGGGCCTTGCGCATGCGCTTGAACTGGCGCGCATGCCCGTGCATCACGCACAAGCCGAGCCCGCTTAGCATTACTACGCTGTTTTGTGAACCAGTCTGTATAGGAGCGCGGGTCGGCCAGGACCTCTGGTCGTTTCGCCAGTTTCCTGCAAAGTCCAAGTGCCTGAGAACCACTTTCGAAAATTGCGCTTATCCAGCTTTTCGCCTCGCAGAATTTCGAACACGGTTTGTGCTTCCGATAAGCTGAACGTCGCGGGTAACAGATCAAATACTACTTTTGCGCTATCGACAATTTCGGGGTCGACCAGCCGAGCAAGATTGGCGCGACCATCCTCTACGATCCGCGAATGATCGAAGGCAAGGATAGGGAGGTCATCTAGCGGGAACCAGCGCGCATCTCTTGCGTCGCTCGTGCCCCGAACGGTCAACTGGTCGGACGGCACGAGTGTAAAAAAGGCTACGGAAATCGTGCGGCCCCGTGGGTCGCGATTAACTGCGCCGTAAGTGTGAAACTGGGTGAGCGGTAAGCTCGCAAGGTCGGTGACCCCGGTTTCTTCTCGCAGTTCACGGGCCGCGCATGTGGACAGGTCTTCATCCATCTTAAGGAACCCGCCAGGGATGGCCCACTGATCCTTGAAAGGCTCTATGCCACGTTGGACCAGTAAGATTTGGAGCCGCTTATTACGGATTGAGAATACGAGGATATCCGTGGTCACGCTAGGGCGTGGATGTTTATATTTGTAGCTCATTGGTCTTGACCTCGGCTAATAGTGTCCATTTTACACTAAATGCTTAACGGGCAAGACGCAACCACACGCTGCGTCGACGTGGCGTCAATTGTCCTACTGTGGCTATATCGGTCACTAGTTCAAAATGATGAAAGAAGTTGCCGCCTGTTCACCAATTTCATGTAAGCGTCGGGGCGCATCCTTGTGGTAGGAATAGGTAACCAAAACGGCTACGTCCTTCCGCACCGTCGCAAAATATTGCGTGTGGAAGGCTGGCAGTTCGGAATTGAGGTGTTGGCTGAAGACCCAATCCTCGCCGGAAATCTCGCGGATCTCCAGTTCTTCCACCACGGATTGCAGTGCCTCTTCGTCATTTTCGAGCGTCATTGTTTTGGGCGTCTGCAAGTAGGCCTGATAGTTGTCGAAATTGTCCATTGGACCAACCTGTTTGGCCGTAAGGACAAAAAGCGCGAGTTCTTGGTCGCCTGACGCGACATCTTCACATACGAACTCTGTTCCCGAGGAGTTGCACTCCCAACCGGGCGGCAGGTTGAACGATATGTAGCTGTTTGAGAATCTCTGCCATGGTTCGCGCACGACCCGGTCCGAGGCGAAGTATATCATGCCAAAGAGAACCACGATGCCGCAAAATCCGAAGCAGAAGCCGCGCAACATCACTCGACATCCTTGTCGAGGGGCAACAGGGTGGAGATCGGTGTGAGCTCGGTCTCTGACCAATCATAGGCCTCGATCCATCGTTGTGTGACTTCCCATGCCTCTCGCGCGCGGCGTGCATTATCGCCGTCTGAAAATTCGTAGTCTTTGATCGGCAAGTATTCTCGTATGGCGCGCCTGACCACATCGCCAGCCTCGTCTTTGCGATTTGCGTCCCAGAGATACGACCCAAGCTGCAGCCCGGATTCGAGCGTGTAAACCCGATCGAATTCCCGTGGCTCGGGCAGGGCAAGGTCCCAGGCGCGGTCCGTTTGGCGCAGACGTTGCATGTGCGCGATGGCGGTGGCCGTGTCCTCTTCACCGAAGACCTTTGACGCCTCGTTTCGCATTGTGTCGATCTGACGGTAGAACGCTTGATGCAGGTGGTCCTCCAGCCGCGCGTATTCTGTGCGCTCATCGCGATCCAAAGTCGCGCGGTCGAGATCAAGGGCAGTTAGTCGCGCGCGCGTTTCAATCCGACGCGTTTGCGCATCGTCGATCAAGCCCATGTCGTCCTCGAACAGCGCCAACCGCTCCTCTCCCGAAAGGATGAACAGCCGGGCCCATGCGCTCTCGTCGGACGATTTGCGATAGAGGTCTTGCCGCAGAGGCAGCGTGTCTGCCAACATCGTGTGGGCCGCCGGCGGGTCTGTTGATGCCAGCTCGATCGCGATGTCCCGTTGGTCGTCCAGGATTTCGTGCATGAACGCGACGAGCGCCTCCAGAAGCTCGTCATACTTGGGCTGTGCCGCACGCGCCGCCGCGGTGTCGCCGGACAGAACGTTGTCGACGCCCGCGATCATGTCGTTCAACAGCGCGTCATGGCCTGGGAAATCGTCCTCCGGGATGCTGCGGTAGCGATGGGTCCATGTCTGGAGCGAAACTTCGGATAGTCTGTCGGCGCGCTGCTCCTCTGGCAGGCGCGGCACGAGGCGAAGCGCCTCCGTGAAATAGGTCGGCATCCGTTCCTGCGTCGCGTCTTCGCCAAGGCTGACCAGCACGTCGATCAGCATATCGTGGAAGAAGCTGATATCGGGCGCCGGAACGGACGCGTCGCGGGTTGTGGCGGCGTCAGCAATGGCTTGCGACATCCGGGTGTCGAACTGGAGCACCTTTTCGAGCGAGTCGTCGATCAGGGCGTCCGGCTTCTCAGGCGTGTGCTCGCCATCCAGAAGCCAGATCGCGGCCGTCGATCCCCAGTAAGCCGTGGTGCCCGCAGCGCGGTTAGCCAGATCCGCGGCACCCGCTTCGCCGAACGCGATCAGAAGCTCGAGCCAATGGCCCGCGTACGTCAGCGCCGTTTCCAGCTCTTCGCTGTACTCCGTGATCGGGACGATGTCGACGCGGCCATGGCGCAGGTCGAGCACGTCGAAATGAAGTTCCATCGCTTCGTCGAGCGCGTCAAGGCTGGCCACGTCGGTCAGGTCACCCGCGAGGCGCTTCTCGACGTAGTCACCTGCCGCCTCGTCCAGCCGCGCGAATTCCGCGTTGAGAAAGGCGTGCTGTTCGTCGCCGGTCTCCGGTCCGTTGGTGCTCAGCGCATAGTGGATGTCGCAGGCAAGGACGGTGGCTGGACTGCGCGGGATCCGCCCGTCGACCGAAAGACGCGCCGCGATGTTGCAGCCGCTGTCGATCAGACTGTCGGTCAGGGCGTCCTCGGAATTCCGGTTCTCGTTCGCGGCATCGCGCACCACGCTTTCGATCCCGGCGAGGCTTTGGGAGAGGGCAAGGTCGCCTTGCTGGCGCGCCTGAATGGAGAGCCAGGACACCATCACCGACACCGCAATGACGCCCGTCAGGCCACCCAGTCCCAGCCCGACGAAAAGGCGCCGCCGCTTGTCCAATCGCGCGCGGCTTCGGGACAGAAGCTTCCAGACGGCGGGCGGAATAGGTTCGGTGTTGCGGGGACGCTGGCGCGCCCATTGCTCTGCTTCGCGCAGTGCTTCGCGGGTCTGCAGGAGGCCTTTGCCCTCAAAGTCCAGAAGGAGATAGGACGCCTTGGTTCTTTCCCACGCGAGGTCGGTCTTCAGCGATTGCGCAAGCGCCCCAAGCCCCGCCTCCCAATCGTCCGATGACCTGAGGCGTGTGTAGTGGAGGTCACTCAGTTCCGATGGAATGACCGAGGCCGGTGTGTCATCGAGCAGGACCGGGAGGATGGGTTTGCCCTCTCGTGCGGCGAGCGCAAGTTCATCCTGACATGGGTCCGAGGCTTTGGACTGTTCCGTCGCGAGATAGACCAGTTTCGCGGAACCCTCGAGAAGCTTGTCCAGCCGCTCCTGAAAGCGTTCGCCCGGAGCCAGGTCCTCCACATCCATTGCGACGCTGATGTCCGCGTCCTCGAGCAGTGCGTAGAGCCGACGGGCGTCGCGCAGATCCTCGCGGGCATAGGACAGGAAGGCGTCTCTGATCGGGTCTGAAGGCATTCGGTCACTAAAATAGTCAGGCGACGTGGCGGGCAGGTTTCGCTAATTCGGCCGCGCACGTTCCTATCAATCTGGTCGAAACGCTAGCGCAACAGAGCTGTCTTGAGAAGCCCTTCGATGCGCGGATCGAGGCTGCGAACTTTGGAGCGCAGCACCTGAAATGGAGCGTTTGGCGCTGAGATTGGTGTAAAAATCACACATAAATCCAGTGCGACCCGAAAAAATACTCAATGATTACAGTTAGGCGCGCCGGAAGCGGTCACGAGAAGCACGAAAAGTATATTAGTGTAATTGTAACACTAATAATTAGTGTGTATATCACACTTACTGACCGAGCTCGCTGCTGACAGCTTAGCGCCAATCAACGAGCTCGACACGAACAGATTGCTTCTTTGGGGAGTTTCAAATGTTGAATATCAATCCACGCACGCTCTCGCTGCTGGTTTTCGCCGCCTTCCTGTTGTCTTGGTTTGGGTCGGCCACCGGGATCAGCCAGTTTATCAGCGAGGGCCAGGACGGCGCGCGCTCGATCCTTGCTGTCGCCGTCGCCGCGACAGGCTCGATCATCATTCAGGCGCTCATGGCGGTTTTCCTGACCGTCCTGATCAGCGCCTTCGTCGTGCATACGCGCACGCGTGTCCTTTACCTTCTCGGCTACGGGATCATGACGACCCTCAGCGTTGTGCTGGCGGTTGCCTTCTGGGTGAACGTCATGGACCTGCGCGACGCCGAGGTGCGCGATGTCTTTGACCGCCAGCGCGCGGCCGCCATCTCTGCGGCGCAGGCCAGCCAGGCTGAGATCGTACGCTTCGATACCGGCATGACCGCGCTTGCCGATACGGCCCGCGAAAACGTGTTGATCGAGGCGGCGTCCGGCACTGGGGAGCGTCATGACGTTTGGCTGCGCCTCCTGCGCGACGTGACGCTTGCCGAGACCGAACTCGCGCGCCTCTATCAGGCGCTTTCGGACGGGATCGCTGCCGCCGCTGCTGCCACTACGCTGGATGGCGTCCGCGCAGCTTTGGCTAGCCCGATGCAGCAGGTGCGTTCCACGACTGCGCTGACGACGCTTCAGGCCGCGTTCGAGCGCGAGGCGCAGGTTGCGACGGTGCTGTCCGGGCGGGCGCATCAGCAGCGTTGGGCCAACTTCGCCACGCAGATCGCAGCAGTGAATACCGGCATCGCCGCCTTTGCACCCGTCGCCATGCCGGAGCTTGAGGACAGCACTTTCGCCCCCGAACACGGCGACAAGCACTTTGCGGTCATGCTCGTGAAGAAGGTGGTGACGGGGCAGCCGCTCAGCGGTCAGGAAGCCATCGCCGTCAGCCTTGCGGTGATCACCGATCTGATCTTCGCGATCCTGATCATCCTTCGCGCCGAGCGCCGTCGCCGCGATGACGTGGCCGAATTCGTCCACCACTTCATGCCACGCATCGAGGCTTTGAACGCGCGGCTCAAGCGCAATGACTTCGCGGGCGGTGTGTCGGAACTGACAGAAACGCTGCACCTGGCTGGCAAGGGCCTGTTCGGCTTCGACCGCCTTTTCGGTCTGGTGGTGCAGGTGCCGGAAGGGGCAACCAAGACGCAGCTCGCGAAGACCGTGTCCTTCCTGAAGAGCGGTGGCATGGCTGTCGATGTCAGCGGCGCTGCGGGCCTCTTCCGTACGCTCACCTCGTGGGGGCATACCGCGACGCGCGTGGCTCAGGGTGCTTCGGTGCGCCGTCCTGTGACTGTCCTGATCCCGCCCGCAGAATGGCGGCTGATCAACACGTTGAAGCAAGTCGAAGACCTGATGCCGCCCGCCGAGGACAAAGGCACCCTTGGGGCATACGTGCGCAAACAGCGCCGCAAGAAGCCGCGCGTCTACACGGCCACAAAGCTCAAGATGCTGGACACTTACTTCAGCAGCGCGATGGAGGCGTCTCTCAACGAGCTGGCCCCCGCCCGCATCGAACGCATTGTCGACGCTTTCCGTTCAGACTCGCGTACGAGACGCCTGGCGCGCAAGACGAAGGAAAAGCACGAAGCCACGTTCCGCGACATGATCGATGCGGTGCGCACCGATGGGCTTCTTCCATCAACGGCAACGCGACTGCGCGTCGCGAACTGATCGCAGTCTTGGATGTCGCCTCTCAGAGGGCGGCATCCTGAACCCAACACGCTTTCGGAGGAAAGCCTCATGGCAAATTCGCTTGTAGATACCGACACAACACACTTCTCCGCCGCGCCCGCAAAGGGCGCCGTTATCCAGGGCCTGTGGCTCCTTGTCATGCTGTCCTGGCTGCCGATCATGGGCGCCACCCGCCTGAACCCGCTGGCCGTGGCTGATGGCACGGCGATGCTCCGTCTGCCGGAACCAAACGCCGACTTCTGGGGGCCCTTGGCCGATTTCGTGCCGTGGGTCAGCCCGTTTGCGGCGCTTTTCGTCGGCGGGGCGCTGGTCGCGTGGGGCTTTGGTCAGCGGGCGCTGGCCTATGCGCTGTGCCTCGGCCTCGCCCTGGAGTTCATGCCGGACATTTCGGGCGTGCCCCTGCCAGAGGCCTCCACCGAGGCGCTCCGGTACTGGCTGACGGCAGGCGGCGTGGCCGTAGCGTTTGCGGCGTCCGTCATGCTGACGGCGATCTACGGGCGCCTTCTCAGCCCGGCCTTTCTGGGGTTCATCGGTCTCGTCGTCTATGAAAGCGCGGTGATCGGGGTCGTTGCCTCGGCCAATGCGCTCGAGAGCGAGGTCGCCTGGCGCGCGCCGGCGGTTCTGGGGCGTGTCTTTGAGGGCTTTGCTCCGAACCCCGCCGTTCTGCTCGTGGTGCTCTCCGCCTTCGTGGCCCTGCGTCTGTTTTTCAAGGCTGTTCAGGACAATGCCGATCTCCTTATGCAACTGCGCGTGGATGGCCGTCTTGGCGCATCGCTTTTCCATGCACTCCGCCTCTGGCTGCCGATGCTGGCGATCTTCGCTGTGTTGACGGTCGGGTACTCGGCGATGTGGCGCGGCCTTGATCACGTGGCGGCAGAGACCGCGCTGACCTACGCGGATGTGCCCGCGCCTGCAGAGCCGCTGTCGTTCGAGGAGATGCTCGTCCACATTCAGACCGAACAGACGATGCAATGGCAGGCCGAGTTGAACACACGGTCGCTGGCAACCCAGGACCAAGTCAATGGGTTGGTGCGTGACTCTGCGGAGGAAACCCACGGTTTTGTGGAAGAGAAGCTTCCGCAGCGCGCACCTGGGACAAACACTGAACGCTGCGGCTGGAACTTGAAATGCCACTTTATGAACCTTGTGAAGTCCATTACTAACTCGATTTACCAGGGCGTTCGTCAGGGTATTCTCGATGGTCTTGAGGCGCGGTTGGAACGCGCGGAAACGGAAGCGGGCCGTGGGACGGAAGCGTTCCGTCAACGTGCCGTCACCGAAGTCGACGCAGCTCTCGCCATCTATCGCGACACCACGACCGCCTCCATCGGACAAAGCTTCTTGATGTTGAATGCGGTGAGTGTGCTCCTACTGATCTATTCGCTGATGGTGCTCTTTAAGACCTACCTGATCGTTTTAGGCCGCGTGATCCTGCACCCGGATGAGAGCCTTACCGCGTCGTTGGCGGTCGGGCGGGTGCCGCGCAGCCAAGGGATGACGCGCGCCTCGGAACGTGGTTCTTTGGCCTTCGGCAAAGCCCGTCGCGATGTCCTGTACGTGAAGCGCGATACAGGGGTTTACAACGTACCCACTAGCGCTCGGGTGCCGATGCCGTTCAAAGCCATCTTCTCGCGCATCCTGCATCGTGCTTGGCGCATGCAGAAAGTTGACTTGTCGCAGCGCTCGCAAGTCTCCGGTCTGACCATGCCGCCACCGGCGAGCCTTGTGGAGTGGACCCTGCGCTCTGACGAGCAAGTTGTTTTTGAATGGACGCACTTCGTTGGCGTGAGCAGCACTGTGCGCATCAAACGGTTGCTTAGTTTCAACCTGGCCAGCCTGATTTTCGGACGTGCGATGGTGCACTATGCGCAGGGTCCGGGCGTGCTAATCCTGAAAACCAATGCAAGCGCCATTCTGCCGCGTGGGGCAGGCGGAAAAACCTCGACCCGTGCCGCGCGGTCTTATGGGCCGGGGTGCTTTGTGGCCCGCGATGTGCATGCCGGGTTTGGTGTGCATTCCGATCTGAGCGAGGTGATGCGTGGCAACTACTTGGTAGCCAAATTGTCGGGAGACACGGTGTTGATCGACACGATGCCTAACGACGGTGGTGCAGCGCGCTTTGGAATCTTGCGCTATGCGCGCACGTTCTTGCTGCCATTTTGAAGTGACGTCGAAATGTGGGGCAGTACTCATTAGTTACTGAAACTTGCGAAGAGGAATGAGTGTAGGATGAAACCAACCTAAAGCCACAATAGACTAGGGACGTGACCCGTACCAGACGCATGATCGGGAACTCTTGGGCTGGCGCAGCGCTGTGCGTCATAGCTTTGCCAGGCTCAAACAAGCCGAACCGATCAAGTGAAGACTAAGAAGGAATCAGGAGAGCGCCTCAGGGTGCTCTCTTTGAAGTACCGATGACAGCTCACTCCCCCTGCAGTTTCCTATGACCTGCCACTGAACTTTCATCCAGCCGGAACCAGAGCCGTTTGGTTTGATACGCCGATTGGCGTAGGTGGAGCAACCGACATCCGCGCGGAGCTTTCAGATGGCGCAGCGCGGGTGTCGGTTGCGGTGGTGAAGCGCTCGGCGAACGCCTTGGGCGTCTGGTAGCCGAGCGCGGAATGTGGCCTTGTTTCGTTGAAATCGGCGGTCCAGGCCCGGATCACGGCGCGAGCATGCGCCATGTTCCGGAACATGGTCTCGTTCAAGAGTTCGTCGCGCATGCGCCCGTTGAAACTCTCGACGAAACCGTTCTGCATCGGCTTGCCCGGCGCGATGTAATGCCACTCGATCTTGCGTTCGGTGGCAAAGGTTAAGATCGCGTTACTGGTCAGTTCGGTACCGTTGTCAGACACGATCATCCCCGGCCTGCCGCGCCTTTCGATCAGCGTCGCCAATTCCCGTGCGACACGCCGCCCCGAGATCGAGGTGTCCGGAATGGCCGTGAGGCATTCCCGTGTAACATCATCGACCACATTCAGGATGCGGAACCGCCGGCCGCAGGCGAGCTGGTCATGGACGAAATCCAGAGACCAGCGCGCATTGGGCCGTGCCTCGACCAAGATCGGGGCACGGGTTCCCACCGCCTTGCGCCTGGCGCGCCGTTTGCGCACCGTGAGCCCTTCTTCTCGATACAGCCGGTAGATGCGGTTGATCCCTGACGGTTCGCCATCGCGGCGCAACAGCACGAACAGACGCCGATAGCCAAACCGGCGGCGTTCATTGGCCAGATCCCGCAGCCGCTGGCGCAGCTCCGTCTCAGGTGGTCTTATGGACTGGTATCGGATCATCTTGCGATCCGCGCCGACAATCGTGCAGGCCCGACGCTCCGACAGACCCAACCGGGTCCGCAGATGCGCAACGGCTTCGCGCTTAACGGCGGGCCCTACCATTTTTTTGCCAGCAGTTCCTTCATTGCTGCCGCATCAAGCATCTGCTCGGCCAACAGCTTCTTCAACTTGGCATTCTCATCTTCCAGCGTCTTGAGCCGTTTGGCGTCCGACACCGTCATCCCGCTAAACTTCGCCTTCCAAGCATAAAAGGTGCCTTCCGACATCCCGTGCTTACGGCACAGGTCAGCACACTTCGCGCCCGCCTCATGCTCGGTCAGAATGCTGATGATCTGTTCGTCTGTGTATCTCGTTCGCTTCATGGTCCGCCCTTTTGTTGGGTCGGACTCTAATTCCAAATGGAGGAAAAATCCCGGGGCAGGTCACCTACTATGAAGATCCGCTTGCCAGCTTTGAGACGCGTTGCGGCTGATCTCAGCTAAGTAAGAGTCGGAAGTTCTTGCATGCTCTTCATCGGTCTCTGCATCGCGAATGAATGGCAGTTTTCACTGCGGCAAAGCCTCATCGTTAACAGAGCATGTGCAGCGAGTTGTCCGCTGCGAGCACATGCAGCGCGAAAATCGAATTCACAGGTTGGGCTGATATCGGTGAAAAACTCTGTCCCATCGCTGATCAGCGTTCAACCGGAGAACACCGTTTCCTGACAAGGGGTTTGCAAGAATTCTGTTCGCTAATTTAACCGTTCAGAGGTCAACGTTCCACGTTCGGGGATAGCAGTGACGATTGACGGAGTTTTTCACCGATATCAGTGGTTTTCGCCTCAGAAAAGGTCGATGCAACCGGCTACTTCGTAGCTACTTGTCATTTCCGCCGAGCGTAGGCGATACCAGTCGGCGAGTCGTTCGAAGCGGTCATCGAGGGACTGGCCCCTGGTCGGCGAGGCACCGTGCAGTAGCTCGAAGAGATCTTGCTCTGTCGTCACAACAGACCCTAAGAAATAGCCGATGCCTGCCTCGGCCGACCCTCCGACAGGGCGGGACTTCATGAATCCGGGAAAGCCGGAATCTTTTTCGACCAGTGGCACTCCAAGCTTCAATGCCTCGGCCATGTGCGCGTCGCGCAACCGATCGGCATCAGCGTTCGCGCGAGATGCGCCCTCTATGCGTGCCAACGGAAGTCGGCTGAGTTCGGCGTAGGAGGCGCATTCAATGTGCTGTATCGTCCTCGCTCCATCGGCGAACGCGGCGGTCGCGATGCATAGGGCAATTGTTGTCGTCGTAGTTCGCCTCACTTTGTTTCCTTCTGCGTGTCAAACGCCATTCCCAGATAAGGACTACTGCTCTCGAAGAAATCTTCAATGTGCTCCGCGCAACAAATCATTTTTTCTGATACTGCGGTATCAATGTCGTGAAAGGGCTCTGAGTTGCCCGATGCCGGTGCAGCGTCACCCCCGATGGAGGTGGCTTCGAACCAGTCGTTCGCCAAGCAGACTAAGAAACTGAGATTTCTCGGTTCTTTCGGATGCACAGACATCTCCGTATCGATAGCTGTTGTTGAGGCAACGCGCCGCGAAATCTGACTGCGAGCCCAGATTGACTGATGCTGCGCGTTGAACGGATGTCTGGTTTTCAAGCTGCGATAAAAAACGTGTTAAAACTCTAGTCAGTTTTGCCGTGAGGTTTTTCATGATTATTTGGCATGGTTGTTATGCTCCAAGGCTTTGTTGATGGCGTGGATGCCCCTCCCGACGGCATCTCAATGTGCCATTGTGGTGAGTGTTAAAGCCATCACAAAAGGAAGGAGCATCCATG
>NZ_FWYD01000043.1 GCF_900176485.1 Primorskyibacter flagellatus
AAGATCAAGGAAAACGCCTAGTGTTAATAGTGTTACCTACGGAGTAAGTTACGGATTCAACAACCTCTTGCTCTGCTTGAAATAAAGCCGCATCCGGGTTCCGAAAGGGTCAAACTTTGGTTCCGAAAGGGTCAAACTTTGGTTCCGAAAGGGTCAAACAGACTTTCCCTGCAATCTGGTTCCTGATAGGTCAAAGTGGAAAGTTCCTGATAGGTCAAAGATTCGCTGATGAGTTTGCTGCCAGATCGCCATCCAAACCTTGATTTCTTCGTCCTTGATATCGCGGATGCAGTGCCGAAGGACGACATGGCCTCGATGGAGCATCCGCTGTTCTCGCTGGCAACGAAGCCTGACATGCGACACCTCGAATATCGCAGCGGCGACAATATTCTAAAAATCCGGCCGTCTGGCCTCGGTCTGCCCACCATCTTCGACAAAGACATTCTGATTTTCACGATCAGCCAGCTCATGCACCGCAAGAACCGGGGCGAAGCGATCGGGGACACCGTGCGCTTTTCGGCCCGCGAGTTGTCGGTTGCGACCAACCGACCAATCGGCGGAAACCACTACAAACGCCTCGAAGATGCCTTTGCCCGCCTCCAAGGGGCGCAGTTCGTCACCAACATCAGGTCCGGTGGTAAGATCGAGACGCGAATTTTCTCGCTGATTGACGAGGGCGGATTCGTCCGCACAGACGACGAACGGTTCCGCTTGGACTATTGCGAGGTGAAGCTGTCGCGCTGGCTCATGCGGGCCATCGAATCCGACCAGGTTGTCACGATCTCGAAAGACTACTTCCGGCTGCGTCGCCCACTAGAACGCCGACTCTACGAGATCGCGCGAAAGCATTGCGGCAGCAAGCCGAAGTGGCAGATCGGGCTGACGACGCTCCAAAACAAGACGGGCAGCAACGCCCCCGTCAAACGGTTCCGACACAATCTGCGCGAGATTATCAAGGCGGACGTGACGCCGTTCTACAGCTTCGAGCTGGACGCCGCTGACCTTGTGATCGTCCGGCCCCGCCAGTCCAAGGCGCAAATCACCCCCGCCATTGCCCTGCCCGACTGGGCCGAAGAGAAGGCCCGCGCCGTGGCACGGGAAAAGGGCCGGGACTACTACGCGCTGCGGGCCGATTGGCTGGCCTTCGCGCAAGCGGAAACTGCCAAAGGCAACCCGCCGAAAAGCGCGGGTGCCGCCTTCGTGGCCTACTGCGGGAAACAGAACAGCCTAAGATAGCGGTTACGATGCTTGGAAATGCCGTTTGCTCGATAGTTTGCTTGGTTCATAAATTGTGGCACACTGGTCACGCTGACCGGTCATGACCGGTCAAGAAAACCAATAATGACCACGAGGAAAACCGAGCATGACCATGTCACTGAACGAAGCAGCCAAGTCCTGCCACAAGGCAAAGGGAACAGTCCTAAAAGCCATAAAAGAAGGGCGACTAAGTGCGCCAAAAGATGCTCAAGGAAGATACGAGATTGATCCGTCAGAGCTGCACAGAGTATTCCCCCTGACCACTCTTGACCAGTCAGAAAAACCAGTGCTTACCCCCACTTCTGACCATGAAAACCGCATTGAAATTGAACGGTTACGTGCCGAACTTAAAGCAGCAAATACCCTATCTGAAAACATGGCTGAAACTGTGGCAGACCTTCGCGAACGCCTTGACCGTGAAGGCGAAGAACGCCGCCAGTTGACGGCAATGTTGACCGATCAGCGAACAGGGCAGGGTGCAAAACGTGGTTTGTTTGGATTCCTGCGATCCGTTTAGTTATCGTCATACCACCGCTTACGAGTTTCGGAGTGCTCATGCTTAAATACTATCTTGCTGCCTTCTTCTTTTTCTTAGCAACTTTGGCATCCGCACAAGATGCGGAAAAGGACGCATTTTTCAGTTTGTCCAACACTGAAAGGCAAAGGCTTCAATCCTCTCTCGAAGCTGCTGGGTTATATCGCTCAGAGATTGATGGGCTTTGGGGTCCAGCAACAAATAGCGCTTTGACAGTAGTTGCCGAAAGATTGTCAGAGGTTGGCATTTATTACGACCTTCAAACAGAACAGTCTGCTAAAGCACTATACACCTTCTTGCTCAGTGAGCCGGGGTACTATTTTCTCGTCCCTGAAGGGGCAGAATGCGATGGCTGCGATTCTGTTCTGGCAGAAGCCACAGGGGCCGACACCGGAGCAGAAGCAGGCGTGTTCGTACCGGTATCCTCAAATGCTTTTGGTAGTGTTAAACTGGAGGAAGTCACTTATTTTACGGGGCGGACAGGTATTTGCCGAGCAGACCTAGGATCATTCTCAGATGGGAGTGATGTCTTGGAAGTAAGTGCATGGCGCAGATACGATGGTTGGGGGTTCGATATCTTAAGTGATCGAAACATAGCGCCTCCATTGCTTCCGCCAGATCCTTTTCAAGGCGATGTACTTCTAATGAACGGTACGTTTGAACGAAATGGCGAAAGGTGGATTTCTTCGTTCGTAAACGGAAACACCAATTTTATGGATCAGTTAGAAAACCAAGCAGCTATCCAGCTAAGTGCAAGCCAAGGTAACTCCTCCATCCTCATTAAAATCCCAAACTTACCTCAAGTCATATCCGATTTCAGACAATGCGCTCAGATAGAAGAGCGACAGCACTGGCAAAAGTTTTGTTTAGAAACAATCCCATCAAACATGCGAGACCCTGATTTCACGCCACAATGCGTAAGCTATTGGAGGTAGTTTTAGGCTTCGACTATCGAGTCAAATAAGCAAGCAAACCTACGCCTATAAAGATGACGGGTAGCCAAAAGTACATCGAGAAAATATTACCTCTAGGTGTGAGTTGCGCTGCAAGACCTGCTATCCATATGGAAAGAGGAAAAGCAAACCCCGCTACAACAAGATTTTGCAAGACAGGCATGTCGATAAACGGAGCATCGCCAAAAGTGATCCCGTAGTAGGCATCTTTAACTTGGATCAGGATCACTTTCATATCGATATAGAAACCGTCAAGTAGGATCTCTGTCTGCCCAGTTAACATCAAGTTGAGCATTCTGACTGTATCAAAACGGTCTTTATCAGCGGTGACCAAATTTAAGTCCGAAGCTAGTATGTAAAACACAACACACCCAATGAGCACTGTGAAGAACACAATAAAGCGATTATAAGAATCTCGTTCATCGCTATATTCATACCTATTTTGAAAAGGATTACCGCAATTTGGACATGCCTCTGCGTTAAGTGAGACAGTATGCCCGCAGTCGGGACAGCTCCCTAGTGTCATAACATGCTCCTATAGCATTTAAATTTTCTGATTTGTTAACTGTCTGTAAGAAAACGGCAATGCCTAACATTATGGCGCTACAAACCTTCCTTGACCAGAAAGGCTAAAAGCAATTTTAGGCATAGCTGCATTTGCACCTCACCGCTCGATCCCATGCCCTCGGTCGCGATGGGCGTCCCGCTCGATCTCCTGCTGACGCTCCAGCTCTTTCACCCGTTCCTGTTCGCGCGCGACCTCCTGCGCCTGATGCCGTTCCTCGGCCTCACGGCCCTCGCGCAACGCGGCTGCGCGATCCGCTAGAGCATCCGGGTCGATCCCCGCCGCCGCTTCGCGCAGACGTGCCGCCAAATCCTGCGAAGACTGCGGTGCATCCCGCTCCGGCGCATCGACACCCTGTTCCTTTTCACGGCCCTGTCGCGCCTCCCATGCGTCACGCAACCGCTTGGCAAGGTTGGGTTCTTCCTCTCGGCCATCACGCCCCCCCGCAAGTACCAGCTCAGATTGTCCCGATCCCAGACGGTCCATGACGCGCTCCGTCGCACGGTCCAGCCAATCACGGACCTGTCCAGTCAGCTCCTGCACCGCCTGCCTGACCTCGGCTGCACGGTCCTTCACTTCGTGCCAGACGCGGACAGCGGCGACCTCGATGCCGCGCTCCTTGAGCTGCCACGCCCCCAGCGAGAGTTGAGGCAGGGGCGGGCGGTCCAGCGACATGGCCCGCACGGTCTCGTGCAGCTCCGCGCCCTCGTCGCCGCGCTCCCGCGCCGCCGATGCCAACTCAAGCGCCTCGTCGCGCTGCGCCACCAGCGTCCGGTGGTCCACCCGGTCCTCGATGCCGGCACGCTCAAGCGCTGCATTGCTGTCCCGCGCCCACGCCGCGCGCCAGCCCTCCAGAACCTCGACCTTGTTCCAGTCGCGGTTCTTGGTGGTGAAGCCGTCTGCATCCACCTCACGGGTGGTCAGCAGAATGTGGGCGTGATGGTTGCGCTCGTCCCCCTCGCGCCCCGGCGCGTGCAGGGCGATGTCGGCCACCATGCCACGGTCCACGAACTGTGCCTGCGCATAGTCGCGGACCAGGGCGACACGCTGCGCATGGGTCAGCTCGTCGGGCAGGGCCACGCGCACCTCGCGGGCGACCTGGCTGTTCTTGCGGGTCTCGGATTCCTCGACGCGGTTCCACAGCTCGGATCGGTCACGGACCCAATCCGGCGCATGATCCGGTGCGAGGATTTCGGTGTGATCGACACCGCCACGCGCCGCGTAATCGAAGGTCAGCCCGGTGCGGCGGTCTTCGATACGCTCGGCCACGCGGTAGGCGATTGCCGCCGTGGCGCTGCGGCCCTGAGAGCGGGAAATCATCGTTGCGCGTAAATGATAGATCGCCATTCGGGGGCTGCACTTCGCTTAGGGGTCGAGGGGAAACGCCAGTCTCCCCTGCCCACACAAACGCGCAGCGTTTGTATAAGTGGGCACTTCGTGTCTTGCTCTCTACATCAGCCGTAGCCTAAAAGCAACATAGGGCAGTGGCAAAGGGGACCAGAATGGCGCGGACAATAGATCAGCAGATTGCATCAACGCAGGCCAAGCTCGCCCGCCTCAAAACCCGCCAGAAAGCCAGCGAAACGCGGCGCAAGATCATCGTCGGGGCTATCGTTACAAGTGCCGCCTTGAACGACCCAAAGATTGCACGCTGGATGGCTTCGACCCTGCGCAAGAACGCCACCCGCGAAGTCGATCAGAAAGAACTGGTCGGGCTGCTGGAAGATCTCGATCAGGTCGCGGCGAAGGCGGATCAGACATGAGCAAGGATCCGTTTCAGGAACTGGTGGATGAGCTGACCGCCCTTCGCCGCAGCGTCGAGCACCTTTCCCGCACCAGTCTCGACAAAGACGAAGCGAAAAAGCTGAACCAGATCGTGACGGCAGCAGTCATGAAAATGGCAAAGGCGGCTGAGGATGCGCCGGGGGACATTCAGGAGGCTTTGGAAACGGACCGCGACCAGATGGCCCGCAGCGCCACACAGGCCGCAACAAGGGCCGCTGAGAGCGCCATGGCCGGTATCCGGCACGACCTCGACAATGAGCGCGCAAAGCTCTCACAGGCCGCAGGAGAGGCCCGCAGAGAGGCATGGCGCTGGTTTGGCGGGTTCTGGGTGTGGTTGGCTTCCATGCTGGCCACAGGGGCCGTTATCGGGGCGCTGGCGATGGCGTGGATTGCAGGGCGCGGTGATGCCCGCGAGTTCGGGCAGTTTCCGAGCATCTATTGCGGCACCGCAGGCGGACAGGTGGTCGAACAGGACAACGGGTCCAGCTATTGCGCCATCTGGATCAACAGGCCGGATCAGTGAAAATCAGTCCGGCCATTCTTCGGCAGACCAGTCCCGCGATGTGTGGATCACTCGAACAATCGCGATTTCTTCTTCGCCGCCTGTCTGCGTGATCGCGTAGGCGAGAATGTAGGACAGGCCCGTCACTGATTTCTCATAGGTGCCTGTAACCCGTCCGGGGCGCCCTATTGGCATGTCTCCGAGGGCCAAGGCCGTCTTGTCGAGGGCATCGGACACGCGACGGGCCGCTGCGGGGTTATCGGCGGCGATGTAGGCGATCTGATCGGCAAGGTCGGCCAGCGCGTCGGTGGACCAGCGAACCGGTCGGCTCATGCAGTGCCGCCCGCTGCCGCGTCGATCACCCGCTGCACGGACGCCATTGCATCCTCATGGCTGACCGTCCGACCTGCTTCCACGTCCGCAAGCCCGCGCTCGATGCCTTCGATGATGGCCAGTTCGCGGTCCACATAGGTTTCCACCGCCTCTGCCGCCAGAAAGGATCGGCTGCGCCGTGTTCCATCCGCTAATCTTCCCAGCTTCGCCTTGAGCTGCGGGTCGAGCCGGATCGTCATTGTGGTGCTGGCCGTCATTTCATCCCCTTCTAAGCATGTGTACATATGAACACATACACCGTTTCAAAGGTTTCGCAAAGGGAAGATCAAGGAAAACGCCTAGTGTTAATAGTGTTACCTACGGAGTAAGTTACGGATTCAACAACCTCTTGCTCTGCTTGAAATAAAGCCGCATCC
>NZ_FWYD01000044.1 GCF_900176485.1 Primorskyibacter flagellatus
CCATCGTCGTCTCCTTCTGAATACTCAGAACGAAACTCGCCGTTGGCTCAGTGCAACGGAACCGCAGAAATCAATGGGACGGGGACGGCGCATACGCTTAATCCGACGCGCCAAGACCGTCGCAGGGGGTCGTTTCGGATCAACCTGGACAAAGGCTGCTGGGCCGATTTTGCGACCGACGACCGGGGCGGCGATCCTATCAGCCTATATGCTTATCTGAACGGGTTGAGCCAATCGGAAGCGGCCCGCAGGCTGCGCAAAGATTGGGGGGCAGGACAATGACAATCGCGCTCAAATTGCCCCCGCATCCGAAGTGCGGCCTTCCCTCAACCGCCCACACCTACCATGACGAAACCGGCGCACCGGTTCTTGTCGCCAATCGCTACGACCGGCGGGACGGGACCAAGTTTTTCATGCCCTTCGACGTGGTACAGCAAGAGTGGAAAGCCCCGGATTTGCGGCCCCTCTACAATCTGCACCAGATTGTCGCTGCCGATCCCGAAAGAACGATCCTCTTTGTTGAGGGGGAGAAATGCGCCGACGCTTTGGCGGGTTTGGGGTTCTTGGCGACCACCAGCTTTGGCGGATGCAATGCCCTGACCAAAACGGACCTATCACCGCTTGCAAACCGCCGGGTCGTGATCTGGCCGGATGACGACACCCCCGGCGCGAAGTATGCAAATGCAGTCAAAAGCACGCTTTCCAAAACCATGCAAACCCCTGCATTCGCGGTCATCTTGTGTCCGGAAATATACGGGAAAGTCAGGGAAAGAGATGAAAAGAACGGTTTTGTCAAAGGCTGGGACGCAGCGGACGCGATTGAACAGGGCTGGACAGAAAGTGACGTAAAAAGCCTGATAAAGGATGCGATGGACGGCACGACAAAACCCTGCAAAGCCGTGCAAAACCAGCCGCCCTTAGACAGTATTGAGCTTTGGCACACTCCGGAAAAAGAGGCGTTCGCGTCGGTGATGTTTGGCGACCATGTGGAAAACATGGCGCTGGAGTCCACAGACTTCCGGAATTTTCTGTCCTATCAGCACTATCAGGCAGAGGGCAAAATGCTGTCGCAAACCGCGCTGGACGACAAACGCCGGACAATGGCGGGCGAAGCACTATTCAACGGCCCGGAATATCCCGTCTTCAACCGCTTGGGGACTGCCGATGACTGCCTTTATCTGGATCTTGGCGGCAAAGATTGGGCCTCTGTGTGCATCGACGCAACGGGATGGAAAATCGTCAAGCGCGGCGCGGCCCGGTTCCAGCGTTCCCGCGCCATGCAGGCCTTGCCCGCCCCCGTCACCGGCCCTGCCGATATCAACCTGTTGCGGCCCTTTTTGAATGTCGGTTCTGAAACCGACTTCAGGATGCTGGTGGCATGGCTATTGGGATGTTTCCAACCCAAAGGCCCCTACCCCATTTTGATCCTGACCGGCGAGCAAGGCAGCGCTAAAAGCACCACCGCCAAAGTGCTGCGCAGCCTGATTGATCCGGTCAACCCGATGACGCGCAGCGCGCCGCAGTCAGAGCAGGATTTGGTCATTGCGGCGCGGCACAATCACGTTCTCGCCTTTGATAACCTGTCGCATATCAAGCCCGCTCTTGCCGACGCCCTGTGCCGGATAGCCACCGGGGGCGGGTTTGGCACCCGCAAGCTGCACACCAACGCCGAAGAAGTGCTGTTTGACGCCACCCGCCCGGTCCTGCTGAACGGCATTCCCGATCTTGCCAGTCGCCCGGATCTGGCGGACAGGTCTATCATTGTGTCCCTGCCCGTCATCGAAGAAACCAAACGGGAGTTTGAGGCCGAGTTCTGGACGCGATTTAATCATGCCGCGCCGCACATCCTTGCAGCGCTTCTGAATGCAACAAGCACGGCCCTTGCGCGGCTGTCGTCGGTCACGCTCACAGAGCGGCCCCGCATGGCGGACTTCACCAAATGGGTCACTGCCGCAGAACCCGCGCTTGGCTGGCCTGAAGGCGCGTTTACTGAAGCTTACACCGCCAATCGGCAATCTGTGGACAGCGCGGCCATTGAAGGCAACCCCGTGGCCGAAGCCATCGTCAGCATGATCACCGACCACGGCCCGTTCAAAGGCACCGCAACCGAGCTGACAAAGGCGCTGCGCAGCCTTTACCCGCAACTCACAGACGACCCGCTGATTTTTCCCCGTCAGCCCAACAAACTATCTGTCGAGCTAAAGCGGGTGCAGCCCCTCTTGCGCCGCCAAGGCATCACCATGTCGAAAGCCCGCCAAGGCAAAACCGGCCAACGCGCGATCTGTATCAAACTTGGCTAAACTATCGTCAGCACCGTCAGCATCGTCAGCCTTGCCCATTTGGCTGACGATGCTGACGGTGCTGACGGTGCTGACGATAAAACTGGCGTGTATTGATATTAATCGGGACACTTCTCGCACTTGGCCGACATCGAACGGCTTTTCGTAATACTGCGGTCGCAGCCCACATAGCCGACATTTGCCGCATAGAACACGCAAGAATTAGGAAGTAGGTAACGTTTGCGGCATTCAGTCGTTGTCGCTAGGCTGGAACAGATGAGTGCATTTCGCACGTTGAGGCAGGAGGGGTGTGTTGACAAAAGATCCAACCAGAGTGTCAGAAGGCGATTTAGTCATGCCGACGCTTGAAGCTTTGGTGAACAGCAAAGCGATCGGCCTCTCAACATCGGAATTGGTCCCAATCCTTCGTGAGGTTCTTAAACCCGCAGGCAAAGACTTGGAGATCTCGCCACACAGGAACGACGACTATTTCAGCGAGAAAGTCAGAAATCTTAAGTCCCACAAAAAGCTTGAAAAGATGGGTGTAGCCACCTTTGATGGTACCAGATACCAGATCACCGCCAAAGGCAAAAAGTTTGTCAATGACGTTCAAGGAGCACGCGAAAGCTATAAAGAACAAGGATTTAAGAAGGCATTAATAAACCGCTCCATCAAGCCAGAAAAAACGGTGTTTGTAGAAGAGGGACACCAACGTGTAGTTTCAAAAGTAATCCGCGCGCGCTCACAAAAACTGCGCGACTTTGCTCTAAAAACCTACTCAAAAGCCGATGATACAATAGACTGTCGTGGCTGTGGCTTTGAAGGATCAAATGTTTACGGTAATACCGGAAAGGGATTAATCGAAATCCACCATAAGAAACCAATTTCTACTTCCGGCGTATCGAAGATAGACCTGCGAAAAGCCGTAAAAAACGTCGTCCCACTTTGCCCCAATTGTCATCGCTTGGTACATCGCAAATCAGGTGAGGTAATGGAGTTGGGAGAGCTAAAGAAACTAACCGGCAAGTAATCAGTTGCCCGGCACTTCTTAAACACTACGCAAAAAGCTCTTGCTGCCTCGAGGTTTCCACGGGGCTTTCACCTGTCAGAAAGTATGGCTCATAGTCCAAGTCGGTTTCAAGCTTCTTGCGACACGGCGGAACCCAAACCAGTGAAGGCGATGTGCCAGTGCCTTTTTCCCAAATGACCCATGCGTAACCGGTAGCTGTGGATGCTTTGCGATCTACGCGACCTCTGACCATAGGCACACGCTCTACGAACTGAGCAACTTTAGATGGCGGTGTTTGACTGAACAAACGCTCATATCGACCGACGCTTTCGATAAAAACTGTTCGCACCAGCATTGCAACGCCTCGGCGAGCAATTGGCAGTGAGCGTTGGATGAACTCTTCGGCACGTCTAAAAGGCGGGTTTGTGATGACCCAATCGTGAGATGCAGTGGCGCAAACATTGGCCAAAAAGTCAACGGTTTCGCCATAGCCGTAATCATGCACATCGGTCGCGGTAACAGTGCCGAAATACTCTTTAAGTGCCTGCGCCATGTATCCTCTTCCACAGGCAGGTTCCAAAGCTGACATGGATGAGGTACCAACCTCTTGTTCGATGATGTGTTCTACCAACGCTCTTGTCGCCCAAGGCGGCGTAGGGAAGTCATCTAGGCTATCTTTGGCCTCAACTCGTTGCGCCATAACTGCATGGGAAGTGTTCTGCATCTCGACCTCTACATATTGTGCTTCATGGCTTACTTGCGACGAAGCCTTGCGCTCTTACGTCCTACACTAGCAGACCACTACTTAATAGTCTTGACAGATGTTTTTGTTTTGTTCCTGCGCAAGGCCCCTTTTTGTTTGCTCTGACCCCATCGTAAGGAGACTGCATAAATAGACACTGTTTTCGTCGGAACTATCCATCGATTTCGCTGACTTCCGACGCATTGCAGCATCTGGCTGGCGGGGACTAGCTTTGAATAAGTCAGAGCGGTTTAAAGCTGGCTTTGATCACTCCTGAAACACTCTTGAAGCGGGTCGCGCAAATGTTCTTGTTCAGCTATCACTTGGACCATTGAGCAGACTAGGAGACGAAGATGCCACCACAAGACAGCGAGTGGGACAAGTACCTGAGTATTTGGGAAAAGGCCGTCGATACCCAAATGCACTTCAACGAGATGTCAGTAAAATCGAGGCAACTTGGCCTTACATTTGTCGCCGGTGCGCTCGGTGTCGCGGTGGTACTCCTTAGTCAGGGGCAGGCATTTTCACTCGAAGTTCATCTATGGCTGTTCAGCTTGCAGCTTCATGTCGCTGTCCTCTTGGTTCTTGGTGCTTACGTAGCACTCCGAGCAGTCAAATTACTTGATCTGAATGTCTACCATAAGATGCTCCGTGGTGCCGTTTCGTTCGGCGAGGATCTAGAAGAAAATTATCTAAAAGGTAAGCACTTGGAGCTAGAGAAAGGGATGACACAGGCGATATCACATTTCAGCCGTTATCCTGATGCGAAAGTAGTTCGTGGCGAAAACGGCAGGTACCAATACACCGGCGAGAGTTTGAAAAACGCAGAAAGTAAGATCTCGGAGTTCTATAGTGCTACGGGTCGATTCCTTGTGTTCGCTGCTGCAGCACTTTTTTTGGTCACAAACTTGAATTTTGTGCGGCCCACACTGAGTGGCGGCCAAGAATCGCTACAGTTGGGCGTCGAATCCACGACAGATCAGAACGGCTCTCAACGACCGCTAGCAGGAGAGGAAGCTCAGCCTAACGTGGAGGTGAGCAAATGACGAGCCGAAAAGCTGTGCGCCTCTTAATCTGCGACTTGGACAATACACTGTATGATTGGGTTGGATACTTCGTCGTTTCTTTCTACGAGATGGTTGATACAATTGTCGACATTTCTGACTGTGACAGAGAAACGCTTTTGGACGATTTCCGCAAGGTCCATCGCAAGCATCACGATTCAGAGCATCCATTCGCCCTGCTGGAGACAGAGACCATTCGACGTTTGCATCCAAAAGCGACGTTTCAAGAAATTGCTGAAATCTACGATCCAGCCTTTCATGCCTTCAACTCAAGCAGGAAACGCAACTTAGCGCTCTATCCAGGGGTGATGAACGCCATACAGGCAGTTCATGCATCTGGAATTACCTTGGTCGCACACACCGAGAGTAAACTCTTTTCGGCGACGGATAGAATACAACGACTTCAACTAAACCAGTATTTTTCCAAATTGTATTGTAGGGAGGCCTCCGAGGCACTGCACCCTGCTGCCGGCTCTTACTCCGTGCAACAGAACCACTTCCCCCCCGAACGGATAATTGAGCTCAGTCATCACCAACGAAAACCAAATGTGCAGGTCGTCAGAGAAATATGCAACATGGAAGGGGTACCCGTCTCAGAAGCTGCTTATGTTGGTGATAGCATCGCCAAGGATGTCATGATGTCTAACGACGCTGGCCTTTTCTCTATTTGGGCGAAGTACGGGTCAAATAATTCGAAGGCAGATTATAAGAAGCTCGTTCGAATTTCACACTGGAGCGATGAAGACGTGGTCCGAGAACAGCTGCTTACACGCAAGGCGAAAGACGCCCGCCCAAATGCCGTATTGTACAAAAGCTTTAATGAAATTTTTCGTCACATCAAAGCCCACAAAGCGCTAGTGCCAGTCACTTTGTAAAGCAAATGGCCGCTTTTCGAATTTCTTGCACCTGCGGAAAACTTCCGTTCACGTCCTTTCTGCTGCATCAGCGCTCCCTCCCTCCGCGTTTGCAGCGCAATATTGCGCGTGTCGGGCCGGTGTTAGCCGCTCAACAGGATTCTGGCACCCCAAAAGTAGCACCAGCGTAGCACCGGGTTCATGTCGCCCGAATGCAAAAAGCCACCCTGAGGTGGCTAAGTGGTTGTTTATGTTTGGTGTATTTATGGTTGCGGGAGTAGGATTTGAACCTACGACCTTCAGGTTATGAGCCTGACGAGCTACCGGGCTGCTCCATCCCGCGCCAATCTGGTG